>NZ_LQMT02000036.1 GCF_001620365.2 Amycolatopsis keratiniphila subsp. keratiniphila
CGCACTCGGCGGCCACCCACCCGCCAGCCGCGTTCCCAACCTCTCAGGTCAGTACACCTAGGCCGTGTCCTGCAAGTCATGTTCGCGGTCTTCGCGCCCAGGCGGTCCCTGACGGCACGGGCGGGCTCGGCCGAGTACGACCCCGGTACGAGGCCGATCCGCCCGCACCGCCAGGAACCACCTGGATCACGAAGCCCATCGAACAGCCTTACAGGACACGGCCTAGCCGAGCACGTCGTCGAGCGAAACGGAGTCGATTCCCAGTGCCTCACCGACCGGCGCGGAGGTCAGCCTGCCGTCCACCGTGCTGACGCCGCCGCGCAGCTCCGGGCACCGCGCGACGGCGCCGGACAGGCCGTGGTTCGCCAGCTCCAGCGCGTAGGGCAGCGTGACGTTCGTCAGCGCGTACGTCGAGGTGTGCGGGACGGCGCCGGGCATGTTGGCGACGCAGTAGAACACCGAGTCGTGCACCTGGAACGTCGGCTCGGCGTGCGTCGTCGGCCGGGTGTCCTCGAAACAGCCACCCTGGTCGACGGAGATGTCGACGAGCACGCTGCCCGGCTTCATCCGGGACACGAGATCGTTCGACACCAGGCTCGGCGCCTTGGCACCGGGCACGAGGACCGCGCCGATCACGAGGTCGGCTTCGAGCACGGCCTCTTCGATCGAGTACGCGTTGGCCGCGGCGGTGCGGATCCGCCCCTGGTACATCCGGTCGGCGGCACGGAGCTTGTCGACGTTCTTGTCGAACAGGACGACGTCGGCCCAGGTCCCGGCCGCGCCGGCGACCGCGTTCATCCCCGCGACACCGGCGCCGAGGACGACCACCCGCGCCGGGGCCACCCCGGAGACGCCGCCGATGAGCACCCCGCGCCCGCCGTTCGCCCGCATGAGCGTCTGCGCGCCGACCTGCGGGGCCAGCCGCCCGGCGACCTCGCTCATCGGGAACAGCAGGGGCAGCGATCCGTTCGGCAGCTGCACCGTCTCGTAGGCCACCGACGTCGTGCCCGCGTCCAGCAGCGCCCGCGTGCACGGCTCGCTCGCGGCGAGGTGCAGGTAGGTGAACAGCAGCTGATCGCGGCGCAGGCGGTGGTACTCCTCGGCGATCGGCTCCTTGACCTTGAGCACGAGGTCTCCGGTCGCCCAGACGTCGTCGGCGCTGTCGAGCACCTTCGCGCCGGCGGCGGCGTAGTCCTCGTCGCGCACGGAGGACCCTTCCCCCGCTCCGCGCTCGACGAACACCTCGTGCCCGGCCGAAGTGAACTCGTGTACGCCCGCGGGCGTCACCGCGACCCGGTACTCGTGGTTCTTGACTTCACGAGGGACACCGATCTTCATCTCACGCTCCCGTCTGTTCCAAAGGCAGTGACGCTGAGCGTGCGGCACGGCTGGAACGGCCAGAAGTGCCAGAACCCGCGCGTTCGACGGGTCCAGTTCGCCGGTCGACTGTCCGTGAAAGCCTCACCACGGGCCGTCGTAGATCATGACCTGCTCGCGACACGTCTCTGACTCAGACCCGCCGAGCCGGAGCCGAAGGGGACTTTCCCCGCATCGGACGCGACGAAAGCCACCTTCACAACACAAGAGGTCCTTCACCGCTCATAGCGTCGGGCTATGACGTCTTCGCCAAGCGACGGCTACCGCCACGCCGAGACCGGATCCACAATGGACTCGTGGGAACCCTGGCCATGACCTCGCTCGCGGCGGCGGCCGGGGTGGTCGCCCAGCGCCTTTCCGGGATGGGGCTTTCCCTGCTGTGCGTACCGTTCCTGGCGCTAGCGCTGGGCCCGCTCGACGCCGTCCGGCTCACCCTGCTGCTCGGCTTCCCGGTCTATCTCGCGGTCGCGATCACCCACTGGCGGGCGATCAGGTGGACGCAGGTCGCGTGGCTTACGGTGCCCGCGGTGGTGTTCACGCCGATCGTCGCGCTCGTGGTCCGCGGTGTCCCCACGCGGCCGCTGCTGCTCGCCGCGGGCGGCTGCTGTGTCCTCGCCGTCGGCGTGCTGGCGAGTGGCATCACCAGCAGACGGCTGGCCGGCCGGACGGGCGCCGTCGGCGCGGGCGTGCTGAGCGCGGCGATGAACTCCGTCGCCGGGCTCTCGGGCCCCGCCGTGGCGGTGTACGGGGCGAGCGCGGGCTGGGGCGCGGACGAGACGCGCGGGACGCTGTCGATCTACTTCTTCCTCCTCGGCCTGGTCGCGTTGCCCAGCCTCGGCTGGGTGGAGGTGCCCGCGAGCGTGCTCCTCGCGGTCGCGCTCGCCGCACTCGCTGGCGATCTTCTGGGCCGAGTGCTGAGCCGCCGGGTCGGTGAACGGTCCGTCCGCTGGTCCGTTCTGCTGCTTTCGGCGGCGGGCGGTGCGCTGACGCTGGCGCACGCGGCCTGAGGCTCGGCTCGGACCCACCCGTTGCGAAAGCCACTTTCGCAACCTTCAACGTTGCGAAAGTGGCTTTCGCAACCACGCTCGGCCGGGGAGCCACTCACGACAATCGCTGACATCCGTGAAGGGCCCCTTCACTACCCTCAGGGTAGGCAAGGAGGCCTTCACGGACACCGTCGGCCAGGGAACTGCCGGGTCCCGTTGGTCGTGAGTGGCGATTCGGCTTAGAAGCCGAATCGCCACTCACGAGACCAGACCCACTCGGTACCGCCGGGTGCTGGGCTTGGCCGACGTCGCCTCCAGCCCCAGGCCCCACAGAACGGCGGCCGGAAGCCAGTAGGCACCTAAGACACCCTCGGCTAGAACCCGAATCGCCCACTCACAACCAACGGGACCGCGCACCATCCATTGCGAAAATGGCTTTCATAACCCACTCACAACAGTTTTCGCAACGCTTCTCGCAATGCGGCCAGTGCGGCCTCGGGCTCATCCCAGAAGATCATGTGCCCCGCCTTCGGGATCTCGACGAACTCGGCCGACGGATTGCGCTCGGCGGCCTCAGCCGCACCGGCGGCCGTGACGACCGGGCTCGCGCCGCCGTACAGGAAGTACGTCGGCGCGGGCACCTTCGGCCAGTCTTCGAAGAAGTCCTCGGATTCGAACCCGCCGTGCGTGGCGACGATCGCGCCGCGGGAACACGAAGACAGCCAGCGAGCCCGCAGTTCCTGCTCCCGGCGCGGCCATCGCGGCCACGATCGGGACACCTCGTCGGCGTCGGTCCCCCGGCGGGCCTGGTCGAGTTGCCCGAGGAAGGCGTCGAGTGTGGTCGGATACGGCGCCCGCCCGGGGCCGCTCAGCGGCGGATCCGCCAGCACCGTGCCCCGAAATGGCCGCGTGGTGGCGGCACGGGCGGCGATCCTCGCGCCCATCGAGTGTCCGAAAAGGATCGGATCGCGCAGCCCGAGTCCGTCCACGACCGCGTCGACGTCCGCGGCGTAGCTCGCCAGGTCGTACTCCGCCCCGTCATCCGACAACCCGCGGCCGCGGACGTCGAGCACGAGCGGGCGCACGAGATCGGTGAGTTCCCGTGCCACGAAGTCCATCGTGACCGCCGGGCTGGTGATCCCTGGCAGCACGAGCACCGGGACACCGTCGGCGGGACCGTAGTCGAGGACGTGCAGCCGGACCGCACCCGACGTCACCCAGCGGCTGGTCGCCGGAATGTCGCCGAGATCCGCCAACGCGGGTTGCCCGAGCGTGCGGCGATCCAGATCCGCGAGATACGTCAGGGCCTCGTCGAGTCCGACGACGTCCGCGTATTTCGCTTGCAGGTCGAACAAAGCGGCATCGTGGGGCCCGGCGGCGCGGTCACCGCAGGCTTCCCGGACGACGAGCGTGTCGAAACCGGACTGGACGGCGTCGACGGCGGTCGCGCGGACACATCCCGAAGTCGTCGCGCCGCAGACGACGACGGTGTCCGTGCCCAGACTCGTGAGGAGCGCGGCCAGCGAGGTCCCGTGGAAGGCCGACGCGCCCTTCTTCAGGATGAGATGGTCGCCCTCGCGCTGGTCGAGCCGTGGGTCGAGGGCGACCGCTTCGCTGCCTTCGCGAAGTGCCCGCATCCCGGGTGCTTTCCGGAGCCACGCCACGGCGTCACCGTCCGCCTCGGCCGGTGTGTAACTGATCGCGGTGTAGATCACCGGCACACCCTGTCGCCGTGCTTCGGCGACGAGGGTGGTGGTCGCGGTGACTTCGGCGGTGAGGTCGGCACCGGACGGGAACGCGGGCTCGGTGAAGCCCCGCGTCAGGTCGACCACGACCAGTGCCGGACGCGATCCGTGCGGCACGCTCGCCCCGAAACCGGCTCGGTCGTACACGCTGTCGAGGCTTTCATCGACGGCCACGCTGCAACTCCTTGATCAGTTTGTCCTGGGTGCGGATCCGGCCCAGCAGCCAGCCCTGGAACAGCCCGAGCGCCGCGGCTGCCGCGATCACGCCGTAGCGTTTGACACCCTCCGGAAGCACCATGGCGAGCCCGTCGACGGCTTCCGGCCCAGGAGCGGCGCTTGTGGCCGCGACGGGCCCCGCTCGAAGCTGGTCCGCGAGATTGCGGGCGAATTGGTCGAGCAGCCGGGTAGAGACGGCGCCGATCGCGCCCTTGCCGAATTGGGCGAGCTTGCCGCGGATCGACAGATCGGTGCGCAGCTCGATGGTGGCGCCGCCGGGTGCCTCGCGCACGGTCAGCGTCACGTCGGCCTCGGCGTCGCCGTTGCCGTGGGCGTCCGCTCCCCTGGCCACCAGCCGCAGGCTGCGGTCGGCCTCGGTGACGTCGGTGAACCGCACGGTGCCCGAGTAGGCGGCGGTGATCGGGCCGACCTTGACCTTCACGCGGCCGAGATAGGCGTCGTCCTGCCGTCCGTCGAGGGTCGCGCCGGGCAGACAGCCCGCGACCCGCTCGACGTCGTTGATCAAGGCGAAGACCTCGTCGGGTCCGGCCGGTACGGACAGCTGGTTTTCCAGGATCACGCTGTCGCCTCCTTCTGCTTGGCGTGGCATCGACGGGTCGCGGTCGCCTCGATCGCGTCCACGACCGTCTGGTAACCGGTGCAGCGGCACAGATTCGCCGAGACGGCCTCGCGGATCTCCTCGCGGCCCGCGTCCGGCCGCTGGGCCAGGAAACCTTCGGCCAGCATGAGGAATCCGGGGGTGCAGAAGCCGCACTGCAGGCCGTGGTGCTCGCTGAAAGACCGCTGCAGATCGGAAAGTTCGCCGTCCCGGCTCAACGACTCGACCGTGCGGATCTCCGCCGCCTCCGCCTGGACGGCGAACATCAGGCACGCCCGCACCGGTTCGCCGTCGACGAGGACGGTGCAGGCGCCGCACACCCCGTGCTCGCAGCCGACGTGGGTGCCGGTGAGCCCGAGGTCGTGCCGCAGCACGTCGAGCAGGGTCTTGCGCGGCTCGACGAGGGCCTCGTGCGGCTCGCCGTTGACGTTCAGGACGATCAGATGCCGGTCGCTCATGATGGAACGCTCATTTCCTTGTGGACCCCCGCGTCGAGCGCGGCGAGCACGGTCTGCGGATGCACCGGGGTCACGTCGAGTTCGACTCCCGTGTGGCGCAACGCGTCGTTGATCGCGTTCAGCACCGCGGCGGGCGCGCCGATCGTGCCGCCCTCCCCCGCCCCCTTCGCACCGTTTTCCGTGAACGCGCAAGGGGTTTCGAGATGGGTGACGGTGATGTCGGGGACCTCCGTCGCCGTCGGGACCAGGTAGTCGATGAAGCTCGCGGCCGACGGTTCCCCGTTGCCCGCGTAGGTGATCTCCTCGAACAACGCGCCGGCGATGCCCTGCGCGATTCCGCCGCGGCACTGGCCGTCGACGACCTGCGGGTGGATCACCACCCCGCAGTCTTCGACGCACGCGTAACGCAGGATCTTGATCTGGCCGGTGCCCGGATCGGCCTCGACGACCACGGCGTGCGTGGCGTTGGAAAAGGTGCCGTCTCCGGGCACGTCGAAGCTCGCCGTGGCCGTCAAAGTCGGCTCGACGTCCTTGGGCAGCAGGTGACTGCGCAGGTACGCCACATCGGCGATCTCCTCGAACGACGCGCGGCGCTCCGGATCGTCGATCTGGACGACACCGCCGTCACCGTCGAGGCGCACGTTGTCGGGGCTCGTTTCGAGCAGGTGCGCGGCGATCTTGCACAGCAGTTCGCCGAGTTTCCCGGCCGCGAGGGACACCGCCGAGCCACCGATCGTCACCGAGCGGGAGGCGAAAGTCCCCCAGCCGTAGGCGATGCGCTCGGTGTCGCCTTGACGCAGTTTGACCTGGTCGAGGTGCAGCCCGAGCCGGTCGGCCACGATCTGCGCCAGCGTCGTCTCGTGCGACTGGCCGTGGTTCATGGTCCCGCTGGTGACCACGACGGAGCCGGTGGTGTCCATCCGGATCTCGGAGATGTCGAAACCGGGGACCACCGCCATCTTCCGTTTGGCGAAGGCGCCCGAGCCGTATCCGGTCCGCTCGGAGAAACAGCAGTAGCCGATGCCGATGTGCCTGCCTTCGGCGGCCGCACGGTCCCGGATCTCGTACCAGCCCTCGTCCCGGATCGCCGCCTCGGCGAGTTCGAGCGATTCGCGGTAGGTGCCGGGGTCGTAGGTGATGGCGTTGACCCCGGTGTACGGGAACTGCGTGATCACGTTGCGCCGCCGGATCTCGACCGGATCGAGCCCGAGTTCCCGCGCGGCGCGTTCCATGATCCGCTCGATCGCCATCACGTACTGCGGACGGCTGACCCCGCGATACGGCGCCGTCGGCGCCTTGTTGCTCGCGATGGCGCGGGCACGGACGCGATACTCGGGCACCTGGTAGACGCTCGGCATCTCGGCCGACGCCATCAGCGGCTCGATCCCCGCCGTGAACGGGTAGCAGGAGTACGCGCCCATGTCGCAGACGACGTCGACGTCCAGCGCGGTGATCCGCCCGTCCTCGTCGAACGCCGCCAGCGTGCGGTAACGCTGTTCCCTGGCGAGGAATCCGGCCGTGAGCGCCTCGCGCCGGTCTTCGATCCACTTCACCGGCCGGTTCAGCCGCCGGGCCGCCGCCGCGACGGCGATCTCCTCGCGGCCGACGACGCATTTCTGGCCGAAGCCACCGCCCATGTCCGGGACGGTGACCCGCACGGTCCGTTCGGGGACCCGCAGCGAGCGGGCCATCGCCGTGCGCACCTGATGCGGCACCTGCGTGCACATCTGGACGAGCAGCTGGTCGTCGTGGTCGTCCCAGGACGCGACCACTCCCCGGGTTTCGAGCGGGAGCGCGTTCTGCCGTCCGCTCTTCGTGACGACCTCGACCACCCGGCCGCCGCCCGCACGGGCCGCCTCGAACGCCGCGTCGACCCCGGGTGTGTCGAACATCGACACGTCGACCAGCACGTTGCCCGGCGCCTCGTCGTGCACGAGCGGAGCGCCCTCGGCGAACGCCGACTCCTCCGACACGATCGCCCCGAGCGGCTCGTAGTCCACCACCGCGGCCTCGACACCGTCCTCGGCGCTGTACGGATCGCGGGCGACGACCAGCGCCACCGGCTCGCCGGTGAACCGCACCTTCTCCCTGGCCAGGATCGGCATCGCGGTCGGCGAGAACTCCTCGGGCGGGCGGTCGAGCAACGCGACGATGTCACCGAGTGCCAGGTCTTCCGCCGTATACGCGGCGACGACGCCATCGACCGCCAGAGTCGCCGACAGGTCGATCCCGGCGAGCCTGCCGTGCGCGACCGTCGAACGGACGAAGGCCGCGTGCAGCATTCCGGGCAGCTGGATGTCGTCGACGAACCGGCC
Organism: Amycolatopsis keratiniphila subsp. keratiniphila; assembly: GCF_001620365.2. Lineage (GTDB taxonomy): Bacteria > Actinomycetota > Actinomycetes > Mycobacteriales > Pseudonocardiaceae > Amycolatopsis > Amycolatopsis keratiniphila. Next base: position 7,717 of record NZ_LQMT02000036.1, read on the forward strand.
GCGGCCGGTGAGCAGGCGGGGATCCTCGCGCCGGGGCACCGACGCGCCGACCCAGCGGCCCTGGCGCCCGTCGAACCGTGCGGTCATCGCGTTTCTCCTTTCTCCCAGGCCTCGTGCAGCGCCTGGGTGACGAGCGTTCGCGCCAGCCGTCGGCGGTAGGCAGCGCTGCCCGCCGCGTCGTCGGGCGGATCGATCGCCGCCGCCGCGGCCGCACCGCACGCGGCGAACAGCTCCGGACCGGGAACGCCGCCGTCGAGCAGCGCCTCGGCCTCGGGCACCCGGACGGGCGCGGGGGCCACGCCGCCGAGCACGACCCGGCCCCCGTGCTCCGGGTCGATGCTCACCGCGGCGTCGACGATCGCGAAATCGCCGTGGCGCCGGGCGAATTCGGTCAGCGCGGCCCGGGGCGACGGACGGGTGAAACGCACCGCCGTCACGACCTCGTCCGGTTCGACGGCTGTGGTGTAGAAGCCATGGAACATCTCCGCGGCCGGGATCTCCCTGGGGCCGCGCGGGCCTTCGGCGACGATCACCGCGTCGAGCAGCAGGGCGAGCAGGCACCATTCCGCAGTCGCGTCACCGTGGACGATGCTGCCCGCCACCGTGCCCCGGGACCGGATCGGCAGGTGCCCCACCCACCGCATCGCGCGGGAGAGCACGTCGAAATCCGGTCCCAGCTCGGAGATCTCCACCGCCCGATGGGTGACCAGCGCGCCGATCGTGAGGCCGGCCCCGTCACGCCGGACGGAGTCCAGCGCCGGGTCCCGGCGCAACGGTCCCAGATCCACCAGCGCCGTGGGGCGGGCGAGCCGGAAGTTCATCATCGGCATCAGGCTCTGGCCGCCGGCGATGAGTTTCGGGTCCTCGCCCGCCGCGGCGAGCTCGCCGAGCAGGCCGACGGCGTCGGTGACGTCGTGGGCCCGGTGGTACCGGAACGCGGCGGGCTTCACAGAGCCGTCCTGGTCTCGGCGGGTGGCTCGACCGGCTCGACGATCCGGTCGAGTTCGCGGCCGCGGGTCTCCGGCGCGCCCACCTTCATGAACACGACCGCGGCCACCACGAGCAGACCCAGCACGGTGAAGGTGAGCGGCAGCCCGAGCACCGGCCACAGCACGCTGCCGAACAGCAGCGGCGCGAACCCGGTGATCGCCCGGCTCGACGACGACGCCCAGCCGAATCCCGAAGCCCGCAGTTCCGTCGGGTACAGCTCGGAGACGTAGGCGTACATCACCGGGATGACCACCAGCGCGAACAAGCCGAACGCGCCGATCGCCACGACCGCCGCGGCAGGCGTGTCGAGCAGCAGGGAGAACACCACCAGCGACAGTGCGGTGAGCGGACCGGCGACCATGATGATCCGCTTGCGGCCGACCTTGTCGACCAGGAGCACGGCCACCGCGACACCCACGATGCCGGTCGCGTTCATGAGCGCGGTCGAGGCGAAGGCGGCGATCTCACCGAATCCCTGCGCCCGCAGGATGGACGGCATCCAGCTGAGCGCGGCGTAGTAGACCAGCATGACACTGATGAACAGCGACCACGCCACCGCCGTGATCCTCGGGTTGAACGCCCACACCCGGCGCAGCTGGTCGAACGCGGCCGCGACCGCGCCGCCGCGGGTGTCCTCGACCACCGCGGGTGGGATCGAGTACGGCTCCGGAGTCGCTCCCGTGCGGCGCACGAGGTCGTCGATCACCGCCCGCGCCTCCGCCTCGCGGCCCTTGCGCACCAGGTACAGCGGTGATTCCGGGACGCCACGCCGCACCCAGAACAGCAGCAGCGCGGGCAGGATCATCAACACCAGCATCCAGCGCCAGTTCCCCTCGACCGGGAGCAGCAGCGTCGCGCTGACGGCGGCCAATGTGGTCCCGATCGGCCACCAGCCGTCCATCGCGGACAGCACCCGGCCGCGATGCTTGCGCGGGGAGAACTCGCTGACGATCGCGTAGTCGACCGGGATGCAGCCGCCCAGTCCGATCCCCGCCAGGAAACGCAGGGCGAGGAACGTCTCCACGTTCGGCGCGAGCGCGCCCAGCACGGAGAACAGCGCGAACAGCAGCAGCGTGATGCTGAACGCCTTCTTCCGGCCGATCCGGTCGGCGACCGTGCCCCAGGCGACCGCGCCCACGGCCATGCCGATCAGGTTCGCGGTGGCCACCAGGCCCTTCCCGCCGGCGGACAACCCGAATTCCGTCCCGACCAGCGGGGTGAGGAATCCGTTCAACGCGACGTCCCAGGCATCGAACATGTAGCCCAGCCCGCCGATGAGGAAGATCTTTCCCTGCACGCTCCAACGCCAGGGCAGGTCCTGGACGATCTGATCACCAGTACGCATGAACCACTCCGATGCGATTGCCGGCCAGCGCGCCTCAGCGGGCGAACTGGTAGTGGATGGACTCGGTGTCGGGGTCGGTGAGCGGGCTGCCGTTCCACAGCCAGTCGTAGGACACGTCGGATTCGCCGTCGAAGCGCCGCAGCTTCTCGTCCCGCTCGCGCTGTTCGGGACCGTCGGGCAGGTGGTAGAAGTCCATGTTCTGCAGCGAGGCGTCCTGCACCATGCCCGCGTGCTTGGCGCGCCGGTCCACGTAGCGGACCAGGGCGCCGTCGATACCGTCGCGAGTGACGCGGCCCAGCTCCTCGGCCAGCACCGCGGCGTCTTCCATCGCCTGCGACGCGCCCTGTGCCTGGTACGGCAGCATCGCGTGGCACGCGTCGCCGAGCAGGGCGACCCGGCCGTCGACCCAGACCGGGTCACGGCGACGGCGGTACATCGCCCACACCGAGACGTCCTCGTCCTTCGCCTTCGCCAGCATCGTCGGTACCCGATCGTCCCAGTCGTGGTACTCCGCGGCGAGTTCGGCGGCGGTCGCCGGACCACTCCAGTCCTTGGCCACCGATTCGGTGCACGGCACGATCGCGACCACGTTGAGGTACTCCCCGCCGCGGATCATGTAGTGCACCAGGTGTTTGTTGGGGCCGTACCAGATCGTGGAGTGATAGCGGTCCACCAGGAATCGGGTGGCGGGATCCTGCGCGATCAGGTCGCCGGAGATCAGCGCCCGGTACGCCATCTCGCCGGAGAACGCGAGGGTGTCGTCGAAGCCGGCGAGATCGCGCACCGAAGACCGGATGCCGTCCGCCCCGATCACGACGTCGCCGGTGAACCGGCGCCCGTCGGCGGTGATCACGGCGGGCCGGTCCGGCACCGTCCGGTCGAGGTCGACCACCCGCGCACCGGTCGCCACCCGCACCACCGGGCCGGTCCCGTCGGGATCCAGGCAGGCGTCGAGCAGGACTCCGTGCAGGTCTGCGCGGTGGTAGTGCCAGTAGGGCGCGCCGTACTGGTCCGTCACCCGGCTGCCCAGCTCCAGCTGGGCGATGATGCTGCCGTCGGCCCAGCGACGGCGCACCTGGTCCTGCGGCTCGGTCCGCACCCGCTCCAGCCGGGCGCGCAGCCCCAGCCCGATGAGGATCCGGCTGGCGTTCGGCGCGGTCTGGATCCCCGCGCCGATCTCGCCCAGCGCCGGGGCGGCCTCGACCACGGTGACGCGCAAACCCCGCTGCCGCAAGGACAACGCGGCGCAGAGCCCACCGAGCCCGCCACCGACGACAACGACCTCAAACGACTGACTCGCGGCCATGCCCGCCTCCCGTCTTCGTCAACGCTTCCGCGCCGCTGAGCAACCTCCCGGCGCCGGGCACCGTGGGCTCGACGCCGAGTTCCGTCAGGATCCGGAACGCCGTCGCCGTCGCCGCCGACAGGACCGGGATCCCGATCTCGTCCTCCACCGGCTGGATCGCGGGCAGTGAAGGCATCTGCACACAGGCGGACAGCACCAGGGCGTCCACATCGGACAGATTCAGTTTGCGGTGGTGCTCTCGCAGCCCGGCGGGGTCCAGCCGGGCCACGGCGAGGTTGTCCGGCACCTCCAGGGAAAGGGCGTCGGCGACCTCGACCCCGGCGTCCTCGATGTAGTCCGCCACCGCCTTGGTCAACGGCTTCAGGTACGGCGTGATGATCGCGACCTTGCGGGCGCCGAGCGCGCCGAGCCCGGACAGCAGCGCACCGGCGCTGGAGACGACCGGCGCGTCGCAGCCCTCTTCACGCAGCACGCGCGTGATGTCGTCTTCGGCGGTGCAGTGGTAGCCGGGTCCCTGTGCCATGATCGCCACGAGACACGCGGTGGCGACGACGTCGGGTTTGGCGTCGGCGAGTTCGGCCGCGGCGCGTCCGGCCTGGGCGTTCATCGCCCGCAGCTGTTCGGGTTCGACGTGCCGCATCCTCGCCCGCGCGGAATGGAAGACGAACCGGTCGCCCGGATCGGCCTCCTCCCTGGCGCGCAGCATCCGCGGCAGCTCGGTCTCCATCGTGAGATTCGAGCTGGGGACGATCATCCCGATGTGGTGGTCGGTCATCGGCGGGCCGCCGGACGCATCTCGGCGACGGTCAGCTCGCCGTTGTCGACGATCAGTTCGTCGTCCAGGTAAAGGGAATTGCCGCGCATCGGGATGTCGAAGTGGCACGGGGTGTCGTTCGGGCCGCCGAGCTCGTTGTTGGGACCGATGGAGAACATGACGTTGCCGTAGAAACTCCGCAGTTCCATGCCCATCCCGCCGGGGAACTGGGTCAGGCCGTGCCAGTGCGCGCGCTCGTCGAGCCCCCAGCCCACGTGGCTCATGCCGTAGCCGCGAGGATCGTCGAAACTCTCGATGTAGGAACGCAGCAGATCCGCGTCCAGCCCGGACGATCCGGCGCCGCCGCGGATGTCCCGGATGAAGCCCTGCTCGATGGTGATCTCGACCGGGGTCTGTACGTAGGTGTTGAACGGCAACAGGACGTCGCCCGGCGACAGCACGATCTTCCCGTCGACGCCGTCGTCGGCACCGCCGGTGAACACGAACGCCGCCGGCCAGTGGTCCCAGCGGCCGGGCGTGTCGGTGTAGCCGTATTCGGACAGCGTCGGGTACACGCCGAGCTGATAGGTGACGTCGGTACCCGCCGGGCTGGTGATGCGCATCGTGCCGGCCTTGGCCAGGAGTTCCGCGCCGATCTCCACGCGCTCGCGCAGTTCCTTCGTCGGCATGAGCCTGGCCAGCAGCTCGGGCGGCTCGACGGCGGTGAGGATCCGGGTCCCCGCGTCCTGGATGGCGAACTGTTCCTTGCTGAACAACAGGAACGTGCAGTCGACCACCATGTCGACGCTCTTGAGCGCCTCGACCGCCAGCGGGATGTTCCCGAGCCCCGAGTCGCCCACCGCCCACGCGCCCGCCGCGCTGACCGGCGAGGGCAGCCGCATGTGGTAGGCCGAAGCGCCCAGCTGCTGGGCGGCCCACAAGAAGGCGTCGGCGTATTCCGCCCGCTCACCGCCGCGGGTCAGCACCACCACGGTCTCGCCCTCGTGCACCCCCGAGAACGTCAGCTGGCGCAAACAGATGTCGTTGAACAGGTTCCGGTCCATCGCCGACCACCTCCATATTGATCCGAGCACGTACTATCCGGGTACGGAAGACCGGCCTTCATACGAACACGTACTATCCGGATACGCAAGAGGTGACGGCGGCAGATCTCGGCGGCCTTCCCGTGAGCGACCGTCCGGACACGTAGGATCACCGCGGGGGCCCGGGCAGCGGGTTGGAGCCGACAAGGAGTAGCGATGGGTGAATCGGCGCGTACGAGCAGGCTCAGGGGCGACACGCCGGTCGTCACTCCCGCGCCGCCGTCGGACCTGCTGGCGGCCCCCGGCTACGGTGCCCGACGGCTGTATCAGGCCTACCTCGCCGCGTGGAACCGTCACGTGGACCCGGTGCTGACCGGTCCGCAGTTCGCGGTCCTGTCCGCGGTCCGCGCCTACCCGGGGAGCGACCAGAGCTCGCTGGCGGGCGCGGTCGCCCTCGACACCTCGACGATGGCCGACCTGTGCCGCAGGCTGGAGCGGCGGGGGCTCATCCGGCGCGTCGAATCCCCGCACGACGCGCGGCGCAAACTGCTTTCGCTCACCGACGAGGGCAAGTCGGTGCTGAGCCAGGTCAACCGCCGCGCCCGGCGGCTGGACAAGGCACTCCTCGACGGCGACGACGACATCGACATGGCCGCGCTGCTCAACGCGCTCGGCGCGCGCTGGGAGCGGATCGCCGAAATCGACAAGCTGCGCTGACCATCGGCCGCCGCTTGCGGGCCGAGCCGTTGCCTCGCTGCGCCCACTGTGGCATTGGGGACGCCCACCGTCTCCAATGCCACATTGGGCGCGCGCAGAGCACGCTTGCGTTACTTCGAGTACTGCTCGAAGTGCAGCACCGCGTCGAGGGGAAGCCGTTCCCGCCAGCCGTGCCGTTCCAGATCGGGCACCGTCGGCAGGTCCCGCACCGGCCCGACGCACAGCCACGCCACCGGACGCACATGTTCGGGCAACCCCACCAAATCGCGCAAGTACTCTTCGCGGTAGAAGCTGACCCATCCGACGCCGAGCCCTTCGGCGGTCGCCGCCAGCCAGAGGTTCTGGATGGCCAGGCACACCGAGTACAGGCCGGCGTCGGCGATCGCGTGCCGCCCCAGGACGTCCGGCGCACCCCGTGACGGGTCGTAGCCGACCACGATTCCCGCGGACGACGCCACGATCCCTTCGATCTTGATCGGCGCGAAGACGCGGGCCCTCTCGGCATCCAGCCGTCCTTCGAACACTTCGCGTTCGGCCAGCACGTGCTCACGGAACTTCTTGCGAAGGTCCATATCGGACACGACGACGAAATCCCATGGCTGGGACAGGCCGACGCTCGGTGCCGCGTGCGCCGCGCTCAACACGCGACGCAGTACGTCCGCCGGAATCGGCTCTCCGGTGAATTCACCCCTGGTGTCCCGGCGCCGGAAGATGGTCTCGTACAACGAACGGTCGTCTGTGTCACGGGTCATGAGCCGTGATCATGCCTCACCACCATCGGTTACCCGCCAACAGGCGTTCCTTTCCCTTGCGATAAAACGCTTTCTGGTCGGCTTGTCCCGAATCGGGAGGCGGGTCACCGGTTCAACGAGGCCTGGGCCATCGAGGGGCCAGGGCGGGCCGAAGCGCTCCCCCGCCGACGATCAGGGGATCTCGTAGAACTTGTCGTAGTGGCCCGGCGCGTAATAGAACTTCCCGTTGTCGTCCTTGACGATGCGATCCGGCTTCGGCCGCTGGTTCTCCGGCAACGGTTTCCCGTTGAAGTCGGTGTACTGGTCGGCGTCCCTGATGGGTTTGTTGTCGTACCGAGGCGTCGGGTGGACGTCGAATTCGTAGTACTTGCCGTCGTACGGTTTCATCGGCTTCCCGTCCGGGCCGAGCGGCTGATCGGCGGGTTTCTTGCCGTCGCTCGTCTTGCCGTTGTGCGGCAACCGGCCCTCGTTCCCGAACTTGCCGCCGGCCTGACCGTGGTTCCCGTAGATCCTGCCGCCCCAGGTCGAGCCGGGGCCGGGGACGGGGCTGTTCCCCAAGCCGAGCGAGTTGAGCTTGTTGTCGTCCACACCGTTGTGCCAGGCGCCGAACTGGCCGCTGTCCTTGTGGTCGCGGATCCACTGTTTCATCTTGAGCGCCGCGTCCTTCTGCGCCTGGGTCAGCTCGTCGAACTTCCCGAGGTTCGGGGAAAGCCCGGGCGGCTGCTCGGGTTGCGGCTTGGAATTCTTCCCCTTGCCGCCTCCGCCGCCGCGCGTGCCGCTGTACTCGCCGCCGCCCGGTTTCGGGCCACGGGGTTTCCCGGCCGGGCCGGTCTTGCCCGCGTCGATCTTGCGGAGCGCCTTCTCCGCCTCGGCGAAGATGTTCTTCGCCTTCTTCATCAGGGGCGCGAGCGCGCTCATCGCCTTGACCAGCTTGGTGACGACGGTGGCGATCTTGGAGGCGGTCTTCGCGATGGCGGCGGTGACCTGGGGCAGGACCCAGGTCATGCCGAGGCCGAGCGTCGCCAGCACCTGCAGGGCCCAGCTGATCAACCGGCCGATCAGTTCGGCGATGGTGTCGCGGACCAGCGTGCGGACCGCGGTGACCACCTCGCCGCCGATCCGGGTGCCGGACGACGCACCACCGGCGGCCTGCTGGCAGGCGCCGATCAACGCCGCGACGTCCGCTCCTCGCGTGCGGTAGGCGTCGCCCGCGGAGCCGGCCCAGTTCGCGGTTTCGGCGACGACCATCGCGTCCAGGTCGGCACTGATGGAGCCGAGTTCGACGGCCACGTTCTGCCAGGTTTCGGCGTGCGCGGTGATCTCGTCCGGTGCTCCGGCGAGGGCGTCGAGCGCCTCCTTCAGCGGTCCGACGTGCTCCATCAGCCAGCCGACCCCGGCGGCGAGGATGGTGCCGAACGGGTCGAGGGCGGCGGACACCGCGTCCATGGCGGTGCCGACCGCGCCGAGGGCGACGGACGCCCAGTCACCGCTTTCGATCGACGCCTTGAGCTCGGTCGCGGACTCGAGCAGGGGAACGCCGGACACCGCGGTCGTGGAATCCTTCGGTGTGGCGACGAGCGGATTGGTCATCGCCGCACCTTCTCCTTCGGCGCCGCCGGGATCGCGGCCTCGTACTGCTTGAACATCTCGACACCGGTGGCGTCCTGCTCGGTGTAGGACCGTTCGGCCGTGCGCAGATTGGCGGCGGTCGCCTTGACGCCGTCGATCGCGGCCTTGATCGAGTCGATCGTCTTCTCCTCCGCCGGGTTGATGAACGGCGGGACGAACGCGCAGATCAGACCGTAGGCCTCGTCCGACATGGCCGCGGTGTTCGCCGCCGACAGCACCGTGCCCAGCCGCTCGGCGATCCCGTCGACGTTGGCCGCGTGCTTGCCGATTTCGGCCGGTACGACCTGAAAACTCATCTGCCATCCCTTCGAGGGGCCGGGGCGTCAACGCCGACACGATGCCAGCCGCCGGCCGTCCGCGTACGGGCTCTGTGCGGACAGACAACGTTCCTTGCCCGAAAGGGCACTATCCACTGTGGACACACACCGCCGTCAGCAGGCGGAGCAGCTCCCCTGGCTTGTCCAGCGGGATGATGTGGCCGCAGTCCGGCAGCAGATGTGCGGTGAGGTCGTCGGTGACGGGACGCAGCTGCCGTTCCAGCGCGCGGCCCACCGGATGGGCACCGATCGCCATCGTGGGCACGGTGAGACGGCGGGTCGCGACCGCCTCGCCGATCTGACGCGCGCTGACCGGCATGGCGCGATAGTAGGAAAAGGCGCAGCGCAGGGCTTCCCGGCCGGTGTAGGCGTCGACGAAGGCATCGCGGATCTCCGGCGCGACACCACGTCCGAGGGTGCCCGAGGCGAGAAACCAGTCGACGTACTCCGCCTCGTGTCCGATGAGGACCGTTTCGCCGAGCCCGGGAACGGCGTGGAAGCCGAACCACCACGGCGGGCCACCGGCGAGGAAGTCCTCGGCGCCGGGCAGCGAGCCCAGCATCGACTCCATCAAAACGAGCCGCCGCACCAGATCCGGCCGCCGCAGGGCGAGAAGGAAGGCGACCGGGGTGCCGGCGTCGATGGCGACCACGGCCGCGTTGGGCTCACCGAGCGCCTCGAGAAGGCCCTCGACGTCCGAGGCCAGTGTGCCCGCGTCGTAGCCGTCGGCGGCGCGGGTGCTGTCGCCGAACCCGCGCAGATCCGGGGCGATGACCCGGTGGCGCTCGGCCAGCGGGCCGATGATCTCGCTCCAGAGCCGCCACGTGTGCGGGAACCCGTGCAGCAGCAGGACCGCGGGCCCGCTGCCCGCGAGCGCCACGTTGAGTCGGATGCCGTTGACGGTGATCCGCCGTGTCGAGGGCACGTCGCCTCCAAAGTGGTTACCATTGGTTACCAGGAAACCGTAGGTAACGTCAGCGATGCCGCCAAGACGGCACTTTCGACACAGGTGGTGAGCTCCAGGTGACCACACGGCGCGGCGATCTCTTCGACCCCGAATGCCCCACCCGCCGCCTGCTGGACCGCATCGGGACGAAATGGACGTCGATGGCGGTCAAGGTGCTCGCGGAGGCGGCTCCGCACGAGGTGCGGTTCGCCGAGCTGCGGCGCCGGATCCCCGGCGTTTCCCAGAAAATGCTGTCGGTGACCTTGCACAGCCTGGTCCGCGACGGCCTCGTCGCCCGCCGGGTGGAGCCCACCGTGCCGCCCCGGGTGCATTACCGGCTGACCGACCTGGGCCTGTCACTGGAATTGCCGCTGGCGGCGCTCCGGAACTGGGCCGAGGAGCACATGGCGGCGATCGACGAGGCGAACGCGGTCAGCGACGCGGCGATGAAAGGTTCTGCCACCGGATTGGAGTAGCGTGCTCCGGTGCGACGTGCGCGAAGGGAGAGGGCACTGTCTCGGGAAACGGCTCGGATCTGGTTGTCGGAGCGGCGCCGCAGCGCCTTGAGCCTCGCGTTCGCACTGCTCGTCGCCGCGTTGGCGTTCGTGTTCGGCGACGACGTGCTTTCGCTCGCGTCGGTGGACGGCGGCGTCCTGGTTCTTCTCGCCTACCTCGTCGGCTATCTCGTCGTGACGGTGGCCGCGTTCGGCGCGGCGACCTCGGAGCAGATCCGGGACTGGGCGCGCCGGGAGAGCCGGGGCACGTTCGTGCAGCGCTACGTCTTGGGGACGGCGCCGGGGCCGGGGGTGTCGATCTTCATCGCCGCGGCCGCGCTCGCGGTGGCGGTCGTGTGGATGCCGGGGCTGGGCGGCGAAAGCCTGCCGGCGGGAATGCGCGTGGGGGTGGCGGTGGCCCTGGTCGTCGTCGCGTGGATCTGTGTCCTCGTGTCGTTCGCGATCGCCTACCACGCGGACAACGTGGTCGAGGCGGGGAAGGCCATGCGGTTCCCCGGCGACGGAGCCGCCGAGTGGTCCGACTACCTCTACTTCGCGGTGTCGGTGATGACGACGTTCGGGACGACCGACGTGGACGTCGTCTCCCGCGAGATGCGCAGGACGGTGACGACGCACGCGATCATCGCCTTCGTCTTCAACACGGTGACCGTGGCGGCGGTCGTGTCCGCCCTGAACAGCGGCTGATGCCCGGCCTCAGCCGAGCCGGAGCAGGATAGGGCTGCCGGTGACGGTGACGTCGGCACCGGGTTCTATCGGCATGCCGGTCCCGTCGAGCCGTTCGACCGAGGTGGTGCCGGGCGCCGACGGGATCCGATCGGATCGGTCGATGGTCCACCAGATCAGGAAACCCCTGCCGCCCTGGTCGAAGCGGCACTGCCAAAGATGGTCGGGCAGCCCGGCTTCGCGTCCTTGCCCGCAGGAGTGGATCCGGCTGCCCTTCAACCACTCGTTCAGGCGTTCCACGTGTCGCGCCGCCTTCGTGTGAGGACCGCCGACGGGTTGCAGCACGATCGGTATCTTGGCGCTGCCCCAGTTGTAGAAGTACATCCGGCGGTATTGCGCGTACAGCCCGGAAAGGAAGAACCGGGCCGCGTGCTGCGCTCCCCGGTCGGCGTCCACGGGCTGTTGCCTGTTCACGTCGTAGGCCGAGCCTGTGCTCCACAACCTGACGCCCGCGCCGGCTTCCTGCAGTGCCTTCTCGATCTCCCACGCCAGCGGAAGCATCGTCTCCGGCGGGTCGGAGTCGTTGCGGGGAGCCAGTTTCACCGCGGCGGCGGCGCAATGGTCGTAGCCGCCGAGCCGGGCGAACTGCCGCAACTCGTCGAACGCCGCGGGATCCCAGAGCTCACCCATGGACGGGCACACCACGGTGGCGTCCGGGTCGGCGGCTTTGATCGCCTGGCTCGCCAGCCGCGTCATCTCCACGAGTTCGGCCATCGAACCGGAGAAGAAGTCCTGGTGATTGGCCATGTCCCACAGCTCGTAGGCGTCGATGCGGCCCCGGTACTGCTCGGCGACCGCACGCACGAAACGCTCCCAGTCCGCGAGGTCGTCCGGCGGGCCCGTGCGGGAGTCGTCGGTGTAGACGGATTTCGGGCTGTTCGGGCTCGCCCAGAGCGGAGTGCCGCCGAAGGTCAGGGTGACCGGAAGGCCGGCCCCGCGAGCGCCGGTCACGAGCCGTTCGAGTGTCGCCCAGTCGTAGCGGCCGCGGGAGGGCTCCAGGTTCTGCCATCGGGTGCGGGTGTTCCACAACCGGACGGACCCGACCCCGAACGACGGCATCTGCCCGGTGTTGGAGTTCGCCGTCACCCCGACGAATTCCGGCTCGATCGCGCGTGGCGCGTTCGTCCACATCGCCGCCTGGACGACGGGGATCGTGCCGGACGCCTGCCGGTCCGGCGGATTCGCCATGGCGCCTCCGGCGAGAAGGACGACCCCGAGCACAGCGGCGAGTGCGACCTTGGGCAGCGGCCGCCTCCGATCGGGGACGGCCACGCCGGCTTCCCGGACGACGGTGTCCGTGCCGAGGGTGGTGTCCCGGATCGCGGCGTCGCCCAGGTCCGCGCGTTCCCACGACCGGTACAGCTTCGCAAGGTCGTCCCGGCTCGCGCCGCACGCCGTCGCGATCGCCTCGATCGGCGCGAACGTCGCGGGGACGTTCCGTCCCGTGCAGTAGCGGTGCACGGTCGACCGGCTCGAATGCACCTTGCGTCCGAGCTGTTCGTAGCTCAGGCCGCTCCGCTGTTTGTGCTCGGTGAGAAGTGCCGCCAGCCTGGCAGCCGCCTCACTCGCCATCCCGCTGAGCCCCCTCCGCGCCACGTTCCGACCGGTTCTCAGTGTCCCATCGCGGGCCTTTCGCCGCGCGAATTCGCGAGATCACGTCTCCCGGCTCGGTGTCGTCGCAGGTCAGCGGGCGGGTTTCGTCTCGGCCTCCCATTACGGGCGGTTCCGCTTGCCACGACGCCCCGCGGTGGAGAGCGTGGAGCCGGCAGCAGATCCGGCCATGGGGAGGAATCGGAAATGGAACCGCACAGGACGACCGCGTCCGGAGGGAAGTCGCGGCTGCGGCTCGGCGCACTGGCGGGCGCGCTGCTGATGGCGGCGACCGGGGTCCCGGCCGCCGCCGCGGCAGCGCCGTCGAAGCTCACCACCCGGGCGGACTTCAACACCCCGGGTGGCGGCCAGATCGTCGAACACCTCGAAAAGCTGATCCGCGGCGCGCCCGCGAACTCGACGATCAAGACCGCGCAATACCTGCTGCGGGACGCGCCGATCACGGACGCGCTCGCGGACGCCGCGGAGCGCGGGGTGCACGTCCAGGTCCTGGTCAACGGGAAGGCGACGGACCACCCGAACTACAAGGAGATGAAGAACCGGCTCGAGAAGACCGGTGACAGGAACTCGTGGGCGAAGCACTGCAAGAGCGGCCGAGGGTGCAACGGCGGCAACGCGATGCACAACAAGTTCTTCCTGTTCGACCGGACGATGGACGCGTCCACGGTGGTCGCGACCGGCTCGGCCAACTTCAGCGAGAACACGACGGGCGGCAAGGGCGGCTGGAACAGCTACTACACCGACGTCGGCAACGCCGCCCTGTTCGCCAGGTACAACGACTACTTCGGCGACTTGCGCAGGGTCGCGGACGGGGGCACGGCGAACCCCGACTACTACGAAGCCAACCCGCCCGTCGTCACCGGGAACACCAAGAGCTACTTCTACCCGAGGCTCAAGGACGCGGGCAACGACACCGTCGAGAACTCCTTGAAGGAGGTCGGCTGCACGAGCGAGAAGAGCAAGATCCGCATCGGGGTCTGGTCACTCACCCGCATGAAGATCATCGAAAGGCTGCGGATCCTGGCCGCGCAGGGCTGCTCGGTGGACATCGTCGCCTTGCGGATGACCGAGGGCTCGTGCGAGGCGCTGTTGAAGGGGAAGCCGGATCGAGTGCGGCTTCGCGGGTTCAAAGCCGGAAACGAGGCCGGTATCCACGAGAAGAACATGATGATCGAAGGCGACTACCTGAAGCCGGGTACCAAGGTCGTCTTCACCGGGAGCCAGAACTTCAACAACCCGTCCCTGCACGAGAACGACGAGAACGTCATCCGGGTCTTGAACGACAACGCGATCTACGAGAGCTTCGTGAAGAACTTCGAGCAGGTGGCCGATGCCACCGACCAGGAGATCAAGTCGCCCGGGGACTGCGTGAAGATGGTGCCGCGCGGCGATCCCGCCCCTGCTGAGGGTTGAGGGCCGCCGCAGGTGTGTCGTCCATCGGATCACGTGTGTCGTCCGCTCAAGCACGCGAAGCCGCCGTTCCGTACAGGTGGTCGTGAGTGGTAAGGGCTGTTCTAGCTAACCCTGCCTTATGTACCTACTGTGGATGACATGGGTTTCAGTCATCAGGTTAGTGCAGGTCAGGGCGGGCGTCAGCCGATCTTGGACTCGTACGCGCGGCTGTCGCGGAACCAGGCGGGGAAGCTGGAGAAGTGCGAGACCCAGCACGTCGACAACCGGGACGTGATCGCCCGGTTGGGCGGCGTGCTGGGTGAGGAGATCTCGGACCCGAAGCTGTCGGCGTGGAATCCGAAGGTTCACCGCCCGGGGTGGGAACGGATCATGAAGCGGGTCGCGGCGCGGGCGTCGGATGGGGTGGTGTTGTGGAACACCGACCGGGGTTGGCGACGTTCGCACGATCTTGAGGACCTGTTCACGCTGTTGGAGTCCATGGCGTACGACTCGTTCACGGTGGCGTCCTCGCACGGCCGGTATGACCTGTCTGACTACAACGACCGGTACCAGTTGCGGCAGGAGGTCGCGCACAATCAGCGTAACTCCGATGAAGCGTCCCAGCGGATCACTCGCCGCTTCACAGTGCTGCGCAAGCGGGGCATCCCTCATCACCAGGGGCGCCGATTCGGCTTCCCCGGCCTGGACCGGACTGTGTCGCGGGAGGAGGCGTTGGACGCGGATGGGAAAGACACCCGCAAGCTGATTCCGGCGGACTTGGTGGAGCGGGAACGCAGGGCGTTGCGCGAGGCCACGGACGCGATTCTGGCGGGGGTGTTTCAGTCCACGGTCGCGGATGAGTGGAACGCGGCGGGACTGCGCACGACGACGGGTAAGACGTGGTTGCCGCAGATGGTGGGTGAGGTGTTGTTGCGGCCGATCAACGCCTGGCTGATCGAGCATGACGGCGAGGTGCAGGGCACGATGGCGGGTGAGCCGATCGTAAAACCAGAGCAGTTCGCCAAGCTGCGCGCGTTGTACGCGGGGCGGACGCAGGGGCAGTGTCCGAGTGGGACCTATGTGGGGTCGGGGATCCTGCGGTGTCCGTTGCGTGGCAAGGGGTTGACCGGGCGCCCGCATACGGGGAACTACCCCGACGGGGAGCGGCGGCGGCAGTACGCGTGCGTGAAAGGTTCCGGCGGGTGCGGCAAAGTCAGTGCCGATTTCCGGCGGGTGGATCGCGAACTCGGCGCGCTGGTGGTGTCGCGGCTGTCCGATGCGAAGTACGCGGCGGCGATCCGGGCCGCGCGTGCCCGTGTCTCGGAACGGCTGGCCGAAATTCACACCGAGATCAACGAGTGTGAGCGGCTGTTGACATCGATCGCGGCGAAACTCGGTGCGGGGAAAATGACCGAGGGCGCTTACGACGCGGCGAATGAACCGCTGATGGCCACACGTGCGCGGCTGGAAGCGGAGCGGGACGAACTGACCGGCGGGAATCCGGAGGGGCCCACCGAGGCGATGAGCCGTGAGGACGCGGCAGCGCAATGGGACGCGGGTGAGTTCGACGAGCGGCGCGCGATGCTCACCGACGCGTTGGGACGCGACACCCTGTATCTCGACCCTGCCGCCAAGACCGGCAAACGGCAGTTCGACCCTAAGCGTGTGCGCATCGAGCCGTACAAGCCTGCCACGGGCCGCAAGCGCGGCCAGTACGTGGCCTGATAGAGCAGCCGACCGTGGCCACACCATCCCCGGGGCATTCCCGTCAATGTCATGGCTCCGTCGGCGTGGGACTCAACTCGCGACGATGAAATCGCGATACAAGCTGGCATCCAAGCTCGGAATTTCTCCTAATACCCCCAACTTGCAACGAATTCAGGAATTTCACATTAGCCATCAGTGTTTCACCCAGATAGACGCTGACATCGCGATCCGTGACCATTAGATTGCGAAGTGAGCTGGGGATGATCTAGGCTAATGGTCGGCATCTTGCTCCGTTTGAAACTCTCGGCTCGCGCCTTGATGCCATTTTATCGGGGAGGGAACTGATGATTCGAAGACTTTTTGTTGCCATTCCTTCTGCGCTTCTATTTTTATCTGCACTGCCTGGAATGGCAGAGGCAAGCACGAGTCAAGACGATGCCGTTGTCGTATCAATCAAAAAAGAGTCCAGGGTCAACATTTCACTCTCACACGTGAAATCGACGGTTTCCAATGGGGCACTCGCTGATATCCCACCCCAGGGTGGATGTGAATATAATGTAGGGTTCAACGGAACAGCGTACTACCTCAATGGCGTGCTGGAAAGTGTTGACATCCCGTTTTCTAGCACCATCAACTGTGTGACAACCGGCGATGGGCAATCGATGCGATATCTGTTTGCCTCCGCCGAGATGTACCTAAATGACAGGTTGCGGCAGCCTGTTCCCGACGATCGGCAATGCTCCCGCGAGAACTCCAGTCAGCCTGCATGTTTAGGTGTAGCCGCGTCTGGTCGAATGCAATGCTTCTCCATATCGGAGAATTGCTCTGGCTATTATAACGAGATTGGCGGCCTAATCTTCCTTCTTCCCGAGGGGTTCTCATGGGCATCTGCCCCCGAGGGTTGCGTGATATCCGCACCGCCCGAAATTACATGCACCCTTAAGACTGATAGCTGGTTTGTGCCGCCGACACGCTGACGACCCGTAGTCGGGTAGACTTGGCCTTGTCGCAACTACTTCGATTGCGACAAGGCCAGGCTCTTTGAAAGGGGAATCGGCGCCATGAAATTCTTTGACGAGATACACAAAAATAGATCATGGAAACTTGCGGCAGACAACATACCCGCAATGTCGTTCGCCCCGCGTGCCACATATCTCCCCTACCGGCTGCCCGAGGGGTGCGTTCTGGCTCGAACCGAAAATCTGTGCGTAGCCCTTGACTCCGTTGCCTGCTGGCCGGAACACTTTAGCTTTGAAATTGCCGTTTTCTCCAAAACCAAACCTTCGGATCCCGAAGAATTCTTCCCATTCCCCGGAGGATTAAGAGAACCAGGAGAACGCTTTAATGTTCAAGGACTCAGGCTGGGGATACAGTTCTCGGACGGGCGAACCGCAACGAATCTCATAACGCCAAGCATGCGATGGGGGGACCCGGCGGGGCGAAATGCAGGCTCCCCTTTCATGACTCCCCAGGGCGGAACAGGTGGCGGCGGCGGAAGTGCCGAATCGGGTGAATGGCGATATGTGCAACGTATCGACCTATGGCCATTGCCTCCGGCCGGAAAAACCATAATAATCCTTGACTGGCCGGACAAATCAATTTACGAGGTCGCGCACGAGTTGCCTGGGAGCCCGAATATCGAGGGATTAGGCAAGAAGTCTATTCCAATATGGTAGCCGCAGCCATGGGGCACGTCCATCGGGCTGCCTTCTATACCGATTACAGGCGGCCTGCACCGAGCCTGATAGAGCAACGACCGAGGCCACACCACACCTCGGACAAGCGGGGTGGGTGTGTCCTCGGTCGTCGGTGTGTCAGGCCGCGCGGCGGCCTTCGTCGTTCCTTTCAGTGTCGGCGGTGCGTCGGCGTTTGTCGATGCGGTTGAGGATCACCGCGAGTGAGGTGATCTGGTCATCGGTGAGCGGCGGTAGGTCGGCGACGATGGCCGCCCACCTATCGAGCGCTTCGGCGTCGAGGCGGGCTTGTTGTTCGGCGTAGGTTTCCTTCCTGCGGGTGTCTGCTTGGGTGGCCTTGAAGTGGCGGAACGGGCGTGGTTGCCGGGTGGGCATGGTGGCGGTGTCCTCTCGGCGCGTGGTGCGGGAATCGGCGGTTTGGGTTCGGCTGGCGTCTCCTTTCCTGGGGTTGCGGTGACAGGTTCGGCGGGCACATCGATGCATGCCCCGGTCGCGAGGTCGTAGACGGACAGCTGGCGGGCGGCGCGCCCGTGGTCGAGTGCTTCGGCCAGGGTGGGCACCACAATGGACACATCCAGGTAGACGCGTCCGTTATCGGGGTTGTGCCAGCCGCCGAACGCCCTTCCTGCCACGGTCAGGATGGGCGCGTGGCGGGTGAGGTAGGCGGCGAGATCAGCGGCGGTCGCGGGTGCGTCGGTGACGTGTTCGTACTGCGGGTGCACCGACACTGCGAACCCCGCACGCGGCGTGACACCGGTGATGGGGTCGACCGTGAACCCGCCGTCCGGGACGTCGCAGGCGGCGGCCAGTTCGGCCAGCCGCGCCACCGTCAGCTCGTTTTTGGCCACCGTGATGTCGTCGCTCACGCGGACCTCCGGGGCGTGAGACCGGACGGGGAGTCCCACCACACGGGTTCACGCGGCGGCGGCGCAGACGCGGCGGCGCTGAGGAGCGACACCGTCGCCGGGTCGGTCGGCGCGAACGCCGCTTCCCCGTACGGGAGTTCCGGGGCATGGTGGCGCACCCTGGGCCCCCGTTCAGGCAGGTTCGCCAGAGTGAGCCGGGTGAGCGGGCCGTGGTCACGGCCCGACCACAACCCCCACACCTGTCCGGACGGATCGTCGGCGCCCGGCAGGTCCCGCGCGGTCGTCGCGATCACCACGCCCGGATCGTGTCCACCGAGGAATTTCACCAGCCCGGCCCGGAACTCCTGTTCTCGCCGCACGGAGTGCAGGGAGAACAGCAGCACCCCGAACCGATCGGTATAGAACGCGCTGTAGGCGGTTATCTTGTGGGCCAGCACCCGCAATGACTCGGTACCGGTGTCGTATTCCAGGAAGAACCGCACCGCCCGCCCGTCGGACTCCCAGCAGCCGTAGCCGTCCGGACGTACCCGCGCTTCACGCCCGTCGGTCCCATGGTTGGTCCAGAAGAACTCTGCCGAGCGGCGTTCCGGCCACCACTGCGTCAACCGCCCCACCCCGCCGCCGGTGCGGGTGGGGTTGGAGTGCGCCGCCAGTCCGCAGAAGAACCCGTTGACCCCGAGCTGGTGGGTGAGGGTAGGCAAGAACGCGAGCCGTTCCAGCCGTTGCATGTGTGCTTTCGCGGTCGGCGGGGTCACCGCCCGCGCAGCGGCGATCAGCCGCGCCCCGGAGTAGCCGAGCGCGTAGCGGGCCTCACTGGTCCCGCCGAACATGTACGAGTCACGGAACGCGAACAGCACACCCAACGACCGCAACCGCGCCAAACGATCCTGCGCGCGGCGCCGTGATGAGAACTCCACCGACGCGATCTGCCCCGTGGTCAGGACCTGGTGTTCGGCCAGCAGCCACAACAGACGACGATCGCGTTCGACCAGGCGGAACCAGATCCCCGGATCGGGTTCGCCAGGCCTGGCCGACCTCGCCGGCGACCGTCCCGCGACCTCGCCGGCGACCCCGCGGACCCCACCTTTTTCCGGGTGGATGATGACTCACACCCACTCAGTCGGCCTCCCTCACCAGGCCGCCGAACCCACGCCGTACCAGGGGAGGCGTGACCAGCACCCCCGGCATTTGGGGCGGCGGACATAGAACGCCGGGCCGACGCCGAAGCATCCGCCGAACCAACCGCCACCCCATCCGCACCGCCGCGACCACGACCACGACCACGACCATGCGAACCATTGCCGGGCGGAACCGAGCCCTGCGGCGTGTGCGTAGTTTTCCTGTCAGACATGAGAAACAACCTCTTTCGTGAACCGTGCGACGAACCAGGCGAGACGAAATAGAGCTAATTAGTTGCCCCTCGCTATGGGCCTTCGGCGATCACCTCCTAACGCGGAAACCTGTCACCTGTTAACTCCAAAAAAACGCTGTTTTGGGACATTGCATTGGCGAATACTTCGTTTTCCCTCGAATGGGGGCGGGTCGGGCTCCCGTCTGCCGGGCCCCTCAAGCGGCCTCGCCAGCGGCTCAGCCGCCGCCTTCCCATCGGATGGAGCGGCACAGTTACGACGCCGACCATGCGCCACACCATCCGCCGGACACCTTGTTCACCAGGGCAATACCGAGAAAGCAGCGCTTCTGCGACACGGTTTGGCCAAGAACTTCTTTCACGTTCAGGCGACGCGGACGCCTTGCCACCTCCTTTCGCTGCAAAAGGCCGGTTTTCGGGCCGTTTTTCGACACCGGGTACAGCGCGATCACCCGAAAGCACCAATGCCTGGGCGCGATTGATGGCAGCGACAGTGCGGGTCGACGACGAACCGGGGGTACGCTGGTCTGGTAGTTCTCCGCGTGCGACTCCGCGGATGAGGGATGCGAAATGTCCTCACCGATCGGCAACAGGCTACGAGAGCTTCGTAAAGCTCAAGGCAAGTCGCTAGCGGTCATCTCCGGGCTGGCTGGCATTTCGCCGTTGCTGTGGTTGCTGATGCACCTGCGGCGACCCTGAGGGTAGTGAAGGCCTCGTTCACTACCCTCAGGATAGGCAAGGAGGCCTTCACGGACCTGGCGTTGCGAAAGCCACTTTCGCAACCTTCAACGTTGCGAAAGTGGCTTTCGCAACACCGGCAAGCCGTCAGGACCGCCAGGTGTCGTTCAGCGCCAACGTGCAGCCACCCGAAGCGGTACCGACACGATTCGCACCCGACTCCCAGGTCACGGCCCCGCCCTCCTTGCGAATGTACTTGTACTGGAACGCGGCACCCTTCGGCAGCGCGACCTTCCCCGTCCACAAAGGATAGTTCGCGGACGACAACGGGACGGCGTTCGCCGGGTTCCACGCACCGAGTTCCGCACGGTCACCGACGACGAAGATGTTCTGGCCCCACGAAGTCGTGGCGTTCACCGTGAACTCCGCCGAAACACCGGAGCACGCCGCGCTGTACCGCTGCTTGACCACCGACGGCGTCTCGACCGGGGCGCCGGCGTCGATCGAGTGCGCCAGCCGGACGAACTGCGCCATCGACCACGCCAGCGGCGTCGCCGCGCCGGTGCCTTCGCCGAAGGTGAAGCCCGCGGCGCTCGGCCGGTCCCAGACCTGTTCCGGGATCAGGAAACCGGCGTTCGCCGAGGCCGCCATGGTGGCCAGATGCGTTGTCGCCGGGCGGCCGTTGGCCAGTTCGTATTCGCCGCGTTCACCGGTGAGCAGCGGCCACAGCCGTCCGACACCGGCGCCGGTGTAGGGGCCGCCGGACGCCGTCTCGCCGTAGCCGTCGTGGTTGTACCGGTACCACATCGGGCCGTTCGGTGTGTCGACCTTCAGCGTGGAGTCCACTTCGGACAGTGAGGCCGCGACGTCCGGATCGGCCGCCGGCTTCACGCCGAGGCGCACGAGGTCCAGGAAGCCCGCGTCGATGATGGCGCGCTCGTCGTGGTTCCCGCCACCGTTCTGCAGGAAGATGTTCTGGCCGTCGTTCGGATTGCCGTTCCCGTCGATGCGATGGAAATACCGTCCGTCACCGAGCGGACCGGACGTGGTGAACGTCCACGCGCTCACCTGCGCCTGCCACTGGTCGGCGAGCTGGCGATAGCGCGCGGCGCTCGTGGTGTCCCCGTTGCGTTCCGCGATGTCGGCGGCGCAGATCAGGCCGGCGATCTCCGCGGCGATGGTGGACGGCGAGTAGCCGCCGTTCTCCTCCCAGCGTTCCTGCGGGGTGGAAGGACCACGCGCGACGAGGAAGTCCGCGGACTTCTTCACCTTCGCCCACATTCCCGCGTCGAACCGGTTCAGCTGCCACGCCAGCACGATCGGGAAGGCGACCTCGTCCATCTGCAGGCTGGTCCAGCAGTTGGTGCCGTCGAGCCGGGTGTTCTGCGGGAAGGAACCGTCCGGGCGCTGCTGCACGGTGAACAGGTAGTCGACCGAGCGGTTGGCCGCCGCCGAGTCTCCCGCCGCGATCTGCGCGGTCGAGACCTGGTAGAGGTCGCGAGACCAGACGGCGTGGTATCCGCAGTCCCCCGTGCCGTTCCCGTCCTTCGCCTCACCCCACGGATTGGTGAGCGAGGCGACGTTCGCCCCCGGGTAGGTCTTGTCCTCATGGGCCTTGAGGGTCATCAGCGCGACGTTGTATTGCGTGGTCAGCCCGGCACCCGAGATCGACCGGGGCACCGCGGCCAGCGAGGAGAGGTAGCCGCTCCAGCCCGACCGGTACGCGGTGTCCGCCGCCGCGAAACCGCCCGCGAGCGAGGCCGACGCGTTCGCCGACGCGGCACCGCGATCGCTTCCGAAACCGACCGCCAGCGTGAAGGTCGTGTCCGTTCCCACGGGAATCTGCGCCAGCTGCACCAGGTTCCCCGGCGTCGAGGCCGAGTCGTACTGCGCGCCGAGGACGTGGTCGCCGCTCAGGTCGACGTAACCGTCGCTCGCGGTTCCGCTGTAGCCGCTGGTCGCCTTGACGAACCCGGTGGAGGCGGCCAGCGCGCTCGACACCGGCCCGTCCGAAGCGACCAGTTGCCCGCCGGAGGTGGCACCCGTGTCCCCCATGCCGCTGTTGTTCAGCGAAGGGTTGTACAGCGCGTACAACTGCAGCGGACCACCGCTGAGCACCTCGAACCTCGTCTGGATCAGCACGGTGGACCTGGCCGGGTCGGCGGTGTGGGTCTTGGTGATGCGATACCGGCCGTTGGTGGCGGTGTTGATCTGCCGGTAGCTCAGCGAGCGCGGATCGGTGAGCTCCAGCCGTTTGGTGGTGTGATCGCGTTCCAGCTGCGTGAAGCCGGCACCGTCGGACACCACGTACTGCAGATCTTGGACGTTGGCGGTGTCCACGGTCGGGTAATAGATCTCGTGGCTGATCCCCTGGCCGAGGGTGAACCACACCTTCGACGCGGCACCGGCGGCGGTGCCGAAACCTTCCTTGCCCCCGGTAGTCCAGGCCGCTCCGGTACCCGGTGCGCCGGGCGCGTCCGCCAGTGGCGCGGCGCTCACCGGCGTGGCGGCCAGGAGCGCCGGCACGGTCAACAGCGCGACTATCGCGCGACGCCGTTTCGGTGACTTCATGAGGGTCCTTCCCACAGGCTTCATCGACGGCAGGATTTGTTGTTAGCGGCAACTTATTACCTGAACCGCCGCGTCCGGCAGGGCCGATCGGAGTAACCCGGACCAGTTACGCCGGTGGTCCGGTGAAGCGGCTGGGATCGCTGGGCGGACCACCGAGAATGAGGTCGGCGGCGCGGGCGAGAACCTGGACCCGGGTCTGCCCCGGGTGGTCCGCGGCGAGAAAGTGGTTGCCGATGGCCGCACAGAAGGCAAGCAGCGCGCGGGCTTCGATCTCGTCGGGGTCGTCGCAGAACGTGGCGATCCCGTCGCGGGCCAGCTGCATGCGCCGGTTGTCCACGCGCCGCAGGCGTTCGGCCACGGCGTCGTCGCGGCGAGCCCAGTCACGAACGGCCAGATCGATGGGCAGCAACCGGCCACCGGAGAAAGTCAGCCGGCCGGCCAGCCGGACCTTGTCCCGCGCGTCGCACCCCTCCCGCTCGACACGAGCGAGGACCTCGTCGACGCTTTCGTACTCCCAGGCGTCCAGCATCGCCTCCAGCAGAGCCGCGCGGTCGGCGAAGTAGCCGTAGAACCCGCCCTTGGTCACGCCGAGCGCCTTGGCGAGAGCCTCGACGCGCACCGCGTCCACCCCACCCTCCGCCAGCGCCCGCAGACCTTCTTCGACCCACTTCTCCCGCGGTGTGCGCAATGCGCCCATGCCGTGGCCCACCTCACCTCTCCACTGGTTGTACGCCACCGTATAACCGGTCTAGCCTGACGTTATACGCAACCGTATAACAAGACCTGGGGAGTTGACATGATCAAATGGGCGGGTTGGCTCATCACGTTCTTCGGTACGGCCCACACCTTGGGCGCCCTCACGGTGATGAAGGCCGCCGGTCACGCCGGCACGTGGTTCGGCGGAGGACTATGGCGCGACGACCTCGCCGCCATGAGTCCCGCGAACAGCGCCTTCTGGCTCAGCGCGGCCAGCTTCGGCGTGCCGCTCGTCCTCGTTGGCCTGACCGTGCTCTGGCTGGAGCGTCGCGGCATCACCCCGCCTCTGTTCCTCGCCTGGGCGCTGGGGATCTGGACTCTGCTGATCGCCGCGGTGCTCCTGTTCACTCCGTGGCCGATCCTCCTCGTCGCGACCGCGCTGCTGTTCGCCGGAATCCGGCGCAGCGATCCGGCCCCGCCGCGAGGTGCGACGGGGCCGGATCAGGTGGTGCGCGGGATCAGCCGACCGGACGCGGCTTGAGGTTCACCTCCACCGTGTTGCCGGGGCCGGAGGTGACGGCGGTGATGATGTCGTTGAGGAACCCGCAGCCCTGCAGCGGCGGCAGGGTGTAGGAGCCGGTGAGCTTGCCACCGGCCAGCGGATCGAAGCTCGCCTTCGACTGGAGCGGGATCTGGGCCGGCGTCTTCGTCTGGCACTTCGCGCTCGCCGAGACCGGGAAGCCGAAGACGCTGATCCGCGGCAGCTTGACCGTCACCGCCGAGGTCGACTTGAGCACGCCGTCGGCCAGCGTGCCGGTGGTCTTGCCCGCCGACGCGAACTCGATCTTCGCGTTGACCGGGACGAAGCCCCAGAGCGTGAGGTTCGCGCTCGTCGGGTTCAGCGTCAGGTCGGCCTCGAAGGTCCCGTTCGCCAGACTGATCGCGGCGTTGATGCCACCGCGCAGGTCGATCGGGCCGGAGAGCTTCTTCAGCTGGGTCTTGCCGGCCAGGTCGTAGCTGTACTTGACGATCGGGGACGTGTTCGGCTTCGTCTTCGCCGTGACCGGCGCGCTGGCGGCCGACTTGTTCCCCGCGGCATCCTTGGCGACCACGGTGAAGGTGTACTCCGTGTCGGCCGTGAGACCGTCCACAGTGGCCGAAGTCCCGGTCACGGACTTGACGACCTCGGTGCCCTTCAAGACGTCGTACCCGGTGACACCGACGTTGTCCGTCGCCGCGTCCCACGCGAGGCTCACGCTGGTCTGCGTGCTCCCGGTGGAGCGCGGGTTACCCGGCGCCGCGGGAGCCACCGTGTCGGGCGCGGCCTGCGTCCGGACGGTGATGGCCGCACTCGGGGTCGACGCGTTGCCCGCGGCGTCCTTGGCGACGACGGTGAACGAGTACTCCGTGTCCGGCGCGAGACCGTCCACAGTGGCCGAAGTCCCCGTCACCGACTTCACCAAAGTGCCGCCATTGAAGACGTCATAACCGACGACACCGACGTTGTCCGTCGCCGCGTTCCATTCGAGATTCACGCTGGTCTGCGTGGTCCCGGTGGAGCGCGGGTTGCCCGGTGCAACGGGAGCCTGCGTGTCGGGAGCTGCCTGCGTCCGCGCAGTGGCGGCGGCGCTGGGAGCCGACACGTTGCCCGCGGCATCCTTCGCCACCACGGTGAACGAGTA
Organism: Amycolatopsis keratiniphila subsp. keratiniphila; assembly: GCF_001620365.2. GTDB lineage: Bacteria > Actinomycetota > Actinomycetes > Mycobacteriales > Pseudonocardiaceae > Amycolatopsis > Amycolatopsis keratiniphila. The sequence goes on from NZ_LQMT02000036.1 coordinate 33,020, forward strand.
CTCCGTGTCCGGCGCGAGACCGTCCACAGTGGCCGAAGTCCCCGCCACCGACTTCACCAAAGTGCCGCCATTGAAGACGTCATAACCGACGACACCGACGTTGTCGCTCGACGCGGTCCAGGACAGCGCGACGCTGGACTGGGTGATGTCGGCCGTGGCGAGACCGGCCGGAACGCTGGGCGCTTCGGTGTCCGGAGCGGTCGCGGTCCGGGCGGTCACCGGCGCGCTGGGCGCCGACTTGTTCCCGGCCGCGTCCTTGGCCACCACGGTGAAGGTGTACTCGGTGTCGGCGGCGAGACCGTCGACGGTGGCGCTGGTTTCGGTCACCGACTTCACCAGGGTGTCGCCGTTGTAGACGTCGTAACCGGTCACGCCGACGTTGTCACTCGACGCGTCCCACGCCAGCCCGACGCTGGAGGCCGAGGTTCCGGTCGAGCGCGGGTTGCCCGGCGCCCCCGGAGCCTGCGTGTCGGGCGCCGCCTGCGTCCGCGCCGTGACAGCGGCACTCGCCGCCGACGCGTTGCCCGCGGCGTCCTTGGCGACCACGGTGAACGTGTACTCGGTATCGGCCGCCAGACCGTCGATCGTGGCCTGGGGTTCGGTGACCGACTTGACGACCTCGGTGCCCTTCAAGACGTCGTAGCCGGTGACACCGACGTTGTCACTCGACGCGTCCCACGCCAGCGTCACGCTGGTTTGGGTGGTTCCGGTCGAGTGCACGTTCCCCGGCGTCGTCGGCGCCTGCGTGTCCGGGGCCTTCGCGGTCCGGGCGGTGGCGGGCGCGGTGGCCGTGGAGACGTTGCCCGCCGCGTCCTTCGCCTTGACGGTGAAGGAGTACTCCGTGTCCGGGGTGAGACCGTCCACAGTGGCCGAAGTCCCCGTCACCGACTTCACCAGAGTGCTGCCGTTGAACACGTCGTAGCCGGTCACGGCGACGTTGTCGGTGGCGGCGCCCCAGGACAGCGCGACACTGTTCTGGGTGACGTCACCGACCGTCACGGCGCCGGGAGCCGACGGCGCGGTCGTGTCCGCCGCCGCGGTGACGGTGAACGTGTGCAGCACGTTGGCCTGGCCACTCGCGGGAGTGCAGTCCGCGACGAACGTACCGAGGCCGGTCTCCGCGCCGGAAGCCGTCAACGGCGTCATGGTCAGCACCAGATCGTGCACCGACAGCGTCGCCGTCCCCGGCTGGTCGAACCGCAGCGACGGGGCGGAACCGGTCGCGTTGATCACGAGGTCGTTGCCCTTGGGCGGGATGGGTTGCTGCGGAACCGCGGTCGGCACGCCGACGGCGAGATGCCCCTGCGGGCTGGAGACCAGCGAGGTGGCCAGCGCCGATCCCTTGATGGTCTCGGCGCCGACGAGCCGGAGCCCTTCGGTCGCGGTCGAGCCCGCGTTGGAGACGGCCTTGATGTCTATCTTGGGGGTGAACTGACCGACCGGGATCGAATCGGGCAACGTCGCGTTGATGTCGACCGTGACGTCCTGGTTGCCGATCAACGGGAACGGGCAGCTGTAGACCTGCTTCAGCGGCGGGCGGTTCCCGGTGCCCACAACGGCTTCCGGGGTGACCGGCGAACCCGTCACCGTGTAGGTCTGCAGGACGGTCTCGGCCCCCTCCGCCAGCGTGCAGTCCGAGGTGAAGGTGCCGAGACCGGTCTCGGTGCCATCGGCCTTGAGCGGAGTCATCACCAGCTGCAGGTTTTTCACCGCGAGCGTCGCGGTGCCCGGCTGATCGAACCTCAGCGCCGGCGCGCTGCCCGTGGCGTTCACGACCAGGTCGTTGCCCGCCGCCGGGATGGGCTGCTTCGGCACATCGGAGTCGACCTTCACGGTCATCGTGCCCTGGCTGCCGGGCATCGTCACGGTGGAGGTCGCCTTCGCGGTGCCCTTGATGGACTCGGCACCGACGAGCCGAAGGCCTTCCGTCGCCGTCTTGCCCGCGTTGGACACGGCGGTGATCTCGATGGCGGGAGTAAGTTTCCCGGTCTCGATCGTCGAAGGTTGCGTGGTCTTGATGGTGACCGAGACGTTCTGATCACCGATCAACGGGAACGGGCACGAGTAATTCTGCGTGAGCTCACCCGGAGCGGCGGCACTGGTGCCCGAGCCGATCGTGAGACCCAAAGCCACCAAGGCCGCCGTGCTCACGACGGCGATGCCCCCAGCCAGTCTTCGACTACGTCTTCTGTGTTTCACAGGTCCCTCTCCAACACATAGACCACACCCGCCGAAACCATCGGACAAACGATTAATGCCCGCTTTCGCGGGCTCTTCCCAGCGGGCGCGTGCGCACATTTACGGGTATGCCACAGGGAATTAACACACCCGCGAGCCTCGGCAGGCAAGCAAAATCACAGCGGCCGCGCGACCATTCTTCGTCTTTGTCATACGCGGCCGATTCACCGTTCGCGAATCTGTCAGCCACGCCCCCAAAACGTCCGCCGCCACCCCCGTGGGGGTGGTTACTGGCCAACAGGGCCGCGATCAGGTCAGGCTCAGCGGGCGCCGGAAGGACCTGCCAGGATCCCCGCCAGGACGCGGCGTGCGTTCACCGCTTCCTCGTCGACGCGGCCCCGCGTCCGAGCGCAAGTGATCAAGGCCTTCCACAGCGCCCACCCACGTCCACGCTCCCATTCGGAATCGTCGACCGTAAGCCGCTCACGGAACGCTTGCCTGCCGTCGGCGGTCAGCGACGTCCACGCGACCGCCAGGTCACAGGACGGATCGCCGACGCCACAGGTGCCGAAATCGATGACGGCCGCCAGTTCCCCGCCGTCGAGCAGGAGATTCCCCGGCGCGATGTCGCCGTGGAACCAACGGTCCGTTCCGTCCCACGGGCTGTCGAGTGCGGCCTTCCAGATCTCGCGGGCCGGACCGGTGTCGATGTCGCCGTCCAGCGCCGCGAGCGCGCGCTCGGTCTGCGCGTCGTAGGTGCGCAGACCGGCGCCCCGGAACCAGTTGTGCTTGCCCGGCCGCGGGCCGCCCGTGGTGTCGATGGTCCGCAGCACCGCCAGGAAACCGGCGAGGTCGACGGCGAACCGGACCGGGTCGGTGATCCGGGCGGCGGTCGCGGGTTCCCCGGCGAGCCATCGGTAGACCGACCACTCGAAGGGGTAACCCGCGCCAGGCCGCCCCTTCGCCAGCGGAATCGGGACGGGCAACGGCAGCCGGGGAGCGAGCAGCGGGAGCCAGCACTGTTCCTTGTCCACCGCCAACGCGTACTCGGCGGCGCTCGGCAGCCGCGCCAGCATGTCGTCGCCGATCCGGAAAGTCCTGTTGTCCCATCCGGATTCGGCCACCGGCCGGACCGGGAGACCGGCCCACTCCGGGAACTGCTCGTCCAGCAGCGCGCGCACCTGCGGCGCGTCCACGGCGATCCGCCGCGGCATCGGGCCCAGGTCCGGAGTGCTCATCGCTCGACGGGAATCCACACACCGAGTCTCGTCGTGCCGTCCAGTGGATATTCGGCGGACTTCCGGCGCGGAGTCGGGCAGTCTGAAGTCCGTGCGAGAAATTCGACGCGAGGTCACCGCTGTCGCGGGTACGAAGGCGCTGGTCTGGATCGGAGAAACACTCCACCACGTGTCACCGGATTCGACGTTGTTCGGCGAGTACTGCGAAACCTTCGACACGGTGGCGATCTCTCCCCGCCGCGACCTGATCGCGCTGATGACCGATACCGGCACGACCGGGCTGATGCTCTCGCCGGACGGCCGTCCGATCCGCGAGCTCACCCGCAGCGGTTACAAGGCCGATGCCTACCGCTATCCGCTGGTGTTGTGCACCCTTCCTGACGGCAGGACGGGTTTGATCCACTGTCCCGACGAGTACAACCGGCTCGAAGTCGAAGTCGCCGCTACCGGCGAGCGTCTCACCGGCGGATCCGAGCGTGAGCCGAGCGACTTCTTCCATTCGCGCTTGGCCGTCTCGCCGGACGGCAAGTACTTGCTCAGTGCCGGCTGGGTCTGGCATCCGTGGTACAGCTTGGCGGTCTACGACCTGGAGACGGCGCTGGCCGACCCCACGACGCTCGACTCGGTGGGAGACGTGTTCAACCAGATCGGTCTCATTCAAGCCGAGGTCTCGGGCGCTTGCTTCGTCGGCGAAGACATCGTGATCAGCACGTCCACGGAGGAAAACGACCCGGACGGCCCCGACGACCTCGGCCCCACCATGCTGGCCCGGTGGTCACTCGCAGACCGGTCGTTCGCCTGGCGTAGTCAGCTGGACCAGCCCGCGGGCGACGTCGTTCCCTTCGCCGGCGATTTCCTTGCCCTGTACGACCATCCGCGTCTCTACGACGGGGCCACCGGAGACCTGATCGCCGCCTGGCCCGATCTCCCGACCGGTCACGCGGAAGGCCCGATCGTATGGGACAGGTTCTTCTCGGGGCCCAGACGCGTCGCCGTCGACGAAATCCGGCGACGCTTCGCGGTGACCGACGGAGAACGGACCACGATCGTCCACCTCGGCTGACCGGCGGAGCTGCCGATATCCGGTGTCGCGAAAGCCACTTTCGGGACATCTGACGTCTCGAAAGTGGCTTTCGCGACGCAGACCTGCCCCTAGTCGAGGGTCCAGTACACCGCGTGCGACTTCCCGGCCGCGTTCGAGGCGGTTCCGACGACACGGCCGTTGTCCGTGATCCGGTAGCCCCGGCTGCGGGTACCGCCCGGCAGCGTGCCGAGCTGCCTGCGTTCCCCGTCCCGGAACCAGACCGTCGCCTGGTTCCGGAAAGTACCCGCCACCGTGCCCTGCGAATCGACAGCTTCGGCATCGGCACCGAGACCGTCGTCGGGCAGTGCGATGACGCCGCCGTCGAGGTCCCAGAGCAGGGCCGATCGGCGCGGCGGGTTGAGGTAGCCGCTGCCGACCACGTAACCGGTGGAGCCGATCCCGTAGATCCACACCGAGTGCGGGCTCGGCCAGTCCAGGGGATCGATCACGCCGTCCCGGTCCCATTTCGCCGGGATCGGGGGTCCGCTACCGGTCTCCCGCAAGGTTCCGGCGGCCACACCGCCCTTGTTGATCCGGCTCGCACCGCTGCTCACGCCCTGCGGCGCCAGCTCGGTGATCGGCCCGCCGTTCACCCACCGCACGGCCTGGTTCGCCGCGGAGCGGACGGCGCTGCCGACGACGATGGTGCCGTCGCCGGAGATGCCGTCGGCCATGCTCCAGGTCTCGCCGGGCAACGTGCCCAGGTCGGTGGCCGTGCCATCGGGATCCCAGCGGAACCCGTGGTACTGCTCGGCCGGTGTCAGCCAGGCCCCGACGACGACGCCGGTGTCGCTGATCGCCCACGCGGTGGCGTTGTGATAACCGGGCGGAAGCTGCAGCAAGGTCGCCTGACCGGCGGCGTCCCAGCGAGCGGGTACGGCGGTGGTCGCGGTCAGGACGTACCCCGCGGACACCCCGAGGCTGTTGATGTCGCGTACCTGCCCCTCGGTGCCTCCCGGCGTGGGCAGCGCCATGATCTGGCCGTCGGCGTCCCAGCGGACCGGATGGCTGCGCTTCGGTGTCGGGCCCACGAGCGACAGGCCCACCATCTCCCCCGCCTCGTTGACCGCGAGGACCGTGCTCTCGTCGTCCCCCGGCAGCGTGCCGAGATCCACCGGCCCCGTCGTGGTGGCCCGCGCGGTCCCCGTCACCGCGCCGGTGGCCACGGCGAGCGCCGCCACCAGAGTGAACATTCGTCTTCGCGCGACCGGCACACGATTCCTCTTCACGATGACTCCCCAATCCCGAGCAGTGGATGCGCGGACCCCGCAGCGACACTAATGCACTCGCCTCACGAATCGCGCACCTTCCACACGAACAGCCGACCGGAGCCCACCGGGACGCGGAACCTCTTGACAGAAGCCAAATTTGGCGGTCGCGCAGGCCTGTCGCCGAAACCCGGCACATTTTTGACACAAGAAACGCGGACGATCCGGAAAAAGCCGTCAGGAAATACAATCGGGCCGCGGCATTGGTACGTTCGGCAGTATCCTTCGGCGATGCGTCTCTTCTTCTCCGCCGGAGCGGGTTACAGCCATATCGCCCCCTTGCTGCCGCTGGCCGTGGCGGCGCGGGAGCGGGGCCACGACGTCGTGTTCGCGACCGGGGAGAACGCCGTCGAGCACTCGCGCGCGCACGGGGTGCCGACGATCGGTGTGGACGGACGGGGCGACGAGGCGGCCGCCCGCCGGGCCTGGAGCAGGTACTCGCCCGCCGAGCTCGCCGGGATGTCGCCGGACGAGAAGCTGGCGTACGTCGTCAGCGTGATGGCCGAGACCGGGGCCGGGACGCGGGTGGACGGGATGCTGGCGTGTGTCCGGGAGCGGCGACCGGATCTGGTGATCGCGGGCGCCGCCGAGTTCGCCGCCCCCGCCGCGGCGGCCATCGCCGGTCTGCCCTACGTGGTGCACGGGATCGGCGCACCGAAACCCGCCTCGATCATGGCGGGCGGCTGGCGGGCGCTCGACCCGATCGTCGGCCGGTTCGGTCTCGACCGGTTCCCCGCGCACGACACCGTCCCGTATCTGGACATCTGGCCGGAACCCTTGCGGCCACCGGGAATCACCTGGGATCACCCGATCCGCCAGCCGCTGCGCCCCGAGGGGGTCCTTCCAGCGGACGGCCGCCGCCCCGAGGTACTCGATGGGCTGCCTTACGACAAGACCGTCTACGTCACGGCGGGAACGTCGCACAACACCCGTCCGGGCGTGCTGGAGACCATGATCTCCGCGTTGCACGACGAGCGGGTCAACGTCGTCGCGACCATCGGCCGCGACGGCGACCGGAAACGGTTCGGAGCGCTGCCCGATGGCGTGCGCGTCGAGAACTTCCTTCCGCAGCAACGAATACTTCCGTACGTCGACGCGGTCGTCTGTCACGCGGGGGCGGGCACCGTGCTCGGCGCGCTCGCGCACGGGGTGCCGATGGTGGTCTCGCCGCTGGCCACCGATCAGTTCGACATGGCCGCCCAGGTCGACGCCGCGGGCGCCGGCGTGCTCGCCGATCCGGGCTCCCCCACCCGGGCCGGGATCCGCGACGCGGTCCGCACGGTGCTCGGCGACCCCGCCTACCGCGCTTCGGCCGCATCCCTGGCCGCGTGGGTCGCCACCATGCCGGATCCCGCGTCCGTGCTGGATCGGCTGCCGGAGTACGCGAACTGACGCGTCAGGTGTTCGCGCCGAGCCGGTCCGCCTGGACGAGATCGGCCAGGAGCGCCGACCGCTCGCGGCGGTAGGCCTCGACGTTCGCCAGTTTGACCTCCTCGTAGCCGCGAACCAGGTCGGGCAGCTCGGCCAAGGCCAGGAGCCTGCCGCGATCGGCGTCCTCGGTGCCGAAAGCGGCGAGGATCGTCTCCCGGTACTGCCCCACGAGTTCCCGCTCCACCTTCCGGACGTGTGCCTTGCCGAACGGGTCCCAGCGGGTGCCGCGCAGCTTCCGCGCGGCGCGCAACGCGACGAACACCGGACGGAACTTAGGGCCCAGCGCGATCTTCCGCTTCATACCCATCGCGCGCAGGAAGGGTGGGTGCAGCCGGTAGGCGTACCGGCTCCCGACGCCGAACTCCGCCTCGATCCCGGCGAGTACGGCGGGATCGAGCGAAAGCCGCGCGACCTCGTATTCGTCCTTGTAGGCCATCAGTTTGTGCAGATTCCGCGCCACCGCTTCGGTGATGGCGGTCGAATCCCCTTCCAGCACCCGGACACGCTCGACGAACTCGGCGTATTCCCTCGCGTAGCGAACGTTCTGGTACCGGACGAGTTCGGGAACGCGGATGTCCAGCAGGCGCGCGAGTTCCGAGCCCGGCTCGGCGTGCACGAGCGCGCGGGCACGCAGGGCGCCCGCCGACGGAGTGGGGCTCGCGGCGACGGCGGGCGGGGCGACCACGGCGTGCAGCGCGCCGGGATCGGCGACGAGTTGCCTGCCGCGCCGGAACGCCTGGAGGTTGCCCGCGACGGCGACCCCGTTGAGTTCGATCGCGCGTTCCACGCTGGCCGCGTCCAGCGGGATGGCGCCGGTCTGGTGCGCCGCGCCGAGCTGGAGGATGTTGGCGAACTGGTCGTCGTCGAACAGGATCTCCGCCAGCTCCCGCGCGTCGAGCGCCACCGTCCGCGCCGCGTTGTCCGAGATCGCCCCGCGCACGGCGGCGGCATCGGGGAAGGACACCGTGGTGTCCACGACCATCCGGCCGGTCGGCACCTCGGTCGTGGAGACCACGGCCGTGGTCCTGCCGGGATCCGTCACCGTCAGATACGCGGGATCCGCGCCGACGAGGACGTCGCAGGCCAGGTAGAGATCGCACTCCCCGGCCGCGAGTTTCGGGGCCTGCGGCGTCGGCTCGGTGGTGATCTTCAGATCCGAGACGACGGCGCCACCCTTCTGCGCGAGCCCGGTCTGGTCCAGTGTCCGGACCTGTTTTCCTTCGAGCACGGCCGCCGTGGCGAGGATCTGCGCGACGGTGACCACGCCGGTCCCGCCGACGCCGGTGATGCGCACGGTGAAGTCGGTGCCGGAGGTCTCGGGGGCGGGCAGTTCGGCCGCGGTGATCTCCCCGGCCTTCCGCCGGTGTTTGCGGCCGGTGGGCACCACGGTCATGAACGAGGGGCAATCCCCCGCCAGGCAGGAGTAGTCCACGTTGCACGACGACTGGTGGATCGCGGTCTTGCGGCCGAATTCGGTGCTCACCGGCTGCACGGACAGGCAGTTCGACTTCTCGCCGCAGTCGCCACAGCCCTCGCACACCCGCTCGTTGATCACGACCTTCGTGGCCGGAGTCTCCAGCTTGCCGCGACGGCGTTTGCGGCGCTTCTCGGCGGCGCATTCCTGGTCGTGGATGAGCACGGTCACCCCGGGAACGCGGGCCAGTTCCTCTTGGGTGCTCAGCAGTTCGTCGCGGTGCCGGACCTCGACGCCGTCCGGCATCCGGACCCCGCGGAGCCGTTTCGGCTCGTCACTGGTGATGACCACCTTCGCGACGCCTTCGACCAGGAGCAGTGACGCCAGCCGGTCCACCGACAGGCCGCCGACGGCGTCCTGCCCGCCGGTCATCGCGACCGTCGCGTTGTAGAGGATCTTGTAGGTGATGTTCACCCCGGCGGCCACCGCCGCCCGCACCGCGAGGCTGCCGGAATGGGTGAACGTGCCGTCACCGATGTTCTGCACGAAATGCGAGGCGTCGACGAACGGCTCCATCCCGAGCCACTGGGCGCCCTCGCCGCCCATCTGGGTCAGGCCGACCACGTCCCCGACCTGTTCCGATTCCATGAACAACGCCATGGCGTGGCAGCCGATACCGCCGCCGACCACCGTGCCCTCGGGCACCTTGGTCGACGAGTTGTGCGGGCAGCCGGAACAGAAATACGGCGTCCTGGTCAGCAACGGTACGGAGATGCGCTCGCGGCGGCGCCGCTGCCGCCACGCGGTCACCGACGGGATCTCGTGGTGCTCGCCCAGCCGGGCGGCCAGCACCCTCGCGATGGCGTCCGGGTCGAGCTCGCCGAGTTCGGTGCACAGGGTGCGGCCGTCCGGGCCGGTCTTGCCGTACACCGGCGGCGCGCCGGCGGTGCCGTACAAGATTTCTTTGACCGCCGATTCGACGAAGGAACGCTTTTCCTCCACCACGACGATCTCGGCGAGGCCGTCGGCGAACCGGCGGACGATCGACGGTTCGAGCGGGTGGATCACACCGAGCTTGAGGATCCGGATCCCGTGCCGGGACAACGCTTCGGTGTCCAGGCCGAGCAACCGCAGCGCCTGCATCAAGTCCAAATAGGACTTTCCGGCGGTGACGATGCCGACGCGGTCCGCCTGCCCTTCCTGGACGATCCTGTTGACCCCGCTCGCGCGCACGTACTCGACGGCCAGCGGCAGGCGTTCGGTGTACAGGCTTCGTTCGAGCGCCATCAACGTGGTGCCGAGCAGCCGGGTGCTGGGCTTGTGCCGGTACTCGGGCAGCGCCAGCTCCGGCGCCGTCCAGGTCGGCCGGACCTGCGCGGTGCTCGCGGCGTCGGCGACGTTCGCCACGAGTTTCATCGACGACCACAGTCCGCTCGCCCTGGACAGCTCCACGGCGTGCAGCCCGAAGTCCAGCACGTCCTGGGAGTCGGACGGGAAGAACACCGGCATGGCCAGATCGGCCAGCGCGAGCTCGGAGGCGCACGGCACCGACGAAGACTTGGCGTTCGGATCGTCGCCGACCAGCGCCACCGCGCCGCCAGCCGGGTCGGTACCCGCGAGATTGGCGTGCCGCAGCGCGTCGGTCGCGCGGTCGAGGCCGGGTGCCTTGCCGTACCAGAACCCGGTGACCCCGCCGCGCGACGAGCCGACCGACGCGGTGAGCTGGCTGCCCATGACCGCGGTCGCGGCGAGCTCCTCGTTCAGGCCGGGACGGTGCACGACGTCGTGCTTCTCGAGCAGGTGGGAGCGGCGGCCGAGCTCGAGGTCGTAGCCTGCCAGCGGCGAACCCTCGTAGCCGGAGACGAACACGGCGGGGGCCGCCCCGGCGGCGCGATCGTGCCGCACCCGGTCGAACAGCATCCGGACCAGGGCCTGGACGCCGCTGAGGTAGACGGTGCCGTCCTCCCGCAGATACCGGTCCTCCAACGTGAACTGCTCCACCAGACCTGCCTCCTTCGGCACCCCCGCGTGACGTCACGACAGGAGACCCGACCGCGCGGGCCGTCGCAACAGGCGGCAGTCTATTGGCACCTGGCACGCAAAAAATCCGGCCCATCTCCACCGCTGGCCGATATCCGTTGCGTCTGCGTACCATCCTGGCTCATGGCGGACCAGCTCATCGACGAGACCGATCGCGAGATCCTCGAACTGCTGCGCGAGGACGCGCGGCGCACCCTTGGCGACATCGGGGCCCGTGTCACGCTGTCCACCGCGGCGGTCAAACGCCGGATCGACCGCATGCAGGAGAACGGCGTCATCGTCGGCTACACCGTCCAGATCGACCACGCCAAACTCGGCTGGGGCATCGAGGCGTTCACCGAACTGCGGTTCACCGGGACCACCAAGGTCGGCGAGATCGTCCGCACCACCACCCGGATGCCCGAGGCCCAGGCGGTGTTCACCATCGCGGGCGACCCGGACGCGCTCGTGTGGCTGCGGGTGCGGGACATGGGCCACCTGCAGCGCACCATCGACGAGATCCGGCGGCATCACCAGGTGACCGGTACGAAGACGCTGATGGTGCTGGACTCCTGGACGCGGGGGCAGCAGTGGCCTCAGCCCTCTTGAGTGGCGAGCGGTAAGTACGTGAAGGCCCCCTTCACTGCGCTAGACGCAGTGAAGGGGGCCTTCACGCGCAGTCGGTGTGACTCCTGGTGCGCGTGGGGCGCACGTGTCGGGCCCTCGTTCCGTGAAGGCCTCCTTGAGGGACCCAGAGTCCCTCAAGGAGGCCTTCACGGACTCGAGCTCGGACTGACAACAGCAGGGCCTATCGGGTGGCGCCCCGCAGCAGCCGCTCCCCCGTCCGCGCGAGGTACTCGCCGAATTCCGCCGGTTCCTCCACCGTGAACCCGATGTCGGTCAGCGTCAGGACGACCGCCAGCCACTCGAAGGAATCGACGTACGCGACATACCGGCACCTGTCGTCCCCAAGAGCCTCGAAACTCCCGTCGACCCGGTGAAGCCGGGCGGCGGCCTCGGCCGCGCCGACCTCCAGGGTCAGCGTGATCCGGACGGATTTCGGGCTGTGAAAGCGTTCCTGAAGATGCGCGGCGACATCCTCGACGGGGAGCGCGCGCGGCTCGAACACCACCTCGGTCATCGACGGCGCGCCGATCCGGTCGAGCCGGAAGCTCCGCCAATCCCGTCTGCCGAGGTCCCAGGCGTAGAGGTACCACCGCGTGCCGAGCTGGACGAGCCGCATCGGCTCGACCGTCCGTGACGACGATCCGTCCTTTCCCGTGTACGCGAACTCGAGGCACCGGCGAGCCGCGATCGCCGCGGCCAGGACGTTCAGGACGCCTTGGGCGACCCGCGGCTGTTCACCGGTCCCGAACTCGACCGCGGCGAGCATTTCGTCGGTCCGCCGCCGCAGTGCCGGCGGCAGGACACGCCGGAGTTTCGCGGCGGCGCGGTCGGCCGATTCGGCGGTCAGGTCCACGCCGGTCCCGCCCGCCGCGGCGAGCCGCAGGCCGAGCACGGTGGCGATCGCCTCGTCGTGTTCCAGCATCAGCGGCGGCAACGCGGTACCCGCGACCAGCCGGTAGTGGCCTCCCGGACCGCGGCTGCTCTCGACGGGATAGCCCAGCCCGCGAAGGTGGTCGATGTCCCGGCGCAGGGTGCGCGGCGGGACTTCCATGGCCGTCGCGAGTTCGGCGGCGGGCCACGCCCGGCCGGACTGCAGGAGCGACAACAGCCGCAGCATCCGTTCCCGTGGTGCCGTCACGACGCCTCCCTATAGTTGTGGCCGTAATCCGGCCACATCTCATCGTAGCCTCGGTTCATGGCGAAAGTTCAAGCTGACCGTGGCCGGTGGATCACCGTGGAAGGAGCCCGCACGCACAACCTCCGCGACATCTCGGTCCGGGTACCGAAGCACCGGCTGACGGTGTTCACCGGCGTGTCGGGGTCCGGGAAGTCGTCGCTCGCGTTCGACACCATCGCGGCCGAAGCCGAGCGCCTGGTCACCGGCACCTATCCCGCCTTCGTCCGGAACCGGCTTCCCCAGCATCCGCCCGCCGACGTCGACCGGATCGACGGACTGGTCTTCACCACGATCGTCGATCAGCGGCGGTTCACCGGCAACGCGCGATCCACCGTGGGCACGGCGAGCGACATCGCGCCGCTGCTGCGCCTGCTGTTCTCCCGCCTCGGAAAGCCGGGCGCCGGGTTCTCGCCCGCCTACTCGTTCAACGACCCGGCCGGGATGTGCCCGCGTTGCGAAGGGCTCGGCTCGGTCGACGACATCGACCTCGACCGGCTGCTCGACCGTTCGCGAAGCCTGCGCGAAGGCGCGGTGCGGTTCCCGACGTTCGCCCCCGGGACCTACCGCTGGAAACGGCTCGTGCATTCCGGGCTGGTCGACCCCGATGTCCCGTTGGGACGGTTGCCGTCGGCGAAGGTCGAGACGCTGCTGCACGCCGAAGCACTCCCCCTCGACGACCCCGGCCCCGATTACCCCAAGCACGGCCTCTTCGACGGCATCGTCCCGCGCCTGCGGGATTCGTACCTGCGCAAGACGCCGTCGCGGCTCACGGCCGAGGAACAGGAGGGGCTCGCCGGAGTCGTCACCCGCGGCGTCTGCCCGGAGTGCGCGGGAACCCGCCTTTCCGAGGCGGCACGCGGAAGCCTGATCGACGGGCGATCCATCGCCGACTGGTCCGCCATGCCGGTCGGCGAGCTGCGCGACGTCGTTTCGGCCGTGCGCGATCCGTCGGTCGCGCCGCTGTCGCAGGCGATCCGCGAACGCCTCGACGCGCTGGATTCCGTCGGACTCGGCTACCTCAGCCTGTCCCGGGAGTCGAGGACGTTGTCGGGCGGCGAAGCGCAGCGCGTCAAGATCGTCCGCCATCTCGGGAGCGCGCTCAGCGACGTCTGCTACGTGTTCGACGAGCCCAGCACCGGCCTGCATCCACACGACGTGCACCGCCTTCTCGAACTGCTGGCCAGGCTCCGCGACGCGCACAACACGATCCTGGTCGTCGAACACCATCCCGCGGTCATCGCGGCCGCCGACCACGTCATCGATCTCGGCCCCGCCGGCGGTGAAGGCGGCGGGCGCATCCAGTTCGAGGGCGCCCCCGGCGAACTCGTCACGGCCGGCACCGAGACCGGGCGGCTCCTCGGTGCCCCGCTTCGCTTCCGGGAGCGGACCCGCGTCGCGCGAGGCGCCGTGACCATCTCCGGCGCCACCAGCCACAACCTCCGCGACGTCACCGTCGACGTTCCGCTCGGCGTCCTGACCGTCGTCTCGGGAGTCGCCGGCTCCGGCAAGAGCACCCTGATCGCCGGCGAACTTCCCCGGCGGCATCCCGATTTCGTCGTCGTCGAACAGGCGCCGCTGCGCGGTGGCATCCGGTCGACACCCGCCACGGTGCTCGGCATCGCCGAACCCATCCGCGAAACCTTCGGGAAGGCCACCGGAAAACATCCGTCGTGGTTCAGCGCCAACGGCCGCGGGGCGTGCCCGGTCTGCAAGGGAAAGGGCGTCATCATCACCGACCTGGCGTTCCTCGACGACGTCCAGACCGCTTGTGACGCCTGCGGCGGCACCCGGTTCAACCCGGACGCGCTCGCCGCGCGCCTGCACGGCCGGACCATCGCCGACGTACTGGCGATGAACCCGGCGGACGCCGCCGCCCTGTTCGGTGAACGCTCTCCCATCGGGCGACGGTCGCGCTGGCTGCACCGGGTCGGGCTCGGCTACCTGACGATCGGGCAGAGCCTCGACACCTTGTCGGGCGGGGAAAGGCAACGGCTGCTGCTCGCCCGGCACCTCGCCGACGCCGGCCCCGCGCACGAACTGCGCCTGATCCTCGACGAACCCACGGCCGGGCTGCACGGCAGCGACGTCGACCGGTTGCTCGCGCTCTTCGACGAACTCGTCGACGGCGGCGCGACCCTCGTGCTGATCGAACACGACCAGCGGGTGATCGCGCACGCCGACCATGTCATCGACATCGGGCCGGGCGCGGGTGCCGAAGGCGGGACGGTGGTGTTCGAAGGCACGCCATCGGCGTTGGCCGAGGATCCCGTGTCGGTCACCGGACGTCATCTGCGAACGCGTTCCCGGCGCCGGACGGCGCCGGGAACACCCACCCGCCCGGGAACAGTTCCCGGGCGAGCGCGATGATTCCCCATCGGGCTTTGCCCGACACGCCGGTACCGAACAGTTCTTGGCCCTGGTTCGCGTGATCTAGCCGACAAGTTCGCAGGTTTTCTCGGCCTTCATCGCCTGATCGAGCCCCGGCACGTCGCCGGACTTGATCCCGGGCACATGTGTGACCAGGTCGATCCCGATCACGTCGAGGGACGCCTTGGCGTATTCGACCCCGCCTCGCGGCAGCAACGTGCGGGACTTGGTCACGTCCCCGTGGAGCTTCCGGTAGAACGCCAGCTCGCCGGCGGCCAGCTTGGTGGCGTCCTGAGCCGGCGGGGCGACCTGTGGGAGCTTCTCCAGCCCTGATATCGCCGTGGTCAGCGCGGTGTCCAGCTTCTTCAGCGAGTCCGCCGCCTTGGGCAGATCCGCCTCCGTCTTGATGTCGTATCCCTTGACCATGGTGTAGACGATGAACCGCATGTCCTTGACCGCGCCGCAGTATCCGCCCGCCCAGGAGACCAGCGCGGGATCCGGGCCGGTCGGCGAAGGGGGTGCCGGCGGCGGTGCGGGCGCGGGTTCCGGCGGGTTCGAACCGCAGCCCGCGAGCAGGCAGCCGACGGCCAGCGCCACGGTCACTCGAAGGCGCATCGCCGTCTGGCTCTTCATCCGGCAGAGCGTAAAGCCTTCGGATGGGACCGGTCCCGGCCGGTCAGCGGCCTGCCTCCTCCCGGTCGACGACCTTGGTGAGGAAGTGCTGCTGCCCCAGTGTCCACACGTTGGTGGCCAGGAAGTACAGCAGCACCCCGATCGGCACCGGGAAGAACGCCCCCGACACCAGCATGCCGACCGGCGCCAGGTACATCATCAGCCTGGTGATCCCGGCCGACTCGGGAGAGGCCTGCCGCGCGAGTCCCGACCGCATCGACAAGAACGTGGCCAGGCTCGCGATCAGCATCAGCGGCACCCCGACGGCGATCATGTGGACGTGGTCCGTGCCGAACGCGGCCAGTTCCGCCGCGGGTTGCGAAAGCCAGTTGCCGAGCTTCGCGCCGAACAGGTCGGCGTTCAAGAACGACCGCACACCGGCGTGGTCGAAAACGTGGTTCGAAACGGCTCCCGGGGTGAAATCGCGCAGGACCCAGTACAGCGACAGGAACACCGGAAGCTGGATCAGCGCCGGCAGACAGCCGCCCAGCGGGTTGGAGCCGGTTTCGGCGTGCAGTTTTTGGATTTCTTTCGCCATCCGCTGGCGGTCTTTGCCGTACTTCTCCTTGATCCGCCGCATCTCCGGGGCGAGCGCCTGTATACGGCGACCCGCGCGCAACGCGCTGAGCGCGGGTTTGACCAGCAGGAGGCGCAGGGTGAAGACGAGGAACACGATGGCCAGCACCCAGGCGATGCCCGAGTCGGGGCTCGACACGGCACCGAAGACCTTGTGCCAGAACCAGAGAATGGCGGAAACGGGGTACAGGAAGACATCGAACATGACCAGGTCACTCCGTCGGTCGAAGGTATGCGGGCAGGAGTGACTGCCTCACCTTCGAACGAGAAAGGTCAGGCAGTCGCGATGCCCGGTGACGGAGCCCTTGGCCGGACGCGGCCGCGCGCGTCGGGGTCGCGCAGGCTCAGGAACAGCTGCGCGCGTTCGCGCAGGCTGATGGCACGCACCCGCATCGCGGCGGCCGCCGGTTCCAGGCGGAAATGCACCGCGAGCGCGAGCAGGACGGCGGCGAGGGACGCGGTCAGGGCGGCGGCCAGCCCGAGCGGGTTGGCGACCGCCACCGACGCCGTCAGCGCGGTGGCCAGGCTCAGCGGGTTGATCCCGCCGACGACCGGGAGCACGACGAACAACTCGGGCAGGAACAGCGCAAGCATCAGCTTGAGCCGCACGCCGAAGTAGGTTCGCTCCACGTCACCGACATTACCGGAGATATTGCGTTGCGTGATTTCCGAGCGCACGGGCAGTCTGTCGCCATGGGTCATGTGGAGGTCGCGCACGTCGAGTACCACCTGCCCGACGGACGGCTGCTTCTCGACGATGTCTCGTTCCGGGTCGGGGAGGGCGGTGTCTGCGCGCTCGTCGGCGCCAACGGGGCGGGCAAGACGACGTTGCTGCGGTTGATCTCGGGGGAACTCTCCCCCAGCGCGGGCTCCGTGACCATCAGCGGCGGGCTCGGGGTGATGCCCCAGTTCGTCGGGTCGGTGCGCGACGAACGGACCGTGCGGGATCTGCTCGTCTCGGTGTCGCCGGACGCGCTCCGCGCCGCCGCGCGTGCCGTCGACGAGACCGAACTCGCCTTGATGGAACGCGACGACGAGGCGAACCAGATGGCGTACGCACAGGCGCTCGGCGACTGGGGCGACGCACGCGGCTACGAAGCCGAAGTCGTGTGGGACAAGTGCACGACGGCGGCACTGAACCTACCGTACGAGAAGGCGCGCTGGCGCGAAGTGCGCACGCTGTCCGGCGGCGAACAGAAACGGCTGGTGCTGGAGGCGCTGCTCCTCGGCGGGGCCGGCGTCCTCCTGCTCGACGAGCCGGACAACTACCTCGACGTCCCCGGCAAGCAGTGGCTGGAGGAACGGCTGCGCGAGACCCAGAAGACCGTGCTGTTCGTTTCGCACGACCGGGAACTCCTCGCGCGGGCGGCGAAGAAGATCATCAGCGTCGAACCCGGGCCCGCCGGTGGTGACGTCTGGGTGCACGGCGGCGGCTTCGACACCTATCACCAGGCGCGTGCGGAAAGGTTCGAACGCTTCGAGGAACTCCGCCGCCGGTGGGACGAAAAGCACGCCCAGCTCAAGAAACTCGTCGCCGACATGCGCCAGTACGCCGCGCGCAGCGACGAGATGGCCTCGCGCTACCACGCCGCGCAGACGCGGCTGCGTAAATTCGAGGAGGCCGGGGCGCCCGCCGCTCCCCCGCGCGAACAGAAGATCACCATGCGCCTGCGCGGCGGCCGGACCGGGGTTCGCGCCGTCACCTGCGCGGGGCTCGAACTCAGCGGCCTGATGAAACCCTTCGATCTGGAGGTCTTCTACGGCGAGCGGGTCGCGGTGCTCGGCTCGAACGGCTCCGGCAAATCGCATTTCCTTCGGCTGCTGGCGGGTGAGGACGTCGCGCACGATGGACAGTGGAAGCTCGGCGCCCGCGTCGTCCCCGGTCACTTCGCGCAGACGCACGCCCACCCCGAACTGCTCGGGCAGACGCTCGTCGACATCCTCTGGACCGGCTACGCCCGAAGCCGCGGGCCCGCGATGAACATCCTGCGCCGCTACGAACTCGACGGGCAGGGCGACCAGCGGTTCGAGAAGCTGTCCGGCGGCCAGCAGGCGCGGTTCCAGATCCTGCTGCTGGAGATCGGCGGCGCCACCATCCTGCTGCTCGACGAACCGACCGACAACCTCGACCTCGCTTCGGCGGAAGCACTGCAACAGGCGCTGGAAGCCTACGAAGGCACCACTGTCGCGGTGACGCACGACCGCTGGTTCGCGCGCTCCTTCGATCGGTACCTCGTGTTCGGCTCGGACGGGCAGGTGCGGGAAACGACGGAACCGGTGTGGGACGAGCGTCCGGTGCAACGCGCGCGGTGACCCTCTCGGGTCAGTAAGGGCGACACACCAACGGGAGGTGCCTTCGGCGGCTCTGTCGTGTGCTTGAATGCCGCCGCCCGCCCGCATCGTCCCAAGGCTGGAGTTCCCCGTGGAGGCCGCTGCCATCCCCTTCGCCATCGCGGCCCTGTGCTGCGCGGCGTTCCTGGTGAGCTTCCTGCGCGACCGGCGCAAGTTGCGGAACGGTTTCTACCTGTTCTTCGCGCTGCTCTTCCTCGGCGTGACGTTCATCGCGCTGCTCGCCTCGGTTTCTCCCGAAGCGGCGGGTTTCGTCGCGGTCGGCGTGATCCTGCTGATCATCCCGACGGTCCTCGCGCTGACCGTCTTCCTGATCTGCAACGGGATCACCATGCTCCGCCGGGAGGGGCGCAGGCTGGCCAACGTCCTTTCGCTGCTGACGGGGATCGGCATCTGCGCGCTGATCGTCTTCAACGCGACGGTCACGCAGCTGGCTTGGGAACCCCTCGACATCGTGCGGGGGATCCTGAACGGACTCGTCGTCTACTTCTCGTTCCTATTCGTGTGTTTCCTCCTGTACTCGATCGTCTACGGCCGCATCCGCACCGAGAAGGGCGTGGACTTCGTGGTGGTGCTGGGCTCGGGGCTGCTGGACGGTCACCGGGTCCCGCCGCTGCTGGCCGGCCGCCTGGACCGCGCCCGGCGCGTACTCGACGCCGAAGCCCGCCGCGGCGGGGAACCGATGGTGGTCACCTCGGGTGGGCAGGGCCCCGACGAGGACCTGCCCGAGTCCCACGCCATGGCCGGGCATCTGGCCGGAAACGGGGTACCGAGGGAGCGGATCCTGCTCGAAGACCGGTCGCGGACGACCTTCGAGAACCTCACCTTCAGCGCCGAGATCATGCGGCAGCGGAAGGCGGACTATCGCTGCACGGTCGTCACGAACAACTTCCACGTACTCCGCGCCGCCCTCATCGCCCGGCGCGCCAAGGTGAACGGCCAGGTCATCGGGTCGCCGACGGCTTGGTATTTCTGGCCGAGCGCCACGATTCGCGAGTTCGTCGCGATCGTGGTGGAGCACAAGTACAAGAACCTGGTGGTGTGCGGGCTCATCGTGCTCTCGCAGGTTTCCCGCGCCTTCTCGTGAGCGGCAGACCGGTGCCTGTCTACCTGTCCTGCCATCCAAGCCGGGCTGTCGACTGGCGTGTTGCGAAAGCCACTTTCGCAACGTTGAAGGTTGCGAAAGTGGCTTTCGCAACGTTTCCCGCGCCTTCTCGGGAGACCGCACTCACGTGATCGAAGCCGTAACTCGCGTGATTGAAGGCGGAACACGCGAGTGCGGCCTCCAATCACGTGAGTCACGTCCCTAGTCACGCGAGTGACGGCCCTGATCACGCGAGTCACGCCTTCGCGCACGCCGCGACTGTGCGCCAAGTCCGGATTTTGACACCCCCGGCCGAATTCCCGCCGCCCCTACTCAAGCCCGCATGACAAATCCCGTCATCCGTTTGACAACAGCGTTTTCACCAGGCCATCGTCCTGCGCATGAGCGCTTACACCCGGCAGGCGATGGCGCGGCTGTTCGACCGGACGGCGGAGACGTACGACGCGCTCGGCGTCGACTTCTTCGGCGTGTTCGCCGAAGAACTACTCGACCGGGTCGCGCTCGTCCCCGGTGAGCGGGTGCTGGACGTCGGCTGCGGCCGGGGCGCGGTGCTGTTCCCGGCGGCCGAGCGGGTCGGCGCGAGCGGATCGGCGCTAGGGATCGACCTGTCCGCGGAGATGGTCGAGCGCACCGCGAGAGACGTCAAGGCTCGCGGCGCGAACGCCTCGGTTTCCCTTATGGACGCCCAAGAACCGACCCTGCCCGACGCCGCCTTCGACGTGGTCCTCGCGTCGTTCGTGGTCTTCTTCCTGCCCGACCCGGTCGCCGGGCTGCGGTCTTGGCATCGCCTCCTCGCACCCGGCGGCCGGCTGGGCGTGACCACCTTCGGCGCCGACGATCCGCGATGGGCCGCCGTGCGTGAGGTGTTCAAACCGTTCGTACCGCCGGAGCTGGCCTGGACACTCGCCATCAGGTCGGGGCTCTTCGCCACCTTCGAGGGTTTCGGCCAGGCCGTGGAATCGGCGGGCTTCACCGGTGTCACGTCCGTGGAACGCGTCTATCCGGTGAAGTTCGCCGACCCCGCGCACTGGATCACCTGGTCCTGGTCGCACGGCCAGCGGATGTTCTGGGAGCTGATCCCGGAAGACCGGCTCGACGCCGTGCGCCGGGCCGTGCTCGCGGAGCTCCAAGCGCTCCGCGAGCCCGACGGGAGTGTGGTGCTGGCGCAGACCGTGCGCTACACCCTCGCCAACCGCGAGTGACGGTTCACAACGCGAGCCTCGGCCAGGACGCCGTGTCCCGGGAAAGCTGCCGGTCGTGCGTCGCGATCACCACCGCGGCCGGTGTCGTCCCGAGCGCGGTGGTCAGCTCGTCGACGAGCGCGGCGGACAGGTGGTTGGTCGGTTCGTCCAGCAGCACGACGTGCGGGCGAGCGGCCAGCACGAGCGCCAGGTCCAACCGCCGCCGGGCGCCGACCGACAACTCCTCCACCGGCCGGTGCCGGTCGTAACCGGCGAGCAGGCCCAGTTCACCCAGCCCCGGGCCGGAGATCCCCGTCCTGGCGAGCCGTTCGTCGTACAGCTCCATCGCCGTCCGCCTGCCCGGCAGGTCGGATTCCTGTCCCAGCCGCCCGATCCGCGCCGACCGCGAGCGGGTGACCGTGCCCGTGTCCGGCTCCAGTTCCCCGGCCAGCACGCTCAGGAGCGTCGACTTGCCCGCTCCGTTGGGACCGGTGACCACCAGCCGATCGCCGCTTTCCAGCGCGACGTCGACCGGACGCGCGAGCCGCCCGGCCACCGTGATCCCGGTGGCATGGAGCAGGACCGCGCCTCCGTGTGACGGCAGTTCGGGCATGGAGAACCGGGCGGGCGGCGGCGGGACGGCCACCACGTGCCCCTCCAGCTCTTCCTGCCGCCGGTGGACCGCGCGGACCAGCCCGGGCGCGCGGGTGGCACGCATATGCCTGCCGGTGCCCTTGGGCGGGCGCCAGTTGTCCCGCAACCGGTTCCGGGCGGCGGACAGATCGTCGGCCAGCCGTTGCCGCTCGGCGATCTGCTCGGCGTGCTCGGCTTCCCAGCGGGCACGTTCGGCATGGCGTGCCTCGACGTAACCCGCGTATCCACCGCCGTAGACGCGCGGCCTGCCGTCGCTCGACGGATCGAGGTCGATCACCGTGGTGGCGACGTCCGCGAGCAACGCCCGGTCGTGGCTGACCAGGACGACCACACCCGGATGCGCGCGCAACCGCTCGGTGAGGTGGTCGAGGCCCGCCGCGTCGAGATGGTTCGTCGGCTCGTCGAGCAGCAGGACCGGATGCCCGGCGCCGAGCAGGCAGGCCAGCCGGACCCGGTGGCGCTGCCCGACCGAGAGTGTCCCGAGTGGACGGTCACGGTCGTCCACGGCGTTCAAAGCCGCCAACGACACTTCGACGCGCCTGTCGGCGTCCCACGCGTCGAGGGCTTCGGCCTGTTCCAGCGCGGCGGCGAAAGCCTCGTCCGCGCCCGGAAGACCGTCGCTGAGCGCCTCCGTGGCGGCCTCGAGGCGAGCCAGCGCATCGCGGACGGCGGCCAGTTCGAGGTCGATCAGCGCGCCGACGGTGTCGGTCGGGCCGAGCGGGATCTGCTGATCGGCGACGCCGACCGAACCCGAGCGGTGCACCTCGCCGCGATCGGCGGGCAGGTCGCCGGCGAGCACCCGGAGCAGGGTGGTCTTGCCGCGACCGTTCTCCCCGACGATGGCGACGCGGTCCCCGGCCGCGGCGACGAGATCGACGCCGGAGAGCACGGGCCGTCCCCCGAAGGAGAGGTGGACGCCGGACAGGCGGACGTGCGCCGCGCGCACAGGCGCGGGCGAAAGAGGGGAATGCATGAAGGAACTGCCTCCGGTGAAGGTGATGAGCAGGAAGAACGAACTCCGGTACCGCGGCTCGCGGTACCGGTGGAGGCGTCGTTCCTCAGAGGAACAGCAGTTGCTGCATCACGCTCACGAGGGTAGGACACGGCCGGAAGGCCTCGCATCCGATTTTCGGAATCACACCTTCGCGCCATCCCCCAGGCGTGCCCGCCACCACCCGGACACCCGCTTCGACCTGCGGCAAGGCTTCGTTCCTAGCCCGCGAACAGCGCTTCAAACCACCACTTTCCGGGGTCACCCACAGGTGCACCACGACGGTTGCCATGATCACCGGTCCGGCCGACGGTGGGCTTCTCAGCAGCATCTTTCGAGAGGAGCAGGACCGATGGCGAAGACCATGCAGCCGCAGGAACTCATCGACAGTGCCGTGGTCGACCCGACCGGCAACAAGCTCGGGAAGGTGGGCAACGTCTACCTCGCCGACGCGACGCGCCAGCCGGAATGGATCACCGTCAAAACGGGCCTGTTCGGCACCAAGGAGAGTTTCGTCCCGCTCTCGGGAGCGCATACGGACAAGGAAGGCGTGCACGTCCGTGTCGACAAGGACGCGGTCACCGACGCGCCCCGTATCGAGGCCGACGGCCACCTGTCCGCGGAGGAGAGCGCGCAGCTGTACCGGCATTACGGGCTGCCGATGCCGCGGACTTCGCCGGACGGCCGGATGGACGACCGGGCACAGGGCCGGGGCGACACCGGTCGAGGCAAGGCCGGTATGGACCCGGGCACACATGCGGACACCGGCAGGCGGGATCGGGACACCGATCCCGCCATGACGCGCTCCGAGGAACGGCTGAACGTCGGCACCGAGCAGGTCGAGACCGGCCATGTCCGGCTGCGCAAGTACGTCGTCACCGAAGAGCAGCAGGTCACCGTTCCGGTCAGCCACGAGGAGGTCCGGATCGAGCGGGAACCGATCACGAAGCCGGGCGGCGAGCGGGCCGAGATCGCCGAGGACGAACAGGAAGTCGTGCTGCACGCCGAGAAACCGGTGGTGGACAAGGAAACCGTCGCGGTCGAGCGGGCGAGGCTCAAGACCGAGACCGTCACCGAGGATCAGACGATCTCCGGCAAGGTGCGCAAGGAACAGTTCGAGGTCACCGACGACGAGGGCAAGCACCGCAAGTCGTGACCCGCGACGGTCCAGGCGTCAGCGTGCGCGCCGGACGCGGGCGGCCGCGACCACGAAACCGGTCGCCACGGCACCCGCGATCGAGCAACCGACGCCGAACTGGACCGCGGGCTCGTGCAGTCTCAGCACCGAGACGCACAGCCACGCCGTCGCGCCGAACAGCAGGCCGAGCACCGGCCCGCCGGCGAGCGCGCCCCGCCAGCGGTGTCCGTTCCGGATGGTGCGAAGCCCGGATTCCAGGTACGCCAAGGCGAACAGGGCGAGGATCAGGCTGCCCGCGCCGAGCGCGCTCGCGAGCGGATGCTGTTCGGTGACGACGGTGAAGGTCCGCGGGACACCGTCCGCGGTCAGGGTCGCGGTGACGGCGCCGCCGGCGATCCACCGGGTGAGTCCGGGGAAGGCGAGATCGGCGCGGAAGCCCTCGCCCTCGGGTTTCGGTACCGCCGACGCGGAACCGAGCGGGATCCCGGCGGCGGAAAGGGCGAGGGTGACCTGCCCCGGGTTCCCCTCCCCGGTCACCGCGAACGTCTTGCTGAGGTCGAGGGATGCCGACGAGGCCGCGACGCCGTCGATCTTCAGCGTCGTGGCCTCGTGCGAAAGCCGCTCCGGCGTGAGCAGGGTGAGCACCACGAGCACGATCGCGGCGGCCACCGCGGCGAGCCGGAACCAGAGCACCGTGCCGGAGCGTTTCCGCGGCTCGAGATCCGCGCGGGTCGCCGACACCGTCGGATCCGGTGCGGGACGGCGGACCGGCCGGGTCGGGCCGTCACCGGCAGGCGCCGGTGCGCCGATCGCGGAGATCACCCTCGGGGTGAGGTGCCGGACGGGCACGCGGGAGCGTTCGAGCCAGCCCGGCCCGTACACGGCGGTGGCGGCGGAGGCGAGGTCGGCGGCGAAGGTCTCCGCGTCGCGGTACCGGGAGTCGAGTTCGCGCGAGAGACTGCGCATCACGACCCCGGCGAGCGGCGACGGCACACCGTCGATCGGACGCGGATCGGTGAACATGTGCTGGCGCATCATGCTGATCGCGCCCCGGGTGTTGTCGAACGGCAGCTTCCCGGACAGCAGTTCGTAGAGCACCGTGCCCGCCGAGTAGACGTCCGCCGCCGGGCTCAGCGCGTTGCCCATCGCCTGCTCGGGCGCGATGTAGGCGGGTGTGCCGAGGACTTCGCCGCCGTGCGTGACGAGGGTGGCGCCCTCGCTGATCACCTTCGCGATACCGAAGTCGGCCACCTTCATCACGCCTTGTGCGGTGAAGAGCAGGTTCTTCGGTTTGACGTCGAGATGCAGCACGCCCGCTTCGTGCGCCGCGTGGAGCCCGGCGAGCATCGCCAGCCCGATCGCGCAGGCCTGTTCCCCGCCGATCTCACCACTGTGGAACCGGCTGTGCACCGTGCCGCCGTCGAGGCGTTCCATCACCATCAGATGTTCACGGCCGGTGCGCACGTAGTCGTACACCGGCACGATATGCGGATGGTCGAGGCTGGCCAGCACCCGGGCTTCGCGGTCGAAGAGTTCGCTGCTGACGGCGTGGTTCAGCACGTCCCACGGCAGTTGCTTGATGGCGACGTCGCGGCGCAGCGAACGGTGGACGCCGGCGAAGACGACCCCCATCCCGCCCTGGCCGATCGCGGCCCCGATCTCGTACTGCGGTAGCGCGGCGACGACCTCGGCGGGTGCGCTCATCGGTTGAATTCCTTGGTGGCGTCGGGAAAGCGGACCGTCTCGTCGCCACCGGGGCCCGGCGCGGGATGCGGGGTCAGGTAGCCGAGCAGGAAGGCGATCACGGCGGCGCCGAGGACCACCGGGATCTCGATCGCCGGCTCCGGCGGGACGAGTCGCAGCACCGACAGCGAGACGACGGCGACGAGCCCGGTGCCGAATCCGGCGGGCAGGAAACGCAGGCCGCGCCGCCACCGGTTGGCGGGAAGGCGGTGACGGGCCAGCGCGAGCAGGGCGGTCAGCCACGCCAGCACGGTGAGCACGAGCATCGCGAGCCCGAAAGCGCCGTAAACGGACCAGAAGGACCCGCGGATGTCCGCGACGGTGGTCGCCTCGCCGAGCGTGCCGCGCTGGGCGTCGAGCAGTTCGACCGTCGACGGGAGCAGCCCGATCGCTTGACCGGACAGATCCGCCATGTCCAGCACGAAGGTCCGGGTGACGCGGCTGTGCGCGGGGACCTCGAACGGTGCCGTGGTGTCGTAGGCGAAGAAGGTCAAGGCCAGCGCCACGCCGGACACCCGCACGCTGCGGACCTTGAGAGCGGTCCCTCCGCTGTTGGTGGCCGTGACGGTGAGTTCGACCTGTTTCGCCGGGTCGATCATGACCGTGGCGTTGGCGATCGGCCGGTCGTCGAGAGTGACCGCCAGGTCGAGCTTGCCACGGGCGACATCGTCCGCACCGGCCGGTGGTGCGCCCAAGAGGACCGCGCACAGCCCCAACGCAACCCCTGCCGCGATGACACGTCCCATTTTGCGCATCCCCTGTTTTCCTCGGCCGACTGGTCCGGAATGCTACAGCGAGTACTTACCGGAGAGGGACGTCCCAATGCGTATCGTGGTTCGCCTGATATTCGGCACCGTGACCGGGTTGTTGTTCCTGCTTTCCCAGGTGGGAACGGGAAACGCGCAGCAGTCCCCGTATCAGTCCACGGTTGGTTTGAAACCTTCGAGCGGACCCGCCGGGAGTTCTTTCACCATTTCCTGGAATTTCTCTCCGTGCAAAGGACCTATTTCTTTCACGTGGGACGGAACGGCCGTCACATCGGTCAGCGCCCCCAGCGGACAGGTCGGGACGACGGTGCCTGGCAACGCGGCGCCCGGCAGCCACACGGTCACGGGCACCTGCACGAACGCGCGGACCGGCCAGCCCTTGACCGGGAGTGCGGCCTTCCGCGTGACCGGGACCGTGACCACGGCGCCGCCGACGACGAAGGTGCCTCCGACGACCAAGCCGTCGGTCCCGGTGGCCACCCCGACCAGACCGGGAAGGACCACCACCCCGGTCACCACGACGACGCCACCCACCACGACGCCACCGTCCATAACGGACACTCCCCCGCCGCCGACGGACATCCCGTCGACGAGCAGCACCCCGCCGGGCCCGAACGACCTGATCCTCGACCGGCCGAGTGTGCAGCCCGGCGACGCGTTGTCCGCGACCGGCAAGGGCTGCACACCCGGCGAACGCGTCACGCTGACGTCGGACGGCGAACGCGTCGGCGGCGCCTACGCCGACGGCACCGGAGCCTTCACCGCGGCCGTCGAGTTCACGCGGATCGAGGCGGGCAGGCACACCGTCGTCGCGGATTGCGGTGTGCGGCTGACCGGCGCCGTCGAACAGGTCGTGACCAGTTCATCCGGCGGGCACAGTGGCACCCTGGTGGTGCTGGTGTTCTTCGTGCTGGCCGGGATCACCGTGATCCGCTTTCCCTGAGCTCAGCGCGGTGGCCGCATCGCCGCGAAGACCAGGAGCAACGCGGCCAGGAAGAGGGCGGCGACCGTCAGATCGATCAGGAAACCGACGACCAGTTCGGTGATCATCGCTCACTCCCGTGCCGCCCGCGCGGCTTCACGACGGCGCGCGTACAGGCTGGTGAACGACACCGTGACGAGGACCGCGACGATCACGCCCAGCGAGGCCGGGGTCGGGACCTGCGGCACCGACGGCCAGATCCCGTGTGCCCAGTGCAGCACCAGCTTCACCCCGATGAAGGCGAGGATGATCGCGAGACCGTGGTTCAGGTGGACCAGCTTCGCGAGCGCCGAGTGGAGCACGAAGTACAAGGCGCGCAAGCCCATCAGGGCGAAGGCGTTGGTGGCGAACACGAGGTACGGGTCTTCGGTGATGCCGTACACCGCGGGCACGGAATCGACCGCGAACACCACGTCGGTCGCGAAGACCGCGACGACCACGACCGCCAGCGGGGTGAGCGCGCGGCGTCCGTGTTCACGCACGGTCAGCCTGGTGCCGCGGTAGTCGTCCGTGACCGGCATCAGCCTGCGCAGCAACCGGACCGACCGCAGCTGCGAAAGATCCATTTCGCTTTGACCGCCGGACATGGCCTCGCGCAGGATCTTGATCGCCGAGACGAACAGGATCACGCCGAAGACGAGGAACGCCCAGGTTCCCGCCGACAGCATCGCGGCACCGGCCGCGATGAACACGCCGCGGAGCAGCAGCGCGCCCACGATGCCGTACAGCAGCACACGTTGCTGCACCTCGGACGGCACCGCGAAGGCGGCGAGCAAGAGCATGAAGACGAACAGGTTGTCGACCGACAGGGATTTCTCGACGACGAACCCCGTCATGAACTCGAGCGCCTGACCGCCGCCGAACTCGAGCCACAACCAAAGCCCGAACACCACCGGAAGCGCGAGGTAGAAGGCCGACCAGCCGGCGGCCTCCCGCATCGACACCTCGTGGGGGCGCCGGGTCACCGCGAAATCGGCGACGAGCAGTGCCAGCAGGACGGCGATGCTGATCGCCCACAACCCCGGTGATCCCACGGTTGCCACGGACTCGGGCATGAAGCCTCCTCGAACTCGAAGTTCGAGGTCTCCTTCACCCCGGCGGGGCGGCCTCCCGGGGACACCGGCGGGATGTCCGTACTGACCGGGCAAGCTCTTGGGAAGTACTCCCCTCGTCGGTCCAGTATCGCATTTAGTAAAGAGATATTAAAGCGAGGGTCAAGCCGGACCCTCCCTCAAGACGCCGCGAACCGCGTCGACGGACAGGTCGTCCCAGGGGAATTCGGCCATCCACCAGGTCGCCCCGGCGCGCTCGTAGGGCGCGAGATCCGTGCCCGCGGGCACCCCGATGGCGAAGTCGTACGGCGTCTCGTCGCCTTCGCGCAGTGCGGTGATCGTCTCGACCGCTTCGGCGAACTCGTCCGCGTGCGGCAGGTTGACCGGGAAGAACCCGTCGTATCGCGCGGCCCGGCGCATCGGCTTCGTCTTCCCCGGGAAACCGGCCAGCCACACCGGGATCGGGCGGGCGGGCCGAGGCAGGAAGGCGATGTCGTCGACCGTGTAGTGCGCGCCGTGATGCCGCACCGGCTCACCCGACCAGGCGACAGTGAGGATCTCAAGCGATTCGTCGAGCATTTCGGCGCGCTTGCGATCGTCCGATTCGTCACCGGTCCTCGAAAACTCCTCGCCGAAGCGGTCACTGCCGAGCCCCGCGCCGAGGATCAGCCGTCCGCCGCTCAACCGGTCCAAAGTGGCCGTCTCGCGGGCGAGCTTGACCGGACGGCGACGGGCCAGCGGCGTGACCATCGGGCCGAAGGCGAGTTTCTCGGTGGCGGCCGCGACGGCGGCGAGGGTGATCCACGGATCGGCGATGGCGCGCACCGGCGCACGCCAGCGGATGTGATCCCAGACGAACAAGCCGTGCCAGCCCGCTTCTTCGGCTTCGGCGGCGAGGCGCGCGATGATCACCGGATCGGCGAGATCGTCGAAGATCGGCAGCCAGAGTGCTGAGCGCAGAGTCATGCCTGCGACCGTACGGACCAGCACCGACGCACAGGGCGGTTTCCGGCGTCCGCGGGTCGGATTCTGGAGCCTGATACGCGGCCGCTCGACGATGTGGGAATTGGGACATTCAACGTCCCGATTCCCACAACGTCGGCACCTGACACGGTCGGATGACTCAAGCGTGGAGGATTCGGGACATTGAAGGTCCCAAATCCTCCACGCTCGACCGCTGACAGTCGCAGCACCCGGTGCGCGAAACCGCCTCGACCGCCGACACACTGGCGGGAGACCTCACGAACCGGGGTCGGGCGGTTGACAGCCCCACTAGAGTTCAACCAGGACATTGATTAACCTATCGGTTGAATACCTGCGGAAGAGAACCACGATGACCGACCTGACGATCACCCGCCTCCTCGACGCGCCGCGCGAGCTCGTCTTCCGCGTGTGGACCGACCCGGACCATCTCGCGCAGTGGTGGGGCCCGGCCGGCTTCACCGGCAAGTCCTGCACCGTCAACCTCACCGTGGGCGGAAAGTGGCGCACCTGCATCAGCGACGGCGAGACCGAGCTGTGGATGTCGGGCGTCTACCACGAGATCGTCGCGCCGGAGCGGCTCGTGTTCAGCTTCGCCTGGGAGGAGCCCGAAGGCTTCCGCGGGCACGACACCCTCGTCACGGTCGCCCTTTCCGACCTCGACGGCAAGACGGAAATGTCGTTCCACCAGGCGATCTTCGAGACCGTGGCG
Source organism: Amycolatopsis keratiniphila subsp. keratiniphila (assembly GCF_001620365.2). Lineage (GTDB taxonomy): Bacteria > Actinomycetota > Actinomycetes > Mycobacteriales > Pseudonocardiaceae > Amycolatopsis > Amycolatopsis keratiniphila. Next base: position 62,726 of record NZ_LQMT02000036.1, read on the forward strand.
GAGCGCGACAGTCACAACGAGGGCTGGCAGTCCTGCTTCGGCCGCCTCACGGAGCATTTAGCTGATGCGAGCGGTCGATGAGATCGCTCATGGCCCGCCGAAACTCGCTTCGCCGCTTCTCGCTCCAACCGTCGGTGAGCTGATCGAAAACCTGTTCCTGCCAACGGTGGGCCTGGTCGAGCATCGACCGGCCCGCCGTGGTCAACGAAACCTCGCGGCGGCGCCCATCGTTCCGTGAGGCCTCCATGGACAGGTAGCCCGCCTCGATCGCGGCCTTGACCAGCCGCGACGCGCCGCTCTGGTCGAGGCCGATCTCGACGGCGATCGCGTTCACCGTCGTCTCGGCCCCGCGCCCGGCGAGGGAATGGGCCGCCTCGCAGACGAGGACGAGACGGCCCTGGTCGGCGACGGCCGCGGTCCGGCGCGACCAGTGCCGCACGAAGGCGAACAGGGCCTGGCCCGGACCTTGGGCGCTCATTCGGTCGCCGCCATCTCGCGGCAGAGGTAGGCCAGTTCGAGCGCGGACTTCAGATCGGGCAGCCGGAGCGCCGCGGTGACCTTGCCGCCGCCCACCCGGAACACGGTCGCCACCCGGGTCGGCCCCGCGCTTTCGGGCCAGGTCGCGTCCTCCTCGACCACCATCAGGCGATCGCTGACCGGATGCCACGATCGCGGCTTCAGCCTGATCCCCGAGCGATCCACCCAGTCCGCGAACTGCGCGGACGTGATCGGCCCGGCGCCTTTCGGCCCGAGGACGACGACGGGATCGCCGACGGCGTCCGCCGACCGCTTCAGGTCGCCTTCGTTGACGCTCTCGTGCCATTCGTTGATCGCCGTCTCCAGGTCCATGACCCCAACTATATGCGAAACGCATACATTTAGCCCACCGGTCGCAGCACCTGCCGGGCCCGCTCCACCCCGTCCTCCTCACGCAGCCGCGCCGCGACGTACTGCGCGCCGCGGCGGAACAGGAGGTTGCCGGACAGCTCCAGCAGCCGCGCGGTCAGCGAGTCGGCGGTCAGCTCTCGCAGCGGGAGCGGTCGCGGCCCGGCGCCGAGCCGGAAGACCCGGTCGCCCCAGTAGGGCTGGTCGGAGAAGACCGGGCAGACCAGTGAGGGGACACCCGCGCGCAACGCGGCCGCGGTCGTGCCCGCGCCACCGTGGTGCACCACCGCCGCGGTGCGCGGGAACAGCCACGCGTGCGGAACGTCCCCGACGGTCAGCAGATCGTCTTCGTCGGCTCGGGCATCGGTACCGAGCAGGCCGCGCAACCCCACCCGGCGCAACGCCGTGCGGACGGCCGCGAACGTCCGTTCCGCCTCCGACGGCCGCATACTTCCGAAACCGACGTACACCGGAGGCGGCCCGGACGCGAGGAAATCCCGCAGGCGCGGGTCCGGCCGCCAGGCGGCGGGCGCCTCGAGGAACCAGTACCCGGTGACGTGGACCCGCGCGGGCCAGTCCTTCGGCCGGGGCACCACGGCGTCGGAAAACCCGCACAGCACCGGGGTTTCCGTCCGCCGGGGTCCGCGCAAGCCTGCCGCGGGCAGGCCGAGTGTCCGCTCGCGCCACCGGTCGACCTCCGGCCGCAGCACCTGCCAGGCGACGGCGTCGACGGCGCGGAAGCTCAGCCGCCTGCCGCACGGCCCGGTCCTGGCCGCCCACGGCACCAGCGGATGCGCGAAGGCCCCCGTCGGCACGCTGGGCTGATAGTGCAGTTCGACGTCGGGAACGCCGAGCGACGCGCCCAGGTGCGCACCGAGAAAACCCAGCGTCGGGGCGAGCACGAGGTCCGCCCCCGCCGCGCCCTGGTGGACGTCGGCAAGCAGGCGCTCCATCACCGGGGCCAGCGCGCCGCGCAACCCGCGCAGGAAGGTCGCGGACGTGCGCCCCTCGGTCCATTCGCGTCCGCCGTCCGAACCGAGGATCTCCGCGGGATCTGCCGAAAGCGGCGCGAAATCCAGACCATGCGACGTCACCAGGGTCCGGAACCGTTCGGCCGCCAGCACCCGCACCCGGTCACCGTCGAGACCACGCCCCAAGGCGATGCACGGCTGGACGTCGCCCCGCGAGCCGGGGGCGACGATCACGACGAGCCGGCTCATCGCTTCGCCGCCGTGAGCCGGTAACGGAGGCGGAACGGCAGGTTCGCCAGCACGGCGGCGATATGCGCGTCCCTGCCCACCAGGTACCGCGGCGCGGCACGGCGTGCGGTCAGCGCGTGGACCACGACCCGCGCCGCCCGCTCGGGTGGCACACCGTTCCGCGCGGACCGCTCGGCACTGCGTTCGGCCTCGTCCAGCTGCGCCGCATACCTTTCCCGCGCGGCTTCCGGCAGCGCGGCGCGCACCTCTTCGGCGGCGGTGCGAGCGCGCGACCAGATCGAGGTGGCGACGGCGCCGGGTTCGACGAGGACGACGCCGATCCCGGACGGGGCCAGCTCGGCGCGCAGGCTGTCGGTCAAACCGACCAAGGCGAACTTCGACGTGTGATACGGCCCGACCATCGGCCCCGCGATCCGCCCGCCCATCGACCCGACCGTGACCACCCTGGCACCGGACGCGGCACGCAGCGCGGGCAGCATCGCCTGCGTGACGGCCAGCTGGCCGGTGACGTTGACCTCCAGCTGTTGCCGGAAATCGTCCAGCGGGACATGTTCCAACGGTCCCGGCCTGGCCATCCCGGCGTTGTTCACCAGCCCCCGCAACGGGCCCGCCGCCGCGACCTTTTCCCCACAGGCGGCGATCGACGCCGGATCCCGCAGATCCATCCGCAGCACGGTGACCGCTTCACCGAAGGTCCGCGCGAGGTCGGTCTCGTCAGCGTCGGTGCGCACGCTGGCCCAGACGTGGGCGTCCCGCCGGACGAGTTCGGCCACGCACGCCCGGCCGATCCCGCTCGACGCCCCGGTGACCACAAAGGACGGACGGGTCACGACGCCTCCCCCGCCTTCACCGGCTCGGCGAGGGCACGCAGCATCCGCGGCCACGTCTTGTGCAACTGGTCCTGCCAGTACGCCCAATGATGCGTACCCGCCCCGTAGAAGTCCGTCATGACCGGCACACCGAGCCGGTTCAGCCGGTCGGCCATCGCGGTCGTCTGGCCGGAACAGAGGAATTCGAGCAGCATCGCACCGGGCAGCACGTCGATCGGGAGCTTGCCGTCGAACGGCCCCGGAAGACCGTTGCCGGTGGACAGGTACAGCTCGGTGCCGCGCAGGCGATCGGCGTTCACCAGCGGATCGTGCGCGTCCCAGCGCGACGCCTCGCGACGGCGGTCGCCCCAGAGCGCTTCGGGGTCTTGCCGGGCGGAGGCGACGATCGCCCTGGTCAGCAGTTCGCCGTACGGACCCGTGGGGTTGAGGTTGCCGCTGAACGATCCGGCGAACCGGAAGACCCCCGGCCGCCGGGCGGCGAGCTCGACCGCGCCGTAGCCGCCGAGCGAAAGCCCCGCCGCCACCCGGCGGCCGTCCCCGCGATAGCCGCGATCGATCAGCTGCGGGATCTCGACGGCGGTGAACGTCTCCCATTGATTGAGCACGACGTTCTTGCCGTAATTCCACCAGTCGGAAAAGAACCCCGCGGAGCCCGAACCCGGCATCACCACCAGCGCGCCGGAGTCGTCGGCGAGCTTCCGGATGTCGGTGTTGGCGGTCCAGCCGCGATAATCCTGCAGCCGCGTCTCCCCGGCGAGCAGGTACACCGCCGGCCATTTCCGGTCCGGTTCGGCTGCCCACCCGGACGGCAGGATCAGCCGGACCATCGCGTAACTCCCGACGCCGACCGAGCGCACGGTGAGGTCCAGCATCCGCGGGTCACCGTCCACAGTGGTCTGGGCCACGACGTGCGAGCCGTCGTCCGCCCTGGCGTCCGGGACACCGCTCTCGGCTCGCGCCGGGGCCGCGACGACTCCCGGGAGCAGGCAGGTGACGGCCGCGACCGCCCACAGCCGCCTCGAAATATTGTGCATACGTAATCCTTTGTCCCGGTCGTTCGACAGAATTCGAAAATGTGACGGCGGTTACCCGAGAAAGAAAATCAGAGGTGGCGACACGTTAAGCGGAACGAGCCCCTCCAGGCAATTGTCCTGCCCACAATCCGGGAGGACAATATGAATGCCAGGGAAACAAGAAAACCATCGCCCTCCCCCAGTCGGGTGACCCATCGCTCACGGACGGTGAGCGACTGTGGCACGGGAGTACCAGACCGGCTCGCATACCTGCGGAAAGTCCGAAATCCCCAGGTCACACCCTGTACACGAAGGACATTTACGTTCTCTTGACGCCTTCCGGTATTCGATTTCCCGTCGTAGCCTTCGTCGTGCCGCCCGGGTTCGGCGTTCCCCGACGCGACCCCGGCGCCCGCGTCCCACCGAAGGGACCACCCCTCCCCAAGGACCCTTCCGAAAGGGCTATTCATGGCTGCCCGAATTCGCGCTCTCGTCGTGTCCGCCGCCGCGGTCGCGACCATTTCCGGCACCCCCGGAGAATCGATTCAGGCCGCGCCCGCACCGCCTCCCCCCGTCGTTCCGGAGGCCGCCCTGCTGCCACCGGAAACCGTCCCGCGAGCGTCCGCGCGCGACGGTTTCGACGTGGCCTCGGCACTGTCCACCCCGGACCGTCGAGAGAGCAGGGTCGACGTCGGCGGTTGCGAAGACGTCGTCCACGGCAGGCTGGTCCGCGACGGCGCCGCCGGCCAGGGCTTCCAGTCCGCCGTCCCCGGCGGCCAGGTCTCCGAACTGGTCGCCCGAATGACGAACCCGCCCGATCTGGCGGCCTGGGCCGCGCAGGCCGGGCGGTGCTCGAAGGTGACGGTCGACGACGCGGCGGGTACCGCGGTGTCGACCGTCACCGTCCATCCGGCTCCCGCCGTGCCGGGCGCGAAAACCCTTTCCTACGAACAACTCCTGACGCTTCCCGGGCAGCCCCCCGAGCTGCCGGGCCTGCGTCTGCGCACCGTCGCCATCGCCGCCGACGACGTGCTGGTCGTGCTTCGTGACGCCGGGACCACCGGCCTCGATCTCGACGCGCTCGCCGTCGACGCCTGGCGGCACGCCGCCGGTCCGCTCGGCCGCTGAATCCCTCGCACCACCCCGCCGAACGCCGAACCCCGAGGAGACGTCATGTCCTTGGCCCCCGAAAACCTGCCCGCCACGGCCGGCCCCACCCTTCCCGACTGCCTCCGGCATTGGGCGGACACCGACGGCGACCGGCCGGCGGTCACCTTCACCGACTTCGCGACCGATCGCGCCGGGCGACGGCGGACGCTGACGTGGAAACAACTCAAGGACCGCGTCGACGCCGTCGCGGGCGCGCTGCCCGTCCGGGCCGGTGACCGGGTGGCGATCCTGTGCCCGCAGAGCGCCGAGTACGTCGTCGCCTTCCTCGGCGCGATCACCGCGGGCGCGATCGCCGTGCCGCTGTTCGATCCCGGGCTGCCTGGGCACGCCGGACGGCTCGCCGCGGTACTGACCGACTGCTCCCCCACCGCGGTGATCACCACCGCCGCGGCCGAGGACGCGGTCCGCGAGTTCCTGGCCGGCCTGCCCGGCGGCGAGCACGTCACGGTCGTCGCGGCCGACAAGGCCGGACCTGTCCGCGCCTGGCCCGCCCCGGCTCCGGCGCCGGACGACGTGGCGTATCTGCAATACACCTCCGGCTCGACGCGCAGCCCGGCCGGAGTGGTGCTGACCCACGAGAACGTGCTCGCCAACGTCCGCCAAGCGGTCCACGGGCTCGGGATCGCACCGACGGGGACCACGGTGTCGTGGCTGCCGTTGTTCCACGACATGGGTCTCGTGCTCGGCTTGATCACGCCGCTGGCGATGGGCATGCGATCGGTGCTGATGGATCCGCTGGCCTTCATCGAACGCCCGGTGCGCTGGCTGGAACTGCTCGGCGACCACAACGGGAGCTGGAGCGCCGCCCCGAACTTCGCCTTCCACTACACCGCGAGCCGGGTGCGCGAGGAAGACCGCGGCAAGCTCCGTCTCGACCGCGTCGCCGCGATCGTCAACGGCGCCGAGCCGATCAACCCCGGCGTGCTCGACCGGTTCCACGAAACCTTCGCCGAAGCCGGGTACACCCCGGACAAGACCCGGCCCGCGTACGGGCTGGCCGAGGCGACCGTGTTCGTCACCACCGGCCCCGGCGTTCCGCCTCGGGTCACCACGTTCGACCGCGCCGCGCTGGGCGCCGGAACGGCACGGCCGTCGGACGACGGGCTCAAGCTGGTCGCCTGCGGTGTCCCGGTGGGCCAGCGAGTCGCGCTGGTCGATCCCGAAACCGGCGTCGCCTTGAAGGACGGTTCGGTCGGCGAGATCTGGGTCCACGGTCCCAACGTCGGCACCGGCTACTGGCAGAAGCCCTTGGAGAGCACCGAAACCTTCGGCGCGAGGCTGACCGGCGACCACGAGGGGCTGCCGGCCGGCCCTTGGTTGCGCACCGGCGACCTCGGCGTCCGGTACGACGGCGAGGTCTACATCGCGGGCCGGATCAAGGACCTGCTCATCGTCGACGGCCGCAACCACTACCCGCAGGACGTCGAAGCGACGGCGGCCTCGGCCGACCGCGACATCCGCCCCGGCAGTGTCGCCGCGTTCGCCGTCGAAGGCACCGACACCGAAGCCGCGGTCGTCGTCGCCGAGCACCGCGGCCACAGCGCGCTGACCACCGAGGACGAGCGGGCGCTCGCCGCGGCGGTCCGGCGGCTCGTTTCCGACGCGCACGGCCTCGCGCTGCGCGACGTCGTGCTCGTCCCGGCGGGCCTGGTCCCGCGGACCTCCAGCGGCAAGATCGCGCGGAGCGCCTGCCGCGACCGTTACCTCGCCGGCGATTACGGAAAGGCCTTGGTGCGATGAGAAACCCGTCGTTCGACACCCCCACGCTGCGCCGCTGGCTGCTGGACACCGTCGCCGGGCACACCGGCGTCGACGCGGCCAGGCTCGAAGCCGACCGCCCGCTCAGCGACTACGGCCTGTCCTCCCGCCAGGCCGTCGGTATCGCCGCGGACCTCGAAGATCTGCTCGGCACCCCGCTCCCGGCCACCCTGCTGTGGGAGAGCCCGACCATCGACCACCTGGCCCGCTCGCTCACCGGCGGCACCGAGCCCGAACCCGAACCGGCGGGCACCGACCGTCGCCGGACCGATCCGATCGCCGTCGTCGGCCTCGGCTGCCGCTGGCCGGGTGCGGACGGCCTCGACGAGTTCTGGGAACTGCTCCGCAGCGGGCGGGACGCCGTCCGGACCGCGCCGCCGGGCCGGTGGAGCGCCGACGCGGCACCGATCGTCGGCGGGTTCCTCGACGACGTGGCCGGTTTCGACGCGGACCACTTCGGCATCACTCCGCGTGAAGCGTCCACAATGGACCCACAACAGCGGATGCTGCTGGAGGTCGCCTGGGCCGCGCTCGAACACGCCGGGATCGCCCCGGCCTCCCTTCGCGGCAGCCGGACCGGCGTGTTCACCGGGATCTCGACTCACGACTACGGCCACCTCACGATGGCGGGCGGCGGCGTGGATCTGTGGACCGCCACCGGCGCGGCCGGGAGTATCGCGGCCAACCGGCTCTCCTACGTCTACGACCTGCGCGGGCCGAGTATGGCGGTGGACACCGCCTGCTCCTCGTCGCTGGTCGCGGTGCACCACGCGGTCCGCGCGCTGCGTGACGGCGAGGCGGATCTGGCCTTGGCGGGCGGGGTGAACCTCATGCTGCTACCCGGCCCGACGGCCGCGTTCGCCGCGGCGGGGCTGCTCGCCGGGAACGGCCGATGCAAGACGTTCGCCGCGGACGCCGACGGCATCGCGCGTGCCGAGGGCTGCGGTGTCGTCGTGCTCAAGCGGCTGGCGGACGCCGAATACGACGGGGACCGGGTGCTGGCGGTGATCCGCTCCACCGCGGTCAACTCCGACGGGCGCTCGCAGGGCATGGCCGCACCGAACCCCGTCGCGCAGCAGGACATGCTGCGCACGGCGTACCACGGCGCCCGGCTCGATCCGTCCACTGTGGACTACGTCGAGGCGCACGGCACCGGCACGTTGCTGGGCGACCCGATCGAGGCCCGCTCGCTCGGCGCGGTGCTCGGCAAGGACCGTCCCGCCGACGCACCACTGCTGATCGGCTCGGTGAAGACGAACATCGCGCACGCGGAGGCGGCCGCGGGGATCGCCGGGCTGATCAAGGTCGTCCTCGCGATGACCCGGGACGAACTGCCGCCTCAGCTGCACTTCACCGCCCCCAACCCGCATATCCCGTTCGACGACCTGCGCCTGAAGGTGGTGACCGAGCCGACGCCGTGGCCGCGCCGGTCCGGCCGCGCCACGGCAGGAGTGTCCGCGTTCGGTTTCGGCGGGACCAACGCGCACGTCGTCCTCGAACAGGCGCCGCCGCCGGAGCCGGTCCCGGACCGCGGTGACGTCCGCATCGGCCTGCTGTCGGCCCGCACTCGCGACCGCCTCACCGAACGCGCGACGCAGCTGGCGAACTGGCTGGAGGCCACACCTTCGCTGTCCCTGGCCGACGTCACCCACACCCTCTCCCGGCGCGACAACGGCGGTCCGCACCGCGCGGCCGTCGTCGCCGGGGACACGGCCGAGCTGGCCGGGCTGCTGCGCGCCGTCGGCTCCGGCGCCGATCCGCTGCCCGCGGGCGCGGTCACCGGCACCGCGCGGAGTACCGACGGGCCGGTGTTCGTGTTCTCCGGCCACGGCTCGCAGTGGCCGGGCATGGGGCAGGGACTGCTGGCCGCCGAACCCGCGTTCGCCGCACAGGTCGACAAGCTCCACGACCTGTTCACCGAACACACCGGCCGCTCGCTGCGCGCCCTGCTCACCAGCGGGGATCCCTTGTCCCTGCCCGAAACCCAGACGGCCATTTTCGGGATCCAGATCGCGCTCGCCGCCCAGTGGGAGGCACTCGGCGTCCGGCCCGCGGCCGTCGTCGGGCACTCCCTCGGCTCCGCGGCGGCCGCCGTGGTGAGCGGCGTGCTCACGCCCGACGAGGCCGTCCACCTGGTCGCGACCCGGGCCCGGCTCCTGGGCACCATCGGGCCCGGCGGCGCGATGGCGGCGGTCGAACTCGCGCCGGAAGAGCTGGACCTGTACCCGGACATCGAACTCGCCGTCGAATCCGCACCCGGTCAGCTGACCGTGGCCGGGGACGCGCTCGTGCTCGACCTCCTGGTCGCGGAACTCGAAGCCGCAGGACTGCGGGCACGTCGGCTGCCGGTCGAGGTCGCCGGGCACTCCGCCCGTGTCGACCCGGTGCTGCCCGCGCTGCGGGAGGCGCTCGTCGAACTGGGCGGCCGTCGTCCGACGGTTCCTTGGTACGACACGGTTCTGGCCGATCCGCGGGAGCTGCCGGACTTCGACGCCGGGTACTGGGCCACGCATCTGCGGCGTCCGGTGCGGTTCCGGCAGGCCGTGGCGGCCGCCGCCGCGGACGGGCACCGCGTGTTCCTCGAAGTGTCGCCGCATCCGATCCTGCGGGGTTCGGTGGCGAGGACGCTCGAAGCAGAGGGGATCGACGACGCGCTCGTCACCGGCACCTTGCGCCGGGGCCAGGACGAGGTCCGCGCGCTGGGCGCCGCCGCGGCCGAGCTGTACTGCGCGGGAACCCGGATCACCACCGCCGATCCGGACGACGGGGCCCGGCTGGTCGACGTCCCGCCGATGCCGTGGCGGCACGAACGGCACTGGTACACCTCCGCCGAGGAAACACCGTCGTTCGCGGCAAGCACTCCCGAGCCCGAGCCCGTGCGGAGCGGCGGAGGCGACCGGCTCACCGAGATCGTCGCCGCCGTCATGGGGCTGCGTCCCGACCGCCTCGACGCCCACGTCCCGCTGGTGGAACTCGGACTGGATTCCCTGATGGCGAACCGGATCCGCGAGGCCGTCCGCCGGGAGTTCGGCACCGAACCCGACTCGGCCGCCGTGCTCCGGGGCGCCACGCTCGCCGATCTCAGCCGCGATCTCGCGCCCCGCGAGAACGAGGAACCGCTGCCGTCCCGCGGTCGCGCCTGGGACGCGGCGGACCGGCTGGTGCTGCGCCTGTGGCAGGAGCACACCGGCACCGAAGCGGCGGGCACGCACGTCCGGCTGACCGAGACAGCCGCACCGGACCGGCTGGCCGAGCTGCTCGCCAAGGGGCTCGGCACCGAACTCGCCACGCCTGTCGACGCCGCCGAACTCCGTCGGCACGACACGCTCGCGGCCATCGCCGACGTCGCCCGAACGGTTCTCGACACGCGGGAGGAGCGAGGGCCGGTGCACGTCCTCGCGCCCGGTGAGGCCGGAGTCGCGCCGCTGCTGCTGTTCCACCCCGGCGGCAGCACCTGCACGGTGTACCGGCCGCTGCTGGAGCGGCTGCCCACCGGTGTGCCGTGCGTCGGGTTCGAACGCGTTCCCGGTGTCAGCATCGAGGAACGGGTCGAGCAGTTGCTGCCGTTGGTGCGGGAACAACGTCGCGACCGGCCGTACCGGCTGGCGGGCTGGTCGTTCGGCGGGGCGTTGGCGTACGGCGTCGCCGCGCGGCTCGCCGAAGAAGGCGAGGAGGTCGAGTTCGTCGCGCTGATCGACACGATGCTCCCGCTTCCGGAGCCGGACCTCGATCCGCGGGCGTCATCGGCCCGGCGGTTCCTGCGCTTCACCGGATACGTCGAAGGGACCTACGGCCGCGAAGTGCGGCTCGGCCACGAAGAGCTCGCACCGCTACCCGAAGAGGAGCAGATCGAGCTGACCATGCGACGGGTGGCCGAAGCGGGCTTGCTCAGCCCAGGCGTGCTCCGGCACCAGCGTCAGTCCTTTTTGGACACACTGGCGGCCGAACGCGGTACGCCCCGCCGCTACGACGGACGGGTCGTGCTCTACCGGGCGACCGAGCAGTACGCGGCCGGGCTGGCGATGGAACCCCGGTACTCGCGCACGGATCTCGCGGCGGGCTGGGCGGAACTGTGCCCGGGGCTGGAGATCGTGCCGGTCGAGGCGCATCACCTGTCGGTGGTCGACCCGCCCCACGTCGATGTCGTGGCGAGGCATCTGACGGAACTCCTGTGACCACGGCCCGGGCCGAGCGAGCGGTCGACCGCGCCTGGCCGCTTTTGGCGGTACTCGGCGCCGGGCTCTTCCTCGTGGCGGTCGACGCGACCGTGCTGCACGTCGCGTTGCCCGACCTCGTCCGGCAGCTGCGGCCGGGCGCGGCGGCTCAGGTGTGGATCGTGGCGATCTACCCGCTGACCGCCGCGCCGCTGCTGCTGCCGTTCGGCACCCTCGGCGACCGGTACGGGCGGCGGCGCGTACTGGTCGCCGGGTACGTCGTGTTCGGGATCGCGTCGCTCGGCTGCGCGTTCGCGCCGAACGTGCCGGTGCTGCTGGCCTGCCGCGCGCTGCTCGGCTGCGGCGGCGCGATGATCATGCCGGTGACGATGTCGCTGCTCCGCGAACTGTTCCCGGATCAGCGGCGTCGTCGCACGGCGATCGCGGTGTGCAGCGGGATCGCGGGCACCGGCTCGGTGTTCGGGCCGATCCTCGGCGGCGTGCTCGTCGAGGTGTGGGGCTGGCGGGCCACGTTCCTGCTGAACCCGCCGGTGATCCTGGCCGCGGTGGTGCTTGCGGTGCGCTGGCTCCCCCGGAATCCGCCCGGGCGGCGGCCGTGGGACGCGGTCAGTGCGGCGCTCGCGGCTGGCGGTGTCCTCGGGATCGCTTTCGCCGTCGGGCATCCGGGCGCCTGGAGCACGGCCGTCACCTCCGGCCTGACCGGATGTGTCCTCATCGGACTGTTCCTGCGCCGCCAGCGCCGGACCGACCCGCCGCTGCTGGACCTCGCCCTGTTCCGGCGGCCGGGAGTGCGGCCCGCGGTCGGCGGAGTGCTGCTGGTGATGAGCACACTCGTCGGGCTCGGCCTGCTGTTCGCCCAATATCTGCAGGTGGTGCTCGGGCTTTCGCCTACAGCGGCGGCGGGCCGGCTGCTCCTCGTGTTGGGCGCGTCGGCCGTCGGCAGTGTGGTCACGCCTTCGCTGCTGGGCCGTTTCGGCAACGCCCGGGTCCGTACGGCCGGGTTCGCGGTGGCGGCGGTCTCCTTGCTGGTCCCGGCGGCGGGTTCGGCGGCGCTGACGTCACCAGTGCTGCTGGGTGCGGGGCTGACCGGGCTGGGCCTGGGGATGGCGCTCGCGCTGACTTCCAGCACCGACACCCTGCTTTCGGCGACGTCGGCGGACCAGGCGGGTGGTGCCGCGGCGGTGGAGAAGACCGGCTACGAATTGGGTGCCGGCTTCGGGACGACGGTGTTCGGTTCCCTGGCCGCCGCCGTGTACGCGGGACACCTGGCAGTCCCGGCGGGCGTGCCGGAACCGGCGCGAGCGCTCGCGTTGTCAGGCCCGGCTCAAGCGGAGGCGGCCGCCTCAGGCCTCACGTCGCATTTAGCCGACGAATTGCTCGACGCCGCGAAAGCCGCCTGCACCACAGGGCTTCAGGTGTCGGCGGCGGTCGCTTGTGGGGCGTTCGTGGTGGCCGTGCTCGTCAGCTCGGGCGTGCCTCGTCGGTGAACTGCCCGGCGTACTCTCCGGTCGGCGGGATCTCCTGGATCACGTCGATCAGAACGCCGTTGGGGTCGGCGACGATGAAGTGCCGTTGCCCGAACTCCTCGCTGCGCAGGGAAAGCGCCTCGGGCAGCCCGGCGTCTCCGACCAGCCGCCGGTGCTCGGCATCGACGTCTTCGACCTCGAAGTTCAGCAACAGTCCCTGCACGGGTTTGCCCGCCCCGCCGGGAATGGTGTCGTGCCCCGGGGCGAGGATCGCGAGCTCCCACTCGCCGCGTTTGAGGCTGACGTACCAGTCGGCCTCGAAGGTGAGCTCGAAGCCGAAGTGATCGCGGTAGAAGTCCCGTGTCTCGGCGATCTTCTCGGTCATGAGAACGGGATAGAAGCTGGTCAGACGCATGATGCCACCTTGTCTCGCTAACAATACCGACCGTCGGTTTGTTTTTTCGAAGTTAGCCAACCGACGGTCGGTATGTCAAGATCCGGGTATGGCCCGCACGAAACAGCAGCAACGCGAAGAGACGATGGAGGCGTTGACCGCCACCGCCCGGCGGCTGTTCGCCGAGCACGGGTACGGCAAGGTCGGCCTGGAGACCATCGCGCAGACCGCGGGCGTGAGCAAAGGCGCGCTCTACCATCACTTCAGCAGCAAGGCGGAGCTGTTCCGGCACGTGCTCGGCGTCGTACAGCACGACGTCGGCGAGCAGATCGCGCGAGCCGCGGACGCCGCGCCGGACGCGTGGGCCGGACTGCTCGCCGGCTGCCGCGCGTTCCTCGCCGCCGCGACCGATCCGGAGACGCAGCAGATCATGCTGCTGGACGGCCCGTCCGTCGTCGGCTGGCAGGACTGGCGCGAGCTGGACGCGGAGTCCTCCGCCCGGCACCTCGCCGAAGCCCTGACCGGGCTGATGACCGAAGGCGTCCTGGCGAAGCGGCCCGTCGAACCGTTGGTACGCCTGCTTTCCGGCGCGATGAACGAGGCCGCCGTCTGGCTCGCCCACTCCCCCGACCCGAAGGCCGACCTCGCCGCGACCATGGACACCCTGACGCCGATGATCGAAGCGCTCCGCTAGGCGGCCTCGTGAGTCCTGACCGACTCGGCACCGGCGCCTTGCCCGCTTCGCGAGGTGCCAGACCTGGGGGAAGGGTTGCGAAAGCCACTTTCGCAACGTTGAAGGTTGCGAAAGTGGCTTTCGCAACGTCGACCGCGCGACACCGCCCGCGCGCTCCGGTAAGTCCACTCACGAGACGCGAAAAAGCCCCACCCGGCGTCGGGTGGGGCCTTCAGTGCGGTGGGCGATACTGGGATCGAACCAGTGACCTCTTCGGTGTGAACGAAGCGCTCTCCCCCTGAGCTAATCGCCCGTGGTACGAACTTCGGTCCACCGGAGGAAGCGAACCTGGTGCGCGATACTGGGATTGAACCAGTGACCTCTTCCGTGTCAGGGAAGCGCTCTCCCGCTGAGCTAAACGCGCGTGGTGTTTCGTTCGTACTGCGGATAGCTTAGCGGACCCCGTTTCCGAGGCCTCACAGGGGGTTCCCTTTCCGCGAAGCTCAAGGTCCCGGCAGCCGCGAGGCGATCGAGCCCGCGATCTCCTTCGCCCGGTCGCAAGGGCTTCCGCTCCCCTCGCGCGCCAGGAGACGGACGGCGACGTGTTCGGCCTCGCGGTCCGGCAGCGGACGATGCTGCCAGGTGACGGCGCAGTTCGAACCGCCGAACTCCCGCAGGTCACCGGTGACACCGCTGCCGAGATCGACCGGCGATCCCTCCGGCACGTAGGCGCCTCGCTGCAACTCGACGGTCAGCGTGTCCCCGCCGCCCACCCACTCGCAGATCCGCAGTGTCCGCGGCGCGGGCTGCGCGTTGGGCATCGCCTTGCCGAGCACAGCGGGGTCGCCGACCGTGCACGGGTCGAGCGGCAGGATGCTCGCCGGATCACCCGTACGGTCGACCTCGTGCGTGCGCAGCCGGGTGAGCGCGGCGCTCAGCATGTCGTCGGCGGCCTTGCAGGGATCGCCTTCCCGCCCCGGATGGGAGACGACGACGCCGAGCCGCCGGTCCGCCGGCAGTTGCGCGACCGAATCACAGCCGCCGCTGATCGTGCTGCGCAGCAACGGCAGCCCTTCGGCCGTGCGGTCCGTCCGTTCGACGCTGCTGGTGCTCACCCCTTCGCCGAGCCGGAGTTCGAAGCTGACGCCCTTGAGCCCGGTGTACTTGCAGCGCGCCGGGTAGATCGGGCCCGTTTCCGGTTTCAGGGTGCCGAATTCCTGCACGAACCGGCCGGCGAGCACCTTGCACGGATCCACCAGCCGCAGGCGTTCCGCGGCGAGTGCATCGTTCGCCGACAGCGAGGTGACTCCGGGATTCTCGGGTTTGGCGTGCTCGGCGATGGCGAGGCCGAGCGCGACCATCCCGGCGACGACGAGCAGGACGACCGCGGCGAGCGAGCCGAACAGGATCTTCTTCGTCCGCGGCGCCATCTTCTTGGGCGGCGGCCGCCAGATCGGCAGCGGCAGGGCCAGCACCGAGCGCACTTCGGTGTCCTGCTGCCGGATCCGGGCGTGCACGGCGGGCGGCCAGGGCGCCATACCTGGCGGCACGGGGCCGAGGAAGTCCAGGATCTGTTCCGGGGTCGGCCGTCGTGCCGGGTCCTTGGCCAGACAGGGTTCGGCGACCCGCCGGATCTCGTCCGGGACGGCACTGAAATCCGCCTCGGCGTGCACGACGTTATACAGTGTCTGCGGCGCGGTCGGGCCGGTGAACGGGCCGCGGCCGGTCGCGGCCATGACCAGGATCGCGCCGAGGGAGAACACGTCGCTGGCGCCGGTGATCTGCCCGCTGCCCGCCTGTTCCGGGGACATGAACGCGGGCGAGCCGATGATCGCGCCCGTCCCGGTGAGGTCCTGCGCGTCCTCCGCCACCCGCGCGATGCCGAAGTCGATCACCCTCGGGCCGTCACTCGTCAGGATGATGTTG
This sequence comes from Amycolatopsis keratiniphila subsp. keratiniphila, assembly GCF_001620365.2. Taxonomy (GTDB): domain Bacteria; phylum Actinomycetota; class Actinomycetes; order Mycobacteriales; family Pseudonocardiaceae; genus Amycolatopsis; species Amycolatopsis keratiniphila. The sequence continues at coordinate 78,236 of NZ_LQMT02000036.1, forward strand.
CTGGGTTTGAGATCCCGGTGGATCAGCCCGGCACGGTGGATCTCGGTCAGCGCCGCGGCGAGCCCGGACGCCAGCAGCCGCACCGACTCGGCGGGCAGCGGTCCGGCCGCGTCCACGGCCTCCTTCAACGACGGTCCCGTGACGAAGACCGAGGCGAGCCACGGGGTTTCCGCTTCCGCGTCGGCGTCCATGACCGCGGCCGTGTACGCGCCGGAGACCAGCCGCGACGTGGCGACCTCGCGCCGGAACCGTTCACGGAAGCGCGGGTCGTGCGCGAACTGGGCGTGCAGCTGTTTGACCGCGACGAGCCTGCCGTCCGGGGCGAGCCCGAGCACGACGCGGCCCATCCCGCCTTCGCCGAGTTCGGCGATGATCCGGTACGGGCCGATCTGCCGGGGTTCGCCGGGGTTCAACGGTTTCACTGACCAGCCCTAGGGTTTCGGAAGTTTCTGCAGCAGCACCCCGGCGAAGGCCTTGGCCTTCTCGCAGGCTTCGTCGGCGGTCATCTTCGTACCACTGGTCCCGACGGTGAGCTCGACGTTCTCGCCGTCTCGGTCGCTGACGGACCGATGCTGCCAGGTCAGCGAACAGGTGGAACGGGCGACGCCGTCGTCCTTCTTCGCCAGGTACACCGTGGCACCGCCGAGATCCAGGGTGGCCGTCCCCGTGTAGTACGAGTCCTTCGACTGGGACGGCGGGTACGCCCGCACCAGGCTCAGCCGGACATTGCCCGCCGCGTCGTACCGGCATTGGTGCAGATGTTCGCGGATCGTTTCGACGACCGGCCCGATCAGCCGGTCCGTGGTCACGGGGCCGACCAGCGCACACGGGTCCAGCGGCGCCAGGGTCCCGGCGGGGAGCTCGCGTTCCTGGCCGCCTGCCCGGATCCGCTTCACCGCGTCGGCGAGCGCGGCCTTCACCACCGAGCACGCCGCGTCCTTTGTGGACATCGAGTTCACGTCGGCGGTGAGTTTGGTGTTCGGCAGGCCGGAGACCGGGACGGCGACCGCGCACGCGTCGTCGGATCCCTTGATCCGCGACGGAAGTCCTTCCAGCTCGCCGCCTGCTTCGCCCTCGACCAGGTCTCCGCCGACCGCGAGTTCCAGCCATTTGCCGTCGGGCGAAGAGTACGTGCACGAGTCGAACTGCATGTCGATCTTGGTGCTGAGCTTGCCGAACCCGGGCACGTCGCGGCCTTTCAGGACCTTGCACAGGTCGACCCGGCGCAGGTTGTCCGGGCCGAGTGGATCCTGGTTGACCGGGGTGGTGATCGGCTCGTCCGGTTGCGGCGGCGAACTCGGTGCGACGGCCACCGGCGGCGGATCGTCCCCGGACAAGGAGACCGCTGCGACGACACCGCCGACGAGCAGCACAACGGCGGCCGCGGCGATTCCGGCGTACAGGCCACGCCGGGATCGCTTCGGCGGTGGCGGGTTCAGCAGCCGCTGGACCTCGGCCTGTTGCGTCGCGATGAGGTGCGACACCACCGGCGGCCACGGGCCTGCCATCGGCGGGATCGGGCCCAGCCGCTCCAGTACCCAGGCCGGGGACGGCCGGTCCGCCGGGTTCTTCGCCAGGCACGGCTCGACGATCTGCCGCAGCTCGGGCGCGAGATGCCGCAGATCGGGGTGGACGTGGACGACGTTGTACAAGGTGTGCGGGGTGGACGTCCCGGTGAAGGGATTCGTTCCGGTCGCGGCCATCACCAGCAGCGCGCCGAACGAGAACATATCGCTCGCCGGGGTCAGCGGCTTGCCCTCGGCCTGTTCCGGCGACATGAACCCGGGCGAACCGATGACGGCGCCGGTATGCGTGAGTTCGGAGTCGCCTTCGACGGCGCGGGCGATACCGAAGTCGATCACCCTGGGACCGTCACCGGTGAGGATGACGTTGCTCGGCTTCAGGTCACGGTGGATCAGCCCGGCCCGGTGGATGTCACCGAGCGCCAACGCGAGCCCCGCGGCGAGATGCCGGACCGCCACCGGAGGCAGCGGACCGCCGGCCGAGACCGCCTCGGACAGTGCCGGCCCCGGCACGAACACCGACGCCAGCCACGGCGTCGGCGCGTTCGGGTCGGCGTCCATGACCGGTGCGGTGTACGCGCCGGACACCAGGCGGGAGGTTTCGACCTCGCGGCGGAATCGCTCGCGGAAGCCGGGGTCCTGCGCGAAACCGGGATGGACCTGCTTGATCGCGACCAGGCGCCCGTCGGAGGAGGTCCCTAGCAGTACCCGGCCCATCCCGCCCTCGCCGAGCGCGGCGAACACCCGGTAGCGCCCCACGCCGGTGGGTTCGCCGGTGTTCAACGGCTTCACGAAGGCCCCCTTGTTCCGAGGGGCGATGGTACAAAACCACCCGGAAGTGTCACGCGGCGCGTCGGAAGTCCTTGAGCCGGAGGCTGTTGGACACGACGAGCACCGAGGACAGCGACATCGCCGCCCCGGCGATCAGCGGGTTCAGCAGGCCCAGCGCGGCCAGCGGGATCGCGGCGACGTTGTACCCGAACGCCCAGGCCAAGTTCCCCCGGATGATCCGCAGCGTGCGATCGGCGAGCCGGATGGCGTCGGGGACCACGCGCAGGTCTTCGCGGACCAGCACCATGTCGGCGGAGCGGACCGCGATGTCGCTGCCCCGCGCCATCGCCATGCCGAGATCCGCGGTGGCCAGCGCCGGACCGTCGTTGATCCCGTCGCCGACCATCGCGACCCGCGCTCCCCCGGCCCGCAGTTCCTCGATGACCGCGGCCTTCTCCGCGGGCAGCACCCCGGCGCGCACGTCGGAGACGCCGATCTCCTCCGCGACCACACGCGCGGCGGCTTCGTTGTCGCCGGTCAGCAGCACGGTCCGCAGGCCGAGCGCGTGCAGGGCCTCGACGGCGGCCGGTGCCGACGGCTTCACGACGTCCCGGACCTCCAGCTGCCCGGCGACCCGGCCGTCCACCGCGACGAGGATCGCCGTCGCGCCGTCCGCCACCGTGAAGTCGCAGGGGATCCCTCGATCGGCGAACAACCGCGCGTTGCCGACGACGACGTCTTGCCCCTCGACCTCACCCTGCGCGCCGAGCCCGGGCAGCGCGGTGAAGCGTTCGACCTGGGGCAGGTCCGGCAGCTCGGCCCGCGCCGCGGTCACCACGGCCGTCGCGATGGCGTGCTCCGAACCGGCCTCCACGGCCCCGGCGAACCGCAGCAGCTCGCCGGTGGTGAACCCGTCGGCGGGACGGCACGCGGTGACGGTCATCTTCCCGGTGGTGACGGTGCCGGTCTTGTCCAGCACGACGGTGTCCACCGTGCGGCTCGCCTCGAGCGCGTCCGGCCCCTTGATGAGGATGCCGAGCTGGGCGCCGCGACCGACCCCGGCCATCAGCGCGGTCGGCGTCGCGAGCCCCAGCGCGCACGGGCAGGCGATGATCAGGACGGCGACGGCCGCCGCGAACCCGTCGCGTGCGGGTGCCCCGCCGAGCAGCCAGACCGCAAGCGTCAGAGCGGCAACGCCGAGCACGGCGGGGACGAACACCGCGCAGATCCGGTCGACCAGACGCTGCACCGCGGCCTTGCGTGCCTGCGCGCGTTCCGCGAGCGCGGTCATCTGGGCCAGCTGGGTATGCGTGCCGACCGCGGTCGCGCGGACGACGAGCCTGCCGTCCCGGTTCACCGAAGCACCGATGACCCGGTCCCCGGTGGTGACCTCCGCGGGCACCGGTTCACCGGTCACCGCACTGACATCCACAGTGGACAGTCCGTTGTGGACGACGCCGTCGGCGGCGATCGACTCCCCCGGCTTGACCACGAACAGGTCACCGACGGCCAGTTCGCCGATCGGGACCATCCGCTCGGCTCCGTCCCGCAGCACCCGGACGTCCTTGGCGGCCAAGGCGTCCAGCGCGGCGAGAAGTCCGGCGGCACTGCGCCGGGACCGGCTCTCGAAGTACCGCCCGGCCAGCAGGAAGGTGGTCACTCCGGCGGCGACGTCGAGATAGATGGCGTCGGCACCGGCCGCCGTCGGGCCGAAGCCGATCCAGTAGCCGGGTTCGGTGCCGCCGGCGAAGGCGGACCACGCCGACCACGCGAACGACGAAAGCACGCCCAGCGAGACCAGGGTGTCCATACTGGACGACCGATGGCGGAGGTTCCGCAGCGTGGCGCGATGGAACGGCAGCGCGGACCAGAAGACGACGGGCACGGCCAGCACGAGGCACAGCAGTTCCCAGCCGGGGAACCGCAGCCGCGGCACCAGGGCGAGCGTGATCGAGAGGTTCCCCAGCGGAATCGCCAGCAGCGCGGCGACGACCAGCCGACGGCGGAGATCCCGGACCCGCGCGAAACCGGTGTCCGGATCCTCGTCGCCGCGGATCTCCGCCGTGTAGCCGGATTTGCGAACCCGCTCGATGAGCACGTCGTCGGCCAGCGTTCCGGGGACCTGCACGGTGGCCCGCTCGGTCGCGTAGTTCACCGACGCGCGCACCCCGTCGAGTTTGTTCAGCGTGCGTTCCACCCGCGCCGAACAAGCGGCGCAGGTCATCCCCGACACGGTCAGCTCCACCGTGCGGACGGCGGCCTCCGGCGCGGAAATCGTCATTTCGTGGCACTCCCAGGTTTCACCGATGGTTCCTCGGTGGTGGAACAGGTGTCCCTGGTGGTGTCGCGACGCAGATTACCGGCGGCGGGAACCGGACCCGCCGCCGGGCCGACTACTGCGGTGGTGGTGGAAACAGATGTCCCTGTCAGGCTTCGGTAAAGGTGGTCGTGAGTGGCGTTCAGGGCCTGCCGCGCGTGAAGGACGCCATCCCCAAGTACATGAAGGCCCCCATCCTTGCGCCTAGCTACAGGAAGGGGGCCTTCACGTACTTCAACCGCGCCAGTTACGACCAGCGCGACCACTAAGCCTGGCGTGGGGTCAGTGCGAGTTCGAAGGTGTTGCCGTCTCCCTGGAAGAGGGTGCTCACGTACGAGGTGAACGCGCCGCAGCCGGTCAGCGGCGCGAGCGAGTAGGTGCCGGCGAGCGCGCCGCCTTTCGCCATGGTGAAACCGTCACCGGTGCGCAGTTCCGCCGTCGAGGGCGCCGACGTCCGGCAGGACGGCCCAGTGCTGACCGGCATGCCGACGAGCGTGACGAGTGGAAGCACGGTGGTGAACCGGGACCGCGCGACGAAACCGGGGCCGTCGAGGTCACCTCCCTGCGGTCCATCGGCGACGAACTCCAGATCGGCCGTGCCCGGCAGGAAGCCGAAGAGCCGGAAGTCGGCGTGCGCCTTGTCGAACACCGGGCCGCCGCTGAACACGGTGGCCGCGGTGGGGCTCAGGTCGAAGGTGCCGGTGAGCGGCGCCGCGGCACCGAGGGCTTTGATGCCGGTCTTCCCGGCGACCGCGTACCGGTGTCCCGCGGGTTTGTCACCGAGTTCGAAGGACAGCAGGACCGGGTCCTGGCCGGGGTCGAGCGTGCAGTCCGAGGTGAACGAGCCGAGCCCGGTGAAGGAACCGTCGGCCTTCTTCGGGGTGAGACGGGTGGTGAAGTCGCCGACGGTCAGCGTCGTCTTGCCCGGTTTCGCCAGCGTGATGGTGGGGACCGAGCCGGTCGCCACCGTGGCGAACGTGCCGGACGGCGGGAGATCGGTCTTCGCGACGTTGAGCGGGATGCGTACGGGAAGCGGATTCGCGTCGCCGTTGACCAGTGTCACGCCCGCCGCCGCGGTGCCTTCGATGGTGGTGGCGCCGACGAGGTTCAGCCCGCGGGCCGCCTTGTCCGGCACGGTCACCGTGATGGTCAGCCCGGAGGTGGTGAGCGTGCCGCCGGGCGCCGTCGGCACCTCGAAGTCGGCCTTGATGTTCACATCGAGCTTCTGCAGCCCGATCAGCGGGAACGGGCAGGTGAACGACAGCTTCTTGTCGACCGGCGTACCGGCCGCCGCGCTGCGGACGGCGACGAACAGCAGGCAGCCGGCGGTGATCAGCACGACGAGGCCCGCCGCGAGCAGCATCCGGACGTTGGCACGAAGGGGCATGGTCGCCTTCCCGAAAACGGCACCGGTCCCCGTCGCGGGAGGCGACGGGGACCGGCTGCTGACTTACTTCTTGGTGAGGTTCAGGTCCAGCGTGTTGCCGTCGCTCTTGGCGAACGCGCTGATCCAGTCGTTCAGCTGACCGCAGTTCTGCAGCGCGGACAGCGAGTAGGTGCCGGTGAGCTTCCCGCCCTTGAGCAGGTCGAAGTCCGGCCCCGTGGTCATCTCGCTGGTGGACGGGCTGACCGTGCCGCACTTCGGGTCGGTGCTGATGGGGATCCCGAAGATCTGCACGCTCGGCAGGAACACGTTGAACTTGATGTGCGCCTTGAACCCGGTGCCGACGAGCTCACCGGACTGCTTGCCGACCTGCTCGACCTTGATCTCCGACCGGCCGTCGATGAACCCGAACAGCTTGAACTGGGTGGACGACGGGTCGAGCTTCAGGTCACCGGTGAACGTCTTCGAGGCGAGGTCCACGTCCGCGTCGAACCCACCGTTGATCGCCGCCGTGCTGCCGAGCGACTTCAGCGCGGTCTGTCCCTTGATGCCGAACGCGTACTTGATTCCGCCGCCACCGGGGGTGGAGGTGGGCGGAGTCGTCGGCGTGGTCGGCGTCGTGGGGGTGGTGGGCGTGGTCGGAGTGGTGGGTGTGGTCGGGGTGGTCGTGCCGCCACCACCCTCACCGATCTTGATCGTGGCCAGGGTGTTGTTCTGGCCGGGATCCTGCGTGCACGGCGCGTCGATCGTGCCGTCCGGCGTGATGCCGGTGACCGAACCGTCGGCCTTGCGCGGGGTGACCTTCAGCTGAATGTCACCCACGGTGATCTTCGCCTCGCCGGGCTGGTTGAAGGTCAGCGAAGGCGTCTTGCCCGCCGCGTTGACCGTCATCTCGCCCGAGGTGGGGATGTTCTGCTTGGCGATGTCGTTCGGGACCTTGACCGGGAGGTTGAGCCCCGGCGCCGCCACGGTCGCCGCCGCGATGGCCTGGCCTTCCAGCGTGGTCGCACCGATCAGGTTGAGCCCGCTGACCGTGTCCGCGTTGATCGTGGAGACGGCCTTGATGTCGAACGTGCCGGTCGGCTGACCGGTCTTGACCGACAGCGGGAGATCGGTGTTGATCACCACCTTGAGCGACTGCGACCCCACGAGCGGCAGGTTGCAGTGATAGTTGAGCGGGAGCGAGATCGGATCGGCGACACTGGACTGTGCCCCGACCACGAGTACCGCGGTGGCAAGCCCCACGGCACCGGCAGCGGCGGCGGCGACCGCCTTCTTGGTTCCTCTACGGTGACTCACGATCGTCCTTCCGTGGTATCAACGATGATACGAAACGGCGTACAATTCCCCAGAGCAATGAATATCGGCCCAGGAGAATTCTCCGGGTAGCGACGATGTCTGACGGATCGCAACCGAACAGTAAACTAACGACGCGTCCGCACCGCTATCAAGTGCTTCCCCGGAAAAGTTGACGCGCCACCGGTAAATTGTCACGCTGGCACGGTGCGCCGGGGGTGTTCCTAGTAGCGACACATGGGTTTCCCCAGTTCAGAGCCGGATCAAGCCACTCGCCGAACCGCTGACGAGGGTGACAATCGCACCCCGGAAAACTATCTCGCGCATGCCAATCCGCCTTTTCCGCCCGTCACCTGCCTTGCCTGCCCGATTCTTTCGTGAGTAACCTCGCGGTTCAGCAAGCCGGTCGCCGCCGACCATCGCGGAATCCCGCTCGTCGCGCCGGGGCAGGCCCTCTTTCGCCGAATTCGACGGGGAAACCATGAAAAGAATGCGCCGCACGGCAGCGCGAATCGCGTTCGCCACCGTCTCCGTGACCGCCGCGTCGGTCCTGCTGACCGCCTGCGGGCCGGACGACCCCGCCGACGCGGGCAGGCACGCCGACCCGGCCGCGCTCGCGTGGGTGGACAAGGTGTGCTCGGGCGTCGCGACGGGCTCGGCGAAGCTGTCCCAGCCGCCCGCGTTCGATCCAGGCAACCCGCAGGCGACGAAGACCGCCATGGTGAGCTTCCTGAACTCGCTGTCCGCCGCGCTCGACGACATGGCGGGCGGGATCCGCAACGCCGGCGTGCCGCCGGTCCCGGATGGACAGTCCGCCGTGGACAAGGCCACCACCACACTCGGCGAGACCAAGTCGAAGGTGTCCGCCACCTTGACCCGGATGCAGGACGCGAAGGTCACCGACCAGGCGAGCCTGCAGAAGGTCGTCGCCGACGCGGACAGCACGATGAGCGGGCTGAGCGAGCCGGAAGGCCCGATCAAGCACCTGCGCACCAACCCGGAACTGGATCTCGCTTTCACCGAGTCCACGACTTGCCGCCAGGTCTACGGCGGCAACGCCTGATCCCCCGACCACGAAGTCCGAACGGTGTCGCGAAAGCCACTTTCGGGACATCGGATGTCCCGAAAGTGGCTTTCGCGACATCTATTCAGTCATCCATCCGCTCTGGAGGCCCGGCCGTGCCGACCCCGTTCCCCCGTCCGTCCCGCCGGGCGCTAGCCGTCGCGCTGGCGATCGTCCTGTCCGCGGGTCTCCTGACCGTGCTGACCGGAAGCCCGGCGAGCTCCGCCGTCCCGGCGGCGTCCGACGACTCCTTCTACACTCCGCCTTCACCGCTCCCAGCGGGCAAACCGGGTGACATCATCCGCTCGCGTGTCTCGAAAGCCGGTCCGCGTAAGGATTCCGTCAACGCGTGGCAGGTGATGTACCTGTCGACGAACGCGCTCGGGCAGCCGGACGCGGTGACCGGGACCGTGCTGGTGCCGAAGAACGTGGACCCGGCGAAGGCGCCGATCGTCTCGTTCGCCGCCGGTACGCACGGTCCCGCGTTCGACTGCACGCCGTCGAAGATGATCGACATCGGCGCGTTCTACGAGCAGTCCGGTCTCGACGACGCGCTCGACGCCGGGTACGCCGTCGCTCTCACCGACTACGAGGGCTACCGCCAGGATCCGAAGACGACGTACGTGGTCGGGCGTTCGGAAGGCCCGGCGGTGATCGACGCCGTCCGCGCCGCGCAGCGTCTGCCGGAGGCGAAACTGTCGGCCGACGCCAAGGTGCTCTTCCGCGGGTACTCGCAGGGCGGCGGGGCGGCGGCCTGGGCCGGGGAACTTCAGCCCGCCTACGCGCCGGAGCTGAACCTCGTCGGCGTCGCCGCCGGCGGTGTGCCCGCCGACCTCGTCCAGGTCACCCTGCAGCTCGACGGGAAGTTCGGTTTCGGGGTCTTCGCCTACGCCCTGATCGGCCTGGACAACGCCTACCCCGAACTGAAACTGGACTCGTTCCTCAGCGACAACGGCCGCGTGAAACTCGCGGAGATGCAGAAGAGCGCGTGCACGTTCGAGCTGCTCACCACCTACGCGAACAACAAGATCGCCGACTACACGACCAGCGCCGGGTACGTTCGTCCGGAATGGGTGAAACGCCTCAACGAGAACAAACTCGGCGGCACTCCCCCCAAGGTCCCGGTGTTCCTCTACCACGCCACCCATGACCAGCTCGTGCAGTTCGCCCAGGCCGACGCGTTGCACAAGGCCTACTGCACCGCCGGGGTGAAGACAACCTGGAAGACCTTCGAGACCGACCACATCACGGCGGTCTACACCGGGAACGCCGACGTGCTCGCCTTCCTCAAGGACCGGGTCGCGGGCGCTCCGGCGACGTCGAACTGCGCCTGACGCCCAGGTCGTGAGTGGCGATTCGGCTTAAAACCCGAATCGCCACTCACGACCCCGTGTCGCTTCGGCGATTGCGCGTGTTCGGCGGGACGGCGCACGTGATCAGACGGACGACACGCGTGACTGGACGGACGACACACGCGCAGCCGGAGCCGGTCCCGTGTCGTCCGTCTGGACACGCGTGTCGTCCGTCTGATCACACGTGTCGCCCATCCAGTCACGCGATCTATCCGTCCTTTGTGGACAAACCGTCACACGTCGGCGGGGCGCAGCCGTTCCGCGCGCAACGCCAGCTCGATCCGCAGCCGCTGATCCGGTTCGTCCAGCCGCTCGCCGAACAGTTCCGAAAGCCGCCGCAGCCGCGCCCGCACCGTCTGGGGGTGCACGGCGAGCTGCCGGGCGATCTCGGGCGCGCTCCCCCGCGTCTGCACCTGGGTGAGCAGGGTCGCGGACAGCTCGTCGTGCTGACGCGGCGCCAGCCCCGACAACGGTTCCAGTGCCTCGCCCGCCAGCCGGTCGAGCAGGAACTCGTCGGCGAGCAACAGCAGCGTGGTGATGTGCTCCTCGCACCACAGCACCGGCCCGACCGTGGTGATCATGCCCCGCTGGGCGAGCTCGGACGCGCGGCGCGCGATCCGGTACGACTCGGCGGCCTGCGCGGTCGGAACGGACACCCCGACCGTCGCAGTCCAGCCGGACGGCAGTTCCCGCAGACCGCTCAGGTCGGCTTCGGGGCACGCCACCAGCGCACCGGGCAGGTCGGAGACGAGATCGACGGGAACCGCCGAGGGCAGCAGCCCGGCCGGGAACGGGGGCGCTCCGGGTGACGCGGTGAAGACGACCGCCGTGATCCGCTCCGGGATCCGCCAGCCGATGGCGACGGCGAGCGCCCCGGCGTCGGCCTGGCTGTACCCGGTGCCGCCGGCCAGTAGCCGGAACAACCGCGCCCGCTGCTCCGCGGGGCCGGTCGCCTCCGCCTGCGCGGCGTTGTAGCCGTCCGCCAGCGCCATCGTCACCTCGACGACGTCGCCGAAGAGGCACTCGGCCGCGCCGTAGAGGACGTCGCCCGGCAGCTGGAGCTGACGGCCGATCGAAGCGATCGAACGCCACAGCACCCGGCTCGAGACCCTGAACGCCGCCTGCGCGGCTTCCCGACTGAGTCCTTGATGGAACGCGATCCGCCCCTGTGCGCGGAAATCGACCAGCAGGTCGTTCTGCAGCAGTTCGGGGACACCGACCCGGTCGATGGCGCGTTCGATACTGCGCCTGGTCAGCTCGACGGCCGCCGCGCGGGCCTCGCCGTCGCTGAACACCTCGGCGCATTCACCGATCTCGGACACCACGCCTTCGACGCAGTGCCGGGCGATCGCCGGGATCCGCGGACGGACGGCGTCGCCGAGTTCCCTCGGCAGGCGCGCCCAGAGGGCGCCGACGGGCTGCCAGGTCACGTGTGCGATCCCCCGTTGAGAAGTAGGCCGACGATTACGGGCACCAATTCCCTTTCGTCCGCGCGCCACCGGCGCACTCGAATGCACGGAGCGTAGAACCGTCGACACATCCGTGTCAAAAGACGTCACACCGAAACGCCCGTCCGTTGTCACCTCGGTGAGCCCCGCGACTTTCCGTTGCAAATTCAACGTCACATTCGGGGTACAGGCCGTCCGCCGATCCAGTACAAACGGCCCCGCACCGTTCCCGTCGATCCGACGCGGTCATGTAAACGGATTCATGTTCTTCTCCCCGGTTCGAAGAAAATCAAAGGGTGGTCTTGGTGGTCGAGTACCGCGGTTTCGGCATGCTGGCGACGTTGCCGCGTTCGCTCGGCGAAGAACTGCGTCCGTATACCGGGCACGCCGCGGCAGCCATGGTCAAGCAGGTGCAGCGATCGGTCACCGCGTATTCGCAGCCGTTGCGCGGTGTCTTCGGCCGCGTCCTGGTCGTCTCGTGCGAGCGGGCGGTGCGGCATTACGTCGACTGCATCGGCGATCCGGATCTCCCCCACGACCGCTGGATCGACTTCTACCGCATGCGCGGGCGGATGGAATTCGCCGAGGGCCGGAGCCTGGAACCGTTGCACGACAGCGTGACCGTCGGCGCGCGGGCGGCATGGCGGGCGATGCGGCCCATCGTGCGCGGGCTCGGCGTCGGTCCCGACGTCATCGCGCTCGCGGCGGAGTCCGTCTTCGTCTACGTCGACGAGCTGTGCGCCACGACGATCGAGGGCTACCAGCAGGCGGAAGCGAGGGCGGCCGGCGCGATCCCGCTCCGGCGGCGACGCCTGCTGGAGCTGATCGCCCAGGCACCGGACGGCTCGGCCTGCAGCATCGCCAGCCTGGCCGACGGCGCGGGCTGGCGGGTTCCGAGCGCCGCCGCGATGGTCGCCCTCCAGCGCGCCGCGGGCGCTCCCGCCTTCCCTGCGCACCTCCTGGACGACACCGTGCTGGCCGACGTCGACACCGCGGAGCCGTATCTGCTCACCGCGGATCCCGACACCGACCTCGCCCCGCTGAAGGACGCGCTGGACGGCTGGCGAGTGGCGGTGTCCCCCGTCGTACCGCTCACCGACGCGCCGGCCGCCCTCCGCACCGCCCGCCGCGCGCTCCTGCTGACCGGCGAGGACGCGCCAGGCCCGATCATCTGGTGCCGGGACCACCTCGCCACGCTGTGGCTGCTCGCCGAAGACTTCCTCGGCGCCGAACTCGCCAAGCAGAGCCTCGACCCGTTCACCTCGCTGAGCGAGAAACAGCAGGAACGGCTCAGCGAAACCCTGCTGGCGTGGCTGGAAACCCGTGGCGGGGCGCCGGAGATCGCACAACGGCTCGGCGTGCACCCGCAGACCGTGCGGAACCGTCTCCGTCAGCTGGAGGACCTGTTCGGCGACCGCCTCAGGGACGCCGACGACCGATTGAACATGCAGCTCGCCCTGCGCGCCCAGCGCCTCATGCGCGCCCACCGGCGCGACGAAGGGACCTGATGCGCCGCACTCGTCGTTCCGGTGGCCGCACGGTGGGGAGCACCCAGCGGAGGCCGCGGCGGGCGCGCTTCGCCCTCGGCTGTTCGACGTGGAAGTCCGCCCGGCAGGCCATTGCGTTTCTCCCCGTGGTGACGGGTGTTTACCGACGCTTTCCTGAATACCGGGACGGTGGGAAAATGTCGATGCGCAATAGCCCGTCGTCCCCGCTTTTGGCATCCGCCTCGGGGTCGGTCCCGGCATTCTTGTCACGCGGGTCGCAATCGCCCGACGTGTCCCGCGACACGCTGACGAACCGGCCGTTCCACACGTTATTTTGACGCCTGACAACGGAAAGGCGGGACATGGCCCTCCAAACGCGCACACTGACCCTGCACGGCAGGGAAATCCGGCTGCGGGAATACGTTCCGTCCACAAAGGACACCGCGAGCGAGCCGCTCGTGCTGCTGCACGGGATCTCGGGCAGCGGCGAGACCTGGGTCCCGTTGCTCGACCACTTCGAGCGAAGCGGATTCGGGCGCCGCGTCCTCGTCCCGGACCTTCCCGGCCACGGCGATTCGGCCGCCCCGCGGGCCGACTACGGCCTCGGCGCGATGGCGAGCGTGGTACGCGACGTCCTCGCGCTCACCGGGAACCGGCACGCCACCATCGTCGGGCATTCCCTCGGCGGCGGGATCGCGATGCAGTTCGCCTACCAGTTCCCCGAGATGTGCGCCCGCCTGGTGCTCGTGGGCAGCGCCGGGCTCGGCCCGCAGGTGACCCCGGTGCTGCGCGCGACGGCGCTGCCGGGGGCCAAAGTGACCCTTTCCCTCGCGGTCAACCCGGTCACCGTCGCGATCGCACGCGGACTCGCCGCGGCATGCCGGGCCCTCGGCGGGAAACTTTCCCCCGAGACCCGCGAGCTGACCCGTCACCTTGCGTCACTGGCGGACCCGGGCAGGCGGCGCGCCTTCCTGTTCATCGCCCGCAGCCTGATCGACCTCCGCGGCCAGCGCGCGAGCGCGATCGACAAGCTCTACCTCGCCAGGGAGGTGCCGACGTTCGTCGTCTGGGGCGCGCACGATCCGCTCATCCCGGTCGCGCACGGCCGGAAGACGGCGGAAGTGCTGCCGGACAGCCGATTGACCGTGTTCGAAAATGCGAAACACTTTCCACATGTGGCCGACCCGGCCAGGTTCGCCGGCGAGCTCGAACGCTTCCTCGCCGCGACCGCGCCCGCCAGGCTGAGCCTGGACGAGGTCGTCGAGGTACTCATCCGCGCCAGCGAGGCGGCGGAAGCGCCCGAAAACGTCCAGGAAAAGTTGTCATCCGGACGCCATCTCAGGCCCGCCTAAATGTCACTCGCCGCCGGTTCGGACCACCCGTTCGGGTGTAGTCCATCCAGGTGGCCGATCAAGCTCCCGCCAGCCGTTGACAGTCCTCTCGGCCGGATTTTATGTTGCGTGAGCCACAAAATCTGGATCGGCTTCACCGTTGAAGAGGCTGATTTTGTTGCCAGCAAGGATAAAAACATGACCGACTTGGATACCGGATTCTCGCGGCACGATCTGCGGACCGCACGACCCGACCCCGACGTGCGCCACCCCGCCACCCCGCACCGCCAGCCACCGGGTCCGGTCCAGCGACCGCGCGCCTTCACGCCGGCACCGAGAACCCCAGTGGAGAACCGACCTGTGCGCAGCACCGGTGCGAATGGACTGTGGGCGTCACTGCCCAGAGACCTGGGCGAGCGGTTCCGGCCGCGGGCCGACCCCTTGGCACGAGCCATCCTGCAGGAGGTGCAACGAGCCGTCCCCGAATACGCGCAGCCGTTGGAAGGCGCGTTCGGACAGATGATCACGCAGGGTATCCGGCAGGCGATCCTGCACTGCCTCGACACCGTCGGTCAGGGGACGGCGCCGCTCGACAAATGGTCGGCGGTGTTCCGCAACCTCGGGAAGGTCGAATTCAGCGAAGGACGCAGTCTCGACTGCCTTCAGACGGCGTACCGCGTCGGCGGCCGTGTCGCGTGGCGGCACGTTTCGGAATTCGGGCAGGCGATCGGAGCGGACGCCGATCTCCTGTGCACCGCGGCCGAGGCGATTTTCGCTTACGTGGACGAGATTTCCGCATTGTCCATCGAGGGCTACACGGCCGCGCAGGAACGGGCCGCGGGCACGAGGGCGAGACGTAGGCGCCGGTTGCTCGAACTGATGCTCTCCGATCCCCCGTCCTCACCGCAGTCGATCGCGTCGCACGCCGCGAACGCACAGTGGGCACTGCCCACGGAGGTCACGGTCGTCGCGCTGGAGCGACGGCTCGGCCCGCTGGACCCCGACAGCGCCGATCTGGACGCCGACGTCCTGGTCGACTTCGAAGGTCCGAAGCCCTGCCTGGTCACCGGCGACCCGGACAAGCACTTGAAGGACCTCGCCGAGCGGCTTCCCGGCTGGCGCGCGGTGATCGGCCCGGCCGTGCGGCTCACCGAAGCGCCGCGTTCCCTGCTGTGGGCCCGCCGCACGCTGCGGCTGGTCCAGCGCGGGGTCCTGCCGGACAATCCGGTCACGCGGTACAGCGACCACCTGTCCACCCTGTGGCTGCTCGCCGACGAGTTCCTGGTCCGTGAGCTGTGCACGCGCAGCCTCGCCCCGTTCGACGACCTCACGCCCAAACAGCGGGCGCGGCTCGGGGAGACGTTGCTGATCTGGCTCCAGTCCCGGGGCAGCGCCCCGGAGATCGCGAAGAAACTCAAGGTCCACCCGCAGACCGTCCGCTACCGCATGCACCAGCTCATCGATCTCTTCGGCGACCGGTTGAACAACGCCGACGACCGGCTCGACATGGAGATCGCGCTGCGCGCGGAGGCCCTGCTCGCCGACGACTGACCGGATTCAGCGTTTCCCACTCACAACGAGGTGACGAGGTGACCCGACCGCAGGACGCCCGCAGCGGGGTCGAGGCGACGTACGGACCGCTGCTCACGCCCGCCCGACCGGGTGGGTCGGGCGGGCGTCCGGTCCAGCTCTGGGCGCTGCTGCCGAGAGAACTGGCGACCGTGTTCCGGCCGGGGCTGGGCGATACGGCCGGGGAGGTGGTCCGGGAGATCCAGCGGACCATCCCCGAGTACGCACGGCCACTGGACGGCGCGTTCGGGAAGGCGCTCAAGACCGGCGTGCAGATGGCGTTCGTGCAGTTCCTCGAGCGCCTTGGCAACCCCGAGGCTCCGCCGGAGGACCGTCGGAGCGTGTTCGTGAGCCTGGGTGTCCAGGAGTTCCATCAGGGCCGCAACGTCGACGTCCTCCAGGCGGCCTACCGGGTGGGCGCCAGGGTGACCTGGCGCCGGATGGCCGAACTGGGGCGCCGGGCGGGGGTGCCTTCCGCCACGCTGTGCTTGCTCGCGGAAGCCATCTTCGCCTACATCGACGAGCTTTCGGCACTCTCGGTCGAAGGCCATGCGGAGGCACGGGAAAAGGCCGCCGGCGCACTCGAGCGCCGGCGGCACCGGCTGATGGAGCTCCTGCTCGCCGAACCCCCATCGCCGCCAGAGGTCGTCAAACACGCCGCCGACCTCGCCCGCTGGCAACTACCGGACCTGCTCGTCGCCGTCGCCCTCGACCAGCCGCCGGACGAGGCCCCGCCGGCTGCGCTGACCGACTTCGAGAGCACCTCGCCCTGCCTGCTGATGCCCGCTCCGGAACCGGACGAACGGGAGCAATTCGCGGAAGCACTGGCGGGCAGGCGGGCCGCGATCGGCCCCGCGGTCCCGCCCGTCTTCGCGGCCCGCTCGTTGCGTGCCGCGCGCGAGGCCCTGCGGCTCGTCGACTCCGGCGCGCTCGTGGACGAGCCCGTGACGTGGTGTGTCGACCATCTTTCGCGCCTGTGGCTGCTCAAGGAACCGTTTCTGGCCGCCGAACTCGTCCGGGAACGGCTCGGGCCGCTGGCCGGGCTGACCGGCAAGCAGCATTCACGGCTGGCAGGGACGCTGCTGGCGTGGCTGGAGACCTGTGGCAACGTCCGCGAGGTGGCGGAGCGGCTGGCGGTGCATCCGCAGACGGTGCGTTCCCGCGCCCAGGAACTGGAGGCGCTGTTCGCGGACGGGCTGCGGGATCCTGAGCGGCGGTTCGAGATGATCCTGGCTTTGCGGGCTGCTCCTTCTTGACGGTTTTGCGCGTGAAGGCCCCCTTCCCTCGGCTGAGCCGAGGGAAGGGGGCCTTCACGCGCTGGCGCGTCTCGGTACCGCAAGGTTCCGGTGTCGCGAAAGCCACTTTCGGGACATCTGAGGTCGCGAAAGTGGCTTTCGCGACGTTAGATCGCTGAGCGGCCGCGAGCGACGTTGTGAAAGCCACTTTCGCAACGTTGAAGCTTGCGAAAGTGGCTTTCGCAACCTTCGGACCAGGCGCAACTCCCGGTCATATCAAGGCTGCAGCACGGGAAGGTCACTCACGGAAGCGATTGGGGGACCTTGGTTGCGTTGAGTGAGGGGTGTGTGGAAATAGGGACGTTGAACGTCCCTATTTCCACACACCCCTCACCAAGGCGGCCCCCCGACGTCAGGCGGCAGCCAAAGCGGTCACCCGCCACTTCCCCTCGGCCCGTTCCGCACTCACGCTCAGCTGAGCCGCCCCCGTGCTCCGCTGGCCGTCACCCCGAACACCGGTCTGGTCGAGAAACACCAGCAGCGACGCCCGATCCCCGTCGAGGACCTTGACGCCCGAGACCACCGCAGTCGAGGTCACCACCAGCTTCTGCTCCGCCGCGAGCCCTCGCACCTGCGCGAAAAGCTGGTCGTACTGTCCCAGCGCCGGCCCGGTGAGGACCGCCTTCGCGGCTTGCTCGCTCTTGGCGGGGTCGTCGTAGCGGTAGGAGAAGACCGTGCCGAGCGCCTTGCCGATCTGGTCGCTGACCTCGGCGGTGGTGGCGACGTCGGTCAGCGCGGTGTTGTGTGTCAGCGCCGCCGTGGCGTCCCGCGCCTCGATGGCGAACCACCCCGCGAGGCCCGCCATCACCAGCGCGACCGCGCCGAACACCATCGCGCCCCGCCGGCGCACCGGAACCACGACCGGATCATCGGGGACTTCCTCGACAGGAGCGTCGAGCACCCGGGTGGTCCCGCCCATCTTCCCGGCCACCTTCACCGCGCGCCGTGCCGGTTTGTCGGCTCGTTTCGTGGTCATCGCGTCCTCCGTCAGGGCTTTCCGGTGTCGGTCACCGGCACCTGGCCGAGCGACGTGACGCGCCACCCGTCCGGCGTCCGCGTCAGGCCGGCGCGGAACCGGTTGTGCTTGGTCACCGCTTCCCCGCCTTCGGGCCGCACTTCGAGTTCGACCGAAGCGATCACCTCGGCCGTCCCGCCGCCACTGTCCACTTCGGTCACCGCGGCATCGACGACCCGGCCGGTGGTGACGGTCTTCGCCTGGCCGATCCGGCCGAGGCCGCCTTCCCGGTCCCGCGCCAGCTCTTCGTGGAGCGCACCGCCGGACAGGTTCAGCCAGTTCTGGTAACCCTGTTCCGCCTGCCGGTAGTCCAAAGTGGTCAGTGCGGCGACCGATTGCCTGCCCGCCTGCAAGGCCTCGTCGCGGACCGTGGCCCGCGCGACGCCGTCGTCGTGGCTCGCGTCCCACCACGAGTAGCCGAACCAGGCCGCCGCCGCGGTGGCGACGGCGGCGAGAAATGCGGCGATCCGGGTCATGGCCTTCACCTCCTGGGCACGTTCTGCGAGCCGCGCACGTTCGTCGGGTTGCCCTTCGGCAGGGCACAGCGCGCCGCGGTGTTCAGCGGACGCGGCGAGGTGTCGAGTCCGTCCCGATAGCCGGTCCCGTAGCCGGTGACGCATGGCGGCGGATCGAAGAACGTCAGCGAGAGACCGACGTGCGCGCCGTCCGGCCCCATGATCGCGTGCCCGGCGGCGACCGCTTTCGGCGCGGTGACCAGCAGCTGCTCGATGCCGTCCTGCCGCGTTTCCAGGACGTCCGCGGTGGTCAACAGGTTCGCCAGCAGGATGCCGAGGCTGGGCCCGGTCTCCCGCAGCAGCGTGCTGACCTCGTTCGCGGCCGCCGGGACGGCCGGGATCAGCCGTCGCAGATCGCCGTCGGAGCTCTTCAACGTCGCGGCGAGCAGTTTCGCGTTCGCGCCGAACGAGCGGATCGCGTCCGCCTGCGAGACCTGGGTGTCGAGCACGGTCTGCGCGTCGGTCACGAACCTGGTCAGCGGGCCGACGTGCGCGCTCGCCGCCTGCACGAACTCGATTCCCCTGCCGACGAGTTGGTCCAGCGCCGGGCCCGCGTCGGACGTCGCGTTGTACAGCTCGTCGACCACGGTCCGCAGCGCGGGCTTCGGCACCGAGTTCGCGAAAGAGTCCACACTGGACAGGACGACGTCCACCGGCAGCGGGATCTTCGTATCCGCCTCGGCGATCACCGAACCGTCCCGCAGCATGGCGCCGTTGTCGCGGCGCGGCCGCAGGTCGACATACTGCTCGCCGACGGCGGATCTGTTGGCGACGACGGCTTCGGTGTCCGCGGGTACCTCCGGGCCGCCCGGCTCGATTTCGAGATCCACCTCCA
Source organism: Amycolatopsis keratiniphila subsp. keratiniphila (assembly GCF_001620365.2). GTDB lineage: Bacteria > Actinomycetota > Actinomycetes > Mycobacteriales > Pseudonocardiaceae > Amycolatopsis > Amycolatopsis keratiniphila. The sequence goes on from NZ_LQMT02000036.1 coordinate 97,437, forward strand.
TGCCGGAAGCGGTCAGACGCAGTTCGCCGACCCGGCCGATCGGCACGCCCCGATAGGTGACCTCGGCGTTGCTGAAGATGCCGCCGCCGGTGGCGAGCCGCACCTTGACGGTGTACCCGCGATCGAGCACCAGTTTGTCGAGCCCCGCGTACGTCGCGCCGACGTACGCGACGCCGACGACCGCGATGGTCACGAAGACCACCAGCTGCACGCGGACGAACTTGGTCAACATCAGCGGCCACCACTGTTCTTGAAGGTCAGGAAGGTGTTCAGGTAGTCGCCGCGGATGGCCTCCAGCGCGGCGTCGGGGAACGGGAAGGTGAAGATCATCTCCATCGCCTTCGGCAGTTTGTCCCCGGAGTCGGCCAGCTTCCGCAGCAACGGTTCGAGTGCCTTGAGGTCGGCGACGAGGTCGTCCTTGCTGCGATTCACCGTCTCGACCGCGACCGAAGTGAGCCCGTCCAACGACTTCAACATCCCGACCAGCGCCTGACGCTGCTGATTCAGCACCTCGATGCCGGGGGTGAGTCCGTTCAGCGTCGCCTTGATCTCTTCGGTGTTCGCGTTCAGGGTCGCCGCGAGCCTGTTGACGCTCTCGATGGCGCGGGTGATCTCCGCCTTGTGTTCGTCGAGCCCGCGGACGAACACGTCCAAATTGGACAGCAGGCTGCGGGCCGCGCTCTCCTTGCCGCCGAGCGCGTCGTTGAGTTCGCGGGTGATGTTCTGCACCTGCGCGACACCACCGCCGTTGAGCAGCAGGGAAAGCGCGCCGAAGACCTCCTCGATCTCAGGGGTCAGCGAAGAACTGGCCAACGGGATCACCGCGCCGTCGGCCAGCCGTCCGCTCGGCGTCCCCTCCGGAGGCGGCGCGAGCTCGACGAACTTCTCGCCGAGGATGCTCGCCTGCCGCAGTCGCGCGACCGCGTTGGCAGGCAGGTTCACGTCCCCGTTGATGATCAGGCCGACCACCGCGCTGCGGCCGTCAGGTGCCAGATCGACGGTCCGCACCTGGCCGACCGGGACGTCGTTGACCTTCACCCCGGACTGGGGCACGAGGTCCAGCACGTTGGTGAAACTCGCCGTGACGTGGATCGGGCGCTCCCCCAGTGCGGCCCCGCCCGGTAGCGGGATGTCGTAGACGTCGACGCCGTCGCTGCAGCCGGTGGCGGCCAGCACGAGGACGAGTACCGCGGCGATCCGGGTTTTCATTTCGCCCCCGAGAATTCGGTGAGGTTCCCTCGTCCGTCCAGCGTTCCCGCGCCCTGGTTGTACGCGCCGAGCACGTTCGTCAGCGCGTTCGGCGCGGCGTCGAGTGCTTCGCTCAGCGACGCCTTCTGCTGCGTGAGGAGCTTGGTGATCTCAGCGAGTTTGTCCACATCGGACTTGACCTTGCCCCGGTTGTCCTTGATGAAGCCCTGCACCACGCTGAGCGCCTCGGTGAGTTCGGTCATCGCGCCGGAGAACTGGTCCCGCTGGTCGGCCAGGATCTTGCTGAGCGAGGAGATCTGCTGGATCGCCTGCTTCACCTTGCCGTCGTTCGCGGCGAGCATCGCGGTGAACTTGCTGATGTTGTCGACGGAGTTGAAGAGATCGTCCTTGGAGTCGCTCGCCGTCCTGGCGAACTCGCCGAGGTTCTTGATCGCCTCGCCGAGTTTGCCACCGTTGCCGTCGAGGTAGGTCGCGGCCTTGGTGAGGACGTCGCTGACCGCGCCGTCCCGGTTGGCTCCCTTCGGCCCCAGCGCGGTCATCAGCTGGTTGAGGCTGCCCAGGAGTTCGTCGACCTCGACCGGGGTGACGGTGCGCTCGGGCGGGATCCGCGCGTCGCCGCCCAGCTCCGGTCCGCCGAGGTACACCGGGGTGAGCTGCACGTATCGGTCTGCGACCAGGCTCGGCGTGATCACGACGGCGCCGACGTCCGCGGGCAACTTGACGTCGGGCCGCACGGTCATGGTCACCTCGACGTTCGTGCCGCGCGGTTCGACCTTGGTGACCGAGCCGATCGGGACGCCGAGCACCCGCACCTCGGTGTTCGGGTACACCCCGACGGTCGCGGTGAAGAACCCGGTCACGACGCGGTCGGCCTGTCTGGTCAGCAGCGGCCAGGCCGCCGTCACCAGCAGACCCGCGACCACGGCGACCGCTAGCCGCCGCACCCAGGCCCGCCGCCGGGCGTGGGCGCCGAGATCCGTGAGTGTGAAGTGGCGTCCCATCAGCGTCCCCCTTGCCTCGAAGGCATGCAGCTGCCCGGCGTGCCGCCGGTCGGGACGAGCCCGCAGATGTAGGTGTCGATCCACCGGCCGTTGCCGACGGCGTTGCCGAGCAGCCGGTAGAAGGGGCCGGCGAGCCGCAGGCTCTCGTTGAGCTTGTCCTGGTTGCGCAGCAGCACGGTGGCGACGCGATCGAGCTGGTCGAGCGCGGGACCGAGCGTCTTCTGGTTGTCCGCCACCAGTCCCTTCAGCTGGATCGACAGGTTCTTCACCCCGCTGAACAGTTTCGCGATCGCGTCCTTGCGCGCGTTCAGCTCCGTGAGGAGCGTGTTGCCGTCGCGGATCAGCGCCTCGATCTGCTGCGAGCGGTCCCCGAGGGTCTTGGACACCTTGTTCGTGTTCGCGAACAGCTTCACCAGTTCCTGATCCCGGGAAGCGAGCGTCTTGGACAGCGCGGTGATGCCGTCGAAAGCGGTCCGGACGTCCTGCGGAGTGGAAGCACCGAGGGTTTCCGACAGCGTTCCGAACGCCTTCGCCAGCTGATCGGTGTCGATCGCGCCCACCGTGTTCGCGAGGTCGTTGAACACCGTGGTGACGTCGTAGGGCGAGCTCGTGCGCTGCACCGGGATCGGCTCGTCCGGATCCAGTTCCGCGTTGCCGACCGGATCCAGGACCAGGTTCTTCTGTCCCAGCAGGGTTTTGATCTTGATCGACGCGGTGGTCCGGTTCCCGACCCAGGTGTCCTTGACCCGGAACAGGACCTTGACCTTGGCGCCGTCCAGCAGGACGTCGGAGACCTCGCCGACCTTCACCCCGGCGACGCGGACCTCGTCGTTGCGTTTGAGCCCGGCCGCTTCGGTGAACTCCGCCGCGTACGTGGTGCCGCCGCCGATCACCGGGAGATCGTCGGAGAAGAACACCGCCGAACCCGTGATGGTCATCAGCAGCGCCGTGATGGCACCGACGACGATGGGATTGCGGCTGCGGAAGGGTTTGATCCTCGGCGCTTTCATCGGCACCGTCCCTGGGTCAGCGGGATACCGACCGGCGGGCCGCCGGGGGCGGGCGGCGCGTCCGACTTCACCGAGCACAGGTAGAAGTTGAACCACGAACCGTACGAGACCATCGCGCCCATGCGGTCGAGTTTCTTGGGCAGGTTCGCCAGGAACTGCTCGAACACCGGGGTGTTGTCGGCGAGGTTCTTCGACAGGTCGCCGAGAGTGTTGATGCTGTCCTTCAACGGCGCGCGGCCGTCCTGGAGCAGATCCGCGGTGGCCGTGGTGAGCTCGCCGAGCCCGCCGATCGCCTGCCCGATCGGTTTCGCGTCACCTGCCAGCCCGGAGACCAGTTGCGCGGTGACGTCGACGAGCTTGTCGAACTGGTCGCCCTGCGAGTTGAGCGTGTCGAGCACCGTGTTGAGGTTCCCGATCACCTGGCCGATCACCTGATCCTTGCCCGCCAGGGTGCTGGTGAGCGACGCGGTGTGCTCGACGAGGCTGTCGATGGTGCTCCCCTCGCCCTGCAGCACCTGGACGATCTCGAACGACAACTGGTTGACGTCGCTCGGCGAAAGCGCCTGGAACAGCGGTTTGAACCCGTTGAACAACGCCGTCAGATCCAGCGCCGGATGGGTCCGCTCCGGCGGGATCAGCGCGCCTTCCTCCAGCGGCGCCGGCCCGTCGGGGCCCGGGTCGATCGAGAGATACCGCTGACCGACGAGGTTGCGGTACCGGATGGTGACCGTGGCCCCGGCCGTGAGACGGCGCTTGTTCTCGACCGAGAACCGCACGTCCGCCAGCCGCCGCTCGACCACGCCGACCGAATCGACCTGGCCGATGCGGACACCGGACATCCGGACCTCGTCGCCGGGGTTGACCGACGTCGCGTCGGTGAACCTCGCGGTGTAGCCGACCGTCGTGCCGACCCCCGAGTTGGCGATGGTGATGGCCAGGATCCCGGTCGCCACCGCGGTGATCACGAAGAAGATCAGGCCTTTGATCGCCGGCCCCGCGACACCCCTCATCGGACGGTCACCTCCGTACCGCGCAGTGCCGGGCCCACGAGCACGCTGCTCCAGTCCGGGACCTCGGCCGGCTTCATCCCGAGCGACGGCGCCAGGATCTCGGCGACCAGCCCCCGCTCCCCCTTCGAATTGGCCGGGCCGAGGTCCCCATCGGCGGCGAACGCGACCGCCACCGAAGACCCACCCCCGCCATAGCAGCGCGGCCCGCCCTTCTGGTCGAACCGCGGATCGTCCCGGCCCGGCACGTACTTGTCGCGCGGGTCGTGGACGGACAGCGTCACGTGCAGCCCGGGTTCGCCGGTGCCCTTGCCCAACGCCTTCTCCATCACCGGCTTGAGCCGGTTGACCGCGTCGAACAGGCAGGGGAATTCGGGTGCATACCGGGACAGCAGTTCCAGGGTCGGCCTGCTCTTCACGCTGACACCGATGATGTTGTCCTTGTTCTGTACGAGGAATTTGTTGAGGTCGCCGCTCGCGGTGGTGACGCTCGTGTACAGCTTGTCGAGGTCCGCGCGAGTGTCCACAATGGTCTTCGCGGTCGTCGAGAGATCCGAGAGGGCCTTGAGGATGTCCGGCGCCGCACCGGTGTACAGATCCGCCACGTCGGCGAGACCGCTGACGTCGGCCTTGAACTGCGGCATCAGCGGGTTCACCTGGTTGAGGAGGTCGTTGAGCTGGACGATGCTGTCTCCCAAGGACTTCCCGCGGTTGTCGAGCGCGAGCGAGATCGCGCCCAGTGAACTGTTCAGCTTCTGCGGCTGCACCGCCCGCAGCAGTGGCAGCAGGTCGCCGAGGACACGTTCGAGTTCGATCGCGTTGGCCGACCGGTCTTGCCCGATTACGTCGCCGTCCCGCAGCGATCCGCCGGCGGGCCGCTCCGGGAGCACGAGGTTGACGTAACGCTCGCCGAACACCGTCTTCGGCAGCAACCGCGCCGAGACGTTGCGCGGTAGCTGATCGATCTTCGCCGGGTCGATGGCGAGGTCGATCTCCGCGCCCTCCGCCGTGCCCCGGACCGCCCGGACCTCGCCGAACGGCACACCCCGGACCTTGACCTCGGCGGGCGGGGCCAGCTGGTTGCCGACGCGGTCGGTCTTGAGCGTGACCAGTTCCGCGCGCTCGAAGTCCTTGTTGAAGATCGCGACGGCGAGCCAGCCCAGCAGCACCAGGATGACGAGGAAGATCACCCCCGCCGCCTGCGTCCGTGCCCGCGCGCTCATCCGGACACCTTCACCGTGGTGGTCGCGCCCCAGATCGCCAGGCTGAGAAAGAGATCGAGCACGCTGATCAGCACGATCGACGTGCGCACCGCGCGGCCGACCGCGACGCCGACGCCGGCCGGGCCGCCCGCGGCGCGATAGCCGTAGAAGCAGTGCGTGAGGATCACGCCGACGCTGAACACGAGCACCTTGCCGAACGACCACAAGACGTCTTCTGGAGGCAAGAACAGGGAGAAGTAATGGTCGTAGGTGCCGCCGGACTGTCCGAAGAAGACCACCGTCGTCACCCGCGAACCCAAGTACGAGATCAGCAGGCCGATCACGTAGAGCGGGATGATCGCGATGAACCCGGCCACGATCCGCGTGGTGACGAGGTACGGCATGCTGCGCACGGCCATCACTTCGAGCGCGTCGATCTCTTCGGAGATCCGCATGGCGCCCAGTTGCGCGGTGAACCCGGCGCCGACCGTCGCGGACAACGCGAGCCCCGCCGAGAGCGGCGCGATCTCGCGGGTGTTGAAGTACGCGGTGAGGAAGCCGGTCATCGCGGAGATGTTGATCTGGTTCAGCGCGCTGAAACCCTGAAGCCCCACCGTGATCCCGGTGAACACGCACAGCCCGACCATCACGCCGACGGTGCCGCCGATCACCGCGAGCGCCCCACTGCCGAAGGTCACTTCGGCGAGGAGGCGCACCACTTCGCGGAAGTAGCGGGTGACGGCCATCGGGATCGCCGCGAGCGCGCGGATGTAGAACAGCAACTGGTCGCCCAGCTCGAAAAGACTGTTCCCGGGGCGTTTGAACGCCTCGCGGGCCCGTTCGGGGACGCTGGTCACGGGATCAGGTTCCCTTCGCCGGGACGAGCTGCAGGTACAGCGCGGTCAGGATCGTGTTGACGAAGAACAGGAGCAGGAACGTGATCACCACCGACTGGTTGACGACGTCGCCGACCCCCTTGGGGCCGCCTCTCGGGTTGAGGCCCCGGTAGGCCGCGACGACACCGGCGAGGAAACCGAAGATGAACGCCTTGATCGAGCTGACGACGAGGTCGGGCAGCTGGGCCAGCGCGTTGAAACTCGCGAGGTACGCCCCCGGCGTGCCGCCCTGCACGATGACGTTGAAGAAGTAGCCGCCGAGCACGCCGACGACGCTGACCAAACCGTTCAGCAGCACCGAAACGCCGATGGCCGCTTGTACGCGGGGCACGATCAGCCGGTGGATCGGCGAGACGCCGAGCACCTCCATCGCGTCGATCTCTTCGCGGATGGAGCGGGCGCCGAGGTCCGCGCAGATCGCCGACCCGCCCGCTCCCGCGATGATCAGCGTGGTCACGATCGGACTGGCCTGCTGAACCACCGCGAGGACGCTCGCGGCACCGTTGAACTGCTGCGCGCCGATCTGGCTCGTGAGCGAACCCAGCTGCAGCGAGATGACCGCGCCGAACGGGATCGACACGAGGATCGCGGGCGTGATCGACACACTCGCGATGAACCAGAACTGCTGGATGAACTCGCGGACCTGCACCGGGCGGCGGAACATCCCGAGGACGACGTCGATCCCCATGGCGCACATGCGGCCGAATTCGCGCAGTCCCGCGGCGGCCTTCTCCGGCGCGCGGGCGAGCAGGGCGACTGGATTGGCCATCGTCAGGCTCCACATCCGTTGGGGGGCGGGCCATCGCCGACGCATCGCAGCCTGAGGTCGGTGACCGGGGTGTTGCCGGGTCCGGACACCAGCCCGGTCAGCAACGGCCTCAGCTCCTCACGCACCCCGCATCCGGCGAATCCCGGTGTGGTGAAGGTGCTCGTGACCTTCACCGGCGGCGCGGGGAACGCGAGCGGCACCAGGGCCTTGATGTTCACCGCGACCGATCGCGCGGTCCGGCAGTTCGGGCCGACGTCGAGGACCTTGCCGTCCACCTTGGCGTTCGAGAGCTTGACGAACACCTTGTTCGTGACGTCGGTGAGCGCGCAGATGTTGGTGCCGACCGCTTTGCAGTCGCCGGTGGCGGGCATGAACCGGAAGGACACGAAATAGCTCGACGTCGGCGGGATGGCGAGTTTGCCGGTGATCGGCACCTGCCCGGAGAAACCGAGGATCTTGCCGTCCAACCGGTCCTGCGGGAAGGTGATGTCCGAACCGAGTTTCGCGACGCGGCTGGTCGTGGGCTGTTGTTCGTCGCCGACGTAGAACCCGAACGTCAGCCCGGCTTGCGCGATGGCGGGTTCCTGCGCGACGGCTTCTCGCGTCTGCTGCGTCCGCGCGGGATCGGCGGAGGCGGAAGCCAAGGAAAGCGCCCCCAGCCCCAGCACCGCCGGGAGCAGGAAGGCGCGCAGAACGCGCCCGGTCAGCACTGACATTCGGGCTTCCTCATTTCGATTGTCCGGCCGAACGGCCAACTGGTGCAGCACGCTACTGACGGAATGCCGGAGGGACAAGTAATGCGCGGCCGGAGGATCCGCGACACGGAAAGGTTGTCACGGGCATCACTGTTTCGCGTTCTTTTCCGTGCGTGGCAATGACGGTTCTTCGAGACGCGAGTGGCAGCGACGCGGCAGGCCCGGCCATCTTTCTCTTTTTCTTACGGCGATCACTTTTGTCACCCGCGTCAGCCGACACGTGCGGGGAATTGTCACGCGTAACTTGAGTCCTCCCACGCTCATTGCGGCCGCACCGAAACCCCCGCTACGTTCGGCGAATGGAGCAGGCTGCCATCGAGGTGACCGGCCTCGCCAAGCACTACGGTGAAGTGACGGCCCTCGCCGGCGTCAGTCTCCGGGTCGGCCGCGGCACCGTGCTCGCGGTGCTCGGCCACAACGGCGCGGGCAAGACGACGTTGATCGACATCCTCAGCACCCGGGTCAAGCCGACCGGCGGAAGCGCGAAGGTGTGCGGTTTCGACGTCGTGCGCGCCGGGCATCACGTCCGGCGGAGGATCGGTGTCACCGGCCAGTTCGCGGCGGTCGACGACGCGCTTTCCGGCCGCGGCAACCTCGAACTCGTCGCCAGGCTGCTGGGCGCGAACCGGCGCCAGGCCAGGGCCCGCGCGGCCGAACTGCTCGCCATGTTCGGCCTCGACGACGCGGCGGACCGGCCGGCGCGGACGTACTCCGGCGGGATGCGGCGGCGGCTCGATCTGGCAGCCGGCCTGGTCGGCTCCCCCGACGTCCTGTTCCTCGACGAACCGACCACCGGGCTCGACCCGCTCAGCCGGGCGGGGCTCTGGGACGGCGTCGAGCGCCTCGCCGCGCGCGGCACCACCGTCGTGCTCACCACGCAGTACCTCGAGGAGGCGGACAGACTGGCGGACCACGTCATCGTGCTGGGGCTGGGGCATGTCACGGTTTCCGGGCGGCCGTCGGAGCTGAAGGCGCGGCTCGGGGAAAGGACCGCGACGCTGACCTTCGGCACCGATTTGGCCGCCCGCCGGGCGCTGGCCGCGCTGCACCGGCTCGGGATGAGCTGTACGACGTCGGCCTCCGGGCTGGTGATCGGCGTCGCGCTGTCCGGGCCCGCCGACATCACGGTGCTGGTCCGCGCGCTCGACGCGGCGGGCGCGCCCATGAAGGACCTCACCGTCGCCGAGCCGACACTCGACGACGTCTACCTTTCACTGCACCGGAATCCGGCGGCCGCGCCATGACCGAGGCACGGCACCGCGCACCGTCGCAGCCGGTGCTGACCGATCCGGCGACCTGGCCGCCGAGTACTTTCGCCACCCAGGTCCGGGTGCTCGCGGTCCGCTCGCTGAAGACGGCGTTCGGAGACCGGAGGCTGGTGTTCTTCGGGCTGCTGCAACCGATCGTGCTGCTCCTGCTGTTCAGCCAGGTGTTCACCGGGGTCAGCACGCTGCCCGGGGTCGCGGCGTATCAGGGATACGTGAACTTCCTCGTCCCGGCGACACTGGTGAACATCGCGATGACCACGGCGATGAGTTCGGGTGCCGGCCTGCTCGCGGAGATCTACAGCGGCTTCACCGGACGTCTGCGGTGCATGCCCATCAGCCTTTCCGCCGTCCTGGTGGCGCGCACGATTTCGGATTCCGCCCGGCTCGGCGTGCAGCTGCTGGTGACCACGCTCGCCAGCGTGGTGCTGCTGGGATTCCGGCCGACCGGCGGCGTTTTCGGTGTCACCGCGGCATTGCTGCTCACGCTCGTCGTCGGCTGGTGCCTGAGCTGGATCTTCGTCGCCATCACGACCTGGCTGCGCAAGGCCGAGACCCTGCAGATGGCGTCGTTCGTGGTGATGTTCCCGCTGATGTTCTCGTCCAGCGCGTACATGCCGCTGGAGACGATGCCGTCCTGGCTGCGGATGGTCTCGGCGCTCAACCCGCTGACCTACGCGATCGACGCGACCCGTGCACTCGCGCTGGGACGTCCGTCGGGCTGGTCGATCCCGATCTCGCTGGCGATCGCCGCCGTCGCCGCGGCCGCCGGTGGGTGGATCGCGGCCCGGACCTTCCGGACCCCGCGCGACGTCACACCGATGACCTGACCCGAACCCGTCACTCGCGTGATTGAAGACCGAACTCGCGTGATTGAAGGCGGAACTCATGAGTTCCGCCTTCAATCACGCGTGTTACGCCTTCAATCACGCGAGATACGGCTAGCCGTCAGTGCGGCAGGGACTCGAGGTGGTCCGCGGCGGCCACGACTCCCCCGGCCGCCGCGAACGAGGCCCGCACCCGTGCGGCCGCCGCGGCGTAGGCGGGATCGGTCAGCACTTCGGTGACCGTGTCGCGGATGTCGGGCGCCTTCGCGCGGTCGAAACGCAGCCGCAGCCCGGCGCCGGCCGCCTCGACCTGCTGAGCCAGCATCGACTGGTCGTCCCGGATCGGGGCGATGACCAGCGGCAGCCCGGAGGCCAGGGTCTCGCTCACGGTGTTGTGCCCGCCGTGACAGATCACCGCCGCCGCTTTCCGCACCACTTCCGCCTGCGGGATCCGCTTGACGACCAGCACGTCGTCGCTGAGCAGTTCGCCGCATCCGTCGACGACGAGGCCCTGGACGTCCGGCATCCCGGCGAGGGCGTCGACGCATTCGGACAGGAACCGGCGGCCGAGGGCGGCGTTGGCGGTGCCGAGGGTGGCGATGACGAGCGGGCGGCCGTCGAGCCGGTCCCACGAGAAGCCCACCGGCGGCGCGGGAGCCAGCGCGGGGCCGACGAACCGGACCGCGCCGACGTCGGCGATCGGGCCCGTCAGGGACACGGTGGTGAACGCGAGGATGAGGTCCGGTGAGAACCGCAGGTCGCCACAGGACACCTTGTGCCGGGTGCGGAGGCCCTCCTGCAAGCCGTCGACCCAGGCGGCGATCTTCGGCATGGCGCCCAGCGGATCACCGAGTTCGGTGGACGTCGACGCCGACGTCACCCACGGCAGGGAGCGGCGGCTCGCCACGAGGGCGCCCGCGAAGGCCTGCTGGTCGGCGAGCACGACGTCGGGCCGGAAAGCCTCCACCGCCTTCTCGACACCCGGGACCATCGCGTCCGCGAGCGGGACCAGATACTGCTCCCACAGGTACTTCAGCGCCGCGAACCCGCGCAAACCTTCGGGACGCCGTTCGACGGCGAACTCCAGCGCGTCCCCCGCCGCGTACACCCGGCCCGCCCGCGTCAGTTCGGACGTCGTGGGTTCCGGGCCGCACCAGGCGACGTCGTGGCCTCGGTCCACCAGCTCGGCGGCCACCGCGCGCAACGGCGCGACATGTCCGGTGAGCGGCGGGACGACCAGCAGGTACTTCATCCGCGCGGCCTCCCGTGCCGGTCGATCCAGTTCAGCAGCAGCTCCCGGACCTCGCGGTGCTGCTCGACGAGCACCGAATGCCCCTGGCCCTCGAACACGTGCAGCTCGCCGCGGGGCAGCAGCGAGGTCAGCGCGGTGAGATCGTCGGCCTGGTAGCCGTGACTGCCCAAAATGGACAGTACGGGGCAGCCGATTCCGGCCACCTGGTCCAGCGTCAGCAAGGGACCGAGCGGGACCTCCTCGGCCATCGACGTCGACATGATCCGCTCGGCGGCCATTCTCGCCAGCCGCCGGTGATGCGCGCTGTAGTTGGCCTCGATCCAGTCGAAGCTCTCCTCGACCTTCAAGAACCGCACGGTGTGTTCGAGGATCTGCGACATCTTGCCCGCCCACAGTTCGGTGGCGGGCTCCGACTCGATGCACACGATGCTGCGCACGCGTTCCGGTTTCGCCACGGCGTAGCTGTAGGCGAGGGTGCCACCGAAACTGTTGCCGACCAGGTGCACGGGCCGGTCGAGGTCGAGCTGGTCGAGCAGGTCGTCGAGATCGGCGACGAAGTCCGCGATCGTGTACCCGCGCTCGGGGCGTTCGGTCTTCCCGTGCCCGCGCAGGTCGTAGCTGACCACGTCCACCCCGGCGGCGGCGACCGGCGGAGCGAGCGTGAGGTAGAAGCTCGCGAGGCTGTCGGTGCCCATCCCGTGCAGGAACACCACGGTCTCCGTGCCCCCGCCGGGCACGAGCTGCACGTTGGTGCGCAGCCCGTTGACGGTCATGGTCGGCACCGGCTCAGCCCCGTTCGGCGAGGCGGGCGGCCACGTAGTCGGCGATGTCGCCGACCCGGAGTTCGATCACGTCGTCGAGATCCTTCTCCGCCAGGAACTCCGCGAGGTTGACGTCCGCGCCGAAGAACTCGGCGAGGATGCTCGCGAAGGTCACCAGATCGATGCTCTCCAGCTGGAGATCCTCGTGGAAGGTGGTCTGCGGGGTGATCTCGATGCCGAGGACGTCGGTGTCCCCGACCAGTTCCTTCAGCAACTCGGCCACGGTGCCGAAGACCGACGCCGGGCTCTGCTGTTCGATCGTCATGCTCTGCTCCTTGCTCTTACCCGCGGTTCCAGGCCACCACGTGCCCGGGGATTCCGGCGAATTCCGCCCCGATACCGATCTCCTCGGCCAGCCCCGCCAGCTCGCCTTCGGCCCGGACCGCGATCCGGGGCGGCGTCGCGGTCTCTTCCCTGACCAGTGCGACCGCGACCTCGCCCGCCGACGCGACGGCCACCGCCAGCGGCGGCACGACCCGGCCGTGCAGCCCGGTCACCCTCGTCCCGTCGGCGCTCACGCGGAGTTCCGCCGGGTACACGCCATCGAGGCCGAGCTTCGCGCGGACCGCGTCCTTGATCGCGATCCGCTCCAGCAGCCAGCCGCGCTGCCGCCGCGGCGCGCAGGCGGCGAACTCGGCGCGTTCCTCCGCGCCGAGGTAGATGCCGGCGTAGATGTCCCGTGCGGCCGGGCTCGGCCACCGGTCCGTGACCACGGTCCAGCCGCCGTGGTGGTCCTCGGAAAGCCGATGCCGGTCGGGGAAGGCGTAGACGCGGTGGGCGGGCCGGTCGCACGGGAACCGGATGTCCCGCCACTGTTCGATCCTGGCCAGGACGGTGCCGTCCAGCACCAGTTCCGCGTCCATCTCCAGCACGTCCGGCCGCGGCAGCCGAACCCGGACGACGCAGCGCAGTTTGGTGCCCGGCGCCGGTTCCGGCGCGAACCAGGTGACCCGGCCCATCGACGTCGGGAACGCCAGCAGCGCGTCCGCCTTGGTCGCCATCAGCCAGCAGCCCAGCAGCTGGCCGACGTTGTCGAGCAGCGCGCCGGGCGCGGACGGTACGACGAGGTCGCCGCGGATGTGCCGCTCGCCGAGCCCGATGAGTTTGTCGAGCCCCTGGTACGCGGGGCCGTGGAACATCTCGCGGCGGGTGTAGATCTCGGCGGCGCTCAGCGGCGGCGCCGTTTCCGGACCCGGCGGCGGAGACGGCCGCGGAGCCGTGGGATAACGCTGCGCCAGATGGACGTCCATACTGGCGTGCGGTCCGATTTGGACACTGATCCGGTCGCCTTCGCGGGTCATCGAAAGCGGCACACGCACCGCCGGGGCGGCGATCAGCCAGCGGGAGAACGCCGCGTTGCTCACCCCCGTCGCGACCGTGCCCGGCCACGCCCGTTCCGCTTCCCGGCAGGCCAGGTCCACCAACGTCGTCGCGGGCACGGTGGGACGGAAGTCGGATTCGTCGGGCCAGTCCGCGCGCTGGCGGAAGAACCGGTGATCGACCAGATACGGCATCGTCGCCAACGATACGTCCACAGTGGACTCGACCGTGCGCCGTGCCGCCGCGTTGACGACGCTCGCCGCGGCCTCCCGCGTCTCCGCGAGCAGCGCGGTGAACTCCGCGACGATCGCGTCCGGGATCCCGTCGGCCAGTTCGGGCACCTCACCGGCACCCGCGAACATGCCCTTGACGTCACCCTCGACCGAAAGCAGCGTGCCCGCCGTGTCGATCCGCGTCCGGCGCGGCTCCAGCGCGTCGAACGCGGGCCGCCCGCCCTCCACCCAGACCGCGGTGGCGACCCGGCGCAATTGGGAGAGGCCTGCCCGCGTGCCGGAGGACGCGGGGATGACCAGGTGCGGCCGTGAGCCCAGCGTGTCCGACACGAACGAACCCAGCTGACCGGCGCCCGCCTGCACGAACACCCGGGCGCCGTCGGCGTAGAGCGCGTCGACGAGTTCCCGGAACCGGACCTTGCGCACCAGATGGGCCAGGTACAGCTCGCGGACCTCCACCGGATCCGCGGGATACGGCCGGGCCGTGGTCGCCGACCACACCGGGATCCGCGGCGGCTTCAGGTCCAGTTCGGTCGCGAGCCGGGTGAACGGGCCGAGCCGCGACCGCATCAGCGGGGTGTGGAAGCCGGACCGGAACGGCAGTGTCCTGGCGACGACGCCGTGCTGGGCGCACAGCTTGGCGAGCCGGGCCGCGGCGGCCGGATCCCCGCAGACGATCGTCTGCCGCGGCGCGTTCTCGTGGGAGATCATCAGCTCCGGCTCTGCGGCGAGCAGCGCCTCCGCCCGCTCCGCGGAACAGCCGAGCACGAGGAACTCGGCGTCCGGCAGGGTGAACCCCTGCGGCCAGTACCGGTTCAACATGTCCTCTGTGGACTGTCCGGGATACATCCCCGCCGCCTGCATCGCGGTCCATTCGCCGACGCTGTGCCCGGCGAGCAGATCCGGCTCGATCGCGAGCCGCCGCAGCGCGGTGTCGAGCAGCAGCCCGACCTGGGACACGCTGGAAGCGCGGGCGAGCACGCTCGCCGTCGACCATTCGGGCCGTTCGAGGCCGAAATGCCGGGCGACGTCGGCGCAGCGCGGTTCCGCGTCCGCTTCCAGCCCCGGGTAGACGAACGCGGTCTTCGCCCCGGCCTGCTCCAGCAAAGGCGCGGTCGTGCACCAGATGTCGTTGGGCCCGTGCCAGGAACCGCCCTCGGCCGCGATCTTCGCCAGTACCCTCCGCGCGACTTCGAGCCGCTTTTCGGTAGGCCCGACGATCCCGATCCGGCACGGGCCGTGCCCGCCGGACTCCGGATCCGGGCGATCGAGCAGCGTGCGCAATCCGTCGAGGGTGGACGCCGCGAGCAGGAGGACCCGCTCGGGCTCCCCGGTCACCTTGGCCCGTTTCGGCCGTGACGGCGCGGGGTCGGCCTCCTCCAGCACCACGTGCGCGTTGACCCCGCCGAAACCGAAGGCGTTGACCGCGGCCCGCCGCGGGACGTCACCCGACCGCCACCGCTCGGCTTCGGCCAAGGCACGGAACCGGGTCTTGTCCAGGAGCGGACTCGGGTCGGCGCAGTTCAAGGTCGGCGGCAGGACGGCGTGGTGCAGCGCGAGCGCCACCTTGACCAGACCGGCGGCCCCGGCGGTCGGCATGGTGTGCCCGATCATCGCCTTCACCGCGCCGATCGCCGCGCGGGGACCGTCCGGAGGGCCGAACACCTCGGCGAGAGTGGCCAGTTCCGCGGCGTCCCCGGTCGGGGTCGCGGTCCCGTGCGCCTCCAGCAGGCCGAGCGCGCCGGGAGCGGTGGGATCGAGGCCCGCCGACGCCCACGCGCGCCGCAGGGCCAGCGTCTGACCGGCGACGGCCGGGCTGAGCAGGCTCGCGCCCTTCCCGTCGCTCGACGTCCCCGAGCCGCGCAGCACCGCGTAGACCCGGTCGCCGTCGCGGCGCGCGTCGTAGAACCGTTTCAGCACGACCATCGCGGTGCCCTCGCCGATCAGGAGGCCGTCCGCATCACGCGAGAACGGGCTGATCCGCTGGCTCGGCGAGAGGGCGCCGAGCTGGGTGAACATCGACCAGAGCGTGTCGTCGTGGCAGTGGTGCACGCCGCCGGCCAGCACGACGTCACAGCGGCGGCGGGCGAGTTCGCCGATCGCCTGGTCCACGGCGAGCAGCGAGGACGCGCAGGCGGCGTCCACCGTGTACGCGGGGCCGCCGAAGTCCAGCCGATTGGCGACCCGCGACGCGGCGAGGTTCGGCACCAGCCCGATCGCGGTGTCCGGCCGGAACTCGCCGAGCGGCTCCAGCAACGCGTCCCGCAGCCTGTCCAGCATCTCCGGACGCGCCGACGGCAGGAGATCCCGGACGGCGCCGGTGATCTGGCGGACCGACCGGACCCGCTGGTCGAACCGCTGGAGCCCGGGCGAGAGATAACCTCCCCGGCCGAGGATCACACCCACGCGTTCGAGGTCGCCCAGCCGTCGCAGGCCACCGGCGTCGTCGACCGCGGCGGCGGCCACGGCCAGCGCGACCAGCTGGTCCGGCTCCATCCCGGCGACGGTGCTGGGGGCGATACCGAGCGCCGTCGCGTCGAAGTCCAGGCTGTCGGCGACGAACCCGCCGCGTCGCCCGTAGGTGCGGTCCGGGGTGCGGCCGTCCCCGTCGTGGAAGCTCGGGTCCCAGCGGTGCGGCGGGATCTCGGTGATCGCGTCGGTACCCGAAACGATGTTCTGCCAGTATTCGTCCACAGTGGACGAGCCGGGAAGGAAGACACCCATCCCGACGATCGCGACCGGCTCCTGGTTCACCACAGCGACGCCGTGTACAGCACCGAGCGGACGTCGGCCGAGCCGTAGGCCAGCTCGCGCAGGAGCGCGGCGGTGCCTTCGTCCGGATCGATCAGCGCCACCTCGCGGCGCTCGTATTCGCGTGCGAGCTCGGGCGACACCATGCCCGCGTGATCGTCCGAGGGCGCCCACGGTCCCCAGTGGACGGTCAGCGCGCGGCAGCCGGTGCGGTCCGCCCACTGTCCGCCGAGGGTTTCGAGCGCGTCGTTCGCCGCCGCGTAGTCGGTCTGCCCCCGGTTGCCCAGCACCGCGGAGATACTGCCGAAGAAGGTCACGAACCCGGGCCGCACGCCGAAATGCTCCAGCGCGTCGAGCAGTGCCCGCGCACCGTCCACTTTGGTCCCGTAGACCGTGCGGAACGACTGCTCGTCCTTGTCGGTCATCAGCTTGTCGTCGATCACCCCGGCCGCGTGGACGACGCCGTCGATGCGGCCGTAGCGGGTATGCAGATCCTTGACCACCTGCCGGACGGCGGCGGCGTCGCGCACGTCGAGCTGCCGGTACGCCGCGGTACCGCCCGCCGCGGTGATCTGGTCGAGCGTCCGCGCGATCTCACGCTGGGCCAGCACGGTGCGCACCCGGCGTTCGATGTCCGCCAGCGAACCGCCACGCGTGGCCAGCGCCGAGCGCATACCCGGCGCGTCACCGGGAAGGTCTTCGTCGCCGGGCTCGGCCGGCCACGGGGTGCGGCCCGCCAGCTCGATCCGGCAGCCGCTCGCCGCCAGCGCGACCGCCGCCCGCGCGGTGATCCCGCGGGCACCACCGATCAGCAGCAGCACGGAATCCGCGTCGAGGCCCAGCGCCTTGACCTCTCCCCCACCGGGACCCGCGCCCGCGTACGCGACAGAACCGAGCGAACCCGCGGAAGGCTCGAACGCCGCGCGCCCCGCGGTGTCGTAGCGGACGGCCGCCGGCCCGTCGGCGATCGCCTCTTCCAGCGCGATCCGGCCGAGGTCCACTGTGGACTCGACTTCGACCAGCCTGGTCGCCTCGCTCCGTTCCCGCGCGGCGGCGCGGACCAGACCGCGCAGCCCGGCGGTGTGCCCGGCGCCCGTCTCCGCCACCACGACCACCGCGCCCTTGGCGCTTTTGACGAGGCCGAACACCTGGGCGGCGACGGGTTCTTCGGCGTCCGACAGTGGGTTCAGCACGATGACGATGTCGGCATCGCTCTCTTCGGCCGGAAGACCGCCCGCGTCGGCGAACACCGCGCGGACCGACTCGGCCAACTCCTCTTGGCCGGGCTCGAAGCTCACCGAGACGGTTTTGCCCGCCACCTTGGCGAGGTCGGGCGTGCCGAGCGGCGCCGACACGCGGTCGAGCAGGTACCGGGCGGGGGCGGTACCCGCGGGAGCCTCATAGAGGGTCGCCGCCACGGTGACCGGGGCGGCCGGTTCGAGCCACTTCCGCAGCCGCGCGGCCAGCGCGCTCGCCGTCCGGTCGCGGCTGAGCTGATCCTGGGCGTCGTCGTGCACTCGTCCGGAGAGGCCGAGCTTCGCGAGCAGCGAGCCCGCGATCTCGGTGCGTTTGATCGAGTCGATGGAAAGATCCGCTTCCAGATCGAGATCGGCGTCGATCATCTCGGCCGGATAGCCGGTGCGTTCGCTGATCGCGCCGATCACGGTGGCCAGGACATCCGTGACAGGAGCCTCCGCGACCGGTTCCGGCTCGGGCACGACGACCGGGGCTTCGACCGGCGGCAGCAACGCGGGCACGACCGGCGCCTGCACCGGAGCGGGGACGAGCGGCGCGGTGCCGAGGTATCCCAGCATCACGTCCCGTTGCGCCGCCAGCAGTTCGCGGCTGGTGCGGAGGAATTCGACGACGGCCTGGTCACGACCGGGCGCGGGCTGGTTCATGGTCGTCCTCGGGATTCGTCGGGCGGGCACGAGCCCATGGGCGGGGACCTCGCCACCGGGCGCGCGGACGGTCTGGCCGTCCACGGTCCAGGCGGGTTCGGGGAGCGGGCCGACGCGGACACGGCCGCGGAAGAGCCGTTCGGTACGCACATCGACGCCGGTGAGCGCCAGGCGCGCGAGCGCGGTGAGGAATCCGCGCAGCCCCGGTCCACCGGGGTCGCACGCGATCACGGTGTGCGGACGGTCGCCGAGGATCTCCCTGGCCAGCCGGGAAAGCACCTGCCCCGGGCCCGCCTCGACGAACGTGCGCGCGCCCGCCGCGTACATGTCCTCGATCAGTTCCACGAAGCGAACCGGCGAGCCGATCTGCGCGGCGAGTTCGGCGCGGACCGCCCCGGCTTCGTACGGCCGTGCGGTGCGGTTCGACCACACCGGCGGCCCCGGCTCACCGATCTCGGCGTTGTCGAGATCGACGGCGAACACGTCGCTCGCCCCGGCCACCAGCGGGCTGTGGAAGGCGCAGGCGACCGGGATCCGTTTGGCGCCGATCCCCTGTGCCCGCAGTTCGCGGACCGCCTCCTCGATGGCGGCCGTCGGTCCGGAAAGGACGGTCTGGCCGGGTGCGTTGTGGTTGGCCAGTACCACGTCCGGATGGTCGAGGGCGGCGGCCAGTTCGTCACGGGACGCCTTCACCGCGGCCATCGCGCCCGGGTCGGCGCCCGCGACTTCGGCGATCGAACGGGCCCTCGCCCGGCTGAGCGCCACCAAGGTCGCGGTGTCGAACGCGCCCGCCACCGACAGCGCGGTCAGTTCGCCGTAGCTGTGCCCTGCCAGCAGATCCGGCCGGACACCGAGGTCGGCGAGCAGGCGGCAGACCGCCGATTCCACGAGCCCGAGCGCGGGCTGCGCGACACGAGTGTCCTTGAGCGCCTCGTCTTGCGCGGTGCGAGCGTCCTCAGTGAAGGCCCGTGGCGGGAACGCGGTCGCGGCGACGTCGGGAGCGAGCCCCAGAACGTCCGCCAGTTCGGGGAAGTGCACGAACAGCTCCGCCAGCATCCCCGTCCGCTGGCTGCCCTGTCCGGGGAACAGGAACGCGACCGCGCCGGCCTCGGTGTCCTGCGCGACGAGCCCTCCGCCGTTCTCGGCGGCGTCACGCAGTTCGGCGAGATCACTTGCGACGACCGCGAGGCGCACCGGCTCGGATCCGCCTCGCTCGGCGGCGAGGGCGGCGATCTCCCGCAGCGGACGACCTTCGTTGGCCGCCAGCAGATCCCGCAGCGCGGCCCGAGCGGTCTCCACGTCGGCGCCGCGGAGCAGGACCAGCTCGGCGTCCCAGTCACGCGGGCCGTGCCGCCGTCCCGGCGGGACTCCCGGGGCGGCGAGCACCGCGTGGAAGTTGGTCCCACCGAACCCGAACGCGCTCACTCCGGCGAACTCGCGTCCGCGCGGAACCGGCGCCGGCCGGGCGCCGGTGGAGAAGGTGAAGGGACTGCTCTCGGCGTCCCAGGCGGGGTTCGGCCTGCTCAGGTGCAGCGTGGGCGGCACGACCTCGTGCCACAGCGCCAGCGCCGCCTTCATCAGGCCCGCCAGCCCCGCGGCGCATTTCGTGTGCCCGATCTGGCTCTTCACCGAACCCAGCGCGCACGTGCCGGGCCCGGCACCCGCGGCGAGGAAGAACTCGGTGAGCGTCGTCAGTTCGGTGGCGTCGCCGACGACCGTGCCGGTGCCGTGCGCCTCCACCAGCGAGACGTCCGCCGGGGACACCCCGGCGTCGCGATAGGCCCGCGCGAGGGCTCGCCGTTGTCCCTCGGGACGCGGCGCGGTGAGACCGAGCGCCTTGCCGTCGCTGGCGGCGCCGACCCCCTTGACCACGGCGTACACCCGGTCGCCGTCGCGTTCGGCGTCGGAACGCCGCTTGAGCACGAGGCACGCGACGCCCTCGCCGAGCGCGATCCCGTCCGCCGACGCGTCGAACGGACGGCATCGCCCGGTCGGCGACAGCGCACCCGCGGAGGTGAACATGAGGTAGTCGTTGACCCCGTTGTGCAGGTCGACGGCGCCGCACAGGACCATCGAGCTCGTGCCCGCCCGCAGTTCCTTCACCGCGAGGTCGAGCGCGGCCAGCGAGGAACCGCAAGCGGCGTCCACCGTGTAGTTGGTGCCGCCGAGGTCGAGCCGGTTCGCGATCCGGCCGGAGATGACGTTGGCGAGTGTGCCGGGGAACGAGTCCTCGGTCAGTTCCGGCAACTGCGCGAGGAGTTCTTCGGGGACGTCCTCGAGATAGCTCGGCAGCAGCGCGCGCAGGACACCGGCGTTCGCCAGGTCTCCTCCGGCCTCGGCACCGAAGATGACGCTGGTGCGCTCGCGGTCGAAGCCGCCTTCGCCATAGCCCGCGTCTTCGAGGGCACGCCGCGCCGTCTGCAGGGAGACCAGCTGGGCCGGGTCGATACTGCCCATCGACTTGGGCGGGATCCCGTACGCGAGCGGGTCGAAGTCCACCGGAGGCAGGAAACCTCCCCACTTCGACGTCGACTGGCCGGCGTAGATCTCCTTGTCCCAGCGCTGATCCGGCACCTCGGTGACCGCGTCGGCGCCGCGCAGGACGTTCGACCAGAAGGCCGGGAGATCGGGTGCGCCGGGGAAGACGCACGCCATCCCGACGATCGCGATGTCACCGTCCACAACGGACTCTTCGGCGGGAGCGCGGGCGGCGAGCAGTTCCGCCGCGCCCGCGGTGACGTCCCGGTGCAACGCGGCGATGTCGGTACGGTCTTCGCGCAGGACGGTCACCTGCCCCGCCATGTACATCCCCTCGGCGAGCTGGCCGAGCGTGTCGACCTCGACGAGCGCGTCGCCTTCCCGCCGGATGCCCTTGCTGGCGATCCGCAGCCGTCCGGTGTTCAGCTCCTCCAGCCGTTGCCAGACCTCCTGCGGCGGGACGCCGTCCGCGCGGAGCCCGGCCTTCAGCGCGGCGAACTCGTCGGTGTACGGGCTGGGCAGGCACCGGGTGAGGTGCCCGGGCGCCGTCTCCAGGGTGACCGTGGACCCGGCGCCGAGCACCCGGTCCTGGAAGGTTTCGGTGATGGCGCCGTGGGTCACGGCTTCCTCGGTGAACAGGTACGCGGTGCCCATCAGGACGCCGACGCCGCCGCTCAGGGGCTCGGCCATCGCCGACACCATGGCGGCGGAGCGGGCGTCGTGGATCCCGCCCGCGAGCAGGATCTCGACGTCATCGGCGCCGTGTTCGCGTAGGACGTCCAGCTGCTGCTCCCACAGCACGAAGCTCGACCGCGGGCCGATGTGCCCGCCGCATTCGGCGCCCTCGAAGACGAACCGGCGGATCCCGGCGTCGAGGAACTGACGTAGCAGGATCGGTGACGGCACGTGGAGGAAGGTCGCGATGCCCTCGGCCTCCAGCGCCTTGGCCTGCGCTGGTTTCCCGCCCGCGATCAGCACGCAGCGCGGGCGCGCGGCCCGGATCGCCGCGAGCTGCTCGGCGCGCAGCGCCTCCGGGACGAAGCCGAGGATGCCCGCTCCCCAAGGCCGTTCGCCGAGCGCTTCGGCCGTGCGCCCGAGCAGTTCGGTGGTCTTGGCGCCGTTCGCGGTGGCCACCGCGACGAACGGGAAGCCGTCGTTCGCGGCGACAGCGGCGGCGAAACCGGGCTGGTCGCTCACCCGCGTCATCGGCCCCTGCACGACCGGCAGCCGGGTCCCCAACGTGCGGCACAGCCGTACGCCTTGGTCCGAGGGGATCACTGACGGCGCCGCGAGCGACCGCACGACCGAACGAACAGCGCTTTCCGCGTCCTCGAAGCGTTTCGCGAACAACGCGCTGAGTCCGTCGTCCGCCCTGGCGAGCTCGTTCCGGGCCGCCGCGGGCACGTCGGCCTCGGGGAACAGGCCGAGTCCGTCGAGCACCACCCCCGCCGCGCCGCCGGCGATCGCGGCCGCCGCCGTGCGCGGCCCGATGCCCCCGTACGCCCACACCGGGACGTCCTCGCCGAACCGCTCCAGCAACCGTTGCAGCAGGACGAACGTGGTGAGGTCGGAGCCGCCCGCTTCGGCTCCCTTCGCCACCAGACCGGAGGCGCCGGCGTCGAGCATGCGGACGGCCTGCTCGGCACCGGTCACCTCGGCCAGCACGGGGAGGCCGGCCCTGCCCCGCCAGACCGCCCCCTCGGCCAGCAGCACGAGCCCCGCGCCGCTTTCCCGCACTTCTTCGTCCCGCACGGTGCGACCGGCCGGGATCCGGACACCGAACGGGACTCGTCTGTCCGATGTGGACACTGTGGACCCGATTTCGACGATCCCGAGCCCGCCGCCCCTGGCGACGGCGGCCGCCAGCCCCGGATCCGGACGTCCGAGCGGGTTGACGCCGAGTACCCGCGTGCGCGCCGTCGCATGACTCACCGGCGGACCTCCTGTTCGGCTGGGGCTGGTCGAACCTCGCCGGGTTCGGCGATCTTTCAGCGGGATTCACAAGAAATAACCTACTTGCCGCAGAGAGCGCAATACTTTCGTGTGAAAACTCGGAAAACAAGGGAACGCATGCTAAAGTCCGGCGCCGGAAACAAATATGTCGACACCGCCAGAACAAGCCTCCGACCTGCACTTTTATCACGGCCGTCGGCGATTTCGACAACGCATTGCTCACCGATATAACAAAACACAAGAATTGTCATCGAACGCAGAATCGATAACCATGGAGCGCATGTGGAAGTGACAGGACGGGTCGTCGTGCTGACCGGCGCGGCACACGGTATCGGCGCCGCCATGGCCAGGCGGTTCGCCGCCGAAGGCGCCGCCGGGGTGGTGGTCTCCGATCTCGATCTCGAGGGCGCGGAAGAGGTCGTCGCCGGGATCACCGCCGCGGGCGGCACCGCGATCGCGCGCCACGCCGACGCGTCGTCCAAAGAGGACTTGAAGATGCTGGTGACCGAGGCCCGCGCGGCGTTCGGCCCGGTGGACCTCTTCTGCTCCAACGCCGGGGCCGCGTTCGGGACCGGGGTGCACGCCGCGGACGAGCAGTGGACGCGGTCGTGGGCGATCAACGTCATGCAGCATGTGCACGCCGCACAGGTCGCGCTCCCCGCGATGCTGAGCCGGGGCCACGGATACCTGCTGATCACGGCCTCGGGCGCGGGTCTGCTGGGCACGCCCGGCGACGCGCCGTACTCGGTGACCAAGCACGCGGCCGTCGGCCTCGCCGAATGGCTGGCCATCACCTACCGTCCGCGCGGGGTGCGGGTCAGCGCGCTGTGCCCGCTCGGCGTGCGGACCGCGCTGCTGGAGCCGGGTATCGCCGCCGGCCACCCCGCCGCGCTCGCGATCGCCGCCGCGGCGCCGCTGCTGGAACCGGAGGACGTCGCGGAGTCCGTCGTGCACGGGCTGGCGTCGGAGGAGTTCCTGATCCTGCCGCACGAATCGGTGCGGGAGACCTACGCCCGCAAGGCGGCCGGGCTCGACGAATGGATCGACCGCACCATCCTCGAAACCGGCGCGCGGAAGAGGTGACCATGGAGTACCGCAGGCTCGGCGCGAGCGGGCTGTCCGTCAGTGAGATCTCCTACGGCAACTGGCTCACCCACCCCGACGGCGCGGAATGCGTGCAGGCCGCGCTCGACGCGGGCATCACGACGTTCCACACCGCGGCCGCTTGGGACGGCGGTGCCGCCGAAGAGAACCTCGCCGCGGCGCTGAGCCACGCGCGCCGCGACGATCTCGTGCTGTGCACCGGTGTCTTCTGGCCGGAAGGCCCGGGCGTCAACGCCGCCGGTCTCAGCCGCAAGCACCTGATGACTTCGGTGAACGGCTCGCTGCGACGGCTGCGCACCGACTACCTCGACGTCTACCAGTTGCTGCGGTTCGACTACCGCACGCCGCTGGAGGAGACCTTCCTCGCGCTGTCGGATCTGGTGCGGCAGGGGAAGATCCTCTACGCGGGTACCGCGGAATGGACCGCGGAACAGCTGCTGGAAGCGCGGCCGATCGCCGAGCGGCACGGTGTCCCGCTGGTGGCGAACCAGCCGCACTACTCGATGCTCTGGCGGGTCGCCGAGGCCCAGGTGATGCCGGTGTGCGAACGGTCCGGGATCGGCCAGTTCGCGTCGGTCCCCCTCGCGCAGGGCGTGCTGACCGGCAAGTACCGGCCGGGCGAGATCCCGCCGGACTCCAGGGGCGCGAAGGCTGTCGAGACGAGGCCGCTGCTGCTGCCGGATCTCCTCGAACGCGTCGGCATGCTGCGCGGCGTCGCCGACGAGGCCGGGCTGACCATGGCCCAGCTGGCGCTCGCGTGGACGTTGCAGCACAACACCGTCGCGTCGGTGGTGATGGGCGCGAGCACCGCCGCCCAGGTGACCGAGAACGCGAAGGCGGCCGGGGTGGTGCTGGACCTCGACGCGCTGACGCGCATCGATCACCTGCTGGGCAGCTTCGTGCAGACGGATCCGCGGCTGACCTGGTCGCCGCCGGCGACCACCTGACGCCTCGCTTCACAAGTACGTGAAGGCCCCCTTCATTGCGTCTAGCGCAGTGAAGGGGGCCTTCACGTACTTGTGTTCGTGCTCGTGAATGGGGTGCTGGAGGTGTGTCGCGAAAGCGGTACCGGCCCGGCCACGCAGCCGACGTTGCGAAAGCCACTTTCGCAACCTTCAACGTTGCGAAAGTGGCTTTCGCAACCCCGGTCGAGGCCGACACCCGGCACCACTCAACGTCCCAAATCCTCCCCGCCCGACCAAGCCACGGCGGTCTTGCGGTGCCATCAAGCTCCGAGGCCCGACCGCTCCTGCCACTCACGAGGCCAAAGCGGTCCGCAGAAGGGCCTCGAACCGTTCCGCCGTCGGCGGTTCGTCGCGCAGCAATCCCTGCAGCAGAACACCGTCCACCAACGCGACCAGCATCTCGACCCGTACCGGATCACGGGTGTATCGGCGTGCGAAATCCGCCAAGGCCGCCATCCAGCGATCGGTCGACTCGCGGAGCTTCGGCTCCCGTGCCGCCAAGAGATACAGCTCGTACTCCGCCAGCAGATGGCCGGGTCTGGCGACGACTTCGGCCAGCAAGGCGGCGAACCGCCGCAACGCGTCCTCACCGCCGTCGGCCTCGGCGGCGAGCGCCCGCATCCGCTCGGCGTCCTCGTTCATGCACCAGGTGAGCGCGGCGGTCAGCAGTTCCTCGATCCCCTGGAAGTGGTACGCGGCCGCGGTCGCGGGCAAGCCGGCCTCGCGGGCGACGGTGCGATGACTGACTCCCGAAACCCCGTCCCTCGCGACGATGCGCAGGGTGGCCTCGATCAATTCCCGTTTGCGTCGCTCCCCTTTGGCGAGACGGCCGTCGGTGATCGGCTCGTTCAGCACGCCACCTCCTCGCTGGTCACGGTCTTCCTGCTCAGCAGAGGATACGAGAGCACGGCGACGAGGATGATCGAAGCACCGGCGGCGACCGCCACGGCGAATCCGCCGCCGGGTCCGAACCGGTCGACGGCCTCACCGGACACGGCGGCGCCCAGTGCGACACCGACGCTGAGACCCGTGATCGCCCAGGTCATCCCCTCGGTCAGCTTGTCCGCCGAGACGACCGTTTCGATCATCCCCATGACGACGATCATCGTGGGAGAGAAGAACAACCCGGCGACGAACACCACCGCGCACAGACCCACGACGCCGTCCACGAACAACAGCGGCACCGAGCTCGCGGCCGTGCCCGCGGTACCGATCAGGAGCAGCCGAGGCGGTGTCATGGCCGGTTTGAGCGTCCCGAAGACCAGTCCTGAGATGGCGGAGCCCACCGCGTAAACGGACACGACGACACCCGCTGCCGACGGCGAACCGGATCGCTCCGCGAACGCCACGCTGACGACGTCGACCGTGCCGACGATGATGCCGCCCGCCATCAACGTCAGCACCAGTACCCGCACCGCGCCCATCCGGACAGGCGAACTCCCGGCCGATCCGGTCGCCGGCCGCACGGGCGGTTCCGTCCCGCGTTGCGCGACGAACAGCACCACTCCGATCGCGAGGAACACCACGGCGACCAGCGGCCCGGCCTCGGGGAACACTGTGGTGCACAACGCCACCGACAGCGCGGGCCCGATGACGAACGTCAGTTCGTCGACCACCGACTCCAACGCGAAAGCCGTGTGCAGCCGGGGCGAGCCGTGGTACAGCCACGACCACCTGGCCCGGACCATCGCCGCCATGCTGGGCATGAACCCGGCCAGGACCGCGGACACGTACAGCGTCCAGACCGGCGCCCCGAAGCGGGCACAGAGCAGGAGCGCGCCGAGCGCCATCACACTGATCCCCGTCGCCGGCACCAGGATCCGGCTCTGTCCCCGGCGATCCACCAGCCGCGAGACCTGAGGCCCGAGCAGCGCCATGGACAGCGTGAACGTCGCCGAGACCAGCCCGGCGAGCCCGTAGTCGCCCCGCGTCTGCGCCAGCATCGTGATGATGCCGATTCCCGTCATGGGGACCGGCATCCTGGCGACCAACCCCGCGGCGAAGAAGGCGAGTGAGCCCTTCGTGGAGAACAGCTCTCGATACCGGCCTGACACGGCACACCCCCACAAGTTGAACGACCGTTACATTTTGAACAGTCGTTACACTTTATACCTGTGGCTCACCCTCCCCGCAAACGGCCCGGGACACGACGAGGGGTCCCTCCAAGACCTCTGGAAGGACCCCTCGCGGTGAAACTCAGTTCAGACTCGAGCAGGGTCTCGCGTCAGGATCCTGCGCTCCCTTGGGCACCCACCGCACGTTCGCGAACGAAGCCGAGAACCGGCCGTCGGTGTACACCAGGAACGGCGTGTTGACGTTCTCCAGATCCAGCCCGTTCGCGAAGCACGACACCGGGATCTTCACCGTCGACTTCGGCGCCCCCGCCAGATCGGTGAACAGCTTGGTCGCGTTCACCTCGGAGAAGCACGGGTAGACGCAGTGCATGCTGATCACCGTCCGGTTGGCAGGCGCCTCGTGCACGATCGCGTCGAACTCCAGCGCCGCGTCGGCGTTGAGGTAGCCGCGCAGATCGTTGGTACCGGCCGGGTTCTGGAAGTAGATCTGCGCCGGGCCGGTGCCGGTCCAGGTCGACTTGAGCCCGTCCTGCTGCACGTTCACGTCCGACTGCACGACGCTGATCTCGGCGTGCGACGCGGTGCCGTCGGGGCCGATCTCGGTACCGCCCCAGTTCTCCGCGGAACCGATGAAACCCTTGTACGGCGCGACATCGGTGCGGTTGAACACCTCGAGATCCTCGGTCGCGGTGCCGCCGCCACCGGTCGAGCCACAAGTCACCGGCCCGGCCGTCTCGTCCAGCTGCCCGATGGTGACACGCTGCCCGGTCTTGAGGCCGTAGCCGAGTTTGAACAGCGGGTCGTAGTCCGCCGAACCCGCGTTCAGCGGCGTCTGGCACGCGCTCTTCGGCCACGAGTACGGCAGCGTGGCCTTGAAGCCGCCCTTGACCAGGACATCGGCGACGCCGCCGCCTTCGGTGCCCGGCAGCCAGGCCGCGACGAACGCGTCGGAGCGGTTGATCTCCTTGTTCATGTACAGCGGACGGCCACCGACGTAGACGGTCACCACGGGAGCGCCCTTCCCGCGGACCTTGTCCAGCACGGCCAGGTCCTCGGGGTAGAGCCTCGACGCCTCCAGGGTCTTGCGCGTCAGGTCGCCGACGCCTTCCGCGTACGGGGTCTCACCGATGACGGCGATGACCGCGTCGTAGCCCTTCGGGTCGGTGTCGCCCTTTTCGTCGAAGGTGACGTTGACGTCGCCGAGCTGCTGCTTGAGCCCGGCCAGGATCGACGTGGCGTTCGGGAAGTCGGCGTTGGTGTTGCCGGTCCCCTGCCAGCTCAGCGTCCAGCCGCCGGTCTGGTTCTGGATGCTGTCCGCGCTCTTGCCGACCACGAGCACCTTCGACTTCGGCTTGAGCGGCAGCACGTTGCCGTTGTTCTTCAGCAGCGTCTGCGAGGAGCGGACCGCGTCGCGCGCCAGCCAGGTCTCCTTCAGCGCTTCGTCGGAGTTGGCGTAAGAACGGTCCGACGGCTTCTGCGACTCGTACAGCCCGGAGCGCAGCTTCACGCGCAGGATGCGGGTCACCGCGTCGTCGATCCGCGAGAGCGGGATCTGGCCGCCGTTGACCTGGGCGACCGTGTTGGTGATGAACGCCTTCCAGTCGTTCGGCACCATCACGATGTCGATGCCGGCGTTGATCGCCTGCGGACAGGAGGCGTTGGTGCAGCCCGGAACCTGGCCGATACCGTTCCAGTCGGACACGACGAGGCCGTCGAAGCCCATCTTGCCCTTGAGGATCTGGTTCAGCGCCTTGTCGCTGCCGTGCAGCTTGCCCTCGTCGATGCCGAGCTCGGCGTTGGTCCAGCTGTTGAACGACACCATCACGGTCTGGGAGCCCGCGGCGAGCGCGCCGTAGTAGCCCTGGCCGTGGACGTTGATCATCTCGGCCTCGGACGACGGGTTGACGCCCTGGTCCTGCCCCTTGAGGGTGCCGCCGTCGCCGATGAAGTGCTTGGCGGTGCCGATCACGCCGTTGTAGCCGATGCGTTTGGTGGAGCCGTCCTGGAGACCGTTGATCGCCTCGTAGCCGTAGGCCCTGGTGATCCGCGGGTCCTCGGAGAACCCTTCGTAGGTACGTCCCCAGCGGTCGTCCTTCACGACGGCCAGCGTCGGCGCGAAGGCCCAGTCCTGGCCGGTGGCGCGGATCTGCCGGGCCGTCGCCGCGGAGATGTCGCGCACCAGGCACGGGTCGTGCGCCGCGCCGAGCCCGATGTTGTGCGGGAAGACGGTGGCCCCGTACACGTTGTTGTTGCCGTGCACGGCGTCGATGCCCCAGATCACCGGGATCTTCGTCCTGCTGCTCTTGGCGGCGTCCCAATAGGAATCGGCGAGTTTCAGCCAGTCCTGCTGGGAGGCGTGCTTGTCCTTGTTCGGCCACGAGCCGCCGCCGTTGAGGACCGAGCCGATCGAGTACTGCCGGACCTCGTCGGGGGTGATCGCGGCGATCTCGGGCTGCGTCATCTGCCCGACCTTCTCCTCCAGGGTCATCCCCTCGAGGATTCCGGCGATCCGCTGTTCGTCACCGGCCTTGCCCTTGAACCGGCTCTCGACCTTCGGCCAGTCGGCGAGCGTCGGCAGGTTCTTCTCGATGCGGGCACAGCCATCCCGGTCGAGCGCGGGTTTCCCGATCACCGGCTGCTCGGCGGCGACGGCGGCGGGCGTGGCCACCACGGCCCCGCCGAGCAGGGTGAGACTCATCAAGGCGATCAGCGGACTTCGGCGCGCGCGAGCACGTCTTGCCATGGTCTGGTCCATTCTGCGGGAGGCGGGGACCGGCCGATCCTCACCGGACCCGGCGGCGACGTCAAGGGTTTCCGGGCGATAAGCCGCCTGTTAATTTTTGCCGTGAACTAAGAGTCACCCGGCCACCTGTCGCCGATTGCGCCGCTTGGCGGTGTACGGCAGCGCGAACAGGTACAGCCCGCTGAACATCAGCAGGAAGAGCGGCGGCACCGACGCTTCCCGATTCCCGACCGGTCCGCTTGACCTCCACATTACTTGAGCTTTTACCTTCACTGGAAACGAAGGGAATCACTCATGACCGTCTTGGTAACCGGAGCAACCGGGAACACCGGCCGCCACGTCGTGGCCGAACTCGTCCGCCGCGGGGAACGCGTCCGGGCACTCACCAGGAACCCCGGCGAAGCCCGGCTTCCAGCGGGTGTCGAACTCGCGGAAGGCACCCACACCGCTCCCGAGACACTGACCGAAGCCCTGGAAGGTGTCACCAAGCTGCACATCACCGTCACGGCGGGGCTCGCCGAGGTCGGCACCGAACTGGTCAAGCGTGCCGTGGACGCGGGCGTGCGCCGGATGACCGTCGTGTGGGGCGGTTACGTCGGGCCGACGGAACAGGCCATGGCCGAATCCGGGGTCGAATGGACGCGTCTGGAGCCGCAGGAGTTCATGTCCAACGCCCTGACCTGGGTCGACTCGGTCCGCACGGAAGGCGTGATCCGCGAGCCGTTCGACCTTCCGAGTGCCGTGGTGCACGAGGGCGACATCGGCGCCGTCGCCGCCACCGCGCTCGTGGAGGACGGGCATTCGGGCAAGGTCTACAACCTCACCGGGCCGCAGGCACTGACCACGAGCGAACGGATCGCGATCCTCGGCTCCGCGGTCGGCCGCGACATCACGCTGGAGAAGATCACGCGACAGCAGGCGATCGACCGACTGCTGACCGAAGGCGTCTCGGTCGCGGACGCCGAGTACGTCGTCGGCTGGCACAGCGATCCGCCCCTGGAGGCGCGCACCGTCGTCGACACGATCGAGAAGGTGACCGGGCGGCCTGCCCGCACGTTCGCGCAGTGGGTCGCCGAGCACGCCGACCGGTTCAAGCCGTGAGCGGTCCGACCGCCTTCACGATTTCCAGCACCGGGGCGGTGCAGTGGGCCTGAGCGGCGGCGCCGACGCCCGCAAGTAGGGAGGACTTGGGACGCTCAACGTCCGAAATCTTCCCCGCTCGGCATGACCTTGATCGACTCCTCGACGATGTGGGAATCAGGACGCTCAACGTCCCGATTCCCACATCGTCAACATCAGGTGCGGAGAGCCTCCGGAACCCCTTTGGCGACCGCTGACATACACATTCGCCTTGCTCAGACATGGGCACGCAAGAACCGACCCGTTCTAACCCGAACGCCACTCACGACCGCCCGGACCAAGTCGGTTGCGTGACCGAGTGGACGACACGCGTGATTCACGGACGACACACGTGCCGTCCAACGCGACCACCCGGACCGGCCCGCTACCCCTCGGCGGCCTTGAACCACGCACCGATCCCCGCGAGCGCGCCCGGACCGTAGTCACCCCGGACGTCGTCGGCCAGATCCGCGATGGACACGGCTCGCAACGCCGCCCGCCACTGAACCTCGGCGTTCGCCATCGCACGACTGATGGCACACGGCGTCGTGCACGCCTCGGGCGGCGTCGCCATCGGGCCGCGCTGCCGGATCTCGGTGCAGATGAAAGCCGGGCCGGGCCCGTCGATGGCCTCGACGACGTCGAGCACCGTGATCTCCGAAGGCGGCCTGGTGAGAACGTAGCCGCCGGCCTTCCCTTGCACCGACCGGATGAGATCGGCCCGCGAAAGGGCCTGGAGCTGCTTCGCGAGGTAACTGGGCGAGACGTCGTGCAGCTGCGCCAGGCGAGCGGCGGGCGCGGGTTCGTCGACGGAGGTCAGCACGACACAGCAGTGCAGGGCCCACTCGACCCCACCGGACATCTTCACCCGGACGACTCTAACCCGCCTCTTGACTCGGACACAATCTATCCGAGTAATATCCCGGACATGCGGTGTCCGGGTTCACGGGCGCCACCGACGAAGGGCACTGGGTCATGAAATTCGCGATCATCGGCGGGACCGGGCTGATCGGCTCGCAGGTCGTGCGCAATCTGAACGAGGCAGGGCACGAGGCGGTGCCGCATTCGCCGTCCACCGGGGTCGACCTGCTCACCGGCCAGGGCCTGGACAGCGCGCTCGACGGCGCCGACGTGGTCGTCAACCTCACCAACTCGCCGACCTTCGACGAGGCCTCCCCCGCGTTCTTCCGGACCTCGATGGACAACCTCGTGGCGGCCGCGAAGAAGGCGGGCACGGGACACTTCGTGATCCTGTCGATCGTCGGCGTCGACCAGGTGCCGGAGCTCGACTACTACCGGGCCAAGACCCTGCAGGAGGACATCCTCAAGGAGAGCGGTGTCCCCTACTCGATCGTCCGCGCCACCCAGTTCATGGAATTCGTCGACGCGGTCCTGTCCTGGACCTCCGACGAGACCGCGGTCCGCCTGCCCAGCACGCCGATCCAGCCGATCGCCGCGGCCGACGTCGCCGCCGCGGTGTCCGAGGTCTCGGCGGGAAAGCCGTTGAACGGCACCCTCGACGTCGGCGGCCCGGACGTCTACCCGCTGGACGAACTGGGCCGGATCACCCTGTCCGCCAAGGGAGACACGCGTCCGGTGACCGTCGACGAGACGGCGGGCATGTTCGCCGCGGTCAAGGGTGACGTGCTCACCACGAAGGACGGCGCCCGTATCGCCGCGACCCGCTACCTCGACTGGCTCAAGTAACGTGAAGGCCCCCTTCCCTCGGCTCAGCAGAGGGAAGGGGGCCTTCACGCGCTTCAGCTCGGCAGCAGCGCCGGAGCCGCGAGACGGCTGGCGTTCGCCGCCTCGTCGTCCGGCTGGGCCTGCGCGGAACGTTCCGCTTCGACCCGCGCGAGGTAGTTGGCGACCTCGCGTTCCTGCTTGTGCGAGTCCCAGCCCAGCAGCGGCGCCATCAGCTCCGCCACCACCGGCGCCGCGGTCACGCCGCGATCCCGCTCCTCGATGGAGATCCGGGTGCGCCGCGTCAGCACGTCCTCCAGGTGCAGCGCGCCCTCGTGCGAGACCGCGTAAACGACCTCCGCCTTCAGGTACTCAGCGGTCCCCGGGATCGCTTCGCCCAGTTCGGGACGGTCCGAGATCGACTCCAGGATGTCCTCGATCGCGGTGCCGTAGCGCTGGAGGAGATGCTCGATGCGGGCGATGGGCAGCCCCGTGCGCTGCACGAGCGAGTGCCGCGCGCCCCACAGTTCGTGGTAACCGGTCGCGCCGACGATCGGCAGCCGCTCGGTCCACGACGACGGCGCGGGGCGGCCGAGGTCCTCCACCGCGACGTCGACCGCGTCGGCGGCCATCACGCGGTACGTCGTGTACTTGCCGCCGGCCACGATCACCAGACCCGGCACCGGATGCGCCACGGCGTGCTCCCGCGACAGCTTCGTGGTCGACGTCGCCTTCGCGGCCAGCAGCGGCCGAAGCCCGGCGTACACGCCTTCGATGTCGTCGGCGGTGATCGGCGTGCGGAGGACGGCGTTGAGGTGGTCGAGCACGTAGTCGACGTCCGCCTGGCTGGCCGCCGGATGCTCGCGGTCGAGGTCCCATTCGGTGTCGGTGGTGCCGACGATCCAGTGCCGTCCCCACGGGATGACGAACAGCACGCTCTTCTCGGTGCGCAGGATCAGCCCGGTGTCCAGGTCGATCTTCTCGCGCGGCACCACCAGGTGGATGCCCTTCGACGCACGCACGGTGAACGGCGCGGGGATGCCCGCCGCTTCCGCCATGTCGTCGCTCCACACGCCGGTGGCCGCGACGACCGTCTTCGCCCGGACCTCGATCTCCGCACCGCTCTCGCGGTCGACGACCTTGGCCCCGACGACACGTTCGCCGTCGCGGATCAGCGAGGTCACCCGCGCCCGGGTGAGGACGGAAGCACCC
Source organism: Amycolatopsis keratiniphila subsp. keratiniphila (assembly GCF_001620365.2). Taxonomy (GTDB): domain Bacteria; phylum Actinomycetota; class Actinomycetes; order Mycobacteriales; family Pseudonocardiaceae; genus Amycolatopsis; species Amycolatopsis keratiniphila. The sequence continues at coordinate 130,988 of NZ_LQMT02000036.1, forward strand.
TGCTCGGCCGCGGTCCGCGCGATGGTCATCGTGTGGCGGGCGTCGTCGACCTGGGCGTCGTAGTACTGGATGGCGCCGATCAGGGCGTCGTCCGCGAGGCCGGGGGCGACCTTGCCCGCACCGCGCTTCGACAGATGCCGGTGCCGCGGCAGGGCGCGTGCTCCGCCGAGGGTGTCGTAAAGGGTGACACCCGCGCCGATGTAGCCGCGTTCCCAGACGCGGTGCTTGAGCGGCACCAGGAACTTCACCGGCCGGACCAGGTGCGGCGCGAGGGTCTGCAGGAGCAGGCTGCGTTCCTTCAGCGCCTCGCGGACCAGCTTGAAGTCCAGGTTCTCCAGATAGCGCAGCCCACCGTGGATCAGCTTCGACGACCGGCTCGACGTTCCGGCGGCGAAGTCGCGGGCCTCGACGAGCGCGACGGAGAGCCCGCGCGACGCCGCGTCGAGCGCGACGCCGGCACCGGTCACTCCCCCGCCGACGACCAGCACGTCGATCTCCTCGCGAGCGAGCTTGCGCAGCGTCTCGGCACGGTAGACCGGGGAAAGCGGTACGGGTGTCACCTTGTTCCTCCTGTTCATCGGGCTCACTCGACCTCGACCCAGTCGAGCGTGCGGCCGACGGCCTTCTGCCAGCCCGCGTAGCCCTCGGCGCGCTGTTCGTCCGTCCACGACGGCTCCCAGCGCTTGTCCTCGTTCCAGTTCTGTTCCAGCTCGTCGGTGCTCTTCCAGAACCCGACGGCGAGCCCGGCCGCGTAGGCGGCGCCGAGCGCGGTGGTCTCGGCGACCACCGGCTTCGACACCGGCACGCCGAGGATGTCGGCCTGCAGCTGCATGCAGAGTTCGTTGGCGGTCACGCCACCGTCCACACGCAACACGTCGAGCGTGACGCCGGAGTCGTTCTGCATGGCCTCGACGACGTCGCGCGTCTGGTAGCAGATAGCTTCGAGCGTCGCCCGCGCCAGATGCGCGTTGGTGGTGGCGCGGGTGAGGCCGACGATCGCGCCGCGTGCGTCGGAACGCCAGTACGGGGCGAAAAGCCCGGAGAACGCGGGAACGAAGTAGACGCCGCCGTTGTCCTCGACCTGGCGCGCGAGGCTCTCGCTCTGGGACGCGCCGCTGATGATGCCCAGCTGATCCCGCAGCCACTGCACGGCGGAACCCGTGACGGCGATGGAGCCCTCCAGCGCGTACACCGGCTTCTCGTCGCCGAACTGGTAGGCCAGCGTCGTGAGCAGCCCGTGCTTCGAGCGCACGACCTCGTGCCCGGTGTTCAGGAGCAGGAAGTTGCCGGTGCCGTAGGTGTTCTTTGCCTCGCCGGGACGGAAGCACACCTGGCCGACGGTCGCCGCCTGCTGGTCGCCGAGCACACCGGTGATGGCGACCTCGCCGCCGAGCGGGCCGTCCGCACGGGTCACGCCGAAGCGGCCGTTGTTCGACGACGGCGCGATCGACGGCAGCATCTGCTTGGGGACGCCGAAGAACGACAGCAGTTCGTCGTCCCACTCCAGCGTTTCCAGGTCCATGAGCATGGTGCGCGACGCGTTGGTCGGATCCGTCACGTGCACGCCGCCGTCGGGCCCGCCGGTGAGGTTCCAGATGAGCCAGGTGTCGGTGGTGCCGAAGAGCGCGTCACCCTTTTCGGCGTCTTCGCGGACGCCCTCGACGTTCTCCAGGATCCACTGCAGCTTGCCGCCGGAGAAGTAGGTGGCGGGCGGCAGACCGGCCTTACGGCGGATGACGTCGCCCTTGCCCTCGCGTTCGAGCGCCGAGGCGATCCGGTCGGTACGGGTGTCCTGCCACACGATGGCGTTGCAGTACGGGCGCCCGGTGCGGCGGTTCCACACGACGGTGGTCTCACGCTGGTTGGTGATGCCGAGGGACGCGAGGTCCGCGGCGGTCAGCTTCGCCTTGTTGAGCGCGGTGGCGATGACCGAGCGGGTCCGCTCCCAGATCTCGGTGGCGTCGTGCTCGACCCAGCCCGGCTTCGGCAGGATCTGCTCGTGCTCGAGCTGGTGGCGGGCGATCTCGTTGCCGCCGTGGTCGAAGATCATGAAACGCGTGCTGGTGGTGCCCTGGTCGACGGCGCCGATGTAGTCAGACATGGGTTTCTCTCCTTAGGAAACGCGCTCGATGTCCTTGGCGGGCAAGGCTTCCGGTGCCGGTTCGGCGGGCAGGTAACGCTCGATGAAGAACTTGTAGATCGCCCCGCCGATGACCGCGCCGATCACCGGCGCCACGATCGGGATCCACCAGTAGGGATAGCCGTATTGGTCGGTGAACGCTGTGTCGTAGCCGGTGAGCCAGGACATCAGCCGCGGGCCGAAGTCGCGGGCGGGGTTGATCGCGTAGCCGGCGTTGGTGCCCCAGGCCATGCCGATCGCGACCACCAGGAAGCCGACGACGACCGGGGCGAGGTTCGCGGCGGGCGCGGTGTTGCGGAGGTCGGTGATGGCGAAGATCACCAGCGCCAGAATCGCGGTGCCGATGATCTGGTCACGGAAGGCACCCCAGTCACCCACCGGCAGAGTTCCGTTACCCGGAAGAGTGGAGAACACACCCTGGGTCTTGATCGTCAGACCGGGATCCGCGGCGTTGAGCACCTCGGTGTAGTTCCAGCGCACCAGCAGCGCGCCGAGGAACGCGCCTGCGGTCTGCGCCAGGGCGTACGGGGCGACCTTGCGCCACGAGAAACCCTTGAACACCGCGAGCGCCACGGTGACGGCGGGGTTCAGATGCGCGCCGCTGATCCGTGAAGCCACGTAGATACCCAGCGTGACACCGATTCCCCACGCCCACGCGATGCTGTCGTGGTCCCCGATGCCCGCGGCGACGACTTGGGCCACCACCCCACAGCCGAACAGGATGAGGATCATCGTCCCGACGAACTCCGCCGCCAGTTCGCCCGCCAGTCCGCGAGCCTTGAGGTTTCGCACCATTGCTTCCTCCACAAAGGACACCGTTGCCCTGTTGAGGCCGAAGTTAAGTTCGGGGAAACCCGGGGTCAACGGACGCCGGTCGGCATTGTCGAACGTCCGAAGACGATGTTCGACATTGTCGAATCGGGGCCGGTCGGGCTACGGTTGGGCCGTGCCCGGTCCGATCCAGTCCATCGAGCGCGCCGCCGCGATCCTGCGGTTGCTGGCGCGCGGTTCCGGCCGTCTCGGGGTCGGCGAGATCGCCGATTCCCTCGAGCTCGCCAAGGGAACGGCGCACGGGATCCTCCGCACCCTGCAAGGGGTCGGCTTTGTCGAACAAGACCGCGACACCGGGAAATACCAACTGGGCGCGGCGCTCCTGCACCTCGGCACGAGCTACCTCGACGTCAACGAACTCCGCTCCCGCGCCATCAACTGGGCCGACGCGCTGGCCGCGCGCAGCGGCGAGGCCGTCCGGATCGGCGCGCCGCTGGAGGGCCGGGTCCTGGTGGTGCACCACGTGTTCCGGCCCGACGACAGCCTGCAGACGCTCGACGTCGGCACACTTCTGCCGTTGCACGCGACGGCGCTCGGAAAAGTCCTTCTGGCCTACGACACCGGTCTCGTGGCATCGTTGCGCACCGGCGGACCGGAGGCCTACACGCGCCGGACCCTGGTCACCCAGACCGCGATCAAACGCGCCTGCGGCAAGGTGCGCGAGGCGGGCTGGGCGAGCGAGAACGGCGAGATGATCACCGGCGAGGCCGGGATAGCCGCGCCGATCCGCGGCCACGGCGGCATCGTGGTCGGCGCGATCGGGGTCTCCGGCGCGGCGGAACGGATCTGTGAAGCCGACGGCAGCCCGATCCCGCGGCTGCTCGGCCACGTGCGCGACGCGGCACGGGCGGTCTCCCGCGATCTCGGCGCGTCCCGATGGTGATGGAGGTGCTCGCGTGGTCCAGCGCTACGTGATGTCGATCGACCAGGGCACCACCTCGACCCGGTGCATCCTGTTCGACGCGCGCGGCAGGCTGGTGTCGGTCGCGCAGCGCGAACACACCCAGCACTTCCCGCGGCCGGGCTGGGTCGAACACGACGCGACGGAGATCTGGCGCAACGTCGGCCGGATCGTGCCGCAGGCGCTGGCCGACGCCGGGGTCGAAGCCGGCCAGGTGGTCGGGCTCGGCATCGCCAACCAGCGCGAGACGACGGTGCTGTGGGACAGGCACACCGGCAACCCGGTCGGGCGGGCGATCGTCTGGCAGGACACCCGCACCGACGCGATGCTCGAACACCTCGCCCGCGAGCCGGGCGCCGACCGTGTCCGGCGGCTGTGCGGGCTGCCACTGGCCACGTACTTCTCCGCGCCGCGTATCCGGTGGATGCTCGAACGCACGCCTGGCCTGCGGGAACGCGCCGAGCGCGGCGACGTGCTGTTCGGGACGGTCGAGAGCTGGCTGATCTGGAACCTGACCGGCGGCCCCGAGGGCGGTGTCCACGTCACCGACGTCACCAACGCCTCGCGCACCATGCTGATGAACCTGCGCACCCTGTCGTGGGACGACGAACTGCTGGAGTTCTTCGACGTCCCGCGCGCGATGCTGCCGGAGATCCGGCCGTCGACCGAGGTGTACGGGACGACGTCGCGGGTGGTCCCTGGCATCCGGATCGCGGCTGCGCTCGGCGATCAGCAGGCGGCGCTGTTCGGTCAGACCTGCTTCGCGCCCGGCGAGGCGAAATGCACGTACGGAACCGGGAGCTTCCTGCTGCTCAACACCGGTCCGACGCCGGTGCTCTCGGCGCACGGCATGCTGACCACCGTCGGGTTCAAGATCGGCGACGAGCCCGCCGTGTACGCGCTCGAAGGGTCGATCGCGGTCACCGGTTCGCTGGTGCAGTGGTTCCGCGACGGGCTCGAACTGATCGGCAGCGCACCCGAGATCGAGACGCTGGCGCGGACGGTCGAGGACAACGGCGGTTGCTACATCGTGCCCGCTTTCTCCGGTCTGTTCGCGCCGCATTGGCACAGCGAGGCGCGCGGCGTGATCGCCGGGCTGACGTCGTACATCACCAAGGGTCATCTGGCCAGGGCGGTACTGGAGGCGACGGGCTGGCAGACGCGGGAGGTGGTCGACGCGATGAACGCCGACTCCGGGCTCGCGCTCTCGACGCTCAAGGTGGACGGCGGGATGACCGCCGACAACCTGCTGATGCAGTTCGTCGCCGACGTCCTCGACGTGCCGGTGGTGCGCCCGATGGTCGCCGAGACGGTGTCGCTGGGCGCGGCGTACGCGGCCGGATTGTCGGTCGGCTACTGGCCGGACCTGGAGGGACTGCGCCGGAACTGGCACCGCGCCGGGCAGTGGCTGCCGACGATGGACCCGGCCCGCCGCGACAGTGAGTACTCACACTGGCGCCAGGCCGTGGAGCTGACCTTCGGTTGGATGCGCCCCGGCCCGACGGCGGCTCCCCCGGGCTCCGATCTGGTCGAGGTCGTCCTGGCCGATCACCGCCGGATCGAGCAGCTGTTCCGGGACCTGCGCAACGACGAGGCCGACCGTCCGGCGCTGATCGCCGAGCTCTCGGCGTCCTTGGTCGCCCATGCGACCGCGACGGAGCGGATCGTCCGTCCCGATGCGACGGAGAGCGGGCTCGCGGACGAGCTGCTGGCCGTGCTGGAGTCCGCCGACTCCGAGAAGGCGTTGGCAGTGCTGGAGAATTCGGTGGACGCGCATATCCGCGCGGAAGAACGCGGGTTGCTGAACGAACTCCGGCGCACACTGTCCACTTCGGATCGCACCGGCCTCGGCCGGGCGTTCGTGGCCGAGCGGCAGCGGCAGCTGGACCTCGACTGCGGCTCCGCCGCGCACGTCCGCGAGCAAGGCTCCCGGCTGCGCCTCTCGTGACGTGTTACCCTGTCGCCGTGCGCCGCTGGACTCGACTCGTAGTCAAGCGCGCCGGCTGAACCAGGTCGCCGGCGCGCATTCCGGCGACCCCTCGATACGGGGCATCTCCCGGGACCTGGCCCTCCATGGCCTGTACGTTTTCCCGCCTTCGGAGACCACGATGTCGATCACCGCCTTCCAGGTTCCCTCCCCTCGCTCGTCCATGCTGGTCCGCCGGCGGATCGCCACGTACTTCGTCGGCGGCGTCGAACAGATCCCCGGCCTGCTCGACGCGCTCGGCTGCCTGGTCCACGAACTGTCCGTCGACGTCCGCGACGGCGTCCGGGAAAGCACCATGACCTGCGCCGTCCTGATCGACGCCGCCGAGGTCGAGCCCCTGCTGGCCAGGCTGCGCGACCTGACCTCCGTCGTCTCGGCCGAGCTGGTCTGACCGCCGCGTGATCAGAGCCGGAACTCACGTGATTGAACGGCGATCTCGCGTGATTGAGCGGCGATCACGATGATCGCCGCCTGATCACGCGAGTTACGCCTCTGATCACGCGTGATCGCCGCTCAATCACGCGTGTTCGCCGTTCGGGCACAAAGTCCCCTATGCCCGAAGTCACTTGCACGGTTCCATGCAGCCGGTCATCGGATGGCCATCGGCCTCTTGACTTAGTTAAGAAGCCTTCTTAACTTCGATTTCATGGCCGAAACTCCCCGAAACAGCAGGTCCGAAGCCTATCGTCGACTCAGCCTGGCCGAAAAACACGACAATTTCGTCAAGCGGTATTCGCGGCGGACCCTGTTCCGGGTGGGCGCGGTGGGCGGGGCGGCACTCGCCGCCGGCGGCGTCCTGCTCCCGGGCGCGGCCACGGCCACCCCCGGGCCGATGGTGCTGCTCAACGCGGACAAGGTCGCGGGGTCGGCGCTACGGCCGTTCGGGCGGCACATCGCCTACGGGGCCGACCCGTCCCAGCAGGTCGTCGTCTCCTGGCAGGTGCCCGCGGCGGTGACCGCGCCGTTCGTCCGGATCGGCACCGTTCCCGGCGACTTCAGCCCGCCCATCCAGGCCGAGGTCCGGGCGCTGACCAGCCAGATGTCCTGGCAGCATCCGGTCGAGGAGGTCCCGCCGAACAGCCCGAAGTCGATCACCCAGTACTACCTCCACGCCCGGATCGACCGCCTCCTGCCCAACACCACGTACTACTACGTCGTCGGGCACGAGGGCTACGACCCCGCCGCCCGGCTCGGTGAGATGGCGAGTTTCCGCACCGCGCCCGCCCCTGGCGGCGACGGCACGTTCACCTTCACCGCATTCGGTGACCAAGGCGTCGGCTACAACGCCGTCGCGACCAGCAGCCTGATCGCGGGCCTCGACCCGGCCTTCCACCTCGCCATGGGTGACCTGAGCTACGCCCTGGAAGGCGAGGGCGGGCATCCGGAGGAAGACCAGTACGACGCGCGGCTCTGGGACTCCTTCTTCGTGCAGAACGAACCGGTCACCGCCGGGATCCCGTGGATGATGGCGCTCGGCAACCACGAGATGGAGGGCTGGTACTCCGAGGACGGTTACGGTGGCGTGCGGGCGCGTTTCACCATGCCGGACAACGCCTGGGACGGCTCCACCTGCATCTACTCGTGGCGGTACCAGAACGTCGGCATGATCAGCCTGGACGGCAACGACGTCTGCTACAACAGTCCGTCCAATCTGGACTACACCAAGGGCAAGCAGCTCAAATGGCTCGGCAAGACGCTCGCCGCCTTCCGCGCCGACCCCACGATCGACTTCATCGTCGTGTACTGCCACCAGTGCACGTATTCCACCTGTCATTCCAACGGCGCCGAACTCGGGGCGCAGAAGGACTGGGCACCACTGTTCGACAAGTACCAGGTCGACCTGGTGCTCAACGGTCACAACCACATCTACGAACGCACCGACCCGATCCGGGCGGGCAAGGCCGTCAAGAAGGTGCCCTCGCGCGGGACCACGAACCCGGTCAAGGACGGGACCACCTACATCACCGCGGGCGGCGGTGGCGGCAGTGTCTCCGAGTTCCCCGCGCCCGACACGTACCTCGGTCATGAGACGAGCAACGAATCCCCCGTCCCGATGAAGTACTCCGAACGGGACGGCCAGGACCGCACCAAGAAGGTCACCTGGTCCCGGGTCCGATTCCGTGGTTACAGCCTGGTCGCGGTCGACGTCATCGCGGGTACGGGCACCACACCGCCCAAAATGGACGTTCGCGCGATCAGCGCCGACGGCACGCTCGTCGACCAGATCATCGTGCAGCGTTCCTGACCTCGTTACAGAGTCATGACAAGAACAAGACGGGGCCACGATGATCGTCTCTGAACATCGGCACCATGTCCGACGAACGAACCAGGCCCATCGCAGTGCCCGGCGCGAACCGGCGACCACGACTTCGCGTGACGGTCCTGATCGCCCTCCCGGTGATCGCCGCGATCCTCGGCTACGTGATCTTCCAGTCCGTCGCGGAAAGCCGTCCGGTTCCGGAACGACGCGACGCCACTGTGGTCTTCGACCGCATATCGGGCGAGCAGGTGGTCGCCGAGCGGGGCTCGGAAAGGTTCCGCACGGCGTCGGTGGTGAAACTGTTCATCGCACTGGACGCCGTCACCCGCAAAGCGAGCAAGGCCGACGAAGCCCAGCTCCACCGGATGCTGGCGAAAAGCGACGACGCCGTCGCCAACACGCTCTGGACCAGGAACGGCGGCCCCGCGATCGTCACCAGGACGGTGGCGACCGCGGGCCTGGAGAACACCACCCCGCCCGCCGACGCGGGCCGCTGGGGCGACACACTGTCCACAGCGGACGACGTCGCCGCGGTGTACCGCCGCATCCTCAAACTGCCGAAGGCCAAGCGGGACGTCATCCTCGCACCACTGCGCCAGGCGAGCCGCATCGCGGCCGACGGTTTCGACCAGCACTTCGGCATCCCTTCGGCCTTCGGTGACCGGCCGTGGGCCGTGAAACAGGGCTGGGCGGCCGGGCGCGGCTCGGTGGACGCGCACACGACGGGGCTCGTCGGTGAAGGCGACCGCTACATCGTCGTCATCCTGTCCGGTTCCGCCGAGGGCACCGGCCTCGACGCGGCGACGGCCGCGGTCACCTCGGTGGCCAGGTCCTTGGCTCCGCGACTGGGAAAGTGACTTCGGCCGCGTTCTCCACGGCGATCTTGAAAGCGCTTACAAGGAGGTCCGCGAAACAGGCTCGCGGAGCCGCCGAGCCACCGTCCACTTGGGTTTTCAGCGCGGCCAGCTGGTCGCCGGCCAGCGGCGTGACCCGGTCCATGAACTGACCGAGGAACCGCAGGGCGGCGACGGGCGGGATCCCGGCGACGGCGAGGTCCGCCACCGCGCGCGAAACGGACGGGCGCACGACCGCCAGGGATCCCGTGCCGTCCCTGCCGAGCACGCCGTGACGCTCCAGGCATCGGGCGACGGCGGGCTGGTCGCGGGCGATTTCCGCCATCGCCGCGTCCAGCTGCTCGGCGCGGTCCACTGTGGTCGTTCCGAGCATCGCGGCGATGGACACCAGGTTGAAGCCCTGTTTCTGCAGCATCGTGATGCGACGCAGGCGCCGCAGATGGGCCGGTCCGTAGTAGGCGGACCTGCCGTGCCGGACCGGCGGGGCGAGCAGGCCCCGGGTCTGATGGGCCCGGATATTGCGCGCCGACATGCCGACGATCGTGGAAAGTTCTTCGATCGTGTATCCGGCCGGCCTCGGCGAAAAGGGCTTCACGCCGACAGCTTAACCAATGGTCGGATGAGTACACCACAGAGCCGGGGCAATGGCCGCACCACTGCCAACCGGCTGAATCAGCGAGTTGCCATAAGTTCATCGGTTCCGGGCGACGAACACAAGGTCGGCGGCCGGTTTACACGGTTTCATGCCAAGCAATGCCGGTTTTGGGGTGTTCCACACTCTCCGGTTACTCCAGTCAGGCGATCTTGATGGGCCGATGACTTCGTTGCCGTTTAAATGCACCAGAGACATCAGATGTCTCGACTCTGTCGACGCCCGCGGAGCGCCGCTGAACCCGATGGCTGGTCGTCAAAGTTTCAACCTTTTCCCAGGAGGTTTCCATGTTCTGGAAACGGATCACGGTCGCGGCCGTGGCCGCGACCGGTTTGGCCACGGCGCTGGTGGTGTCCCATCAGGACACTCCCGCCGCCGCGATAGAACCCGCCGCGGCGAAAGTGCCCGCGTTCGACCACATCGTCCTCGTGATGTTCGAGAACAAGGACTACAAGCAGATCAGCGGCAGCTCCAAGGCGCCGTACTTCAACAAGCTCGCCTCACAGGGCGCCAAGTTCACCAAGGCGTACGGGACGACGCACCCGAGCCAGCCGAACTACATCGCCCAGTTCGCGGGTTCGACGCACGGTGTCGACAGCAACAAATGCCAGGATCTCGGCAACAAGGAGAACCTCGCATCCCAGCTGGCTGGGATCGGCAAGAAGTTCGTCGGTTACGCGGAAAGCATGCCTTCCGACGGCTACACCGGCTGCACGAAGGGCAAATACGCCCGCAAGCACAACAGCTGGGTCAGCTTCAGCAATGTGCCGTCGTCGGCGAACAAAAGGTTCTCGTCGTTCCCGAGCGACTTCACCAAGCTGCCCCACGTCGCTTTCGTGACCCCGGATCTGTGCAGCGACATGCACGACTGTTCGGTCGACACGGGCGACAAATGGCTGAAGAACAACCTCGACGCGTACGCGCAGTGGGCCAAGACGCACAACAGCCTGCTGATCGTCAATTTCGACGAGGACAGCGGGACGTCGGTGAACCAGATCTTCACGACGTTCGTCGGCGCCCACGTGAAGCCGGGCAGCTACAGCGAATCCATCAACCACTACTCGATTCTCCGCACGATGGAGGCGTCGTTCGGCCTGCCGGGTATCGGCAACGCGGCCAACAAGGCGCCGATCACGAGCGTGTGGCAGTAGTCGGGTGAACCCCGCGGGCGTGTCCACTGTGGACGCGCCCGCGGGCGGGGAAGGATGGTTCGTCGCGTGTACCTGTCCACGATCGGCCGCCGGGAGCATCCCGGCGGCGTGTCCAAGAAGTCCTTCGCCCTGCTGGGCGGGAACGTCTTCGCCCTGGGCACCGTCAGCCTCGTCACGGACGTCTCGTCGGAGATGGTGACGGCCGTGCTGCCGGTGTACCTGGTGCTCGGGCTGCACCTCGGCCCGGCGGCGTACGGCGTGGTGGACGGCCTCTACACCGGCGCGACCGCGCTGCTGCGGCTGGTCGGCGGCTACGTCGCGGACCGGGTGCGACGGCGCAAGGCGGTCGCCGGGCTGGGCTACGCGATGTCCGCCGTGGCGAAACTGGGGCTCGTGGCCGCGGGATCGTCGGCGACCGCGATCGGCGTGGTGCTGACCGCGGACCGCACGGGCAAGGGACTGCGGACCGCGCCGCGCGACGCGCTGATCACCTTGTCGGCCCCCGAACACATGCTGGGCCGCGCGTTCGGCGTGCACCGGGCGATGGACAGCGTCGGCGCGTTCCTCGGCCCGCTCGCCGCGGTCGCGGTGCTGGCCGTGGCGGGTTCGGCGACCGGGGTCGAGGGCTTCGACGCGGTCTTCGTGACCAGCTTCTGCATCGCCACCGCCGGTGTGCTGCTGCTGGCGTTGTTCGTCCGCGACCACCGCGCGCCCAAACCGCCGTCCGGCACCGTGTCCCTGCGAGCGGCGGCGGGGCTCCTGCGCGGCGCCGGCGTGCGACGGCTGCTGATCGCCGCGTGCGTCCTCGGCCTGGCCACCATCGGAGACGGCTTCGTCTACCTTCTGTTGCAGGACAAGGAGGACATCGCCACCGGCTGGTTCCCGCTGCTCGCCGTCGGGACCAACCTGGCCTATCTGCTGCTGGCCGCGCCGCTCGGCGCACTGGCCGACCGCGTCGGCAGGCTGCCGGTGATGCTCGGCGGTTACGGCGCCCTGATCGCCGTCTACCTGCTGCTGCTCAGCCCGCTCACCGGCTGGGCGTTGTTCGCGCTCACGCTCGGCCTGTACGGCGTGTTCTACGCGGCGACCGACGGCGTGCTCATGGCGCTGGCCGGACCGTTGCTGCCCGAGGCGTTGCGCACCACCGGTATCGCGATCGTGCAGAGCGGGCAGGCGCTCGCGTACTTCGTCTCGTCCGTCCTTTTCGGACTCTCTTGGCAGTTCTGGGGTGCGGCCACGGCGATCACGATCGCCGCCGGGACGGTGCTCGCCGCCGTCGCCGCCACCTTCGTTCTCTTGGTTCCCCGCAGGAAGGCACGACCGTGAACACCCGCACCCGCGTCCTGATCGCCGTCACCGGAGTCCTCACGCTGGCCGCGGCCGCCGTGATCTACGTCGGGGTGGCGAGCGCGCGCAACCAGGGGACCGCGTCGGCGGGCACCAGCGACGCCGTCACCCTCGACGGCGGACGGTTGCTCTTCCGCAGCACCGCCGACGCCGACCGCGGGCACGTGTCCAGCGTCAGCGCCGCCGACCCCGGAGGCACACGGGCGGTGTCGACCGTGTCCTGCAGCCGGGTCTACGCGGCGGGCGGCACGGGGATCTGCCTGCGCCCCGAAACCGGCCTGACCACCTACCAGCTCGCCGTGCTCGACAGCCGTCTCGCGGTCACGCAGGAGATCCCACTGGTCGGCCTGCCCAACCGGGCGCGGGTCTCGCCCGACGGCAAACGGCTGGCGTGGACGGTGTTCGTCACCGGCGATTCCTACAACGGCGGCCGGTTCTCCACCCGGGCCGGCACCCTCGACCTCACCACCGACAACGTCGAGGGCACGCTGGAGGACTTCGCCGTGACCGTGGACGGCAAGCCGTACAAGGCCGCCGACTTCAACTTCTGGGGTGTCACCTTCACCCGTCAGCCGGGCCGGTTCTACGCCACCATGTCGACCGGCTCCCACCGGTACCTCGTCGAAGGCGACTCGACCGCCCGGACCGTGAAGACCTTGCGGGACAACGTCGAATGCCCGTCCCTCTCCCCCGACGAGACCCGCGTCGCCTACAAGGCCGCCATCGACGGCGATCCCGCGAAGGGCTGGCGGGTGTCGGTGCTCGACCTCGCGAGCGGCACCGTGACGCCGCTGGCGGAGACCAGGACCGTCGACGACCAGCCCGCGTGGCTCGACGACCGCACCGTCGCCTACGCCCTCCCCCGCACTCAAGGACATTCCGACGTCTGGGCCGTACCCGCCGACGGCTCCGGCGCGCCGCGGCTGCTCATCCCGGAGGCCGAGTCACCCGCCGCGCTGCCCTAGGCTCTCGGCATGAGGGCCGCGCTGCTGATCGTCGACATGCAGGAAATGCTCGTTCCCCTGGTCTGGCGCGGCGAGGAACTGGCGGCCCGGATCGCCGCCCTCGCCAGGAAGGCCCGCGAGAACGGGGTCCCGGTGATCGCGCTGCGGCAGATCGGCGCCCCCGGCACCGACTTCGACCCGGCGTCGCCGGGCACCCGGGTCAGCGCGCTGCTCGGCCTCGAACCGGTCGACGTGGTGGTCGACAAGACCGCGACGGATTCCTTCTACCGCACCGGGCTGGCGGGGCTGCTCGTCGACCGCGGCGTCGACACCGTGGTGCTGACCGGGCTGGCCACCGACTACTGCGTCGACGCGACCGCCCGGTCCGCTCAGAGCCACGGCTTGGACGTCGTGCTGGTCGCCGACGGCCACGCTCCCTCGTCCGACGGCGACCCCACCACCGGGCTGACCGCCGAACAGGTCGTCGCGCGGCACAACCTGCTGCTGAGCACGGCGATCCATCCCGGTGGACGGCTGCGTGTGGTGCCGTCGGCGGAGGTCGAGTTCACCGGCCCGTAGGATCGGCGGGCCATGATCACGAACTTCCTGCTCGACCACTCCGCCCTCGTGCCGGTGGCGATCCTGCTGGTCGCGCTCGTCTGCGCCGTCCTGGGCCACCTGTTCGCGGGCAGGCATCGAGTCCTCTGGACGCTCGCGGGTGTGGCGCTGGTACCGGTCTTCGCGCTGACGCTGGTGCCCACCCGGCACACGATCGACGAGATCCTGTGCACGGTCCAGTTCTCCCTGCCCACGCTCGGCTCGGTGGAACTCCTGGCCAACGTGGCGCTGTTCCTGCCGCCGGTCTACTTCGCCGCGCTGGCGTCCCGGCGGCCCGTGACGACGTTCGCGGCCGGCTCGGCGCTGTCCGCGGTGATCGAGGCGCTGCAGGCGTTCGTGCCCGCGATCGGCCGCGCCTGCGACACCAACGACTGGCTGATGAACACCATCGGCGCCCTCCTCGCGGCCGGTATGGCGTGGCTGGTGGGCCGCCGCGCTCAGTCGGGCAGTTCCACGGGCGCGATGTCGTCGTAGACGTCGCCGGGCCCCGGGTTCGCCGGATCCGTCTCGCCACCGAAGTGGTGCAGGACGCCCCAGACCGCGTTGAGTGCCGTCTGCACCGCGCCCTCGGCCCAGCCCGCCGTCCAGGAGACGTCGTCGCCCGCCAGGAAGAGGCCGCGGTGACGCTCCTCCAGCCGGTCCTGTTTGAAGTGGGTGAACAGCCGGTGCTGGTAGCGGTAGTGGCCGGGCAGGTTGGCCTTGAACGCACCCATGAAATGCGGCTCGGCCTCCCAGGACACGGTCACCGGGTCGCCGATGATGCGCCGCCGGACGTCGACGCCGGGGTAGATCTCCTTCAGCGACTGCAACATCACTTCGACCCGCTCGGACACCGAGAGCGGCAGCCATTTCAGCGAATCGTCGGCCCAGGTGTAGGACAGGCAGATCACCGCGGGGGCGTCCGGATCGTCGCCGAGCAGGTAGGTGCCGCGCGGCATGCGGTCGGTCAGCGTCATGCTCATCGTGTCCCGCCCGGTCTCCGGGTCCTTTTCCAGCCAGAACGGCCGGTCCACCGGGACGAAGACCTTCGAAGACTCCATGTAGTGCGTACGCTCGATCGCCGTCCAGTGGTCGATCGGGAACAGCGCCTCGTCGCATTCGATCTTGGACAGCAGCATCCAGCTCTGCGCGGTGAACACCGCCGCCGGATAGGTGCGGATACGGCCTTCGGTGTCGGTCACGGTGATGTTGTTCGGCGCGGTCCGGTGCAGCCGGGAGACGCCGGGGTTCGGGCTCCCGCCGTGCAGCGAGCTCAAACTCGTTCCGGCAGGCCAGAACGCGATGTCTTCGGGCGCGTGTTCCCACAGCCGCAACGGCAGCCGCCTGCTGCCGCCGACGATGCTGCGGTGCTCGTCGTCGGCGCCGGTGTAGACCACCCGCAGGATCTCCAGGATGGAGTTCGGGAAGTCGGTGTCCCAGCCGCCGGTGCCGAAGCCGACCTGTCCGAAGATCTCGCGGTCACGGAAGGAGGCGAACGCGGGCGAATCGCAGAGGAAACCGTAGAAGGTCTGGTTGTCCAGCTTCGGCACGAGTTCGTTCCACAGCCGCTTGATCGTCTTCACGTCGCGGTCGCGGATCGCCTTCTGCATCTCGGTGAACGCGGCCTGCTCGGCCAGCGTGCTGTCCCACGCGGCCGCGACCTTGCCGAAGACGGCGGGGAGTTCGTCCGCCGTGCGCGCGTAGTGGCTCTCCCCCTTGAGGTCGACGACGGTGCTGGGCGTGCCCGGCGCCAGCGGGTTCGGGAACGGCGTGGTCTCCAGGCCGACCTTGTCGATGTAGTGGAACAGCGCGGTCGACGCCGGCGGGAAGCGCATCGCGCCCATCTCCGCGACGACGTCGTCCGGGCAGCCGGGGAAGTTCACCGTGCGCAGGCGGCCGCCGATCTCGGCGATCTCGTACACGACCGGGCGCAGCCCCAGTTTCATCAGTTCGTACGCGGTGACGATGCCCGAGAGGCCGCCGCCGATCACCGCCACCTCGGTGCCGTGCCGTTCGGCCGGGAGGGAGCCGAGCCCGGCGGGGTGGGCGAGGAAGTCGTCGTAGGCGAACGGGAAATCGGGGCCGAACATGGTGATCGGGCGGCCCGCCGGTTCGTCGTGGTGGATCGCGGTCGGGAGGGCGGAGGTCATGCGGGAAGTCCTCGGTACAGATCGGGCCGTCGGTCGGCCAGGTGGGTGTTCTCCAGCCGCGACGCGACGAGCGCGTCACGGGTCACTTCGGCGCTGATCAGCTCCGGGCCGGCGCCCGCGCGGGCGAGCACCTCGCCGGTCGGGGCGACGACGCAGGAGCGGCCGCAGTAGGTCAGTTCCTGTTCGGTGTCGCACCGGTTCGCGTACGCGACGAACAGCTGGCTCTCGTAGGCGCGGGCGGGCACCAGCGTGTCCGCGACCAGTTCGTACGGGCTCATCAGCGCGGTCGGCACCACGAGCAGTTCGGTCCCGGCCAGCGCGTGCGCCCGCACCAGCTCGGGGAACTCGACGTCGTAGCAGATCAGCAGGCCGATCCGGATTCCGTCGAGCTCGGCCTGCACGACCGCCTCGGCACCCGGCTCGAAGCGGTCGCGGTCGATGTCGCCGAACAGATGCGTCTTGCGGTAGTTCGCCAGGCGTTGTCCGTCGCGGCCGATCAGCTGGACGCTGTTGAACACGCGGCCGCCGTCGGATTCGGGGTATCCGTAGGCCAGTGCGACGCCGGATTCCCTTGCCAGCGCGGACATCCGGGTCGCCGTCGGACCGTCGGCCGGCTCGGCGAGCTCATGCGACCGGGCGCCGATGTGGTAGCCGGTGGTGATCATCTCGGCGGCGATCACGAGATCGGCGCCCGACGCCTCGACGGCGGACGGCAGCTCGGCGTACGAGCCCTGATGGACGGCGACCCTCATGTCGACGACGATATCCGCCGTTTCGATGCACGGTTAAGGGCGAATCGTTGCACAGAACATTGGCAGACCGGCGAGTCAGTGCGCTTTCACGCAATCCAGCGGCGATCTGTTGTCTGGATCACCCGCCCGGCGGTGGCTCCTCCGCGTGATCGTCCGCCCAGCCGAGCGCCTCGGTGATCGCCTTCTCCGCGATGGCCGACATCGTCGACATGTAGGTACCGCTGACGTGGTTGTCGTCGAGATAGACCAGCACGTTGCCGATCACCGGCGGGCAGACCTCGGCCGTGCAGAAGTAGTCGCTGAAGTCGACGAATCGCACGTTCGGCGGCAGATCCTGGAGCGTCTCGTACGGCGGTTCCTCCGCATAGAGGTCGTAGCGTGGCGTGGCGCACTCGGGTGCCTCCGCGCCGCGGCTCTCGACGCACGCGGACGGCGACTGGCCGAAACGCGGGTTGTCCCGCACCGCCAGCACCGGGATCCCTGCCTCGTCGACCTTGCGCCACTGCGCGATGTAGCCGGCGGGAACCCGTTCTTCGACACCGACCTTCACGTCCCTGGTGCCGATCGTCATCACCGCGTCGGGACGGGTGGTGACGATTTCGTCCACCACGGCGGTGTTCCAGTCGATGCAGGACTGGTCGCCCGGTACGGCGTCGGAGTCGGTGGAGAACGGGCAGCCACCGCGGAGGATCGACGTGACCTCCCAGTTCTTCTTCTCGGCGACCGGGAGGAGAGCGCCGAGGAACTGCCCGGCGTGCGAGTCGCCGGCGACCACGATCCGGCGAGCGGGATGCCCCGTGGTCTGCGACGTACAGACTTCGAGATCGGCGTTGCGCGGCGAGGTTCCGCACCGGGCCGGGTCGATCCCCGCCCAGTCCTCGGACACCGCGACGAACGACGGGACCAGCGTGGCGTCGGCCGCGCCCCAGTACGTGAACCCTTCGGTGTGCGCGAGCGCGCCGGGATGGTCGGGATCGTCGACCGCGATCGAGTAGCTCTCCGCCTGGCTCACGCTCACCCACTGCCAGGCGCCGGTCGCGGCGAGCACGGCCGCGAGCGTCGCGGCACCGAACCGGTAGGCGCCCCAACGGTTCCCGGCCCCGATCGCGGACACCCGGACCGGCTTCTCGACCAGGTGATGGGTCAGCACGGCGAGGACGAACGCCAGCGCGATGATCACCGCGCCCCCGCGCAGGCCGACCTCTTCCCGGTCACGCGCGACGAGGTAGAAGACCAGGACCGGCCAGTGCCAGAGGTAGAGCGCGTAACTGAGGTCGCCCAGGTACTTCAGCGGGCGGCTGCCGAGGAAACGGTCGGCGCCGGCTTTGAACCCGGTGTCGCCCGCGAGGATCACCAGGGCGGCCGAAAGCGTCGGCCATAGCGCGAGATAGCCGGGAAAGACCGTCCCGACCTGGAGCACCAGCCCGCAGGCAACGAGCCCCGCGACCCCGGCCCAGCCGAACACGACCCGCGCCGGCCGCGCCACCTGGATCCGGTCGACGAGCAAGGCGAGCAGGCCACCGAGCGCGAATTCCCACACCCGCGTCAGCGAATCGAAGTACGCCAGCGGCTGATCGACGGCGGTCAGCCACACCGAGTACGCGAGCGAGGCCGCGAACACCACGCCGAGCACGCCGGTGAGCATCGGGCCGACGTTGCGCTTAGCTCGCTTGGCGATCAGGAGCACCGATCCGACCAGCAGCGGCCAGACGACGTAGAACTGCCCCTGGATCGACAACGACCAGAAATGCTGGACGACGCTCGCCGAATTGTGCTGCGCGAAGTAGTCGGCGGAATCCGCCGCCAGCTGCCAATTCTCCAGGTACAGCGCGGAGGCGACGACCTCCTTGATCGTCTGGAACCAGCGGTTCTGCGGCAGCAGCACCATGCTCACCGCGACCACCAGCAGCAGCACGGTGAGCGCGGCCGGGAACAGCCGCTTGATCATCCGGCCCCACATCGGCCGGTACTCGATCTTCCCCCGCGACGCCGCCCGGTAGAGCTGACCGGTGACGAGGAACCCGGAAATCAGGAAGAACGCGTCGACGCCGCCGGAGATCCGGCCGAGCCACACGTGGTAGACGACCACCAGCACACACGCGAGCGCCCGCAGTCCCTGGATTTCCGGGCGGAACCGCCGCTCCGTCTCCCGCACACAACCACCACCATGATCACCTGCCGCCGACGGGCCGGGACCCTACGGCAGGAAGCTGTGAGCAAGCTATGCCCCCTCGGGTGTGGTGAGGACGGTTAGAGCCAAACGTGTCCTGGATACCTACTTGGAGGTCTCGCGTGACTGGATGGACGACACACGTGATCAGGCGGACGACACGCGTGTCTGGACGGACGACTCGCGGCGAAGGCTTCGCCACGGCCGTGTCGTCCATCTGATCACACGTGTCGTCCGTTCAATCACGCGAAACCGCCGTTCGGCACAGGTGGTCGGGAGTGGCGATCCGGGTCAGAGCCAAGGCGGGACTCGCGTGATCAGGGACGTAACTCGCGTGCTTGGACGCCGCACTCACGTGTTCCGCCCCTAAGCACGCAAGATCCGCCTTCAATCACGCGAAATCCGGCTTCGATCACGTGAGTGCGGCGCCCGAGGGTCAGGTCGACTTCTGGCCGTCGATGCTTTCCCGCAGGATGTCGGCGTGCCCCGCGTGCTGCGCGGTCTCGGCGATGACGTGCGCCAGCACCCGGCGCACGCTGCGCACCGCGCCCGGCGGGTTCCAGGGCGCCTCCGGCAGCGGATGCGTCGCGGAAAGGTCCGGGATCGACGAGACGATCTCCTTCGTCCGCGCGGCCACCTCTTCGTAGCGTGCGAGGATCCCCGCGAGGGTGTCGCCGGGCAGCATCCTGAAGTTGTTCTGGTGGTCGATCGCCCACTGCGGGAACTCGCGGGCGGTCCCGGCGCCGATGTCGGCCCAGGTGACGCCTTCCGGCAGGTCGTAGGTCATCGCGGACGGGCCCTCGACCACGAAACGCAGCCACATCTCCTCGATCGAGGCGACGTGTTTGATCAGCCCGCCGAGGCTCAGCTCGCTGACCGTCGGACGCTCGTCGAGCTGCTCGTCCGTCAGTCCTTGCACGGTGGTGGTCAGCGTGGCGCGGACGGTGTCGAGGGCTTCGAGCAGGTCGGCGCGCTCGGCGTCGAGGATGGTGGCGGTCATCGGGCCCTCCGTGTTGTCGTTTTCTGGCACGACACGACTCTCGCAGGGGTAGAGGACAGGTTGTGGCCGCTACTGGAGGCATGATGGAAAACATGCCGAAGACCTCCGCGCGACTGCTGTCGATGCTCTCGTTGCTGCAGGCCCGCCGCGACTGGCCGGGAGCGCTGCTGGCCGAGCGGCTGGACATCAGCCCGCGCACCGTGCGGCGCGACGTCGACAGGCTTCGCGAGCTCGGCTACCCCATCGCGACCATCAAGGGGCCCGACGGCGGGTATCGGCTCGACGCCGGGTCCGAGCTGCCGCCGCTGCTGTTCGACGACGATCAGGCGGTCGCGCTGGCCATCGCGCTCCAAATCGCCACCACCAGCGGCGCGGGGATCGAGGAGGCGGCGATGCGGGCGCTGCACACCGTCCGCCAGGTGATGCCCTCCCGGCTGCGGCGCCGGATCGACACGGTGCGGGTCACCGCCGTCGAATCGCCCGCGAGCCGGTCGGAGCCCCGCATCGACGGCGACGTCCTGCTCGCGCTCGGCGCGGCGGTGCACGCCCGCGAGGTCCTGCGGTTCGACTACGCGGACGCGCGGCGCCGGGCCGAACCGCATCACCTCGTCACCTGGCACGGCCGCTGGTACCTCGTCGCCTGGGATCTGGATCGCGCGGATTGGCGCACCTTCCGGGCCGACCGGATCTCTCCGCGCACCCCGACCGGCCCACGGTTCACACCACGCGAACTGCCGGTCCCCGACGTCGCCACCTTCGTCGCGAGCCGGTTCCGTGGCGCGTCCGAGTCCGGCGAATGGCCGTGCCGCGGGGAAGTCGTCCTCGATCTCCCGGCGGCCACGGTGTCCCACTACGTCCGCGAC
This sequence comes from Amycolatopsis keratiniphila subsp. keratiniphila, assembly GCF_001620365.2. Classification (GTDB taxonomy): domain Bacteria; phylum Actinomycetota; class Actinomycetes; order Mycobacteriales; family Pseudonocardiaceae; genus Amycolatopsis; species Amycolatopsis keratiniphila. The sequence continues at coordinate 151,587 of NZ_LQMT02000036.1, forward strand.
GGTGTCGTGGAGGAACTCGGGCCGGATCGGTGCCGTCTGGTGCTGGGGTCGTGGTCGTGGGCCGGGCTCGCGGCGAGTATCGGCCGGTTCGACGCCGACATCGAGGTCGTCGGGCCTCCCGAACTCCGGGAGGCCTTCGCCGTGCTGGCCCGCCGTTACGCGAAGGCCGCCCGCTGAACACGGGTACGACGCCGGGAACCGCCCAGGGTCTGGAGGCGGTGCCCGACGCCGTCGACCGCCCGTGGTCCGGGGGCGGCGCCCTCCGGTGCCGGCCCGCCCGGGGTCCGGCACCGAAGCCTCTGGGCCGTCACGACTTGTGGTGCACCTCCTGGAGCCCGTACACCGGCGTCGGGATGCCCTCGTAACGCGCTTTCAGTTGCAGCGCCAGGTAAAGCGAGTAGTGCCGCGACTGGTGCAGGTTCCCGCCGTGGAACCACAGGCCTTCCTTCTGCGTGGGTTTCCACATGTTGCGCTGCTCCCCCTCCCACGGCCCGGGGTCCTTCGTCGTCCCGGAGCCCAGGCCCCAGCATTTGCCGACGAGGTCCGCGGTCTCCTGTCCGACCAGGTCCGCGACCCAGCCGTTCATCGAGCCGTAGCCGGTGGCGTAGACGACGAGGTCCGCCTCCAGCTCAGTGCCGTCGGACAACACCACCGCGTCGCGGGTCAGATGGTCGACCTGGCCGTGGGCCAGCTTGATCTTCCCGTCGGCGACCAGTTCCGACGCGCCGACGTCGATGTAGTAGCCGGAGCCGCGCCGCAGGTACTTCAGGAACAGACCGGATCCGTCGTCGCCCCAGTCGTGCTGGAACCCGGCCGCCTCCAGCCGGGCGTAGAAGTCCTTGTCCCGCTCACGGATCGCGTCGTACACCGGGATCTGGAACTGCGGCATGATCCGGTACGGGATCGACGCGAAGATCATGTCCGCCTTGTCGGTGGTGATCCCCGAGCGCACCGCGCGTTCCGAATACAGGTCGCCGAGTCCCAGGTCCATCAGCGAATCCGACTTCACCACATGCGTCGACGACCGCTGCACCATGGTGACGTCGGCGCCGTGCTCCCACAGCGCCGCGCAGATGTCGTGCGCGGAGTTGTTGGAGCCGACCACGACCGCCTTCTTGCCGGCGTAGGAATCCGGGCCCGGGTGCTGGGACGAATGGTGCTGATCGCCCTCGAAGTCGTCCATTCCCGGGAACGACGGGAGATTCGGCTTGCCGGACATCCCGGTCGCGAACACGACGTGCCGCGGAGTGAGCACCAGTTCCTCGCCCTCGCGGACGACGGTCACCAGCCACTGCCGCGCTTCCTCGTCCCAGGACGCCGAGGTGACCTCGGTGCTCGTCCAGTACGGCACCTCCATGAGCCGCGTGTACATCTCGAGCCAGTCGGCGATCTTGTCCTTGGGCGCGAACACCGGCCAGTTGTCCGGGAACGGCAGATAGGGCAGGTGGTCGTACCAGACCGGGTCGTGCAGGCAGAGGTTCTTGTAGCGCTTGCGCCACGAGTCGCCGGGCCGCTGGTTGCGTTCCAGGACGAGCGTGGGTACGTCGAGCTGCCGCAGCCTGGCGCCGAGCGCGATGCCGCCCTGGCCGCCGCCGATGACGACGACGTACGGCTGCTGCTCGTAGCCGAGCCGGGTCTGTTCCTCCTCGCGCTTCTCCGCCCACGACTTCCGGCCGCGGACGACGCCGTGCTCGACACCCTTCGGCCGCTGTTCGTTGCGACGTTCCTCGAAACCTTTGAGCTCACGCAGACTGGTCAGCAGGGTCCAGGCGCCTTCGTCCTTCAGCCTCAAGTGGCCCTTCGCGCGGCCGGTCGCGGTCTCGAATTCCAGCCACGCTTCGGTCACGCCATCGGCTTCGGTCGGCGTCTCGGTCGTGCGGAACCCGGAGGGGTCGATCCGGTCGAGGCAGTCGCCGAGCATCCCGGCCACCTCGTCGCGACCTTCGACCGTCTTGATCGTCCACGTGAAGGCGACCAGGTCACGCCAATAACTGTCGACGGCGAAAAGCGCCGCGGCGGCTTCGACGTCGCGAGCGGCGAGGGCCGATTCGAATCGGCTCAGCCAAGCGTCCACCCGAGCCTGCGGCGAGCTCGTCGCCTCGATCCGGTCCACCGTCTGTGTCATGGCCACTCCTGAACTTCGGCGTTCGGCTGTTACCCCGATCACACGCCGCGGGCGGGTGGAGCGGCAAGGGTTGCAGCGAGTTGCAGCGCGGCTCCATGGCGCGTCCCGTCCACCGGTCCTATGCTGGTCAGTCGACGCGATGGTGCGGAGGTGGCCCGTGGTCGTGCACAGCTCGGTTCCGCCAGGCGCCGACCTGCCGATGCACGCCCGCGACCTGATCCGCATGCACGAAGCCGTGATCGGCGGCGGCCGTCCCCGGGTCCGGCCCCGGCCGTTGGTGTCGCGTTCCTGGTCGCGGATGCTGAGCCTGGGGCTCGCCGCCGACGGGGTGAACACCCGGGATTCGGTGCCGCTCGACGAGGTCACCCGCCGCCGGCGCGCCTCCCCGCTGCGGTTGGTGGTGGAAGACCTCGGGCAGGTGGTCGGCGCGACGGCCGACACCGCGAACATGCTGCTCGTGGTGACCGACGCCGACGGCATCATCCTCTGGCGCGTGGGTTCGCCCGCCGTGCGACGCCGGGCCGACACCCTCGGCTTCACCGAAGGCGCCGTCTGGACCGAGACGAGGGTCGGCACCAACGCGATCGGCACCGCGCTCGCCGAGGCGGCTCCGGTGGAACTGCTCGCCGGGGAGCATTTCGAACAGGGCCAGCATCCCTGGTACTGCACCGCGTCCCCGGTGCACGATCCGCGCACCGGCGAACTGCTCGGCGTGATCGACGTCAGCGGTCCCGCACTGACCTTGCACCCGGCGATCGGCGCGCTCGTGGAGACCGGGCGGCGGCTGGTCGAATCCGAACTCTGGCGGCACCACCAGCAGGGTCTCGACCGGTTGCGCCGCACCGCCGAACCGGTGGTGACCGGCGTGGGCGGCCCGGTCCTGCTGGTGGACGACGACGGCTGGGTGGCCCACTCCGCCGGGGTCGCCTCCGGCGCGCGGATCGCCGCGCCGTCGGAAGGACAGATCCTCGCCGTGCCCGGGCTCGGCGCCTGCCTGCCCGAACGGCTGGCCGAAGGCTGGCTCGTCCGTCCCGCCGACACCGCGCGCCGGGTCCGGCTGGATCTCGAACTCGGGCACGCGCCGATGCTGCGGATGGCGTCGGGCGACGTCGGCTGGGTCCGCACCGTGACACCCCGGCACGCGGAGATCCTGGTGCACCTCAACACGGCAGGCCTGGCCGGGCTTTCGGCCGAGGCGCTCAGCAGGGCGCTCTACGGCGACGCCGAGCATCTCGTCACCGTCCGCGCCGAGGTCTCCCGGCTGCGACGGCTGCTGGGGGCCATTGTGGACACCCGGCCGTACCGGCTCGCGACGGGCGTCACCCTGACCGTCCATAAAGGACTCGAAGTCGGCGGCTGAACCACGCCCGGTTGCCGGACGATCGGTCCGGGTACTCCGGGCGCATGGAGATCTTGCTCGCCGGAGCGGGCGTTCTGGCATTGTGCGCCGCCGTGCTGCCGAACCTGCTGCACGAACGCGCGTTGTCGATGCCACTGGTCCTGTTGGTGGGCGGGCTGGTCTTCGGGCTGCTCCCCTTCGCGCACCCCTACGGCCAGGGTGTCCTCGACCCACGGTCGCAAGTGGGCACCGTCGAAGTGATCACCGAACTCGGTGTGCTGGTGTCGCTGGTCGGCGCGGGGCTGAAGTCCGACCGGCTGATCGGCTGGCGATCGTGGAGCTCGACATGGCGGCTGCTGGCGATCACGCTGCCGCTTTCGGTCTGCGCGGTCGCCTTCCTCGGCTGGTGGGCGCTCGCCCTGTCCCCCGCCGCCGCGCTGCTGCTGGGCGCCGTGCTTTCCCCGACCGACCCGGTGCTGGCGAGCGACGTCCAGGTGCCCGCGCCGCACACCGACGACGGACGGGGCTCGGACAACGAGATCCGGTTCACGCTGACCTCGGAAGCCGGGCTCAACGACGGTCTGGCCATGCCGTTCGTGTTGCTGGCCCTCGTGTGGGCAGGGACGGCGAGCACGTCGCCGGTGCCCTGGCTGCTGACCGAGGTCTTGGTCCCGCTCGCGATCGCCGTCCTGGTCGGCTTCGTCTGTGGCCGGCTGCTGTCGTGGCTGATGTTCCGCGTGCGGCACGAAAGACTGCGCCTTGGCGAATACTCCGACGGCCTGGTGGTGCTGGCCATCGCGTTCCTGCCGTTCGCGCTCTGCGAGTGGCTGGGCGGTATCGGCTTCGTCGCGGTGTTCACGGCCGCGGCGACCATCCGCGCCAGCGAACGGTCGCACGAGTACCACGGGGTGCTGCACGAATTCGGCGATCAGCTGGAACGGCTCTTCGTCGCGCTGGCCCTGCTCGGTCTCGGCGTCGCGCTGGGCGACGGGCTGCTGGCGGGTCTGACACTCGCCGAAATCCTGGTGGCGGTCGCGGCGGTGGTCATCGTGCGCCCGCTGTTCGGCGGGCTGGCACTGCTCGGCGGCTCCACCACCCGCCCGGCGGCGACGGCGATCGCGTTCTTCGGCATCCGCGGGATCGGCAGTCTCTACTACCTCTCCTACGCGCTGGGGCACGGCGATTTCCCGATGGCCGACTCGTTGTGGCGGGTCACGGCGCTGACGATCGCGGTTTCGGTGCTCGTGCACGGGCTGCTGTCGGGCCCGGTGATGCGCAGGCTGGAGGACCGGGGGATGCAGAACCGCTGAGCGGGGCCCAAGTCCGTGAAGGCCTCCTTAAGGGAGCCAAAGCCTGAGGGGTTCGGGACGTGGAACGTCCTGGCTCCTCCAGGCTTGGATGCGTTGATGAAGGATTTGGGACAGTGAACGTCCCGAATCCTTCATCAACAACGCCCGATCCGGTCTGGATCGGAGCGAATCCTGCTCACACACCGGTCAAGTCCGTGAAGGCCTCCTTGAGGGAGCCAGAGTCCCTCAAGGAGGCCTTCACGGACTCGCGGCCCGCCACACACGCCCCATCGGTATCAGCAGTCACGACGGTTGCGCGTGAAGGACCCCTTCCCTCGGCTCAGCCGAGGAAACTCGACCTTCACACCTTCCCAGTACGTGAAGGACCCCTTCACTGCGCTAGACGTGATGAAGGGGTCCTTCACGTACTTCAGCTGTTCTCAGCTAACCGTTAGCGATGCCACTCCCGGCCTTCGAGCCGAGCCTTCACCCGCTGCAACGTGGTCGCGATGTTGGCCTGATTCGTCCCGGCGCGATCCGGCTCGCCGGTGATGAGGATGGCGAGCGGGACGAACCACGGCGGCACCCGCAGCCAGTTCGTCACGGTGAGGCGGCTGCCGTCGCCTTCGGGGACGATGTCGTACTCCCACCGCGAAATCGGCACGAAGAACGGCGTGCGCACCCGGTAGGCGAACCTCCGTCCGGGTTCGGCCTCGACGATCTCGGCGTGGGTGACCCAGCGCCGTCGTCCGTTGCGGTTGCTGCCTGCGAACCAGTTCCCGACGCGCGCTTCGGTCGCACCGCGGATCCAGCGGGCCTTGCGCAGTTCCTCGGTGCACTCCGACATCGCGACCGGATCGCTGACGAGCCGGTACACCTGCTCGGGGCCGGTGCCGATGGTGACCTCCCCGGTCGCGATCGGTTCGCTGTAGGTCAGGCTGTCCCTCGGCTTCGTCGCCATCGCGCCTCCCAGTCGACTTCGCCAGCCCACCAGCAGGAGCCCTGCCGGTCAAGCCCGGCGCGGAAAGCACCGCACGGACGCGGAATCATCGTGCGGCGATGAGTGCCTGGGGCGCGGCTTGCTTCATCCGCGTACGAAGCCAGGTCAATTGCCGCGCGGTCTCCTGTTCGTGATCCTCGACGAGGTCGAGCAGTTCCCCGTCGCGCAGACCCTGCGCCGCCTGGCCCACCACGGTCCAGGTGATGTCGGTGAACGACGAGAGCGCGTACAGGTCCTGCAGGTCCCTCAACAGGCCGACGCCACCGCTGCGGGTGTCTTCCAGACCCGCGGCGTGGAGCCGTTCGGGCTCCTCTTCACGGTCTTCGCCGTATCGTTCGACGATCGGGGCGAGCGCCTCGGTCTGCCGGTCGATCCGTCCGGCGAGCAGCAGGCACGTGTGCTCGACGTCGGGCTCCTCGCCGTGGCCGCGGCCGACCTCCCGGAAGGCGTCGGCGAGGGTGTTCAGCGAAGTGTGCAGGAGCCCGAGGTAAGTCGCGAGATGCATGGGTCAGCCCTCCACCTTGCGGACGCGGACGGCACCGATCTTGAACAGCGGCTGTTTGGACACCGGATCCCATTCGGTCATGGTCAGTTCGTTGGCGGCGCGGGGACGGCCTTCGCCGCCGGTGTCCCAATAGCCGTAGTGGAACGGCAGGAACACGACGCCGGGACGGACCCGGCCGATCCGGGCCGGCACTTCGACACCGCCCCTGGCCGACTCGACCCGGACGAGATCCCCGTCCGTGACTCCGAGTTCGGCGGCGTCGGCCGCGGCGAGTTCCGCCCACGGTTCTGGCGCGGCCCGCCGGAGCTTCGGGGCACGGCCGGTCTTGGTCCGCGTGTGGAAGTGGTACACCGTGCGCCCGGTCGTGCAGACGAACGGATACCGCTCGCCGGGCTCCTCCGGCGGAGCCGTGTACTCCGCGGCCTTGAGGAACGCGCGTCCGTCCGGGTGCAGCGCCTTGTGTTCCTGAGCCGAAACCGTCCCGCCGGTGAGCAGGTCGTGACCGAAGTCCTCGCAGACGTCCGAATTCGTGGGGAAGACGCCGTCCGCGTAGAGCCGTTCGGTGCCGTCCGGCCGTTCGCTGTCGCAGGGCCATTGGATCCCGCTGCCGCCACGGAGTTTCTCGTACGACAGCCCGCTGTAGTCACACAACCGGCCCCGGCTGCACTCCTGCCAGGCGCGGAAGGCGTCCTCGGGGGTCCGCCAGCCGATCAGCGCATCGCCGTCACGGTCACGGAAGTCCATCCGCCGCGCGTAGTCGAGGAAGATGTCCAGGTCGGCCCGCGCTTCGCCGGGCGGCTCGACGGCCTTCTCCGACAGATGCACCGTGCGGTTGGCGTTGGTGAAGGTCCCCTGTTTCTCGCCCCAGAGCGCGGCGGGGAGGACGACGTCGGCGAACTCGGCCGTCTCGGTCCGGAAACCGTCCTGCACCACGACGAACAGCTCCTCCTTGCCGAGGATTTCGCGGATCCGCGGCAGTTCCGGCATGGAGACGGCGGGATTCGTCGCCGAGATCCACAGGAACCGGATCGAGCCCTGTTCGGCGTACCGCCAGATCTGCATGGCGTGCGTCGGCGGCGACCAGTGCGGGATGGTCAGCTCATCGACGTTCCACAGTTCGGCCAGTTGCCGGACATGGTCGGGGTTCTCCCAGTTGCGGAAGCCGGGGAGATCGCCGTCGGCACCGCATTCGCGCGTGTTCTGCGCGGTGGGCTGGCCGTTCATCTGCAGCACCCCGCCGCCCGGCTTGCCGAGCATGCCGCGCAGCAGATGGAGGTTGTTGACCTGGCAAGACGCCGCGGTGGCCTGGTGTGACTGGTAGAAGCCCTGCAGAACGGTCGACAGCACCCGCTCGGACGTGCCGAAGATCTCCGCTGCGCGCACCAGCGCATCCGGCTCGATCCCGCAGATCTCGCCGACGTGCGCGGGCGTGTACGGCTCGACGGTCTTTTCGAGTTCGGAGAAGCCGAGGGTGTGCGCGGAAATGTAGTCCTCGTCGAGCCACTTGTTCACGATCAGTTCGCGGACCAGGCCGTTCATCAGGGCCTGATTGGTGCCGGGCAGCGGGGCGAGATGGAGGCCACCGGACTCCACCGCCGCCTCGGCGACCTTCGTCCGCCTGGGGTCGACGGCGACGACCACGGGCGGCTCGGGTCCGGCGAGCCGGTCGAGGATCCGGCTCCACAGCACGGTCTGCGTCTCGGCCATGTTGTGGCCGAAGAGGAAAAGCGCGTCGCAGTGGTCGATGTCGGCGTACGTCCCTGGCTGGCCGTCGGAGCCGAAGCTCTCCTTCATCGCGGCGGCGGAGGTGGCCGTGCACAGCCTGGTGTTGCCGTCCATATGCGGGGTGCCGAGGCCTGCTTTGCCGATGACGCCAAGCGTGTAGTACTCCTCCAGGAACAGCTGCCCGCTGGTGTAGAACCCGTGCGACAGCGGCCCGGCGTCGTCCAGCAGTTCCTTGGAACGCCGCACGATCAGGTCCATCGCGGTGTCCCAGCCGGTTTCCACCAGCTCGCCGTCGCGCCGGATCAACGGCCGCGTCAGCCGGTCCTTCCCGTTCCACTGCCACGAGCCGTAGAGCCCCTTGGGCCCCATCCGGCCGTGGTTGACCAGGTCGGTCTCGCGGCCGCGGACGCCGACCATCCTGCCGTCCTTCACCGCGATGTCGCACGCGCAGCCGTTGCTGCACAGGACGCAGGCGGAGCGGACCCAGCGGTCCACATCGGATTCCCCGACACCCTCCTCGAGATGGATGTCCGCTCTGCGAGGCCAAGCGTCCCCTCGCTGGTACGGGGTCCGCTCTCCCCAGACCTCCGCGATGCGCTCCGGTACCCCGTCTCCGTTCATGTGGAAGCCGTACCACGCCGCTCATCAGCCGAAACACCGGACAAAGCGGACGGGTCAAGTGGCCGGTTCCGCCGGGAAGACGACCTGGAAGCCCAGCGCCCGCAGCATCTGCGTGAGCATCGCCCTGGTGTTGGCTTTGGCGCGTTCGAGCAGGCCGGAGTGCTGCGCGGCTTCGCCGATCCGTTTCTCCGCGGCGAGATGGAACGGCCGCTGATCCTGAACGGACACCAGTGCGCCGAGCCGGTCGATCAGGCCGCGCTCCTGGCCGAAGACGTAGCTGCGTGCGTTGTCCAGATTGGGTTTCGCCAATTTCGGTTCGGGCAGCCGTACCTCGACCGTCCGCCGGTCTTCGGACACGGTCAGCGCGTTGTCCACCAGGGGCCCGAAATCGACGTACGCGTCGACGGAACCCGCCGCGACGAACAGCGTGCGTTCCCCGGCGATGCTCGCGGGCACCCACGCGACGTCCTTCTCGATGTCCACGACGACCTGATAGTCACCGACGGCCGCGTGGTACTGGCTCAGATCCCGGACCGCCTGGAGCACCGCGGGCTGCGAACGGTCCACAGTGGACGTTCCGAACGGGTCGAGCTTCGGCAGGAGCCCGGTGATCTGCAGTGCCGCCGCAAGGATCAGGAGCGCGGCCACCGCGAACGCCCCGAGACGTACCCAGCGTTTCTTCACGCCCACCACCGCCTCTCGTCGGCGGGGAGTACCCGGCGGACGCGGCTCCGAAGCGTCGGAGGCGGATTCCCGTACGATCGGCGGAACCGGGTTTCGCACTTGGAGTAGTTTGGCCGCATGCAGAACGTCTTGCCCGCGCCGGAGAAGGCCGGGCTGAACATCTCGGCGTTGCACTGGGCGGGTTTCCTCGGAATCGCCGTACTCGTGCTGGTCACGTCCGGGATCGGCCTGCCCTCCGTGCTGGTGGTGGCGCTGGGCGTCGCCGGGATGGCCACCCTCGTGCTGTCCTGGCTCGGCATCGGACGGCTCGCCGCCGGGCTGCCCGAGCGGCGGCTGTACTGGATCGCGGTCTCGTGGTGCGCGCCGCTGCTCGTCGCGCGCCCCCTGTTCAGCGGCGACATCAACAGCTACCTCGCACAAGGACTGATCGCGGCCAAGGGGCTGGACACCTATCTCGTGGGGCCCGCCGAGGCACTCGGCGCCGATTCCCCGGTGACGATGGCGGTGAGCCACTACTGGCGGGACACGCCCGCACCGTACGGGCCGGCGTTCGTCGCGCTGGCCCGTACGATCGCCCAGATCGCCGGGGACGCCTTCGTGCCGACGGTGCTGCTCCACCGGCTGCTGGGCCTGATCGGGATCGTGCTCATGGCGTGGGCGCTCCCCCGGCTCGCCCGCCGCGTCGGGGTCTCGCCGTCGATCGCGTTGTGGCTGGCCGTGCTCAACCCGCTGGTGCTCTGGCACGTCGTGGCGGGCGTGCACAACGACGGGCTCATGGTCGGGCTGATGGTCGCCGGGCTGGAACTCGTCCTCATGGGCGCGGCGAAGACCGGCGCGGCCCGGCCCGCCCTGATCGCGGCGGGTGTGATCGCGGTGAGCGCGGCCGCGAACATCAAGATCGTGGCCGTCGCGGGCCTGCTGTTCGTCGGCGTCGACCTGTTCCGCCGGGCGACGCCCGCCGGCCGGGTGGCGGTCGCGCTCGGGCTGCCCGCCGGATTCGCCGCCGTCACCGCGGCGATCTCGCTCGGCAGCGGGCTCGGCTTCGGCTGGGTTCGCGTGCTGTCCGGCGTCTCTGGCCAGGTCCACAGCTGGATGGCGCCAACCAACGAACTCGGCTTCCTCGTGGGCGGGGTCGGCAAGATCTTCGGGGCCGACCTGACCGACAGCGCGATCGAGGTGTTCTCGCTCATCGGCGCGATCCTCGGTCTCGCCGTCGGCGCCAGGCTGCTGTGGCTCACGTACCGGGAGAAGTTGCACCCGCTCTACGCCGCGGGCCTGACCTTCGCCGCGATGCTGGTCCTCGGGCCGGTCATGCAGCCCTGGTATCTCCTGTGGACGGTCGCGTTGCTCGCCGTGAGCCTCACGACCGACCGCGGGCGGTGGATCCTCGCCGTCGTCAGCGCCGTGTTCGGCGTGCTGCTCCCGCCCGCGAACGGCGGCGCCGTGTCCTTGGCGCTGGGCTACCTGATCGCCGTCGTGCTCATCGGCGGCACCTTGTTCGTGCTCAAGCGGAAAGGCCTCTTGCCGGAGATCAGGTTCCGCAAGAGCCGGACGTAACGGCTCCATCGAGCGGGCGTCTCGACCGTGCCGGTGAGTTCACGCTCGGCACGGTCGAGGCAGTCTTCCAACAGGGCGTCGTGCATCGGCCGCCACAGCAGCGGATACGTCAGCCAAGCGGGATGCCGGAGCCGCAGCACCATGAGGTGCGCGAGTTCGGTCTTCCCGTTTTCGGTCGTCCGCAGGGTGAATTCGTGGAATCCGTCGAAGCCGCGCGGCGCGGTGAACCGGAACCGCACCGACTTCCCGGGTTCGTAGGACTCGACGTGATACCGCACCGGCCCATGCCCGCCGGTCGCTCCCACCCCGAGCGGCCGGTCGAACCGCATCGGCGGCCACGCGTCGACGGGCCAGAGCCGGTCACCGTCCGTGGACAGCGTGTCGATCAGCGCGCCGACGCGTTCCTGTTCCACATCGACGATCCGGTGATGCCTGTTCCATACGCGCATTCGCGCCTCCCAGTTCTAGAGACCTTCCCCTAAAAAGATAGTAGAGGATAGTCTCTGAAAATGGGACGGCCACCGCGGCACACCGCCGACGACTTCCTCGACGCCGCAGTGCGGATCTTCGCCACCGAAGGTGCGGCCGGGGTGACCATGTCCGCCGTCGCCCGCGAGGTCGGCGCGCCGAGCGGGTCGATCTACCACCGCTTCCCCGGTCGTCCGGCGCTGCTCGCCGCTGTCTGGCTCCGCACCCTCGACGGCTTCCAGCAGGGCTACCTCGAAGCGCTCGAACAGGAACCGGCCGTCGAAGCAGCCGTCGAGGCCGCCGCGCAGGTCGTCCGGTGGTGCCGCGCCCATCCCGCCGAAGCGAAGCTGCTCTACGGGGGCGACAGGGCACTCGGCCTCGAGGACTGGAGTGCCGAGGATCGCGCCCGTGTCGATGCCGCCAACCACAGGCTCGACACGGCGATCACCAAGGTGCTGCGGACACTGCGTCCACTGACCGGCCGGAGCACCGACGAACTGATGCTCGCCCTCGTCGATCTCCCCTATGCCGCGGTGAAGAGACATCTCGACCGCGGCGAGGCACCGCCGCCGCGCACCGTCGACCTGGTGACGAGGACGACCCGCACGTTGCTGACGGGCTGAGCTCAGGTCCGGGCGGGGATCACGAGGGAGAACTCCCCGCTGTCGACGAGATCCAGCAACAGCCGGGCGGCCCGGCTCGGCGGCCGCTCTCCCCTGGTGGCGATGGTCAGCGGCCAGGTGAGGCCGGGCTCGTCGAGCGGGATCGTCCGGACACCGGAGAGCAATTTGAGATCGGGCACGACGGCGACGCCGAGCCCCGCCGCGACATACGACGGCACGGCGCGCAGGTCGGCGACCTCGACGATGACCCGCCGCGGCGCCCCGAGCGCCTCGAAAGCGCGATCCAGGGCCACCCGGTTGCCGAAACCGCGGGGGTTGTCCACGAACGACTCGCCCGCGAGGTCGGCCAAGGTCAGCGACCCCCGTCCACCCAGCCGGTGGCCGTCGGGCAGCACGGCGACGAACGGCGCCGAACCGAGCAGTTTGGCTTCGAGTCCGGCCAGATCGGATTCGGGCAGGCCGAGGAGGGCGACGTCGAGCCTGCCCTGACGCAGGTCCTCGGCGAGCCCGGTCGAGCCGGTGATCGACACCGAAACATGCAGGTCGACCAGCGGATAGCGGCGGTGGAACGCGCCGAGCAGATCGGGCAGATCGAGATCACCGACGCTGGTCAGGGTGCCGATGCGGAGACTGCCCCGCAGGCCGGCGGAGGCGTCGGTGACCACCTCGCGCGCCCTGTCGAAGGCTTCCAGCGCGGCCTTCGCCTCGGGCAGGAACACCTTGCCCGCCGAGGAGAGCTCGACCCTTCGGGTGGACCGATCGAACAGCTTGACCCCCAGTTCGCCTTCGAGGGCCTGGATCGTCGCCGAAACGGTGGACTGCACCGCGTACAACCGCTGGGCGGCGCGAGTGAAGCTGAGCTCCTCGGCGACGGCGACGAAGCATTCGAGCTGACGGGTCTCCACGGCTTCGATTATCGCATCTGCCGATAACTCTGACCAGGATTGTTCGTTGGACTTGGATGATCCGAAGACTCACAGTGGAGACATGCTGAACAGTGTCGCCCTCCCCCGTCCCGCGTTCCGGCGGATCAGCCACGGTCGCGGTTTCTGGGTCATCGCGGCGGCCTACGCCGCCTCACTCGCCTTCTCCACCGTCCCGACCCCGCTCTACGTCCTCTACCAGCAGCGCGACGGTTTCCCGACCTACGTCGTGACCATCGTCTTCGCGGCGTACGCCGTCGGTGTGATGGGCAGCCTGTATCTCGCCGGCCATGTCAGCGACTGGCTGGGACGACGGCGGGTGATCCTCGCCGCGACCTTGGCCCAGGCGCTGTCCGCGACGCTTTTCCTGGCGTGGCCCGACGTTCCCGGCCTGATCCTGGCCAGGCTCGTCGGCGGCGCGGGTATCGGAGCGCTGACCGCGACCGCCACCGCGCACCTGTCCGAGCTCCGCGCCGTCGCCCGGCCGCGGGAGGACCACGGCCGCGCGGGACTGATCGCGACCGTCGTCAACATGGGCGGGCTGGCGCTCGGACCGCTGTTCGGCGGCGTGTTCGCGAGCTATTCGGCCGAGCCGCTCACCACTCCGTTCGTGTTCTTCCTGGTCCTGCTGCTCGCCGCGGCCATCGCCGTCGCGCTCGTGCCGGAAACCGTGGAGCGCGCCGAAGAACGGCCCGCCTACCGGCCGCAGCGCGTGTCACTGCCGTCGAGCGCGCGGCCCGCCTTCTTCGGCGCGGCGATCGGCGCCTTCGCGGCGTTCGCGATCACCGGTCTGTTCATGGCGCTGACGCCGACATTGCTGGCGCAGGGCATGCACGAGAGTTCGCGGCTGCTGGCCGGTCTCGCGTCGTTTTCCGTCTTCCTCGCGGCGGCCGTGGCTCAGGTGCTCTTCGCCGGTCTGGCCAGGAAAACCCAGCTGCGGCTCGGCCTCGGGCTGATGGTGAGCGGGCTGGTGGCGTTGCCGGTCGCGGTGACGACGTCCCAGCTGTGGCTCTTCGTCGCGGGCGGGATCGTGGCGGGTGCCGGCGTCGGGCTGGGCTTCCGCGCCTCGGTGGCCACCGTCGCCGCCCTCGCCGAACCGCCGGTGCGCGGTGAGGTCCTCGCCGCCCTGTTCCTGGCCGCCTACGCCGGGCTGGTCCTGCCCATCCTGCTCGTCGGCATCGCGCTGATCTGGCTGCCGAGCGCGTGGGCGCTGATCGGATTCTCGGTGCTGGAGCTGGGTTTGCTCGCCTGGTCGGCCCCCAAGGTGCTGACCTGACCGTCCACAATGGCGCGCCCGCGTGGTGACCCTCGTCAAACCGGCGGGCGATCCACGCGGGCGATGTGCCATCCTGGTGACGGAACCTCCTCAACGAGGTCCCCGGACGAGTGGGTGCCGTACCCGGCCAGCGACAAGACGGCGCTCTGGGAGCGCGTCATGTCGTGGCTTGTCCTCATCGTCTCGGGTGTACTGGAAGCCGTCTGGGCCACCGCCCTCGGCAAATCCGAAGGATTGTCCCGGCCGGTGCCGTCGGTGATCTTCGGCGTGACACTGGTCGCCAGCATGGTGGGTCTCGCTTACGCGATGAAGGATCTCCCCGTCGGCACCGCCTACGCGGTCTGGGTCGGCATCGGGGCTTCGCTCACCGTCGCCTACGGCATGTGGTCGGGCGCGGAAACCGTTTCGGTGGCCCGGATCCTGCTGATCGTGGGGATCGTCGCCTGCGTGGTGGGCCTGAAGGTCCTGCACTGACCCCGGTCCAGGTGGTCGTGAGTGGCGATCCGGGTCAGAGCCAATGGCGTCTCGGACACCCACCGGCGGTCTCGCGTGACTGATTGGACGACTCACGTGATCCGGCGGACGACACGCGTGTCTGGGCGGACGACACGCGGCGGAGCGGCACCGGGGGGTGTGTCGTCCGTCGGATCACGGGTGCCGTCCGATCAGTCACGCGAAGCCGCCGTTCGGTCCAGGTGGTCGTGAGTGGCGATTCGGGTTAGAACCCGAATCGCCACTCACGACCAACCCGGCCGAAGAGGGACCGCCCCCGACGCACGGACGACGTCGGGGGCGGTCGGGTCCGGGCGCACCCCTGCGTGTGGCCCGGACGGCTAGGTGGTCAGGCTCGCGCCCAAAGCGCTGGGACGTTCGGGGGCTCCCAACCGACCTGAGCGGTGTGGCCCTGCAGGGCCCGGTACGAAGCGCCGTCGTAGGTCACCGTCGCGCCCGCGGCGTAGGTGGTGCCCGCCGCCCAGGTTCCACCGGGCGGGTTGTTCGACGTCGTGGTGGTCGGCGTCGTGCTCGACGGCGGGTTCGAACCCGAGGTCACCAGGCGGAGGTTGTAGACGCTGAGGATCTCCGAAAGCGGCTGGAAGTAGAACGTGCCGCCCGAGCTGCAGTTGCCGGAGCCACCGGAGGTGACGCCCTGCGCCTGGTCGCCCGCGAGCCACGAACCGCCGGAGTCACCCGGCTCGGCGCAGGCACTGGTCCGCGTGAGGCCGGAAACGGTGCCCTGCGGGTAGTTCACCGAAGCGTTCTTCTGCTGGATCGTGCCGCAGCGCCAGCCCGTCGTGGAACCGGAGCGGCAGACCGACGCGCCGATCGCGGCCTCCTGCGAACCCGCCACCGGCACGGTGCCCGGGTAGCGGTTCACCAGCGGACGCGGGGTGTTGCCCGCGTCCACCCGGACCCACGCGTAGTCGTTGCCGGGGAAGCTGGAGCCCGCGACGGTCCCGCTCGGGTTCGAGGTCCGCGTGCCGGTGGTGCCGCAGTGGCCCGCGGTGACGAAGCCGCCCTCGACCGAGAAACCGATCGAGCACCGGCCCGAGCCGAAGGTGTAGGCGTTGCCGCCGATGACATCGATCAGCGGGACCGGGCTTTCGGTGCTGGTCTCGACCCGCACCGCGTCGGCACGCACGCCCGAGGCGGTCGCCCACGACTTCGCGGCGGCCTCGCCACCGGCGTTGGCCAGGACGACGATCGAGTTGGTGATGGCGTCGACGTACCAGCCGGGCACGGTCTTCGGCGCGCTGGTTCCCTTGGCGTCCAACGACAACTTCGCCGCGTCGAGCTGCGCGGCGCTCCGGGCGACCGTCTTCGGCGTCGCGCCGGCCGCGCGGACGACGCCTTCCAGGGCCGCGTCGGTGACCGCGACGGTCAGCGTGGTCCCGGACGCGTCCAGCCACGAGCCCGCGTAGGACGGGCCGAGCCGGGACTTGAGGTCGCTTTCGGCGCGGGCAGCCTTCTGCTCGACGGCGAGGCGGGTCCTTGCCTGATCCGGGCTGATCTTCAGGTCGCGCGCCATGGCGGCGACGATCTCCGACTGGACCTGGTCGGCCGCCGAGGCGGTCTGGCCGGCGCTGGCGCTCGGCGTCAGCGCGACGGCCGTGACCAGGCCCGCGCCGGTAAGGGCCGCCGCGGCGGCCGCTACGATCTTTCGGTTCATTTCAGGCGTTTCCTCACCGCGTTCCGGAAGAAGATCTCGTCCCAGACCGTACGAGGCACCTGCTACAAATGGTACATACCATTTAGGTCATATCCACCCCAATGGACTGGACCTTTCGACCGCTTCCGCGCTGGTCAGCCCACTCCCGCGTCGGTGTAGTCGACGCCATAGCCCGGATTCAACTCCAGATACTTCGAGTAGGTCGGCCGCCGGTCGATGAGTTCGCCGTACACCGCCCGCGACAGCGCGATCATCTCCGCGGCGAAGGGCCCCATCTCCCCGCGCTCGGACCAGCCGACGAGATTCCGCCAGCTCAGCGGATTCCCCGCGATCGGGACCGCGACGATCCCCGGGATCTCGTGGAACAGCGGCTGGCACAACACCACCGCGTGCCCTGATTCGACCATCTCTATACAGGTCAGCACATCGGTCTCGTACAACGAACGCGGCGTGAATCCCGACCGCGCGCACGCGGACGCGAAACAGTCGCCGAAGCATCCGTCGCCCGGCGTCGCGCACCACCGTTCGTCCGCGAGGTCGCCGAGCTCGACCTCGTTCTGCTGCGCGCGTTCGTCGCGCGCGGACATCAGCACGAACACCGGATGATGCGCGAGCGTCCGCCAGCGGAGACCGGGCTCCGGCGGCGGGGCCGCGTCACCGCAGACGCCGACGAAGGCGAAGTCCAGCGCGCCCTCGGCGGTCATGTCCGCGAGTTTGTTGGCCGACCACGACGTATGCGTGGCGACGTGGATGTCGGGATGGGTGGTGCCGAGGCGCTGCAGCAGCGCCCCGAGCATCGGCCCCGTCGCCGAGCCGAGCCGCAAGGTCACCGGCTCGCCGGTGCCCGCGTGCTGGGCGAGCCGCGCCGCCTCGTCGTGCAGCGACGAAACGGCGGGGAGCACCATCTTGGCCCGGTCGAGGACGAGGAGGCCGAGCGCGGTCGGCCGGGTGCCCGTGTGATCGCGCAGGAACAGCTTCCCGCCGAGGGTCCGTTCGATGCGCTTCAGTTGTGCTGTCAGTGCAGGCTGGGCCATTCCGAGCGTGTTCGCCGCCTTGGTGATACTCCCGAGTTCGGCGATCGCGCACATGATGCGCAGGTGGCGCAGTTCCAGCTCCATCCCTCTACGTTAGTAGACATAACTGGACTGGACCAGACAAATGGTTGAGCCAAATGGCTTCGTATCGCTTGGTTCGCGTGATGCCATCGATGTCAGCAATCCCGGACACGCCGGGGGCGTCCGGCCGATACTGTCTCCACGCAACCGACGACGAGGGGGTTCAGTGGCGGACGAGCGTGGACGGATCCGGCGATCGCTGGCGCGCGTGATCACCGACGACAACCTGGATCTGTACGTACTGGGCACCGTCGCACTGGCGTTCACCGTCCTGGGCGCGACCGGGATCTCGGACGTCAAAACGCTTTCCTCCGTGGTGACGGCGCTGCTGGCCCTGCTCGCCTTCTCCCAGATCCGCTCGCGGCGGCTGACCGAACAGGTCAGGGATTCGAATCGCGGCGGCCCCGCGGCGCTCTTCGAGCCGGAGTTCCCCGCGGATCTCATCTCCCGGCGCGCGGCGGCCTTCGACATCCTGCTCATCGGCCATTCGATGACCAGGACCGTGCAGGGTATGCGCAGTGATATCAGGTCGATCCTCGAAGCGGGCGGACGGATCCGGGTTCTGGTCCTGGATCCGACCGACGAAGCGATCGTGGAAGTCGCCGATCGCCGGATTTCCCAAAGTCTCGGACAAGGACGGCTGCGGCAGCGGATCCTCGCGACCCTGGACGAACTGACGTCCTTGAAGAGCCGGACGAGCGGCAGACTGGAGGTCCGGGTGTCGTCGCGGATCTCCTCCGCGGGCTTCAACTGTCTCGACGTCTCCACCAAACGGGGACTGATCTGCGTGCAGCACTACGAATACCGGCCCACCGGTGAAGCCTCGCCGGTGTTCACAGTGGAACCGAAGGACGCGCCCTGGTACCGGCACTTCGCCGACGAGGCGGAACGGCTGTGGGAGGACGGCACTCCCTGGCCTATGTCCGCCGCGGACCAGCCCGCAACACCCCGGTGAACGACAACTACGGCATGCTCGAAGGACGGGCGGGCCGAAGTTCGTCCTGCAGCCCGTGGACGGGCAAGAGACCCGATAACGGTTCGGAAACGGGGCTCACCCACTCGATTCCTCTCTCATAAGGTGCCTCTTTCGCACCCAGGGGAGGGTTCGTGCACATCCACGCCAGACGCCGATCCATCAGCTTCAGCGGCCGGACGATCACGATCAAAGCCGCGGTCAGCGGGCTCAACGACAAGAAGCACACGTTCAGCCTCGAGAAGGTCACAGCGATCAGGAACATCCCGCCGACGGCGTTCAAACCGGGAAGGCTCGTCTTCGAAGTGACCGGCGCGTCCAAGGCGATCGTCGAGGACGTGCCCATGTACGCCGACAAGGTCGACATGAACACCTTCACTTATGGCGGCATGAATTCGAAGCACGTGAAAGAGCTCGAAGCGGCGATCAGGAAGGCGATGAGCGGCTGACCTCGGACCCGCCGGCGCCACCAAGCCTGTCACGAGTGGGCTGAAGGCTCCCTTCACCGCATCTGATGCGGTGAAGGGAGCCTTCAGCCCACGGTCCTCTTGGACTTCCGGTTCAGGAACGCCGAAGCCCCCACCCCGTGCGCGGCGACGCTCGCCAGCACGGTCACCGACATGACGCTCAGCGCGACGTCGGCCGCCTCTCCCTCCAGTGAGTTGAAGGCCAGCAGCCCGAACACGATCGACGCCGCGCCGCGCGGGGCCAGCAGGCCGATGGTCATCCGGTCCTTCCACCGGAAGTCCGTCCGCAGCAAGGCGAGCAGCACCGGGATCAGCCGGGCGACGGTCAGCGCGACGACGCTGACGAGCACGATGCCCCAGGTGAGCCCGAACGACAGCACCAGCACCGCGGTGCTGCCGAAGACGAACCACATCAGCAGCCCGCACAACGAACTGACGTCCTCGGCGAGCCCGAGCTCGTCCTCACCGGGGTGCCGCGCGGTCTTGTACGCGATCCCGCAGATGAACGCGGCGACGAATCCGTTGCCGCCGATCGCGACGGCGGCGGTGTAGGTCAGCAGCGGCAGCGCGACGGCCGCGACCCGCGCGGAATGCCGGGTGGACCAGCCGTGTTTGGCCGTCACGTTCATCGCCACCGCGGCCACCGCCCCGATCACGGAGCCCGCCAGCACGGCCAGCAACGCCGCCGGGATCGCGGCCTGCAGTGCCTCACCGGGCGTGTTCGCCTGGTGGTGGCTCCCCGCGAGGGTGAGCGCGAAGATGAAGACCGGCGCGACGACGCCGTCGTTGTAGCCGCTCTCGACGTTCAGCAGATGCCGCACGCGTTCGGGCACCCGGACGTCGTGCACCACCGACGTCGCCGGCGCGAAATCCGTCGGGGCGATGATGCACGCGATCAGCAGGACCGCCGCCCAGCCGAGACCCGGCAGCGTCAGCAGGCCGACGCCCATGACGATCAGGATCGTCAGCGGCAACGCGATCAGCAGCAGCCGCACCGCCGTTTTCGCGTCGTGGCCGAGATAACCGCCCTTCACCGCGGTGGCGTCCACGAACAGCAGCAGCGCGAGGATCAGTTCCGCCGCGTTGAGCGCGATCTCGGTGTTGAGGCCGTTGCCGAGATCGTTGCGGGTGGTGAACCCGATCGCCAGCCCGGCCGCGACCATCGCCATCGGCGCGGTGATCTGCCAGCGTTCCAGCCGTGCCGCGGTCATCGTCCAGGCCAGCACGACGACCGCGCCGACGAGCACGCTCTGGATCATCTACCCCGCCCCTCGTTCCCGGTGGACTCCCCTGCCACCGGGAACGAGCATAGAGGCCGGGCGGAGCGCGGCGGTCCACAAAGGAACGTCGATCACACCACCGCGCCGTTGTCGTCCCGCTGCCGTGTCGGATTCGCCTTCCGGACGGGACGTCCGGCCCCGGGCCACCGCTTGTCGAGCAGGATCGCGACGGGCCCCGCGGTGGCCACTGTGGACACCGTGCCCGCGACGAGACCGAGCAGGAGCGCGAGGGCGAAGTCGGCCAGCGAGCCGTCCCCGAGGACCAGCAACGCCCCGAGGACGAACAGCACCCCGATGCCGGTGTTGATCGTCCTCGGCAACGTCTGCAGCACCGCCGTGCCGACGACGCGCGGGAACGGCTCCTTGCGGTGCTGTCCCCGCACTTCCCGCACCCGGTCGAAGACCACCACCGAATCGTTGACCGAATAGCCGATCACCGTCAGCAGCGCGGCGAGGAAGACGCCGTCCATGGACTTGCCCAGCCAGGCGAAGATCCCGAGGATGATCAGGACGTCCTGGGCGAGCGCGGCCACCGTGGCCAGGCCGAGCCGCCAATCGAATCGCACCGCCAGGTAGATCAGCTGCGCCAGCACCGCGAGGCCGAGCGCGATCACCGCCTTGGTGCGCAGTTCGGCGCCGAGGCTCGGGCCGATCTTCTCGTCGCGGATCTCGGTGGCGTCACCCGCGACCCCGGCGACGGCGGCCCGGATCCGTTCGGTGGCGTCCTCGTCGATCGGCTCGGTGCGGACCGAGATGTCCTTCTCGCCGGACATCTGCACGACGGCGCGGGGGAATCCGGCGTCGGAGACCGCGTCACGGACCCGCTCGACGTCGGCGGGCGCCGAAGTGCTGTATTCGACGACCCGGCCGCCGGTGAACTCGACGCCGAGGTTCGGCCCGGCGACGAACAGTCCCGCGATCGCGGCGATCACGACCGCGCCCGCCACCATCAGCCAGCGTTTCGGTTTCCCGAGGAATGCGGGATCGCGACGGTTCACCCACTGGCGGACCCGGCCTTCGTGGGTGAGCCCGGACAGCCGCGGTCTGCGCGCGACCACACCCCGCATCGTGAGGTGCAGCAGCAAACGCGTGAGCACGAGCGAGATGAACAACGCGACGACGACGCCGATCGACAGCGTCACCCCGAAGCCGCGCACCGGACCGGACGCCAGCCAGAACAACAGGCCCGCGGCGAGCAGGGTGGTCACGTTCGAATCGACGATCGCCGACAACGCGCCGCTGAACCCGCGGCTGACCGAGCGTGGCAGCGAGCCACCCCGTTTGACGGAATGTTCCTCTCTCGCCCGTTCGAAGACGAGCACTGTGGCATCGACGGCCATACCGATCGCCAGCACGAACCCGGCGAGCCCCGGCAAGGTCAGCGTCGCGCCGACGGCGAGCAGCGCGGCATAGGACACGGCCGCGTACGCCACCAGCGCGCCCACGGCGATCAGCCCGGCCAGCCGGTACACCGCGAGCAGGAACAGCGCGGTCAGCGCCAGTCCGATCACAGCGGCGCGGGCGCTGGCGTCGATGGCGGCCGCGCCGAGGGTGGGCCCGACGGTGCGCTGCTCGATGATCTCGACCGGTGTCGGCAGCGCGCCGGCGTTGATCAGCAACGCCAGATCCTTGGCCTCGGCGGGCGAGAACCGCCCGGTGATCTGCGTGCTCCCGCCGACGATCCCGACTCCGCAAACGACCTGGGGGCTCACCTGCGGCGACGAGATCACCTTGTCGTCGAGCGCGATCGCCACCCGGCGGGCGGGATCACCCGGCGGCGAGCAGGCGGCCTGGCCGGTCAGGCGCTCCCAGGCGCGACCGGAATCCCCTTTGAAGTCGACCGAAACGAGCCAGCCGCCACCCTGCGAATCGATCGACGAGCGCGCCTCGTCGACGCCGTCGCCGGTCAGCGCGGCGGGTCCCAGGGTGATCGGCTGCCCGCTCTCGTCGTTGAGGACGCGGGAATCCGGGGCGCCAGTGGCGAGGACGGGATGGAAGGACAGCTGCGCGGTGCGGCCGATCACTTCGACGGCCTCGCGCGGATCCCGGACGCCGGGTAGTTCGACGATGATCCGGTTGTCCCCCGAGCGGGCCAGCATCGGCTCGGCGACACCGAGGGCGTCGACGCGGCGGCGGAGCACCTCGAGTGTCCGGTCGGTGGTCTCCGCGTCGGCGGTGACGGTGGGCGAATCCTTGGTCTCCAGCACGATCTGCGTGCCACCACGCAGATCGAGCCCCAGTCTCGGGGCGGTGGTCAGCAACAGGTACAGGGTCGCGGCGAGGACGACCAGCGAGACGACGGCTCGCCCGGTCATGCTTCGCCGCGCGGTTTCGCGCGGCACGAAGTTCTCCTTGGTGTTTTCCCGGTTCGGGCGCGCGAACATGCGCCCGTGAGCGTCAGACGGCTACCGGGAAAGGAGGAGCGCGATCGCCCGGCGCGAGGCGGTTCGCCGTGCGCGAGGCGGGAGTGGCTTCGTCGTGGAGTTCGCTGAGACGGAGCAGCGTCGTCGACGCGGGCCCGTGCGGGACGGTGCCGAAGAGAGGCAGATCACCGTGACCGTGCACACCCAGGAGCGCGGGTTCGGCGGCGAGCCTGCCCGCGGCGCGCACCGGCGCGACGGCCTTGGAGACCGAGGAGTCGACCGTCGCGTTCGCCCCGCGCGACTCGTCCGCCGAAGCGGAACCGCCCGAGTGGAGCGCGAAGAACAGGCCGAGCGCGGTCAGCACGGCGGCGAGCAGCACCGGCACGGCCTGCGCGGCCGTCCTCCTGCTTCCCACCGTCATCGACACACTCCCGGGTTCTCGCCGACACCCTACTGGGATCCGGCCGCCCGCCACAGGCGCGTGATCCCGGCGCGGACGCGGTCCTCCCCCAGTTCCGGCAGCAGGGCGGTCAGATGCTCGGCCGCCAGCGGGGCCAGCAGGGCGTGCGCGGCGTGCTCCGGGTCGGGGGTGCCGTCGAGCAGGATCGCGACGTGCCGGTGCCAGAACCGGTACGCCCCGATGCGGTAGCGCGCACCCGGCGCGGCGGTCTCCGACATCCGCACCAGCGGCAGGTGTTCGAGCACGTAGTCGACATACGCCTCAGCGAAGGCCACGAGCCTCTCGGCCGGCGGAGCGCCCGGGCCCAGTGGCGGCGGCCCGTGCAGGATTCCTTCCTGGAGCAGGCGTTCGCGCGCGTCCAGCAGCGCGACGGCCAGCCCGGCCTTGTCACCGAAGCGGCGGAAGAGCGTCCCCTTGCCCACCCCCGCGGCCGCCGCCACCTGATCCATCGATACCGCATCGACCCCGTGCTCGGCGAACAGCGCCGCCGCCGCGTCCAGGATCGCGGCCCGGTTGCGGGCGGCGTCGGCACGCTCCTTGGGCGGCGGCGTGCGCAGGAGTTCCAACGAGGTTGCAAAAGCGGACTGCGGTCCGTTATGGTCGTGAGGCACATACGGACTATAGTCCGATTAACTGGAGGTAGCGACATGACCGCACTCATCACCCGTGACGAGCTGAAGGCCGCGATCGACGCGAAGACCGTGACGGTGGTCGACGCGCTGGGTGGCGAGTACTACGCCAAGCAGCATCTGCCCGGCGCCGTTCCCCTCGTCCTCGCCGACGTCGACGCGCACGCCGCGACCGTGCTGCCCGATCGCGGCGCCGCCATCGTCACCTACTGCTCGAACCCCGCCTGCCCCAACAGCGGCCAGGTCGCCGACCGGCTCACCGCGCTGGGCTACACCGACGTCCGCAAGTACCGGGAAGGCATCGAGGACTGGGCCGGCGCGGGCCTGCCCCTCGAATCTCAGGTCTGAGCGGGGACGCGCTCCCGCAGGATCGGGACCCCGTCGCCGTCGAGTTCGGCGAGATAGGCCGCTCGTCCGGTCATGGCCATGATCAAGGCCAGTGTCGTGCCCGAGACGAGCGGCCCGGACCCGACGGCGAAGGGGCCGTCGGTGGCTTGCAACCGCAGCCCGCCGATGCGCCCCTTCGCCGTCACCACCAGGTCCGAACCCCCGTAGTACCCGGCCAGTTCGGTGAGGACGGGGATCGGGTAGTCGCGGCGAAGACCCAGCGGACGACGGATGTCCTCGGCGTGCACGATCGCCTCACCCAGCATCGCGATCTTCGGCAACGGCGGTTTCGTCGTGCTGGTGACCACGCGGCGGAAGCGCTCCAGCGTCTCGGCGCCGTCGTCCCCCATCTGCTCGGCGAGCCGCATGGCGACCTGCTTGTCGAAATCCCACCGGCAGCGGATCACCCCGGCCATCCACCTCAACGGCGTGAGGCTCGCCCCCGCGGTGACGTGCGCGAGCACCTCGCGCACCGTCAGCCCGGCACACAGCGACGGCGTCTCCCATCGCTCCTCGGTGAGCTGCGCGAGGTCGTCGGCCAGCGCCGACCGCTCGGCGTGGACCAGCGGCCAGAGCTCGGTCTTCGTTCCTGAATCCGTCATCCGGAACCCTTCCAGTCGTCGTTCGTCGAAGGTGAGACTCCCGACGCGGCCCGGAATCATCGGTACGTTGGAGACGATTTCCTGAGTGGACGAAAGAAGAGGACTGATGATCCAGCGCTGGAATCCGGAGACCGTCGCGGCGCCGATCGGCCCGTACAGCCATCTGGTCCGCGTGCCCGCCGATCACGAACTCGTGGTCGTGTCCGGTCAGATCGGCGTGCTGCCCGACGGCGAACTCGCCGGACCCGACGCCGAGTCCCAGACCCGCGCGTTGCTCGGCAACCTCGAACGGCTTCTGGAAGCCTCGGGTGCCGGACCCGAGCACCTGGTCAAGGTGTTCAGCATGCTGTCCGGCACCGAACACCTCGCCGGGTTCCGCACGGCGATGCGCGAGACCTTCACCCGCTGGTACCCGGAAGCGGACTGGCCCGCCCAGTCGCTGATCGTCGTGGCGGCCCTTGCCCGGCCCGAGCTCGTCGTCGAGGTCGAAGCCCTGATCGCGGTGCCGGTACTTTCTCGTGATTGAACGGACGACACACGTGATCAGACGGACGACACCCTGGCGTCCGTCTGATCACGCGTGCCGTCCGTCCAGACACGCGTGTCGTCCGGTTCAGGACTCCCGGCGCCTCCGTCCGGCAAGGAGCAGCAGCGCGCCGATGGCCAGCATCCCGAACGCCAGCACCGTCATCGTCTTCACCGGTGAGCCGGTCACGGCCAGTCCGGGCGGACGCGGGGTAGTCGGCGGCTGCGGGTTCGGCTTCTCCGGCGGCTGCGGCGTCGGCGGGGTCGGCGGCACCGGGGTGTCGGTGCCGCAGTCGGGGTTCGCCGAACCCGGCGGGCAGTTGCCGCCAGGCGTGTCCGACGTGACGACGTTGCGGAGGCGGTGGTCACCGGTCGCCGGCTTCCGCACGGTGACCGCGTAGGTGACTGTCGCCTTCTCCCCCGGCTTCAGCTCGCCCTTCCAGGTGAGCTTCGGCGCGGAGTAGGTGACCGTTCCCACGCTCGCCTTCGCGGTGCCGTCGAAGGTCGCGTCGTCCAGCACCTGGCTCAGGTCGTCGGTGAACGTCGCGTCGTCCACCACGGCCTGCCCGGTGTTCTCCACCGTGACGGTGTACGTGACGACCTCGCCCGGCTTCGCCTCCGTCTTGTCGACCGTCTTCTTGATCTTCAAGCTGGACAGCGGTGTCGTCGTGCCGCACTTCGGATCCTTGCTGCCCGGCGGGCAATTCCCGCCCGGGGTGTCGGACGTGATCACGTTGGTGAGCTTGCCGTCGCCATCGGTCTTGGTGACCTTGACGCTGTACGTCACCGTCGACGTCTGCCCGATCTCCAGGTCGCCGGTCCACGTCAGCTTCGGTTCCTCGTAGGTCACCGAACCGATCGTCGCCGCACCGTCCTTCTGGAACACGGCGTCGTCGAGGACCTCGGTGAGGTCGTCGGTGAACGTCGCACCGGTCAGCTTCGTCTTGCCCGTGTTGCGCACGGTCACCGTGTACTTCACGACGTCGCCCGGGTTCGCCGTGGCCTTGTCCGCCTTCTTCTCCAGCGAGATCCCGGGCACCGGGGTGACGGTGGAACACGCCGGGTCGTCGGACTGCGGCGGGCAGGTGCCCGGCGTGTTGGTGCTGACGGTGTTCCGCAGTTCGTGATCGCCCGTCACCGGGTTCTTCACCTTCACCGAGTACTTCAGCGTGGTCGTCGCCCCGACCGGGAGATCGCCCGTCCACACCAGGTTCGGCGCGGCGAAGGAGAACGTCCCGGCGACCGGGGCCGCCGTGGCGTCGTCGGCGTAGTCGGCGTCGTCCAGCACCTCGGACAGGTCGTCCGCGACCCGTGCGGCGTCCTCGCCGACCAGGGGTACCTTGCCGGTGTTGGTGACGGTCACGGTGTAGGTGACGACGTCGCCCGGGTTCGCGGTCTGTTTGTCCGACGTCTTCTTGACCGTCAATTCGCGGGACGGCACGTCCGCGACACAGTTCGGGTCGGTCGAATCCGGCGGGCAGTTGTTGCCCGGCGTGTCCGAGGTGACCACATTGGACAGTTTCTTGTCGCCCGGGTTCGGGTTCTTGATCTTGACCGTATAGGTGATGGTCGAGGTCTGCCCGATGCCCAGCGAGCCGGTCCACGTCAGCTTCGGCGCCGCGTAGGTGACGCCGCCGATCGTCGCCGCGCCATCGTTCTGATAGTCGGCGTCGTCGAGGACCTCGGTCATGTCGTCGGTGAAGGTGGCGCCGGCCTGTTCGGTCTGCCCGGTGTTGGTGACGGTGATCGTGTACTTCACCGTGTCACCGGGGTCGACCGACTTCTTGTCGGCGGTCTTCTTGATGAGCAGCCCGGACACCGGCGTCGTCGTGCCACAGTCCGGGTCGGTCGAACCCGGCGGGCAGTTGTTGCCCGGGGTCTCCGAGGTGACCACATTGGACAGTTTCTTGTCGCCGTCGCCAGGGTTCTTCACCTGGACCGAGTAGGTCACCGTGGCGGTGGCGCCGATCTCCAGATCGCCGGTCCAGGTCAGCTTCGGCGTCGCATAGGTGACGCCGCCGATGGTCGCCGCGCCGTCGTTGCGGTAAACGGCGTCGTCGAGCACCTGGGTGAGGTCGTCGGTGAAGGTGGCGCCGGTCAGCTTCGTCTGGCCGGTGTTCCGCACCGTCACCGTGTACTTCACGACGTCACCGGGGTTCGCGGACTTCTTGTCGACCGTCTTTTTGATCTCAAGGCCCGACACCGGAGTCTCCGTGCCACAGTCCGGATCGGTCGAACCCGGCGGGCAGTTCCCGCCCGGTGTCTCCGACGTCACGGCGTTCTTGAGCCGGTTGTCACCGGTGTTCGGGTTCTTCACCTTGACCGAGTAGGTCACCGTAGCGGTGGCACCGACTTCGAGATCGCCCGTCCACGTCAACTTCGGTGCCGCATACGTGACGCCGCCGATCGTCGCCGCACCATCGTTCTGGTAATCGGCATCGTCGAGGACCTGCGTCAGGTCGTCGGTGAACGTCGCACCGGAGATCTTCGTCTGGCCGGTGTTGGTGACGGTCACCGTGTACTTCACGACATCACCGGGATTCGCGGACTTCTTGTCGGCCGACTTCTCGATCTTCAGCCCGGACACCGGCGTCGTGGTCCCGCACTTCGGATCCGTCGAGCCCGGCGGGCAGTTCCCGCCCGGTGTTTCCGAGGTGACGGTGTTGATGAGCTTCTTGTCGCCCGGGGCGGGATCCTTGACCTTCACCGAGTACGTGACCGTCGACGTGGCGCCGATTTCGAGGTCGCCCGTCCAGGTCAGCTTCGGCGCCGCATACGTGACACCACCGATCGTCGCCGCGGCGTCGTTCTGGTAGTCGGCGTCGTCGAGCACCTGAGTGAGATCGTCGGTGAACGTCGCACCAGAGATCTTCGTCTGGCCGGTGTTCCGCACGGTGACCGTGTACTTCACCACGTCACCGGGGTTCGCCGACTGCTTGTCCACGGACTTCTCGATCTTCAAACCGGAAACCGGTGTGGTCGTGCCACACTTCGGATCCGTCGAGCCCGGCGGGCAGTTCCCGCCTGGCGTCTCCGACGACACCGCGTTCTTCAGCAGGTTGTCGCCCGTGTTCGGGTTCTTCACCTTGACCGAGTAGGTCACCGTAGCGGTGGCACCGATCTCCAGATCGCCCGTCCACGTCAACTTCGGCGCCGCGTACGAGACACCACCGATCGTCGCCGCACCATCATTCTGATAGTCCGCGTCGTCCAGCACCTGAGTGAGATCGTCGGTGAACGTCGCGCCGGTCAACTTGGTCTGGCCGGTGTTCTTCACGGTGACCGTGTACTTCACGACATCGCCCGGGTTCGCGGTCTTCTTGTCGACCGACTTCTCGATCGTCAGCCCCGACACCGGCGTGGTGGTCCCGCACTTCGGATCCGTGGACCCCGGCGGGCAGTTCCCACCCGGCGTCTCCGAAGTGACCACATTGGACAGTTTCTTGTCACCGGGGTTCGGGTTTTTCACCTTCACCGTGTACGTGACGGTCGACGTGGCACCGATCTCCAGATCGCCGGTCCACGTCAGCTTCGGCACCGCGTACGAGACACCACCGATCGTCGCCGCACCATCATTCTGATAGTCCGCGTCGTCCAGCACCTGCGTGAGATCGTCGGTGAACGTCGCACCGGAAATCTTGGTCTGGCCCGTGTTCCGCACCGTCACCGTGTACTTCACCACGTCACCAGGGTTCGCCGACTGCTTGTCGACCGACTTCTCGATCAACAACCCCGAAACCGGCGTCGTGGTCCCACACTTCGGATCCGTCGAGCCCGGCGGACAGTTCCCACCCGGCGTCTCGGACGACACCGCATTCCTCAACACGTTGTCGCCCGTGTTCGGATTCTTCACCTTGACCGTGTACGTCACCGTGGACGTGGCACCGACTTCGAGATCGCCCGTCCACGTCAGCTTCGGCGCCGCGTACAGAACACCACCGATCGTCGCCGCACCGTCGTTCTGGTAAACGGCGTCGTCGAGAACCTGCGTCAGATCGTCGGTGAACGTCGCACCGGTCAGCTTCGTCTGGCCCGTGTTCCGCACCGTCACCGTGTACTTCACCACGTCACCGGGGTTCGCCGACTGCTTGTCGACCGACTTCTCGATCAACAGCCCCGAAACCGGCGTCGTCGTACCGCATTTCGGATCCGTCGAACCCGGCGGACAGTTCCCACCCGGTGTCTCCGACGTCACCACGTTCTTGAGCCGGTTGTCACCGGTGTTCGGGTTCTTCACCTTGACCGAGTAGGTGAACTCCGCGCTCTGCCCCGCGGCGAGCGTGCCGGTCCAGGTCAGCTTCGGTTCCGCGTAGGACACCGAGCCGGGCGACGCGGTGGCGTCGTTCTGATAGACCGCGTCGTCGAGCACACCGGTCAGATCGTCCACGACCTTGAGGTCCGCCGCGGTCACCTTTCCGGTGTTGGCGACGACGACCTTGTAACGCACGGTGTCGCCGGGGTCGGCGGACTCCTTGTCCGCGGTCTTGGTCACCGTGTAGGACGGCGACGGCACCTTGGTCTTCGCACACGCGGCCGTGGGATCGTCCGGGCAGCGGTTGTCCGGCGGGACGACCGGCGGCGGTCCGGTCGGCACGTTCGCGCGGTTCACCAGTTCCTTGCCGATGGCGGCTTCCTCGACCTTCACACGCACGGTCAGCGTGGCGGTCTCCCCGACCGCGAGACCGTTCACGGCCCAGTCGATCGGCCCGGTTCCGGACGTGGTGCCCTTCGAGGGAGTGGACGACACGTAGGTCGTTCCCGGCGGCAGCGTGTCGCGCACCGTGAGCGCGGGAACGGGGATCACGCCGGTGTTCCGCAGCGTCACCTGATACGTCAGGGTGTCGCCGGGGATCGCCTCCGCGAGGTCGACGGTCTTCGTCAGCTGATACCCGGGCGAGGCGACCGTGTTCCGCACCGTGTTCGACGTGCGTTCCTGAGGCCTTCCGGTGTCCTCGCCGCGGAAGGTCAGCTTGCCGGTGTTGTCGAGTTTGGTGCCGTCCGGCACGTCGGTCCCGACCTTGACCTTGAACGCGACCTTCTGTGACTGCCCCGGCCTCAGATTCCGGAGGTTGCACGTGACCACCTGCCCGGCGGCCGAACAGTCCGGATTGGACCCGGCCACGAACGTGACGCCGTCGGGCAGGGTGTCGGTGAGCACGACGTTCGTCGCGGTGTCGAGGTCGGTGGTGGAGCCGTCGGCGTGCCGGTTGGCGACGTCGAAGGTGTAGGTGACCTCGCCGCCCTTGGTGACATAACCCGGCGGGTTGTCGTCGGTGTTGCCGACCGGGTCGTTGGCCTTGGAGATCTGCAGATCCGGCTCGAGCGCGTCGGTGACGAGCCAGATCGTCTGCGGGTAGAGCGCGTCGCCGACGGTGCCGATCTTCACCTGGAGCGCGGTGGTCCCCGCGGGGACCTTGCCGGTGATGTCGATGCTGCGGGCGTCGTATCCGACGTTGTTCACCGGATTGGGAGTCCGCGACGTGACGTTCGTGCCCGAGCCGGTGGCCGTGACCCGGTCGATGCGGCTGCTGAAGGCGTTGTTGGTCGCCACTCCACCGGGCGCGGGCATGGCGATCGTCTGCAAGCTGGAGGCGTCCGGGCCGACCTGGAGGTAGTCGCCGGTGATGGGCGCGTCGCCGTCGCCCGCGACGATGCCGAGTTCGACGTTGGGCTGACGCGAGGTCGGCGCCTTGATCCCGCTCAGCGCGATGGTCGCCGAACTCGGTGTGCTGCCGCCCGCGACCACCTGCATCCCGTCCCAGACCTGCAGGTACCGCAGTGGCTCGCTGGGCAGTTCGTAGGCCACCACCAGCGACCAGCCACCCCAGCAGCCGAGGTTCGTCCGGCTGATCGACTGGCCCTGGCAGGCTTGGATGTCGGCGACCGTGTACGACCCGGCACCGGCATTCGTCACGAGAGACGTGACGTCGGCCGCGCCACCGTAGGCGTACAGCGTCGGGACCCCGCCCGTGGTGGTCGCCGGGAACCAGTCATAGGTCTCGGCGGTGATGCGCTGATACGCGCCGGAACCCGGGGCCTTGATGGAGACCTGGTTGCCCCGGCTCCCGTCGCCGGAGGTCCCGCTGCTGGCGACCGGGTTGAACTGCCAGTACAGCCGGGCGTTGAGCACCTTCGCGCCGGCGGGGACGTTCAGGTTCGCCGCGGACGCGGTGTTGCCCGGTGCCGCCGGGTCGGTCTTGATCCACGACACCGGGCTCGCGTTGCTCGCGGACTCGTTGCAGACGACGCCGACGCCGCACTGCACGACGGAGTTGGCGGCCATCGTGATGCCACCGTGCGCCAGCCCGGAGTACACCGGCTCCGGCCCGATCGGCCGCTCAGTCCCCGCTCCGCGCGGCTGGATCTGGGCGTTCGCGGGCAGCGGGGCGCCCATCAGCAGGGCCACGACGACCACCGAGAGCACTGCCACGCCCCGGCGCCACCGATTCCGCCCACGACGTTCCGCCATGCCGCCTCCGCCTCACCCCTCGCTCCCGTCGGCCCAGGTCAGGACGGCGGGGACAGCGAGCCCGATCGATGGTCATCCTGGGTCGGCAAGATCGTCGTCGGCAAGCGGGAGCAGCGGTGTCTCCTGGATAAAACCCGTTGAGTGGCCCCGAAACCCCCGGACGGGTGATGAAACACCGTCCACAACGGACGAAGGCGAGAGTGGCGTTTCGGCGGGAAATCGGGCATCGTCGAACGCGTGATCGAAATTCCTTATCGCGGCTCCGGCCCCTATTGCCATACCCATTCGCTCGCGATGCTGCTCGGCCCGGAGGCTCCCGGCCCCGACGTGCTCGAAACCGTGACCGGCAGCCCCTTCGGCATGCAGCTGGTCGGCGGGGCCCTGCCGTTTTTCGACGCCTTCGGCTGGGATCCCGATCTCGGCATCGGCGAGGCGCTCGACGCCCTCGGCTGGAGCGCGGAAACGACGAGCGAACCGGATCCGGACGCCGCGTTCGCCCGGCTCGCCGAGAGCCTTTCCGACGGGCCGGTCCTGATCGGCCCGGTCGAAATGGGGCACCTGCGCCACCAGCCGGGAATGACCGGCCCGATCGGCGCCGACCATTTCCTGGTCGCGCTCGGCGCGGACGACGAATCCGTCACCGCCCACGACCCGCAGGGATATCCGTACGCGCGGATCCCGCGGAAGGATTTCGCCGCCGCTTGGCTCGCCGAAACCGTCGCCTACGGCAAACCGCACACGATGCGGACGAATTTCGTGCGGCACACCGTCGTCTCGGAAGAAGCCGCGATCGTCGCGGCGCTCCCCCGCGCGATCAGGCGGCTCGGCGGCGAAGAGGACACCGGGCTCCCGCCCGGCACGGTGGGCAACGGCGACGCCGCACTCGCGCTCGCCGCCCGGATCGAAGGCGGCTGCGATCCGGAACTGCGCGGGCTGCTCGTCCATTTCGTGGTGCGCCTCGGCGCCCGGCGGACGAACGACGCCGCGACCTGCCTGCGCCGGGTCGGCCACGAAGCCGCGGCCGCCTTCCTCACCACGCAGGCGCGGCTGATCGGCTCCCTGCAGTACGACCTCGTCGTCGAGGACGACGCACGGGCCGCCGCGACCCTCCGGACGCTCGCCCCGACCTACGAAGACCTGCGGCGGGCGCTCACGTCATCCTGAGGATCTCGCGGACGATCACCTCGGCTCGGTCTTCGGGACGTAGTGCCCGGACCGCTCCGCGATCACGTGCCTGCCGTCGGGCGAAAGGGTCACCCGGTGGACGTGGGACGCGTTCGCCCGCGCTCTCATCCCGCCGCCGAGGCCGCCGGACACGACCGTGAGCGGGATGTCCCCGAGATCCGGCGGATCATGCAGCCAGAGGGCCAGTGGGCTCACCTTCGTGTCAAGGTGCTTCTTTGTGAGGAGGCGCGATCGGGATTGGGCGCACTGAGCCGCAGCTTGCCGAGCCCGGCGGCGTGCCTGGCTGGGACGGCGCGACACCACACCCCCAGTCGAACGGACACCGGCGGGACCGCCGAAGCGGCCCCGCCGGTGTTTCCCTCCCCGCCCTGCCGGCGAGTCTCAGTGACTTCAGAACGTGACGGTGAACCCGTCGATGCTGCCGGTGTCGAACCGGTAGACGTCCTGGGCGCTCAGCTTCCAGGTGCCGTTGGCCGTTTCGGCGGAGGCGTCGACGGTGAACGTCTGGTGCACGCCCTCGGCCGAGCCGACACCGCCCGAGTTCTTGAGGCGGTAGGCCTTGCCGCTCGGCCCGATCAGATCGAGGACGAGGTCGGCGCTGTAGGTGTGCGAAACGTCCACCTTGACCGACAAGGACGCGGAAGCCTTGCCGTCACAGCCTTCCTGGGTCACGGAGCTGGTCACGGCCGCCCCGGCGTCCGGAATGGACACCGGCGTGGTGTTCGACTTGGCCCCGCAGTTCGGGCCGGGGCCGCCGCTGCCGATGAACGACACGTTCAGCAGCTTGTTCGGCGAACCGCTGCCCGCGTTCTTGATGACGCCCGCGGTCGCGCCGTTCACCAGCGCGTCCCGCACCTGCTGCGGAGTGGCTCCCGGGTTGGCCGACAGGTAGAGCGCGGCCGCGCCGACGACGTGCGGCGTCGCCATCGAAGTCCCGCTCATCCCCGCGGAGCCGCCGCTGCTCGGGCTCAGCGACGTGATGTTCGTGCCGGGCGCGAAGATGTCGGTGCAGCTACCGTAGTTGGAGAACGAGGACCGGTTGTCGGCGGAGTCCGAGGCGTTGACCGTGATCGCCTCGGGCACCCTGGCCGGGCTCGTGTTGCACGCGTCGGTGGAGGCGTTGCCCGCCGCCACCCCGTACACGACACCCGACGCGATCGACCGCTTCACCGCGTCGTCCCCGACCCCGGGGGCGTCCATTGTCAGGCTCATGTTCGCCACGGCGGGCTTCTTCGCGTTGGCCGTCACCCAGTCGACGGCGTCGATGATGCCCGAGTCCGGTCCGGAGTTGTTGCACCCCAGCACCTTCAGCCCGACGATCTTGACCTTCTTCGCGACGCCGTAGGTCTTGCTGCCGATCGTGCCCGCGGTGTGACTGCCGTGCCCGTGGCAGTCCGAGCCGTCCCCGCCCATGAAGTCCTTGCCGAGGCTGGCGCGGCCTTCGTATTCCGGGTTCGACGGGTTGATACCGCTGTCGAGGTCGTACGCGGTGACGCCCGCGCCCTCGTTCGGATAGGTGTAGGCCTTGTCGAGCGGAAGGCTCTTCTGGTCGACCCGGTCCAGCCCCCAGGTCGGGTTCTGCTGGGTGCCGGTGCCGCGTACGGTGCCGTCTTCGTACACCGCCTTGACCGACGGGTCCGCGGCCAGTTTGCGCGCCTCGGCCGCGGTCATGCTCTTGGCCGAGAACCCGCGGAGAGCCGCCGTCCACACCGAACGGACCTCCCCGCCGTATCGCTTGGCCAGTTCGGCGGACGCCGTCTGTCCGGCCGCCGCGACGTCGTGGAGGACGACGATGTATTGGTCGCCGTAGTGCTCCTTGGCCGGGATCACCGCTCCCTCGGCTTCGGCGGCGACGGCCGATCCGGCGCCGAGCGCGAGCAGCGGGCTCAGCAGACCGAGCGTCAGCAGCGTTTTCGTCTTGTCACGCATGGGAAGTCACCTCTGTTTCGGCGAAGGTCACTGGACGGTGAGGGTGTACGTGGTGGTCGCGGTCTTGCCGCCGCCGTCCTTGGCGGTCACCGTGACCGGATACGTGCCCGGCTGGAACGGCGCGAAGACCTGCATGGTCGAACTGCCGCCACTCGAAACGGTCTGCGGCGAGAAGAACGGGTTGACCGGCAGTCCGGAACCGCTGGCGGACAACGTGATCGAACCCGTGCCGCCGGTCGCGGTGACGGTGGCGCTCACGAGCGAACCCGCGCGGCCGGTTCCGGACGACGGGTTCACCGTCACCTTCAGGTCGCCGACGGGAGGTTCGCCCGCGCCGACGGCGAGCGAGAGCCCCGCGGTGGCCGTGTCGGTGGTCCCCTTCCCGGAAATCGTGACCTGGTAGGCCTTTTCCGGGGTCCCGGCGGCGGTCTCGATGGTCAGCTTGGCGACTTCGCCCGCTTTGATCGTGGCGGGCTGGAACGTGGCCTTGGCCCCCTCGGGCAATCCCGACGCGGAGAGCGTGATGCTCTCGGCACCGTTCTTGCCCGGTTTGCTCGTGACACTCGCCGACACGTACTTGCCCGGCGAGACCTTCACCGACGAGGGCGAAGCCGCGAGCGTGAAGACGTCACCCGGCTGCTCGCCGCCGATCTGCTGGGCGACCCAGTCCCCCATGTCGTTGTTGAGCCTGCTGTAGACGCTGTACCAGCGGAAATCGCTGCGGCTCCAGGAGGTGACGCCGACGACCTTGCCGTTGACGACGAACGGTCCACCGCTGTCGCCCGGCAGGACGGTCTTGCGGCCGTCGGAGTAGCCGGCGCAGATCATCGTCTTCGGGTCGACGCCGTTCTCGACGCCGGTGCACTGGCTCGCGTTCACGATCGGCAGGGTCAGCTTGTGCAGCGTGACGTCCTGCGTGGTGTCGTTGATGTCCTTCTTGCCGTAGCCGAGGCTGAACCCGTCCTTGCCGGGCGTCTCCAGTCCGGTGTCGGCGGAGGTGGCGACCTTCGCGTAGCCGCCGGGCGGCACCGGGATGTCACCGTCGACGGTGATCACCGCGACGTCGTAGCCGTACCAAGGCTGGGTGAACTTGGGGTGGACCTTGTAGTCGACGGCCTTCAGCTGTGTGCCGCCCGTGCTCTTCAGATCGTCGAGTCCATAAAGGACACTCTTCTCGCCAGCCAGCTCCTTGCAGTGGGCCGCGACCAGGACCTTTCTCGGAGCGATGACGGAGCCGGAGCAGCTCTGCCCCTTCGGCCGAGAACCGCCTTCCCGCAGGGCGGCGATGACATACGGGTAGTCCTTGACCGACGCGGGCGAGCCGCCGATGCTCTGGCCGTGGACGCCGCCGGTTGGCAAGGGCGCGGCGTCGGTCGGGGAGATGGCGCGAAGGGGTTCGGCCGGTTCCGCACCGGCGAGACCCGCCGCCGGCGCAAGCGCGGCCATGGTCAGGGCGACCACGCCGAAGATCCGTTTTCTGCTCACGGTGCTTCCTTTCCGGGAAATCGCGACTGCCCGACAACTGTCGATCGACGGCGGAAGCGGAACAATAGTGGAATACGGTGCTCGCCCCACTATTTAAAGAAAACGCCACTGACCTGCGGTTTCTCTCGTCGTACCCAGCGAATCGACGAATACGTGCCCTTAGGGAATGTCGCTGAGCAGATCAGCGGTCAGGACGGTGCGCGAGGGTAATCCCAATTTGCGCAGTGCTCGTCCGACGTGGATCTCGACTGTCCTCGGCGAGAGGAACAGCCGCTCCCCGATCTCGCGGTTCGTCAGGTTCTGGGCGGCGAGCCGGGCGACTTCGAGTTCCCTCGGGGACAACGCTTCGCCGTAACCCTTGCGGCCGCGCCGGGGCATCTCCGGATCGCAGCGGCGCAAAGAACGACGGCAGCGGAGCGCGTCCACGGCGGCGCCGAGGCGCGCGTACGTCGTCTCCGCGGTGGTGAAGGAAGCGACGGCACGCTCCCGCACCCCGGCTTCGGAGAAGCACCCGGCGGCGAGTTCGTCGGCATAGGCCGCGAAGTACGGGAGCGGCAGTGCGCCGTAGGCCTGCGCGGCACCCTGCAACAGATCGCCGGCGGCGAGTGTCTCACCACGCGCCTGCGTGAGCATGCCCCGGCACAACAACGCCGACGCGTTGGCGACCGGGGCGTCCTTCCCGTCGATGCCCTGCCGGAACTCCGCGAGCAGTTCCCGCGCCTCGACGTGCTGTCCCAGCCCGAGCATGGTGCGCACGGCGAACGGCATCAGCTCGGCGGCCCAGACCCAGTTGTTCTTGCGGCGCACGGTTTCCAGGCCGAATTCGGCCAGGCGCCGGGCGGCCTGCAGATCCTTGCCCGCCTGGTGGACGGCCACCCGGCCCGCGTACGCCGACGCCTGCACCGGAACACTGCCCGCGGAAAGCGCGAACGCGGCGTCGAAACTGCGCAGAGCCGCGGTCGGCCGGTGCTGTCCGTACTCGTACCAGCCGAGTACCAGCAGCGGCTCGGCCGCCAGCGAACCGTCCTTGTCGACCCGTGTCAGCATCGCGCGAGCCTTCTCCGCGACGCTTGCCCACTCCCCCATGGCGAGGTCCAAACGCAGCTCCGTGCCGTCGGCGAGCGCGTCGAGATAGGGCTGGTGGTCGTCGCGGATCAGCCGCCGCGCGGTCGCGAGGTAGGCCCGCGCCACCGGGTAGTGCCCGTTCCACGCCACCGCGTCGGCCAGGTTGATGTAGGTGCGGGCGACCTGACGGCAGACCTCGGCCGACTCCGGCGCCCGCGGCAGGTCGGCGATCTCGTGCCAGGCTTCCGGATCGGCGATCTGCATCCGCGCCGAAAGCCGGTTGGCGGTGATCGCGGCGAGCAGCCCGGCGTCGTGCTCCCCCTTGCTCACCTGCTCGGCCTCGTCGAGCCAGCGGAAGTTCTCCTCGACCGGGACCGTCCCGATATGCGGCAGCGCCAAGGTGACCAGCCCCCTGGCGAGCAGCGCCTGCCGCCTTCCGAGGTCGGCCGCGCCCAGTTCGATTTCGAGCCTGCCCGCTTCGACCTTGCCCACCTGGTTGATCAGCACCTGTCCGAGGTGGACCCGGATCTCGCCGCGCGCGGCCTTGCTCAGCGGCCATTCGCGCAGGATCTCCCGCAGCAGCCGGACCGTGCCGGCGTGCGCGATGCTGCGCGGCAGTTCCCTGCCGAGCCGGACGGCGAACGATTCGCGGGCGGTGCGCGGCAGATCCGCGTCTCGCAAGGCCGCTTCGAGCAGACGGCTCGCTTCCTCGGTCCGGCCGTCTTCGACGGCGTTGTCGACCGCGACCCCGGTCCACTGTGTCCACGCGGCGATGTCGCCCGCCAGCCGCGCGTGACGGGCGATGAGCGACGCGAAGGGTTCGGCGCTCGCGGCGAGCCGGGCCGCGGCGCGTCCGTGCATCGCGCACCGTTGCGGCCCGGGAAGCAAGGCATAGACCGCTTCGGCGATCAGTGGGCTTCCCGCGACATAGCGGCCGCGGCCGAGATCCCGCAGCAATCCCGCTTCCACGGCTTCGGTGATCGCGCCGTCGATCCCCGCGGACGCCGCGACCGCGCCCAGATCCGGCTCACCGGCGGGCGATCCCAGCACCGCGGCCGCGCGGACGACGTCCCTGGCGGCGGATCCGATCGCCTCCATCAGCCCGGAAACCCGGCTGCGCACGATCGGCGGCACCGTCGCCGACGCCAGCCTGTCCGCCGAAAGCGCTTCGGCCGTGTCGCCGACGCTCTGGACCAGCGCCGTCAGGTCGACGGCGATCCCGGACGTCCGCCGGTGCGCCGCTTCGGCGAAATCCGGCGCGCAGCGGCCGAAGGAGGCGTCCAGCAACGTCCGCACCTGGACGTCGGTGAACGCCGCGAGCGAGAGATGCGCGGCGGTCCCGCGCAGTGGCGGGAATCGCCGCGGCCCGCATATCGCCGCGCTGACCACCACGCTCAGCGGCGCCGCCGGGGAAGCCGCGAGCCCGCGCAGGAATTCCCACGTGTCGTCGTCCGCGCAATGGACGTCGTCGAGCACCAGCACCGCCGGGCCGCAGCCCGTCAACACCTCCCGCACGGCCCGGAACTCCTGCTGCCGGACGGTCTCCGCGTCCGCGTTCTCCGGGAACGGCGGCAGCCACGGCGACCATTCCGGGATGAGCCGCCGCAGCACACCGGTCACCGGCGAGAAGCCAGCCGCGTGGGCGGCGGCCACGGCGCTCTTCTCGAGCAGCGCGTCGACCAACGGCGCCAGACGGCAAGGCCGCGAGAACGAACCGCACCGGGCGGACCACACCACGCGCGAGGCGAGCACGGGATGGGCGGCGAGTTCTTCGAGCAGCCGGCTCCGGCCCACCCCCGGTTCGCCCTCGACGACGGCGACCGACGGCGGGCGCGAGGCGACGCGCACCAGTTCGGCCAATTCGGTGTCGCGGGCCACGAACACCGGTGCCGTACCGATCGTCGGCATGCTCGGGACCATACCGAGCGGACACCCGCCGAAAGGCGGGAACACGAACAGTGACCATCGGCCGTGCGTTTTCCGCTGGTCCACACCACCGCAGTCACGAGTTCGCCGCACGGTTAACTCGATCGGGCGACGACGACCTGCGGTGACACCGACCCCCGCATCGGCAATACGGACCCTTAGGTATTGCCGCGAACCTTGCCATGAGACCACCGGAGGGTGAATCTCAGACTGTTCGCAGTGCCCTCTGTCACTTCGCCACAGCGCAATTCCCCTGCACGCGCCGGTCCACCACCCATTCGGGTAGCCGAAGTCCCCACCTGTTCCCTTACGGGTGGCAGCCGCGCTTGCTTCGCGTTCGACCATCCAGTTAGGAGTGTTCCGACGGTGAAGACCTCGTTCAGGCGCGGGCTGGCCACGGCCTGCGCCGGTGTCGCCGCGCTGGTCGCCCTGCAGGCGCCCGCCACCGCGGCACCCGCCATCACGGCGGCCACCACGATCCCGATCAGGATGCAGGCCCAGGAGAAGAGCAACTGGTGCTGGGACGCCAGTGGCAACACGATCGCCGCCTGGTGGGGCCACAGCCTCACCCAGACGAAGTTCTGCCAGATCGCGCACAACGAATCCGGTACGGACTGCGCGAACAACCAGGGCTACCTGAGCGATCAGCAGCGCGTGTTCCGCTGGCTCGGGTTCAGCAACGTCGGCACCTACAGCTCCTCGGGGCAGACGCTGAGCTTCGCCTCCATCAAGAGCCAGGTCGACGCGCGGCAGCCGATCGGCACGCGGATCGGCTGGCGCAACGGCGGCGGTCACATGCACGTGCTCTACGGCTACGACAACACCAATGGCGCGACGACGGTGTACTACGGCGACCCGTGGGGCTCAAGCCCCCGTTACAACCAGATGAGCTACAACGCCTACCGGTCCAACAACTCGTTCACCTGGACCCACACCGTCTACGGGATCAAGGACTGAAACCATGAAGCGAACCTTCCTCGGCACCACGATCCTCGCCCTCGGCCTGTCGCTGGCGCTCGGCGGCCAGTCCTCCGCGGCCGACGCCCCCAGCGGCGCACCCACCGCCGCCGACCTCGCCGCGGTGTCCACAGTGGTCACCAGTGACGCGACCACCCAGCGGCTCGCCAAGGCGCAGTTCCCCGGTGCGGCCAAGGCGGACACGGCCCTCGCGGCCAAGACCGCCAAGGCCGATCCGCGCACACCGGTGGCGGTGTACCAGCCGACGGCCGCCTTCATCGCCGGCACCTCCACCGTCCCGGCCGAACTCGCCTACGTCGCCACCCCGGCGACGCTGGGCAACGGCGACGCCGCGACCGTGTGGTCGCAGCGCGAGGGCTCGGGCTGGTCGGTCTACAACGTCGCCTCGGGTGACGTCGAGAAGCGCCTCGCGGCGCAGGTCGGCAAGGGTTACCTCCTGAGCGAACCTCAGGCGGGCGCCTGGTACGCCGTCGACGGCGACACCGTGACCGTCCTCGACGGCTCGTCGGTGGCGAAGACCGGCGAGAAGATGTCGCTCGCCGCCTACCGCGAAGCCCTGCAGAGCCGCTACGGCGACAAGCTGCCCGGCTCGACCTACGACCGCACCGGTGCCGCCGGTGGTTACGGTGCCGCCCCGGTGGGCGACACCGAGGTGCCGTGGTGGCCGTACGCGCTCGGCGCGGTCTTCCTCGCCGCCGCGGGCACGGCCGTCACGCTGCGGCTCCGCAAGCAGTAAGTGCCAAGGGTGCCGGGACCGCGCGGGGTCCCGGCACCCTACGCGAACGTGTAGTCCTCGATGGGGAAGCTCTGCGCCTCCTTGATCGCGTTCAGCGTGGAAGACGGCCGCAGCAGTGTCGCCTCCCCGTGCGGGTTGAAGTAGTAGCTGTTCGCCGGGGCGCAGTTCCCGAGTGTGAAGATCGAGTCGCCGAGGCGCTCGGTCATCCGGTCGAGGAACGCGTCGTTGGCCTCCTTCGTCACCTCGAACTCCGT
Source organism: Amycolatopsis keratiniphila subsp. keratiniphila (assembly GCF_001620365.2). Classification (GTDB taxonomy): domain Bacteria; phylum Actinomycetota; class Actinomycetes; order Mycobacteriales; family Pseudonocardiaceae; genus Amycolatopsis; species Amycolatopsis keratiniphila. Next base: position 192,717 of record NZ_LQMT02000036.1, read on the forward strand.
CGCGCCACGCCGCCGCATCGCGCCGAAGAGCCGGTCCATATGCCGCATCTGGGTCTCGATGGTGGTGAAATAGGACAGTCCCGAGTAGGAATACGGGCTGTTGAGCGAGATGAAGTTGGGGAACTTCGGGATCGCGACGCCCTCGTAGGCCTGGAAACGGTTCTCCCGCCACCACTTCCCGAGATCCCGGCCGCCGCGCCCGATGATCTCGATCGCCGGGAAGTTCGCCTCCCACAGGTCGAATCCGGTCGCCAGCACCAGGACGTCGATATCCCGCCGCCGCCCGTCCGCGGTCTCGATCCCTGCCTTGTCGATCTTCGCGATGGACGTCGTCTCCAGATGCACGTGGTCTTTCGTGAAGGCCGGGTAGTACTCGTTGGAGAACGTCGGGCGCTTGCAGCCGAACGAATAGCGCGGGGTCAGTTCCGCGCGCAGCCCCGGATCCCGCACCTGACGGCGAAGATGCGCCTGGCACCACAGCTTGCCGAGCCGGTTCGCCATCGGCAGCTGCTTGTAGTGCAGCACACCGGAGACCATCATCAGCTCCAGCAGCGCGGTCCCGGTCAGCCGGGCGGCCCGCTGGGTGAACGGCAGCGCGGCGAACGCGCGCCGGACCGCCTTCGGCACCGGGAAGTCCAGTTTGGGGCTCACCCAGATAGGCGTCCGCTGGTACACGGTGAGGTCCCGCGCGACCTTCGCGATCTCGGGGATCAGCTGGACCGCGGTCGCGCCGGTGCCGATCACCGCGACCCGTTTGCCCGCGAGGTCGTACTCGTCGTCCCAGGCGGTGGTGTGGATGACCTTGCCGCCGAAGGTGTCGATCCCGGCGATGTCGGGTTTCTTCGGCTGGGAAAGGAATCCCGTGGCGGTGAGGAGGTACTTGGCGGTGACCGGGTCGCCGTCGGCGAGCGAGACCTTCCAATGCGCGTCCATCTCGTCCCAGACCGCGCCGGTGACCACCGAGCCGAACCGCATGTAGCGCCGCAGCCGGTACTTGTCCGCGACGTGCTCGGCGTACCGCTTGAGTTCCGCGCCTGGCGCGAAGAGCCGCGACCAATGCGGATTCGGTTCGAACGAGTACGAGTAGGTGGCCGACGGGATGTCGACGGCCAGCCCGGGATAGCGGTTCACATGCCAGGTGCCGCCGAGGTCGGACTCGCGTTCGAGGATGAGCAGGTTGTCGTAGCCGAGCCGGTTGAGCTGGATCGCCGCGCCCATCCCGCCGAAACCGGCTCCCACGACGACGGCGTCGTATTGCGTGGTCATGCGTTTTCCTCCCGGTGGGTGTCCTGGTCGAGGCGGGCGCGGTAACCGTCCCGCTCGGGTGAATCGGGGCGCAGGGCCCGGTCGTCCCGCACCAGACGGCGGAACGCGTTGAGCGCCGGTTCGGGGGTCACGGCCGCGAGGGTGGCGAGCGCGCCGACGTACCCGGGCACGGCGATCTCGGCGGCACGCGTGCGGACGGAATCCACCACGGCGTCGGCGATCCGGCCCGGTTTCACCTTCGGGATCGGGCGCATGTCGAGCCCGGAGGCGAGCGCGGTGTCGACCGCCGACGGCAGCACGGCCGAGACGCTCACGCCGTGCGGCGCGTACTCCAGCCGGGTCGCCGCGGTCAGCCCGACGACGGCGAACTTGCTGGCGTTGTAGATCGCCAGCCCTTTCACCGGGAACTTCCCGGCCAGCGAAGCGACGTTGACGATGTGCCCGCGCCCGCGTTCCAGCATGCCCGGCAGGGCCAGCCGCATGCCGTGGACGACGCCGAAGACGTTGACCTCCATGGTCGCCCGGTTCAGCGCGTCGGAGAGGTCGAGGAAGCCGCCGTTCGGCATGATCCCGGCGTTGTTGACGAGCACCGCGAGCGGTCCGTTCGCCTGTTGGGCCTCGCCGAGGAACGCGGCGAACGACGCCGGATCGGCGACGTCCAGATGATGCGCGGTGCCGCCGATGTCGGCGGCGGTCCGCTTCGCGGCTTCGAGGTCGAGGTCGCCGATGGAGACGCGCGCGCCGAGGGCGGCCATACGTTCCGCGGTCGCGCGGCCGATGCCCTGCCCCGCGCCGGTGATCGCCACATGCGCCCCGTCAAGGTCGAGATGCGGGTACTTGGTCATGCGCGTACTCCTTCTCGTTCGAAGGCGTCGGCGACCAGGCCGGGCGCCGTCCTCGTCGCCGTGGCGAGCACGTGCTGCCGGCGCCGTCCGTCCATGAAGTTCGCGCCCATGGCGGCGAGATCGGCGGGCCCCGGCTCGATCCGCACCACCCGGACACCGGCCGCGCGCAGCCGACGCGCCTCGTCGTCGACCCGCTTGGTCATCGCCGTCCGCAGCAGCCGTTCCAGCCGGGCCGCGCCGCGCGCCGGCGCGCCGCCCTCGCTGCTCATCGGCGCGATCAGCACGACCTCGCCGACGTCGTGGCCGAGCAGGAGATCGGCCGAGGTCGGCGACACGGTGCCACCATCGACCAGCGGTCGTCCGTCCACAACGGACGGAGGGAACCAGCCGGGGATCGCCCACGACGCGGCGATCGCCTCACCGAGGCGGGCAGGCGGCGCGTCCGGGGAGCCGAGCGCGATCCGCTTCCCGGTCAGGTCCGCGGCCATCAGCCAGGTCGCGGGATGCGGCACCCAGCCGCCGGGCGCCAGCGCGTCCCCGAGTTCGCGCAGCCAGCTCGCGTCGCCCCTGCCCCGGGGCAGGAGACCCGCGAGACCGGCGAGCGTGTCGACGTCCCGGCGCAGCGCGGCCCGGACCAATCCGGCCGCCGGCCAACGCGGAGACGGCACCGGCGGAAGCCGGCCCGGCACCCGCCGGACGTGCGCGGCGACGACGGCGTCACCGCCGGGCGCGCCCGCCACCGCGTCGAGGATCGCCTTCGCCGGGATGCCCGCCCCGAGCATGGCCACCGCTTCGGCGCCGGCCGACGTGCCGACCAGGATGTCCGCCTCCCGCGGGTCCCAGCCGGCCTTGGTGTGCAGCGCGTCGAGGACGGAGGCCGTCCAGGCGAACCCCAAGGTCCCGCCGCAGCCGAGCACCAGCGCCCTAGCGGAATGACGTGTCATTTCCGGAACGGTATGTCATTTGAACGCGTCAGGCAATAAGCTGGCGGGATGACGACGGAGATCCCGGTCAGCAGGGCCGCACGGAAGAAGCAGGAACTACGGCGCGAGATCGTGGAGACCGCGTTCGACTGCTTCGCCGAGCGGGGCTACCACGCGACCGGGATCGCAGATATCGCCGCCCGGCTGGGCATCGGGCACGGCACCTTCTACCGGTACTTCCAGAACAAGCGGGACATCGTCGACCACGTCATCACGGACCTGGTCGAGAAGGTGGTCGGCGCGCTGGCCGCGGACAACGCGCCGGACGCGGTCAGCAGCCTGGCCGAGTACCGCAAGCAGAGCGCGCGGATCGGCGACGCGCTCGCCCGGATCTTCGGCAGCGACCCGCGGATGGCCCGGTTCCTCCTGCTCGAAGCGGCGGGTATCGACGCCGAGATGCGGGAACGGGTGCTGGACTTCTACGAGACCGCCGCCGAGCTGACCGCGGGCTATCTGCACCACGGCGTCCGCCTCGGGTATCTGCACGAGGACCTGGACGTGGACTCCACCGCCCGCGCGATCAACGGGATGATCCTCGCGTCGATCCTGTCCGAACTGCGCGATCCGTCACCGGAGCGGCAGGCCGCGATGAGCCGGGCGGTCCGCCGGGTGATGTACGACGGGATCGCGACACACCAGTAAGCGGGGTCTGGGCGGTACTGGTGCCACGTTTATGGAACAGGGTCCGGACAGCCGGGTCTAGCGCCCGGAACGCACACCGGCACCGACGAAAACGAACCCTCAGTGATTCCGGAGGGTGTGGCTGGGCGGTTCGCCGAAGGCCGCGCGGTACTGCGCGCTGAACCGGCTGCCGTCCAGGAAACCCCACTTCGCCGCGACACTCGTCACCGTCGTGCCGTCACCGGATGCGGCGGCGCGGAGGTCCGCCCTGGCCAGGTCGAGCCGGACCCGGCGCAGGTAGGCCATGGGCGTGGTGTCCAGATGCCGCCGGAACGCCAGTTGCAGTGCCCGTACCGAGACCCGGCAGGCGCGGGCGATGTCGGCGACCCCGAGGTCGAGGTCCGGATTCGCCTCCAGGAAGGCGACCGCGCGGCGCAGGGTCTCCGGAACGGCGTCCCGGCGGTCACGCGGGCGGTCTTCGCCCGCGCCCGTGGTGAAGGTGTCGAGTGCCATGGCCGCCATCAGCCTGCCCGCCGCGCCGAGCACCAGCGGGCCGTTCTCCACGCCCGGCTCGGTGAACAAGGCGGTCAGATAGTCGACGGTCCGGCACCATCGCCGGGCCTTCCCGGGGCTCACCGGCTCGTAACACAACCGCTCCACCACGGGCGCCGGGTCGATTCCGCCGAACAGCGAGAGGTCGATCCCGGTGATCTGCAGCCGCGTGCCGTGCAGCTCCGTCCGGTACTCGCGGCCGGGATGCGGGCCGGCGAACACGTCTCCCGGACCGAGCCTGCGGTCGCTGATCCCGTCGTCGAGCTCCTGCATCCCGTCCAGCACGCGCAACAGCACCATCCTTCCCAACGGCTGGACGAAGACCTCCGTGGTCAGCGTGTTGTGCAGCGAGTCGAAATGCAGCTCCCCGAGATCACAGCGGTTGTGCTCGAAACGGTAGCCTTCGGCACTGCCGCGGACCCGCAGGCGATTGTCGCGGTAGGTCTCGGCGAGCAGGGCACACGCCTGTTCCGGATCGGTGGTCGCGAATTCCGTCACCCTTGGTTCGTGCACGCCGACCACGCCTCCTTTCCGTTCGCCCGTAACGAAAAGTCCGCCCGGAACGCTACCGCCGCCCGGCGGGCCCCACCAGGGCCCGTCGGTGTCATCCGGCTGGTCGGAATGGCTCACCCGCGCGGCGTGCCCTTGCCGACGATCATCAGTGGCGCGTCGCGGAAGTGGTCGAGCTCCCGCGCGACGATCTCGGCCTCTTCCTCGGTCATGGGATCATCATGAGCGATGATGAGACGAATCGTGACAGCCGCGTACCGGTCCGCGATATGAAGGGACGGCGGTGGACTTCAAGCAGCTCAAGGCGTTGGTGACGGTCGCCGGAGCCGGCAGCGTGACCCACGCGGCCGAGCTGCTGCACCTGGATCACCGGGATCGTCACGGTCGGCCTGCTGGAGAGCACCGCCGAACGGCTCGCCGCGCCGCTGACGACGGACGTGCTGTGCGAGCATCCGGGCGTCGAATTGCGACTGCTCACCGCGTACTCCGGGCATCTTCAGCGGTGGATCGAAGACGGTGACGTCGACGTGAGCCTGCTCTACGACCTGACCAGTACACCGTCGCTCAACGTCCGTCCGCTGGTCCGCGAACGGCTCTGGGCGGTCGCTCCCCCTTCGGCCGGGCTCGATCCCGCACGCCCCGTCCCGTTCGCCGAGGTCGCCGCGCGGCTCCGGTATGCGAACCGGAGATATGGCGGACCGTCGTCCTCGGCACGCCGAGGACAGGACGCGTCACGCCCGCCGTCGATGCCGTCGTCCGGGCGTTGACCCGGCAGATCCACCGGACCGTGCGCGATGGCGAGTGGCCCTCGGCGCGGCTCTGGGAAGACCGAACAGGAGAAGAATGAGCACGCTCCCCCGCACCGGCCACGCCGTCGCCGCCGACGGCACCCGGCTGGCCTACCAGTGGCACGGCACGGGCCGGCCGCTCGTACTGCTGGCCGGGCAGGCGAACGACCACACGTGGTGGGACCGCACCCGCGGGGATTTCCCGAGCACGATCACCATGGACTATCGCGGCACCGGCGCCAGTGACGCACCCGATTCCGCCTACTCCACAACGGGTTTCGCGGACGACGTGATCGCCGTGCTCGACGAACTCGGGGTCGGCGAGGCCGATGTCTACGGCACTTCGATGGGCGGGCGCGTCGCGCAGTGGGTCGCCGCGCGGTATCCCGATCGGGTGCGGCGGCTGGTCCTCGGCTGCACCACGCCGGGCGGCAAGCACGGGGTCGAGCGCTCGAACGACGTGCGGCTGGCCCTGGCTCGGCGTTCCTCGGCAGAGGCCCGCGAGACGCTGACGGACTTGATGTACACGCCCGCCTGGCGCGCGGCCAATCCCGGTCCGTACCGCGTGCTGGGCGCGCACGGTATGCCGCCGCACGCGGTTCGCGGGCATCTCGTCGCGAGCAACACCCACGACGCCTGGGACGTGCTTCCGGAGATCACCGCGCCCACCCTGGTCCTGCACGGCGACGACGACCTGCTCGCACCCGTGGCGAACGCGCCGTTGCTGACGGATCGGATTCCCGGCGCGCGGATGCATCTCTTCGCCGGGGCGCGGCACGCCTACTTCGACGAGTGCCGTCCCGAATCGAGCGACCTGGTGAGCGACTTCCTCGGGTAGACCAGGAGCGAAGGAAACCTGACGGCGCCGCTGCTTTCGATGGCCGTCGTGTTCGCGGTCGGGTTCCTGATGCGCCCGCTCGTCGGCTGGCTCCTGGGCGCGCCGGCCATCGCACTCGCACCCGGCTATTCGTCGATCGGCTTGTAGTTGGTGGGGGGCGGTCCGGCCGTTGCCGGATTTCGGCAAGTCACGCGCGGCCCGGCACGATTGTCGCCGAATTCCGGCAACACAACCGGTGGCCGTTTTCTGGCCACGGCTCAGAGTGGTGTCGGCGTTTGAGTCATGGCGAGGCGAGCTGTCGTAACCCTGCTTCGGGCCTCTCGGGGATTGTTCTCGCCACCGATCGTGGCGCGACTCACGCAAGAACCGAAACCGACTACCGGAACCGCGACATTGTGAGCACCGTAGCCGCTTTTCGGCGACGACACCGCGCGAACACGAACCCACCGTCCGGAACCGACCAGGAAGGAAAACCGCCCTCACAAACCGTCGCCGATTCTCGGCAACCGGTCCCGATGACGCCACTGTCCGCTCCCACCAGCCACGTCGTTCTCGCCATTTTCCGACGACGACTCAGAAAGGTGGCGGCTCCTCAGCGCGGGGGTCATGCAGCGGTGGAGGCGAACTGTCATACCGCTGCCCGGTAGGCGTGGTGATGGTGAGAGTTCCATCGGAATCCAGCCGGTAGTTCCAGCCAGGTTCGTCCTTCAAACGATGGTCACGGCGACACAGATCGATGAGCTCGGTATCGGCGGTGTGGCCGCCGAATTGCCAGGGCAGTGAATGGTCGAGGTCGCAAGCTTGGGCGACGCGGTGGCAGCCGGGTCTTCGGCACTCACGATCCCGCACCCGCACGAACTCACCGAGACCGGCGGTAGGCCGATACCGATTCCGGCCGAGATCGAGAACTTGCCCCGACAACGGATCCGTGATGATCCGCCGCAGCACCGTGTTCGGCCCGCCGGCGATCTCCCGGGCCAACGACGCCGGAATGTGGCCATGCCCCGCCATCTCGGCGGGATCGTCGTTCAGTCCGAGGTAGGTGTTCAAGTCCATGTAAAGGAACACCTCGGATCGTTCACTCTTCCCGCCCTGCCCGCCCAGCAAGAGATCAAGAGCCACATCGGCACGCAACTGATCCAGCGTGCGCGTCTCCCCACCGGCCCGCAGCGCGCGGGCTTCACGGTCGATTCGCGTATACGCGGCAGCCACCTTCTCGACAGGGCCGTCTTCGACTTCGATGGAGGCCACTCCGGTCTCACCGTGACGCACCGTCAAGCGACGTCCGCTGCGGTTCCGTTCGGTACGCCGAGCCGCGCCGTCGCGGTCGGCCATCATCGCCGCGTGACTAGCCGCTTTCCGGATCTGATCGGAGTTCCGGCCCGGCAGTCGGCCCTCCAGAACCGCATCCACCGCGCGGGCGTCGTCGTCGGAGAGCCAGGCAGTGGCCGCAGCGACCTTCATCGCCCCGAAACCACCCACCTTCCCGGCATCCAGGAGACCCAGCGTGCGGGGCAGTCGGGTGGTCAACGCCTCGGAGGTGGAGACCAATCCGGCAGCGTGTCCGTCCACAACGGACAGAGCAAACGCGACCTCCTGCGCCACACTAGGGGCGCCCTCGCGATGCCGGCTCAACCGCCCCAAAGCGCGGAACCGAACAGCCTCCAACCGCGCGATCCCTTCCGACGCCGCAACAGCCGCAGCCACGGCATCGTCGTCTCCCAGCGAATCCAGCGAAGCATTGACCTCCTTCAAAAATTTAGACGAAGTGATTTCCTTGAGTAGCGCCACAGTGGCGTTGAGTGTGTCCACACCCAGAACGTACAACCGACCACCGACAGTTTCTGAAAACGTTGCGATACAACAGAAACAACGCTAATCCACATCAAGCAACCCCTGTGCACCGTTCTCCAGCCGTCGCGCGATCTCCGCCGACCGCGGCAGCATCGTCGCCTCATAAACCCCGACAGCCTCACTCGAACTGGCCGAACCAGCCAGCGCCAGGGAGAGTTCGCAAGCGTCGAGCATGGCCAGGTTGACGCCGACACCCAGCGGCGGCATCAGGTGAGCGGCGTCGCCGAGCAAGGTCACCCACGGCTTGTGCTTCCACGTATGCGGAACGGGCAGTGCGTACAACGGCCGATCGACGTAAGGCCCGTCGTTGTCGGTGATCATCCGCAACAGCGACGGCGACCAGCCGGAGAACGCGTCGAGCAGCCGAGCACGGATCTCCGAGGTGCCGCCACCGGAGACCCAGTCCGCGGGCATTCGCTGGATGATGTAGACCCGGATGTGGTCACCACTGTTGCGCTGAGCGAAAAGGCACCGCTCGCCGTCGGCCGCCATCGCGCTGCCCTGGCCGACGAGTTCGGCGATTTCGGGATGCGCGGTCCGGACATCGTCGAACCATGCCTCCAGGAAGGTGATGCCGGTGTATTCGGGCACGGCCGCCGACACCGCCGGACGGACCCGCGACCACGCGCCGTCGGCGCCGATGATCAGGTCCGTCTCGACCGTCGCGCCATCCGTGAACCGCAGAAGCCCAGGAGCTTCGACACGGTCCAGGGCCCGTCCCCAGTGGACAGTGTCCGGCTTCAGCGAGTCGAGAAGCAGGCCACGCAGCTGACCCCGGTCGATCTCCGGCTTGAACAGCTCCCCCTCGGCCGGGACATGGTGCGCCAATAGCCGTCCGGCGGGATCCAGCTTGCGCATCTCCTGCCCTTCCGGGCGGGCGAGCGCGAAGAACTCGTCGAGGAGGCCGGCTTCGCGCAGGGCCAGCTGTCCGTCATCCACATGGAGGTCGAGGGTGCCGCCCTGGTTTCGAGCACCGGGGTGAGGGTCGCGGTCGTAGACCTTCACTGGAATGCCGTGCTGCTGCAGGATGCGGGCACAGGTCAGGCCACCCGGGCCCGCTCCGATGATGCTGATCGTCATGCAGCCAGAAAAGCAGAACGAGTTAAAAAGTGCAACGAGTCAACTTAGTGACTGCGACAACTCATGCGATAGAGTATGCCCATGGAGACACCGGGACGGCGTGAACGCAAGAAGGCGGCAACCCGCCAGGCACTGGCGGACGCCGCGCTGAGCCTCTTCCTGGAGCACGGCTACGACCAGGTCAGCATCCGTGACATCGCCGAGGCGGCCGACGTCTCGACGACGACGTTGTTCAAGCACTTCCCCGGCAAGGAAGCGCTGGTCTTCGACAAGTCGGAAGACCGCGAGGCACGCCTGGTCGCCGCCGTCCGGGAACGCGAAGAGGGCCAGAGCATCGTCGAGGCGTTGCGCGAATACGTGCTCGCCACCTGGCTTCCGATCACGACGCACCCCCAGTACGCCGAGTTCACCGCGCTGGTGAACGGCACCCCCGCTCTCCAGGAGTACGGCGAGCGCATGTGGACCCGGCACGCCGCGGCCCTCGGCACCGCCATCGCCGAGGAGACCGGCGTCGGCTCCGAAGACGTCGCCTGCCGCGCGCTCGCCCGCTTCGTCCTGGACATCCCGGCACTCACCCGAGGCCGAAAGAATCCGCGAGAGGACGTCGAGAGGATCTTCGATCTCCTCGAACGAGGCTGGCGCTAGTCCTCTTCGGGACGGGAGCCGCGCAGCGAGCCCGGATGCGCCTTGGCGGAGGGGTCCTTGCGGGTCTTGAGCAGGCTCGCCACCGTCACCACGACGAGGATGCCGATGATCACCGACAGACTGACCGGCGTCGAGATCTCCGGCACACGCTCGTCGATGTCCACGTGCGCCCAATGCAGGATCAGCTTGATCCCGATGAAGCCGAGGATCACCGCGAGCCCGGCCGACAGGTACACCAGACGATCGAGCAGGCCCTTCACGAGGAAGTACAGCGCCCGCAGGCCCAGCAGGGCGAACGCGTTGGCCGCGAAGACCAGATACGGCTCATCGGTGACCCCGAAGACCGCGGGGATCGAGTCCAGCGCGAACAGCAGGTCGATCCCGCCGATCGCGAGCAGCACCACCACCAGCGGCGTGCCGACACGCTTTCCCTCCACCCGGGTGGTCAGCTTGCCGCCGTCGTACTCGGTCGAGAGCGGCAGCAGACGGCGCGCGGACCGCACCACCACGTTGTTCTCGACGTCCGGATCCTCGTCCCGATGCCGGAACAGCTGGACGCCGGTGTAGATCAGCAGCAGCCCGAACAGCAGGAACATGAAGGAGAACAAGGAAAGCAGTGTCGCGCCGAGGGCGATGAAGATCGCGCGCATGATCAGCGCGACGACGATGCCGAACGTGAGCACCTTGTGCTGGTGTTCCTCGGGGACCGCGAAGGTGCTCATGATGATCACGAAGACGAAGAGATTGTCGACCGACAGGCTCTTCTCCACGATGTAACCCGCGAAGTACTGCTGCCCGAAGTCGCCACCGTGCGCCAGTGTCAGCCAGACGCCGAACGCCACCGCGACCAGGATGTAGCCGATCGACCAGGCCACCGCCTCGCCGAAGCCGACCTTGTGCGGCCGCACCGCCGCGAGGATGAGATCGAGTGCCAGAAGCCCGAGCACAAGCCCGATCGTGACGATCCAGGTGAGGGCATCGATCTGGAGCATCCGCACCCTGTCTTTCCTTCGACGGCAGGTGAGGATGATCCTAAGTGCGACTCCCCCGGCCCGCATTCGCATGACCGGGCGCCGCGTCCAGCAGCGCGGCGAGCGAGGTCTTGAGCAAGGGGTGGTCCGCGCTCCCCCGCCGGACGGCGGCGAACACCCGGCGCAGCGGCGGTTCACCGCGCAACGGGACGGCGACCGCACCGGGAACGGCGGTGAAGGCGTTGCGTGGCACCAACGCCACGCCTTCGCCGGCGGCGACCAGGGTGGTGATCGCGTGGAAATCGTCGGAGACGTGCCGGATCGCCGGATTGGCGCACACGATCATCAGCACATCACGGCAGGGATTCCCGGGTTTCGGCGCGATCCACTCGTCGTCGGCGAGTTCGTCGATGTCCACTTCGGACGCTCCGGCGAGCCGGTGCGTGGTGGGCAGCACGACGTCGAAGGGCTCCACGTACAGCGGGAACCGGGTGAGCCTGCTTTCATCCGTCCGTGGCGAGAGCCGGTACTCCTCGGTGATCGCCAGGTCGACCTCTCCGTCGAGCAGCAGCGGAATGCTCGCGTGCCCCTCGACGTCCTGCACCTGCATGGTGACCCCGGGCGAACCGGCGCGTAGCGAGGCGATCGCCGGCGCCACGACCATCGTGATCGCGGAGGCGAAACTCGCCAGCCGCACCATGCCCTGGACACCGGAATCGAGCGCGGCGAGCGTGGCCTGCGCCCGTTCCAGTTCGGCGGCGACGGCGTTGGCGTGCACCACCATCAATTCACCCGCCGGGGTCAGGGAGACCCGCCTGCCCCGGCGGCGGAGCAGCTGCTGGCCGCACTCGGCTTCGAGGGCGGCCAGCTGCTGCGAGACCGCGGACGGCGTCAGGTGCAGCGCCTGACCCGCCGCCGTCACGGTGCCGTGGTCGGCGAGGGCACGCAGCACGCGCAGCCGTCGCGGATCGATCATTCGTCCATCATGGACCTTGCCGTCACGAACGCGTCGACGGCCCGGTTGACGTCGTCGGTCGAGTGCGCGGCCGACATCTGCGTCCGGATCCGGGCCTTACCGTGCGGCACCACCGGGTACGAGAAACCGATCACGTAGATGCCCTGGTCGAGCAGCAGATCCGCCATCTTGCCCGCCTTGGCGGCATCGCCGATCATCACCGGGATGATGGGGTGCTCACCCGGAAGCAGGTCGAAGCCCGCTTCGGTCATCCGGCGCCGGAACAGCTCGGTGTTGGCGCGCAGCTTGCTCAGCAGATCGCTGGAGGAGTCCAGCAGTTCAAGCGTGGCGAGCGCGGCCGCGGTGATCGACGGCGCCAGCGAGTTCGAGAACAGGTACGGCCGCGAGCGCTGCCGCAGCATCTCGACGATCTCCGCGCGGCCCGAGGTGTAGCCGCCGCTCGCGCCGCCCAGCGCCTTGCCGAGGGTGCCGGTCAGCACGTCGACCTTGTCCTGCACGCCGAACAGCTCGGGCGTACCGCGGCCGGTCGGGCCGGTGAAGCCGACGGCGTGCGAGTCGTCCACCATCACCAGCGCGTCGTAACGCTCGGCCAGCTCGCAGATCTCGTCGAGCGGCGCGAGGTAGCCGTCCATCGAGAACACGCCGTCGGTGGCGATCATCCGGTACCGCGCGCCGGACGCCTCCTTCAGCCTGGCCTCCAGATCCGCGACGTCACGGTTGCGGTAGCGCATCCGCTTCGCCTTGCAGAGCCGGACGCCGTCGATGATCGACGCGTGGTTGAGCTCGTCGGAGATGATGACGTCCTGATCCGTCAGCAGCGTCTCGAACAGCCCGGCGTTGGCGTCGAAACAGGAGCTGTAGAGGATCGTGTCCTCCGTGCCGAGGAACTCCGACAGCTTCGCCTCGAGTTCCTTGTGCGGCTGCTGGGTCCCGCAGATGAACCGCACCGACGCCATGCCGAAGCCCCAGCGGTCCAGCGCCTCTTGCGCGGCCTTGATCAGCTTGGGGTGGTCGGCGAGGCCGAGGTAGTTGTTGGCGCAGAAGTTGAGGACGTCGCCGTCGCCGACGCTGACCGAAGCCCGTTGCGGCCCCTGGATCACCCGCTCGCCCTTGTACAGTCCGGCTTCCCGGATCTCGGCGAGCCCGGCCTTGAGGTCGTCGCGCATCGCGCCATACATCAGTTCTCCGTCCAGTCCAGAATGACCTTGCCGCAGCGACCTTCCCTGGCCGTCGCGAACGCCTTCTCGTATTCGGTGTAGCCGAACCGGTGGGTGATCACCGGCGAGATGTCCAGACCGGCCTGCAGCAGGACGGACATCGAGTACCACGTCTCGAACATCTCGCGCCCGTAGATGCCCTTGAGCTGGATCATCTTGAGCACCACGGACGCGACGTCGACCGACACGTCGGAAGCGGGGAGGCCGAGCAGCGCGATGCGCCCGCCGTGGGACATGTTCGCGATCATGTCGCGCAGTGCCTCGGGCCGCCCGCTCATCTCCATGCCGACGTCGAAGCCCTCGGCCATGCCGAGCCGCTCCTGCGCGTCGGCGATGGTCGCGGAGGAGACGTCCAGCGCGAGGTCGACGCCGACCTTGCGGGCCAGTTCGAGGCGGTGCTCGCTGACATCGGTGACGACGACGTTGCGCGCGCCCGCGTGCCGCGCGATGGCGGCGGCCATGATGCCGATCGGGCCGGCGCCGGTGACCAGCACGTCCTCGCCGATGACGGGGAAGGACAGCGCGGTGTGCACGGCGTTGCCGAGCGGATCGAAGATCGCGGCGATGTCGAGGTCGACCTTGGTGCGGTGCACCCAGGCGTTCATCTCGGGCAGGACGGCGTACTGCGCGAAGGCACCGTCGGTGTGCACGCCGAGGCCCTTGGTCCTGGCGCACAGGTGACGCCGCCCGGCCTTGCAGTTGCGGCAGCTTCCGCAGACGAGGTGTCCCTCGCCGCTGACGAGGTCGCCCACCTTGACCGTGGTCACCGAACGGCCGATCTCGACCACCTCGCCGACGAACTCGTGGCCGATGACCAGCGGCGCGGCGATGGTGCGCGCCGCCCAGTCGTCCCAGGAGTCGATGTGCAGATCGGTACCGCAGATCCCGGCGCGCAGCACGCGGACGGCGACGTCGCCGGGGCCGACGGCGGGGTCCGGAACGTCGGTGAGTTCCAGCCCGGGTGCTCGGTCGGCTTTGACCAATGCCTTCATGGCGCGAAGTCTGGCCCGCCCGTGCTGTTCAGTCCATCGCGAGTTTCTGAAATCCCTCGTTAGCGTGTCTTCACAAGGAGCCGGGGACCCGGGCCATCACGAAGTCCGGGCGTGGGATCACTTCGAAGCCGATCGATTCGTAGAGCCGGATGGCCGAGGTGTTCGTCGCCGCCGCGTGCATCATCGGGTGTTCGCCGCGTGCCCGGATCCCCGCCGCCACCGCGCGGATGAGCCGGGTCGCCAGTCCCTGGCCGCGATACGCCGGGTCGGTGCAGACGGCGCTGATCTCGGTCCAGCCGGGCGGGTGCATCCGCTCCCCCGCCATCGCGATCAGCTCGCCGTCGCGCCGGATTCCCAGATATGTCCCCAATTCGATGGTCCGCTTCCGGAACGGGCCCGGTTTGGTCCGCTCGACGAGCTCGAGCATCTCCGGGACGTCGTCGGGTCCCAGCACGACCGCTTCGGGATCTTCGGCGGCTTCGAGCGCGACGTCGACCAGCCGGACTCCGGCGATCCTGCCGAGGACCTCCCAGTCGGCGGGGACGGGCAGCGCGTTGTGGACGGTGACCGTCTGACCGGGCCCCGCCAGCGCGGCGACATCCGCCCACACGCCGTCGTCCGGCTCCGGCGGCAGGGCGAAGAACGGCGCGACGTCCACCTGGTAGCGCAGGACCTGGCCGGAGCGCTCCGCGAAGTGGGCGTGCGGGCCGGTCAGCGAAGCCCACGCGGGGTCGTCGAAAGGGGTGGCCATGATCGCTCCGACACCCGCTGGCCGGCTTTCATTCCCGCTCCCACATCCTGAGCGCTCAGCCGCCCGGCACGAGCAGCGGCGAATGCGGGTCGAGCTCGACCCCGCGTTCCCGGAGCGTGTCGTCGATGACCCGCCAGATCCACCGCACCAGCTGGCTCGCGAGCTCCGGTAGTTCGAGTCCGCCCGGATTCTCCAGCCAGCGCGCGGCACTCGTGTCGACGAGGCCGACCAGCCCGAAGGCCAGCGGTTCGGCGATCCGGCCGTCGAGGTCGAAGGTGTCGAGGTAGTGCTCGAACAGCACGGAGAGCTGCCGGGCGATCGCCGTCCTGACGTCGGTGATGGCGTCGCCGCCGCGGCGCCCGGCTTGCGAGTGCCTGGCGAGATAGCGGTAGAGGTTCCCGTGTTCGGCGAGCCAGCCGGTGTGCGCGCCCACCGCGATGGTGATCAGCTGCATCGGCGTCCCGCTCGGGTCCCACAGCGGCGCCAGTTCGGCGGTGATGAGGCGGACGGCGCGGTCGGCGATCGAACGCTGCAGGTCGGCGGCGTCGTCGAAATGCTTGTACACCCGGGTTCTCGCCACCCCAGCCTCGTCGGCGATCTGTTCGGTGGAGACCTCCGGACCGTGCTCGGCGATCGCGCGCAGCGCCGCGTCGACGAATTCCCGTCGGCGGCGCTCCCGCTGTCCCGCCCAGCGCGCCGCCCGGCCATCCGGCCGCGGCGCGTCGGCTTCAGGCGTCATCCCCCGGAGTTTATCCGGGGCCCGGTTACCGGTACACTGCCGTACCCGTTACTTCGGGAGACCGCGATGAGGACTGACGTCGACGACACCACAGCGGACGCCACGCTGCTCGACGCCTTCCGCGCCGGTGACATCGCCGCCGGCGAGGCACTTTTCCGGCGGCACGCCGAGCCGCTCCGCCGGATCGCCGCGGGCTGGGTCGCCGACCCCGCCGAGCGGGACGACCTCGTGGCCGAAGCCTTCGTGCGGGTCCTGAGCGTCATCCGCGACGGCGGCGGGCCCCGCGAAAACCTCCGTCCCTATCTCGCGGTCACCATCCGGAATCTCGCGGCCAAGTGGAGCCATCACCACAAACGGGTCGAGCTGTACGGCACGACCCCGGCGGTCGAAGAGGCCGCCGGAGTCGTGGGTACGGAAGAACTCGTCATCCTCCGGTCGAACGCCCGGCTGGCATGGACCGCGTACTGCGCGCTGCCCGGCCGCTGGCGGACCGTGCTGTGGCGGACCGAAGCCGAGGGCGACTCCCCGAAGGTGGTGGCGCCGCTGCTGGGTGTGTCGCCCAACGGCGCCTCCGTCCTCGCCTTGCGGGCCCGCGAAGGACTGCGCCAGGCCTTCCTGCAGGCGCAGGTCCCCGAGACGGGAACGCCGTGCTGCCAGGAAGCGCGGCGCCGGATGGGCGCGTGGTTGCGCGGCGGCGTGCCGGGCCGCCGCGCGGATCTGATCGCCGCGCATCTGGCGGACTGCGAACCCTGCCGGACCGTCGCTGGCCGGCTCGACGAGGTCAACCGCGAGATGCCGCCGGGCGTCCGCGCCGTCCCCGCCTGAGATCAGCCGGGTACCGGAGCGGCCTCACCCGCGATCCTCAGCGCCTCCACCAGTTCCCGGTACAGCGTGTCGGTGGCGAGCAGGTGCTCGTGGCTTCCGCTCGCCCGGACGCGGCCCTCCTCCATCACCACGATCGTGTCCGCGTCGATCACGGTGGACAGCCGGTGCGCCACGGTGACCACGGCACCCTCGCGGGCCAGCCGCCGGATGCAGTCGTGGATCGCGCTCTCGGTCCGGCCGTCGACCTGCGCGGTCGCCTCGTCCAGCAGCACCACGTCCGGCGTGCGCAGGATCGCCCTTGCCAGCGCGATCCGCTGGCGTTCCCCGCCCGACACCGAGGTCGACGAAAGCGGCGTGTCCAGTCCGTCTTCGAGTGCGGCGATCTTGTCGCTCAGCCGGACTTCGGCGAGCGCACGCCGCACCTCTTCCTCGGTCGCGTCCGGATGGGTGAAGAGCAGGTTCTCCCGGATCGTCCCCGGCACGATCGGCGTCTCCTGCTCGACGTAGGCCAGCCGGGACCGCACGTCCGCGTACGGCAGATCCGCGTACTCGCGTCCGTCCAGCAGCAGTGCACCCGACTCCGGCCGCACGAACCGCATGATCAGCGACAGCATCGTGGTCTTGCCCGCGCCGGACGGCCCGACGATCGCGGTGTGCCCGCGCCTCGGGATCGCCAGCGAAACGTCGCGCAGCGCCGGGTCGCCGCCGTAACCCGCGGTCACGCCGCGCAGTTCGAGCACCGGACCGTCGTGGGCACCCGTGGACGCCGCCCTCGCGGGCGCCTGGTCCTCTTCGACCTCCAGCGCGTCCATCTCCCGGATCCGCCCGGCCGCGGCGATCCCCGCCTGCAGCGCGGTCATGTTCTGGCTCAGTTCGGTGATCGGCTCCATCAGCGCGAACGCGTACAGCAGGAACGCGATGAGGCTCGACACCTCGAGCAGGCCCGCGCCGACGCGCCAGGCGCCGAGACCCAGGATCACCAACGTCGCGGCCTGGATACCCGTCCAGGCCACCACCCAGGCGACGGCTTCCCGCCGCACCGCGCGAACGCCGTGCGCCGTGGCGGCTTCCGCGTCGACCAGGATGCGGTCGGCCTGCCGGGTTTCGGCCCGGCTGGCCTTCACCGTGCGGATCGCCCGCAACGCGCCCTCGAGGACGCCGCCGAGCCTGCCGACCCGATCCTGCGCCTTCTCCTGTTCCTTCGCGATGGCGGGCATGAGCCAGGTGAACAACGCGATCACCACGAGCACGGCCGCCACCGTCGTCGCCAGCAGCACCAGGTCGAGCACGCTCATCAACACCAGCGTGCCGACGAGCATCACCACGCCGTTGATCAGGCCGATCACGCTGGACGACGCCGCCTCGCGCAACAGCACCGTGTCCGAGGTGACGCGGGTGACCAGTTCTCCCGTCGGCCGTTTCGTGATCGCCGGGATCGTCGCGCGGAAGAACCGCCGCACCATGGATTCCCTGGCCTTCAGCACCACCCGCTCGCCGACCGTGCCGAGCAGGATCCACTGCACCAGCCAGATCACCGCGCCGACCACCATCAGGCCGAGCAGCGCCAGCACGGGGCCGGCCAGCGACGCCGACGAGCCCAGCGAGTCCAGCACCCATTTCGTGACCATGGGCGTGGCGAGACCGGTCGCCGAACCGAGCAGGGCGAGTACCAGGCCGATCGCGAGTGCCCCCTTGTGCGGCCGTGCGAACGACCACAGCACCTTCAATCGTGGAGTCTTCATGGTTCCTAATGGAACACGCGTGTTCTAAAATCGTCAACCGAGTTCCATATCGGGAGCGAGGTACGGTACCGCCATGAGTGAGGGTGTGGTCACCGAGACGGGTGTCCGGGCGAGGACCCGGCGCGCGATCCTGGACGCGGCCATCGAGACGTTGACCAAGCAACCGAGCGCCACGCTGGCGGATATCGCGGCGGCGGCGAACGTCGGGCGCACCACGGTGCACCGGTACTTCGCGGAGCGATCGGACCTGATCGACGCCATCAGCCACGACGCCCTCGACAAGATCTCCCAGAGCACCGAACGGGCCCGGCCCGACGACGGTCCGGCACCGGAAGCGCTGGCGAGGCTGTGCCAGGAGTACTTCGAACACGGCGACATCTTCCAGCTGCTGTTCACCATGCCGGACCTGGTGACCAGGCCCGAATGGACGGAGGAGAGCGACGACGACCGCCGCCTGCTGCGGCTCGTCGAACGCGGGCACGCCGAGGGCTCGATCGATCCGGCGATGACGAAGGAATGGCTGCTGCAACTGCTCTGGAGCCTGCTCTACACCGCCTGGGAGCTCACACGGGAGAAGACGCCGAAGCACGAGGCCCTCACCTTGTGCCTGCGCAGCCTGGAAAAGATCATCGCGGTCGGCTGAAGTCCTCCGAAGTGATGACGCGGACTCGCGCCGCTTCGAAGATCCTGGCCCGGTGACAGAAAAGACCGGCACCCGCCCGGGTGCCGCCTGGGGAATCCTCTTCGGCGGGCTCGCGGTGTTCGTGGCCGCCCCCGTACTGCTGCTGGCCACCGGGCACGACGCGATCAAACCGTCCGCGGATACGGCCAAGGAGCTTTCCCTCGCGGGCGCCCTGGTCCCCGCGCTGGCCGGGATCCTGCTGATCCACGGGATCCCGCTCCACGCGCCAAAACTGCTCCCCGAGGTCACCGACCGGCGCGGACTGGGCAGACAGGCGACGGCATTGGCGCTCATCGCCTTCCTGTGGCCGTTGGCGTTGTACCTGCTTTCGGCGGCGGGACAGCAGGCGCTGGTCCGCGATGTCTGGGCACTCGCCAAGCCGCTGGTGTTCCTGGCGCTGCCGTTGATTCTGCTCCGGGCCTTGCCCGCGCGGGATTCCTTCCGGCTCACGTGGCGGCCCCGGGAGACCTGGCGATGGCTCGCGCCGATCCCGGCGGTGCTCGTATTCGGCTGGCTCTACGTCCTCGGCCCGCTCGCACCGCCGCTTCCCACTGCGGAGGACTACCCGGACCCGGTGTACCTGGCGATCGGCGCGACGCTGACCTTCTTCACCGCGAACGTCCTCGAAGAGGTCTTCTTCCGCGGCATGCTGCAGACCCGACTGGAGGCGCTTTTCGGGCGGTGGCCCGGAATCCTGCTGTCGGCGCTGCTGTTCGCGTGGCTGCACCTGCCGACGCACGGACAGGGCTCACTGCCGCTCACCCTGGGCGCGATCGTGGCCTTCCAAGGGTTCTTCGGCCTGTTCACCGGCTACCTGTGGTCGCGCTACCGCAACCTGTGGGCGCCGATCGCCGCGCACACCGCGATGAACACGCTGCCGCTGCTGCTGATGTGACGCGCCGGCGGGTCGTGAGTGGCGATTC
>NZ_LQMT02000037.1:0-402 GCF_001620365.2 Amycolatopsis keratiniphila subsp. keratiniphila
CGTCGGCTTCCTGTTCAACCTCCAGGTCGAGCAGGCCGAGCCCGCCACCCCGGCGCCGGAGTCCGCGTCCGCGCTGCCCGCCGGGGTCGGCTCCGGGAACGGCCAGGCCGCGAACGGCGACGGCAGGCACGCCCGCCCGACGCCTCCGCAGGGGCCGGCGACCGACACCAAGTCCGTGCCGTCCGCCTTGCGGGGCAAGGGACTCGGCGGTGGTTCGCAGTCCGGGCTGACCATGTCGGGCCCGTCCGAGGACGGCGGCGTCGAGTCGCATTCGGACAGTGCCGGCAGTGCCGGTGGCGACCAGAGCGGAACCCGCCGGGAGCGTCGTGCCGCGCAGCGCGCCTCCCAGAAGAAGGGCAAGAAGGGCCCGCGCCGCTAAAGGCTCCAAGCGCGTGAAGGCCC
>NZ_LQMT02000037.1:433-4114 GCF_001620365.2 Amycolatopsis keratiniphila subsp. keratiniphila
GGGGCCTTCACGCGCATCAGGCCGCGAGCGCGGAGACCCGTCGCGGAGGCTTCAGCAGATGGAAGCGGGTGCACACCCAGCCCGACGGCGTCCGCTCGAAGCGGGCGGCCAAGGCGAGGCAGCGCCCGTTCTGCTCGACGGTCGCGCAGGCTTCGACGACGCCGTCCGCCGGATGCCCGAGATGCACCGACTTCGGCCGGTAGCCGCCCGCCGGTCGGCGGTGGCCGCTTTCGAGCAGCGCGTGGTGGAGCGCCGGGTCGAGGATCGGCCGTACCTGGACCGGCGGACGGCGGCCGTCGCAGGCTTCGAGGATGGTGGTCAGCAGCCTGCCGATCTGCCTGCCGTCCGGGGTGTCCGGCGCCGGCCGCGGTTCCTCCACGACGCTTTCCCCGGACAGCGGCAGATCCAGCACGAGCTGGTTGTCCGGCACCGACGCCCGGTGCATCAGGCCGTCGGGCCGGTCGGCGACCCGGTACGGCGGTTCGTACGGTTCGAGCCGTCTCAGTACGTACGACTTCATCGAGCAGTCCCCCTCCGCGGCCCCCTCGGCCACGCCCAGCAACTAAGGGGCGGCCGGTGGGCGGAGCCGTGACAAGGACCGCCCGAGAGGATGAACCGGGCGGTGATCGCTTGTGTACGGTGAGCCGGTGCTGAAAGGGCTGGTCGTCGACTACGCCGGGGTGCTCACGGACGTGGGCGCGGACGAGCTGTACGCCTTCCTGCTCGCGGCCAGGGAGCGCGGCATCAAAACGGCCTTGCTCTCCAACGCCCCCGGCGCGTCGGACGAGGCCAAGCGGTCACTGGGCCCGTTCTTCGACGCGCTCGTCTTCTCCGGCGAGGTCGGCGTGGCCAAACCGGACCGCGAGGTCTACCTGCTCACCGCGGGCCTGCTCGACCTGCCCGCCGACCGGTGCGTGTTCGTCGACGACGCCGCGCAGAACGTCCGCGCGGCCGTGGCGGCGGGGATGGCGGGAGTGCACCACACGTCGGTCGAGGACACGCTCACCGAGCTCAGCGCGTTGTTTCCGAAGCCTTAGCGCGGCGCACCAGCTCGAACGACAGCACCGCGGCGGCGGCCGAGACGTTCAACGACTCGACTTCTCCGGGCATCGGGATCGACACCCATTCCGTCACCAGCTCGCCGACCTCGGCGCCGACGCCGTTCGTCTCCCCGCCCAGCACGAACGCCGCTCGCTGCGGCAGTTCGACGTCGAACACCGAGCTGCGGGCCGAAGCGCCCAGCGCGTAGATCCCGTAGCCGGCTTCGGTGAGCATTTCGGCGGCTTCGCGCGCGCTGCCGCACCGCAGCACCGGCGCGCGGAACGCGACCCCGGCCGAAGCCTTGACCACCATCGGGTCGAGGGCGGCGACCCCGCGCCGCGGCACCACGACCCCGTCCAGCCCGGCGGCGGTCGCCGTGCGCAGGATCATCCCGACGTTCGCCGGGGTGGTGATGCCGTCGAGCAGCAGCACCCGCGACGGCGGCCTGCCGTCGGACAGCGCCGCGTGCAGCGACCGCATACGAGGGGCGACGACGTCGGCCAGCACGCCCTGGTCCTGCTTGCCGTTGCCCGCCAGCACCTTGACGCGATGCGCGCTCGCCCGCTGCACCGGCACCCCGGCGGCTTTCGCGGCACGCTGGATCTCGGCGGCGTTCGGCCCGCGCACGGTGTCGGCGAGGATCACCTTGTCCACCTCGAGCGCCGCGTCGTCCAATGCCTCGAGCACCGGTTTGCGGCCGTACACCGTCAGGAACCGGTCCTTCGGCGAGATCACCGACTCATCACCCACACCGGCGAGTGTCCCACTATGTAAGGATCGGCCCATGCCCGACCGCCTCTCCGCGCTGGACGCCTCGTTCCTGTACGTGGAAGACCACTCGACCCCGATGCACGTCGGCGGCGTGGCGATCTTCGAGCGACCGCGCGAGGGCTTCACCCACGAGCGGCTGCTCGACCTGATCGGGCAGCGCCTGGCGTTCCTGCCGCGCTACCGGCAGCGAGTGCTGGAAGTGCCGGGTCACCTCGCCCGGCCGGTATGGGTCGACGACGTCGACTTCGACCTCAACTACCACGTCCGGCGGTCCGCGCTGCCGCAGCCGGGCTCCGACGGCCAGCTGTTCGACCTCGTGGCGCGGCTGATGTCGCGGCGGCTCGACCCGGGAAGGCCGCTCTGGGAGGCGTACTTCGTCGAGGGGCTCGCGGGTGACCGCATCGCGCTGGTGACCAAGACGCATCAATCGGTCGTGGACGGGATCGGCACCATCGAGATCGGGCAGCTGATCCTCGACGCCGCCCCGCAGGAGCCGGAACCGTTCGACGACACGTGGCATCCGCGCCGGGAACCGAGCCGCACGCAACTGGTCCTCGACGCGGTCGCCGAGACCGTGCAGCGGCCGACGGAGCTGGTGGAGAACGTCCGCTCCCTCACCCACGACGCCGCCGCGATGGCGGGCAAGGTCACCGAAACGGTCGGCGACGTCGCGTCGGCGCTGAAGACGATGGTGCATCCGGCGCCGTCCGGGCCGCTCAACGTCCGCACCTCCGGCGGCCGCATGTTCGCCGGGGTCCGCACGCGGCTGGAGGATTTCCGCAAGGTCCGCGCCGCGCACGGCGGCACGGTCAACGACGTCGTGCTCGCGGTGCTCACCGGCGCACTGCGGGAATGGCTGCTCTCCCGCGGCTCGAACCTGACCGCGACGACCACCGTGCGCGCGCTGGTGCCGATGGCCGTCCGCGACGCCGAGACGGCCGAGTACTCGACGCCGGCGCTGGTCGGGAACCAGGTCGACGCCTATCTGGTCGATCTCCCGGTCGGGGAGCCGAACGCGGTCCTGCGGCTGCAGCACATCGGTCACGCGATGGCGGACCACCTCGACTCCGGCCGTTCGGTCGCCGCGCGCGGCCTGCTGACGGTCGGCGGTTTCGCCCCGCCGACGCTGCATTCGCTCGGCGCGCGGGTGGCCGGGTCGATGTCGGGGCGCATTTTCAACGTGCTGATCACGAACTCGCCGGGCCCGCAGGTGCCGCTCTACGCGGGACAGGCGAAGATGGTGGAGATGTTCCCGGTCATGCCGCTGGTGCGCAATCAGGCGCTGGCGATCGGGGTCACCTCGTATCACGGCGGTGTCTACTTCGGACTGAACGGCGACCGCAAGGCCGTGTCCGATGTGGACCTGCTCGCCGGGATGATCGAGGAATCGTTGGAAGAGCTGAAGGGTGCGCACTGGTGAGGGTCTATCTACCCGCGACGATCGCGATGCTCCGTGAGCTCGAAACCGCCGGAGAGCTCCGGGCGCGCAGCGGCACGGGATTCGCGCTGACCCCGGCGCTGCGGGAGTCCTACGCCAGCGGATCCGACGAGGAGCTCGAGTACGCCGCGCTGCTCGACGCCGCCAGGGCGTCGCTCCGGCTGATCGCGGCCGAGGAGAAGCCCGAGCCGCGGCGGGTGGTGATCTCGGCCGACATCGACGAGGTCACGCTGCGCCCGGACCTCGACGCCGCCGTCGTCCGGCTGGCCGGTCCGGTGAAGATCGCCGACGTCGCCGCGATTCACGTCGACGCGGCCGAAGCCGCCGAGTCCGTACAGGCCGCCGCCGCGGTGATCGACCAAGCCGACCTCGGCGATCCGGACGCCGAGTTCACCCTCGGCGACGCCGAAGACCACGAACTCGCCTGGTAC
>NZ_LQMT02000037.1:4359-7020 GCF_001620365.2 Amycolatopsis keratiniphila subsp. keratiniphila
ACCCCCTCGCGTTTCGTCCTCTGAATGCGGTCCTTGCGCGCGCAACTACCGCATTCAGAGGACGAACGCGTCAGAACCAGGAGGAGGGGGCCGGGCGTTCGGGGCGCCAGCCGGTCGCCTCGGTGAGCCGGGTCGAGACCACACGCTGCGAGCGCGCCAGCACCGACATCAGCCCGAGCCGGTTCGCCAGCCACTTCGGCAGCGCGCGCGGCCGCCGGACCCCGGCCGCGGCGGCCATCGCCTCGCCGAGTTCCTGTTTCCGCACCGGATCCGCGGCCAGGTTGTAGACGCCGCTCGGCGTCCGCAGCGCCGCGATCGCGCCCGCCGCCGCGTCGTCCGGATGGATCGCCGCGGTCCAGTCGGCCCGGCGGCCGAAGATCAGCGGCGAACCGCGCCGCGCGGCCGCCAGCATCGTCCTGGTCATCGGGTCGTCGCCGACCAGCAGCCCGATCCGCAGCCGGATCGCGGTGCGGCCCTCGTCCGCCAGTTCCGCGATGTTCCCGTGCGCCACCGTCGAAGACGCGATGTTGCCGCGAAGCGCGAGAGGCGCGTCCTCGTCCAGTTCCTGGTCGCCGCCGTCGGCGTAGACGAACGAAATCCCTTCCTGTACCACGATTTCCAGTTCGCCGACCCGTCGAACGGCGTCCGCGAGGGTCCGGCTGCCGGTGATCCGCACGCGGTCGTTCTCGGCCCAGCCGGACAGCTTCATCGCCCGTCGCGCGTCCGGGATCCGGGTCGCGACGTTCACCACAGCGTCGTGCCCGCGCAGCGCGCCTGCAAGCGAATCGACGTCGAACAGGGAACCCCGCACCGGTTCCGCGCCGGTCGCGCGCACCGCCGCGATCCGGTCCGCGTCGCGCGCCAGACCGCTCACCTCGTGGCCTTCGGCCAGCAGCCGCCGCACCAGCGGACGTCCGAGTATCCCGGTCGCCCCGATCACCATCACGCGCATGTTCGCTCCTCATGTCCGGCCTTCACGAACCCGACGAGACGAGGGGGCGGAACGTGACGGATCAGCCCGCCGGGATCTCCCCGATCTCCTCCGGCGGAGGCGCTTGGATGTCGGCCTGCGTGCCCCATTCGCGGTAGCGCGTGACGATCTTGGCGGTCGCGCTGTCCGGGGCGCCCGAAGCGGCGAGGACGGGGGCGAGGTCGAGAACGATCTGCAGCGGCAGGCGCGCGTCGTCGAGCCAGACCTCCATGGGGAGCTTCCCGACCTTGCCCCGCAGCTCGGTAACGGCCTCGGCCGACAGACCGGCGGGCAGGTCGCCGCCCAGCGCGGCCAGGTCGACGTCCAGCCGGTAGTGCTCGGCGGACACCCCGTCCAGTTCGGCGTGCCCGGATCCGGTGAGCGTGCCCGCCTTCCGCACCTGGTCGAGCGCGCGGGCGGGGTCGTTCTGTTTCGCCAGCTGATCGATGCTGCCCCCGGCGACCTGCGAGAACGGGTCGGCGCCGCCGGGGGAGACCTTGACCCAGGGCTTCCCGCCGGGAACGTCTTCTCGAGCGGTCTCGGGAACCTTGGCGTAGACGGTCTTGCCGGCCAGCCGGAGTTCGATCGGCTCGCCGAGGAAGTCCGTGGTCATGGCCAGCGCGGTTCCCGCCGCCGCGACCTTGGCCTGTCCCTGGCTCTTCGACCGCATCGTGCCCGCGGTGACGTCGGTGGTGAATTTCGCGGCCTTGCCGTCCATGGCGGAAGTCGCGCCGTCGGCGAGCGCGCGGGCGTCGGCGAACGAGACGGCGTCACTGTCACAGGCTCCGAGCAGCGCACCGAGTACGAGCACGACGGTGGACAGGGCCGTTCTCCGCATGAGGACCTGCTTTCGATCGCGGGCACCCAAGCGAAACACAGCAGCGGACGGCGCCCCGATCGGGGGAACGGCTCAGCGGCTGTCGCCCACGGCCTCGGGCGGCGGCGCGATGATCACCACGTCCGAAGCCCAGCTGTCGTATTTGACCGTGGCCTTGCCCATGCTGACCTGCACCGGACGCTGCTCGGCGTCCAGCCACAGCTCGGCGGGCGCGCCACCGAGGTCGAGGACGTACCGCGTGGCGGCCGTGCCGTTCACGTCGCCCTGTTCGGATTTGGTGACCTTGCCCGACTTCGAGATCCGCTCGATCGTGCGGGTCGGATCCATCGTCTCGACGACGTTCGTCATCAGCGCGCCGTTGGCGGCGGAGAGCGCGTCCTTGCCGTCGGCGGTGATCTTGACCCATTCCTTGCCGGTCTTGAGTTCCTGGACCTGGGTGTCCGACAGGTGGTAGTAGAGGACGCCGTCGGCGAAGATCAGGTCCCGTTTCTCGCCCGCGACCTCGGCGACCATGGAGAACTTGCTGTTCGGCCCCTCGTAGAGCCCGGAACTGGTGACCACGACCTTGCGGCCGTCCTCAGCGGTGGTTTCGAGCGAGATCTTGGACGAACGGGCGTTCTGCGTGCCCGCGGCGGCGACCGTGGCCAGCTGCGCCGCGTCGTTCACCGGCTGCGCCGCCGGTTTCTCTTCGCCGGAACAGCCGGCCACGAGCAGGAGAGCGGTACAGACGACGGCGAATCCGGTGGCACGCATGGGACTCCCTCGGGTGAATGGTCTGTACCACCACCGTAGTGCCTGTCGCGTGAATTTCCACCGTCCGAATGTCGGGGTACGCGTGAAGGCCCCCGTCCCT
>NZ_LQMT02000037.1:7025-38592 GCF_001620365.2 Amycolatopsis keratiniphila subsp. keratiniphila
AGGGACGGGGGCCTTCACGCGCGAAGCGGGGCTAGTTGCCCGCCTTCTTCAGTAATTCGGTGTAGTCGGACACCTCGGCGGCCGGCGGCGCGGTGACGTTCACCGGCGTGCCCCAGTCGCTGTAGGTGTAGGTCGACCTGACCTCGCCGGGGTCAGGTGCTCCGGCCGACTTCATGAACGAGGTCAGATCCATGGTCATCTTCAGCGGGAGCTGCTCGGCGTTGAACCACAACTCGGCCGGGACCCGCAGATCCTTGTCCCCGAGCCGCTTCTCGACCTCGGCCCGCTGCTCGGCGGGGACGTCTTCGCCGAGGAACAACTCGATCTGCTTCTTGACGTCGTACTCGACGAAGTAGTGGTTCACCGGGACGCCGTTCAGCTGGGTCTGCTCGGAACGGACGATGCGACCGGTCTTTTCGACCAGCTCCAGCTGTTTCGCCGGGTCGCCCATCTCGAACGACCGCAGCAAGGCCTTCCCCATGGCCTTCGCCTGGGGATCCGTGCTGTTCAGGTCGAGCTTGCCCCAGGCCTTGTCCGTCTTGAGCTCGGCCTGTTCCGACGGGGGCAGCTTGAGATACAGCGTCTGGTCGACCAGACGCAGGACGCCCGCTTCACCCGCGATGGTCATGTTCGCCTCGATCTTCGAGGCCGGACCGTCGTAGTACGCCAGCAGAGTGCCCGTGACCTTGGCGTCTTTGGTGACGGCGTCGACGGTCGTCTTGGAGGACTTCGCTTTCCGCGTCCCCTGCTTCGCGGCCTCGACGAGACCGAACGCGTCGGTGAACGGGTTGGCCAGCGCGAGCTCGCCGCCCTTGTTCTCGGCCGTGGTGGCCGGGCGGGTGCCGCAGCCCGTGACCACGAGGGTCAGGGCCGCGGCCACCGCGATCACCTTGTGGGTGGCACGCATCTACCGGCCGCCGGCCTTCTTCATGATCTCGGCCAGGTCGCCGACCTGGTCGGCGGGCGGGGCGGTGACCTCCACCGGGCTGCCCCAGTCGGTGTACTTGACCGTGGTCTTGGCGACACCGTCACCGGGAACGCCCATGGCCTTCATGAACGCGGTCTGGTCCGAGACGACCTGCACCGGCAGCTGGTCGGCGTTGAGCCACAGCTCCGTGGGGATGGTGACGTTCTTGCCCTTCAGCTTCGCGTCGAGCTGCTTCTGGACATCCGCCGGGAACGGGACGCCCACCTCGCCCGCGATGAGGGCGATGGCCTTCTCGACCTCGATCTCGACGAGGTAGTGGTTGGTGAGCTCACCGTTCAGCTCGACCTGGTCCGACTTCGTGATCTTGCCCGCCTGCGAGACCTGCTCGAGGGTGCGCGACGGGTCACTGTCCTTGATGGCCTTCGACATCATCTTGCCGAGCATCTGCGAGATGGGGTCCTGGCCGTCGGCGGCGATCTTGACGTACGACTTGTCCGTCTTCATCTCGGCCTTGTCGGACGCGTCGAGCTTGAAGTACAGCGCGCTGTCGACGAAGAGGATCTCCAGCTTCTTGCCGTCGCTGTCCATGGACATCGAGAACTTGGTGTTCTCTCCGTCGTACACGCCCTGCCCGGTCGCGGTCTGCTTCTCGGTGCCGGCGACGGACTCCATCGTCACCTTGGACGACTTGGCCTTCTTGGTGCTCTCGCGGGTCAGCGCCGCGAGCTGGAGCGGGTCGCCGAGCGGCGACGCGAGCTGGCTCTTCTGCTCGGAAGGAGCAGGAGCGGGAGCAGCCGCACCGGACTGCTTCTCGCCACCGCAGGCGGACAGCGCCAGGACGGCGGCCGTGGTGACGGCGGCGAGTGTGGTTACGCGCTTCAAGAGGACCCCTCAGAAAAAGTTGATCTAATCCGAACGGGGTATCGCGCTGGACCGAAATTAGTTACCGATCGTCGTCGTGTCCGGCTCGGGAACCCAAAAGGCGGCGTAAAGAGTCCAATCGTTCGTGACTAGCGTCACCATCGGTGACCACGTCGTCGAGCGCGCAGTCGGGGTCCGAAGGCGGCCCGAGGTGACCGCAGCCGGAAGGACACTCTTCGGCGGCCGCGGCGAATTCCTCGAACGCGAGCACGATGTCGTCGGCGGTCACATGCGCCAGCCCGAACGAGCGGACGCCGGGGGTGTCGACCACCCAGCCGCCGCCGGGCAGCGGGAGCGCGACCGCCGCGACGGACGTGTGCCTGCCCTTGCCGACCGCGCTGACCACACCGGTCGCCAGTCCCGCGTCGGGCACCAGCCGGTTGACCAAAGTGGACTTGCCGACGCCGGAATGCCCCACCAGCGCGGTGACCCGGCCCTTGAGCCGCCCGGTCAGTTCTTCCGGATGCTCGTCGTGCCGGGTGACCACGGCCGGGATGTCGAGGCCCGCGTAGCCGGCGAGGAGTTCGTCGGGGCTGGCGAGATCGGCCTTCGTCAGGCAGAGGACCGGTTCGAGACCGCCCGCGTAGCAGGCGACGAGACAGCGGTCGATGAATCCGGTGCGCGGCGGGGGATCGGCCAGCGCGGTCACGATCAGCAGCTGCTCGGCGTTGGCGACCACCACTCGTTCGAAGGGGTCGGTGTCGTCCGCGGTCCGGCGCAGCACACTGGAGCGCTCGTCCACCCGGATGATGCGGGCGAGGGTGTCCGGTTTGCCGCTCACGTCGCCGACGATGCCGACGGTGTCGCCGACGACGACCGGGACGCGGCCCAGCTCGCGGGCCCGCATGGCGGTGACGACGCGATCCGGATCCGAGTCGATCGCGCAGGTCCAGCGGCCGCGGTCCTTGCCGATGACCATCGCCGTGGAGGCGTCCGCGTGCTCCGGGCGGCGTTTGCTGCGCGGCCTGGTGCCCTTGCCGGGACGGATCCGCACGTCGGATTCGTCCAGCCTGCGCCAGTCCTTGCCAGCCAAACCGCCTCCTGCTCTTCGAACACCGCGGAACAATGATCCCATGCTGCTCGCCATCGTCTGGCCGGCGTGTAACGATGGCTGTCGATTAGGGAGGTTTTCGCATGTGCGGGCGTTATGCCGCGACCAAGGACCCGGCGGCGCTGATCGACGAGTTCGCCGCGGTCGACCTGACCGAGGGCCGCATCCGGACCGATCACAACGTGGCGCCGACCAAGGACGTGCCCACCGTCGTGCAGCGGCATCCGCGCGACGCCGACGGCGCGGTGCTCGAAGACGAGCCCGCCGTCCGGTCGCTGCGCATGATGCGCTGGGGTTTGGTCCCGTTCTGGGCGAAGGACCCCGGCGTCGGCTCGAAGATGATCAACACGCGCGCCGAGACGGCCAAGGAGAAACCGTCGTTCAAGAAGGCGGTCTCCGCGAGGCGCTGCCTGGTCCCCGCCGACGGCTGGTACGAGTGGCGGCGTGACGGCAAGGAGAAGCAGCCCTTCTTCATGACCGGTCCGGGTGACGGATCGCTCGCGTTCGCCGGGATCTGGGAGACCTGGCGGCCGAAGGACGACAAGGACGCCGATCCGCTGATCACCTTCTCCGTGATCACCACGGATTCGGTCGGCAGGCTCACCGACATCCACCACCGCATGCCACTGCTGATGCCGCGCGAGAAGTGGGACACCTGGCTCGACCCCGACCGGCCCGACGTCACCGAACTGCTCGTCCCGCCCCCGGCGGACCTGGTCGACACGATCGAGCTGCGGCCGGTGTCCAGCCTGGTCAACAACGTCCGCAACAACGGCCCGCAGCTGGTGGACCGCGTCGAACCCGCCGCCGACAGCGCGCTCTTCGAGCTGCCGAACTCATGACGAAACTGGAGATCGACACCGCCTACGGCCCCGCGCGGGCCGAGCTGCACTGTGCCGAGGAAGGGATCGCGGTCCTGATGCTCGGCCACGGCGCGGGAGGCGGGATCGGCGCGAAGGATCTGGTCGCGGTCACCCGCGCGGCGCAGGCGGCCGGTGTCCACGTCGCGCTCGTCGAGCAGCCGTACCGGGTGGCGGGCCGCCGGGCGCCCGCCCCCGCCACCCAGCTCGACACCGCCTGGCTCACCGTCGCCGACGAGATCTCCGAACGCTTCGACGACCTCCCGATCGTGTTCGGCGGCCGGTCGTCCGGGGCCCGCGTCGCCTGCCGGACCGCCGCGGCGGGGCAGGCGGTGGCGGTGCTCTGCCTGGCCTTCCCCGAGCATCCGCCGGGAAAGCCGGAGAAGAGCAGGCAGGCCGAATTGGACGCCGTCGAGGTCCCGACCCTGGTGGTGCAGGGTGAACGTGACCCGTTCGGCCTGCCCAAGGCGGGGCCGCATCACGAGATCGTGGTGCTCCAGGGGGATCACAACCTCAGCGCCGACCTCGACGGCGTGTCACGCGCGGCCGCCGAGTGGCTGGAGCGTGTGCTGCGGCCGCTCACCTGAGAACCGCCGCCGGGCGTAGTGCACGGTGACCGCGGCCAGCAGCGGGCCCCAGAGCAGGAGCGGCGCGTAACAGGCCGCCATGACGACGCCGTAGACCGGCGACTCCTCCCAGCTGCCCGGCGACATCGAGGAACCGGCCTCTCCCCAGCCGAACAGTCCCTGGATCCCCAGCAGGGTCAGCGCGATCGCGCCCGCGGCCGCCGGGAGGATCGCGGCGAGCGGCGGGATTCGGCGGCCACGCAGCCCCGGGATCCAGCGCGGCCACACCTCGCCCCACGGCCGGACCAGTCCGAGGGTGAGGAACGCGAGCGCTTCGGCGAGCAGGCTCAGGCCGAAGACGTAGGCCGTGCCCCAGCCGGGGATCCCGAACTCCACCAGGCCTTGGGCGGTGAACCCCACCGGGACTCCGAGGCCCATCGCGATCCGCCACAGCCCGGAGGGCAGGGTCACCAGCAGTGTCGCGTGGGCGGCGAGGTTCGCCCACCTCGGCACGTCGGGCAGGGTCTTGGCCATTTCGTCGCTCCCGGGAGTTCGTCTTTCGCTTGCCGATGACGATTCCCGAGCGCGGCCCGGTGATCTTCCCGCCGCGGACCGACTCCGCTCCCTCTCGCGGGTGAGGTCAGCCCGCGATCGGGGCGACCACGGCACCGGTGAGCCGCGCCAGATCACCGGGCGCGAGCTCGACCTCCAGCCCACGTCGCCCGGCCGAGCAGTGCACGGTCTCGAACTTCTCCGCCGACGAATCGATCACCACCGGCAGCCTGCTCCGGTGCCCGAGCGGCGAGATCCCGCCGAGCACGTATCCCGTCGCGCGCTGCGCGGCGGCGGGGTCGGCCATCTTCGCCTTCTTCCCGCCCGCGGCGGCCGCCAGCGCCTTCAAGTCCAGCTGACCGGTGACCGGGACCACACCGACGGTCAGTTTCCCGTCGACCTCGGCGACCAGTGTCTTGAACACGCGCGCGGGGTCGAGCCCCAGCGCTTCGACGGCTTCGAGGCCGTACGACTCGGCCCGCGGGTCGTGGTCGTAGGCGTGCAGAACGTGCGCCACTTTCTGCCTCACCAGCAGCGCCGTCGCCGGGGTTCCCTTGCCTGCCATGGCCGGAGTCTACGAGCGTGCCGGGAATGCCCGGCCGGGCGTCACTGTTGAAAGGCACGTGTCCACCACCCTCGAAGCTCCCCGAATCCTGATCCCGCGCACGCCGGGCGGCCAGGTGATCCGTCCGCGCGTAAACTCGACGGCGTCTCATGCGCACAAGCGCATCGACGCCGATCGGGAAGGGAACGGTTTGCCGAGCACGCAGAATCCCGCGCCGGACACGGGCACGGACGCCGAAGAGGCGGCCGCGCGGGCCGAGCGCTTCGAGCGGGACGCGATGCCCCTGCTCGACCAGTTGTACTCGGCCGCCATGCGGATGACCCGGAATCCCGCCGACGCGGAGGACCTCGTCCAGGAGACGTACCTGAAGGCGTACGCGGCCTTCGCGTCTTTCAAGGCGGGTACGAACCTCAAAGCGTGGATGTACCGCATCCTCACGAACACCTACATCAACGGCTATCGCAAGCGTCAGCGCCAGCCGGTACAGCAGCCCACCGAGGAGATCACCGACTGGCAGATCGCCAAGGCGGAGAGCCACACCTCCAGCGGGCTGCGCTCGGCCGAGGTCGAGGCGATGGACAACCTGCCCGACGCCGACGTCAAGGAAGCGCTGCAGAAGCTGCCGGAGGAGTTCCGCCTCGCGGTCTACCTCGCCGATGTCGAAGGTTTCGCGTACAAGGAGATCGCCGAGATCATGGACACGCCCATCGGCACCGTGATGTCCCGGCTGCACCGCGGCCGCGCCCAGCTCCGTGACCTGCTCGCCGACGTCGCGCGTGAGCGCGGCTTCATCCGCGCGGGCAAACAGCAGGAGGTGGCGGGGCGATGACCGAGGACTACTGCGCCGGAGCGGACGACAAGGTCAGGTGCGAGGAAGCCCTCGCCGACATCTACCTGCTCCTGGACAAGGAGTGCAGCGCCGAGCGCGACGCCGCCCTGCGCAAGCACATCGAGGACTGCCCGCCGTGCCTCGAGGAATACGGCATCGACGAGCACATCAAGCAGCTGCTCGCCCGCAAATGCGGTGGTGACCACGCGCCGGACGACCTCAAGTCCCGGCTGCGGGCCTCGATCCGCCAGACCGTGCAGACCAAGGGCTCGATCACCATCGAGCGCACCGAGGTCAAGATCGAGCAGACCTTCGAGTAAGCGCGGCCCAGGACACACGAAGGCCCCCGTACCGGATCGGTGCGGGGGCCTTCGCCGTCTGATCGATGATCAGGAGTTGGGCTTCTTGCCGTGGTTCGCGCCGTTCTTCTTACGGTCGCGACGCTTGCGGGCGCGCTTCGACATGTTTCACTCCTCGTCCGAGTGGCCCGCGCGGGGTGATACGACACCGCTGGGCCAGGGTCAACCTCTCCAGTGTGTCATGCGGCCCTCACCCTGCTTGGATGGGGACGTGTCCACCCTTTCCGATCTGCTCGCGGAGAACACCGGCCTGTCCGGTCAAGCCGCGGACCATCTCCAGACCGTGGTCGCCGAATGGCAGCTGCTGGCCGACCTGTCCTTCGCCGACTTCCTGCTCTGGGTCGCCGTGTCGGAGGAGCTGCAACCCGACGGCGGCGACTTCGTGTGCGTCGCGCACGCGCGTCCGACGACGGCGCCGACGGCCCATCCGGAGGACGTCGTCGGCTCCCGGTTCACCGAGGACGAGCATCCGCAGCTGGCCAAGGCGAGCCGCGAGGTGCGGATCTGCCGCGAAGAGGATCCGCATTGGTACCGCGACCTGCCGATGCGGCGTGAGGCCATCCCGGTGGTGTTCGGCGGCACGGTGATCGCCGTGCTCAGCCGCGAAACCAACCTGGCCGCCTCGCGGGTGCCCAGCCCGCTCGAGATCGCCTACCTCGGGAGCGCGGGCGACCTGTGCCAGATGATCGTCGACGGCACCTTCCCCAGCCCGGGGAACCAGACGGACACCCACACCAGCCCGCGGGTCGGCGATGGCCTGATCCGTCTCGACCCGACCGGCACGGTGGTCTTCGCCAGCCCGAACGGGTTGTCGGCCTATCACCGGATGGGGCACGAATCGGACCTCGTCGGCCAGCGCCTCGCGCCGCTGACCAGGTCGCTCATCCGTGACCCGTTCGACGCGACCGAGGTGTCGCACCGGATCATCGAGGCGCTCGACGGCAAGCCCAGCAGCCGGACGGAGGCGGATTCCCGGCGCGGCGCCGTCGTGCTGTTCCGTGCGCTGCCGCTGCGTCCCGCCGGGCAGGCCGCGGGCGCGCTGGTGCTGGTGCGCGACGTCACCGAGGTGAAGCGCCGTGACCGCGCCCTCCTTTCGAAGGACGCGACCATCCGCGAGATCCATCACCGGGTGAAGAACAACCTGCAGACGGTCGCCGCGTTGCTGCGGCTCCAGTCACGCCGGACGTCCAGCGAGGAGGCACGGCTCGCGCTCGGCGAATCCGTGCGCCGGGTCTCGTCGATCGCGATGGTGCACGAGGCGCTGTCCATCTCGGTGGACGAGCGGGTCGATCTCGACAAGCTGCTCGACAACGTCCTCCCGATGGTCGGCGAGGTCGCGACGGCCGAATCGCAGGTCGGGCTTTCGCGCACGGGCTCGTTCGGCGTCGTCGTCGCCGAGATCGCGACGCCGTTGGTGATGGTGCTGGCCGAGCTGGTCCAGAACGCCATCGAGCACGCCTTCCCCGACGGGCGGCCGGGCAAGGTCGAGCTCGTGGTGGAACGCTCCGCGCGCTGGCTCGACGTCGTCATCCGCGACAACGGGCGCGGGCTGCCGTCGGGTTTCTCGCTGGAACGCAGCGACGGCCTCGGGCTCCAGATCGTGCGGACGCTGGTGGAGTCGGAACTGCGCGGCTCGCTGTCGATCCGGGGACTGCGCGGGGATTCCGAGGAGACGGGCGGCCGACGGCTGGGCACCGAAGCCGCCTTGCGCATCCCGCTGTCGCGACGTCTGTAGTGGACTGTCCCTTTTGATCGTCCTCAATGGACAGTCTCATCCGGACACGTTTTAGGGCCGGCGCCCGAAGAGAAGTGGCGCCGGCCCTGTAACGGTTCCGCGGGAGGACTTGGGAAAAGTCCGCTGAAGCCACACCCCCTCGGGGGCGTGTCGGCCTCGCTTGTTAAGCTCAAGTCGGGTACGTGTCACCTCGCAGCGCACGGCCATGCAGCCATTGCACCGCGGGAGTTTCCCGAAGCTTGGGGTCTTGCTCAGTTGTGAGTAATGCGATGAAGCGTGCTGAGTCCGAAAGACTCAGGCGGAGGTACGCGTGCCGATGTGCGTACGACGGCGCTTCAGGGCCCGTCGCTCGTCCTCGCTCATCCCGCCCCAGACGCCTGCGTCCTGCCCGCTGGCCAATGCCCAGGCCAAGCAGTCGGAAGCGACGGTGCAGCGGTGGCACACGGCCTTCGCCTGCGCTACCTGCGACAGAGCAGGACCGCTGGTTCCCACGGGGAAGAACAGCTCGGGGTCCTCGTCTCGGCAGGCCGCGTCGTGGCGCCAGTCCATGTTTCTGAGCTCCTTCATAACGGCGCGGTACTCCGCGCCATAGTCGTCATGGCGGTCGTTTTTTTGGGTGCTTGTGAATGCTTTCACGAAGCACCCGTTTCGACAAGGGTTTTCTGAAGATCGGTGAGTCAGCTCACCCGGCCGAGCGACGCTTCTGACCTGCGGTTTCGTTCCGAAACGGCCTTCCGATGGGAAGGCCGATGCGGTGAGCGGATGTTCTGCGTCGATGAGCGGCAGTTCGTACTTTGCCGCAGGCGATCAGCGGTCCAGTCGTCAGACGATTACCGTCAGTGCTTCCGGGACGCTGAAGAACTCCACCCTCTTCCGCTGGCCGACGAGGTCGCCGTCCACCTGGAAGTTTACCGGTTCAGCAGCGTCAATGCGGATCATCGGCAGGTCATCGTGACGAAGGAGACGTCGTCCGCGTTGGTCGCTCTTCGTGAGCAATGCCTGCCGTACATGCTTGAACACGGTGGGCAATCCCAGACCGCTCAACGCGAAAAGGCCCAGTCCGGTGTCGAACGAGCTGTCCGGGTTCAGATGGACGGGACGGTCGCCCAGGTAGCTCCACGGATCGGTGTTCGACACGAAAGCGGTCAGCACTTCGGTGGGCTCTTCACCCGGGATGCGGACCGTAAGGGGCGGACGGCCGAGCGGGGGCCGCAGATGCGACGCCACGGCGGCCCTCAGATAGAGCCCCGCGGTGGTCTGCTTGCCCCGGCGCTTGGCCACGCGGCCGACGACGTCGGCGTCCCAGCCCAGGCCGGCGTTGAAGGTGAACCAGTGGCCGTCCGCGATCCCGAGGCCGACTTTGCGGCTTCGGTCGTTCTCGATGGCGTTGAGGAGCTGATGCGTCGCTTCCACGGGATCGTGCGCGATCCCGAGCGCGCGGGCGAAGACGTTCGCCGAGCCGCCCGGTACGACACCGAGCATGGGGACGTCGCCGACCCGCGCCGGGTCGCCGTCGCTGTCCGCGAGGAGACCGTTGACCACCTCGTTGACCGTGCCGTCGCCGCCGTGGGCGACCACCAGGTCGATCCCGTCGCGGGCGGCGGACCGCGCCACGGCCATCGCGTGGCCGCGGTAGTCGGTCTCCACCACGTCGAGTTTGACCTGGCTGGCCAGTGCGTGCGCCAGCACGTCACGCCCACCGGCGGTGGTCGAGGTGGCCTGGGGATTCACGACGAGGATGGCACGCACATACCGCAGGGTAAGTGACTTCGGCCCGAAGAGGGGAGCGTCAGGTGACGCGAAGCTCAGTGGCCCGTGCGTCCTCGAAGCAGCACCTTGTGACCCCTGTGGCGGGCGGCCCTCCTCATCGCCGGCAGCTGTCGCGCGTCGTGACAAGTGCACCCGGGCCGACCGCCCGCTCATCGACGACACTGCCAATTCTTCCCATGCGGCGGCGAGGGGAAACCGGCCGACCGGGTGGCATACGATCGAAAGTGCTCACGTACGGTGACCCGCCCTGGTGGGGCGCCGTGTCCGGAAGCCTGGAAGGCTGTTTCGCCGTGTCCATCGCCGACAAGCTCTCGCCCGCGCCCCGTGAAGTCCGCCTCGCCGGCGCCGTCACCGCGCTGCCGGGGCTCGCCCTGATCGTGTTCGCGATCCTGCTCCTGGTCAACGGCCGGGCCGGACCGGAGAACCTCCTGGCCGAAGTCGCCTACTACCTCGTCCTCGCCGCCGGGACGCTGGCCTGCGCGGCCGGGCTGATGATGGGGAAGACGTGGGCGAGGTCGCCCGGCGTGGTCGTCGCGCTGATCCTGGTGGGCGTCGGCTGGTACGGCGCGGGCCCGTCCGGTCAGCCGTTGTGGGGTGTGCCGCTGGGGCTGGTCGGCGTCGCCGTCATCGTGCTGCTGTTCCGCCGCCCTTCGCGCGCGTGGGCGCTCGGGATGCAGGAGGGCGAGACCGAGGAAGAGGCCGCGGAGCGGGACGGCGCCGCGGGCCGTGCGGCGCGTCGTGAACGCGAGGAACGCGACTCCTGACTAGGCCTGGGCGGCGAGTGCCTTCAGGGGTTCGTCGGTGAGGCGGTCGACGGTCCATTCGTCCATCGGCACCGCGCCGAGCGATTTGTAGAACCCCTGAGCCGGGTTCCAGTTGAGCACCGACCATTCGAGACGGGCGTAGCCGCGCTCGACGCAGACCGCCGCGAGGGTGGCCAGTAGCGCCTTGCCGAGGCCGGAGCCGCGCTGCTCGGGGCGGACGTAGAGGTCCTCCAGGTAGATGCCGTGCACACCGCGCCAGGTGGAGAAGTTGAGGAACCAGAGCGCGTAGCCGACGATCTCGCCGTCGACCTCGGCGACGTGCCCGAACAGGCCCGGTGCCTCGCCGAACAGCGCGACGCGCAGCTGCTCGGGCGTGAGGTGGCATTCGTCCGGGGCGCGTTCGAACTCGGCGAGGTCGTAGACGAGCTGGACGACGGCGTCCACGTCTTCTTCGCGGATACGCCTGATGCGGTCGTCCACTAGTCCTCCGTCGTGGGGAGCAGGTTGAGATGTTCGATCTGCGGCTCGCCGCGTTCGTCGCCGAGCACCGCGACGCCGGCCGGGTCGAGTCCGAAGTGGACGCCCGCGGTCGACGGGAGACCGATCCAGCGCGCGACCAGGACGCGGCTGAAATGCCCGTGGCCCACCAGGATCACGTCACCCTTGCCGAGCGGCTCGCGGATCCGGTCGATCAGTTTGTCCGCGCGGGCGTTGACGTCTTCCGCGCTTTCGCCGCCGGGGATCGGGTGTGACCAGACCGTCCAGCCCGGGACGGTCTCGCGGATCACCGGGGTCGTGACGCCCTCGTAGTCGCCGTAGTCCCATTCGGACAGCTCTTCGGTGACCTCGTCGACGCGCAGGCCTGCCAGCTCGGCCGTGCGCAGCGCCCGGGTGCGGGGGCTGGAGAGGACGAGTGCCGGGCTGCCGCCGAGTACCGCGCGCAGGGTGCCGCCCGCGGCGCGGGCCTGCCCCTCGCCCGCGGCCGTGAGCGGGATGTCGGTGCGTCCGGTGTGCCGCCCGTTGACGGACCACTCGGTCTGACCGTGCCGGAGGAGGAAGAGCCGATGTGCCACGTTGCGAATATAGCCTGCCGTCCGGTTATGCTACTGGCGAGTAACATGATGAGGAGACCGTGATGGCGCAGAATCCGACCTACGCGATGTGGAACCGGCTGGCGGGCAAGCCGGTCGGCAAACAGCTGTTCTCGGCGGCGATGTGCCTGCGTGTGCCGTACTTCCGGACGGTGCTCCCGTCGGTGCGCGACCTGCGTCCCGGCCGGTGCGAGGTGACGTCCCCGAAGTGGTGGGGTGTTTACAACCACATCAAGACCTTTCACGCGATCGCGGCCTGCAACCTCGCCGAGATCGCGATGGGCATGCTCGCCGAGGCGACCGTGCCGGCGACGCATCGCTGGCTGCCGAAGGGTATGACGGTCGCGTACGTGGCGAAGGCCGAGACGAGCCTGCGCGCCGTCGCGGAGCTGCCGGAGTTGCCGGAATTCGGCGACGAGGGCTTCGAGCTCCCCGTGCCGGTGACGATCACGGACACGAACGGGAAACCCGTCGTGACCGCGACCATCACCATCTGGGTGACGAAAAAGAAGTAGGACTCCGGGCGACCTCGGGCATTTCGTCCTCTGAACGCGTTAGGTCTGGCGGGCGAAGCGTCCCGAAGGCCCCTTAGGGACGTTGGCTGTCTCAAGGGTGACCTTCAGGACACGCCCCGGCACTCACGAGTTGCCGATCGCTGCCACCCGCATTCAGAGGACGAAATGCGGGTGGTCAGAGGGGCTTGAACTGCACGTAGGTCGCCATCGTGAAGGTGTTCTTCCCGCTCGCCGACGGCAGGCCGAGCATCTCGTCGGCCACTCGCGTCAGCGGGCCGCAGCCGCTGGTGCCGGGCAGCGCGAGCTGCGAGTCGACGACGCCGAATTTCACCGTCGTGGGGTTCTGCGAGATCACCTCGAAGGGGACCGCTGGATCGTCCTTGACCACCGAGTGCAGCGGCGCGCCGCGGGTGCCGATCGTGCATTCCTTGGGCAGCAAGGGATGCCGCAGGGCGGCGTAGAGGTCCAGTTCGCCGCGGCGCTCGTCGTTCGACTGGAAGTCCGAGTAGCCGCCGTACTTCAGCTGGATGGCCGCGCCGAAAGTGCCGCGGATCCGGGCCGGAGCGTGCCGCAGTTCGCCGAAAACCTGCGCGTATTTCCCGTCCACCTTGCCTTCGGAGAACGTCAGCCGCATCTCCCCGAGCGGGATCGCGCGGTCGCCGATGGTCAGGACTCCTTGGGCGACAAAGGCTTCACAACGCCATGTGCCGGGGTCGGCGTCGGCGGGCGGAGCGGGACAGGCGGAGAAGTCGAAATCGGGCAACCCTGCCGCGGAGGCGTGGCCGGGGAAGACGAAGAGGGCGGCTGCGGACAGGGCGGCCGCGGTCGCGGCGAGGAGGCGTCTCATGCCTCGAAAGAGTGGTCCGTGCCGGTTTGAGCCACATCGGGGAAGCCACCCAAGGGACCCCTGAATCACCACGTTCGAGTGAAAATAAACGGTGTTTACCCAGCTGACGCGAATCCGCTTCGGATTCGCCCTTGAAGGCGGCTCGAACAGCGGGCGATCATCGGCGCATGTCCCCACTGTCGCGCCGCAAGTTCCTCGGGTACACCGCGCTCAACTCCGCCGCCGCTCTCGGGCTGACCACGATTTCCACCGCACAGGCCGAAGAAGCGTCGCCGGGTTTCTCGACGGCCGTGGTCATCGGCACCGGCTACGGCGCCGCGGTCACCGCGCTTCGCCTCGGCGAGGCCGGGATTCCCACGGTCATGCTCGAAATGGGCAAACTGTGGGCCGATCCGGGACCGGACGGCAAGGTCTTCTGCGACATGCTCCGGCCGGACCGCCGGGCCGCGTGGTTCAAGAACCGCACACAGGCCCCGCTCGCGTCGTTTCTCTGGATGGACCTGGCGAACCGCGACATCGGGCGGTACCCCGGTGTCCTCGACAGGGTGAGCCACGGTGACATGTCCGTCTACGTCGGACGCGGCGTCGGCGGCGGTTCGCTGGTCAACGGCGCGATGGCCGTGACACCGAAGCGGTCGTACTTCGAGGAGATCCTGCCCGCCGTCGACGCGGACGAGATGTACGGCAAGTACTTCCCGCGCGCCAACCAGACCCTCGGCGTGAACCACATCGACCCGCGCTGGTTCGAAACCTGCCGTTCCTACCGCTACGCGCGGGTGTCCCGGAAGGCCGCGACGCGCGCGGGGCTCAAGACGGTGTTCGTGCCCAGCGTTTACGACTTCGAGTACATGAAGCGGGAAGAAGCGGGCAAGGTGCCGAGGTCGGCGCTCGCGTCCGAGGTCATCTACGGCAACAACCACGGTAAACGGTCGCTCGACAAGACCTACCTCGCGGCCGCGCTGGGCACCGGGAAGGTGACCATCAAGACGCTGCACGAGGTCCGCGGGATCACCCGCCAGACCGACGGCACGTATGTCCTCACCGTGCACGAGACCGCCGAAGACGGCGCGATCGTGGCGAGGAAGCAGCTCGGCGCGAAATACCTGTTCCTCGGCGCCGGCAGCCTCGGTTCGACGGAACTGCTCGTGCGGGCACGCGAGACCGGGACGCTGCCGAGGCTGAACGACGAGGTCGGGCGCGGCTGGGGCACCAACGGCAACGTGATGCTGGGCCGCGCCAACCACGCGTGGGACCTCGGCGGATCACTGCAGTCGGGCATGCCCGCCCTCGGCATCGACGCCTGGGACGACCCGGTGAACCCGGTCTTCGCCGAGGTCGCGCCGGTGCCGGCCGGGGTCGAGACCTGGCTGAGCCTGTACCTGGCGATCACGAAGAACCCCGAACGCGGCCACTTCACCTACGACGCCGCGAGCGACTCCGCGCGGCTCCATTGGAGCGCTTCGCAGGGGAAGCCGTCGATCGACGCGGCGAAGTCGTTGTTCGACAAGGTCAACCGCGCGAACCGCACGATCTACCGCAGTGACCTGTTCGGGGATACACGGTCGTTCGAGAACCGGTTCACCTATCACCCGCTGGGTGGTTTGGTGCTGGGTGAGGCCACCGATCCGTACGGCCGCGTGAAGGGCTACCCGAACCTCTACGTGACCGACGGCTCGCTGATCCCGGGCAGCACCGGGGTGAACCCCTTCGTCACGATCACCGCGCTCGCGGAACGGAACGTGGAACGGGTGCTGGCCGAAGACGTGGCGCGCTAGCTCAGTCCGCGGCCCGCAACTTCTCGTAGTACGCGACACAGTCGTCGTACCGCGGCAGCAGTCCCTGCTCCAAGGCCTCTTTCAGGTAGGGCGCCGCGGCGTCCTTTTCGGACACGACGGGTTCGACGTCCTGGGGCCAGGGCAGGGCGAGTTCGGCGTCCATCGGGTTGACGCCGTGCTCGCCCGCCGGGTTGTACGGCTCGGAGCAGAGGTACGCCATGACGGTTTCGTCTTCGAGCGCCATGAAGGCGTGGCCCACGCCTTCGGCGATGTAGACCGCCTTGTACTCGGCGCTGTCGAGCAGAACGGACGTCCATTCACCGAAAGTGGGCGAGCCGACCCGGAGGTCCACGAGGACGTCCAGCAGCGAACCGTTCGGGCAGTACACGTACTTCGCCTGCCCGGGCGGGGTGTCCGCGAAATGCACGCCTCGGATGGACCCACGGCGCGACACGCTCGTGTTGGTCTGCCCGAGACGAAGCCGGTGCCCGACCGCTTCGACGAACGCTTCTTCCTGGAAAGGCGCCACGAACAGGCCGCGGTGATCGGGGAAAACCCGCGGGGTGAACTCGAAACAGTCGGGGATGCTGAGGCGCCTGGCGTGCATGTCCTCAATGCTAACGAGCGCGTCCCAAGCCGGACGGACGTCTTGCGAAACCTCTTCTGAGCTGCGGAAAACCGGGCCGGTTTGTGACATCAACCGCACCAGAGGGGCGCACTGGTCCGCACGCCTGTCACAATGATCTGACCGCTGCGTCCGCGGCCGTCGCCACACCCACGGCACCGATGGCCGATTGGACGCTTCGCCGACAGGCCGGCGCTACCGCGCTGGGCTGCCGTGTCGGAGGACGAGTTACCCCAGGTGGCCGGGCCATGCCCAGTTTTGGCCTGCTCACCGGCCAGTTCCCCCGCTCGCAGTCCCAGGAGAATTCCAATGACCTTCGCTCGAATCGAGACTTCGCCGTCCTTAGACACGGCGGAAGCAATGACGGGAACCACCACGATGACCACGCCAGTGACGGACACCGAGATCTTCGAGGGGCACGAGGGCGGCAAGCTCTCCGTGGCCGCCACGCGACCGATCTCCTCGCCCCGTGACCTTTCGGTCGCGTACACGCCTGGGGTGGCGAAGGTGAGCCGGGCGATCGCCGAGGACGCGGCCAAGGCGAAGCGGTACACGTGGGCGGACAGGCTGGTCGTGGTGGTCAGCGACGGTACGGCGGTGCTCGGCCTCGGTGACATCGGCGCGAGCGCTTCGCTGCCGGTCATGGAGGGCAAGTCGGTCCTGTTCAAGACCTTCGGCGGGCTCGACTCGATCCCGCTGGTGCTCGACACCACCGACGTCGACGAGATCATCGAGACCCTGGTCCGGCTGCGCCCGTCGTTCGGCGCGGTGAACCTGGAGGACATCTCGGCGCCGCGCTGCTTCGAGCTGGAGGACCGCCTCAAGGAGGCCCTCGACTGCCCGGTCATGCACGACGACCAGCACGGGACGGCGATCGTCACGCTGGCCGCGCTGCGCGGGGCGAACCAGGTCCTCGGCAAGGACATCGCCGGCCAGCGTGTGGTCGTCTCGGGAGCGGGCGCGGCGGGTGTGGCCTGCGCCAGGATCCTGCAGAACGCCGGCGTCGCGGACGTCACCGTGCTCGACTCGCGCGGCATCATCCACTCCGGTCGTGAGGGCCTGAACCCGATCAAGCAGAAGCTCGCCGAGACCACGAACACGGCCGGCCTGCGCGGCGGCCTCGGCGAGGCATTGAAGGGCGCCGACGTCTTCCTCGGCCTGTCCGGGGCGACCATCGACGAGACCCTGCTGGCCGGGATGGCCGACGACGCGATCGTGTTCGCGCTGTCCAACCCCGACCCGGAGGTCCACCCGGTCGTGGCGTCGCGGTACGCCAAGATCGTGGCGACCGGGCGCAGCGACTTCCCGAACCAGATCAACAACGTGCTGGCGTTCCCCGGCGTCTTCCGCGGCGCGCTGGACTCCGGTGCGCGGGCGATCACGGAGAACATGAAGCTGGCGGCAGCCGAAGCGATCTTCGCCGTCGCGCAGGACGACCTCGGTCCGGACCGGATCGTCCCGAGCCCGCTGGACCCGCGGGTCGCGCCTGAGGTGGCCGCCGCGGTCGCGAAGGCCGCGGAGGCCGACGGCGTGGTGTGACGGTCCCTCTCACGCGCTCTCGAGTGCTAGGAACGGTCCTTTCCTTGCAAATTTCGCAAGGAAAGGACCGTTCCTAGCATCTGGGGGTTGACACGCTCAGCCGGTCGGAACGGCCAGATCGGCGCCGGAGACGAGGACGGAACCGGTCAGCTTCGAATCGGGCGAGACGAGCGTGCAGAAGACGGTGCGCACACCCTGCTTCCAGGGCTCGCGCTCAGGCTTCAAGTAGCCCAGGTCGGTGTAGACACCTTCCGCGTTGAGCCGCGGACTGTCCACGTTCTTGGCCATGATCCGCTGACAGTGGTCCAAGGCCTCCGATTTCAGTTCTCCGCCGCCGGGCCAGGGGCCATCCGTCGCGGTGAAGGCTCCGATCACCTCCGT
This sequence comes from Amycolatopsis keratiniphila subsp. keratiniphila, assembly GCF_001620365.2. GTDB lineage: Bacteria > Actinomycetota > Actinomycetes > Mycobacteriales > Pseudonocardiaceae > Amycolatopsis > Amycolatopsis keratiniphila. The sequence continues at coordinate 24,699 of NZ_LQMT02000037.1, forward strand.
GCTGTGCGGGCTCACGCACGAGGTGAGTTCGACGCTCGTGGCGGAGCCCACGGGCTGTCGCAAGCAATCTCCCGGCTTCAGGGTGCAGATGTTGGCGTGGCCGGCCGGCGGGGTCGCGCAACTCGCGCTCGACGGGCTCGCGGTGTGGTTGTCCGGGTTGCTCATGGTGTTCCCGAGCAGCGCGACCCAGCCGATGGTCCAGAACGCGGCGGCGGCGAGGCCGCCGATCGCCAGGCCCCGGCCCTGCTGTTTCCCCTGGCCGGTCTGGGTGAGGGCGATGATGCCCAGGATGACGGCGGGGAGCAGCGGCAGCGCCAGGCAACCGGCCAAGCCCAGTACGAGCGTGGCGATCGCGAGGCCGCTGGTCTTGGGGCGTTGCGGCGGGTACCCGGGTGGGTGGACAAACCCGTACGGCTGGTTCATGGAACCGAATTTAGGAACGGCCCATGAAGTTCCGATGACACGCTCAGCCGAGCAGCTCCGCCAGCCGATGCCGCGGCAGGTCGATCAGCCGCGCGTCCGTCAGCTCCGGCGGAACGTCCAGCGAGACGTTCGCCAGCCGCGCGTGCGCCCTGGTTAGCAGCTCTTCCTGGTGCTCGACGGCGTCCGCGACGACGATGGCGTGCCGGTTGTCCGGGGTGCTCCGCAGCAGCCGCAACCTGTACTTGGCCCCGACCAGCCGGTTGAGCGCGCCCTGCGCCTCGGCGTTCGTCAGATCGGGATGCGAGTTCGGCACCAGCAGCGCCAGCCGTCGCGCGTTGGTGCCCAGCAGGGTCCGCAGCAGCCACGGCCCGGGGTCGGCCGAAAGGTCCATCGCGACCGCGTCGCCTTCCGGCCCGGAGACGGACCAGTCGACCGGCCGTGATTCCAGCGCCAGCCCGCCTTCGGTGGCGATCTCGTGCAGCTTGTCCAGCAGCGACGGCTTGGCCGCGCCGGCGGACTCCACCGACTGCGGGCCGTGCGTGTAGATCGCGGCCTTCCCCTTGCCGCCACGGTTCTTCTTCGACTTCGCGGTCGGCTGGCAGACGTAGAGGTCCGCCGCGCTCCCGATCGCCTGCGCGCCGAAGTAGCGGTTGAAGTCCGGAAGGATCGCTTCGAAGGTCAGCCCGAGCGTCGCGAGCGCACGCTGCACCTGCGCCCCCAGCGCGGGGTGGCGCGGGCTGTAGCCGTAGGCGAGCAGCAGCCGCCCGTCCGAGGGTTCGGCGAGCGCCTGCACCCCGCGTGCCGCGAACAGGCCCATTCCCTCGGGGGTGTAAGGCGGATCACTGAACACGAGATCCATCCGCCCGGTCACCGACGGCGGCAGGCCGACCCGCAGATCCGTGTGCAGCGTGCGGATGGAGCGCTCGCTGAGTTCGTCGATGTAGGAGAGCACGCGATCGTCGAGATCGACGACGGTGAGGTCCGCGTCCGGCCGCAACGCGCGCACGGCCAGCGAAGTGAGGTCGTGGTCGCCCAGGAACAACAGCTTCGCCGTGCCGAGGTCGTAGCGCTCGTCCAGCCACAGCGCCCGGTTCAGCACCGTCTCGGGCGTCGCCTGCACGTGATCGAGCGCGGCCAGCGGCGCGGGCACGTTCTCGACGTAGCTGGTGATGGTCTTCAGCACGTCGGGATCGGATTTCCGGTCCCGTGCCCCGAAGCGCGCGTACTTCTCCCGGGTGGCGGGGGCCAGCCGGAAGCGGGACTCGTTCCGCTCCAAGTCGTCGCCGAGCGCGTTCAGGACGTCTTCGACACTCCGGCGTGGCGCGGTGCTGACGCGGACCAGCTCGCCGAGGTCACGCCAATCCGTCCGGAGCAGGGAAATCACCTGATGGAGCGGTCGCACGTGGACACCGTGCGCCGCGAGGACGTCATCGACGGAGGAACTCACAGGCAGCAGCCTAGGCCGTGTCCTGTGCGGCACGCTCGCGGTCTCCGCGCCCAGGCGGCCCCTGACGGCACGGGCGGCCCGGCCGAGTACGACCCGGTACGAGGCCGAACCGCCCGCACCGCCAGGAACCACCTGGATCACGGAGCCCATCGAGCGTGCCGCACAGGACACGGCCGATGACCCGCCTCCTGGGACACCGTGCCAACAGGCAGGATCTGGGCTACGGTTTTTCGACCAGACATGGGGAGAGACACGTGACTATCGAGTTCCGTGGCGTGACCAAGCGGTATCCGGACGGGACGGTCGCGGTCGACGACCTGAACCTCACCGTGGAGGACGGCACGATCACCGTCTTCGTCGGGCCGTCCGGCTGCGGCAAGACCACGTCGCTGCGAATGATCAACCGGATGGTCGAACCGACTTCGGGCACGGTGCTGCTCGACGGCAAGGACGTCAGCGACGGCGACCCGGCGCTGCTGCGCCGCGGCATCGGTTACGTCATCCAGCACGCCGGCCTCTTTCCACACAGGACGGTCCTGGACAACGTCGCCACCGTGCCGCTGCTGTCCGGCTGGGACAAGGGCAAGGCACGCAAGCGCGCGGCGGAACTGCTCGAGACCGTCGGCCTGCCGGCGGAACTCGGCAAGCGGTACCCCGCCCAGCTTTCCGGCGGCCAGCAGCAGCGTGTCGGTGTCGCCCGGGCGCTCGCGGCGGATTCGCCGGTGCTGCTGATGGACGAGCCGTTCTCCGCCGTCGACCCGATCGTCCGCGAGGAACTGCAGGACGAACTGCTGCGCCTGCAATCGCAGCTGGGCAAGACGATCGTGTTCGTCACCCACGACATCGACGAGGCCGTGCGGCTCGGCGACAAGATCGCGGTGCTCCGCGTCGGCGGGGTACTCGCGCAGTACGGCACGCCGTCGGAGGTGCTGCGGCATCCCGTCGACGATTTCGTCGCGTCGTTCGTGGGCAAGGATCGCGGCTACCGCGGGCTTTCCTTCCTTTCGGCGGAAGGGATCGTCGTCGAAGAGGTCAAGCGGGTCGAGGTCGGGAAACCCGCCCCCGGTCCGTCCGACGACTGGCAGGTCGCGGTCAACGCCGAAGGGCAGCCGCGCGGCTGGCTGCGCCCGGGGTCCACTGTGGACGGCGAGCTCGCGGAGAGCGATCTCGTCGCCGGTGGTTCGCTGTACCTTCAGGGGTCGCCGATCCGGGGCGCGCTCGACGCGGCGCTTTCGTCGCCCGCGAGTCTCGGTGTGGTGGTGGACGCCGACCAGAAGGTCCTCGGCGTGGTCAGAGCCCAACAGGTCCTCGAGGTGATCGAAGCGCCGTCGCTGAGTTCCTGATGGGGGACTTCTTCGCGGAGCTCGGCCGCTACCTGGGCAGCGCCAACAACAGGTCGCAGTTCTTCGGCGACCTGCTCGACCACATCTATCTCTCACTGGTCCCGCTGGCGCTGGGCCTGGTGATCGCGGTGCTGGCGGGCTGGCTCGGCCACCGGTTCCGGTCCGTGTGCTCCGTACTGCTCGTCCTGTCGAACCTGCTGTACACGATCCCGTCGCTCGCCTTGTTCGTGGTGATCCCGGGCATCATCGGCTCGAAGATCCTCGACAGCGTCAACGTCATCGTGGCGCTCACCGTCTACACCGCCGCCCTCCTGGTGCGCCCGGTGCTGGACGCGCTCGACGCCGTCCCGCCGCATGTCGTCGCCGCGGCCACGGCGATCGGCTACAAACCCGCGCGCCGGTTCCTCACCGTGGAGCTGCCGCTTTCGGTGCCGGTACTCGCGGCGGGCGTCCGGGTGGCCTCGGTCAGCAACATCAGCCTGGTCAGCGTCGGCGCGCTGATCGGCACCGGCGGGCTCGGCGTGCTGTTCACCGACGGCTTCCAGCGCGAGTACTTCTCGCCGATCGTCGTCGGGATCGTCGCGACCCTGCTGCTCGCGCTGATCGTCGACCTGCTGCTGGTCCTCCTGCGTAATGTCCTCACACCCTGGGATCGGGTGGCGACCACGGCGGGGGCGAAATGATCGGCGACGTGCTGAACTGGTTCGGTGACCCGGCCCACTGGCAGGGTCCGGACGGCGTCCCGGCCCGGCTGCTGCAGCATCTCGGCTACACCGCCCTGGCGCTGGTCTTCGCGCTGATCATCGCGATCCCGCTCGGACTCTACGTCGGGCACACCGGTCGCGGCGCGGTGCTGCTGGTGAGCGGCGGCAACGCGATCCGCGCGCTGCCGACGCTGGGCCTGGTGACCTTCCTGTTCCTGCTCTTCACCGAAAGCGAGCTCTCGACGATCATCGGCCTCGTGGTGCTCGCCATCCCGCCGATCCTCGCCGGGACGTATGCGGGCCTGCAGGCGACCGATCACGGCGTCGTCGACGCGGCGCAGGGCATCGGAATGACCGGCTGGCAACGGTTGTGGAAGGTCGAGGTGCCGATCTCGCTGCCGCTGGTGCTCGGCGGCGTGCGGAACTCGGTGCTGCAACTGGTGGCGACGGCCGCCGTGGCCGCGTACGTGGGGCTCGGCGGGCTCGGCCGGTTCCTGCTCGACGGACTGGCCATTTTGGACTATCCGCAGGTGGTCGCGGGCGCGCTGCTGACGACGTTGCTCGCCGTCGCGCTCGACCTCGCGCTGGCGGGTGTCCAGCGAATGCTGGTGCCCAAGGGAGTTCGGCTGGCACAGGCCGCGAGCGGGAAGAAGGCGCGGGTATGAGGCGCAGGATGGCGGCGTTGTTCGCCGGGATCGCTTTGCTGACGGCGAGCTGTGGCAACCCGCTCGCCGGCGGCGCCGAGGGCGGTGCGACCGGGGACATCATCATCGGCGCGTCCGACGTCGGGGAAAGTCTTCTGCTGGCCCAGATCTACGCGGGCGCGCTGCGCGACGCGGGCGCGGAGAACGTGACCGTGCGGCCGCCGGTCGGCAGCCGCGAGGTCGTCGTCAAGGCGCTGCAGGACAAATCGCTTTCGGTGGTGCCGGACTACAGCGGGAACCTGTTGCGCTACTTCGACAAGGACACGCAGGCGACCACGCCGCAGGACGTCTACGCGCAGTTGAAGCAGAAGCTGCCGCCGGGATTCGAAGTCCTCGAACAGGCTCCCGCGGAGGACAAGGACCTGCTGGTGGTGCGCAAGGAACTCGCCGATTCCGGGATCCGGACCTTCTCCGATCTCGGCAAGCGGTGCGGGGAATTCGTCTTCGGCGGTCCCGGCCAGTGGAGCAGCCGCTGGAAGGACAAGATCAAGTCGCTCTACGGCTGCGAGTTCGCCGAGATCCGCACCACCGACACCGGCGGCCCGGTCACGGTCGCGGCGCTGAAATCCGGCGACATCCAGGTCGCCGACCTGTTCAGCACGTCGTCGTCGATCGCCGCCAACGGGTTCGTGCCGCTGGTGGACGACAAGAACATGTTCCCCGCGCAGAACATCGTGCCGCTCGCGGCGAAGGGGACGTTGTTACCGAAGGAGGTCGACGCGCTGAACCGGGTTTCGGCGGCGCTCACGACCGACCAGCTGACCGAGCTGAACGTCCAGTTCAGCGAGGAGAAGCGCAACCCGCTCGACATCGCCGAGGAGTTCCTGCGCCGGAACAACCTCCTCGCGCCGTCCTGACCCTCGGGGCATGCGGGAGGGGCTAGAGGCGGTCGAAGGCGGCCGAGTAGCGGAACTCGCCCTGGAGCTCCGGCGTGTACGCACGAAGGGTGCGGACCTGGAAGTGCGGAGCCCATTCCGCGACCGGCGGCGTGATCCCGTGCTGTGCGGCGAGCACGAAACCGAAGCGGGAGTAGTAGTTCGGGTCGCCCAGCAGGACCACCGCGCCGTAGCCGAGCGCGTCCGCAGCGCCGAGCACGGCGTGCATGAGCGCGGAACCGACGCCGGAAGCGTGGTACTCGGGCAGGACGCCGAGCGGACCGAGGCCGACCGTCGACTTCTCGTCGTCGCCTAGCTTCGCCGGGCTGCAGCAGACGTGCCCGACGACCTTCCCGTCGCGTTCGGCCACGATGGACAGTGCGCCGATCAGGTCGCCGTCCTCCCGTAGCTCGTCGACGAGTTTCGCCTCGACCACCGGGACACTGAGTTTCGCGAACGCGGCCAGATGCACGGCGTGGATCGCCTCGCGATCGGCCGGGATTTCCTGTCGGAGCAGCATGCGCCCGAGTGTGCTCCATCCGAAGGTAGGATGGAAATCGTTTTCCGCCCGCCGACGTCACGACTTTAGTAGGCGGCCATCCGTGTGTACTTCCACGTGCGTGAAACGCCGGGAGGGCGGGAAAACGACCACCAGATGTGCGGATCCCCAATTCTTCGTGGGCCGTACGGGCGCAAAACGCGACTAAAGGCGGGGGCTGAACGGTGCCCGAGCTGCGCCGACGGCATGCCCATTACTACCGGGATGTCCGTAATGCAAGGTCTTCCTTGGGGTGAAAACGCGACTTAGTCTCAGCCTGCGCTCCTAAGTGGAACGCGGTTCACCTCTGAGTCACCCCAACGATCCGGCGGGCTTCGTCATGTCCGTGGGTCGACCCTGCCTGGGAGGAATATCTTGAACAATTCCCTGGGAACCTTGAAGAGACGACTGCCCGCCTTCGGTGTGGCCGCGGCCGTCGCCGTGCTGACGGCGCTGGGAGGCACCACCGTCGCGTCGGCGGCCGAGGGTTCGATCGTCAACGCGGGTAGCGACAAGGCGATCAAGGACAGCTACATCGTCGTGCTGAAGGACGGCTCGTCGGTCGAAGCCACCGCGAAGAGCGTGACCCAGCGCCACGGCGGCACGGTCGAGAAGACCTTCGCGTCTTCGGTCCGTGGCTTCTCCGGTGCGCTGACCGAAAAGCAGGCGAAGCGCGTCGCCGCCGACCCCGCCGTCGCGTACGTGGAGCAGAACCAGACCGTCTCGATCTCGGCGGACCAGCTGAACCCGCCGTCGTGGGGCCTGGACCGGGTCGACCAGCAGAGCCTTCCGCTCAACCAGAAGTACAGCTACAGCACCACGGCGTCGAACGTCACCGCGTACGTCGTCGACACCGGCATCCTCACCACGCACCCGGACTTCGGCGGGCGCGCGACCCACGGCCGTGACACCGTCGACAACGACAACGACGCCACGGACTGCCAGGGTCACGGCACCCACGTCGCCGGCACCATCGGCGGTACCGCGCACGGTCTGGCCAAGGGCGTCAAGCTCGTCGCCGTCCGCGTGCTGAACTGCTCCGGTTCCGGTACGACCGCCGGCGTCATCGCCGGTGTCGACTGGGTGACCGCCAACGCCGTCAAGCCCGCCGTCGCGAACATGAGCCTCGGTGGCGGCGCTTCGACGACCCTCGACCAGGCCGTCCAGCGGTCGATCGCGTCGGGTGTCACCTACGGTGTCGCGGCCGGTAACGACAACGGTGCCAACGCCTGCAACACCTCGCCCGCCCGTACGCCGGAAGCCATCACCGTCGGCTCGACGACGAACACCGACGCGCGGTCCAGCTTCTCCAACATCGGCACCTGCCTCGACATCTTCGCGCCGGGCAGCGGCATCACGTCGACGTGGCTGAACAACGGCACCAACACCATCAGCGGTACCTCGATGGCGACCCCGCACGTCGTGGGCGCGGCGGCCCTGTACGCCTCCGCCAACCCGTCGGCCACGCCGAAGCAGGTCCGTGACGCGCTGGTCGCCAACGGCACCAAGGACAAGGTGACCAACCCGGGCACCGGTTCGCCGAACGTGCTTCTCTACACCGGCGCCGGCGGTGGCCCCGACCCCGAGCCGACCCCGTGTGGCACGCAGACCAACAGCGGCGTCGTCGCCATCCCCGACGCCGGTGCCGCGGTGACCAGCACGATCACGGTCGCCAACTGCGCCCGCAACGCCTCGGCCACCACCAAGGTCGCGGTGAACATCACGCACACCTACGTCGGTGACCTCGTCATCGACCTGGTCGCGCCGGACGGCAGCTCGTACCGCCTGAAGAACTCGAGCAACGACTCGTCCGACAACATCAACACCACCTACACCGCCAACGTCTCGTCCGAGGCCGCGAACGGTGCCTGGAAGCTGAAGGTCCAGGACGTCTACCGGATCGACACCGGCTCGCTCAACAGCTGGTCGCTGACCGTCTGATCCACCCCTGGAGTACGTGAAGGCCCCCTTCCTCCTGCTGGGAAGGGGGCCTTCCCGTATCCGGAGGGTGATTCGGCGCCCAGTTGCGGCGTTCGTCCACTAAGGACCTTCGCGAGGCTTTACCCTCTCCGCATGCAGCCCGGACCGCCCTATCAGCAGGGACCTCAGCAGCCGTATCCGCCGCAGGGATATCCGGGATATCCGCCGCCCGGATACGGGCCACCGCCCAAGAAATCGAACACCGGGCTCATCGTCGGGCTCATCCTCGGCGCGGTCGTGCTGCTCGGCGGTGGCGGGGTCGCGGCCTTCCTGCTGCTGTCCGACTCCGGTTCGTCGTCGACCGCTTCACCGACCTCGTCCAAGAAGAGCGGCCCGCCGGACAAGTACACCTCGATGCCCGCCTGCGAGAAGATCGGGACCAAGGTGCGGAATCTGCCGCCGCTCGAAACCCCGAAGGGCGAGGAGCCGGCGAGCACGTCGAACGACGAGATCACCTACACCCGTTCGTCCTGCTCCTGGCGGGAACCGAACGCGCCGTCGGCGACCGTCTCGATGTACCTGTCGAAGTCGAAGGAGCCGGGTTCGGGCGCGGGGGAGGCCTGGGCCAAGGCCGGGGTCGAGAACGCCGTGACCGATGGCGGGGTGCTCATCCCCAGCATGGCGAAGTCCACCAAGGCCGTGCACACCAAGCTCGATTCGCCGAGCCAGTGCCAGATCAAGTTCTATCAGGGCAACGTCGAGGGCGAGATCATCGTGACCGGCCCCGACCCGTCCGGGACGGTCAACCAGACCGTGTGCAAGGAGAACGCCCTGAAGATGGCCAGGGCGACCTCCGAGGCGATCGGCTAGCTTTCCCGAAATACGTGAAGGCCCCCTTCACTGCGTCTAGCGCGGTGAAGGGGGCCTTCACGTACTACTCAGGCGATCAGTCGAACGCCCGCGCGATCAGCGCCTTCTGCTCGACCTCGTGCACCTTGGACGAACCGGCCGACGGGGCGGCCATCGGACGACGCGACACGACGTCCAGGCTGGAGAACACCTCCGGGAGCTTCCGCGGCAGGTTCAGGCCGAAGAACGGCCACGCACCCTGGTTCTCCGGCTCCTCCTGGACCCAGACCGCGGGAGCGCCGTTGTAGCGCTCCAGCGCCGCCAGCAGCTTCTTCTTGGGCAGCGGGTAGTACTGCTCGACACGCACGATCGCGACGTCGTTCGCCTCGCGCTTCGTGCGCTCGGCCACCAGCTCCCAGTACAGCTTGCCGGAGGTCAGCAGGACCTTGCGGACCTTCGACGGGTCGACGACGGCGTCGTCGATGACCGACATGAACTTCGTCTGGCCGGTGAAGTCCTCGACCTGCGAAGTCGCGGCCTTGTTGCGCAGCATCGACTTGGGGGTGAAGACCACCAGCGGCCGGTTGACCCCGTCGAGGGCGTGGCGGCGGAGCAGGTGGAAGTAGTTCGCCGGGGTCGACGGGACCGCGACGGTCATCGAGCCTTCGGCGCACAGCGAGAGGAAACGCTCGATGCGGCCGGAGGTGTGGTCCGGGCCCTGGCCTTCGTGGCCGTGCGGCAGCAGCAGCACGACGTCGGAGAGCTGGCCCCACTTGGCCTCGCCGGAGGAGATGTACTCGTCGATGACGGTCTGCGCGCCGTTGACGAAGTCACCGAACTGCGCTTCCCACATGACCAGCGCTTCGGAGTTGGCCACGGAGTAGCCGTACTCGAAGCCGACGGCCGCGTACTCGGACAGCGCCGAGTCGTAGATCATCACGCGGCCCTGGTTCTCGGCGAGGCTGGCCAGCGGCGAGTACTCCTGGCCGGTCTTGCGGTCGATCAGCACCGAGTGGCGCTGGGTGAAGGTGCCGCGGCGGGAGTCCTGGCCGGACAGCCGCACGAGACGGCCTTCCATGGCCAGCGAACCGAAGGCGAGCAGCTCGCCGAACGCCCAGTCGATGCCGCCTTCGCGGGACATCTTGTGACGGCGCTCCATGACCGGCTTGACCCGCGGGTGCGGGGTGAAGCCCTCGGGCACGTTGAGGAACGCGTCGCCGATGTGCTCGATGACCTCGGTGGTGGTCGCCGTGGGCACCTTGGCCGGGACCTGCTGCTCCTCCTCGACCGAGGGGCTGGCCTTGGCCGGGTGCTTCTCCAGCTCGCGGACCTCGTTGAACACGTGCTCCAGCTGGCTGGAGAAGTCGCGCAACGCGGCTTCGGCCTCTTCGACGGAAATGTCGCCGCGGCCGATCAGCGATTCGGTGTAGGTCTTCCGGACCGAACGCTTCGTGTCGATGATGTCGTACATCGCCGGCTGCGTCATCGAGGGGTCGTCGCCCTCGTTGTGGCCGCGGCGGCGGTAGCAGATCAGGTCGATCACGACGTCCTTGTGGAACGCCTGGCGGTAGTCGACGGCCAGCTTGGCCACCCAGTGCGCGGCCTCGGGGTCGTCACCGTTCACGTGGAAGATCGGCGAGCCGATCATCTTCGCGACGTCGGTGGCGTACTGGCTCGACCGCGAGTGCTCGGGCGCGGTGGTGAAGCCGACCTGGTTGTTGACGATGACGTGCACGGTGCCGCCGGTGCGGTAGCCGCGCAGCAGCGCCAGGTTCAGGGTCTCGGCCACGACACCCTGGCCCGCGAAGGCCGCGTCGCCGTGCATCAGGACGGGGAGGACGGTGAAGCCTTCGCCGCCCTTGTCGAGGATGTCCTGCTTCGCGCGGACGATGCCTTCGAGGACCGGGTCGACGGTCTCCAGGTGCGACGGGTTCGCGGTCAGCGACACCTTGGTCTCGCCGTCGCCGAACATGCGGAAGTACTTGCCCTCGGCGCCGAGGTGGTACTTCACGTCACCGGAGCCGTGCGCCTGGCCCGGGTCGAGGTTGCCCTCGAACTCCTGGAAGATCTGCGCGATCGGCTTGCCGACGATGTTCGCGAGCACGTTCAGGCGGCCGCGGTGCGGCATGCCGATGACGACCTCGTCGAGCTCGTGCTCGGCGGCCTTGTCGAGGATGGTGTCGAGCAGCGGGATCGCGGTCTCGCCGCCTTCGAGCGAGAACCGCTTCTGGCCGACGTACTTGGTCTGCAGGAAGGTCTCGAACGCCTCGGCGGCGTTGAGCTTCGAGAGCACGTACTTCTGGACCGCGGGGTCCGGCTTCTCGTGCGGGATCTCGACGCGGTCCTGGATCCAGCGGCGCTCCTCGGGGTCGAGGATGTGCGTGTACTCGATGCCGACGGTGCGGCAGTAGGAGTTGCGCAGCACGCCGAGGATGTCGCGCAGCTTCATCCGCTCCTGGCCTGCGAAGCCGCCGACCGGGAACTCGCGGTCCAGATCCCACAGGGTCAGGCCGTGGGAGAGGACGTCGAGGTCGGCGTGGCTGCGCTGCCGGTAGTTCAGCGGGTCGGTGTCGGCCATCAGGTGACCGCGCATGCGGAAGGCGTCGATCAGCTCGATGACGCGCGCGGTCTTGTCGACCGGGCCGTCCGGGATGTCGGCGACCCAGCGGATCGGCTCATACGGCAGGCGCAGGCTGGTGAAGACGTCGTCGTAGAAGCCGTCCTCGCCGAGCAGCAGCTCGTGGATGCGCTTGAGGAACTCGCCCGACTCCGCGCCCTGGATGATGCGGTGGTCGTAGGTCGAGGTCAGCGTCATGATCTTCGAGACGCCGAGGTCGACCAGCGCCTTCTCGCTGGTGCCCTCGAAGTGCGCCGGGTACTGCATGGCGCCGACGCCGATGATCGCGCCCTGGCCCGCCTGCAGACGCGGCACCGAGTGGTTGGTGCCGATACCGCCGGGGTTGGTCAGCGAGATCGTGGTGCCGGAGAAGTCGTCGGCGGTCAGCTTGCCGTTGCGGGCCTTCTTGACGATCTCCTCGTAGGCCTGCCAGAACTGCATGAAGGTCATGTTCTCGGTGGCCTTGATGGAGGCCACGACGAGCGTGCGGGCGCCTTCCTTGCCCTTCATGTCGATCGCGAGACCGAAGTTCACGTGCTCCGGCGTGATCGCGAACGGCTTCCCGTCGATCAGCTGGTAGTGCCGGTTCATGTTCGGGAAGTTCTTCAGCGCCCGGACCATCGCGTAACCGATGAGGTGCGTGAAGGAGATCTTGCCGCCGCGCGTGCGCTTGAGGTGGTTGTTGATGACGATGCGGTTGTCGGCCATCAGCTTCGCCGGGACGGCGCGCACACTCGTGGCCGTCGGCACGGACAGCGAGGCGTCCATGTTCTTCGCGATCGCCGCCGCGGCGCCGCGGAGCTGCTTCGACTCCGCCTCGGCGTCCTTCTCGGCCGGCTTGGCGGGGGCCTTCTCCGCCGGCTTGGGCGCGGCCTTGGGCGCCGCCGCCTTCGCCTCGGTCTTCGGGGCGGCCTTCGCCGGGGCTGCCTGCTTCGCGGTGGGCTCGGTCTTCGGGGCCGGCTTCGTGGCCTGGCCGTTGGAGGCCGCGCTGTCCTTGGCGGGAGCCGCGGGGGCCGGGCGTGCGCCGTCAGCCTTGGTCTTCGCGTCCTGCGTTGGCTTGAAATCCGCGAAGAAGTCGTGCCATGCGGCATCGACTGAGCTGGGGTCGGCGAGGAACTGGTCGTACATTTCCTCGACCAGCCACTCGTTGGGGCCGAATTGTGACGCAGGGCTGCTGCTGGACACGGCTTGGACTCGCCTCTATCCGTCTCGAGATCTTGAACACCGCTGATGCGCCTACCAGGCTAACCCCCTCGGTCGCAGCCGTGTGATGGAACTGGCCTGTGTGAGGCGTGGCGCACTAGGTGATGGGTCACTGTCTCGATCAAGAGACCGAAAATAGGCCACTCGCCGCCCCGCCCGCCGCCGTCAGGGGGAGCAAGGGACCTTTGCTACCACTTTCACTGTCCGTGCAGGTCAGGTCACTGTCTCGTCGGAAAAGGTTGGCTGGGTCGTCGTGCCCGGACAGCCTGGAGTTCACGTCGGGGCGGTTCGCTGGGTGAAGGATGCGGCCGGTGTCGTGCCGGCCGCCGGTCCCCGCGAGGTGGTGGCGGCCCATGTGGCTGGACGAGTGCCCGTCGTTCTGGGACGAGGGGCGCGTGCGCCCGCTGGTCACCGAGTCCGGCAAAGTCGTGCTGATGTGCGACTCGTGCTCGGCGGTCTGGCCGACGCTCGCCGACTTCAAGGAGATGGAGCACGTCGAGCCCGACGAGCCGGACTGGACGGTGGCGTCCGGCGTGCATGTCCGGCCGGGAACCGTCCGCTGGGCTTCGGCTCAGGACCTCGAGGTCGCCGGGATGGGCGGCCTCAAGTGGCGCGCCTAAGCGGGGTACGGGCGCTCCGCGGGTAGCAGCGCTTCGGCCTCTTCGATGCGGTTCGCCGCGACGAGGGCGCCGACCTCGCGCATGACCGGGGTGACGTCGGTGACCGTCGTGATCCATTTGTCGACATAGCGATCGACGGCCTCGCCGCTCAGCCCCATCTGGAGCGAACGGTGCTTCAGCGGGCCGAGCCGGATGCTGCGTTCCGGATCCCACTGGATGCGGACCGGGCTGGTCTTGACCTCGTGCTGCCACGTCTTCCGGTCGGGATGGACGCTGGGGTCGTAGTGGCTGAGCGCCGCGTGGTCGAGCGCCCAGGCGAAACCTTCGCGAGTGATGTCGAGGGCGAGTACGCGCTCTTGGCCGGGCTTCGCGGCCCAACCGCAGCGGTACGCCATCCAGAGGAACGACGGCTTGATCCAGGTCATGCGTTCGCGTTTGAACGGCGGCACGAAGGTGCCCGCCTTCAGCGCGGCGTCGGCGATGGCCGGGGCGTACGCCTGATAGACGCGGATCGTGGTTTCGGTGTACAGGGCGCGGATCTGCCGCGCCGGGATCTCTTCTTTCATTTCCCGTTCAGCGTGACAGGTGCCGTGGGCGTGCGCGACCGAATTCCCTGCGGGAAGGCGCGGTTGCGAAAGCCACTTCCGCAAC
>NZ_LQMT02000037.1:38688-220658 GCF_001620365.2 Amycolatopsis keratiniphila subsp. keratiniphila
GCGGGCGTAGTGGCCGCCCGCCGCGACGAGTTCCGCGTGCGTGCCCTGTTCGATGATCCGGCCGTGGTCAAGGACCACGATCCGGTCCGCCTTGGCGGCGGTGGCGAGGCGGTGCGCGACCACGAAGGTCGTGCGGCGGCGCGCGAGTTGCTCGGTCGCGCGCAGGACGGCGGCTTCGGTGGACGGGTCGAGGGCCGCGGTCGCCTCGTCGAGCAGGAGGACGTCCGGGTCCACGAGTTCGGCGCGGGCGAGGGCGACGAGTTGCCGTTGCCCGGCCGAAAGCGAGCGTCCGCGTTCACCGACGGGCTGGTGGAAACCGGCCGGGAGCGCGGCGACACCGTCGAGCGCGCCGACGGACCGGACCGCCTCCTCGACCTCCGCGTCCGTCGCGGAAGGCCTGCCGTAGCGCACATTGTCCGCGACGGTTCCCGAGAACAGATGCGCTTCCTGCGGTACCACGCCCATTCGCGTGCGCAGGGCGGCCAGGTCGTACTCGCGGATGTCGGTGCCGTCGATCCGGACCACACCGGCCGTCGCGTCGTAGAAACGCGCGACGAGCTTCACCGCCGTCGACTTCCCGGCGCCCGTCGCACCGACCAGGGCGACGGTCTCGCCGGGCGCCACCTCCAGTGAGAGCTGCGAAAGGGCGGGCTCGTCCGTTGCGGTGTAAGCGAAATCCACGTCCTTGAAGGAGACCTCGCCACGCAGGCGCTCCGGCATGGCGATCGGGTTTTCCGCCTGCGGAACGGAAGTCGGCGTGCGCAGCAGATCGCCGATCCGCGTCAGGCCGACCCGCGCCTGCTGGTAGCCATCGAACACCGAGGACAGTTGCTGGATCGGCGAGAAGAACTGGCCCAGGTACAACAGGAACGCCACCAGCACACCGGCCGACAGTGTGCCCGCCGCGACCCGGTTCGCGCCGACGATCAGCACGACCACCTCGGCCAGCCCGGAAAGCATTGCCGCGAAAGGGAAGTACGTCGCGACAAGACGCTGGGCGCGCAGCCGTGAACGCCGGTACTCGTCGCTTCGGGACGCGAACTTCTCCGCCGTGCGCTCCTCGCGTGTGTACGCCTGCGCGACCCGCAGCCCGTTCACGTTCTCCTGCATGTCCGCGTTGACGACACTGACCCGTTCCCGGGCTTCGGTGTAAGCCTTGGACGACGCGCGCCGGAAGATCACCGTCGCCACGACGAGGATCGGCAGCACCGCGAGCGCGTACGCCGCGAGCCCGATGTCGGTGATCATCAACGCGGCCGCGATCCCGACCAGTGTCAGCGCGCTCACCACCGCCTGCGCGACACCGGTCTGCAGGAACGTCGAGAGCGCGTCGACGTCGGTGGTCATCCGGGTCATGATCTTCCCGGACAGTTCGCGTTCGTAGAAGTCGAGCCCGAGCCGTTGCAGATGGGCGTAACTGCGGACACGCAGCGAGTACAGCACCGTCTCGCCGACCCGTGCCGTCATCTTCGTCTGGAGGTACACCACCAGCCAGTCGGTGAGGATCACCAGTGCGCCGATCCCGGCGGCCAGCCAGATCACCGCCTCCGCGCCGGCGCGCACGCCGTTGTCGATGCCGTGCTGATACAGCGCGGGCATCGCGATGGTGGCCAGCGCGTCCGCCGCGACCAGCCCGATCACCACGGCGAGCGGGCCGCGCACCGGCTTCAGCAGGCGGCCGAGGCGGAACTTCGGTTCGGGCGCGGTGACATCGGTGCCCGGCAGCCGCGGGACATCCGTGGCGGGCGGCAGCTTCCGCACGCCTTCGATGAGTTCCTTGCTCGGCGGCAGGTCGACGTCCCACTCGCCGCCCGAGCCCTTCCGCTCGCCTGCCAGCTCGTCGGCCTTGTCCTGCTCCGGCCACAGGGCGGGGGTGATCCCGGCGGGACCGCAGTCGAGCCCCTCGCAGCGATGCGGCTCCTCGACGTCGTCACCCGGGCCCGCGACGAGTTCGCGGAACAGCGGGCAGCGGGCGAGCAGCTCCTCCTCGGTGCCGACGTCGACGACGCGTCCCTTGTCGAGCACGGCGATCCGGTCGGCGAGGGCGAGGGTGGAGCGGCGGTGCGCGATCAGCAGCGTCGTCCGGCTCGCGGTGACCGAGCGCAGCGTGTCGTGGATCGCCGCCTCGGTGACCGTGTCGATGGCGGAAGTCGCGTCGTCGAGGACCAGCACGCGCGGATCGGTCATCAGCGCCCTGGCGAGGCCGAGCCGCTGCCGCTGACCGCCCGACAACGTGAGACCGCGCTCGCCGACGAGCGTGTCGTAACCGTCGGGGAGGCGCTGGATGAACTCGTCCGCCTCCGCCGCCCGCGCGGCCGCGCGGATCTCTTCGTCGCTCGCGTCCGGCCTGCCGTAGGCGATGTTGTCGCGTACCGACGAGGAGAAGAGGAAAGCCTCTTCGAATACCACGCCGATCGCGCCGCGCAGATCGTGCTGCCGGACGTCGCGGACGTCGACGTCGCCGACCTGGACCGAGCCGCTGTGTACGTCGTAGAACCGGGGCAGCAGCAAGGAGATCGTCGACTTGCCTGAACCGGCCGTGCCGACCAGCGCGAGTGTTTCGCCCGGCCGCGCCTCGAGGGTGAGCCCGTCGAGCACGGGATCCGGCCGCGTGTAGCCGAAGGAGACGTCCTCCAGCCGGACACCGAGCGGGCCGTCGGGCAGGGGGCGCGCGTCCGGGCTGTCGACGACGTCGGGCTGCGCGTCGATGAGTTCGTTGACCCGTTCCGCGCCCGCCCTGGTCAGCTGCGCCTGGACGACCAGGCTGGAGATCATCCGCGCCGGGCCGATCAGGATGGACAGATAGGTCGCGAACGCCAGGAAGGTGCCGAGGCTGACTTCGCCCTTCAGCGCGAGGATTCCGCCGACCGCCAGCACCGCGACCTGGCCCGCGGCGGGGAGCGCCGCCGTCGTGGCCGTCGGCAAGGACGAGAGCCTCGCCGCACGCATGCGCTCGGCGAAGAGCTTCCTCGCCGTCTTCTCCAGCTTCGCGACTTCGCGCGCTTCCTGGCCGAAGCCCTTCACGACGCGTACGCCGGTGACGGTCTCCTCCACCTGCTGCGCGACGTCGGCCGCGCGCTGCTGTGCCGCCCACGTCGCCGGGAAGAGCCGCTTCCGGCTGACCGCCATGATGATCGCGATCGCCGGGGCGACCACCATCGCGATCAGGGTCAGCGTCGGCGACATCCACAGCATCGCGCCCAGCGACAGCAGCGCGAAGATCACCGAACCCGCCGAGAGCGGCACCTGCATCAGTACCGAAGTGACCAGCTGCAGATCCGAGATCGCGCGCGAGGCGACCTGGCCGGTGCGCAACGCGTCCTGTTTGCCGCCGTCGAGCCGCGAGACCGCGCCGAACACCTGGCGGCGCAGGTCGTGCTGGACGTCGAGGGCCAGCCGCCCGCCGACGTACCGGCGGGCGAAGGCGTTGCCGAACGTCAGCACCTGCAGCAGTGCCATCACGGCGGCGAGCAGGCCGAGCCGGGAGGTGTCGCCCGCGACGGCGTCGTCCAGCGCCTCGCGGATCAGCAGCGGACCGGCGGCCTGCAGCCCGACGCCGATGATCGCCGCGCCCAGCGAGAGCACGACGAGCCAAGGATGTTTCCAGCACGAAGCGGCCAGGCGGCGGATCCAGCCTCCGGTGGGCACCGGGGCCGTCTCACGTGCCGGACTGGCTTGACGGGGACGAGGTGGAGCAGTGGTCACCCCGCAAGCCTATGCGGCCGCACCGACAGGACCGGCCGGTTCGCGCAGGGCCGAACGCCATGAACGGTCCGNNTTGCAAGGAACGGACCGTTCATGGCGTGTGCGGCGTGAGGCTGATGACCTACGTGATGTCCTTCTTCTGGTTCACGGCCCAGCCGGCGAGGAAGAAGATCATCGTCCAGCCGAAGAAGATGAGCGCCGACGCCCACCACGAGAACGCGCCGGGCGCGCCGGCCGCGTACTGCAGCGCCCACGCCGTCTCGTCCTGCAGGCCGGGCACCTTCACCCCGGCGGCGCCGAACGCCTCCGCGCCGATGGCACCCACGATGCCGTTCACCGTGCCGTTCGGCAGGACGCCGCCCAGCCAGGTGATGTCCGCGGCACCGAACATGACGAACACCAGCACGTTCTCGACCACCAGCATCCAGATGGTCAGCGTGATGATGCTGCCGACCACGCTGCGCCAGACCGCGCCGACGCCGATACCGAACAGGGTCGCCAGGATCGTCGCGAGGACACCCGCGCCCAGCACGCCCAGCCACTGACCGGCGGTCGGCAGGCGCTGGCTGTCGACCGTGATCACGGTGCCGAGGCTCGCCGCGCCCACGATGATCACGCCGTAGATCGCGCCCCAGACGATGTAGGTGATCATCTTCGCGCTCAACGCCGAAACCCGGTTCGGGGCGGTGAGGAACGTCGTCGTGATCGTCTTCTTCGTGTACTCGCCGGCGAGGGCGAAGACCCCGAAGATGATCGGGATCATCGTGCCGATGTTGATGCCGTGCCCGAGGGCGAGCAGGCCGACGGGCAGCTCACCGGTCGAGATGCCGAGCGCCTCGGTCAGCTCACGGGTGTCCGAGCGGCCGAGGAAATCGCTGAAGTCGTTGGTGACCATGCCCCAGAACAGGGCGAACGCGAAAGCGAAGACCACCGCGGGGATCATCAGCGCCCACCACGCCTTGAGCGTGAGCGTCTTGCGGAACTCCGCCTTGATCAGGTTGCCCATCAGCCCTGGCCTCCCCAGCCCTCGTTCTGGCCCTGCTGCTGCGCCTGCTGCTGAGGCGGCGCCTGCTGGTACTGCGGTTGCTGCGGCGGCTGACCCTGCTGCTGGAACTGCTGCGGCGGCGCGAAACCGGGCGGCGGCGTGTTCTGCGGCGCGTAGCCGGGCGGCGGGCCCTGATACCCGGGCGGCGGGCCCTGATAACCAGGAGGCGGCCCCTGGTAGCCCGGCGGCGGGCCCTGCTGGAACCCCGGCGGCGGCGCGGCGTACTGGCCCTGCGTCAGCTGGAAGAACATCCGCTCCAGATCCGCGGTCTCCTCCTGCATGCCGTAGACCGCGATGCTCGCCTTGGCCGAGATGTCACCGATCTGCTGCACCGTCGCGCCGGAGACCGCGACCCGGCCGTCCGGCATCGGCGCGACCTGCGTGATCCCGGCCTCCTGCAACGCGGAGACGAGGCCGCTCGCGTCGGCGGACTGCACCAGCACCCGCGACTGGTTGCTCTTGCGCAACTGGTCCAGCGAGCCGTTGTAGCGCGTCATGCCCTGGCTGATGATCACGACCTGGTCGATCGTCTGCTCCACCTCGTTCAGGAGGTGGCTCGAGACCAGCACCGTGCGCCCCTCACGCGCGTACGCGCGCAGGAAGTTCCGAAGCCACAGGATGCCCTCGGGGTCGAGCCCGTTCGTCGGCTCGTCCAGCACCAGCACCTGCGGATTCCCCAGCAACGCCGTCGCCAGCGCCAGCCGCTGCCGCATACCGAGCGAGAACCCGCCCGCCTTGCGGTCCGCCGCCGACGAAAGACCCACCAGCCCCAGGACCTCGTCCACCCGCTGATCCGGCATCCCGATCGCCGCCGAGTACACGCGCAGGTGATTCCGCGCCGTGCGTCCCGGGTGGAACCCCTCGTTCTCCAGCACCGAACCGACGACCCGCGCCGGATTCCCCAGCTGGTCGTGCGGGCGCCCGTTGATGGTCGCCGTGCCGTTCGTGGGCGTCACCAGCCCGAGCAGCATCCTCAGCGTCGTCGTCTTCCCGGCCCCGTTGGGCCCCAGGAAGCCGGTCACCGAACCGGGCTCCACCGTGAAGCTCAGATTCTGGACCGCGTTGACCGCACCGAACTGCTTGCTCAGGTTCTGCACCGCGATGCGGCCACTGCCGTCGTGCATACCGTCCCCTTTTGTTGACGAAGGCCGATCACGCGACATCCTGCCTCACGGGGTGAGTCCGCACCCGAGGAAGGGGTCAATCCGCCGAAAGCGACCTTCGTCACGTTCCACCGGGTGACGGATCCGTCCTCCAGGGCACCCACCGCTGCGCCGAATGGCCGCTGACTACCGGATATACGACGCAAAGCGCGGAAAATCACCGACCGCGCCGAGGGTCTGTGAAGAAATAATTCGGAAGACATGGCAACCCCATGCAGCGCGACGGCGACTTATTACCTACGATGTAGGAGGCGGCCCGCTCCCAGTGACCCCCAGGCTGGTCGAGCGGGCCGCCCTCAGCCCCTTTGCCCCACCTTGGTCGGTGCTTGCGCGCCTTCCCCGAGGTGGGGCTTCGTCGTATCACCCTGGGGGCCGAGCCCCCAGGACCCCCGCGGTGCGGTCGGCGCCGGTTCGCGATGGGGTGGCCGACGGCGCAGAGCGCCGTGGCCGGAAAGGCGCAAAAAGGAGCGAGGGACCTTTGCGCACTGGGGTGGCAAAGGTCCCTCGCGTGGGAGTGTGGCGTGGGGGTCAGGCCAGGACGGCGGCCAGGTCGGTGGCGGGCAGGCCGTGCGCGGCGGCGACGGGGGCGTTGGTGAGAGCACCGGCGTGCGTGTTGAGGCCCTTCGCCAGCGAAGCGTCGGCCTGCAGCGCCTTCTGCCAGCCGTGGTCCGCCAGCTGCACGGCGTACGGCAGCGTCACGTTGGTCAGGCCGTAGGTCGAGGTCCGGGGCACCGCGCCTGGCATGTTCGCGACGCAGTAGAACACCGACTCGTGGACCTTGTAGGTCGGCTCGTCGTGCGTGGTCGGCCGCGAGTCGGCGAAGCAGCCGCCCTGGTCGATCGCGATGTCCACCAGCACGCTGCCGGGACGCATCCGCGAAACGAGGTCGTTCGAGACCAGCTTCGGGGCCTTCGCGCCGGGCACGAGCACCGCGCCGATGACCATGTCGGCCTCCAGCACCGACTGCTCGACCGACAGCGCGTTCGACGTCACCGTGCGGATGCGGCCGCCGAAGTCGTTGTCGATCTGACGGAGGCGGTCGACGTTGGTGTCGAGGATCTCGACGTCCGAGCCGAGACCGAGCGCGACCCGCGCCGCGTTGAGGCCGGCGACACCGCCGCCGATCACGACCACGCGCGCCGGGTGGACGCCGGGGATGCCGCCGGGCAGCACGCCGCGGCCACCGCTCGGCTTCATCAGGGAGAACGCGCCCACCTGCGGCGCCAGCCGCCCGGCGACCTCGGACATCGGCGCGAGCAGCGGCAGCGCGCGGTTCGGGGTCTGCACCGTCTCGTAGGCGATCGCGGTGGTGCCCGCGGCCAGCAGCGCGTCGGTCAGCGGCCGGTCCGCGGCGATGTGCAGGTAGGTGAACAGCACCTGGTCGGCGCGCAGCCGCGGGTACTCCTCGGCGATCGGCTCCTTGACCTTGAGCACGAGTTCGCCCTCGGACCAGGTCTCTTCTGCGGTGGCGAGGATCTTCGCGCCCGCGGCGACGTACTCGTCGTCGGAGATGGACGAGCCGACGCCGGCGCCGGTCTCGACGAAGACGTCGTGGCCGCGCCCGGTCAGTTCGTGCACGCCCGCCGGGGTGAGCGCCACCCGGTATTCATGCTTCTTGATCTCACGGGGGACGGCGATACGCACGGAAAGCCTCCTGGCGACGGTTCTGCGAACAAAGGTGCTGCCACTCACGGTGAGCCACCCGGACGGCGGTGTCATCGTTCGCCGGTGACAGTGTTGGGAACCGATCATGGTTTTCCCGGCACAATCGCTTGACCTCCAGTCAACTGGAGCTTGCACCTTGGGTCACATGAGAGCCGTGTGGTTGAAAGAGTTCGGCGGGCCCGAAGTGCTCGTCGCGGGCGATGCCCCGGATCCGGTGCCCGGAGCGGGTCAGGTGCTGATCGAGGTGGCCTTCGCCAACATCACGTTCGTCGAGACGCAGTTCCGGGCGGGTGGGGGCGGGCCGTTCCGCGCCGAGCCGCCGCTGATCCCGGGCAACGGTGTCGGTGGCGTGATCAGCGCGGTCGGTGAAGGGACCGACCTCGGCCTCGTCGGCAAGCGCGTCGTGACCTCGACCGGCGGTTCCGGGGGCTACGCGGAATGGGTCGCGGTCGACGCCGATGCCGTCTTCGAAGTGCCGGACGGCCTGGCCCTCGACGCCGCCGTGGCGATCCTGGCCGACGGCCGCACGGCGACCGCGTTGGTGACCGCCGCGCGGATCCGGCCGGGGGAGCGCGTGCTGGTCGAGGCGGCGGCGGGCGGGGTCGGCGGACTGGTCGCCCAGCTCGCGAAGGCCGCGGGTGCCGAGGTCGTCGGCGCGGCGGGCGGTGCGGCGAAGACCGAGCACGTCCGGGAGCACGGCGCCGATCTGGCGGTCGACTACCGGGAGCCCGGCTGGGCGGAGAAGGCGGGAGAGGTCGATGTCGTGTTCGACGGTGTCGGCGGTGAGATCGGGACGACGTCGTTCGGCTTGCTGAAGCCGGGCGGGCGGATGGTGATCTACGGCCTGTCGAGTGGTTCGTGGACGGAGGTGTCCGAAGAGGACGCCGCCGCGCGCGGGGTCACGGTGATCCGTGGCCTCGGCGGACCGGAACAGATGCGGGCGTTCACCGAGTCCGCGCTCGCCGAAGCGGCCGCCGGACGCCTGGAACCCGTGATCGGCCAACGGTTCCCGCTCGAGCGGGCGGCGGACGCGCACGCGGTCATGCAGTCGCGGGGCGCGCTCGGCAAGACGTTGCTCGAAATCTGATGTTCGACGTCGACGAATTCCTCGCCGGTCCGCTGACGGCCAGGGTCGCCGCGGCCGGGCCGACCGTGCGCCCGGCCTGGTACCTCTGGGAGAAGAAGGCCTTCTGGATCCTCACCGGGCCGTGGGCGCGGCTGGCCGGGCTCGTCCGCGAGTCGCCGTCGATCGCGGTGACCGTCGACGTGTGCGACGTCGGCACCGGCCTGGTGCGGCAGGTGCTCGCGCGCGGTGAGGCCGAGGTGCTGCCGTTCGACGTCCCTCGTGGACAGCGGCTGCTGAGCCGGTATCTCGGTCCCGACGAGAGCAAATGGGATGCGCGTTTTCGTTCTTACCTGCACGATGATCCCGAGGTGAAAGGGACGGTCCGGGTCCGGATGGTGCCGAAGAGATTCGTCGCCGAAGACCTCGGTTATCGGGTATGACGCACGGCCGCGTTCGCTGGGGGTGGGCGCGGTCGTGCAACCTGCGGATCGGTAAATGCAGCACGATCGAGTCAAGATGTTGATCTTACTGGCCGGTAAGCTGCCATTCTGTTCCGCATGACAAATCAGGACTGGCGGCGGGAGCGGCGTGTCCGCACCGTCGACACCGAAGGCAATCCGGCCGATGTCATCGTCGGCCTTGTCGAAACCCCCGGGCACGGATACGAAGCCGCGCTTCGGGTCGACGGTGGCCCCGGTGTTCTTTTGCCGCTTTACCCCGGTGCCGATCTGCTCGCCGCGGTACGGCAGACCATTGAGGACGGATATCGCGCCAGCGCGCACTGAACCGTCGAATGTCATGAAAGGGTCTTTCAAGACGTTTTCCGTCCTGAAAGACCCTTTCCTGACGTCCGGGTGCGGAATGTCGCGCTACAAAGTATTCGGCATCGAGCAGTTTGTAGTGGAATCAACTCCACCGCAGGGAAACGAGTTGCGTGATCAGCGCCAGCCGGACGTCGGGATCGTCGAGGTCCAACGGGACCAGGTCGAGCAGCCGTCGCATCCGGTATCGGAGGGTGTTGGGATGGATCCGGAGTTCCTTCGCGGCCGCGCGCGGGTCTCCGGGATGCCGCAGCCACTGGTAGAGCGTGTCGACGTAGCCGCTCTCGTGGGCTTCGTCGTGCGCGCGCAGCAGGCCGAGCGGCCCGAGCTCGGCGACCTTCGAGGTGCTCGCCGCCGTCGCGCCGCGGTGCAGCGAAAGGGCCGTCCACGCCTCGTCGAAGACAACGACGCGGCCAGGGACGAGCTTCGCGCGAAGCAGGCCCAGCGCTTCGTCGGCCTGGAGCCGTGAAGTCGCGAGCTCGCCGATTTCGCAGGCCGAGCCGGCGGCCGCCCTCGGTGTCCCGCCCTTCCGCGACGACGGCAGGGCTTCGAGGGCCGTCCGGAGTTCGTCCCAGCCGTCGCCGTCCGGCACGACGGCGTAGAGGACGCCGCCGAGTTCGGTGGCCACCGGCCGCCTGCCGACACCCTGCGAGATCCGTTCGAGCAGCGCGAGCCGCAAGCCCTCGTCGTCACGGCCGTCGCCGCCGGAGACCTCGATGACGACCACGCGGTGCGGCTCCTCGGACAGGTCGAGTTCCGCGATCGCCTTGCGCGGGCTGGCCTTCCCTTCGAGGAGCGCGCGGAGGAGTTCGGCCGAGACCCGGCGTTGCGAATCGGTGTGCGCGCGGCGGCGCAGCAGGTGCAGCGCGACGACGGGGGCCGCGTCGGCGAACGCGGCCGCGCGTTCGTCGGAGACCGGGCCCGCGACGACGGCCCACATCGACCCCAGCAGTTCGCCGCCCATCCGGATGGGCACGATGAGCCGGGGCAGGGTCCCGTCGCGTTGCGCGGGCACGAAGATCGTCTGCCGCCCACGGGAAAGCTCGCGGAACACCCCGCGCGACCGGAAGCGCGCGAGCACGTCGTCCGGGATGCGGCGGCCCATGATCGTGGACACGCGCGCCGAGTCGGTCAGGTCCTGCCGGGCCGAGTAGGCGAGCACCCGCGAGTTGGTGTCCTCGATGGTCACGGGCGCGTCGACCACCGAGGCGACCGCGTCCGCGAGCCGGAACAGGTCGCCGGAACCGGGGCCGCCACCGTCCTCCAGCGCGTCCGACTCGTCGGCCAGCGCGTCGAGGACCGTCCTGAGCAGCCAGACGAGCTGGGCCCACGACGTCGCGGACCGCACCTCGATCAACGCGATGTCCGCCGATTTCGCCGCCCGCTTCACCGAGGGCTTGGCCGCGAGCGGGGGTTTCAGCAGGACGGCGGCGGCGCCTTTGGCCGCGCTGAGTTTGACGAGTTCGGCGGCCTCCGGTGTTTCGGTGATCGCGACGCCGAGGACGAGGTCCCCCGCGGCGAGGGTGTGGCCGGGTTCGGCGATGACGACGTCGCCGACCGCGGGGGACTCCTCGGGGACCTGGAGGGCGTGCAGCAGCGTCGGCCCCACCCGGTCGACGACAGTGCGCACCGAAACCATGGGGCGATTGTCCAGCAGGCGGGACCGCCGCACACGTCAGACCTCGCGGGGCGTCCTCGCGTCGATGTCCTCGGGCGTGAACCGTTCGCGTTTCGTGGTCAGCGCCCACCGGTGGCCGTCGGGGTCGACGATCCGGCCGTAGCGCTCGCCGAAGAACATCTCCTCGACCGGCGCCTCCACCCGGGCGCCCGCGAACACCGCGCGCCGTACGAGGTCGTCGGGGTCCTCGGTCTCCAGAACCAAGAGCATCGGCGTGCCGCCCAGCGTCGACGGAGCGAGCGCGTCGAGTTGCGGGATCTCCTGACTCACCAGCAGCCGCGCGTCGCCGACGGCGAGCTCCACGAACAGCACGACGCCGTTCGGCAGGACGTTGCGGAACAGCTCCACGGCGCCGAACGCCTTGCCGTAGAAGGAAAGCGACGCGTCGACGTCCTTGACGAACAGATGCGGCGCCAAGCCGAGCGCCCGGCTCACGCCGACTCCGCGCGCTTCAGCAGCCCGGCCTGGTCGGCGACCGCGACGAGCCTGCTCAGGAACTCGGCTTCGCGGGCGGCGACTTCGCGGCCGGCGCGGGTCAGCCGGTAGTAACGACGGCGAGAGTCGTGCGGCTGGTCCTCGCTCGCGTCCGGGGCCTCTTCGACCAGGCCGTCGGCGACGAGCCGGGCGAGGGTCCGGTACAGGGTGCCCGGCCCGAGTTGGGCGGTGCCGCCGCTCACCTCGTCGACGAAACCCATGATCGCGTAGCCGTGCGCGCGCCCCTTCGCGAGTGCCAGCAGGGTCTGGAACGCCGCGGGGGTGAGCTGCGGGTTGCCGTCGGCCATCCGCGAAGCATACACTCCGATTTCGTTATATCCATTATGGATACAAAGGAGCGAGACGTGGCGATTCGAGGCGTGCACAAGATCGTGGTCGGCGTGCGGGATCAGGAACGTGCGAAGCGATTCTGGTCCGAGGTCGTCGGATTCGAGATCACCACCGATGTGCCGTACGACGACGAAGGGAACCGGTGGGTCGAGGTCACGTCAGCCGATGGGGTGACGTCGCTCGTCCTGAGCACCGCGCCGGAGGACCTCAAGCGCTTCGAGGTGCGGGACGAACTCCCGACGGGCAATTTCTTCTTCTACGCCGACGACATCGAAAAGACGTATGAGGAGCTTTCGGCGAAAGGCGTCGAGTTCCCGGCCAGGCCGGAGAAGCAGCCGTGGGGCTGGTGGGCGATGTTCACCGATTCGGAGGGCAACCGGTTCGCTCTCCAGGAAAGGAATCCCACCTCCTGAGAGCAGTTGGGTGCCCCGTCCGGCGGAGCTAGCTTCGGTGCCAACAGCCGAAACCCCTTGAGCCGCTAGGAGAATCGCGATGAGCGCGGACGGATGGTCGTTCGAGACCAAGCAGATCCACGCGGGTGCGGCGCCGGACACCGCCACCGGCGCGCGGGCGACCCCGATCTACCAGACCACCTCGTACGTGTTCCGCGACAGCCAGCACGGCGCCGATCTCTTCAGCCTCGCCGAGCCCGGCAACATCTACACCCGGATCAACAATCCCACGCAGGACGTGCTGGAGCAGCGGCTCGCCGCGCTCGAAGGCGGCGTCGCGGCGCTGGCGTTCGCCTCCGGGACCGCGGCCACGACGGCGGCCATCCTCAACCTCGCGAACGCCGGTGACCATTTCGTCTCCAGTCCGGCGCTTTACGGCGGCACGTACAACCTTTTCCACTACACGCTGCCGAAGCTCGGCATCGAGGTCTCGTTCGTCGAGGACCAGGACGACATCGAGCAGTGGAAGGCGGCCGTCCGGCCGAACACCAAGCTGTTCTTCGCCGAGACACTGGCCAACCCGGGCAGCAACGTCCTCGACATCCGCAAGGTCGCCGACGCCGCGCACGAGTCCGGTGTCCCGCTGATCGTGGACAACACCGTGCCGACGCCGTATCTCGTCCGGCCGATCGAGCACGGCGCCGACATCGTGGTCCACTCGGCGACCAAGTACCTCGGCGGGCACGGCACCACGGTCGCCGGGGTACTGGTCGACGGCGGCACCTTCGACTTCGGCAAGGACCCGGCGCGCTTCCCCGGGTTCAACGAAGCCGACCCGAGCTACCACGGCCTCAAGTACTGGGAGGTGCTCGGCCCGGGCGCGTACGCGGCCAAGGCCCGCGTCCAGATCCTGCGCGACACCGGCGCCGCCATCGCGCCGCTGAACAGTTTCCTTATCCTGCAAGGGATCGAGACGCTTTCGCTGCGTCTGGAGCGGCACGTGTCCAACGCGCAGGCGCTGGCCGAATGGCTGGAACAGCGCGACGAGGTCGAGAAGGTGTACTACGCCGGGCTGCCGTCGAGCCCGTATCACGAGGCCGCGAAGAAGTACCTGCCGAAGGGCGCCGGCGCGGTGCTTTCGTTCGACCTGCGCGGCGGGGTCGAAGCCGGACGGGCCTTTGTGGACGGTACGGAACTGCACAGCCAGCTGGTCAACATCGGCGACGTGCGCAGCCTGATCGTGCACCCGGCCTCGACGACGCACAGCCAGCTCACGCCGGAGGAGCAGCTGTCGAGCGGTGTCACGCCGGGCCTCGTGCGGCTCGCCGTCGGCCTGGAAGGGATCGAGGACCTCAAGGCCGACCTCGAAGCCGGATTCCGGGCGGCCAAGGCCGCTCTGTGACCGGTGCTTGGCGAGAGGGAGAGCCGTCTGGACGTCGCCGCTTCGTCGCCGGCGTCCAGGCGCTCGAAACCGGCGGGGCGTTGCCGTTCACGCTCGCCTACGAGACCTGGGGAACGCTGAATCCCAGAGCCTCCAACGCGATTCTCGTCGAGCACGCCCTGACGGGGGACAGCCACGCCGTCGGCCCCGCGGAGGAAGGTCACGTCAGCCCCGGCTGGTGGGACGGCCTGATCGGGCCGGGCAAGGCGATAGACACGGACGCGTTCTTCGTCGTGGTCCCGAACGTGCTCGGCGGCTGCCAGGGCTCGACCGGTCCGTCGTCCGCGCATCCGGACGGAAAGCCTTGGGGCAGCAGGTTTCCGGCCGTGACCGTTCGGGACCAGGTGGGCGCGGAGGTTGTCCTCGCCGACGCGCTCGGCGTCGGCCGGTGGGCCGCGGTGATCGGCGGCTCCATGGGCGGGATGCGCGCGCTGGAATGGGCGGTGAGCGAGCCGGAGCGGGTCGCGGCGCTGCTCGTCCTCGCGTCGACCGCGCAGGCGTCGGCGGATCAGATCGCCTGGGCCGCACCGCAACTGCACGCCATCCGGTCGGATCCGGGCTGGCACGGCGGCGACTACTACGACCTTCCCGGCGGCGGCCCGGACGCCGGACTCGGCATCGCGCGCCGCATCGCGCACGCGACGTACCGCAGCGAAGCCGAACTGGCGCAACGCTTCGGCCATCGCCATCAGGACGGTGAAGACCCGCTGCGCGGTGGCCGGTTCGCCGTCGAGTCCTATTTGGACCATCATGCCGGTAAGCTGTCGCGGCGGTTCGACGCGGGCAGCTACGTGGTGCTCACCGAATCGATGAACACCCACGACGTCGGCCGCGGACGGGGTGGCGTCGCAAACGCGCTCGGCCGGATCACCGCGCGGACGGTCGCGGCCGGGGTGGACAGCGACCGGCTCTACCCGCTGTACCAGTCGCGGGCCATCGCGGACGGGGTCGCCGGGGCGGAATTCGCCGTCATCGCTTCGCCTTACGGGCACGACTCGTTCCTGATCGAGACCGAGCAGATCGGGCGGCTGGTGAAGCTGCTGCTGGGTTAGCCCGGCCGGCGGGCGACCTGCCGTTGCGAAAGCCACTTTCGCAACGTTGAAGGTTGCGAAAGTGGCTTTCGCAACGCGTTCCCGCTGTCCGGCTGATCACGCGAGCCGTCCAAGAGCGCGAGCGGCTAGTCCGCGACGGCGTCCGAGATCCAGGGCGCCACCGGCAGATCCCGGTCCAGGCATTCCGCCGACAGCCGGATCGTCCACCGCAGCGCCTGCAGCACAAGACTGTCGACCTCGTCCGGCGCGGCGTTGGCGAGGGCGATCTCGACCTGTTCCTGCGCGGCCTCGCTGTTGCCGTGCACCTCGGCCAGCAGCGTGCGGACGGCCGTCCGCACGGGCGGGTCCGCCTGGTCGATCGAGACCTCTTCTCCGTCCTCGTCGAACACCTGCACCTTCACCGGCGCAGTTCCCCCATCACCCAGCGTCGACACCATGGCGCTGCATTCGCCGAACAGCATCATCACGAGCTCTTTGGTCTCGTCGGAGCGGGCCTGCGGCTCGGCGGCGGTCGGCATGAGCTCGTCGAGCGCCTCGGCGTCCTCCCCGAGGCTGATCGCCACGAGCGCACGCTGCGCCTTTTCGACGAGCCTCCGCTCGTACTCGCTCCTGTCCGGCTCCACGTGCCTATCAAACACCAGAGGACGGAAAAGTGGGGATAGGCCGAAACCCGGTCGTGGTCACTTGGCGGAGTGCAGTGCACCCAGCGCGAGACGGCAGAGCATCTCGGCCAGTTCGCTGTCACCGAGATGGCGGTTGTACGGCGTCGAGTTGATCAACCCGAACACCGCGTGCGCCGCCGAGCGCGCCTGCCGCTCGCCGATCCCGGGGACGGCGTCGCTGATCGCGCGCACCCACACCTCGACGTACTGGCGCTGCAGGGCGCGGACCTGCTTGCGGTCACTGTCGGTGAGATTGGCGAGGTTGCGTTCCTGCACGGTGATCAGCGCGGGATGCGTGAGCGCGAAATCGACGTGAAAATCCACCAGTGCTTCGAGGACCTCACCCGGCTCGTCCCGCTGGCTCGCCCTGGCCGTCCCGCCGTCGAGGAGGTAGCGGCTGATCGAATTCAGCATCTCGCCGAGAATGGCGTCCTTGCTGCGGAAATGCCGGTACAGCGCCGGGCCGGAGATGCCGACGGCCGCGCCGATGTCGTCGATGCCGACGCCGTGGAAACCGTGGTGGGCGAAGAGCTCGGCGGCGGCGGCCATGATCTGTTCGCGCCTGTTCGCCTTCTCGCCGTTCACGAGTGGGGTGGGGTTCGCCGGCATCTGGCCATATTAAGGCCGCGTGTTAGCGAGCGCTAACACGCGGCCGTACTTCCAGCCTGAGCCAAGTGGGCTACCTGGGGAAATGACCCTTTTGTGTGGGGTTACCACCTGGTAATGCTGTCTCTCGTCAACTTGTCACGAAGGAGTGACCATGGCCGTCCCTGCTCGGATCAAAGCTCTTTCCTTCACTCGTTTAGGTGCGGCCCTGGGGGTCGCTGTCCTTGCCACCCTCGGTCTCGCGGGCTCCGCCCAAGCGGCGACCAACTACGTGGCGCTCGGTGACTCGTACTCGTCCGGCGTCGGTGCCGGCAGCTACGGGAACTCGGGTGACTGCATGCGCAGTGCCAACGCCTATCCCCAGCTTTGGGCCAACGCCCACGCCGGGACCACCTTCAAGTTCGTCGCGTGCTCGGGGGCGCGCACCGGCGACGTCTTGAACCAGATCGCGAACGTCACCTCCAGCACCACGCTGGTGACGGTCTCGGTCGGCGGCAACGACGCCGGTTTCGCCGACGTCATGACCACCTGCACCACCGGCAGTGACCAGACCTGCATCAACCGGGTCAACACCGCGAAGACCTACGTGAACAACACGCTTCCCGGGCTGCTGAACAACGTCTACAGCAAGATCAAGGCGAAGGCGCCCAGCGCGAAGCTGGTCGTCCTCGGGTACCCGCGCTTCTACACGGTGCCGGGTTCGTGCTCGGTCGGGCTGAGCGACACGAAGCGCACCGCGATCAACTCGGGTTCCGACGCGCTGGCGTCGGTGCTCTCGGCTCGTGCCGCGGCCAACGGCGCGAAGTTCGTCGACGTGCGGCCCGCCTTCACCGGGCACAACATCTGCTCGTCGGCCGACGACTACCTGCACAGCCTCACCTGGCCGATCGTGAACTCGTACCACCCGACGGCCACCGGCCAGCGGGGCGGCTACTACAACCCGCTGGTCTCCGCCATCGGCTGATTTCCAGTACGTGAAGGCCCCCTTCATTGCGTCTAGCGCAGTGAAGGGGGCCTTCACGTACTTCCGGGTGCGGTGGACAAGCGACGTTAGTGGGCGTTAACCTGTGCACGCGAGTTAACGACGGCTAACTTGGCGACGAGGAGCCATGGACACACCCGTACTGAGCACTTCTGCCGATCCGGGCAGCGACGAGTACGCCCGCAGCGTCACCTCCCACGCCGAGCTGGTCGAAGACCTGCGCAAGCGGCTCGCCGCCGCCCGGCTCGGGGGCCCGGAGAAATCCCGCACCCGCCACGTCGAGCGGGGCAAACTCCTGCCACGCGACCGGGTCGACACCCTCCTCGACCCGGGTTCGCCGTTCCTGGAGCTGTCCCCGCTGGCCGCCACCGGACTGTACGACGACGAGGCGCCGTCGGCCGGGATCATCACCGGGATCGGGCGGGTCTCGGGCCGCGAATGCGTGATCGTCGCCAACGACGCGACGGTCAAGGGTGGCACGTACTACCCGATGACGGTCAAGAAGCACCTGCGTGCGCAAGAGGTCGCGCTGCACAACAACCTGCCGTGCATCTACCTGGTGGACTCCGGCGGCGCGTTCCTGCCGAGGCAGGACGAGGTCTTCCCGGATCGTGAGCACTTCGGCCGGATCTTCTACAACCAGGCCACCATGTCGGCGCGGGGTATCCCGCAGATCGCCGCGGTGCTCGGCTCCTGCACGGCGGGCGGCGCGTACGTCCCGGCGATGAGCGACGAAGCGGTCATCGTGCGGAACCAGGGCACCATCTTCCTCGGCGGCCCGCCGCTGGTGAAGGCCGCGACGGGCGAGGTCGTCACGGCCGAGGAACTCGGCGGCGGCGACGTCCACTCGCGCCAGTCCGGCGTCACCGACCACCTGGCCGAAGACGACGCCGACGCCTTGCGCATCGTTCGCTCGATCGTGTCGACCTTGGGCCCGCGTACGCCACGCCCGTGGGATGTCCTCCCGACGGAGGCCCCGGTCGCCGACCCGAACGAGCTGTACGGCGTCGTCCCGACCGACCCGCGCGTGCCCTACGACGTCCGCGAGGTCATCGCGCGGATCGTCGACGGCAGCCGGTTCGGCGAGTTCAAGAAGGAGTACGGCTCGACACTGGTCACCGGGTTCGCCCGGATCCACGGCCACCCCGTCGGCATCATCGCGAACAACGGCGTCCTGTTCGCCGAGTCCGCGATGAAGGGCGCGCATTTCATCGAGCTGTGCGACAAACGCTCGATCCCGCTGCTGTTCCTGCAGAACATCACCGGGTTCATGGTCGGCCGCGCCTACGAGGCGGGCGGTATCGCCAAGCACGGCGCGAAGATGGTCACAGCGGTGGCCTGCGCACGCGTGCCGAAGCTGACCGTCGTCATCGGCGGCTCGTTCGGCGCGGGCAACTATTCGATGTGCGGCCGCGCGTACTCGCCCCGGTTCCTGTGGATGTGGCCGAACGCGCGGATCTCGGTGATGGGCGGCGAGCAGGCGGCGTCGGTGTTGTCCACGGTCCGCCGCGACGCCATCGAGGCACGCGGCGGTGAATGGTCCACTGAGGACGAAGAGGCCTTCAAGGAGCCGATCCGCGACCAGTACGAGGCGCAGGGGAGCCCGTACTACTCGACGGCGCGGCTGTGGGACGACGGCGTGATCGACCCGGCGGACACCCGCACGGTGCTCGGCCTTGCGCTGTCCGCGGCGGCCAACGCGCCCTTGTCCGATGTCAACTACGGCGTCTTCAGGATGTGAGCATGTTCGACACGGTTCTGGTCGCCAACCGCGGGGAGATCGCGGTCCGCGTGATCCGCTCGCTGCAGGGGCTCGGCATCCGTTCGGTCGCGGTGTACAGCGACGCGGACGCCGACGCCCGGCACGTCCGGGAGGCGCACACGGCTGTCCGCATCGGCCCGGCCGAAGCGGCGAAGAGCTATCTGTCCATTCCCGCGATCGTCCAGGCTGCGCTCGACACGGGCGCGCAGGCGGTCCACCCCGGCTACGGCTTCCTCGCGGAGAACGCGGAATTCGCCCGCGCCTGCGCCGAGGCGGGGCTGGTGTTCATCGGTCCGCCGGTCGAGGCCATCGACGCCATGGGCGACAAGATCCGCGCCAAGGCGACGGTGTCCAAGGCCGGGGTCCCGGTGGTGCCCGGAGCGTCCGATGT
The DNA here is from genome assembly GCF_001620365.2 of Amycolatopsis keratiniphila subsp. keratiniphila. Classification (GTDB taxonomy): domain Bacteria; phylum Actinomycetota; class Actinomycetes; order Mycobacteriales; family Pseudonocardiaceae; genus Amycolatopsis; species Amycolatopsis keratiniphila. Next base: position 57,945 of record NZ_LQMT02000037.1, read on the forward strand.
GGACATCCCCGAAGGTGGTTTCGCGGCCGCCGCCGAGAAGGTCGGCTTCCCGCTGCTGCTCAAGCCGTCCGCCGGTGGTGGCGGCAAGGGGATGCGGCTGGTCACCGAACTGTCCGAATTGGACGCCGCGGTCGAGTCCGCCCGACGCGAGGCCAAGGGTTCCTTCGGTGACGACACCCTGCTCATGGAGCGGTTCGTCACCACGCCGCGCCATATCGAGATCCAGGTGCTCGCCGACAAGCACGGCAACGTGATCCACCTCGGCGAGCGTGAGTGCAGCCTGCAGCGGCGGCACCAGAAGATCATCGAAGAGGCGCCGTCCGTGCTCCTCGACGAAGCCACGCGCGCGAAGATGGGCGCGTCCGCCGTCGAGGCCGCGCGTTCGGTCGGGTACGTCGGCGCGGGGACGGTCGAGTTCATCGTTTCGGCCACCGCGCCCGACGAGTTCTTCTTCATGGAGATGAACACCCGGCTGCAGGTCGAGCATCCGGTGACCGAGCTGGTGACCGGGCTCGATCTCGTCGAGTGGCAGGTCAAGATCGCCGCCGGCGACGTGCTCACCGTGGCGCAGGACGATGTCAAGCTGGACGGCCACGCGGTCGAAGCCCGTGTCTACGCCGAAGATCCCGCTCGCGGTTTCATCCCGACGGGTGGCACCGTGCTCGCGGTCCACGAACCGTCCGGCGAGGGCGTGCGCGTCGACTCGTGGATGAGCGAGGGCGCGGTCATCGGCTCGAACTACGACCCGATGCTGGCCAAGGTCATCGCCTGGGGACCGGACCGCGCGGCCGCGTTGCACCGGCTCGATCTGGCGCTCGCGGACACCGCGCTGCTCGGCCTCGGTACCAACGTCGCCTTCCTGCGCGGGCTGCTCGCCGACGGCGACGTCCGTGACGGCAAGCTCGACACCGGCCTCGTCGACCGGCGACTGTCCACTTTGGTCTCCGAGGAGGTGCCGCCGGAGTTCTTCGTGGCGGCGGCGCTCGACCGGCTGCTTTCCCTGCAGCCCCAGGGAGACGTCGTCGATCCGTGGGACGTCCCGGACGGCTGGCGGCTCGGCGGTTCGGGCGGGATCGACTTCGCGTTGAAGTCGGGCAGCTCCGAAGCCGTCGTCCGGGTGCAGGGCACGCCCGCGAACGCGCTCGTCAGTGTCGACGGCGCCGAGCCGGTGAAGGTGTCCGCGCGACGCCTCGGCGATCTGCTGGAAGTCCGGCATCCCACCGGTTTCCACCGCTACCGGCACGCGGCCGGGACCGGCCGGACGGTGTGGCTCGCGCGTGACGGGCACAGCTTCGCGATCGGCGAGCGTGAACGGCTGCGTTCGGCCGCCGGTGCCGCGGGCGGCGCCGGACCGGTCACCAGCCCGATGCCCGGGACCGTGCTCGTGGTCAAGGCCGCCGCCGGTGACGTGGTGACCGCCGGGACCCCGCTCGTGGTCGTCGAGGCGATGAAGATGGAGCACACGATCACCGCGCCGATCGACGGCGTGGTCAGTGAACTCCCCGTCCGGGCAGGCCAACAGGTCGCGCTGGACGAGACGGTAGCCGTCGTGACACCCCAAAAGGATGAGCAATGATCGACTTTCGGCTGGATGACGAGTACGAGGCGCTGCGCAAGACGGTCGAGGAGTTCGCGCGCTCCGAGGTCGCCCCGGTCATCGGCGACCTCTACGAGCGGGAGGAATTCCCGTACGAGATCGTCGCGAAGATGGCCGACATGGGCCTGTTCGGCCTGCCGTTCCCCGAGGAGTACGGCGGCATGGGCGGCGACTACTTCGCGCTCTGCCTGACCCTTGAAGAATTGGCGCGCGTCGATTCCTCGGTCGCGATCACCGTCGAGGCGGGCGTTTCCCTGGGTGCCATGCCGATCTACCGGTTCGGTACCGAGGAGCAGAAGGAGAAGTGGCTCCCGGAGCTGTGCGCCGGCACCGCGCTCGGCGCCTTCGGGCTCACCGAACCCGGCGGCGGCTCGGACGCGGGCGCCACCCGCACGCGGGCGAAACTCGACGGTGACACCTGGGTGATCAACGGCAGCAAGTCGTTCATCACCAACTCCGGCACCGACATCACGAAACTGGTCACGGTCACCGCCGTCACCGACGTGAAGGAGAACGGGCGCAAGGAGATCTCGGCGATCATCGTGCCGTCCGGCACGCCGGGCTTCGGCGTCGCGCCGAAATACTCCAAGGTCGGCTGGAACTGCTCGGACACGCACGAGCTCTCGTTCGACGACCTCCGTGTCCCGGCCGAGAACCTGGTCGGCGAACGCGGCCGCGGGTACGCCCAGTTCCTGTCCATTTTGGACGAAGGCCGGGTCGCGATCGCCGCGTTGAGCGTCGGGCTCGCGCAGGGCTGCGTCGACGAATGCCTGCGGTACGTCAAGGAACGCGAGGCTTTCGGGCACAAGATCGGCGAATACCAGGCGATCCAGTTCAAGATCGCCGACATGGAGGTGCGCACGCACACCGCGCGGCTGGCGTACTACGCGGCGGCGTCGAAGATGCTGCGCGGTGAGCCGTTCAAGAAGGAGGCGTCGATCGCGAAGCTCGTCGCGTCGAACGCCGCCATGGACAACTCGCGCGACGCGACGCAGATCTTCGGCGGGTACGGCTTCATGAACGAGTTCCCGGTGAGCCGCTTCTACCGTGACGCGAAGATCCTGGAGATCGGCGAGGGGACCTCGGAGGTGCAGCGCATGCTGATCGCGCGGCACCTCGGCGTCGCCTGACGCCCTTGACCATGCCGATAATTATACCGGTATAGTTATCGGCATGGTCGAGTTGAAATCCGCCACCGAGCTGGACGTCATGCGCGAGTCCGGCCGTGTCGTGGCACGGACGTTGCAAGCGGCGAAAGAGGCGTCGGCGATCGGCGTGAGCCTGAAAGAGCTGGACGAGATCGCCGCGCAGGTGATCAGGGACGCCGGTGCGAAGCCGTCGTTCCTCCACTATCAGCCGCATTCCGCGCCGACCCCGTTCCCCGCCGTGATCTGCGCGAGCGTCAACGACGCCGTCGTCCACGGCATCCCGTCGGACTATCGCCTGCGTGACGGCGACCTGGTCAGCATCGACGCCGGTGCCTACATCGACGGCTGGCACGGCGACGCGGCGATCAGTTACGTCGTCGGCGAGGCCGATCCCGCCGATCTCGAACTCATCGCGACCACCGAACGAGCGCTGGCCGCAGGGATCGCCGCCGCGCAGGTGGGCGGCAAGATGGGCGACATCTCCCACGCTGTCGGCACTGTCGGTCGCAAAGCGGGCTACGGCCTTCTCGCGCACCACGGTGGCCATGGGATCGGCCGCAGCATGCACGAGGACCCGCATCTGCCGAACGAGGGCAAGCCGGGTCGCGGCATGCGTCTCCAGCCGGGGCTGGTGCTGGCGATCGAGCCGATGCTCATCGCCGACGGCCGCGACGCCTACCGGACCGACGACGACGGCTGGACACTGCGCACCGTCGGCGGCGCCAGGGCGGCGCACGTGGAGCATACGGTCGCGATCACCACAGAAGGTCCGCGTGTGCTCACGATGTTGTAGAACGGAAGGATGAGCGACTTCATCATCCGCCAGGGTGGTTCTGGGGATTTCCAAACGCTGCTGGACATGTTCGACGAGGTCGTCGCGTGGCTGGCGTCGCGCGGCAGCGAAGGGCAGTGGGGGACCGAGCCGTGGTCCACCATCCCGAAGCGGGTCGAGCGGGTCCGTGGGATGGCCGACGGACCGGGGCTGTACCTCGCCGAGATCGACGGAGAGGTGGCCGGGGCGATCATCCTCGGCGACCGCTTCCCGCATGTCTCGCCGGTCGACGAGCCGGAGATCTACATCGGCCTGCTGCTGACCTCGCGCCGGTTCACCGGGCACCGGGTCGGCTCACGGCTCATCGAGTTCGCGCTGGCCGAGGCGCGGGAACGCGGTATCGGGCTGGTGCGGGTCGACTGCTGGGCCGGTGGTGACGGCGACTTGCAGCGCTACTACGAGAGCCAGGGCTTCAAACCGACGGAACGTTTCGACGTCAAGGGCTGGATCGGGCAGGTCTTCGAGCAGCGGCCGTAGGACTGGCGTCGATGCGGCTTCGGGTGCACCATAGTTGACACATCGCCAACAGTGCCCCGGACAGCGAAGTCGCAGAGGAGACCGGCATGGCCAAGCGTGAACGTGCCCTGGCGGGCAAGGTCGTTGTGATCACCGGAGCGGCGCAGGGCATCGGGGCCAGTACCGCGACGGCGCTGTCCCGGCTCGGCGCGAAGGTGGTCATCGGCGACCTGGACCAGGTCCTCGCCGAGAAGACCGCGGCCGAACTGGGGGCGGAGGCGCTGCCGCTCGACGTCACCGACACGAAGGGCTTCACCGAGTTCCTCGACGAGGTCGAGCGGCGCGTCGGCCCGATCGACGTGCTGATCAACAACGCGGGCATCATGCCGCTCGCGCCGCTCGAAGAAGAGGACGACGCGGCGACCCGCAGGCTGCTCGAGATCAACCTGCACGCGGTCATCCACGGCACCAGGGAAGCCGTGAAACGGATGCGCCCGCGTGGTACCGGCCACATCGTCAACATCGCCTCGATGGCGGGGAAGGCCGGATTCCCCGGCGCCGCGACCTACTGCGCGACGAAACACGCCGTCGTCGGCCTGTCGGAATCGGTGCATCTGGAATTGCACGGGACCGGCGTGCTGGTGTCGTGCGTGATGCCGGCGGTGGTGCGCACGGAACTGGCCAGCGGGCTCGGCGAGGCGAAATTCTTCAAATCGGTGCAACCCGAAGATGTGGCGCAGGCCATTGTCGATGCGTTGCGCCGTCCCAAGTTCGACGTCTTCGTTCCCGCATCGCTGGACGCCATGGGCAGGATCACACGGCTGCTTCCGCGTCGTCTCGGCGAAGGACTGCTTCGTGCGCTCGGCGGCGACAAGATTCTGTCCTCCGCAACGCATTCCGCCGCCCGGGCGGAGTACGAATCGCGGGCCGCGCGGAGTGCCCCGGCGGCGGAAAAGGGTGTCGATTCTTAACTCGGACGGCCTAGCGACTGTCCGAAATGGACGGCCTGTGACGGCGGCGGTGTTGAGTCGTGCGCTCCCAAGCGGCAAGATTACGTCTTACCGCGTTGATTCCCCAGGAGGCACACCATGGCCACACCCCCGGCACGGCTCGCCGCCGCCGCGTCGAACGTCGTCGGGAAGGTGCTGCACGGTGGTGTCGCGGATCTTCGCCCGGTGCCGCGCGTCCTGATCGACCAGGGCCCGAATCGTTCCCTGTACCGGCTGACCAACGGCAAGGGAGCCCAGGAGGGCCCGCCGGTGCTGCTGGTGCCGCCGCTGGCCGCGCCCGCGCTGTGCTTCGACCTGCGCCGCGGGTGCAGTCTCGCCGAGCACCTGGTCGAGGGCGGCCGCAACACCTACCTCGTCGACTACGGGAACGTCGCCTTCTCCGACCGGCGCCTCGGCATCGAGCACTGGATCGAAGAGGTGCTCCCGCGCGCGATCCGCAAGGTCAGCGAGGACTCGGGCGGCCAGGGCGTGCACGTCGTCGCCTGGTGCCTCGGCGGGATCTTCTCCCTGCTGACCACCGCCGACCAGCCCGACCTGCCGATCGAGTCGATCGCGACCATCGCGTCGCCGTTCGACTTCACCGCGATCCCGCTGATCGCCCCGTTCCGCCCGCTGGTGGACCTCACCGGCGGCCACCTGCTGACCCCGTTCTACCGGGCGCTCGGCGGCGCACCGTCCTATTTGGTCAGCCGCGTCTTCCGTGCGACCGGGATCAGCAAGGAGATCACCAAACCTCTTGCCATCCTGAAGAATCTCGACGACCGGGACTATCTGGCGCAGATCGAGGCCGTCGACCACTTCATGGACAACATGATCGCCTATCCCGGGCGGACGTTCGGCCAGATCTACCACCGGTTCTTCCGTGCCAACGACCTCGCCGAGGGCACGGTCGACCTCAACGGCCGCATCATCGCGCTGTCCGGGGTGAAGGTGCCGACGCTGGTCATCGCCGGGCAGAACGACACGATCGCCCCGCGCGCCGCCGTCGAACGGCTCACCGAGCTGCTGGACAACTCGCCATCGGTGACCTTCGAGACCGCGCCCGGCGGGCACCTGGGCGTCCTCACCGGCCGGAAGGCCCGCGGGACGACGTGGCGCTACCTCGACCGTTTCCTCGACGAACAGGCCGCCTGAGCCTCGTCCTCGTCGTGCTGGGTGATGGCGCTGCGCAAGGACTGGCGCGGCGCGATCACGTCCACCATTTCGGTGATCCGCCGCCAGGCGTCGGTGAGTTCGGAGGTGGCGCGATCGCGCTGCAGGACGATCGTGGACAACGTCAGCGCGGTGAGCCCGACGGTGGCGTCGTAGGCTTGGACGTGCAGCATCCTGGTCGTCAGCTCGTAGGAACCGTAGGGGCCGAGTCCTCGGATCGCGGCGAAGATCGTGACCGTGCAGACGCACAAGGAGCACGGCAGCGCTCCGGCTTGCCGGAAGCGCAGTGCCGCCCAGATGAGCACGGGGAAGACCACGAACAGCTTCGGCGTCGTCGTGGACGCGAGGACGGCCGTGCCGAGACCGAAGAGCGCGAGCGCCGCCGCCTCACCCCAGCGGACGAGCGGAACCCGCCTGGGCAAACGGAACCTCGGCGCCAGGAGCAGCAGCGGCGTGATCGTCAGGACACCCATCGCGTCGCCGGTCCACCACACGAGCGCGGTCGCCCAGAAATCGCCGGGGCTCACCGCGCCGCCGGAGACCAGCACGCCGGTGCCCAGGACGGCGCTGACGGCCGTGCCCCCGATCGCCCCGACCGCCACCAGGAGGACTGCGTCGGGAAGCCGGTCGAGCTCGGTGCGGAAACCCAGCCGCCGCATCACCGCGTACGCCAGCATCGGGCCGGCAGTGTTCCCCAGGGAGATCACCAGCACCGTGCCGAGCGAGGGCCCGAGCGCGATGTTCGTCAGGAGCGCGCCGAGGAAGATACCCGGCCAGAATCGTGGCCCCAGCAGCATCGGCACCGCCATCGCGATCCCCGCGGCGGGCCACAGCGGCGAGATCTGCTCCCGCACGATCGCCCACTGGATCCCGATCTGGGCGGTGGCGAAATAGCAGACCGTGACCCCGAGGACGATGAGACACCAGCGTGAGGCAGGGGGAAGCGGTCTCATCGCGACTCCTGGCCTTCGCGGGCAAAGGAAAGTTCGAGAGTACCTCTGCTCGGTCACCACGAAGGTGTTGTCGAAATGGTGGAATAAACGGGCTCGTGGGTGGCACGGACGGTTGCCGCCATGGCTACCGGGTGCTGCCGGTCTCAGGCGCACGGTTTGTGGCGGTGTGTCGCGAAAGCCACTTTCGCGACGTCTGATGTCCCGAAAGTGGCTTTCGCGACATGATCGCCACGGCGTTACCGCGCCCAGCCACGACCGACGTTGCGAAAGCCACTTTCGCAACCTTCAACGTTGCGAAAGTGGCTTTCGCAACCCACGGTTGCCACCCACGAGCCTCGCGCCTTACTTCAGCTCGGCGCTGGTCTTGCCCAGGATCCGGCGAGCCACGATCAGCTGCTGGATCTGTTGCGTGCCTTCGAAGATGTCCAGGATCTTCGCGTCCCGGCTCCACTTCTCCAGCAGTGATTCCTCGGTGTAGCCCAGGGTTCCGGCCAGCTCGACGCATTTCAGCGTGATCTCGACGACCGACCGGCCCGCCTTCGCCTTGGCCATCGAGGCCTGCAGCGAGTTCGGCTTGCGGTTGTCGGCCATCCACGCCGACTCCATGGTCAGCAGGTACGCCGACTCGTAGTCCGCCTCCAGCTGCAGGAACGTGGCGGCGGCCGCGTGCTGGCTGTGGACGGGCTTGTCGTAGTCGATGGTCACGCCGGCGTCCGTGAGGATCTTCCTGGTCTCCTCCAGCGCCGCGCGGGCGACACCGATGGCCATCGCGGCGACCAGCGGGCGGGTGTTGTCGAAGGTCTGCATGACCCCCGCGAAACCCTTGGCGGTGTCGATCTCCGGCGTGCCGAGGAGATTCTCCTTGGGCACACGCACGTTCTCGAAACGCAGCACGGCCGTGTCGGAAGCGCGGATGCCGAGCTTGTGCTCGACGCGCACCACCTCGAAGCCGGGCGTGCCCTTCTCGACGACGAACGACTTGATCGCCGCGCGGCCCTTCGTCTTGTCCAAGGTGGCCCAGACGACGACGGCGTCGGCGCGCTCGCCCGCGGTCACGAAGATCTTCTCGCCGTTGATCACGTACTCGTCACCGTCGAGGCGCGCGGTCGCGGTGATCGCGGCGGAGTCCGAGCCGCAGTCCGGCTCGGTGATCGCCATCGCGGCCCACAGCCCGGAGAACTTCTTGAGCTGCTCGTCGGTGGCGACCGAGCCGATGGCGGCGTTACCGAGCCCTTGGCGCGGCATGGACAGCAGCAGACCGACGTCGCCCCAGCACATCTCGATCGTGCCGAGCACGATGTTGAGGTTGGAACCGTTGCGGTTGCCCGGTTTCTCGTTCTTCTCGGACCGGCGGACCCCCGCCGCGCCCGCGCCGCCCTCGCCGGAGGAGTTCAGCCCGTCCAGCAGCGCGGCGAACATGTCGAGCTCGGCCGGGTAGGTGTGCTCGGCGCGGTCGTACTTGCGCGAGATCGGCCGGAACACCTCGGCCGCGGCCTGGTACGCCTGGTTGATCAGCGTGCCGGCCTTCTTCGGAACCTCAAGGTTGATCATGATTGCCTTTCGAAAGTCCTAGAGAAGGACGGCGCCTTCCATGACGCCGATCGCACGGAGGTCGCGGTACCAGCGTTCGACCGGGTGCTCCTTGACGAACCCGTGCCCGCCGAGCAGCTGCACGCCGGCGCTGCCGATCTGCATTCCCTTGTCGGCGGCCAGTTTCCGGGCCAGCGCCACCTCACGGGCGTACGGCTTGCCCTGTTCGGCGCGAGAAGCGGCGCGCAACGTCACCAGCCGTAGCCCCTCCAGCTCGATGGCGATGTCGGCCACCGAGAACGCGACGGCCTGGCGGTGGCTCACCGGTTCGCCGAACGCCTTGCGCTCGTTGACATAAGGCACCACGTAGTCGAGGACGGCCTTCGCGGTCCCGGCGGCCAGCGCGGCCCAGCCGAGGCGCGAGAGCCGGACGACCTCGGTGAAGACCTCGGCCTTGCCGCCGCCGAGCAGCGCTCCGGCGGGCAACGCGACCTTCTCCAGGTGCAATTTCCCGGTCGCCGCGCCGCGCAGGCCCATCGCCGGTTCGGACTCGATGGTGACACCGGAGTTCGAAGACTCGACGAGGAACAGCGCGGGGCCGCGGCCTTCGAGATCGGCCGACACGATGAACAGCTCGGCGTCCGCGGCCCGCGGGACCAGCGACTTCACGCCGTCGAGCTGATAGCCCTTCGGCGTGCGGCGGGCCTTGGTGGCCGGCTTGAACGGGTCGAACAGCGCGGTGCGCTCCTGCAGCGCGAGCGCCGCGGCCGGGACGTTCTCGCCGACGAACGCGGGCAGGTAGTCCGCCTGCTGCTGCTCGTCGCCGTAGGACACCAGCGCGGTGCTGACCGCGGACGGCGCGAGCACCGCGACCGCGAGCCCCAGGTCGCCGTGCGCGAGGGCCTCGGCGACCAGCGCGTTCGTGACCACCGACCGCTCGGTGCCGACACCGCCCAGCTCCTCGGGGATGCCGACGAGCGTGATGCCGAGTTCGGCGGCGCGGCTCAGCAGACCCTCGGGGGCCTGGAGCTTCGCGTCGGCGTCGGCCGCGGCGGGCCGCAGCTGCTCGGCCGCGAACTCCGTCACGGTCTCGACGATGAGCTGCTGATCCTCACTCGGGGTGAGGTCGAACAGTCCCGTGTCCTCGGCAGGCGCGAGCCGCGCGGGCTTGCCGAGCTTCTGGGCGGATTTGAACGTCCGTCCCGCCGCGCCCGCGACCCGGAAGCCGTTGCGCGTCCCGGCACTGACCAGGTTCTGCACGGGCTTCCGAAGTCCGGCCCGTTCAATGACCTTGCTCCCGGCCAGCCGGGTGAGCGCGGACAGGCCAAGGCCCATCGCGTCTCGTTTCCTAGGCGCACCCACGGTGAGTCTCCCTGCCTCGCTTACCTACTCGTGAGTAGGTTAACTCCCCTCGGCCGGATACGCCACCACGGGGGAGGCGAACGTCACGCCGATGAGTGATTCCGGGGGTGGAGGAGTCCCGGATTACTCACGAGGCGGCAGCTTTCGATTCCGCCTGCGCCGCAGAAGGTTGCGAAAGCCACTTTCGCAACCTTGAACGTTGCGAAAGTGGCTTTCGCAACGGCCCCCGCCGGCTCACGGCGTCCCGACCAACGGCCGATTCACAAGCTTGCGCCTCTCGAACAGCACCAGCGTGACCGCGGCCGACGCCACCACACCGACCAGCACGATCGCCGGCACCAGCTCCAGCAACGGCGTCGCCGCCAGCAAGGCCACCGCGAGCACCAGCCGCTGCACGTTCCACGAGCCCAGATTCCGCCGCCGCAGCCCGCTCAACGCGATCAGGTACAGCGCGAGCCCGCCGGTGAGCGCCCAGATCGGCGTTCCGTGCAGACCGTCGGAAAGGCTGTGGTGCTCGGTGTCGGACACGTACAGCAGCGACTTCTTCAGCCCGAGCGCCACGAGCACGATCCCGGCGATGAGCGGAAGGTGCAGGAACGTGTACGTGTCCGTCCCGATCCGCACCCGCTCGACGCCCTCGGCGCGCTTCAGGTTGCGCTCGGAAACGTGCGAGACGACGGCGAAGTACATCCACCACATCGCCGAAGCGAGCGTGAGCCCGAAGACGGCGGCCAGCGTGATCGGCCACGACATCGGGTACGAACTGATCCCGATGCCGATCGCCACGATCGACTCGCCGAGCGCGATGATCACGATCAGCCCGAACCGCTCGGCGAAGTGGCCGGGCTGGTGCAGCCGCCAGTCCGAGGAGCGGGTCCGGAAGACGTTGACGTAGTCGGCGAGCAGCGCGACCGCCCAGATGCCGAGCTGCACCCAGCCCGAGAAGAAGGCCGCGACGGTCAGCAGCGCGACGCTCGGCAGCAGCCCGACGAACATCTTCAAGACGACCTTGCGCAGCTCCGGGTCGGTGCGGGCGGCGCCGAAGTACGCGGTGAGATGCAGCAGCCGCACCAGGAAGTAGCAGCCGACGAACATCAGCGGCGCGTACAGGCCGCCGGGCAGATCGGTGAACGCTTCCGGGATGGTCAGCGAGACCAGGAACATCGTCCCCATCGCGGCGAACATCGCGAGCTGGGCGATGCCGCGGTCGACGTGCAGGGTGTTCGCCAGCCAGGCGTAGGCGCACCAGCACCACCACAGCACGGCGATCATCGCCACGCCCTGTCCGATGCCGAGCGGGCTGAGGTGATCGGCCATCAGCTGCGTGGTCTGGGTGATGGCGTAGACGAAGACCAGGTCGAAGAAGAGTTCCAGCGTGGTGACCTTGTGGTCTTCGTCCCGGGTCACCAGATGCAGGCCGCGTTTCGTGGGCACGCGCATATCGTGCCCGGCGGGCCTTTGCGGAACACGCGAGTTTGCTAAGAGCTGACCTTCAGGACCGCGTGCGTCAGCGCGGTCAGCTCGGCCTCGAAGTTCGGGCGGCCGTTGACCCGCCGGGTGCGCGCGAGGTCGTTCGCGATGGTCAGCGCCGCGTGCACGGTGATCTTCACTTCGCGCAGGCTCAGTTCCGGGTGGACTTCCGAAGTCAGCGCGATCCAGCGTGCGACGTAATCCCGCTGGACCCGGATCAGATCGGCCTTGTCGCGTTCCGGCAACTCCATGGGGCTGCCGGAGAACGACACCAACAGCTCGGGCGTGCGGAGCAGGGTGTGCACGTAGGACGCCGCCAGCCTGCGGAGCGCGTCGCGTTCGTCGTCGGTCCGCAACGCGCGTTCCGCGGCGAGCGCCAGCCGGTCGGCCGCTCGATGTCCGATGGCCACCATCAGCGCGGCCTTGCTGGGGAAGTGCCGGTACACGCTGGGCCCGGCGATCCCGGCGGCCGCGCCGATCTCCTCCATGCTCACCGAGCGGAAGCCGCTTTGCCCGAACAGTTCCGTCGCGGCCGCGAGGATCTGCTCGCGGCGGGACGGTTCGCCGAGCGCGAGCGACGGCGTCTCCTCCGGCCGCTCGGAGGGTTCGGGAAGTGTGACATGCAGCACCGACTCCGCCAGCTGCACCAGGATCTGCGCGAAACGTTTCTTCGCCACGGACGTGTGATGCACGGAGACACTGCCGAACACGCTCAGCCCCGCCCAGCACAGCAGTTCGGCGTCGTCGGCGGTCAGTTCCGGACGCAACGCGCGCAGCGCCTTGGACCACGCTTCGAGTACCGCGCCGGACCGGCGGCGGATCTCGCGCCGCTCCTCGCGGGGTAGATGCCTGCCCTCCCAGCGCCACAGCGCGGCGACCTCGCGCCGCTCCACCGCCTGTGCCGCGAGGGTGCCCAAAAGGGCGTTGACCTGGGCGGGAACGGGAAGACCGTCGGCGAGCGTCTCGGTGGTGGCCGCCTCCATGTCGTCGATGCCGGACAGCACGACGTAGGACAGCACGGCCTGCTTGTCCGCGAAATGCCGGTACAGCGCGGGCCCGGTGATCCCGGCCGCGGCGGCGATGTCGTTGATGCCGACGCCGTGGAACCCGCGGGCGCGAAAGAGCTCCGCGGCGAGGCCGGCCAGCTGGGCCTTGCGGTCGCGCGGTCGCGGGGAACGCTCGGTCGGGTGATCCATAGGTGAACCCACGATAGCGCCGGTTGCGTGCATCGCAACCCATTGACACCATGGGGTTATCGCGGTTTATGTTAATCGGCATTAGCATGACTACTGGCCGGTACGTTTCATCTTGATACAGCGCCGTACGCGGAGGAGTTTTTCTGTGAGTAGCGAGGCCTACATCTACGAGGCGATCCGTACGCCTCGCGGCAAGAACAAGGGTGGTGCCCTCCACGGCACCAAGCCGGTCGATCTCGTGGTCGGCCTCATCGAAGAACTGAAGGTCCGGCACCCGAACCTCGACCCCGCCGTGATCGACGACATCGTCCTCGGCGTCGTGTCCCCGGTCGGCGAGCAGGGCGCCGTGATCGCGCGCACCGCCGCGCTGAACGCGGGCCTTCCCGAGTCGGTCGCCGGTGTACAGCTGAACCGCTTCTGCGCCTCCGGCCTCGAAGCCACCAACACCGCCGCGCAGAAGGTGCGTTCCGGCTGGGACCAGCTGATCATCGCCGGTGGCGTCGAGTCGATGTCGCGGGTGCCGATGGGCTCCGACGGCGGCGCGCTGTTCATGGACCCCGCCACCGCGTACGACAACTACATCGTCCCGCAGGGCACCGGCGCCGACCTGATCGCGACCATCGAGGGCTTCTCCCGCGAGGACGTCGACGCGTGGGCCGTGCGTTCGCAGGAGAAGGCCGAAGCGGCCTGGTCCGGCGGCTACTTCGCGAAGTCCGTCGTACCGGTGAAGGACATCAACGGCGTCACGATCCTCGACCACGACGAGCACCGTCGCCCGGGCAGCACCATCGAGGGCCTCGGCAAGCTCAAGCCCGCCTTCGCCGGTATCGGCGAGCTGGGCGGCTTCGACGCCGTCGCGCTGCAGAAGTACCACTCGGTCGAGAAGATCGACCACGTCCACACGGGCGGCAACTCGTCCGGCATCGTCGACGGCGCCGCGCTGGTCCTGGTCGGCAACGAGCAGATCGGCAAGGACTTCGGCCTGACCCCGCGCGCCCGCATCGTGGCGACCGCGACCGTCGGCTCCGAGCCCACGATCATGCTCACCGGCCCGACCCCGGCCACCGAGAAGGTCCTCAAGATCGCCGGCCTCACCCCGGACGACATCGACCTGTGGGAGCTGAACGAGGCCTTCGCCTCGGTCGTCCTCAAGTGGATCAAGGACCTGCACCTCGACGAGGAGAAGGTCAACGTCAACGGCGGCGCCATCGCGATGGGGCACCCGCTCGGCGCCACCGGCGCGATGCTGGTCGGCACCGTCGTCGACGAGCTGGAGCGCCGTCAGGCGCGCCGCGCCCTGGTCACCCTGTGCATCGGCGGCGGCATGGGCGTCGCGACCATCATCGAGCGGGTCTGAGGAAGAGACAATGACTGAAGCGAAGACCATCCGCTGGGAGCAGGACGCCGACGGCATCGTCGTGCTCACCCTGGACGACCCGAAGCAGTCCGCCAACACGATGAACGCCGACTTCCGCGAGTCGCTCGGCGTGGTCGTGGACCGCCTGGAGGCGGAGAAGGACAACATCACCGGTGTCGTCCTGACCTCGGCCAAGAAGACCTTCTTCGCCGGCGGCGACCTCAACGACCTGATCCAGGCCAAGCCGGAACACGCCGCCGAGATCACCGAGAGCAGCTCCCTGATGAAGGGCCAGATGCGACGGCTCGAGCAGCTCGGCAAGCCGGTCGTGGCCGCCATCAACGGCGCCGCGCTCGGCGGCGGCCTCGAACTCGCGCTCGCGACGCACCACCGCATCGCGGCCGACGTCAAGGGCAGCCAGATCGGCCTCCCCGAGGTCACCCTCGGCCTGCTCCCCGGCGGCGGTGGCGTGGTCCGCACCGTGCGCCTGCTGGGTATCCAGAGCGCGCTGCTGAACGTGCTGCTGCAGGGCCAGCGGCACCGCCCGGCCAAGGCGCTCGAGCTTGGCCTTGTGCACGAGCTCGTCGGCACCGTCGAGGAGCTGGTCCCGGCCGCGAAGGCGTGGATCAAGGCCAACCCCGAGGGCGGCGTGCAGCCGTGGGACGTCAAGGGCTACAAGATCCCGGGCGGCACCCCGTCGAACCCGAGCTTCGCGGCGAACCTGCCCGCGTTCCCGGCGAACCTGCGCAAGCAGATCAAGGGCGCGAACATGCCGGCCCCGCGGGCGATCCTGGCCGCGGCCATCGAGGGTTCGCAGGTCGACTTCGACACCGCGATCACCGTCGAGACCCGCTACTTCATCAGCCTCGCCACCGGCCAGGTCTCGAAGAACATGACGAAGGCGTTCTTCTTCGACCTGCAGAGCATCAACTCCGGCGGTTCGCGGCCGGAGGGCTTCGAGAAGTACACCGCCAAGAAGGTCGGCGTCGTCGGCGCGGGCATGATGGGCGCCGCGATCGCGTACGTCTCGGCGAAGGCCGGCATCGACGTCGTGCTCAAGGACGTCACCCTCGAAGGCGCCGAAAAGGGCAAGGGCTACGCGGTCAAGCTGGAGGAGAAGGCACTCTCCCGTGGCAAGACCACGAAGGAGAAGTCCGACGCGCTGCTCGCGAAGATCAAGCCGACCGACAAGGCGGAGGACTTCGCCGGCGTCGACTTCGTGATCGAGGCCGTCTTCGAGAGCGTCGAGCTGAAGCACAAGGTGTTCCAGGAGATCGAGGGCATCGTCAACCCCGACGCCGTGCTCGGCTCCAACACCTCCACGCTGCCGATCACCGCGCTCGCCGAGGGTGTCCAGCGGACCGAGGACTTCATCGGGATCCACTTCTTCTCGCCGGTGGACAAGATGCCGTTGGTCGAGATCATCTGCGGTGAGAAGACCTCGCCCGCCACGCTGGCGAAGGTCTTCGACTACACGCTGCAGATCAAGAAGACCCCGATCGTCGTCAACGACAGCCGCGGCTTCTTCACCTCGCGCGTCATCGGCACCTTCCTCAACGAGGCCGTGGCCGCGCTGGGCGAGGGTGTCGAGCCGGCGTCGATCGAGCAGGCCGGCTCGCAGGCCGGGTACCCGGCCCCGCCGCTGCAGCTGATGGACGAGCTGACCCTGACGCTGCCGCGCAAGATCCGCAAGGAGACCCGCGAAGCGATCGAGGCGGCCGGCGGCACCTGGAACGCGCACGCGTCCGAGGGCGTCATCGACCGGATGGTGGAGGAGTTCGACCGCAAGGGCCGCTCCACCGGCTCGGGCTTCTACGACTACGACGAGTCGGGTAAGCGGACCGGTCTCTGGCCGGGCCTGCGCGACGCGTTCAAGTCGGGCAGCGCCGAGGTTCCGTTCGAGGACCTCAAGGAGCGCATGCTGTTCGCCGAGGCGCTCGAGACCGTGAAGTGCTTCGACGAAGGTGTGCTCACCACCGTCGCGGACGCCAACATCGGCTCGATCTTCGGTATCGGCTTCCCGGCGTGGACCGGTGGTGTCATCCAGTACATCAACCAGTACGAGGGTGGCCTGCAGGGCTTCGTCGACCGGGCTCGTGAGCTGGCGGAGCGCTACGGCGACCACTTCACCCCGCCCGCTTCGCTGGTCGAGAAGGCCGCGAAGGGCGAGATCTACGAGTAAGCCGCTTCGCCCGCTTTAACATGCTAGGAACGGTCCTTTCCTTGCGAAATTTGCAAGAAAAGGACCGTTCCTAGCATCCGGGGGCTAACGCGACGCCGGTTCCAGCGCCACGTGCGGCAACCGCCGGTCCAGCCACCGCGGCAGCCACCAAGCGCGTTCCCCGAGCAGCCGCATCACCGCGGGCACCACGAGGCACCGGATCACGAACGCGTCCACCAGCACCGCCACCGCCAGCCCGAGCCCGAACTGCGCCAGCATCCGGTCGGGGTTCAGCAGGAACGCCCCGAACACCACGATCATGATCGCCGCCGCGGCCGTGATCACCCCACCGGTGGAGGCGAGCCCTTCGCGGACGGCATGACGCGCGTCGCCGGTGCGCCGCCACTCCTCGTGCATCCGGGACACCAGGAACACCTCGTAGTCCATGGAAAGCCCGAACACGATCGCGAAGATCAGTACCGGCACGAAAGCCTCGATCGGTCCCGCCTGCGCCCCGAACAGGCCGTCGCCGAACACCGCCGTCATCACGCCGAGCGCGGCGCCGATGCTCAGCAGGTTCAGCACGGCCGCCTTGAGCGGGATCAGGATCGAGCGGAAGACGACCATCAGCAGCAACGCCGACAGGCCGACGACCACCAGCACGAACAGCGGCAACCGGTCGCCGACGGCGTCCGCGAAGTCCACCGCCGCCGCGACACTCCCGCCGACCAGGTACTTGCCCGGTAGTCCCGGCAGAACCTCGGTCCGCAGCCGTTCCACCAGGTCGGCGGTCGCCGCGTCCTGCGGCGAAGACGTGGGGAAGGCGAGAACCGTCGTGACCCCCTGGCCCATCGGTGGCGTCACCTTGGCGATGCCCGGTGTGGTCTCGAGTTTCCGTTGCAGCGCGGCGCCATCGCCGTTCTCGGTGACCACGATCAACGGCTCACTGAACCCGGGGCCGAAACCCTCCGCCATCAGGTCGTAGGCCTGCCGGGTGGTCGACGTCTCCGGATCCGTGCCCGAGTCGGCGAACCCGAGACGCATGCCGAGCGCCGGCAACGAAAGTCCGATGAGGACGAGCAGTCCGATCGCGAGCGGCACCATCGGCCGCCGCTGCACCGCGTCCCCGAGCTTGCCCCATGCCTTGCCGTGTTCGCGTTTCGACGCGTGCTTGCGGATGCCCTTTTCCAGGCGCCGCCCGAAAAGCGAGAGCAGCGCGGGAAGCAGGGTGATCGAGGCCAGCATCGTCACGAGCACGGTCAGCGCGACCGCGAGCGCGACCCCGCGCAGCGAACCGAGGCCGAGCGCGAGCAGGCCGAGCAACGCGATGATCACCGTGCCACCGGCGAACAGCACCGACCGCCCCGCGGTGTCCAGTGCCCGCCTCGCCGCCTGCTCGCGGTCGAGACCACCGAGGATTTCGCCGCGATAGCGGGAAAAGATGAGCAGCGCGTAGTCCACGCCGACGCCGAACCCGACGAGCATCATCAATGGCGCCGTGTAACTCGCGATGTCGACGAACCTGCTGACGAGCACGATGACGCCGAGTGTGCTGCCGACGGCGAAGATCGCCGTGATCACCGGGAGCCCGGCGGCGAGGATCGAGCGGAACAGGAAGACGAGGATCACCAGCGCGGCGAGCAACCCGACGCCCTCCGACGGGCCGCCGCCCCCGCTGGTCCGCTTGATCGGGTCGCCACCGAGTTCGACCTGGAGCGCGGCCGTCTCCGCCTTCTTCGCGGTGTCGACGACACGCACGATGTCGTCGTACGGCAGATCTTTCGACTCGAGGTCGAAAGCGACCGCCGCGTAACCGATCGTGCCCTCACGCGAGATGGCCGACGGGGTGTCGAAAGGGCTCGTCACCGACTTCACGTGCGGCTGGTTCCGCACTTCGGCGAGCATCGTGTCGATCGGTCCGCGTGCGGTCGCGAGTCCGCTCTCGGTCTTGAAGACGATTTCGGCCGTCGCGCCGGTCTGTGCGGGAGCCTGTGCTTTGAACAGGTCCATGATCTGCTGGGATTCGGTGCCCGGCAGGGAATGGTCGTCGTGGTAGGCGCTGCCCGCCAGCTGAGAGCCCAGCGTGACACCGACGAGGGTGAGCAGCCAGAGCGAAACGGCGAGCCAGCGGTGACGCTGAGACCAGCCCGCCAGCTTCGAGAGACCGCCCCCAGGCCGCCTCTCGGAGAGAGTGATGGTGTCCATGCGGGAAAGCATCGGCTTTTTCAGACCGCATATCGTCGGGCTCGGGCGGGCACTCGGGCCGCAACTTCTGGGTACCCCTAAGGCGCTTCCCGTACTACCGGGGTTGTGGTCACGGGGTCAACCAGCGCGGGGTGACCATGCCCGATTCGTAGGCCAGCACGACAAGCTGCGCGCGATCACGGACGTCCACCTTGGTCATGATCCGGCTGACGTGCGTTTTCGCCGTCGCCGGGCTGAGCACGAGTTCCTTCGCGATCTCGTCGTTGGACAGTCCGGCCGCGACGAGGCTCATCACCTCGCGTTCCCGCTCGGTGAGCCGGTTCAGGGTGGGCGAGGGGGCGGGCCGGTCCACCCGGCCGGCGAACTCGGAGATCAGGCGGCGGGTGATCGACGGCGCGAGCAACGCGTCGCCCCTCGCGACCACCCGTACGGCGTGGATCAGTTCCTCCGGTTCGGTGTCCTTGACCAGGAACCCGCTGGCGCCCGCGCGCAAGGCGCCGTAGACGTCTTCGTCGAGGTCGAAGGTGGTGAGGATGACGACCTTGGTCCCGGCCCGCGCCGGATCTCCGAGCAGATGCCGGGTCGCGGTGAGCCCGTCCATCACCGGCATCCGGATGTCCATCAGGACGACGTCGGGTTCGTGTTCGCGCGCGGCTTCGAGGGCTTCACGTCCGTCGGCCGCTTCGGCGACCACGCTGATGTCGTCTTCACCGTCCAAAATGGATTTGAAGCCGGCGCGGACCAGCCGTTGATCGTCGACCAGCTGGACCCGGATCATTTCTTCACCCGCAAAGGAAGCCGGGCGCGTACCCGGAATCCGCCGTCCTCGCGCGCGGCCGCGGTGAGCTCGCCACCGAGTGACTCCGCCCGTTCGGTCATGCCGCGGATCCCGTTGCCGGGTACCGCCGCGCCTCCCCGGCCGTCGTCGTCGATCTGCACGGACACATCATGGGGCGTGTAGCCGATCCGCACCACGACGGTGTTCGCGGCGGCGTGGCGCGCGACGTTCGTCAGCGCCTCCTGGACCACGCGGAAGGCGGCGTGTTCGACATCGGGTGGCAGCTCCGTCGCCGTGCCGTCGATCTCGGTCCGGACGGTGAGCCCGTGCGCGCCCGCCGACTCGGCCAGTTCGGCGACCCTGGCCAGGCTCGGGGTGTCCGCCTGCCGCAGCATGCCCAGGGTGGCGCGGAGTTCGCGCAGTGCCTCCTTGCTGGTCTGTTTGATCGTGGTCAGGGCCTCCTCGGATTTCGCCGGATCCTTGCCGTGCAGGGCCGCGCCGGCCTGGACGTTGATGAGCGCCAGGTTGTGGCCGAGGACGTCGTGCAGTTCGCGCGCGATCCGGAGACGCTCGTCGGTGGCCCTTCGCTGCGCCTCGGCCTCCTTGGTGCGCTCGGCTTCCCGGCGGTAGTACGTCACGGCGCCGACCGCGACCAGCGCGATGAACCAGCCCGCCATCAGCAGGAACGCGAAGTTGTCCACCTGCCGTGTCGAGCCGGCCCCCGCTTCGCCGATCGCGACTCCGCCCATCGAGGCCGCCGCGACGACGGCCGCGCTCCGTATTCGCCCGGTCGAGGCGTTGTTGTACAGCGCGAAGGCGAACGCGAGCAGGACGAACCCGTCCGGATCGGTCTGCGGGTAGTAGACCGCGCAGCACACCGCCGTGAAGATCGCGACGAGGAGCGGGTACCGGCGGCGCAGGAACAACGACGCGCAGGCGAGCGCCACGCAGATCCAGCCGACGGCCGCGTTGCGCGGTGTCTCCGCGTCGTCCCCGAGCGAGACCACGACGGAACCCGCGATCACCGCCACGGTGACCGCGATTTCCGCCGCGTACCGCCGCAGGATCGCCACACGACGAGAGTAGCGCGGTCCGGGCCGGTTGACAAAATGGATTTTTACGTTCAAACTTATTTTTGTGATCAAGGGTGTGGCGTCGTGAAGGATGTGGAGTACCTCGATCGGCTGGACCAGGCGGAGGCGTTGCTGAAACCGCAGCGGGTGGACGTCCTGCGGCAGCTGGCGGAGCCGCGGTCGTGCACCGAGGTGGCGACGGTGCTGGATCAGACGCCGCAGCGGGTCTATTACCACGTGAAACGACTGGTGGAAGCCGGTCTCGTGAAACAGGTGTCGGAGCGGAAGGTGCGCGCCGTCAGTGAGGGCGTGTACCAGGCGACCGCTCGTTCGTACTGGCTGTCACCCGGGCTGGTCGGGCGGCTCGGCCCTCGGGTGGCGCGGGACGAGCTGAGCCTGGGCTACCTGGTGGACCTCATGGAGGAGGTCCAGGCGGACGTCGCCGCGCTCGACCGGACCGCGCCGGAGCTGCCGTCGATCGGTGTTTCCGGCGAGATCCGGGTGGCGCCCGAGCGGCGCCAGGAGTTCCTCGACGAACTGAAGACGACTTTGCAGGACCTGTTCACCCGCTACGGCGGAGCGGAAGGCGACGCCTTCAAGCTCGCCGTGGCCTGTTACCCGAAGGGAGATGCCCGTGACTGAACCGACGAGGTTCCAGGTGCGCCTGCGCGCGCCGATCGACGAGGTCTGGCACGCGCTGACCGATCCCGGGGCGCTGCGCGAGTGGCTTTCGGAGTACGCGGAAGTCGACCTGCCGTCCCGGTACGAGTTCTGGGGCCGCTACACGCCGGACGGCGATCGTCCGCGCCAGCGACTGTTGCAGGCCGAGGACAACGTCCTGCGGTTCGCGTGGACCGTCGGCGGGAAGGAGACCGTCGTCGAGATCGCGCTGACGGAAGACGGGGACGGGACGTCCTTGTCGTTCAGCCAGAGCGGGCTGCCGGACTACACCGCGATGCTCGCCGACCCGGATTCGTCACTCGGCATGATGTACACGTTCTGGGCGCTTTCCGTTTCGAATCTCGTCGACCACGTCGAAGGACGTCCGCTCACCGCCCGCTGCGACCTCACCTCCCCGCTGATGAGCGAAGAAGTGCGGATCGACGCGCCACGCGGTGAGGTCTACTCCTCGATCGCCGATCCCGCCGTGTTCACGCGCTGGTTCGGCGCCCGGATCGAGGCGGAGCCCCAGGTCGGCGGCCGCTGGGCGATGGGATCGCTGGAAATCGACCCGGAACCGGCGAAGATCGTCGATCTGGTGTCCGGCTCGAAGATGTCGCTCGCGTACCAGGACGGCGTCGTCGCCACTTGGGAACTCGAGGACTCCGGCGGCGGGACGAAGCTGACCTTCGTCCAAAGTGGATTCTCCGACGACAAACCGCCGTACGGCGCGTGGATGGGCTGGCTCAGCGGGCTGGCCGAACTGCGCAGGTTCCACGAGGTCCGCCCGTGGCGCCCGTTGTGGGTCGATGTCCAGCTGGAGGGCGCACCCGAAGGACTCATCACCTTGGACGGCAAATAGGAGGAAGCGATGTTGCTCGAAGGCAGGAACGCGATCGTCTACGGTGCGGCGGGCGGGATCGGGAGCGCGGTGGCCCGCGGATTCGCCAGGGAGGGCGCGACCGTCCACCTCACCGGCCGCACCCTGAAGAAGCTCGACGCGCTGGCCGACGAAATCCGGGCGGCGGGCGGGAAAGCGGAAACGGCGGAATTCGACGCACTGGACGAAGCCGCCATCGTCGAGCATGCCGCTTCGGTGGCTTCCACGGCGGGCAGCGTCGACATCTCGATGAACGTGATCACGCACAATGACGTCCAAGGCACGCCGCTGGTCGAAATGTCGCTGGAGGACTTGGAAAGCCCGGTCCGGACGGCGGTGCGGACGAACTTCCTGACCGCACGGGCGGCCGCCCGGCACATGATCGAGCAGGGGTCCGGGGTGATCCTGATGTTCGGCGGCGACGGTGATCCGCTGCCGGGATATCACCTTGGCGGGCTCCAGGTCGCGTTCAGCGCGATGGAGGCGTTGCGGCGAGGGCTGGCGTGCGAGCTCGGACCGCAGGGCATCCGCGTCGTGACCCTGCGCACCGGTGGGATCCCGGAGACGATCCCGGCGGACGCGGGGCTCGAAGGCGCCATCCGTGACATGGTCGACGCGACGATGCTCAAGCGGACGGCGTCGCTCGAAGACGTCGCCAGGGTGGCCGCCTTCGCCGCATCGGACCACGCGCGCAGCATGACGGCGACTGCGCTGAATATCAGTTGCGGCACGATGGTCGACTGACCGAGCAACCGCCGTTAACACCGGCGAACGATCTCCCGACTACGCGGCACTACCAGGTGCTGGGGAGGTCGTTATGCCGAAGAGCGCAACGAAGCTGGGCATGGCACTGGCGATCGGACTTCTGGTCGCTGGAGCCTGCGGTGTGGAGACCGTGCCCACCGGGCGGGTCACTCCGCCAAGCAGCCAGAAGTCGACGCCGGCGACCAGCACGTGGGCACCGTCGACGAGCCTGACCACGCCTACGCCGACACCTCAGCAGTTCGTGCCACCGGCCACGACCGCTGTCGAGGTGCCGACGCAGGTCGAGCCGAAGCCGACGAAGGCACACCCGAAGACCACACAGGCGAAGGCGCCGGACCCGGTGGAATGCGGAAGCGATCACTACCGCAACACCGACGGCGTGTGCGTCCATCGGCCGGCGAGCGGACCCGGTGCGACCGACGGCGCGACCGCCCTCTGCCGGGACGGTTCGTATAGCTACAGCCAGAATCGCCGCGGCACCTGCTCCGGGCACGGTGGGGTCCGCACCTGGCTGTGATCCCGTCCGTCAGTGCCTGTCGGTGAACCCGCGGCCGCGATCGACGTCGGCAGGGCGCTGCCTGGTCATTAGCGGGCCTTCGGCGAGGCGGGTTCACGCGTTCGGTCGGGTTCCAGGTGCACGTACAGCGTGACGCCCGGCTCTCCGGCATTCACTGGGAAGGGTGGTGCTGTGTAAGGTCGGATCATGGGATGCGCATGGTGAAACCGGCCGGACGGGCACCTTCGCCCCGGATCTTCGTGGTCGTGCTCGCCACCTGCGGGCTGGTGGCTTCGTTCATGCAGACGCTGGTCGTCCCGCTCATCCCGGCGTTTCCGCGGCTGCTCGACACGACCCCGTCGGACGCGTCGTGGGTGGTGACGGCGACCCTGATCGCCGGAGCCGTGGTGATGCCGGTGAGCGGCAGGCTCGGCGACCTCTACGGCAAGCGCCGGTTGCTGCTGATCAGTCTGGGGTTCCTGGTCGCCGGTTCGGTGGTGTCGGCGCTGACGAGTTCGCTCGCGCTGATGGTCGTCGGCCGAGGGCTTCAGGGCTGCGCGATGGGCGCGATCCCGCTGGGGATCAGCATCATGCGCGACGAACTCGCACCGGAACGGGTCGGCGCCGCGATCTCGGTGATGAGTTCGACGCTCGGTGTCGGCGGTGCCATCGGGCTTCCGGTGTCGGCACTGGTCGCGCAGAACGCCGACTGGCACGTCCTCTTCTGGGCGTCGGCAGGGCTCGGGCTCGTTTGCGGGCTGCTGATCCTCTTCGTGGTGCCGGAGTCGCCGGTGAAGACGCCGGCGCCGTTCGACTACCTCGGTGCCGTGGGGCTGACCGTCGGCCTGGTCTGCCTGCTGTTGCCGATCGTCAAAGGCAGCGAATGGGGCTGGGGTAGCGGCCGCACGCTGGTCTTCGGCGGGAGCGCGGTGGTGATCCTGCTGGTCTGGGGTGCCTACCAGTTGCGGCGCCGGGATCCGCTCGTGGACCTGCGGGTCTCCGCGCGACGCCCGGTGCTGTTCACCAACCTCGCGTCGATCATGATCGGATTCGCGCTGTACTCGATGGCGTTGTCGTTCCCGCAGCTGCTGCAGGCACCCGCGTCGACCGGTTACGGCCTCGGCCTGACGATGGTGGAAGCCGGGCTCTGCCTCGCGCCGAACGGTCTGGTCATGTTCATGCTGTCGCCGGTTTCGGCCCGGCTCATCGAGCGCTACGGGCCGCGTACGACGCTGATGGTCGGCGCCACGACCATCGCGGCCGGGTATGCCTTCGCGACCGTGTTGATGGACAACGCCTTCGAGCTGATCACGGCGTCGATCATCATCGGCGGTGGAGTGGGCATCGCTTACGCGGCCATGCCCGCGCTGATCATGGGCTCGGTCCCGGTCACCGAAACCGCGTCCGCGAACGGGCTGAACTCGCTGATGCGCTCCGTCGGCACGTCGACGTCCAGCGCGGTGATGGCATCCATGCTCGCGTCGCTGGCGATCACCGTCGGCGGGGTTTCCGTCCCGTCCGCGGCCGGCTTCCGGCTGAGCTTCGTGGTCGCCGCCGGTGCGGCGCTCCTGGGGCTCGTCTTGACCGTTTTCGTGCCGAAGCAACGTCAGCCCGAGCCACTGGTCGCGTCGGTCCACTAGCGCGCCTTGCGTTGCGATGAAGGGATTTCATCGCAACGCAAGGACACCTCGCTCAGAACAGGGTCGGGACGATCGCGTCGATCAGGTGCGGTCCCGGCTCGGCCAGCGCGCGCTGGAACTGTTCGGCCAGCTCCTCCGTGGTCGTCGCCCTGGTCGCCGGGACGCCCATGCCTTCGGCGATCTTGACGAAGTCCATGTCGGGCCGGGAGAGGTCGAGCAGTTCGTTCGCCTTGGGGCCGTTGGCGTCCGCGCCGACCCGCTGCAACTCCAGCCGCAGGATCGCGTACGCGCGGTTGTTCAGCAGGACCGTGGTGACGTTGAGATTCTCCCGGGCCTGCGTCCACAACGCCGAAATCGTGTACAGCGCGCTGCCGTCGGACTGCAGGTTGATCACCGGCCGGTCCGGCGCGGCGACGGCGGCGCCGGTCGCGACGGGCATGCCGTAACCGATCGCGCCGCCGGTCAGGGTCAGCACATCGTGCCGGGGCGCACCCGCGGTCGCGGCGGGCAGCAACAGCCCGGAGGTGTTCGCTTCGTCGGCGATGATCGCGCGTTCCGGCAGCAGCGCGCCGATCACCTCGACCCAGTTTTGCGGGGTCAACGGCCCGGACGGCAGGGCGGGCCGGGCGGCCTCCTGCAGTACGGGCTCGGTCTCGGCCGCGACCAGTTCCGCCACGTCGGTCAGAGCCCGCGGCACGTCCTGTGCGACATCGGCCAGCACATGGACCTGTGCGCCTTCGGGCACCAGGTTGCTCGCCTTGCCGGGATAGGCGAAGAACGAAACAGGTGCCTTCGTTCCGGCGACGATCACGTGCTTGATCCCGTCGAGCTGGTACGCGACCTGTTCGGCGAGATAGCCCAGCCGCTCGATCGTCGGCAGGCCTTCGCCGCGTTCGAGCCGGGCTGGGAAGGTCTCGACGAACGTCTTGACCCCGGTCGCGGCCGCGATCCGGCTGGTCGCGCGCAGACCGGCCTCGCGGCAACCGCTGCCACCGACGAGCAAGGCGACCGGTTCACCACTGGTCAGCACTTCGGCGATGTTCTTCACCGTCGTCGCGTCGACGACCTGCGGGATCCGCGGCGGGATGGGCGCGCAGGTTTCGCCGCCCTCGCCCCAGGACGCGTCGGCGGGGAGGATCAGGGTCGCCACCTGTCCGGGGGCGTCCTGCGAGGCCGCGACCGCCGCGGCGGCATCGGCGCCGACGTCCTTCGTGTGCTCCGAGCGGCGGACCCAGCCTTCGAGCGAACCGGCGACGGCCTCGATATCCGATTCGAGCGGGGCGTCGTACTGCTTGTGGTAGGTCGCGTGGTCGCCGATCACGTTGACGATCGGAGTGTGGGCGCGGCGCGCGTTGTGCAGGTTCGCCAGCCCGTTCCCGAGTCCGGGGCCGAGGTGCAGCAGCGTCGCGGCCGGCTTGTCGGCGATGCGCGCGTACCCGTCCGCGGCGCCGGTGACGACGCCTTCGAACAGGCCGAGCACTCCGCGCATCTCGGGCACGGAGTCGAGCGCGGCCACGAAATGCATCTCCGAGGTGCCCGGATTCGAGAAGCACACGTCGACGCCCGCGTCGACGAGCGTGCGGATCAGGGACTGGGCGCCGTTCATCTCACTCACTTTTCAAGCCCTCTCAGCGAAAAGAACGCCGGGGTTGAGGATCCCGGCCGGGTCGAAGCTTTCCTTGATCCGCCGCATCAGCGCGATCTTCGCCGGGTCCTCCAGGTCGAGGAAGTAGCCGGCCTTGGCCCTTCCGAGGCCGTGTTCGCCGGAGATCGCGCCGCCGAGTTCCATGCCGAGCGCGAAGATGTCGGTCAGGAGCTGCTTCCGCTTGTCCGGGTCCTTGCAGAAGATGGCGAGGTGGACGTTGCCGTCGCCGGCATGGCCGCAGCCGAGCGCGCCCGCCTCGCGCGACAACGCCATTTCCCTGGCCTTGCGGAGGAACTCGGGCATGGCGGACCTCGGGACCACCACGTCGATCACGTCGTCGGCACCGGCCGCCTTCGCCGTCCAGAACGCCTTTTCGCGTGCCTCGATGAGCTTCCGTGCCGAAGGGCCTTCGAGCACGTACACGTCCATCGCGCCGAGGTCACCCAGCAGTCCGCCGAGTTCCTCGATGTCGGAGTGCAGCCGGTCGCTGTCGCGGTTTTCCAGCGCCACCACCAGATAGGCCTGCGCGGTGTCCCGGATGGAGTCCGGCACGCCGAGGCTGAGTTTCTCGTTGTAGCTGATCGCGGCGAGCGTCAGGTTGTCGATGTACTCGAGGATGTGCGGCGCGAGCCCGCTGGAGATGATCTTCGGGACGACGGTCATCACCTCGTCGAAGGTCTCGAACGGGGCGAACACCGTGGCACCGTGCGGCAGGCGGGGGTACAGCTTCACGATGACCTCGGTGGCGATCGCGAGGGTGCCTTCGGAACCGATGATCAGCTGGGTCAGGTCGTATCCCGTCGACACCTTCGAGGTCTTGCCGCCGGTCCGGATGATCTCGCCGGTCGGCAGCACGGCCTGCAGGCCGACGACGTTGTGCCGCGTGACGCCGTATTTGACCGCGCGCATACCGCCCGCGTTGGTGCCCACGTTGCCGCCGACACTCGCGCTCAGTTCCCCGGGGTAGACGGTGTAGCCGAGTCCGGCCTCCGTGGTCTTTTCGTCCAAATCGGACAGTGTGACACCCGGCTGGACGACGGCGACGTGGTTGTCGGTGTCGATCTCCAGCACGGCGTTCATTCGTTCGAAAGAGATCACCAGGCCGTCTTCGCGCGGCCGTGCGGCACCCGAAAGGCCGGTACCCGAACCGCGCGCGGTGACCGGCACGCCGTGTTCGCCTGCCGCCTTCAGCAGCTCCGCGACTTCTTCCGCGCTTCCCGGTTTCGCCAGGTGAGCGGGCCTCTGCGCCGAGGTGGTCAAAGCCTCGTCGTGTGCGTAGTCCTCGGGGATCGCCTCGCCTGACAGTAAGTTCGCGTCCCCGACGATCTCGGCGAACCGTGCCGCAACATCGCCCATCGACTGCCCTTCCTCACGCTTCTTTGCCTGGTTACCGAAGCGTAGTACGTCGTGGACGAGGATGGCCATGAATCATTTTCATGTTTGCCCCCGCTCGTCACAACCTCACGACAACCTCACTCGGTTACCCATGTCGCAGCGGGCCGCGGCGGTCCGTCGGAAGGGGAGGACGCTCGATGGGATCAACGATGAGGCGGATCGCGGCGCTGGGGGCGTCGTTCGCGATCGCGTTCGGGCTCGCGGTACCGGCGGCCGAAGGCGGGGAAACGGCCTGCACCGTGCCCGTGGTGAACGTCGGCGGCGTCAGCCAGGCCGAGGGGACAAGCGCCGGGTACACCACCCTTCTCTTCACCGTTTCACTCGCCGACGGCGGTTGCGCACCGCAGGGCTCGGTCGAATACCGGACGATCGAGGGCAACGGCTCGCCGGTCGATCCGGCGTTCGTCGCGAAGGAGAGCGTCGACTACCTGCCGCGCGCGGGCACACTGACCTGGTCCGGGCGGGCGGACACGCAAACGGTCGCGGTCAAGGTCCGCGCCGATTCCTTCGTCGAGAACGACGAGATGTTCTCGCTGCACCTCTATGGCGGGAAGGGCTTGCGGATCGGGCACAGCGTCGGCGTCGCCTGGGTGGCCGACGACGACAAGGTCAAGACCGTGCCGCTGGCCACCACCCAGGAAGGCGAGATCTGCTGGTCGATCCCGCCCCACTTCACGCAGGCCACCACCTGCAAGGTGCCGCTCGTGCTCTCCCGGCCGTGGCTCGCGGGACCGCTCACGATCCGCTACCGCACCGAAGGCTCCGCCCACGAGCCGGTGAAGGACGGCGTGGTCACCTTCCAGCGTGGTGAGACCAGGGGATACGCCGAACTCGCGGTCGTACCCGGGCAAACGGGGAAGGCACGGGTCGAGTTCTTCGAGCCGTCGCAGGGCAGGCTCGTGTACGCGACCTCGACCGTGGTGATCAGCCCCGCCGGGTGACGAGGTCGGCGTCGGCCGTCGCGTTCGCCCGCCGGTACAGCTCGATCGCTCGAGCCCAGTGGGCGGCCGCGGCGGCCGTGTCCCCGCACCGTGTCTCCAGGTCGCCGAGGTCGCGGTGCAGATGAGCCTCCTCGTACGGATCAGGGACGCCCGCCCGGACCGCGACGCCGCGCTCAAAGCTCTCCCGCGCCGCCGCCAGATCGCCGAGACCCAGATGGGCGCGGCCGAGCCGGTCGAGCGCGGCCGCCTCGCTGTGCCGGTTCCCGACGTCCCGGCTGATCAGCAGCGCCTGGTCGAAGTCGTCCCGCGCGGCCCGGAAGTCCTTGCGGGCGAGATGGACCTGGCCGGCGTGCAGCAGCGACTCCCACTCCTGCCAGCGGTCGCCGATCGCCCTGGACGCGGCAAGCGCCTTGCCGAGGTGGTCCAGCGCGACGTCGTGATCGCCGAGTTCCTCGTAGGCCTCGCCGAGCGTGTCCAGAGTGGCCGCTTCCAGCCGGGCGTTGCCGAGCTCGCGGAACGTCTCCAGCGCGGCCGCCAGCGGACTGAGGCCGTCCATCGGCTGGCCGCGGCGAATGTAGGCGTGGCCGAGGTTGCGCTGGGACAGGGCACGCCCGAGCCGGTTGCCCGCCGAGGTGCATCGCTCCACAGCCAGCTGGTACGCGGTGATCGCCTCGTCGAACCGGCGAAGCGCGGCGTAGGCGTTCGCGGTGTTGTTGTAGATGTGCCCTTCGCCTTCGAGATCACCCGCCGCGCGGGCGGCCTTCAACGCGCGAGCGTTGGTTTCGAGCGCGTCCGTCAGCCTGCGGGTCATGAAGTAGGCCGCGCCCAGCGCACGCAGCATTTCCGCCTCCGCCAACGGATCGTCGAGCTCGGCGGCCGCCGCGGCTCCCTCGCGGCAGAGCCCGATCCGCTCGTTCCAGCCGCCGGTGGTGTCGTAGAAACTGGTGAGCAGATAGGTGAGCTGCCAAGCGGCGGTGTTGCGGCCGTGTTCGCGGGCGAATCGCACCACAGGCAGCAGATTCGCCCGCTCGGCTCCCAGGAACGCCAGCGCCGCGCGTCTTTCCGCCGGGAACGGCAGTCCGGGTGCCGGATGCCGCAACGCCGGGGTGACCAGATCGCGGTTCGGGTCGATGATCCGGTTCGCCTCGGCGGCGACGTGCAGGTACCAGTCGATCAGCCGGTCCGCCGCCTCGGCACGGCTCGATGTCGTTTCGTCGGTGCGGGCGCACGCGACGGCGAACTCACGGATCAGATCGTGAAGGCGATAGCGATCGGGTCCGGCAGGGGTGATCAGGTGCGCCGCGGACAGCTCGGCGGCCGCGGCCCGGCCCGCTTCGGCGGGCACCTCGCACAGCGCTCCGCCGAGCGCCGCGCTGAACGACGTTCCAGGGATCAGCCCGGACAGCCGGAACAGCCGGGCCGGAGCACGCTCCAGCGGCAGGTAGGCACTCGCGAGGACGGTTTTGACGGTCCGGGAATCCCCTTGTACCGCAAGGGTTTCCAATCGTCCGGCGCCGGTCAGCTCATGGGTGAGCTCCGCGATCGGACGGCTCGGCTCGCCGGTCAGGCGCGCGGCGGCGATCCGCAACGCCAACGGCATCCCGTCGCACAGCCTGGCCAGCCGTGCGGCCTGCCCGGGTTCGCGGGCGACGCGATCGGCACCCAGCACCCGGGTGAGCAGGGTCAGCGATTCCGGATCGGCCAGCGCGTCGAGGGCGAACACCCGCACGGCGTGCCTGCTGCCGAGCGCCGCCAGCGTCTGCCTGCTCGTGACGATCAGCATCGCCTTCGCCGTACCGGGAACGAGGGGAAGGATCTGCTCGACGCCGCCCGCGTTGTCGGCGACGATCACGCAACGCCTGCCGTGCAGCAATGAGCGGTAGAGCGCGGCGCGTTCGGCCGTCGCGTCGGGCAGCCGGTCGTCAGGGAGGCCGAGCCCGCGCGACAGATGCGCGAGCGCGTCACCCGGCGAGACCGCCTCGTGCGGGTCGTGCCCGGCCAGGTCGAGGAAGAGCTGACCGTCGGGGAAGCGGTCCGCGATGCGGTGCGCCCACTGCACGGCGAGCGCGGACTTCCCCATCCCCGCCGCCCCGGAGATCACCACGACCGGCGGCTCGGCTTCGTCGAGAAGCTCGTCGAGTGAAGCGAGCTCCTGCTGCCGCCCGGTGAAGTGCCCGACACGGGCAGGGAGCTGTGCGGGCGCGGTGCCCCGGGCGGGTGCGTCGAGTTCGGGCGCGCGTCGAAGGATCGACGTGTGCAGTTCGACCAGTTCCGGTCCGGGATCCACGCCGAACTCGTCCGCCAGACCTCTGCGCACGGCCTGGAACGTCTCCAGCGCCTCCGCATGCCTTCCGCAGCGATGCAGGGCGAGCATGTGCAGTGCGGCGAGCCGTTCGCGATACGGCTGTTCGGCCCGGAGCCGCGGAAGTTCCCGGAGGACCTCCTCGTGTTCACCGAGCCTGAGCTCGGCGTCCCAAAGTTCTTCCCAGGCGGACAGCCGTAGCTCTTGGAGCCGCTCGACCTCGCGCAGCCCCCAGCCGTCGAGTTCGGCGTCCGCGAAGGCTTCGCCGCGCCAGAGCCGCAACGCCTCACGCAGCGCCGTCACCGCCTGACCGGGATTACTCCGCTTGGCGGCACGAAGTTCTTCTTCGAAGCGGAGAGCGTCGACAGAGGACGGTGCGATCGTCAGGACGTACCCGGGTTTGCGCGTCAGCAGGACCAGCGGGAATCCGCAGTCCTCCAGTGCCTGCCGGATCCGGGCGACATGGCTGTGCAGGGTCTTCACCGCGGTGCGCGGCGGATCCTCACCCCAGAGCACGTCGACCAGCCGGGGGATCGGGACGACCGAGCCCGCGTGCAGGGCGAGAACGCCGAGCACGGCTCGCTGGCGGGCGCCGTGCAACTCCGCCCGCCCGGTGGGGCCGATCGCTTCGACCGGGCCCAGCACCCGCAGTTCCCCTGGCCCGGGCACCCTGCTCCCTCCGGCATGTGACCTCGGTGAGCGTATCCGGGCGAAGACCCACCGAAATCGGCCAATTAGGGCACACGATCTCGACAACCCCGCCACAACCCGTGTGCCCGACGGTCAACGGGTCGAACGTTTCGCCCAAGGAGGGGAACATGATCAGCAGGAATCCGCGGCGACGGCGAACACTGCTCGCCTCGGCCGTCTTGGCCGCCGCGACGCTGTTCGCGGGGGTCACGCCGGCGGTGCAGGCCGCGCCGGCGGACCGGAGCGACGTCTTCATCCGCGACAACACGTCCGATGTCGGGTTCGAGCCCTCGACCGGTTCGCTCTACTCCAGCCCCGACATCCGGGTGTGCAAGGGGCAGCCCCCTTGCGTCACCGACGTGCCGGTCGTCGCTGGAGAGACCGTCTACATCCACGTCAACCTGAACAACCCGGGCCCGTACGGGGACAAGCTCGAGAAGGGGACACTGCAGGTCTACTACACGAGCCAAGGCACCGTGGCCCAATGGCCGAGCCAGTGGAACTACATCGGTTCGCTTTCCAATGTGAGCGTTCCCTACGGCATCAAGACGGTCGTCATCCCGTGGAAGGTCCCGTTCGGCTCGCACTTCTGCCTGCTGGCGCGGTGGCTTTCGCCGACCGATCTGCCGACCGAAGGGCCGAGTACGTCGGCGAACGCTCGGAACAACAACAACATCGGCTGGCACAACGTGAACGTCCTGCCGTTCAAGATCAAGATTCCCGAGTACCGGCCGATCGTGTTCGGCTGGGACGGTCCCGACCCCACCGCGGTCGGCGACATCGTCTTCACCCAGCCGGGCAGGCCGTTCACCGGCCCGGGGCGGATCACCATCGATCTCGGCCCCGACCTCGCCGCGCGCTGGCGGGCCGCCGGCGCGAAGGGTGAAGGTGTCGCACGGATCGGTGAGACCGAGCTGGCCATCGTCGATCCGCAGAGAGCCCGGATCAGCGGGTTGACGTTCAAGTCCGGCGAACAGGTGGGCGCCAGACTGAGTTTCACCGCGGGAGCGGAGGCGGCAGGGGGACAGCAGTACACCGTCAACGTGACTCAGGTCGACCAGCGCGGCGAAGAGGTCGGTGGCGTCGAGTACCGGCTCTCCGAAGCGCGACAGTAAGCCAGGGAGGGGTGCCGGTCCGTGGGCGGTGAGGGTGGAACCCGCACCGCCCACGGGTTTCACGCGCGGGCGAACGAAAGCGTCTCGCCCTCGACACCACGCAGCCAGAGGTCCTGCGCGGCTTCCGCCATCTCGGCCAGCCCCTCTTCGATGGTCGCGAACACGTTGCCGGGCACCCAGCCCGCGTCGCCGTTGATCAGCAGGTTGTTGCGGCCGTAGAAGATCGCGAGATCCGTCGCGCCCTGATCGCTGTGCGCCTCACTGCCCTCGTCGTAGCCGTACGCCGGGTTGCCGATCTCCCAAGCCTCGAACCCGAAGTACACGACGTCCCCTGGAATCGGTGTCACCGTGGGGTTTTCGCGGCCCGGTTTCGGCTCGGCGAAGGGCGGCACGAGCGTGTAGATCTCGTTGCGCGCGTACTTCGCGTGGTAAGCCGAACCGCTCTGCGGCAACGCGTCCCACACCGCGCGGCAGGTTCGCGGGGCTTCGGCGTCGAGCAACCGGGCCCGGCAGGAGACCCCGCGCTTGTCCAGGGTGATCGTGATGTACCGGGCCATCACTCGACCCCCGCCACGACGTCGCCCCAGATCCGCAGCGCCTCGTCGACCTGTTCGGAGTCGACGATCAGCGGCGGCACCATCCGGACGACGTTCATGTACGCCCCGCAAGTCAGTAGAAGCAACCCGTTGGAGGACGCGGCTTTCTGCGCCGCCTGGGCCTTCGCCGTGTCCGGCTCGCCGTCCGGCGTGGTGAATTCGGACCCGACCAGCAGCCCCAGCCCGCGCACATCACCGATCGACGGCGACTTGTCCGCGATCACCCGCACACCTTCCAGGAGCTGGCGTCCTCGTTCGGCGGCGTTCTCGACCAGACCTTCGCGCTGGATCACTTCGAGTGTGGCGATCGCCGCGGCGCAGGCCACCGCGTTGCCGCCGTAGGTCCCGCCCTGCGAACCGGGGAGTGCCTTCGCCATCAGCTCCTCCGAGGCTGCGATACCCGAGATCGGGAAGCCGCTCGCGAGCCCCTTCGCGATGAGCACGATGTCCGGGCGCACCCCGAAGTGCTCGTGCCCCCAGAACCGGCCCGTCCGGCCGAAGCCGGTCTGGATCTCGTCCATCACCAGCAGGATCCCGTGCTTGTCGGCGCGTTCCCGCAGCCCGGCGAGGAACTCGGCGTTCGCCGGGACGTACCCGCCTTCGCCGAGCACCGGCTCGATGAAGAACGCCGCCGTCTCGTTCGGCGCGCAGACCGTCGCGAACAGGTAGTCGAGCTCGCGCAGGGCGAACTTCGTCGCCGTCTCCTCGTCCCAGCCGTAGTGGAAGGCGTAGGGGAAGGGCGCGACGTGCACCCCGGACATGAGCGGCGAGATGCCGGCGCTGAACCGGGTGCCCGACGTGGTCATCGTCGCCGCCGCGACGGTCCGGCCGTGGAACCCGCCCTGGAAGACGATGACGTTGGGCCGTTTGGTCGCCTGCCGGGACAGCCGGAGCGCCGCCTCGACCGCCTCACTGCCGGAGTTCGCGTAGAAGAGTGAATCCAGACCTTCCGGCAGGACACCGCCCAGCTTCTCGGTCAGCTCCAGCATCGGCTTGTGCATGACCGTCGTGTACTGCCCGTGGATGAGTTTGCCGATCTGCTCCTGCGCCGCGCTCACCACGTGCGGGTGACAGTGGCCGGTGCTGGTCACGCCGATACCGGCGGTGAAATCCAGGTGACGTTTGCCATCGGTGCCGTAGAGGTAAACCCCTTCACCGTGGTCGACCACGACCGGCGTTGCCTGCTTGAGCAGCGGTGATAGCTGGGCCATGGGCTGCGCTCCTAGGTCGGCTGAGCTGTTGTCGATTGTTGACAATATCCATAGCATGGCGTTCGGGACAACATGGAGGAGCGTTGGGATGAGCTCGATCAGTGAGGCCGGCGTGGTCACGTCGGTCGACAAGGAACTGTTCATCGGCGGCAAGTGGCTGCCCGCCGCGGACGGGAAGACCTTCCCTGTTCTCGACCCCTCGACAGGCGAAGCCCTGTGCGAGGTGGCCGACGCGTCACCGGCGGACGGTGTCAGCGCACTCGACGCGGCCGTCGCCGCGCAGGCCGACTGGGCGAACGTCGCCCCGCGCGAACGCGGTGAGATCCTGCGCCGCGCCTACGAACTGCTGATCAAGCGCGCCGACGAACTCGCGCTGCTGATGACCCTCGAGATGGGCAAGCCGCTCGCGGAGTCGAAGGGCGAGATCACCTACGCGGCCGAGTTCTTCCGCTGGTTCGCGGAGGAAGCCGTCCGGATCGACGGTGGTTACGCCGTCGCTCCCAACGGGACAGGCCGGTTCCTCGTGACCAAACAGCCGGTCGGTCCGTGCCTGCTGATCACGCCGTGGAACTTCCCCATGGCGATGGGCACCCGCAAGATCGGGCCCGCGGTGGCGGCAGGCTGCACGATGGTCATCAAGCCCGCTGCTCAGACCCCCCTTTCGATGCTGGCCCTCGCGGCCATCCTCGCCGAAGCGGGATTGCCGGAAGGCGTGCTGAACGTGCTCACGACGTCGGACTCCGGCGGCGTGATGGAGCCGTTGATCCGGGACGGCCGCGCCCGGAAGCTGTCCTTCACCGGCTCGACCGGCGTCGGCCGGAAGCTGCTGGAACAGTGCGCGGACAAGGTGCTCCGCACTTCGATGGAACTCGGCGGCAACGCCCCCTTCCTCGTATTCGAAGACGCCGACCTCGACGCGGCGGTCGAAGGCGCGATGACCGCGAAGATGCGCAACATCGGTGAGGCCTGCACGGCCGCGAACCGTTTCTACGTCCAGCGGGGCATCGTCGACGAGTTCTCCCGGCGCCTCACCGAGCGTATGGAGGCCCTCCCCATGGGGCGCGGCACCGAGGAGGGTGTCGTCGTCGGCCCTCTCATCGACGAAGCCGCCGTCGAGAAGGTCAGTGGGCTGGTCTCCGACGCCACCGAGCGAGGAGCGCGCGTCCTCACCGGTGGATCCACTGTGGACGGTCCGGGCAACTTCTATCAGGCCACGGTGCTCACCGACGTTCCGAAGGACGCCAGGCTCGCTTCGGAAGAGATCTTCGGGCCGGTCGCCCCGATCACTCCGTTCGACAGCGAGGACGAGGCCATCGCGGCGGCGAACGACACCGAATTCGGTCTCGTGTCCTATGTGTACACCTCCGATCTCAAGCGGGCTCTGCGGGTTTCGGAACGGCTGGAGGCCGGCATGATCGGCCTCAACCAAGGGCTGGTCTCGAATCCGGCGGCGCCGTTCGGCGGGATCAAGCAATCCGGCCTCGGCCGCGAGGGCGGCACCGTCGGCATCGACGAGTTCCTCGAGACCAAGTACATCGCGGTGGCTCTGTGACTTCTTCGTATCGGATCGCGAGTATCCCCGGCGACGGGATCGGTGTCGACGTGACGGTCGAGGCCCGCAAGGTCCTCGACCGCGCGGCGGCATCGCACGGCTTCTCCTTGTCCTGGACGGAGTTCGACTGGAGTTGTGAGCGGTACACCAAGACCGGCTCGATGATGCCGGACGACGGTATCGAGCAACTCTCCCGATTCGACGGGATCTTTCTCGGTGCCGTCGGCTTTCCCGGTGTCCCGGACCATGTTTCGTTGTGGGGCCTCCTCATTCCCGTTCGGCGTGCGTTCGGACAGTACGTCAACCTCCGGCCGGTCCGGCTGCTGCCGGGGACGACGTCGGCGCTGGCCGGCCGGAGCGCCGACGAACTGGAGATGGTGATCGTCCGGGAGAACTCCGAGGGCGAGTACTCGGAGCTCGGTGGCAGGCACAATCGCGGTCTGGCCAACGAGTTCGTCTTACAGGAATCCGTGTTCACGCGGGTCGGGGTGGAGCGGATCATCCGCTATGCCTTCGAGTTGGCGAAGACGCGGACGGGGCGGGTCTGCTCGGCGACCAAATCCAACGGGCTCATTCACTCGATGCCGTTCTGGGACGAGATCTTCGCCGAGATCACTTCGGAGTATCCGGACGTGCACGCCGAACAATGCCATGTCGACGCGCTCGCCGCGCGGATGGTGCAGGCGCCGGACCGGCTCGACGTCGTGGTCGCTTCCAATCTGTTCGGCGACATCCTGAGCGACCTGGCGGCGGCCGTGACGGGTGGGCTCGGGATGGCGCCTTCGGGCAATATCAATCCGACCGGTGAGCTCCCTTCCATGTTCGAGGCGGTGCACGGCAGCGCTCCCGACATCGCCGGACAGGGCATCGCGAATCCGGTGGCGCAGATCCTGGCGGGGGCGATGCTGCTCGAACATCTCGGGGAAACCGTTGCGGCACAAGAGGTACGCGCGGCCGTGGAGAAGGTTCTCGAGGCGGGGACCGTGCAGACCCCTGACCTCGGCGGGAAGTCCACCACCGCCGAACTCGGGTCCGCGGTGGTCGCCGCTCTATCTTGAACCATCCGCCCGGTGACGTGTCAAGTCCCGGATGTCATGAATGGTCCATTCATGGTTTCGGGTAGTACGTGAAGGCCCCTTCGCTGCGTTTAACGCAAAGAAGGGGCCTTCACGGTCCGGTGTTCCCAATGTCTGGATGTCGAGCCGACGGTTGCGAAAGCCACTTTCCCAACCTTCAGCGTTGCGAAAGTGGCTTTCGCGACACGTCACCTTGCCGTACCACTCGATAGTGCCGTCCCCGCCGTTGAACTTCGCGGATTCGTTCCTCCCGGCAATCCGCCGATTTTCTCGAAGTGACGGAAAAACGTTGCCACGAAAGGGAATATCGGCGCGAACTCCGGTATGAAAGCCCGTTCGTCGCACGCGCGCCGCTCCGGGGTGTGAGTTTTTGTCGGTGCCGCGGTGCACAGTGTCGATCATCGGATTCGACGACTGGAGGAGTGCCGATGTGCTGGCATTGCGACAACCCCGGAAAGACCCGCGACGACTACCTCGTCGAGGAGGTCCGTCCGCTGATCCGCAAGTACGGCTGGATGGTGCAGACGGTCGAGCGCGGAATCGTCCAACCGGGCTTCGCGTACACGGTCGGGCTCACCGACGCCGGGCTTCCGGAGCTCGTCGTCACCGGCCTGAGAGAACGAAGATCCGGCCAGCTGCTGAACTATTTCGCCCAGCAGGTGGTCCGGTCGGGGCCGCCGGAGCCGGGTGAGGTGCTGCCCGCGGAGGTGGGGTGGCCGTCGTTGGAGGTCGTCCCGCTCAGTTCTCCACCGGCGCACCTGCTCACCGCCGTTCTGCTGTACGGCGAGAACTTCCGCGCCCTGCAACTGGTCTACGAGGACGAGCACGGCAATTGGCCCTGGGACAGGGAGTTCCGTGGCGGGACCGGTGGGCAGCCGGTGCTGGGGGCACGGGGCCGTGGCTGAATCCCTAAGGCACAGCGGGAGCTTCGCCCTCCCGCAGGCTGGTTCCCGGGGCCAGCCGTTGGACGGCGTCCTCCATATGGGCCTCCAGCAGCGAAAGCGCGGTCTCCTCGTCGCCCGCCCGCAGGGCTTCGATGATGCTTGTGTGTTCGGTGACCCGTTCTTCGACCCGCTGATAGGTCCCCTGCAGCGCGGTGAGGCACATCCGGGTCTCGATCAACAGGGTCCGCGCCATGCGCACGAGTCGTTTGCTGCCGGAGGCGGCGATCAGCGCCTCGTGGAAACGGAGGTCCGCCCAGGAGAGCGCGGTCGGGTCGTCCTCGTCCGCGGCGGCGGCCATGGCGTGTACGGCCTCTTCGAGTTCGGTGGCGACCCGTTCCCGGTCCCCGCGCAAGGCACGCAGCATCGCGGCTCGTTCGATGGCCGAGCGTGCCGAGTAGATGTCGTAGACGTCGCCGGGTTCGAGGTCGATCACGAACAGTCCGCGGTGCCGCTCGCTGCGCAGGAGCCCTTCGGAGACGAGATGCTGCATCGCTTCACGCAGCGGTCCCCGCGAAACCTGGAACCGGGAGGCCAGGTCCGTTTCACCGAGCTGGGTGCCGGGCGGGAGGGCGCCGGTCATGATCGCGTCCCGCAACTGGCGCGCGATGATCCCGGCGGTCGATTCCCGGCTGACCGGCTCGATATCCGGCAAGGACATGGCTCAGCTGCTCCTCTGTCCGAACAGGGCACCCAAGGTGCGGACGAGCGGGGACTTCCCGGTGAGCCGCAGGCCCTCCCAGACGGTGACCTGGTTGGCGGTCAGCACCGGCTTGCGGATCCTGGTTTCGAGCGTGTTGATCTCGCCGAGCGTCCGCATGGCGGTGTCGGGGACGAGCAGGGCGTCGGCGGCCGGGTGGTCGCGGCTCACCGCGAGTTCGACGACGGCTTCCGGGCTCAGATCGCCGACCTCGGCGGCGGTGTCGATATCCGCGCTGCCCATCGAGACCACTTCGATCCCGCCCGCGCCGAGGAACTCGACGAACAGCCGGGCGACGTCGTCGGGGTAGCTGGCGGCGACCGCGACCCGCCGGACGCCGAGCGCCCGTGCGGCGTTGACGAAGGCGAAGGAGGTGCTCGACGCCGGGACACCGGCGACGGCGGCCAGCCGGTCGGCCTGGTCGCGGGCGCCTTCCCAGCCGTAGACGAAACTGCCGCTGGTGCACGCCCAGACCACCGCGTCCGGTTCGTGCTTGGCGAGCAGCGCGGCGCCGTCGGCGAGCCGGCTTTCGCTGCCGAGGTCCAGTAGCTCGGGCACGGCGTGGAGATCGGTCCCGTAGATGTGCTCGACCGGCAGTTTGATCCCGGCCATGTCCCCGCCGAGGAGCTGTTCCGCGAGCGGGTAGTCGTCTTCGGCCGCGTGATCGGGGTAGATGAACCCGATGGTGGTCGTCTCGGACGGCGGCTCGGGTGGGGCGAACGGCGTGATGGGCACGGAACCTCCGGAGGGCAGATTGTCGACAATCGTAAGGGAAGAGGTCAGTCGACCTCCCGGAGCCACTTGCCGGGCCCGACGATCGGCAGGTTCATCCGCCGGAGGCAGGCCCACATCGTGAGCTGGTTCGCGGTGAGGACGGGTTTGCCGAGTGCGCTTTCGAGCGGCTCGATCAGATCGTAGGTGGGGAGGTTGGTGCAGCTGACGAAGATGGCTTCCGCGTCGGCGTGGTCGGCGGCGAGGATGCGTTCGGCGATGGTCCGGTAGCTGACCTTCCAGATACCACCGCCCAGGCCGAGGTGGTCACTCGAAACGGTGCGGACGCCGAGTTCGGCCAGGAAGTCGTGCAGCTTCCCGGTCAGGTCGCCGTCGTAGGGCGTCAGCACCGAGACCCGGTGGAGGTCGAGCTGATGCAGGACCTCCGCCAGCGCCCCGGACGTGGTGACGGCGTCCGTCGCGCCCGCGTCGCAGATCGCCTTGGTCAGAGAACGTTCGTAGTCCACACCGTTGACGAAACTGCCGGAGGTGCACAGATAGGCGACGACTTCGGGCTCCACGTGGAGCACGTCCCTCGTGGCGGCGGCGAGATGCCTGCTGTCGCTGACGAGCTGGGCCATCTCCATGCTGACGGGCACCGGCTCGTACGGCGTGCGCGCCAGATGGAGGGAGACCTCCATGGGTACCCAGCGCCACAGCTCGCGTTCCAGGGCGAGGTCGAAGGGGGCGATCACGCCGATACCGCGCTGCGCCAACGGGCCTTCGAACTCCAGTAAGTCGAAATCCAAGTCTCAGCCTCCGGAAAGCTTCTGCTGTCACAGGTCCGGTGCTCCGGGGGTCGGTCCTCGGATTGTTGACAATCATACGAGCCACTTTTACGGTGTCAACGTGATCGCCTCGGAGACCCCTGTGCTGGCGGTGCTCTGCGGAGACACGCGCCCACCGGACATGCGCGCTATCGAAGCCGAAGCGGTGGTTCGTTACACCGACGCGGCCGGGTTGGCCGACGCGTTATCCGGCGCCGACGCGTTCTTCGTCTACGACTTCCTGTCCACCGCCGTCCCGGCCGCCTGGCATGCGGCCGACCGGCTGCGCTGGCTGCACATCGCCAGCGCGGGCGTCGACCCGGTGCTCTTCCCTGGGTTGCAGGAGAGCGACGTCGTGCTCACCAACTCGCGTGGGGTGTTCGACGGGGCGATAGCCGAGTACGTGCTCGGCGTCGTTCTCACGTTCGCCAAGGATTTCGCCCGGTCGTGGGATCTGCAGAAGCAGCGGCGATGGAAGCACCGCGAGAGTGAACGGATCGCCGGCCGGCGGGTGCTGGTGGTCGGCACCGGGCCGATCGGCCGGTCGATCGCGCGGATGCTGCGGGCGGCCGGGATGTCGGTGGCGGGTGTCGGACGCCGTCCCCGTGCGGACGATCCCGACTTCGGTGACGTATACGCCTCTTCGGAGCTGTCTCGGCATCTTCCCGGAGCGGACTACGTCGTCGCGGTCGCGCCACTGACCGAGCAGACCAAGGGCATGTTCGACGCCGAAGCCTTCGCCGCGATGAAACCCGGCTCGCGGTTCGTCAACGTCGGCCGTGGCGAACTGGTCGTCACGTCGGACCTGATCGGCGCGCTGCGGAACGGGCCGCTCGGCGGCGCGGCGCTCGACGTCTTCGACACCGAACCCCTGCCCGCCGAAAGTCCTTTGTGGACTATGGAGAACGTGCTGATCTCGCCGCATATGTCGGGCGACTTCGTCGGCTGGCGTAATACTCTGGTAGAGGTGTTCGCGGACAACTTCCGTCGCTGGCGCGCGGGGGAGCCACTGCGCAACGTCGTGGACAAGCGGCTCGGATACGTGCCGTCGGAGACGCTTCGCCAAGGTTAGGGGCCGGATTGAACGACACCAAGTTGACCGCGAGCGAGCTCGTCGCCGCGTATGCCACCGGAGAACTGTCGCCGGTCGAGGCCACCCAGAACGCGTTGCGTGCCATCGAGGAACGCGACGGCGAGACCAACGCCTTCTGCCTGGTCGACGCCGATGGCGCACTCGAGCAGGCGAAAGCGTCCGAGATTCGGTGGCGGGACGGTAATCCGATCGGCTGGCTCGACGGTGTCCCGGCCTCGATCAAGGACATGTTCCTGACGCAGGGCTGGCCGACGCTGCGCGGTTCCCGGTGCATCGACCCCGACCAGCCCTGGGACGTCGACAGTCCGGTCACCGCGCGACTGCGCGAGAACGGCTTGGTGCTGCTGGGAAAGACCACGACGCCGGAGCTGGCGTGGAAGGGCGTCACAGACAACACGCTGACCGGGATCACCCGCAACCCGGTCGACCCGTCGACGACGGCGGGCGGCTCCAGTGGAGGCAGCGCCGCGGCCGTCGCGGCGGGGATGGGCGAGCTCTCCGTCGGCACCGACGGTGGCGGCTCGATCCGGATTCCGGCTTCGTTCTGCGGAATCGTCGGTCTCAAACCGACACACGGCCGGATCCCGCTGTTCCCGGCGAGCCCGTTCGGGCCGCTTTCGCACGCCGGCCCGATGGCGCGTTCGGTGGACGACACGGCGCTGCTCCTCGACGTTTTGGCGATGCCCGACTACCGCGACCCGGCCGCGCTCGCCCCGCCGGTCTCGACCTACCGCGAGGCCGTCCGGCGGGACGTGCGCGGACTGATCGCCGCTTACTCGCCGACACTCGGCTATGTCGACGTCGACCCGGAGGTCGCGGAGATCGTCAAGTCGGCGGTCCAGTCGCTCGGGGACGCGGGCCTGCACATCGAAGAGGCCGATCCCGGTTTCGCGGATCCCAAGCCCGCCTTCGACATCCTGTGGTCGACAGGGGCGGCCAAGTGGCTGGACACCTTCCCCGCCGGGTCGGAGACCAAGGTCGATCCCGGGCTGCGGAAGGTCTGGGAGCTCGGCAAGACCTTCTCGGCGAGCGACTACCTCGGCGCCAACGCCGAGCGGGCCGCGCTGGGCATCCTGATGGGCGAGTTCCACACGCGCTACGACGTGCTGATCACGCCGACCCTGCCGATCCCCGCCTTCGAAGCCGGGCACGAGGTGCCGCCGGGCAGCGGGCTGAGCGGCTGGCCGGACTGGACGCCGTTCACCTACCCGTTCAACATGACCCAGCAGCCCGCCATCAGCGTGCCGGCGGGCCGCACCTCCAGTGGCCTCCCGGTCGGTCTGCAGATCGTCGGCCCGCGGCACTCCGACGACCTGGTGCTCGCGGTCGCGAAGCTCCTCGAGGAGGTCCGCCCCTGGCCGTGACCTGCGAAAAGGGAGCAAGGGACCTTTGCTACCACTTTCGCGGGCGGGTGCTCAGGGCTGGGCGGCGTGGGTCTTCCGGACCAGTCCGCGCACCTGGCCGCTGCACAGGGCGAGACAGGTGGCGGCCACGACCAGGGCGGCGCACGCGAGCAGGGTCGTGCTGACCCCGAAGTGGTGCGCGGCGGGTCCGGCCGCCATCTGGCCGAGCGGCAGGGCGATGAAGGAACCGAGCATGTCGTAGGAGTAGACGCGCGCGAGTTTGTCCTCGGGCACGTTCTCCTGCAGCGACACGTCCCACGCGACCACGAACTGCTCGATCGCCAGGCCGGAGACG
This sequence comes from Amycolatopsis keratiniphila subsp. keratiniphila, assembly GCF_001620365.2. Lineage (GTDB taxonomy): Bacteria > Actinomycetota > Actinomycetes > Mycobacteriales > Pseudonocardiaceae > Amycolatopsis > Amycolatopsis keratiniphila. Next base: position 101,159 of record NZ_LQMT02000037.1, read on the forward strand.
AACATGGCCGCGAGCAGCAGCGGGAGCAAGGGCGCCTGGCCGAGAAGGATCAGCGGAGGCGCTTCGAAGAGGATCACCGCGACACCGACGAACAGCGCGCGCCGCGGCTGCCATCGGGCCACGAGGATCCCGCCGACGAGCGAGCCGATCGTCTGCGCGGCGAGCGCGAAACCCCAGCCGGAGCGTCCGAAGGTGCTGTCGGCGACGACGGGACCGAGCACCGCGATCCCGCCGGCGATGACGGCGTTCACCACCATGAACTGCACGACCACGACCCACACCCAGGTGCGTGACCGGAATTCGCGCCAGCCTTCGGCGAGTTCCGCCAGCGGACGGCTGCCGGGGACGCGTTCCCGGCGGTTGAGGCGGATGCACCGGTACGACAGAGCCGAACCCAGGAACAGGAGCGCGTTCCCGGCGAGCGCCCAGCCGGGGCCGACCGCGGTGACCAGGATGCCGCCGAGTCCGGCACCGGCGATCCGGCCGGAGTTCGACAGCAGCCTGGCCAGCGCGTTCGCCTGCGCGAGCTGGGTGGCGGGCACCGTCAGCGGGGTGAGCGACGCCGACGCGGGGGCCGAGATCGCGGCCACCGCGCCGTTGACCACGCTCAGGGCGACCAATAGCGGGATCGACGCGAATCCACAAAGGACACTCGCGGCGATGACGGCCTGGGTCAGCGTGGCGGCGACTTCGGTGCCTTGCAGGATCACCGAGCGCGGCAGCCGGTCCGCGAGCACCCCGCCGAACAGCAACAGCACCACGCTCGCCACTGAGCGGGCGCCGACGACGATGCCGATGTCGACGGCGGAACCGGTCAGGTCGATCACGGCGAACGCGAGCGCGAGCGGGGCGACGGCGTTGCCGAACTCCCCGAACGTGCGGCCGGCGATCAGCCAGCGGAAGTTGTGGTGGCGCAGTGGTTCCCGCAGGGAGGTCACGGTCGCCTCATCTCGAACATCGCCACCGTCGCGCTGACCGGGATCGTGCCCCGGGTGCGGGGTGGTTTCGCGGCCGAGTGCAGCAGAGCGCTCAGTTCGCGAGCGTGTTCGAGCGCCTTCTCCCAGGTCTCGCGGTCGACCCACATCTCCGCGTCGTTGATCGAGCCGCGTTCATCCGGCAAGCGGAATTCGCTGCGGCGCTTGAGTTCTTCGACCATCGCCGCGATGAGAAGCTGCTCCTCGTCCGGATTCTTCGAGGTGAACCGCATCCCGGACTCCGGATCGTGTCGGTAGCGTTTCGCCAGCCCGCCCCGGATCCGGACCTCCTCGGCGACGTCGAGCAGCCCGGCCTCGTGCAGCCGTCGCACGTGATAGCTGACATTCGCTTGTGTCTCACCGAGTTCGCGCGCGGCTTCGGCCGCGCTCATCGCGACACCGGTCAAAAGCGACAGAATGCGCAGCCGCAGGGGATGGGCGAGGACGCGAAGCCCATCGAGGCTGGGGGACTCGGACATGTCACGAGTATCGGCTGCCGGGACGGCAACCGTCAAATAGTCATTTGGGGGTTTCATTGGCCGGGAGAACCGGTGCGGTGATCGGATGTCTGTGCTCTGCTGGAGTCATGCGTACGACGACATTGGGCAGGAGCGGTCTCGAGGTGTCGAGGATCGCCTTCGGCACCTGGCAGCTCGGCGGGGACTGGGGTTCGTTCGACGAGGACACGGCGATCGCCGCGATCCACCACGCCCGCGAACTCGGGGTCAACCTCTTCGACACCGCGCAGGCCTACGGTTTCGGGAAGTCCGAAGCCATGCTGGGGAAGGCGCTGCGCGAGGAACTCAAGCGCGACCGCGACGATCTCGTCATCGCCACCAAGGGCGGCATCAAGCCGCGCTCCGAACGGCCACGCGACTCCCGGCGCGAGTGGCTGACGCAGGGCGTCGAGGACAGTCTTCGTTTCCTCGACGTCGACCACATCGACCTCTACCAGATCCACTGGCCCGACTCCGACGCCCCGGCCGAGGAAACGGCGGGGATCCTGCAGGAGTTCGTCGACGCCGGGAAGATCCGGCACGTCGGTGTCTCGAACTACGACGCCGCCGGGCTGGCCGCCTTCGACAAGACCCGTCCGGTGGAAACCTTGCAGCCGCCGTATCACCTGTTCCGCCGCGACATCGAGACCGACCCTCTGCCGTACGCGCGCGAGAACGACATCGGTGTACTCGTGTACAGCCCGCTCGGCAGCGGCTTGCTGACCGGAGCCTTCACACCCGAGACGACGTTCGAGAAGACCGACTGGCGGTCCCGATCGTCGGCGTTCACCGGAGACACCTTCCTGCGCAACCTCGCCGTGGTCGACAGGCTCAAGGAATTCGCCGCGGACAAGGGGATCTCGGTCAGCCAGCTCGCGATCGCGTGGACGCTCGCCCAGCACGGGGTACACGTCGCGATCGTGGGCGCGCGCAAGGCGGCCAACATCGAGGCCAGCCTCGCCGCCGCCGACATCGACCTGTCCGGGGACGAGCTCGCGGAGATCGATCGCCTCACCGCCGATGCCGTTCCCGTTTCGGGAGCGAGCCCCGAAGGCGTCGCCTAGAGCTTGAATTCCGTACCGTCCAACGGAAGGGAGGCGCCGCCGGCCAGTACGGCGGCGTGCTCCGGCGAGGCCGGGTCGATCACCGGGTTCGTGTTGTTCAGATGCGTGTACACCCACCGTGGGCCGGGCCGGAGCTTCGCTAGGCTGCCGGTGATCGGCAGATGCCCCATCGCCAGCTGGGCGCCGTCGCCGACCTTGGCCGCGGTGGCACCCGACATCTCGTCCGGTGCGTAGAAGGTTCCGTCCAGCAGCACCAGGCCCGCGTCGCGCGTGAAGTCGTCGAATCCGTCCGGCCAGCTCTTCAGGCAAGGCGCGTATACGAAGACACCGCCGGTCCGGACGTCTTCGATCCGGTACGCCACCACCCACGGTCCGTCCTCAGTGGACGAACGTGCGTACTTCGGCCGCTTGTCGCTCACGGGAAGCATGCTCACGCGGAGGCCGTCGATGGAGACATCCGACGACGGCAGCCAGTCCCAGCCACCGTAGCCGTCGATGATCGAACGTGCGGGGAACTGTTCGGACAAGGCATCCAGAACCGCCTCTGGTGCCCATACCGGAAGGCCACCCGCCTCCCGCAACAGAAGCAGGCCGAGCGAATGGTCGAGTTCGGCGTCGGTCAGCAACACCCCGCGCAGCGGGATTTCCCGCGGACCGGGCCCGGCACGCAAGGGCGGCGTGGTGAGGATCTGCGCGCGGATGTCCGGTGACACGTTGAGCAGGTACCAGCCCTCGCCGTCCGCGCTCACCGCGACACAGTCCTGGGTCCGCGGCGGCGCGTCCGAGACGCACAGCGCGCAGGCGCAGTTCCACTGCGGGAAACCGCCGCCCGCCGCGGTGCCGAGCAGGATCACCCTCATCGCGGTGACCGCATCACGAGTTCGTCCGTTTTCGCCGGTGTGGCGAGAATGAGGTCGACCACGCCGCGATGCGGTGAACGCGAGCACACGGGATCCGTCGCCGCGGCGTCACCGGTGAGCTGGAACGCCTGGCACCGGCAGCCGCCGAAGTCGATCGCGCGCCGCTCGCAGGTGCCGCAGGTGTCCGGCATCCAGTCCTCGCCGCGATAAGCGTTGAAGGAAGCGGATTCGTACCAGATCCAGGCCAGCGGCTTGTCCCGCACGTTGTCGAATTCCAGGGTCTCGATCGCCGTCGAAGCGGGGCACGGCAGCACGTTCCCGTCGGGTGCCACCGTCAGTTGTCGCGCGCCCCACCCGTACATGCACGGCTTCGGGTACTTCTCGTAGTAGTCGGCGACGACGTAGATGACCTCCATGCGGCCGCGCAGCCGTTCGGTGGCCGCGCGCACGATCGGCTCGGCCTCCTCGAGTTGCCGCCGGGTCGGCATCAGGGCGTCGCGGTTGCGCAGGGCCCAGCCGTAATATTGCGTATTGGCCAGTTCGAGCCGGTCCGCGCCCATTTTCTCGGCGAGGTCGATGATTCCGGCGAGCTGGTCGTGGTTCTGCCGGTGCAGCACGACGTTGACCGAAAGCGGCAGCCCGGCCTTCTTGATCAGCTCGGCCGCGACCAGTTTCCGGTCATGGGCGCGCGCACCGGCGAGCCGGTCCGCGCGGTCGGCGGTCGCGCCCTGGACGGAGAGCTGGATATGTGCGATACCGCGTTCGACGAGATCGTCCAATCTGGACTCCGTCAGCCCGAGGCCGGACGTCACCAGGTTGACGTAGCAGCCTAGTTTCGTGGCGTGCTCGACCAGGATGGGCAGATCCGGTCTGGCGAGCGGCTCGCCGCCGGACATGTGCACCTGGAGCACGCCGAGCTCCCGTGCCTGCGAGAGCACTGAGATCCATTCCTCTGTGGACAGTTCGCCGTCACGGGCGATCAGCTCCACCGGATTCGAGCAGTACGGGCAATGCAGCGGGCAGCGATGGGTCAGCTCGGCCAGCATGCCCAGCGGTGGCGCGGTGTTCAGGTCCATTCGACGATCCGCCGATCTCCGAGCCGGGACAGGACGTCCAGGATTTCTTCCTCACGAACACCGGTGTAGCGCTCGCGCAGCGCCGAAGCGATCGCCGCGACGTCCTCGACACCGTCGCAGAGGGAAAGCACGGCCGCCGCCGTGGGATTCGGGACGAGCACGCCTTCGGGGAACAGGAGGACGTGCGTTTCCCTGGTCTGGTCGTAGCTCAGCCGGACTCCGCGCCGCAGCCGCGGTACCGAGCCCAGGTCGAGGGTGGTCATGGCTACTCCTTGGCCGCCGCGCGCTCGATGGCGTCGAGCATGGACCACAGCACGTCGGTCTTGAACGACAGTGCGGCGATCGCCTTCTCCTGCTGTTCACGGGTGACGGCGTGCCGCACCACGATGTCGAGCGTTCCCTTGCCCTCGCCGGAGACCTTGTCGATCCGGTTGGTGAAATAGGCGAGGTCTTCCGGTGCGATCCACGAGTAGTTCGCCAGCATGTCGGCGACCCGCCGCTGCATGAGATGGCCGGCGAACATTTCGGTCAGCCCCGAAGCGACCGCTTCGAGCCAAGGTTTCGTGCGGGCGAAGGTCACGTAGGCGTCGACGGCGAACCGTACGCCGGGCGCGACGTGCCGCTGATCGAGAACCTCTTCGCGGTCGAGCCCGACCGCGGTGCACAACCGGAGCCAGCGCTCGATTCCGCCGTCCCCGGCCTTCGTCCCGTCGTGGTAGACGATGCGGTCGAGCCATTCACGGCGGATCTCCGGCAGCGGGCAGTTGCTGATGATGGCCGCGTCCTTCTGCGGGAGCACACATTGGTAGTACCAGCGGTTCGCGGCCCAGATCTTCAGCTCGTACTCGGACAGGTCGCCGTTGTGCATCCGCACGTGGAACGGGTGTGTTCCCCAGTAGCGATGCGAAAGCCCGCGCAGAGCCGCGATGAACTCCGACGACGACATGACGGACACCGTGCTGCCTCCAACGGCTCGCTGATCGGGACGGCGGCGCGGTGGTGGGGGACGGCCCCCACCACCGGATGCGGTCTCAGTCCTCCATGCGAGCCGCGTAGGCGGTGACCTCCATGGGGGTTTCGTACTCGACGAAGTCGGGCGTGGTCCATACCTCGATGGTTTCGGTCATCTTCCGCTCCTAACGTCCACATGGGATCGAACCGGGTCGGGCCCCGCCACCCTAGAAGCGTGCCGCCGACTTCCGAAGGTATTTTGTGAAGTTTCCTACCTATGGCGGATCGCACCGTCCGATTCGTCACGCTCGGCGCACACAACGGTTAACAGCCCACGTGCCCGATAGCCCGTCCAGTGGTGTCCGTTTCGTTATGTGGTGTGTTTCTATCCAACTCGCGGGGCTCCAGGGGTAGCTGAAGGAGGCGTCCCATGTCCTTACGTCGTATTCTCGCCGCCACGTTCGCCGCGGCGACGGCCGTGTCGATCGCGGCCGTCCCGGCCACGGCCGCCGAAGCGCCGTCCGTCCAGGCGATCAGGCAGCTCGCGAGCGGCCTGAACCAGGCCTGGTCGATCGACTTCCTGCCTGATGGCACCGGCCTTTTCACACAGAAGGACGCCAAGACGATCAGCAAGATCGACAAGGCGGGCAAGGTCACCACGGTCCAGACCATCCCCGGCGTGAGCGTCACCGCGGAGGCGGGCCTGCTCGGCATCGCCGTCTCGCCGAAGTACGCCACCGACGAGACGGTCTTCATCTACTACACGACCAGCTCCGACAACCGCATCGCCAAGCTGAAGCTCGGCCAGCCGCCGACGCCGATCGTCACCGGCATCCCGCGTGGCTCGCAGTACCACCACGGCGGGCGGATCCGGTTCGGGCCCGACGGCTACCTCTACGCGGGGACCGGCGACGGCCAGAACGGCGCCAACGCGCAGAACAAGAACTCCCTCGGCGGCAAGGTCCTGCGCGTCACCACCGACGGCGCGGCCGCGCCCGGCAACCCGTTCAACAGCCGCGTCTACTCCTACGGCCACCGCAACGTCCAGGGGCTGACCTGGGCGAACGGGCAGCTCTACATCTCCGACATCGGCGCGAACAGGCTCGACGAGCTGAACAGGATCGAGCCCGGCAAGAACTACGGCTGGCCGACCTGCGAAGGCCCGTGCAACACGGCGGGGATGACCAACCCGGTCAAGTCCTGGCCGACGTCCTCGGCGACGCCGAGCGGGCTCGCCGCGTACAAAGGCTCGTTGTACATGGCGTCGCTCAAGGGCGGCACGTACAAGCTCGACCTGAACGGCAACGGTGGCAAGCTCTGGACCAACCTCGGCCGCACGCGTGACGCGACCGCCGGCCCGGACGGCCAGCTGTACACGATCACCCCGGGCGGCCTGTACGTCTCCGACGGCAGCTAGCCCCGGGCGCGTTTCGCCCTCTGAATGCGGTGGCCCACCGCATTCAGAGGACTAAACGCGGGGCAGGGAGACCGCGTGTTCCAGTTCGACGAGCGCGGTGTCCAGGTGGGTCAGGATGCGCTGGAGATGCGGGACGCTCCGGCGGCAGCCGGTGACGCCGAAGTCGAGGTTGTCCCCGTTGCTGGTCAGCGTGATGTTCAGCGCCTGCCCGTCGAGCAGCACCGACGCCGGATAGATGCCGTCGAGCGCGGCGCCGTTCCAGTACATCTGCTTGCGCGGCCCCGGCACGTTGGAGATCACCAGGTTGAACGGCGGTTTCGTGTTGTTCACGAAGCCGGGGATCGGTGAGATGCCGAGCTGGGCGACGTTGATCCCGGACAGCAGCAGCGTCTGCAGCGGGGTCAGCTCCGAGAAGAGCTTCTTGCCGTTCCGCATGGACGCGTTGATCGTCGCGAGCCGCGCGGCCGGATCGGTCAGATGGGTGGCGAGGTTGCACAGCAGCGCGCCGATGTTGTTGCCCGCCGCGTCCCCGCTGTCCTTGCGCCGCAAGGAAACCGGGACCATCGCGGTGAGCGGCGCGTCGGGGAGCGCGTTCTGTTCGATCAGGTAGTCGCGCAGCGCGCCCGAGCACATCGCGAGGACGACGTCGTTGCGCGACACCCCGGCCGCGGTCGCCACCTTGCGCACCCGGTCCAGCGACCACGACTGCGCGGCGAACCGGCGGGCCCCGCCGATCGGCACGTTCAGCATCGTCTTCGGCGCCTGCGCCGGCAGCGTGAGCGTGTGCTCCTGGAACGCCTCCCGCGCCACCTTCATCGCGGCGGGCGCGATCCCGGCGAGCTGGTTGACCGTCTTGCCGAAGGTGCTGAGCACCGACGGCGACGCCTTGCCGTTGCGGCCGCCGTCCGGTTTGGCGCGGCGTCCCCACGGCGGCGGGCAGTCGAGGTCCGCCGGGTCGTCCGACAGCGTGCCCTGCAGATGCCGCAGCGCCGAGACGCCGTCCATCAGCGCGTGGTGGATCTTGCTGTAGATCGCGAACCGGCCGTCCTGCAGGCCCTCGACCAGATGGATCTCCCACAGCGGGCGATGCCGGTCGAGCAGGGTGCTGTGCCAGCGCCCGGTCAGCTCCAGCAGTTCGCGGATGCGGCCGGGCTGGGGCAGCGCCGAATGGCGGAAGTGGTAGTCGAGTTCGAGGTCGGTGTCGGTCGACCAGGCGAGGTGGCCCGCGGTGTTGACCGGCCGGGCGGGACGGCGGCGGAACACCGAGCGCATGTTGTCGGAATCGAGCAGTTTCCGGCGGATGTCGCGCAGGTACTCGGGCCCGGCGTCCTCGGGTTTCTTGAACAGTTGCAGTCCGCCGACGTGCATCGGATGTTCGCGAGTCTCCACGAGAAGGAACATCGAGTCGGTCACGGGCATGAACGGCATCGTCGGGACCACCTTCCGCGCGGCGGCGTGCGGACACGCCGGGTGCCAGAGTCTACGCACACCGAAACCACCTTCTCACGCTTTAGGGTGGCTCACATGACGATCCCGACCGATCCGCAGACGGGTGAGTTCCGTCGGTCCGCCAACCATTTCGACGCGCGTGTCACCGCCGACGGCCGCGACGGCTGGCCGGTGGAGGCGGGGAGATACCGGCTGGTGGTCAGCCGGGCCTGTCCCTGGGCGAGCCGCGGGCTGGTCGTCCGGCGGCTGCTCGGTCTCGAGTCCGCGCTGAGCGTGGCCGTGGCCGATCCGATCCAGGACGACAAGAGCTGGCGGTTCACCCTCGATCCCGGTGACCGGGACCCGGTACTCGGGATCAAGTACCTCGCCGAGGCCTATCACGCGGCCGATCCGCACTACATGGGCGGGATCAGCGTTCCGGCCATTGTGGACATTCCGAGCAAACGGCTGGTGAGTAACGACTATCCCCAGGTCACCCTCGATCTGTCCACCGAATGGACCAGCCTCCACCGGCCCGGCGCACCCGACCTCTACCCAGAGCGACTGCGCGGCGAGATCGACGACGTCAACGCGGGGGTCTACGCCGACGTCAACGCCGCCGTGTACCAAGCCGGTTTCGCGACCAAGCAGGCCGCGTACGAGGACGCCTACACCCGGCTTTTCACCATGCTGGACGTGCTTTCCGAACGGCTCGAGAAGCAGCGTTACCTCGTCGGTGACACGATCACCGAAGCGGACATCCGGTTGTTCACCACGCTCGTCCGCTTCGACGCCGTCTACCACGGGCACTTCAAGTGCAACCGGAACAAACTGGCCGAGATGCCGGTGCTGTGGGCCTACGCCCGCGATCTCTTCCAAACGCCGGGCTTCGGTGACACCGTCGACTTCGACCACATCAAGCGGCACTACTACGCAGTGCACGAGCAGGTGAACCCGACGCGGATCGTCCCCTTGGGACCGGACCTGTCCGGCTGGACGACGCCGCATCACCGGGAACAGCTGGGCGGGCGCCCGTTCGGCGACGGCACGCCGCCGGGACCGCCGCCCGAGGACGAACGGATCGGGGACACGGATGGAGTCACTGCCTGAACGCACCGACGTCGTCGTGATCGGCGGCGGCATCATCGGGGTCGCCTGCGCGTACCGGCTCGCCGCCGCAGGGGTCTCGGTGCTGCTCCTCGAACGCGACACCCTGGGGGCGGGCTCGACGGCGAAGGCGGCGGGCGGGATCCGGTCGTCGTTCACCACCCGGGTCAACATCGAGATCGGGCTACGCGGGCTGGCGGAGTACGCCTCCTTCGCCGAGACGTACGGGACCGAGATCGACTTCCGCCGCGACGGCTATCTGTACCTGGTCACCGACCCCGCGGATCTGCCCGAATTCGAGCGCTGCGCCGAACTGCAGAACTCCTACGGGGTCCGCAGCCGTCTCGTCGAGCCCGCCGAGGCACGGCGGTTCTCCCCGCTGATCGACACCGAAGGCGTGGTCGCCGCGCTGTGGTCGCCGGACGACGCCAAGGCGACTCCGGACTCCGCGGTGCAGGGCTACGCGCGGGCGGCGCGTGGGCACGGCGCGGTGCTGAAGACCGGCGTCGAGGTCGTCGGGATCGAACGCGACGGCGACGAGATCGCCGGCGTCCTGACCTCGGCCGGTTCCGTGCGGACGGAAGCGGTGGTCTGCGCCGCGGGCGCGTGGTCGGGACGGATCGGCGAGCTGGCGGGCGTCGACCTCCCGGTGCGACCGTACCGGCGGCAGGTCGTGTTCACCGGACCGGTCGCGGGCCTGCCCGGGCGAGTGCCGCTGACCATCGAGATGCCCTCGGCGTTCTACTTCCACCGCGAGGGCCTCGGCCTGGCGATGTCCTTCTGCGACGGTGACGGCGACCCCGGTTTCGACACCCGGTATCAGCCGGGCGAGTGGCTGCCGAAACTCGCCGAGATCGCCGCGCGCCGGGTGCCCGCCGTGCTCGGCGCCGGGATCCGCGGCGGCTGGGCCGGGTTGTACGAGGTGACCCCCGATCGCAACCAGATCGTGGGGGAAAGCGTCCACCTGTCGCGGTTCTTCTACGCGACCGGGTTTTCGGGACACGGGTTCCAGATGGGGCCGGCCGTGGGGGAGCTCGTGCGGGACCTCTACCTGGGGCGGGTCCCGGCCATCGACATCACCGGGCTCGACGTCCGCCGGTTCGCCGGCGACCGGGCCGTGACGAGGGAGCACAACATTGTCTGAGTTCGTCGAAGTCACCACCGAGGCCGAACTGCGCGAGATCCTGCCGCCGCCGCTGGAGCGGACCGCGAACAAGGCGCGCCCGAAGCTGCACGAGCTGGACCGGCAGTGGCTCGCGGAGTCGCCGTTCGTGCTGATCGCGACCTCGGCGGCCGACGGCACCTGCGACGTCTCGCCGAAGGGCGACCCCGCCGGGTTCACTCTGGTGCTGGACGATACGCGGATCGCCATCCCGGAGCGGCCGGGCAACCGGCGCGCCGACGGATTCCACAACGTGCTGTCGAATCCGCACGTCGGGCTGATCTACCTGATCCCCGGCCGTGGCGACACGCTGCGGATCAACGGCCGCGCGCGGCTCGTGCGCGAGGCACCGTTCTTCGACGACATGATCGTGAAGGGCAACCGGCCGAAGCTCGCGCTGGTGGTCGACATCGACGAGATCTTCCACCACTGCCAGAAGGCGTTCATGCGGTCGAAGCTGTGGTCGCCGGAGAGCTGGACGCCCGACGCGCTGCCGTCGCGTGCGGCGATCTCGAAGACCTTCGAGCGGCCGGAGGACTCGCTGGCCGACCTCGAGGCGTACTACGCTCCCGCCGCCTACTCGGCCGGTCTGTACTGAGGCCGGATGCGCGTGAAGGCCCCCTTCCCTCGGCTGAGCCGAGGGAAGGGGGCCTTCACGCGCAGCGGCTGGTTGCTGGATCGTTGAACGATCTGGCACTATCGGCGGGGTGCCTGCACCCACCGGAGCCCAGCATCTCGCCGACGCGCTGACCGCTCTGGGGACCGAAGTCGTCTTCGGTCTCCCCGGGGTGCACAACCTGCCGTTATGGGAGGCGCTGGCCGATACGGACATCCGGCTCGTCGGGGTCCGGCACGAGCAGACGGCCGGGTACGCGGCCGACGGGTACGCCCGCGCCACGGGCAAGCTCGGGGTCGCGCTGGTGACCACGGGGCCGGGCGCGGCGAACACGCTCGCCGCGGTCGGCGAGGCCATGGCGTCGGCGGCGCCGGTGCTGATCATCGCCACCGACATCCCGTCCACGCTGCGGCGGCCCGGAGTGGTCCGCGGCGTCCTGCACGAGACGTCGGATCAGCAGGCGATGTTCGCGCCGGTCACCAAGGCCGGGTTCACCGTCACGAGCGCCGACCAGGTCGCCGCCACGCTCCACCGCGCGGCCCGGCTCGCGCTCCAGCCGCAGAGCGGGCCGGTCTACCTCGGCATCCCCACCGACTTCCTGTCCGAGCGGACGCCCGCGCGCCGTCCGCCGCGTTCGCACGCCCGGCCTGCCGAGATCCCGGATCTCAGTGAGGCCGAGGCCATGCTTGCCGCCGCCGACCGGCCGCTGATCTGGGCGGGCGGCGGCGCGTTGCGTGCCGAGGCGGGGGAGGCGATCGGGAAACTCGCCGAACGGCTGGCCGCGCCGGTGCTCACCACGTTCGGCGCCCGCGGGCTCCTGTCGGTCGATCATCCTTGTCTCGCCCCGAATCCGGTGCACGCGCCCGAGGTCGGCGCGCTGTGGGACGAGGCCGACGTCGTCCTCGCGATCGGCACCGACTTCGACGGGCTGATGACGCAGAACTGGCTGATGCCGAAGCCGAAGAAGCTCATCGCGATCAACGTCGACCCGGACGACGCGGCCAAGAACTACCAGCCGGACATCACGCTGGTCGGCGACGCCCGGGTGCTCGTCGAGGCGCTGAAGGTCGAGGAACGGTCCGGGATCGCGGCGTTGGTCGGCAGGCTGGCCAAGGTCTCCGCCCGGGTCCGGCGGCGGATCAAGGAGGAGGAGCCGCAGGCCGCGGACCTTCTGTCTACTTTGGACGAGGTATTGCCGCCCGACGCGGTGGTGGTCGCGGACATGTGCGTGGCCGGGTACTGGATCGGCGGGTTCCATCGGGTCCGTGCGCCGCGCAAACTCGCGTATCCGATGGGCTGGGGCACGCTCGGCTACGGTTTCCCCGCCGCGCTCGGTGCCGCTGCCGCGGGCGGTGGCCGCGCGATCTGCGTCACCGGGGACGGCGGCTTCCTCTTCGGCTGCGGTGATCTCCACACGCTGGCGCAGGAACAGTTGCCGGTCACGACGATCGTCGTCGACGACGGCGGGTACGGGATGCTTCGCTACGACCAGGATCGCGCCGGGCTGCCGCGGCGCGGCGTCGATTGGGACAGCCCCGATTTCGTCGGACTGGCAAGGTCCTTCGGCGTGCACGCGGATCGCGTCTCCGGGTTCGGGCGGGCGTTCCGGCGGCTGCTCGGCGAGTTCGTCGAGTCCGACGAGCCGAACGTACTGGTCGTCCGCGCGAAGATGGCGCCGCCGCTCAACACCTCGCCGCGCTGGTACCGCAGGGAATCCCCGTGACCGGGCTTCGGGTCGGCGTGGACATCGGCGGCACGTTCACCGATCTCTGCGTGCTCGACCGAACCGGGGTCGTCGCCGTCGGCAAGGTGCTGACGACGCACGACGAGCCCGCCCGCGCGGTCGAGGAAGGTCTCAAAAGGACACTCGCGGACGCCGGGCTGGTCGCGGGCGACGTCGAGCAGTTCGTGCACGGCACCACCCTGGTCACGAACGCGCTGATCGAACGCAAGGGTGCCCGCACCGCGCTGCTCGCGACCGCCGGTTTCCGTGACGTGCTGGAGATGCGGCGCGAGCACCGGTACGAACTCTACGACCTGCTCATCGAACTCCCCGACCCGTTGGTCCCACGTCATCTGCGGTTCGACGTCCCCGAGCGGATCCTCGCCGACGGTTCTGTCCACACAGGACTGGATGAGGAGTACGTCGCACGGCTGGGCCGCGAGCTCGACGCCCGCGGGATCGACGCGGTGGCGATCTGTTTCCTGCACGCCTTCACGAATCCCGCGCACGAACGCCGCGCCGCCGAGGTGCTCGAGGAAGTGGCGCCTCGGTTGCGCGTCGCGCTGTCGAGCGAGGTCGTCCCCGAGATCCGCGAGTTCGAGCGCACCTCCACCACCGTCGCGAACGTCTATGTCCAGGACCTCACCGAACGCTATCTGCGCGACCTGGAACGGCGCTTGCACGAGTCCGGAGTGCGACCGTCGCCGCACATCATGCTGTCCAACGGCGGGATCGCGACCGTCGACACCGCCGCCCGTCATCCGATCCGCATCCTCGAATCCGGCCCGGCGGGTGGGGCGCTGGCCGCGTCCGCGATCGGGGCCGCGGCCGGTGTCGACGATCTGCTGGCCTTCGACATGGGCGGGACGACGGCGAAGCTGTGCATGATCTCCGGCGGCGCGCCGCTGGTGACGCACGAGTTCGAAGTGGACCGGAAGTACCGGCTGTTGCCGGGATCCGGGCTGCCGGTGAAGGTTCCGGTCACCGACATGATCGAGATCGGTGTCGGCGGCGGCTCGATCGCGCGTATCGACGCGCTCGGCCTGCTCACCGTCGGCCCGGATTCGGCCGGGTCCGAGCCCGGCCCGGTCTGCTACGGACGAGGCGGCACGGAGCCGACCGTGACCGACGCCGACCTCGTGCTCGGCTACCTGGATCCGGGCTATTTCCTTGGCGGCGGAATGACTTTGGACGCCGAGGGCGCCCGTGAGGCGATCCGCTCGAAGATCGCGGGACCGCTCGGCGTCAGCGTCGAAGAGGCCGCTTGGGGCATTCACACCAGCGTCAACGAGGACATGGCCAACGCCGCCCGTGTCCACGCCGTCGAGCGCGGCAAGGATCCGGCGAAGCTGCCGATGTTCACCTTCGGCGGTGCCGGGCCGGTGCACGGCGTCGGCGTGGCACGGGCGCTCGGCGCGCCCGAGGTGGTCGCACCGCCTGCCGCCGGGGTGCTGAGCGCGGCGGGTTTTCTCACCGCGCCCCTGGCCTTCGACTTCGTCCGTTCGGCTCGCGCGGCTGTCCTCGATCTCTCCTGGGAGCAGGTCGACGCCTTGTTCGCCGAGATGGAGGCCGAGGGTACGGAACTGCTGCGGAAGTCCGGTGTGGACGATGTGACGCATCGCCGGATCGCCGAGATGCGGTATTCCGGGCAGGGCTACGAGATCCGCGTGCCGGTCGAGCGGGGGAACTGGCCGGAGTCGCTGATCGGCGCGTTCACCGAGACCTATCGGACGTTGTACCGGCGGACCGGGCCGGACGTCGGGATCGAGGTGCTCAACTGGCGGGTCGTCTCCAGCGGGCCGTCGCCCGAGGTCACGCTGAAACTGGCGGGTGCCGAGGCCGAGGGCGACGCGCGCAAGGGGAGCCGGCCGGCTTACTTTCCCGCGTCGGGTGGATTTGTCGACACGGCGGTGTTCGATCGGTACGGGCTCAAGCCGGGTGATCGCGTCGACGGGCCCGCCATCGTGGAGGAACGAGAGTCCACTGTGGTCGTCCCACCGGGCGCGCGCTGCGTCGTCGGCGAGGACGCCAGCCTGGTGGTGACGGTATGAGCGTCGATCCGATCCTGGTGGGTTTGCTGGGGAACCGGCTGCACTCGATCCTGGCCGAGCAGCAGAACGCGCTCGTCAACACGGCTTTCTCGTCCGTGGTGCGGGAATCGCTCGACCTGGCCTGCGCGGTGTTCGACTCACGCGGCGAGATGATCGGCCAGTCCGTCGGCGGGACCCCCGGCCACATCAACGCGATGGCGACCGGGATGCACCACTTCGTCGCCGCGTATCCACCGGAGACCTTGGCACCGGGCGACGTGCTGCTCACCAACGACCCGTGGCAGACCGCCGGGCAGATCAACGACATCACCGTCGCGACGCCGGTGTTCCTGCGAGGCAGGCTGGTCGCCTGGTTCGCTTCCTGTTGCCACGCCCCGGACATCGGCGGGCGGCTGGTCTCCGCCGAGGCGCACGAGGTCTTCGAAGAGGGGCTGCGCCTGCCGATCATGAAGTTCCTTCGTGCGGGCGAGGTCAACGCGGAGCTCGAACTGCTGATCCGCGCGAACGTCCGCACCCCGGAGGAGACCATCGGCGATCTGTACGCCCAGGTCACCGGGAACGAGGTCGGCGCCGCCAGCCTGGTGCGGCTGCTGGAGGAATTCGGTCTCGATTCGCTGGACGACGTCGCCGCGGAGATCATGAACCGCTCCGAACGGGCGCTACGCGACGCGCTGGCGAAACTGCCGGACGGCACGTACACCAGCGAATTGGCGACAGACGGTTTCGACGACGAAGAAGTCGTCCTCAAGGTCGCGGTGACCATCGACGGCGAGGACATCCATCTCGACTTCGCTGGATCGTCGCCGCAGAGCCGCCGCGGGATCAACGTCGTCCTGAACTACACCAGGGCGTACGCGTCGTTCGCGGTCAAGGCGGCCATCTCGCCGGAAGTGCCGCACAACGCGGGTTCGTTCCGGCCGGTGCACGTCACCGCGCCGGAGGGATCGGTGCTCAACTGCCTGCCGCCCGCGCCGGTCGCGTCCCGGCACCTGATCGGGCACTTCCTGCCTTCGCTGCTGATCAGCGCCCTGCCCGGCAAGGCCATGGCGCACAGCGCGGACGCCTTGTGGATGACGATCTGGCGCGGTACCGACGCCGAGGGCCGCGAGTTCATGCTCAACGTCTTCCAGACCGGCGGTATCGGCGCGCGGTCCACAAAGGACGGACTCAATACGACAGGCTTCCCGAGCGGCCTGCGTTCGACGCCGACCGAGGTCATCGAGACGATGGCTCCGCTGATCCAGCGCGAACGCGTGCTGCGCACGGACTCGGGCGGCGCCGGACAGTGGCGCGGCGGCCTCGGCCAGCGCACGACCATGGCCGCCCGCGGCGAGATCTCGTGGAGTGTCAACGGGAACGTCGACCGGCTGCACCGCCCGGCGTCCGGTGTGGACTCCGGGCACGACGGGGCGGCCGGCCGGTTCGAGCTCACCCGTGGTGCCCTGCCGTCGAAGAGCCGGGTGAACCTGCGGCCGGACGACGTGGTGAACGTGGTCCTGCCCGGTGGCGGCGGTTACGGGGATCCGAGGGAGCGGGCCACGGAAGCCGTGCTCGCCGACGTCGTCGACGGATACATCTCGGTGGAAGCGGCGCGCGAACTGTACGGCGTCGAGGTCACCTATCACGGGGAGCCCGGGGCGCTGGTGCGTCTTCCGGAGGATTACACGGCGGTTTCGTCGAGAGGGAGGAAATGAGCATGGGCCGGCTGGCAGGCAAGGTCGCGGTGGTCTTCGGGGGAGCGAGGGGTATCGGGCTCGCCACCGTGAAGGAATTCGTCGCCGAGGGCGCGACCGTGTTCACCAGTGACATCCGCGAACCCGCGGAGGCTGTCGAAGGGGCGCGACACTCCCTTGTGGACGCGACCGACGAAGGACAGGTCGACGAGTTCGTGCGCGGCGTGGTCGCCGAAACCGGCCGGGTCGACGTGCTGTTCAACAACGTCGGCATCCACCTCGGGAAACCGCTGGCGGACACCACGTTGGCGGAATTCGACAACATCTTCGCACTGAACGTGCGTGCCGCGTTCCTGGGCACGCGGGCGGTGCTGCCGCACATGATCGCGAACAAGGCGGGCAGCATCGTCTCGACGTCGTCCAACGGCGGCGTGATGGGCCGCCCCGGCGACCCGGTGTACAACGCCACCAAGCACGCGCTGGTCGGCATGATGAAGTCGATCGCCGTCGCGCACGCGCACCAGGGGATCCGGGCGAACACGGTCAACCCGGGCGCGATCGACACGGACATGCTGCGCGGCACGCTCGCGTCGCCGGAGGACTTCGAAGCCAAGCAACACCAGTTGGTCGCGAGCACGCCCGCCGGGCGGGTCGGCGAGGCGTGGGAGGTCGCGAAGGCCGTGGTCTTCCTGGCCAGCGACGAATCCCGGTTCGTCAACGGGGTCGCGCTCCCGATCGATGGGGCCAAGGCCGCCGGTGCCATGCCGGGCAACCGGTACAGTCTCGACTTCGAACTCGGCGTCAGGTAGCGCCGTGTCCACCTCTGCCGCCGAGGAGACGCTGGCCCGCGACAGACCGTTGCTCGAACGGAGCGGGACCGCGGAACGGGTCGCCGAGATCCTGCGTCAGCGCATCACCGAAGGTGTCTTCCCGCCGGGGTCGAGGCTTTCCGAACCGTCGATCAGCGCCGCGCTGGGCGTCTCACGCAACACCTTGCGCGAGTCCTTCCAGTTGCTGGCGCACGAACGGCTCGCGGTGCACGAACTCAACCGCGGCGTGTTCGTCCGCGAGCTGACCGCGCAGGACATCTCGGATCTGTACGTGATGCGGCGCGTCACCGAATGCGGTGCGCTGCGGCGCGCGGCCGAACTGTCCGCCGTGGATCTCGCGGCCGTCGCGGCCGCGGTGCGGGACGGCCGTGCCGCGGCCGACGAAGGCGACTGGCAGGCCGTCGGGACCGCGAGCATCGCGTTCCACCAGGCGGTGGGCGACCTGGCGGGCAGCGAGCGGGTCAGCACGACGATGCGCCAGGTGCTCGCGGAGACGCGGCTCTTCTTCGTGCTGGCGGAGAACACGCGGGCGTTTTTCGAACCGTTCCTGGAACGGCACGAGCGGATCCTGCGGGATCTGGAGCGGGGGCGTTTCGGGCCCGCCGAGACCGCGCTGGAGAAGTACCTGCGGGAGGCCGAGAAGCAGCTTCTGGCCGCTTATGAGCGCCGGGAACGCTAGGAAAGGACCAAGGCTGCCGTAAGTACCTACTGAACGTGGGGGGCCGTTGGTCGTACGTCCGTGAGGGCCTCCTTGCCTACCTTGAAGGTAGGCAAGGAGGCCTTCATGTACCGCAGGCGCGAGCTTAACAGCGCAGCGTGGCACCAGCCCAGTCAGCGTGGTCGGAGTCGACCCCGTCACCGCCGTCCGTGACGACCAGATCGAGCACCTGAACCCCGCTCAGCGGCACGGAGAGCTTCTCAGCCGCCTGACCGCGCTTGAGCACACCGGTGTTCGCCAGCCGCTTCCCGTCGCCGACGACCTCGAAAGCCACACTGCCTCCGGCCTTCTCGTCGTCGACCCCGACGGACGAGGCGAACGACGCGCATCCGCCGCCGAGGTAGAGCCGGACCTTCGACGGCGCGTGGACGCCCAGTCCGTCGTCGTAGGTCACACCGTCGATGCTCATCCGATGGCCGTCGCCTGCTTTCGATTCACCGTTGCTGGTCCCGCGTTCCACCGGGCCGTAGCCGTTGTCGGCCGTCATGAACACCGCCTTCGACAGCGCGTTCGTCCCGGCGGCGGGCGGTTTCACGACGGGAGCGCTTCCGTCCACGGACAACGACCGCGCACCCCAGGAAGTCCGGTAGCCGAACCGTCCGGAGAGCTCGACCCGATCGCCGCCGGCGGACGACGGTCGCACGGTCCAGGTCCGTTCCCACGATTTCCCCGGCGCGACGGCGGGAATCCGCGCTTCGGTGTCGCCGTCGGGCGTCCAGCCCGCGCCGACCGCCAGCTTCACCACCCCGGACCGGACCGGTGTCCGGCCGTCGTTGAACACCCGCAGTGTCGTGGTGAACGGTTTGTCGACGGCCGCGTATTCGGGTGAGGTCAAGGAAAGCGTCGTATGCGGCGCGGCCTTCGGCTGGTCGGACGGCCAGACGCGGAACACCGCGGAGCCGTGGCCCGGCAGCCCGGCTCGGAGGGTGCCGGCGGATTCGGCCTCCGCGCCGGTCCACAGATCCCGGACCCGGTAACCGGACGCCGCGGGCGCGCCGATCTCGGTGGCGGTGGAGGACAGGGTCGCCGGGGAGCCGCCGCGATTGAACAGCACGACGACGTTCGAGCCGTCGGACATCGGCTTGGCCCAGACCTCGGTGTCGCCGTCGTCGCGGATCTTGCGGCCCTGCTTGCCGCCCCAGTCCTGGTCGACCGCGAGAAGATCCTTGTTCAGCAAGATCTTCTTGGTCGCGTCGGACATCGAGCGCAGGTCGTTGCCGGCCAGCAGCGGCGCGTTGAGCAACGACCAGAGCGCGAAGTGGGAGCGGTATTCCGTGTCGGTCATGCCGCCGTTGCCCACTTCGAGCATGTCCGGATCGTTCCAACCGCCCGGTCCGGAATAGCCTTCCAGGCCGACCTGCTGGTCGAGCAGGTCGGTCATACTCGACCACCTGTCGCTGATGTCGCCGGTGGTGCGCCACAACTGCGCCCCCGCGTCCTTGCCCCATTCCCAGGGCTTGTTCTCGCCCCATTCGCACAGGGCGTAGACGATCGGGCGGCCGGTCTTCTTCAGTGCCTCGCCCATTTTCGTGTACCGCTCCAGCGCGGGGCGGCCCTGGTTGTGGCAGTTGTCGTATTTGAGGTAGTCGACTCCCCAGTCCGCGAACGTCTGAGCGTCGACCTCTTCGTGGTCGAGTGAACCGGGCATGGTCCGCGCACAGGTTTCCGTGCCGGCGCTGGTGTAGATGCCGAGTTTCAGGCCCTTTCCGTGCACGTAGTCGGCCAACGCCTTGATGCCGCTGGGGAAGCGCGTCCGATGAGCCTCGTACTTCCCGTCGGGGGTGCGGTTCTTCTCGGCCCAGCAGTCGTCGATGTTCACGTACTGGTAGCCCGCGGCCTTCATCCCGGACGACACCATCGCGTCCGCGGTCTCCCGGATCAGATCTTCGGTGATGTCGCAGCCGAACTTGTTCCAGCTGTTCCATCCCATCGGCGGGGTCGCGACCGGTGGCGGGCTCTCGGCGGCGGCCGCCGGGACGACGCAGAGGGCGGTGAGCGTGCAGGCGGCGACGAGCGTGCCGGCGAGACGACGCATAAGTTCCTCCCAGAATGCTCAACTTTGAACAAACCCACTCATCAAGCAACAGGATCGACCGGTGCCGGTCAAGAGCCGAAGGGATGGTGTTGGAGATTCACCGACGGTCGCCGTGACAAGCCGGACAGGTCCGGAGCGCGAACTGTGCACGATGGAGTGTTCGCGTCCCGGCCGGATCCGGGTGAGGATGGGGGCACGAGCACGAGGAGGAAGATCATGGTTTCGTCGGCGTCCGCGCGTAATCCGCTGTGGCACCCGTTCGCGGACATGGGAGCGGTCGACGGCGACCGGCTCGTCATCACCCGCGGTGAGGGTTCCTACGTCTGGGACGACGAGGGCAAGCGGTATTTCGACGCGACGGCGTCACTCTGGTACGCGAACTTCGGGCACGGGCGCGAGGAGATCACGCAGGCCGTCGCGGACCAGCTGCGGACGCTCGATTCGTACAACCTGTTCGGCTACAACGCCAACGAGCCCGCGCTGAAGCTCGCCGAGCGCGTTTCCGCGCTCGCACCCGAACCGGGCTCGAAGGTCTTCTTCGGTTCGGGCGGCGGTGACGTCATCGACACCGCGGTCAAGATCGCCCGTTCGTATTTCGCGCACACCGGGCGCCCGGAGAAGGTGCACGTCATCGGCCGGGTGCAGGGTTACCACGGCACCCACGGTTTCGGCACGGCCGTCGGCGGGATCGCGGCCAACGCGGCGGGCTTCGGGCCGCTGCCCGGCGACATCTCGCACGTTCCCTATGACAGCGCCGAAGCGCTCGAAGCGGAGATCCTGCGGGTCGGCCCGGAGCGGGTCGCGGCCTTCTTCTGCGAACCGGTGATCGGCGCGGGCGGCGTCCTGCTCCCGCCGGACGGGTACATCGAGACGGTCGCCGGGATCTGCCGCAAACACGACGTGCTGTTCGTCGCGGATTGCGTGATCGCCGCTTTCGGGCGGCTGGGCACCTGGTTCGGGATCGACCGGTGGGCGGTGAAACCGGACATGATCACGACCGCCAAGGGCATCACCGGCGGGACGATCCCGCTGGGCGCGCTGATCGTCGCGCCCCGGGTGGCCGAGCCGTTCTTCACCGGCGCGCCGGGTGCGCCGGTGCTGCGGCACGGCGCGACCTACGCCGGGCATCCGGTGGCCTGCGCCGCGGGGAACGCGACGCTGGACATCTACGAGCGCGACGGGCTCATCCCGCGCGGGCGGGAACTGGAGAAGCCGTTGGCGGACGCGCTTTCCGGGCTGGCTTCGCATTCGCTGGTCGAGGAGGTCCGGGCCGGGCTCGGCTTCCTCGGCGCGGTCGAGCTGAAGGCGGACGTTGTCGCGGCGAACCCCGGCGCGGCGAACCGGCTGCAGCGGCTGGCGCGGGACGAAGGTGTCCTCGTGCGGAACCTGGCCAAGGGGATCGCGGTGTCGCCGCCGCTGATCGCCGGGGAGGCGGAGCTCGACCTGCTCGCGACGGCTTTGCCGCGCGCACTGGACAAGCTTGCCTGAGCAGAAGTCTCGTGAGTGGTAAGGACGGTTCTACCGCCCTTACCACTCACGAGCCGCGCACGAGGGCCGCGCGCTCGGTCATGAAGGGCACAGCCGACGGGACCAGGTCCCTTCATGACACCCCCAGTGGCGGGCCCTCGTGGGCCCGCCTCAGGAGAGGCAGAGTTCGTTGCCTTCCGGGTCCGCGATCGTGATCCACTCGGCGGGACCCTGCTTGCCGCGGTGCAGGAACGTCGCACCGCGCGCGGTCAGCCGCTCGAGCTCGGCCTCGATCTTGTCCGCCCCCATCCGGATGTCGAGGTGCAGGCGGTTCTTGACCGTCTTCCCCTCCGGCACCAGCTGGAAGAGGAACCGCTGCTTCGTCTCCGGATGGACGATCGCCGCGCCGTCCTTCCACACCAGGACACCGTTGTGCGTGGTGGTCGCCTCTTCCGGGGCATACCCCTTCGCGACCATCTCGCGGATGAACTCCTCGTTGCTCTCCTCGACCTGCCAGCCGAGCATCTCGGCCCACCAGCCGGCGAGGTCGTGCGGATGAGCGGAGTCCACGGTCACCTGGAAGTCATACGCCATACCGGCACATTAACGACCCGCCCCGACAATTCCGGGCGCTCATGCCCGCTGACCACGGTGAACCGCCACTTGTCGACCCCGCCGCCGATGATCTCGGCGTAGCGCCGGGCGCCGTCCGCGTTCGCGAAGCGCACCTGCTGCCCGTTGGTGAGATGGGTGATCTTGACCGCCATCCGTGCCTCCCTGAAGTCCGGTGCCGGCCCGCGGAGCTTCCCCCTCC
Organism: Amycolatopsis keratiniphila subsp. keratiniphila; assembly: GCF_001620365.2. GTDB lineage: Bacteria > Actinomycetota > Actinomycetes > Mycobacteriales > Pseudonocardiaceae > Amycolatopsis > Amycolatopsis keratiniphila. The sequence goes on from NZ_LQMT02000037.1 coordinate 123,622, forward strand.
GGGACCGGCGCGGACAGTAGAACACATGTTCGATGGCCGTCGCCAATCCAGCCCCCCGCGCGGGTGGCTTCGCGTGATCGAAGGCGGAACTCGCGACGTTTCAGCGGGTGATCAGGCCGGCGATCAGGTCGTGAACCAGTGCCGCGGCCTGTGCTCGCGCCTGGCCGGGGTCGTCGGTCTCGGCGACGACCAGCGCCAGCTCGGTCAGCGCTCCGTAGAAGGCGGCCGCGACCAGCTTGGCCGGATGCGGCCGGATCCGCGAGGTGGCGAGCATCGCCTGGACCGTGTCGTCGACCAGGCCGCTCAGATGCTTCTGGTCCAGTTCGCGCCATCGGCGCCAGCCGAGCGCGATCGGCCCCTGCAAGAGCACGACGTGGCGGTACCGGGGTTCGGCGCAGACGGCCAGGAACTCCGTGACTCCGCGTTCGGTGCGTTCGACGGGGTCCTCGGACGAGGCGATCGCGGTCCGGATCCGGCCCGCCGCCTGATGTTCCAGCTCGTCCACGACCGCCTCGAACAGCCCGCGTTTGCCGTCGAAGTGGTGATACAGCGCCCCACGCGTCAGGCCCGCGGCGCGGACGAGTTCCTCCGCGGAGAGGCTCGCGTACTCCCGTTCGGCGAACAGGCGCAGGCCGGTGTCGAACAGGGCCTGGCGGGTGTGCTCCGCGTACTTCACGCGCACCGATTCCATTCGCCATGACTATCACATACACTTCGTATGTCAGATACACGCTGTATGAAGGTGGGCGGCGATGGAACGATCGGTGGATGTCGTGGTGGTCGGAGCGGGGATCGCGGGCCTGGTCGCCGCCCGTGATCTCGCCCGGACCGGGGCCGAAGTGCTGGTGCTGGAGGCCCGTGACCGGGTGGGCGGCAGGCTGCTCAACGACGAGCTCCCCGGCGGTGGCCCCATCGAGGTGGGCGGCCAGTGGGTGGGGCCGGGGCAGCACGAGGTGCTCGCGCTGATCGGCGAGCTCGGGCTGAGCACGTATCCCACGTACGACACGGGCAGGCGCATCGCCGAGTTCGCCGGGCGCCGGGCCGAGTACACGGGCCGGATCCCGCGTCTGGGACCCGTGGCGCTGGCCGACATCGGCCAGACCCAGTTCCGGCTGGACCGGCTGGCGCGGCAGGTGCCGGCGGCGGAGCCGTGGCTGGCGAAACGGGCCGCGGAACTGGACGGCCAGACCCTGGCGACCTGGTTGCGGCGGACCGCCCGCACCGAGGCGGGACGGTCGTTCTTCCGGGTGATCACCGAGGCGTTGTTCTCCGCCGAGCCCGAGGATCTTTCCGCGTTGTGGGCGGCCTTCTACCTCGGCGCCGGAGGCGGGCTGAACTCGATGATCGAGACGGCGGGCGGCGCGCAGCAGGACCGGGTCGCCGGTGGTACGCAACGCATCGCGCTCGCGCTCGCCGGCGAACTCGGCGATCGCGTCGTCCTCGGCGCACCGGTGACCGGTATCGAATGGGAGACCTCGGGAGTCCGGGTACGGGCGGGCGCCACCACCGTCCGCGCCCGTCGTGCCGTGGTCGCGGTTCCGCCGACGCTCGCGGCGCGCCTGCGGTTCACCCCGGGTCTGCCCGGCGATCGCGACCAGCTCGTCCAGCGCATGCCGATGGGGCGGGTGATCAAGGTCAACGTCGTCTACGACGAGCCTTTCTGGCGCGAGAAAGGGTTGAGCGGCCAGGCGAACAGCGACCGCCGTCCGCTGGGCACGGTGTTCGACAACACCCCGCACGGCGGATCACCCGCGGTGCTCGTCGGCTTCCTCGAAGGACGGCACGCCGACGAGGGCGCGCGGCTGGCCCCCGCGGACCGCCGTGCCCGGGTCCTCGACGACCTCGCCGGGTATTTCGGGCCACGGGCCCGGAAGCCGATCGCGTACCTGGAGCGTGACTGGGCGGAGGAGGAGTTCAGCCGCGGCTGCTACGGCGCGTTCACCACGCCCGGCACCCTCACCCGGTTCGGTCCGGCCCTGCGCAGGCCGGTCGGGCCACTGCACTGGGCGGGCACCGAAACCGCCACGCGCTGGGCGGGTTACATCGACGGCGCCGCCGAATCCGGGCATCGCGTCGCCCGCGAGATCGCCTCCGCGCTGGGGTGAGCCGCGCGGTTCATCGGCGCATGGTCACGCGAGGCCACGCGTCCAGTCCGCGGGCGATTTCGTGGTCACGGACGGCCCGCAGCCCCTCCGTGAGGCCTTCCTCGTCGAGTGTCGCGAAGCCGAGCCGGGCATAGTACGGCGCGTTCCACGGCACCTCGGCGTATGTCGTCAGCGTCAACCCGGCGAGCCCTTCGCGCGAGGCCCACTCCGCGGCGTGCTCGATCAGCCGCCGCCCGAGGCCCCGGCGCGCGTGATCGGGATGGACGGAGACCTGCTCGATGTGGCCGTGACCGTCGACGACCTCGGCGAGCAGGTACGCCACCGGGCCGTCCCCGGTGTCCCAGACCCAGGCCCGGCCGTCGCGCTGGAAAACCGTGAGGTCCGCGATCGACGGCGGATCGTCGTCGGCGATCGCGGCCATGCCGAGCGCGCGGAACGGTTCGCCCGCGGCGCGTTCGACGTCCTGGAGCACGGGCAGGTCTTCGGGAGTGGCGAGTCGGATCACGGATCGAGTTCTACCCCGCCGCGGTGCGCGTCCGCCCGTGATTTACAGCGAGAAAGACGATACGGCGCGGTGGATCCTGCTCGCGTACGACTGGAGAGTGACGATGGCGGCCCGTTTCGCGTCGTCGCCGATCCGGGTCGCTGGGGCGGCCAGGGTGAGCACTGCGGGCCGGTGCCCGGTGCTCGGGATCGGCACCGAACACGACCAGACGCCGTCGTCCAGTTCGCCCCAGCTCACCGAATACCGGTTCGCCCCGGCGCGTTTGACCTCCTCCCGCACGCTCGGACCGCGGCGCTGGACGATCGACGAAAGCCGTCTCTCGCGTTCGGCCTCCGGCAGCATGGCGAGCAGCATCTTGCCCGACGCGCCGGTGCCGAGCGGGACCGAATGTCCCGGCTGGAAGGTGAACCGCATCGCGCGTTCGCATTCGACCCGGTCCGCGCAGACCGCGGAATCGCCGAAATGCTGGAACAGCAACACCGTCTCGCCGAGGTCGCGGGCGGCCTCCTCCATCGACGGGCGGGCGAGGCGGGCGAGATCGTTGGCCAGCTGCGCGGCCCGCGCGAGCGGCATCACCTGGCTCGTCACGTGATAGCGCCCGGTCTTGCCCTCCTCCAGGAGCTGGAGTTCCTTCAACAGCGCGACATAGCGATACGTCGTGGCGACCGGGGTGCCGATCCTCGCGGCCAGTTCGGCGACGCTCGCGTCCCAGCGGCGTTCGGAAAAGGAGAGCAGCAGCTGGAGGACCTTGCGTGAGCTGCTGGCGCCGGGGGTGCGTTTCGGCGGGGCGGGGGTGTCCAGGGATCGTGCGGCAGGCGTCATCTCGACCTCTCGCCGGAGAATCACGAAGAGTCAAGAAAGTAGCACATTGTGTGAATTGCGGACCAGGGACTTTGGTCCACGAACAAGCGGACTTCTTGCTAGGTTCGGACCATGGAAAAGCCATTGGCGGGCAAGGTCGCGCTGGTCGCCGGGGCCACTCGCGGGGCAGGGCGGGGAATAGCGGTCCAGCTGGGTGCCGCCGGCGCGACCGTTTACGTGACCGGCCGCAGTACCGCCTCGCGACGGTCGGAAATGAATCGCCCGGAGACGATCGAGGAGACGGCGGCGCTCGTCGACGAGGCGGGCGGGCGCGGGATCGCGATCGGTGTGGACCATTTGGCGGCGGACCAGGTCCGCGAACTGGTGGAACGGATCGACGCCGAACAGGGCGCGTTGCACGTACTGGTCAACGACATCTACGGCGCGCCCATCGAATGGGACAAGACGGTCTGGGAGTCCACTTTGGACACTGGGCTGCGGACGCTGCGGCTCGCCATCGACACGCATGCGATCACCAGTCATTTCGCGCTGCCGCTCATGATCAGGAATCCGGGCGCGCTGGTCGTCGAGGTCAACGACGGCACCACCGAGTACAACTCGGAGAACTATCGGGTTTCGTTCTTCTACGATCTCGCGAAGACCGCGGTGAACCGGATGGCGTTCGCACTCGGCCACGAATTGGCACCGCATGGCGGTACCGCGGTGGCCGTCACGCCGGGCTGGTTGCGTTCCGAAGCGATGCTCGACGCTTATCGGGTGACGGAAGAGAATTGGCGCGACGCGACGAAGGTGCAGCCGCACTTCGCCATTTCCGAAAGTCCCGCGTTCGTCGGCAGGGCGGTCGCGGCGCTGGCCGGCGACGCGGAAGTCGCCCGCTGGAACGGGAAATCGATGTCCAGTGGCGAATTGGCGAAGGAATACGGATTCACCGACCTCGACGGCAGCAGGCCCGACTGCTGGCGCTATCTCGTCGAAGTCCAGGACCCCGGCCTGCCCGCGGACGTCACGGGCTATCGCTGAGCATCCCGGCTGAGGAAGGGCGTGAGCAGACCGGGCGCGGCCCGCTCCGCCATCGCCAGTCCGGCCGATTCGCCGACGTCGACCACCTGATAGCCGCCCTTGCCCGCCGCGATCGGGGCCGTCACGGTGATCAATCCGGCGCGCCGCTGGAAGAACGAGCGGCTGACGACGACGCCGGTGAGGCCCTCCCGCCGGATCGCCACCGTCGCCCGCGCCAGCGAACCGGACCGGCTGACCAGGTAGCGCCCGACGATCGCGTGGCCGAGGTTGCGGTAGCGGTCCCAGCCCACCAGGGCGGCGAACGGCGCCAGGCCGAGCGCGACCTGCCACATCCAGGACGGCAGGAAATCGATCCAGGCCAACCCGAACAGCGCCGCCGCGAGCAGCAGCACGCCGCCGATCGCGCGGGTGAGCCGCCTCGTCAGCGCCCGTCGCGGATGCCGGTTCAGCGGCACGGTGGCCGGGTCGAAGTTCTCCCGCAGCACTTCGGCCGCGACCTCGTGGACCCGGCCGACGGGGGCCGGTGGCAGCAGCAGCCCGCCGCCCTTGTCGCCGCCCTTGCCCTCGCGCAGCCCGCCCGCGATCGCGGTGAGCCGTGCCCCGCCCGCGATCCGCAGCGGCAGCGGCTCCTTCACCTCGACGCCACGAAGGCGTTCTTCTTCGATGGACACCGAACGCGTGGTGATCAGCCCGCGCCGGACGTGGAGGGTGCCCTCGGATTCCCTGGTGAGCTTGAAGTTCCAGAACGAGAGCACGTAGCCGCCGACGGACAGCAGCGAGACGACCACGAGCAGGCCGACCGCGGCGACGACCACGATCAGCCACAGCGCCGTGTTCGCCAGGTCGTCCAGGAGGTCCCGCAGCGGTCCGACGTTCTCCGGGGCGATGTTCAGCTGGTGCGCGAAATGCCAGACCGCGGCGAACACCGCGCCCACCACGGCGAGCCCGGACAGCGTGAACGGCGCGTATCGCACCCACTTCCGGTCGACCTCCGCCACGACCTGTTCGGGAGGTTTCGTCTCGGCTTCCGGAGAGATTTCCTTGCGGTGCAACAGAACCGTGCGCAGGCGGTGCGCCTCGGCCTGGCTGACGGCGTCGAGCACCAGCTGGTCGTTGCCCGCGCCCTGGGCCAGGGAATGCCGTCCGGTGCCGATGCGAACGGCGCTGAGGGAGAACAAGCGGTGCTTCGGTTCCGATGTGACGTCGACCGTGCGGATCCGGTCCAGCGGGATCGCGCGATGTTTGCGCAGCAGCAGGCCCGTGGTCCATTCCACCTGGCCGTCCGCGACGCGGTACCGCGACGTGAGGACATGGGAGACGCCGACGAGCACGGTCAGCGCGGTGACGCCAAGGCCGAACCACTCCCAGCCGTTGCCCCGGCCGAGGATCACCGTGCCGATCAGGACCGGCAGCGATTTGACGACGTCGAGGACGGGGCGGATCAGCAGCATCCGGCGGTCGAGCCGGTGCCAGCGGCCGACGTCGGTTTCCGGTGGTGCCTCGGTGCTCATGTCGCGTCACCCGGCGTGGCCTGCGTCGTCCTGGTGAGTTCCGCGACTAGCGCGAGCGCCTGGGCGTGGTCGAGACCGGAGATCTTGACCGGGCCCGCGGCCGACGCCGTCGTCACGGTGATCTTCGCCAGCCGGAACAGCTGCTCGACCGGGTCGCGTTCGATGTCGACGGTCTGGATCCGCGAGATCGGCGCGATCCGCCAGTCCTGTTTGAGCCAGCCCTCCTGGGTGTACACGGCCTCGCCGGTGACCTCCCAGCGGTGGATCCGGTAGCGCCACTGCGGCATGACCAGCAGATGCAGGGGTGCGAGCACGCACGAGATCGTCAACGTCACCGTCAGCCACGTCGGCGCGTCGTCGCTCGTGAACACGAACACCGCTTGCGCCGCGACGAAGATCACCCAGCCGACCGCTGCCCATACCGTCCAGTAGCCGATGGCGCGTCTGCTCACCCGATTGGCGGGCGGGCGCAGGCTGAGGGTCTCTTCCGTCACCCCTCCACCCTGCACCACCTCGGTGCGGACCGCCCACGACACCTGTCACGGACCGATAGGATTTCGGCCACGGCCGGCGGAATGGATACCCCCTATCGGGGCGTTGCCACCCGTAGACGGTTGCACGCACGAAACCTGGAGGATCTGGTGGCGCTGGACCCGGAAGACCTGTACGAGGTGGACTCGGACGTCCCTGACCTCGGCGGGGCCGTGCTCCTGCACTACTTCGACGGCTTCATGGACGCGGGGTCCGCGGGCAAGCTCGTCGCCGAGCAGCTCCTGAACTCCTCCGAGCACCGCGTGATCGCGCGGTTCGACGTCGACCGGCTCATCGACTACCGCTCGCGGCGCCCGACGATGACCTACTCCATCGACCACTGGGAGGCCTACGACGCCCCCGAGCTGGTCGTCCACCTGCTGCACGACGCCGACGGCGTGCCGTTCCTGCTGCTCACCGGGCCGGAACCGGACCACGACTGGGAACGGTTCTGCGCGGCCGTGCGCGGGCTGGTCGAACGCTGGGACGTCCGGCTCACCACCGGTTTCCACGGCATCCCGATGGGCGCGCCGCACACCCGCCCGCTCGGCGTGACCGCGCACGCGACCCGGAACGAGCTGGTCGGCGAACACCGCCCGCTGCCCAACCGGATGCAGGTGCCGGGCAGTATCGCCGGGCTGCTGGAGTTCCGCTTCGGCGAGTGGGGGCACGACGCGTCCGGGTTCGCCGCGCACGTGCCGCACTACCTGGCGGACTCGACGTACCCGAGCGCCGCGCTGAACCTGCTCGGCGCCGTCGCCGCGGCGACCGGGCTGAACCTGCCGGACGGGGAGCTGCGGGAGGCCTCGCACGAGGCGGAGGCCGAGATCGCCCGCCAGGTCGCCGGCTCGGAGAAGGTCGCCGACGTCGTGCGCGCGCTGGAGCAGCAGTACGACACGTTCATGGAGGCGTCGGGCAAGGAAAGCCTGCTCGCGGAGTCGGTCGAGCACATGCCGACCGCCGAGGAGCTGGGCAACCAGTTCGAGCGGTTCCTGGCCGAGCAGAACGGCGGGGACTCGCCGGAGCGCTGAGTCACGCTCGCGTGGCGCCGAACTCACGTGATCGAAGGCGTAACTCGCGTGATTGAAGCCGTGACTCGCGTGATCTGAGACGTAACTCGCGAGTGCGGCGTCCAATCACGCGAGTTACGTGCCTGATCACGCGAGTTACGCCTTCGCTCACGCCGTGCCTGTGTGCCTAGCCGTCCTTCGCGCTCACGAGGCCGGAGCGGGTCAGTAGTCGACGGCGACCATCGACTTCGAGTGCGCCGGCCGCTCGATCTCGTCGACCAGCGCCACCGCGAGATCCGCGTAGGAGAACGGCTTCGTGTCCTCCGCGCGCAGCAGCACCCGGTGGTCCCCGCTGCGGTACTCGCCCGTGCGCCCGGCGTGTTCGTCGAGCATCACCGGCGGCGGCGCGACGATCACCCAGTCGAGCCCGCCGCCGGACGCACGGAAGACCTCCAGCTCCGCCGTGTGCCCGAGCGAGAACTCGCGGTGTTCGGGTGGCCAGCCCGGCTGGTCGTGGAAGGCGACGCCCGGCTCGATCTCCAGCGCCGATCCGACACCGACGACGACCAGCCTCCCGACACCGGCGCGCCCGAGGCCGTCGATCAGCGCGTGCGCGGCGGCCGGGTAGTACTCGCGTGACGGGAGATCCGCGCGGTAGACGGAACTGATCGCGGCGTCGTGCCCGGCGGCGGCTTTCGCGACGTCGTCCGCGTCGGTGACGTCGGCGGCGATCAAGGTGACGTTGTCCGCGGCGAGATCCGCATGGCGGCCGGGATCCCGCACCGCGGCGGTGACCAGGTACCCGCGGCTCACGGCTTCGGCGACGGCCCGGCGCCCGGCGCGTCCGCCCGCCCCGAAGATGACGATGCTGCTCATCGTGCTCCTTTTCTCCTTGCCGGTACCCGAGTACCGGCTGCGAACGCGATGCTAGGAGCGGACCCCTCGGTTACCGCAACGAAACCGGGTCCGGGCGTTCTGGTCCCGTTCACTCGAACGGTGCTGGTGTATCGTCCCGGAATGCGTCACCTGGTACCCCATTCAGCCCTGAAGACCTTGGGCCGTTCGGCCCGCGGAACGTTCGGCCGGGGCCTGCACCGGCTCGCCCGGCGATTCCACGATCCTTATCCGGCGGAACTGGAACGGGTCGCCGCGGAATTGCGGGCGGAGATCATCCGGCAGGGGGACCGCTGTTTCGATCGGATCGTCGAGTTCGAAATCCGGAGCCGTCGCGACATCATCTACGCGGGCGATCAGGACGCGGCCCGGGACAGCAACCGGTTCGCCCGTGAGCATCTCACCGGGACCAAACACTTCGCGCGTCCACAAGAGACTCTCGCGTACGCGCTTTCCCTTGCTCCGTCAGGGGAAATGGCCCTCGAATTCGGCGTCGCGAGCGGGAACACGCTGCGCGTGATCGCCGAGGCCCGCGGCGGCGTCGAGACCTACGGGTTCGACTGGTTCCAGGGCCTGCCGGAGAACTGGCTCAACGGCATGCCCGCCGGTTCGTTCGCGCGCGACGACCTGCCGGACGTCCCCGGCGCCGAACTCGTCGTCGGGCTTTTCGCCGACACGCTCCCCGGTTTTCTCGAGCGGCACGAAGGCGCCGTCGATTTCCTTCACGTGGACGGCGATCTGTACAGCTCGGCGAAAACCGTGCTCGACCTGGCCGGGCCGCGGCTGCGGTCCGGCAGCATCGTGCACTTCGACGAGTTCTTCAATTACCCCGGCTGGCAGCGGCACGAGCACCGGGCGTGGCTGGAATACGTGGAACGCACCGGTGTCGAATTCGAATACGTGGCATACACCTATGCCGACAACCAGGTCACCGTGCGGATCTCCTAAGCGATCCGCTGGAGCCAGCGTGTTGCGAAAGCCACTTTCGCAACCTTCAACGTTGCGAAAGTGGCTTTCGCAACTGAGGCTGCGGCAGGTTCGAGCCGGAAACACGTGAGCAAGCGCGCCTAAAGCATTTCGCGGACCTCGATCGTCCCGATCGCGGCCCACGGGTGGGTCTTCGCCGCCTCGACGGCTTGTTCGCGGCTTTCGCATTCGAGGATGGCGATGCCGCCGATCTGTTCCTTCGTCTCGGCGAACGGGCCGTCGGTCAGCAGCGCCTCGCCGCCCCGGACGCGGACGGTCGTCGCCGACTCGGGCGGGTGCAGGCCCATCCCGGTGACGCGCAGGCCGCGCCGCGTCAGCTCCCCGGCCCAGTCGCGGCAGGGTTCGGTGATGTCCGTGTCGAGAGCGTCCTCGCCGATGGTTCCGCCGAGCATGAGCAGGTAGCGCACCGGTCCTCCTAGTCCGTCAGTCCGTCTTCGTACGCGCGCAGGGTGTCGATGAACGTCCGGCGCTCGGCCGGGCTCAGTGGCGCGAGCGCCTTCTGCCAGGCCCGGGCGCCCTGCGCGAGCCAGCCGTCGATCGCGGGCCGCATCCGGTCGGCGATGGCGACGATCCGCCGCCGCCGGTCCGCCTCGTCCTCGCGCCGGTCGAGCACGTCCTTCTTGCTCAGTTCGCCGACCATCAGGCTCACCGTGGTCGGGGCGACCTCGAGCCGTTCGGCCAGTTCGTTCACCGTCATCGGGCCGTCGAAGAGCAGGTACGACAGCAGCGACAGGTGCCGCGGAGCCAGCGACAGAGACTGGAGTTCGTCGGGGATCTTGATCCGCTTCGCCCGTCCGACCATCCGCGGCATGAGCAGCAGCAAGGCCCGCACGGCGTCGTCGACTTCCATGTCCTCGGTTGACACCGGCCACCCTTCCGAATACCTTTGCAAACAAAGAAGCTTTGCTTGCAAAGCGAAACTGCTTTCACGCTGATGCTACCTGGGGAGTTCCGTTGCTGATGACCACCGCGGACGCCGAAACGGGGCGTCCCCGCACCACTCGTGTCGCTTGCCGTCCTTCCGGAAGCGGATATCTGGTGTCCGCGCCCGACGACGCTTCGCCTTGGTATCGCGACCTTCTCGCCAGTCCACAAGCGACACTCGAAATCGACGGCGTTCCGCACGCCGCGCGGGCCGTGCCGCTCGAAGGAGACGAACGCGGCTTCGTGTTGCACCTGCTGGAAGTCGATGCCGCCCGCGGTCGCGCGATCGCGGATCAGCTGCTCGTCCATCACAGCGAACTCAGGAAGACCTTGGCGGCGGCACGGGCCGAACTCGACGGCGGGCCGGTCGCGGACCGGTCGGGCCTGCGGCGCGAGCTGTTCGGCCATTGCGTGACCTTCTGCAACGACCTGCGCATGCACCACCTTCGCGAGGATGGCGCTTTCACCGCGATCGAGAAGGCCCATCCCGGGCTCGCGCCGGCGCTGAAACGGCTGCGCCAGGAGCACGAAACCGTGTCCCGCGCGCTGCTCGATCTCGACGCGTTGCTTCAGGGTGGGGGAGACCGTGGCGCCGTGCGCGAGAAGTTCGACCGGGTCGCCGCCGGGCTGGAGGAACATTTCGCCTACGAGGAAGCGAATCTGCTTCCGGCGCTTCGCGGGAAGGAGTCGGTTACTCCGATAGGGTGAGGCGGGCGAGCCACTTGGCGGGGGACAGCGGTAACGAATGTCCGTTCCTGGGCGACTGATCGTTGTCCGCACCGATCGGCGCGACGCCCCCGACCGGAAGAGTGAGAACCGAATGAAGCTTCGAAGAGCCTCACTTCTGTCTCTGGTGGCCGCAGTGGCCACGATCATGCTCGTGGCGCCCACCTCCGCCCTCGCCGCCCCGCCGACCAGCGCGGTGGAGGTCTCGCCGACAACCGTCCAACGTGGACAGACGTTCACCGTGACGCAGACCGTGTACAACGCCGACGCGACGTCGACGATCGAAGGCGGCAAGGCGACGCTCTACGGCAAGGAATCCCCGCTGCCGGGGATCGTCGACCTGGTGTCCTGCCCCGGCGCGTTCGCCTGCGACATGCTCGGCGGCAGCATCCGCGGCGGCGTCGGCACCGTGACCCCAGGGCAGAGCAAGACCGTGGTGTTCACCTTCCGCGTCAAGGACGACGCGCCGCTGGGCGATGTCACGCTGCAGCACCAGTTCGTCGGCGACAACTACAGCTTCGAGATCCTCGACGGCCCCGTGCTGACCATCACCGGCACGCCGAGCGCGGCCGACCTCGGGGTCACGCTGACCGCGTCCCCGCGCGGGATCCTGACGTCGTCGATCGACTACACGGTCAAGGTCACGAACGCGGGGCCTGCCACGGCGTCCGGGATCCGGGTGGCGTCGACCCTCGGCAACGGGCTGCGCTTCACCGGCTCGTCCGTCTGCTCGAACCCGGGCGGCACGAAGGTCGTCAATTGCGACTTCTCCTCGCTCGCGCCCGGAGCCAGTGCGACGGCGAAGTTCTCGGTGGCCGCCGGGCTGCTGAGCCTCGGGCCGGTCAAGACGACCGCGAAGATCACGCAGAGTTCCGTCGCCGACCCGAACGCGGCCAACGACACCGCGTCGTCGACCTGCACGGCGATCACCGGTCTTCTGCTCACCTGCTGAACCGTGCCGTCCGGCAGCCGCTCGCGAGCGGCTGCCGGACGGCGTCAGCGCAGGCGTTCGGCGCGACCGTGGAGATAGCGCTGGTGGGGCAGGCCGGTCGCCAGCCGGGCGGCGTCCACATAGGACTCGATGGCTTCGGTGGTGTCCCCGGCCATCTCGAGCAGATGCGCGCGGGCGGCGTGGAAGCGGTGGTCGCCGGAGATCCGGTCGCCGAGCTTTTCCAACGCTGTCAAGCCTTCTCGTGGCCCCTCGGCCATCCCGACGGCGACGGCGTGGTTCAGCGCCACCACGGGATTGTCGGAGAGCCGCAGCAGGAGTTCGTAGAGCGCCACGATCTGCGGCCAGTCGGTCTCCTCCGCGCTCGGCGCCTCGTCGTGCAGCGCCGCGATCGCCGCCTGGATCTGGAACTGCCCGGTCGGCCCCTTCGGCAGCGCTTCGGACAGCAGCGCGATGCCCTCGGCGACGTACCCGGCGTTCCACCGGCCCCGGTCCTGTTCGGACATCGGGATCGGCGCGCCGTCCGGCCCCGTCCTCGCCGGACGGCGCGCGTCGGTGAGCAGCATCAGCGCGAGCAGGCCGGTGGCCTCGCTGTCGTCCGGCACCAGCCGATGGACGATCCTGGCCAGCCGGATGGCTTCGGCGGAGAGATCGCTCCGCACCAGATCGGGGCCGGACGTGCTGGCGTAACCCTCGTTGAAGATCAGGTACAGCACGTGGAGCACCGCGTCGAGGCGTCCCGGTTCCGCCGGCAGGGCGAACGGGACACCGCTGGCCTTGATGCCCGCCTTCGCGCGGCTGATCCGCCGGGTCATCGTCGCCTCGGGGACCAGGAACGCGCGCGCGATCTCAGCCGTGGTGAGCCCGCCGACCGCCCGCAGCGTCAGCGCGATCTGCGACGCGGGTGAGAGAGACGGGTGACAGCACAGGAAGAGCAGGACGAGGGTGTCGTCCGAGTCGGCCGCCCGCCGGTCCGCCGCGGGCGCGAGGTGCTCTTCGGGCAGCTTCCATTGGACGACGGTGTCCTCGCGACGACGCCGCGCCTGCTCGGCGCGGAGCAGGTCGGTCAGCCGCCGTGAGGCGACGGTGATGAGCCACGCGCGCGGATTCTCGGGGCGCCCTTCGGCCGGCCACTGTGTCGCGGCCGCGAGAAGCGCCTCCTGCGTCGCGTCCTCCGCCAGGTCGAAATGACCGTAGCGGCGGACGACGGCGCCGAGGACCTGCGGCGAAAGCTCGCGCAGCAGGTCTTCGACGCCGCTTTCCGGCATCTAGAGCTCCAGCTCTTCGAAGCTGTCGGCGCACGGCCGGATGTCGACGTACCAGTCGCGGCCGAGGTCGCTGCCCTCCGGATGCGGGGTGTTCGCCAGCTGGGCCGCGATCTCGGTCGCGCGGTCGTAGCTCGCGCAGTCGACGGTCGTGTATCCGACCAGGACCTCCTGCGTCTCGGCATACGGCCCGTCCGTGACCACAGGGGCGCCGTCACGCAGGGAGACGCGGCGGGCGTGCGCCGGCTGGGAAAGGCCCTGCGCGTCGACGAACTCGCCCGATTCGACCAGATCGTTGTTCCACTTGGCCATGAACTCGTGCAGGGCCTTGACCTCGTCGGCGCTCCAGGCGCCGCCGATGTCCGCGAGGTCCTTCTGCGACCCGAACATCATGATCATGTACTTCACGGTTGTCTCCTCTCGGCCGGCACCGTTTCGGCGCCTTCTGCCGGGGACGTCGGAGCCGCCGGACAGGACAGGACATCGTTCGCCGCGAATTCTCCCTCAGCTTCGGTCGGCCGCCGTGTTCATCGCGTCGGCCGGTTCCAGGGTGCGCCCGCCGGTGATCTTGGCGTAGAGATGCGCGCCGCCGAGGACCGGCGGATATTTCGGCGGGTTCCCGGCGGACTGGCAGGTCGGAAGGCATTCGAACCGAGCGTCGTGGTCGCCGTCGAAGAAGAACGCCACGCTGCGCCGTCGTGCCGGTCCCGGCCCGGACGGCGGCACGACCCGGTGGAGGGTGGAGCGCCAGCGGTCGTTGGTCCACTGCGCGGTGAGGTCGCCGAGGTTCACGACCAGCGCGTCTTCGGCGGGGATCACGTCGTGCCAGGCCCCGTCGGGGCCGTGGATCTGCAGGCCGGGGACGGGATCGGCGTAAAGGACGGTGACGATGCCGTAGTCGGTGTGCGCGCCGAGCCGCATCTGGCCGGGCAGGGGTTCGGGCGCTCCGGCGCGGCGCTCGAAGTGATTCACCCGCAAGGTGCGCGTCGGGTGCCGGGTGTACGCGCCGAGGTAGCCGTCGGGGAGCCCGAGCGCCTTCTCGAAGATCTCCAGCAGCACCCGCGCGACGCGGTGGGCTTCGTCGGCGTACTCGGTCAGCGCGGGCCGCAGGTGCTCCGGCCGGTCGGGCCAGATGTTCGGTACGAAGAAGCCGTACGGGTCTTCGCCGTCGATGTGCTCCGCGCCGATGACGAACGATTCCGACAGGTCGGGAGGTGTCGTCTCGCCGAGGCTGTACGCCAGCCCTTCGGTGCCTTCGGCGGCGTATCCGCGATCCGAAGCGCGGTCGGCGGGCGCGGAACGGAGCTTCTCCTCGACAGGGAGCGCGAAGAAGGCCGCAGTCGCTTCGCACATGGCGTCGATCGTCGCCCGCGGGATGCCGTGCCCGACGACCTGCAGGAACCCCACCCGCGTCAACGCCTCGTCGACGGCGTGCGCGAGTTCCGCGCGGTCGCCGTTTTCCCAGGTGCTCAGATCGACCGTCGGTACGAGTGTCATGACGCGACGGTAGCCAGGGTGGCGCCGATGATCAGCGGGTCACGGTCATCCGATCGGGCGATCTGTCCTGCCCGATCGGCCCGCGCAGGCTCACCGCGCACACCACGCCGACGAGCAGCACGCCGGCGGGAAGCAGGAAGGCCACCTCGACGGCGTCCGTGAGCGCGGCACCGGTGACCTGGGCGACCAGCTCGCGTGCCTGGACGGGCAGATCCGCGGCGGCCTCGGGGACGCCGCCGAACTCGCCCGCCGCGACCGCCGAACCGGCCGCTCCGGCGAATCCGTCGAGGAACCGCTGCCGGAATTCGGCGGGCAGCGCGGCCGCCGCTTCGTTCGCCCGTGCCACCATCGAGGCGCTGGTCCGCGCCTCCAGCAGGACTCCGACGGCCGCACCGCCGAGCACCCCGCCGACCTGGCGCGCGGTGTTGAAGATGCCCGACGCGCTGCCGACCAGCGACCGCTCGACGGAGTTGATGGTCACGTTGTTCATCGGGGAGAAGGTGAACCCGACGCCGAGCCCGCAGAGCAGCAGTCCGGGGAGCAGGGCCTGCGGCGAGCTCGCCGGGATGAGCACCTGCGAGACGACGCAGAGGCCGCCGCTCAGGGCGAGCATCCCCGACATCAGCAGGTACTTGGGGTTCACCCGGTCCGACAGCCTGCCCGCGAACGGTGCGACACCGCCGGACACCACGGCGAGCGGCGCGATGAGCAGGCCGGCGTCGGCCGGGGACAGGCCGAGCACCGACTGGATGTAGACGACGAACACCAGGAGCATGCTGGTCATCGTGAAGCCGACCGTCACCGCCGACGCGGTGCCGAGGGAGAAGTCGCGGTGGCGGAAGATCCGCAACGGCAGCAGCGGTTCACGGCGGTTGGCCCGCTGCCACAGCACGAAAGCGCCCAGCAGCAGCACACCGGCCCCGATGATGTCGAAGGCCGTCCCCCAGCCGTACGTCTGTCCATTTTGGATACCGAAGACGACGCAGACGAGGCCGGCGCCGAAGAGCAGGATCCCGGGAACGTCGAAGCGGTGCGAGTTCCCCGGTCGCCAGTCGGGGACGAGGACCACGGTGAGCACCAGCGCGATCAACCCGACCGGGACGTTCACGAAGAAGATCCACTCCCAGCCGAGCTGATCGACCAGCAGGCCGCCCAGCACCGGGCCGGCGATCATGGCGAGACCCGCGACACTGCCCCAGGCACCCATCGCCGGGCCTCGTTCGTCCGGCGGGAACAGATGCGTGATGAAGGCCGTGGTCTGCGGGGTCATCAACGCGGCGCCGAAACCCTGCACCGCCCTGGCGACGATCAGCGTTTCCACGTCGCCGGAAAGCCCGCACCACAGCGACGCCGCGGTGAACACCACCAGCCCGGCGACGAAGACGCGCTTCGGCCCGAACCGGTCGCCGAGCCTGCCGGCCGGCAGGATCGGGACGGCGTAGGCGAGCAGGTACACGCTGGTCACCCAGATCACCGCGGTCAGCTCGGTGCCGAGTTCGCGCACCATCGACGGCACCGCGATGTTCACGATGCTGATGTCCAGCATGACCATGAAGAAACCCAGGCACAGCGCGAAAAGCGCGGACCAGGGCCGGGTTCGCTTCGGCATCCGTCCTCCTGTTCCCGACGCCGGAAGGGTGGGACGACGAGCGGGTCCACCCGCCGTCCACCCCGGGAGTCACCCTGCGTGCGCGACCATGGCGACGGCGGGCGCGCGGGTGCTGCCCGGACGTCCGATGCCCTGGTAGGAGAGCCCCGTCCTGGCCACGGTGAGCGGGTCGAGCAGGTTCCGGGTGTCGATGACGGCCCGGCCGTGGAGCCGGTCGGCGATCCGCCCCCAGTCGAGGTCGCGGAACTCCGGCCATTCGGTCAGCAGCACGAGCGCCGCCGCGCCCTTCGCCGCGTGATAGGCGGTCCCGGCGATCCGCACGTCGTCGGTCACGCCCGGCACCGGCGCGTGGACGCTGGGGTCGTAGCCGGACAGCTCCGCGCCTTCGGCGGCCAGCCGGGCCGCGATCGCCAGCGAGGGGGAATCCCGCAGATCGTCCGTCCCGGCCTTGAACGTCAGGCCGAGCAGGCCGATCCGGACTCCGGCGAGGTCGCCGCCGACGGCCTTGCGCACCTTGGCGACCACCAGTTCCTGCTGTTTGACGTTGGTGTCGATCGCCGCACGCAGCAGGGCGAAATCGCTGCCCGCCGACTCCGCGGTGCGCAACAGCGCGAAAGTGTCCTTCGGCAGGCAAGAGCCGCCCCAGCCCGGCCCCGGCCGCAGGAACGCCTTGCCGATCCGGTCGTCGTAGCCCATCCCGGCCGTCACGTCGTCGATACTCGCGTCGAGGTACTCGCACAGTTCGGCGACCGTGTTCACAAAGGACAGACGCGTCGCGAGATAGCAGTTGGACGCGTACTTGATCAGCTCCGCGCTCGAGGAGTCGGTCACCAGGACGGCGGTGTCGAGGTGCTCGTACAGTGCCGCGACCCGCCTGGCGGGGACCGGGTCGCGATCCGCGGAGCCGACCACGATCCGGTCGGGATTCAGGAAGTCGTGGACGGCGAACCCCTCGCGCAGGAATTCGGGATTGGACACGACCGCGACGTCGGCGCGGTCGATCAGCGCCGAGACGTGGGCCGCCGTGCCGACCGGGACCGTCGACTTGTTCACCACGACGCATCCGTGCGGCAGTAGATCCCGCACCTCGGTCACGACGGATTCCAGCGCGGTCAGATCCGCCGCGCCGGTCGGGCCCATCGGCGTCGGCACGCAGAGGATCACGATGTCCGCGCCCGCCGCCGCCGCGCTCGCGCCGAGCACGAACTCCAGCCGCCCGGACGCCAGCCCGTCCACCACGAGTTCGCAGATTCCCGGTTCCCTGATGGTCGCCTCGCCGCGCCGCAACGCGTCGACCTTCTCCTGGTCGACGTCCGCGCAGACGACGTGGTGTCCCAAGGACGAAAGGCACGCGGCCGTGGTCAGCCCCACGTAGCCCGCGCCGATCACGGCGACCGTGACCCCCGATGTTGCACCCATTCTCTTACCCTCCAGTTTCGACGCCGCCGGGCGGCGCGGATTCGCCCCGCCCGGCGGCATCGCGAGATACGGATTTCGTGTTCAGCCGGAAAAGCCTTGTGTCACTTGGCGTGCGGGATGGCGCGGATCCCCTCGTACGGGGTCTCCTTGCCGAGGTAGTCCACCGTTTCGAACAGACCGATCGCGTGCATCGGGTACCGGGCGCCCGCTTCCGCCGCGAAGACACAGGGAAGGATCTGCTTCCGCTCGGACGCGGCGGCCTGGCCGCCCTTGCGGATGTGCTTGTGGGTGTGGATCAGGATCGGCATGTAGCCGCCGCCGAGGAACGAACCCGACTGCAGGACCGCACCGCCGACGCAGTCGATCACGCAGCCCTTGCCCAGGATCGCGTCGCGGCCCTGGTAGTAGTACGACGGCGTGGCGAGCGTGCCGTGCTCCACATGGAACACACCCGCCGACAGGCCGATGATCGAGCGGCCGCAGGTGCGCAGCACCGAGCGGTAGAAGTCGACCAGGATCGGCCGGACGGTCGTGTCCGGAAGCGAGAACTCACCGCACATCAGGGTGATGCGCACCAGTTCCGCGAGCGTGAGGCCGGAGCCGTGCTCGCCGGGGAACTCCTGGTCCCACGGCACCAGGTAGTCCGACGGCGCCACCATCGTGGTCCCGACGTCCTCCAGGATCAGCCGTTCCGCGTCGCCGACCTCCTCCGCCGGCACGACGCCGTTCGCGAGGACACGCACGGCGAGCAGATGCCTGCTCTCCAGCGTCTTCGCCCGGCTGGCGGCGATCAGCAGATTGAGCCTGCCGGTCACGGTTTCCGGGATGTCGAAGAGGTGGTCGATACCGTCGGTGGGGACGGCGATCTTCGCCTGCAGGCCGCGTTTGGGCAGCGGCTCGTAGGAATCGACCACGTCCTGGAGGGCGCCGGTGAACTCGCCCGCGCCGACCTGCACGAGCCTTTCCGCGGCCAGCGCGCGGTAGTCGAACGGGATCGAGGTCGACGTCGACAGCACGACGTCGGCGAGCAGGGCGCGATAGCGGTCGTCGTCCAACGAGGACGCCGCCAGTTCCAGGGACAGGTAAGGGGATTCGTCGCCGGGCCCGTGGATCCAGCTCGCGGTGTAGGGCGCCTCGAACCGGCACGCCTTCGCGAACAACGCGCGGGCGGCGTCGTCGTTCTTGACCTGGCCGGTGACCTCGGCCAGCGCCACGTCGCGCTCCGCGACCTCGGGCAGCATGTCCTTGGCCGGCCGCAACAGTGTCGAAAGATCCTCGATGCTTCGCGTCATGCTTCGCTCCCAATTCGTGCGTACTTCTCGTTTTCCGTTGCCTGCGGGAAAGTTCCGGTGAACATGGCCGAACCCAGCGCGGCGAGGAACCGGTGCTCCGCGGGGCGGACCACCGTGGTGCCCTCGTCGAGGTGCCGCAAAAGGTCCAGCTGCGTCAGAAGCGCCTCCTTGAAATGATTGACGGCGATGAGGAAATGGCGCGCCGGCGCCGTGCCACGGACGTGGACCGCGTGGATGTTCTTGTAATCGGGGTCCGCGCCGAAGAGGGGTTCGAAGACCAACGTGGCGTGTTTCCCGGACCGGAGTTCCACGTCCGCGAAGCGGTACCGGAACTCGGAGCCGTACGGGATGGCCGCCGGGGCGATGAAGTTCCTCGAAACGCTTTCGGGGAAAGCGAATCCGGCCAGCTCGGGGAAGGCGATGGCGCCGGTCGACGACGTGTAGAGCTCGACGTCGGGCAGGCCCGCGGCCTCGGTCCGCACTCGCATCTCCGCCGTCACCGAGGAGGGCACCGTGCGCAGATAGGCCCGGTACTGCTCGGCGGGGAGGAGCGAACGCAGAATGCTCAACATGTGGAAGCCCTCGTAGCCGGCTTCGCCGTACTGGGTGTCGACGAACCTGCCGTTCGCGACGTCGAGTTCCCGGTTCTTGGTGAACTCGATGGTGATCTTCCGGATGGGATCGGACTCGCGGAGCTCCCGCACGGACGCCGCGAAGCGCTGCACGGCTTCGCTGTGCGAATACACGTCATTGACGATGATCCGGGCGCGGGGATGACGCCGGACCGTGCGGCCGAGACCCGCGAGGTCCTCCGGGTAGCAGGCCGGTTTCTCCAGCAGGACACGGGCATCGGGCTGCCGCCGCAGGATTTCGTCGACGACCGCGAGATGGGTCGCCGTCGGGGTGGCGACCACCCAGGCGTCGACCGACGCCGGATCCGGCACCTGGGCGACCCGCACCCAGTCGGCCCCGTCGCCGATGTCCACGGTGCGGATCCGGTGTCCCGCTTGGCCGTAACAAGCGGCGTACAGCGACCCGATCTTGCCGAGCCCGACGATGACGATCGTCCTCTCAGCCAGCGACGGTGCCGACACGGGCTTCCCCTTCCCGTGCTCGGATGGCGTGGCGGGCGGCGGACGTACCCGCCGCCCGGCCGAGCACGGCGCCCGCCATCAGGCCGGTGCCGCCCGGATAGCCCTGGTCGTAAAGACCGCCGACGATCACGCCCGCGGCGTAGAGGCCGCTGATCGGCTCGCCGCCGCCGCGCACTTCGGCGTCCGGGGTCACGGAGAGCCCGCCGTAGGTGAAGGTCAGCCCGCAGACCACCGGGACGAACAGGTACGGCGGGGTGTCGAGCCGCTTTTCGTCCTGGTCCGCGTGCAGCCGCTCGATCTCGGCGGTCAGGTTCGCGGCGTCGATCCCGAGCCGCCGGGCGCCTTCCTCGATGGAGGAGACGGTCACCGACGCGGGATCGCCGACATAGCCCTTGGGGAGCGAGCCCGCCGAGACGACCTTGTCGTCGAAGATCTGGAAGGCCGTCCTCCCCGGCTGCTCCTGGATCTTCTGGCCCAGCGTGACGTAGGTGAGGTTGCTGTAGCCGCCGGATTCGTCGAAGAACCGGAGTCCCTCCCGGTTGACCACGACACCGAGCGGATAGGCGTACCGGGCGAGGCCGTGGGATTTGTGCATCTGCCCCGGCAGCATGTGGTCGGGCAGCTCGATGCCCTGCGGCGTGGTGTGGCACTTTTCCCAGTTGCCCGCCGTGTCCGCGCCGAGCTCGACGGCCGCCGTCAGGGGAGCGCCTTCGTTGAACGGGACCCCGCGCAGCTTCACGTCCCGCCATGCCTCGCCGAGGTGACGTTCACGCAGCCGGTCGTTCGCCTCGAAGCCCGCCGACGCCAGCACGAGCGAGTCGGCGATCGCCGGGAACGCGGGACCGGAACCGTGGAGCAGGTACCGGCCGTCGGCGGTCCTCTCGAAGCCGGTGACCGCGCTGTCGTAGGAGACCGCTCCGCCGAGCCGTTCGAACCGGTCGAAGTTCCGGTCCTGCAGGCTCTGGCCGCCGCCGTCGAGGACGATCGGCACGTCGCCGGGAAGCGGGGTCGGTCTCGGCGCCCAGCGCTGCCCGAAGTCGCGCATCCAGGCGATCGTGTCCGTCGAACGGCGGATGATCGACTCGATGAGCGCGACGTCCACCTGGTCGCCGGACACGCGCAACCAGTCTTCGAGGTACTGCTCGTCGCTGTAGCCGGAGCGGCCGGCCAGAATCTCTTCGACCCGGTCCTTGTCCGCCTGTCGCAGCAGGCCCGCGATGAAAGGGCTTCCCTGCCAGGAGAAACGCATGGTCCTGGTCAGGGAACTGTTCCCGCCGCGTAGTTCTTTCGGTGCGGCTTCGAAGACGCCGACCGAGGTCGCGCCCGCCTGCAATGCGGCTATCCCCGCGCAGAGTCCCGCATTACCCCCGCCGACGACGGCTACCTGCCATTCGGCCGTATCATTTTGACCGTTTCGCATCAACAACGCTCCACAATCCGGTGTTCGCCATTCAGGGACGACCGCGTTCGAACAGGACCGACCCATATCGCCGGAGGACAGTGCGAATGCTTATGTCGACGCACGGTCATCGGGCGAATACAGGTTTGGTCCGTGAACAAGTGGTCTGCTGCTGGATTCGCAGCCTTCGTTCCTCGCGTGTGCTCAGAAAGGCGGCGCACGAGGATGATTCTTCGGAATCAGTGGCCGACACCGGATTCTGGTGGCGGCAGACGTCATCCGGTCTTCAGAACGGAGATTTCAGTGGACGCCTTCCGAGATGAACCAGGTGTTTCCGCCGGGTTCACCGTCGTCCTTGACGATGGTCGTACGGATTCCTCTGGTTTGCTCATTTTCTCCGGCCCGGCATTCCCGGGCCTCCCCAGTCATGACCGGCTTGGTGGCCGGCTGACGCCAGCCTGACTTCCTGACCAGCGCAGGGGCAACCTTCGGGTAGTTCGGCCTTGTTCGAAATCGTTCGAGTGGCCCGAACAGCAGATTCCGGCGCCGCTGAATGGCGGTATCGCGGCTCAGATCGCCTCAGTCAATCTAGAGCGATGATCGTTGAAGAGGGGGACGGCGACGGGGAGTCGCCGACGACGGTTCACCCACCGGACTCCGCGGCTTCACCGGCTGAGTTCACGGCGGCACTGCGTGTATTGAGAACGTGGTCCGGATTGACTTATCGGCAGCTGGCCGGGCGGGCGAAAGAACTCGGGGGAACACTTCCGGCGAGTACGGTCGCGACCACCCTCGGCCGCACCACACTGCCGCGCGAGTCGTTCGTGGAGACGTTCACGCGCGCGTGCGGGTTGAACGACGAAGAGGTACGGCGGTGGCTCGACTCCCGGACGCGGATCGCGATGGGGGCGCAGCCGCGGACGGCCGACGAGACGAAAGTGGAAGCCGTCACGCCGCCGGAACCCGAAGCGGCGCCCCGCCGCCGTCGGCGCTGGCGGGCGCCGATGATCGTGGCCGCGTTCATGAGCGTCGTCCTCGTCGGGACGTTGGGATATCTGACGCGCTCCTTCGGGGCGTCCTCCAAGGCGAAGGAGACCGCGGTCGTGGTACCCGGGCTGGACGTGCGGGAGGTGGGCAGCTGGGTGCGGATCCGGCCCGCGCGCTCACCCGAGTTCTGCCTGGCCGAAGGGACGGACCGGACCCGCCTCTACTCCGGAAAGATCGTCGCCCAGCAGACCTGTGGCGGTGACGCGTCGCCGCATCTGTTCCTCGACCCCGTCGGGGAGGAGAACGCCGTGCAGATCCAGTGGCACCATCCGGAGACCGGGGTCGGCTGTGTCACGGTCGTGAACGAAGGGCTGGGACACGACCTGCTCGAACCCCGCGACGACTGTGACGACGATGGTATGGACCAGCTGTTCACCATCGGCTCGGCCGGTCCGGCGGAACCGGGGCGGTTCGTCATCCGGCCCGCCGGCACCAGCCAGTGCCTCGGCCTGCGCGATCTGGACACCGTGGCGGGGACCGAGGTCGTGCGGGAACGCTGTTCGGGGGCGCCGGACCAGACGTTTCTGATCGATTTGATTCCGCCTCCGTGAGTGCCTGGCCGGGTCTCGTGTGATCCGGCGGACGACACGCGTGTCTGGACGGACGACTCGCGGCGGAGCCTGACCGCGGATGTGTCGTCCATCTGATCACGCGTGTCGTCCGTCGGATCACACGTGACGTCCGACCAGTCACGGGAAGCCCGCTTCCGGCTGGGTCGAAGGCTCCTTTCGTCGCATCGGACTCGGCGAAGGGAGCCTTCAGCCCACTACCGGCTCCGCACACGAATACGAACACGCTGGGCCCTACCGTGGCCGGGAGTTTGGCGACGCCGGGAACCGAAGACGACCTTTCGACGACTTGTGGGGCTGAATCGTGCGGCCCGGCGAGCGGAGAGAGATGCACTGGTACGAGGACGACGACCTGTGGGTCGGCTTCGCGGACGTGATGTTCCCGCCCAGCCGGGCCGAGGAGGCCGAACGCCTGACGGCCACGTCGCCGCTGCTGGAAGTCGCCGACGGCGCAAGAGTGCTCGACCTGGCGTGCGGTCCGGCGATCCACGTCGTGCCGCTGGCCAAGAGGGGCGCCGATGTGACCGGCGTCGACCTGAGCCCGGCGATGCTCGAACGCGCGCGCGAGGCCTGCGAAAACGCGGGCGTCGCCGCGAAGCTGATCCAGGCCGACATGCTCGAGTACACCGAGCCCGGCGCGTACGACCTGATCATCAACATGTACACGTCCTTCGGCTACTTCACCGACCCCGGCGACAACCTCACGGTGCTGCGCAACGCCCACGCCAGCCTCGCGCCCGGCGGCAGGCTCCTGATCGACGTGCTCGGCAAGGAGGTGCTGGCCGGCTGGGTCGGCAGGCCGAAGGCGGTCGACGTCGACGGCGGGACGGTGTTCATGCGCGACACCATCCTCGACGACTGGTCGCGCCTCGAAACCGAGTGGACCCTGGTTCGCGGCGGCGAGGCGAAGCGGGCGTCGATCGTCTCCTTCCTGTACAGCGCCGCGGAACTGAAGGCGCTGTTCGAGACGGCGGGCTTCACCGGCGTCGAATGCTTCGGCGACTTCGACGGTTCGCCGTACGACAACCACGCGCGCCGCCTGATCGTGCGTGGTGAACGTGCCTGAGCCGCTCCGCCTCTTCGCGGAACCGGACGACGACACTGTGCGGCCACTCCGGCTCACCGGTCCGGTGCTCCTGCTTTCGGTCGCGCTCGCGATCTCGCTGATCGCGGGCATCGCGCTCGGCCCGTCGAACGTCGCGCTCGCGGATGTCCTGCGCTACCTGGGAAAGGCGATCACCGGCGGCACCATCACCGGCGACGAGGTCACCGGGTACTCGATCGTCTGGCAGGTCCGCACGCCGAGGGTGCTGCTGGCGGCCGTGGTCGGCGCCGGGCTCGCGGTGGTCGGGGTGGCCGTGCAGGCGCTGGTCCGCAACGCCCTCGCCGATCCGTTCGTGCTCGGGATCTCGTCGGGCGCTTCGGTCGGCGCCGCGGCCGTCGTGGTGTTCGGCCTGTTCGCCGGGCTCGGCGTGCTGGCGCTGTCGACGGCCGCGTTCCTCGGCGCGCTCGGCGCGACCGCGCTGGTGTATCTGGCCGCCCGCAGCAGATTCGGCCTGACGCCGTTGCGTCTCGTGCTCACCGGGGTCGCGCTCACGTATGCCTTCCAGGCCGTGATGAGCGTGCTCGTCTACCTCTCGCCGAACGGTCAGGCCGCGCAGACCGTGCTGTTCTGGCTGCTCGGCAGCCTCGGCTCCGCGACATGGGCGTCACTGCCGCTGGCCGCGCTCGGCGTGGCGGTCGCGGTCGTGGTCCTGCTGCGCTACGGAACCGCGCTCGACGTCCTGTCCATGGGTGACGAGACCGCGATGAGCCTCGGCACCGACGCCGCCGCCTTGCGCCGCTGGCTCTTCCTGCTCACCGCGGTCGTCACCGGGTTGCTCGTGGCGGTCAGCGGCTCGATCGGCTTCGTCGGGCTGGTCCTGCCGCATGTGGTGCGGATGATCGCCGGTTCGGGGCATCGCCGGGTGCTGGCGCTCGCGCCGCTGGTGGGCGCGGTCTTCCTGGTGTGGGTCGATCTGCTGGCCCGCACGCTCGTCGCCCCCGAGGAACTGCCGCTCGGCGTGATCACCGCGCTGATCGGCGTTCCGGTGTTCCTCGTCGTGATGCGGCGCCGCGGCTACGCGTTCGGAGGTCGCTGATGCTGTCGCTGCGCGAACTTTCCGTCGAGGTGGCCGGGACGACGTTGCTCCGTGAGCTGCGTTTGGACGTCGGCTTGGGCGAGGTCGTCGGCCTCCTCGGCCCCAACGGCAGCGGCAAGTCGACCGCGTTGCGCTGTGTCTACCGCGCGCTGGCCCCGTCCGGCGGCGCCGTCCTGCTCGACGGGACCGACATCGCGGAGCAGGGCCTGCGCGACACCGCCCGCCGGATCGCCGCGCTCACCCAGGACAGCCGGGCGGATCTCGACTTCACCGTCGAGGAGGTCGTCGCGCTCGGCCGGTCGCCGCATCAGCGCGGCAACCTCCGGCTTTCTGCCCGTGAACGCGCGCTGTGCCGGGAAGCGTTGCGGCGGATGGACATCACCCATCTCGCGCAGCGCAGTGTGCTGACGCTTTCGGGCGGCGAACGGCAGCGGGTGCTGGTGGCGAGGGCGCTCGTGCAGGAACCGGAGGTACTGGTCCTCGACGAGCCGACCAACCATCTCGACGTCCGTCACCAGGTGGAACTGCTGAAATTCCTGCGTGACTGCGGGCTCACCGTGCTCGTCGCACTGCACGATCTCAACCTCGCCGCCGCCGTCTGCCACCGGATCGCGTTGCTGCGCGCCGGATCGCTCGCCGCCTGCGGCACGCCGGCCGAGGTGCTCACGCCGGAAACGGTCCACGCCGTGTTCGGCGTCGAGGTCACTCGGGTGACCCATCCCGTGACCGGCGCGCTCCAACTGCTCTACGACCTTCCCGCCGACGAAACCGAGGGGATCTCACGATGAAGCCGTCCAGGGTGACCGCGCTCTTCGCCGCGGCACTGCTCCTGAGCGCCTGCGGTGCCCAGGTCGAGGCAGGTCCGACCGCGCAGGCACAGGCCACGGTGACCAACTGCGGCGCGCAGGTCACCTTCCCGGCGCCACAACGTCCGGTGGCGTACGACGTTTCCGGTGCCGAGAAGCTGTTCGCGCTCGGGCTGGCCGGCCGGATGCGCGGCTACGTGATGAACTCGCTCGGCGACCCGTCGATCGCCGGTTCGCCGTGGAAGGACGATTACGCCAAGGTCGAACGGCTCGGCACCTCGCGGGTCACCCGCGAGATCCTGGTGAACGCCAAGGCGGATTGGGTGATCGCGGGCTGGAACTCCGGATTCAGCGAGGAACGCGGCATCACGCCGAAACTGCTGGAACAGGTCGGCATCCGCAGCTACCTGCACACCGAGACCTGCTGGGAGTATCCCACCGCGAAGTCGGAGGTGACGCCGCTCGAAGCGCTCTACACCGACCTGCGCAACCTCGGTGACATCTTCGGTGTCCGTCAGCGGGCCGACGAACTGGT
This sequence comes from Amycolatopsis keratiniphila subsp. keratiniphila, assembly GCF_001620365.2. GTDB lineage: Bacteria > Actinomycetota > Actinomycetes > Mycobacteriales > Pseudonocardiaceae > Amycolatopsis > Amycolatopsis keratiniphila. The sequence continues at coordinate 150,279 of NZ_LQMT02000037.1, forward strand.
CGCGGAACTCAAGGGACGCTTCGACAAGGTCCGCGCCGGAGCGCCGAAATCGCCGCCCGCCAAGGTGTTCGTCTACGATTCCGGCACCGATCAGCCGTTCACCGCCGGAAAACACGCCGCTCCCAACGACATCATCGACGCGGCAGGCGGCACGAACGTCTTCCGCGAGTTGCAGGACGGCTGGGGCAGTGTCGGCTGGGAAGCGGTGGTGAAGGCCGAGCCCGAGGTGATCGTCGTGGTGGACTACGCTGACCAGCCCGCGCAGGACAAGATCGCGTTCGTGAAATCGTCGCCACAGCTGAAGAACACGCCCGCCGTGCGCGACAACCGGTTCCACGTCATCTCCTACGGTGATCTCGTGAGCGGACCGCGCAACGCGGCGGGCGCCGAATCGCTGGCCGCGTACCTGCGCTCGATCGGCCGGTGACCGCGATGTCCGCGCTGGTCCACGAACACGTCACCGACGCGATCAAGACGCCGTCGTTGATCCGGCTCGAACCGAACGTCGTGCTGATCCGCTTCGAAACGCTGAAGGTCTACGCCGCGCTCGGCGCCGTGCGATCGCTGCTCGCCGACGGATCGGTCCGAAAAGGACAGACGCTGATCGACAGCTCCAGCGGGATCTACGCGCTCGCGCTGGCGATGGCCTGCCACCGCTACGGTCTGCGCTGCCACATCGTCGCGTCCACCACCGTCGACCTCACGATGCGTTCGCAGCTGGAGATCCTCGGCGCGACGGTGGATCAGATGCCGCCGTCGGACGACCTCCGCCTCGACCAGCGGCGCCGGGTCGCGCGCGTGCGCGAACTCCTGGACCGGCATCCGGACATGCACTGGATGCGCCAGTACCACGATCCCGTGCACTACCTGGGTTATGCCGAGGTCGCCGACCTCGTCGCCCGCGCCCTGCCGTCCGGGCCGCTCACCGTCGTCGGCAGCGTGGGCACCGGCGCGTCGACCGGCGGGATCGCCCGCTCGTTGCGCGAACGCGATCCGGACGTCCGGCTGACGGGCGTCCAGCCCTTCGGCAGCGTCACCTTCGGCAGCGAACGGTTCACCGATCCGGACGCGATCATCGCGGGGATCGGCTCGGCCATCCCGTTCGACAACGTCGACCACGAGCTGTACGACCGGATCCACTGGCTGGATTTCGTGCACGCCATGGCCGCGACCGTCGGCCTGATGCGTGAGCACGCCGTGTTCGCCGGGTTGTCCACCGGCGCCGCGTATCTCGTCGCGGGCTGGGAGGCGGCGCGGAATCCGGACCGGACGCATGTGGTGATCGGCGCCGACACCGGGCACCGTTACACGGCAAGGGTTTTCTCCCGGCATCGGGAGGCGGTCGACCCGGCTTCGCTCGCGCCGCGCGAGATCGCGTCGCTGGACGACCTCGCCCTGCCGTGGGCCACGATGGACTGGCGGCGCCGCCGCTTCGGGAAACCCTCGCTGCCGTTGTACCGGAAGGAGCGGGCGTCGTGACCGTCGTCCTGTTGGAAGCACTCACCTTCGGCCTGGGCAGGCTGGCCGACGCGGCGGCGGAGGCCGGGCGGAAACTGGTTCTGTTCACCGGAAACCGCGACATCTACCGCTACGAACTCGGCACGCTCGGGCCGGACAGGGTCGAGGTCGTCGACATCGACACCACCGACATCGATGCCTGCGAAACCGCGTTGCGCGCCATCCCGGACCTCGCCGGGATCATCAACTCGACGGACACCTGGGCGCTGCCGGGCGCGGAACTCACCGCCCGGCTCGGCCTGCCCGGTCCGGACGCGGCCGCCGTCCGGGTGCTGCGGGACAAGGGCGCGGTGCGTGATCTGCTGTACGAACACGGGCTCACCCGCGGCAGGCCGGTGCCCGTCATGGTCGCCGAGGAGCTCGGATTTCCCTTGGTGGTCAAGGACTCTTCGGGAACGTCGTCACGTGGGGTGTGGCTCGTCCGCGATCAGGCCGAACTCGACCGGGCGAGGCTGGAGGCGAAGGAAACGCCGCTCAAGGGGCACCTGATCGCCGAACCGTACTTCGCCGGACCGCTCTACAGCGCGGAAACCGTGACCTGGCAGGGAAGGACGCGGCTGCTCGGGATCCTCTCCCGCCAGCTCTCGCCCGAACCCGTCCGGCGAGAGGAGGCCGCGGCGTTCCCGGTGGCCTTCCCCGAAGCGGAGTACGCCGGGCTCGCCGACTGGATCGGCCGCGTGCTCAAGGCCGCCGGACACGAGCAGGGCTTCGCGCACACCGAATTCGTGCTCACCGCCGACGGCCCGGAGGTCGTCGAGATCAACATCCGGATCGGCGGGGCGATGCTCGGCGAGGCGTTGTGCCGGTCGTTGGACACCAACGTCTATTCCGCGATGATCGCCATGGCGGTGGGCGAGGAACCCGCCCTGCTCACCCAGAAGATCGGGGGAGGGCCGGGGATCGGGTTCGTCCTGGTGTACCCGGCCGAGGAAGGCGTGCTGAAGGGCTGGTCGGGGCTCGACAGGCTGCCCGGCCTGCCCGGCGCGCCGGAGTGGTACCCGACGGCGAGCCCCGGTAACGAGATCCGGCATCTCACCGATCAGCGTTCGTGCACCGGGATCGTCCTCGCCGAAGGGCCGACGGCGGAACTGGCGCTGCATCGCGCGCTCGCCGCGGCGGGCGGGATCAGGCCGGAACTCGATTCTTGAGAGGTCTCTCAGATGGATAGTCCTACTTTCTGTTTTGGAAAGTATGACTATCCATCTGGAGGGAACTGTGGGCGAAGCAGTGGGCAGGCGCGCGGTGCTCGGGGGCGCGGCGGCGGCCGGTGTCGCGATGCTGGCGGCGAACACGGCCACGGCGGGGGAAGACCGGCGGCGGTTCGCGGGTAAGGTCGTGATCGTCACCGGGGCGACGTCGGGGATCGGCCGCGAGACGGCCATCGCCTTCGCCGCGGCCGGGGCCAAGGTCGGTTTCTGTGGCAGGCGGGAAGAACTCGGCCGCGGGGTCGAACGGGAGATCCGCCGCGCGGGCGGGGAGGCGACCTATTTCCGGGCGGACGTCCGGGTTCCCGAACAGGTGCAGGCCTTCGTGGACGGCGTCGCTCGCCGGTACGGAGGGCTCGACATCGCGTTCAACAACGCCGGGATCCACCTCGGCAAGCCGCTGCACGAGATCTCCGTCGACGAATGGGAGGACGTGCAGCGCACCAACGCGCGGGGCGTGTTCCTCTCGATCAAGTACGAGGTGCCGCATCTGCTGAAGGCGGGCGGCGGGGTGATCGTCTGCACCGCTTCGGCGCAGGCCGACCAGACCAGGCCGGGGCACGCCGCCTACACGTCGAGCAAACGCGCCGTGCAGGGTCTCGTGCGCGCGGCGGCGTTGGACTACGGCGCGAAGGGCATCCGGGTGCTGTCGATCGATCCGGGGACGACCGACACCCGGCTGGTACGGCCGCCGGGTATTCCGGACGATTTGTGGGCACGGTTCAAGAAGGCTTGGGGGCCGTTGAACGTCCATGGCCTGCCGCGGATGGGGGAGGCCGGTGAGATCGCTTCGGCGGTCCTTGCTTTGGCGTCGTCGGATTTCGGCTACCTGACCGGGACTTCGGTTCTCGTCGACGGTGGGTTGAACGCCGGGCGGCCGATGGTGATGCCGCCCGGTTTCACTCCGCCCGCCTGAATGGTGCGGTGAGGCAAAGGTGGCGCGCCTTCGGTTCTATTGAGGGGTAAGGCAAAGGTGGCACGTTGCGAAAGCCACTTTCGCAACGTTGAAGGTTGCGAAAGTGGCTTTCGCAACACGTCGCCGACGCGGCCTGATGAGCCACATGGGTCCGGAGATGTGTCGCGAAAGCCACTTTCGCGACGTCTGATGTCCCGAAAGAAGCTTTCGCGACACGAGCGCGAACGGGCCCGGAAAGCCTAAGCGGGCGCGCACTTCTTGGCCTCCGCGGCGGCGGCCATCAGCTCCTGCGTGTCGATTTTGAGCGCCGGCATGAGGTCGGGGGTTTCCGTGATCGGTTTCTGCGTGGCGTCCATCGCCTTGATCGCCGCGTCCATGGCGGCGTCGTTCCCCGACTTCTCCAACTGCCGTTTGCCCGCGGTCGCCGCGTCCCTGGCGGCGGCGTATTGGTCCACAAGGGACTTCCTTACCGCGTCGCCGCCGGGAATCGGCGACGGGGGCAGCGCGGTCAGTTCGTCGACGACCTTGCCCGCGAATCCCGCGCGGATCCCGAGTTCTTCCTTCAGTGCGCCGCGGGTGACTTCCGTGCCCGATCGTTGCTTACTCGCGTAGTCGTTGGAAGCCTTCATGTAGCCGTACACCGCGCCGCATACTCCGTCGAGCCAGGCGACGGTCTTGGCGTCCGGCCCGGCGGGCGCCGAGGACGACGGGGTGGCGGTGACCGTCGCGGGAGCCGGCGGTGGCTCCCCGGAACAGGCCGTCGTCACGAACAGGGTCAGGGCGATGAGCAAGAGTTTCGTCTTCATGGTTTCCCCTCCGGGGTGTACACGCGCCGGAGGGGCGGAGGGTTGCCTTGGTGGTCACCGCCACTCAGTCGCAGCCGCCCATGACGCGGGCCAGTTCGGCGGGCCTCAGCGGGGGCTCCGGCAGCGGGTTCGCGGCGGGCGCTCGCATCCCGTCGAACAGCAGCGCGAGGTGGCGGCGCCACACCTCCGGCCGGACGGTCGCGGTCGCTTCCACGGTGCGCGCGATGCCCCAGGTCACGAAGGCCATGTCCTCGAGGGTGAAGTCGTCGCGCAGGGTGCCGCTCTCCTTGGCGCGTTCGACGATCCGGGTCATGAGTTCGTAGCCGCGTTCGAGATCTTCGGCCTGCGGTGGCCGCGTCGAAGCCAGTTCGTTGTAGCCGCGGTCGGCGGCCTGCAGTTCGCAGACCCGTTCGACGAACGACGTCAAGCCGATCCAGGCGTCGTCGAGGGAGAGCACGTGTTCGGCCAGTTTCGCGACGGTCTCGGTCCGGTCGGCGAACACGGCGTTCACCAGATCCGCCCGCTGCGGGAAGTGGTTGTACAGCGTGCCGATGCTGACGCCCGCGGTCTTGGCGATCTCTTCGAGCGCGACGTCGAGGCCGCGCTCGGCGTAGAGCCCCCGGGCCGCCTCGATCAGCAGGTCGCGGTTGCGCTGAGCGTCCTTCCGCAGGGGTTTGGTCATGACGGCATCGTAGTCAAGTTGAAGGCATCCTCAAGTTACGGGTATAAGTTGAGGAAGACCTCAACTTAACTCTGGAGGACAGATGACCAAGACACTCGCGATCTTCGGCGCCGGGCCGGTGCTGGGACTTTCGCTCGCCCGCCGGTTCGGCCGCGAGGGCTTCCGGATCGCCCTCGTCGCGCGCACCACCGAGAACCTCGACGCGCTCGTCGCCGAACTCGACCGCGACGGCATCGAGGCGAGCGGGTTCGTCGCCGACGTCTACGAGCCGGTCCAGATCGCGTCCGCCGTCACCGCCATCGGCCGGATCGACGCGGTCGCGTTCAACCCCGGCGGCGGGACCATGGGCGAGGGCATCGTGCCGGTGCTCGACGTGGCTCCGGAGAACCTCCGGCTCATCCTCGACCGGTTCCTGGTGTCCGCGGTGGCACTCGTGCGGGCCGTCCTGCCGGATATGACCGAGCGCGGCGAGGGCGCGATCCTGTTCACCGCCGGGCAATCCGGTCTGTACCCGGCGCCGTTCCTCGGCAACGTCGGGATGGCGCAGGCAGCGCTGCGGAACTACTTCCACAACCTGAACGCGGTGCTCGCGGAGAAGGGGATCTACGCCGGGGCCGTCAACGTCGGCGCGCTCATCGAGGGCAGCGTGCCGCACCGGGCACTCACGGCGAGCCCGATGGACTTCGAGCCTGAAGTGATCCACCCGGACGTCTTCGCCGACGCCTTCTGGAAGCTCTACGCGACGCGCGAAGCTCCCGAAGCACTGGTGGGGTCTTTCGGGAGGTGACCGTCATCCCCACGGGGTACGGCCGGATGTACCACTGTGGACGGATGTGTGCGCCCGCCCCCGTGCCCACAATCGGGGAAACGGACAAGGGAGGCCCCGGTGGGGAAGACGATCGTCGACATCAGCCCGTCGCTGGACGGATACGTGGCGGGCGAAGGCGTCGGTGTGGACGCGCCGTTCGGGACCGCGGGACAGCGGCTCACCGCGTGGAGCATGGAGGATCCGGACGACGTCGACAAGGCGGCGGCCCGGGTGATGTTCGAGAACACCGGCGCGTTCGTCATCGGCAGGACGCTGTTCGACGTGGGGATCGGGCTGTGGGGCGAGGACGGGACCTGGGGGATGCCGGTGTACGTCGTCACTCATCGGCCGGGACCCGATCTGGTGAAGGGACCGACCCGGTTCTCTTTCGTCACCGGGGTCGAGGAGGCGCTCCGGCGGGCACACGAAACGGCGGCCGGGCGTGACGTCGTGATCGCGGGCGGGGCTTCGGTCGTCCAGCAGGCGCTCGCCGGTGGCCACGTCGACGAACTGCGGCTGCACGTCGTGCCGGAGATGGTCGGCGGCGGCACCCGCTTGTTCGAAGGCGCGAGCCCCGCGTCCCTCGTCCAGGTGAGCGCGGCCGCGGGCAGGGGCGCGGTCCATGTGACCTACCGGGTCTAGTTCACCGGCCGGGCTCGGGTGGGCTGACCAGGCCGTGCTGATAGGCCATGGCGACCAGCTGAGCCCGGTCGCGCGCGCCGAGTTTGCTCAGCGCGCGGCTGACGTGGGTCTTGGTCGTCGCCATGCTGATGAACAACCGGTCGGTGATCTCCGCGTTGCTCAGCCCCTCGGCGACGAGCGCGACGATTTCCCGTTCCCGCACGGTGAGTTCGGCGAACACCGTGTCGTCCACCGTCGCCCGCGCGGGGGTGACGAGCCGCGCGATCAGCCTGCGGGTCAGCCCGGGGGCCAGCAGTTCCTCACCACCCGCCACCACCCGGATGCCGTGCAGGAGCTGGGCGGGCGCGGTGTTCTTGAGCAGGAAACCGCTCGCGCCCGCGGTGATGCCCGCGACCGCGTACTCCTCGGTGTCGAAAGTGGTGAGGATCAGGACGCGGACCGCCGACAGCTCCGGGTTCGCGGTGATGCGCCGGATGCCCTCGATCCCGTCGGTGCCGGGCATCTGCACGTCCATCAGGACCACATCGGGGCGGAGGCGCTCGGCGAGGGCGGCCGCGGTGGCTCCGTCTCCGGCCTCGCCGACGACCTCCATGTCGTCCTCGGATTCCACCAGCACCCGGAAACCCGCCCGGACCAGGGACTGGTCGTCGGCGATGAGAACCCGGACGGGCATCAGTGGTCCTCCGCACGAGTGGGGAGCGTGACGGTGACCTCGAAGGTCTCACCGGTCCGCGAAGCGTGCAGGGTCCCGCCCAAAGCCTCGGCCCGCGAGCGCAGTCCGGTGATCCCGTTGCCACCGGTGGGAGATGGGGCGCTTTCGCCCGCTCCGTCGTTGCGAACCCCGATCTCCAGCACGTCGTCACCATAGAGCAGACAGACCCGGATCGACGTCGGCCGCGCGTGCCGCCGCGCGTTGGTCAGCGCTTCCTGCACGGTCCGGAACGCGGCCAGGTCCACCCTCGGCGGCAAGGAGCGGCGTTCGCCCCGCACCACCAGTTCCACCTGGACACCGGTCGCCCTCGTCACGTCCAGCAGGGTCTCCAGCCGGGCGAGGCCGCCACGGTCGGCCGCGGTCCCGTCGACGCGAAGCATGCCGAGCAGCGCTTGGACCTCGGCGAGCCCCTCGTCGCTGATCGTCTTGATGGTGCGCAGCGCGGCCGCGCCCTGGTCCGGGTTCCGTTCCAGCACATGGGTCGCGACGCCGGCCTGCACGCTGATCGTCACCATGGTGTGGCCGACCACGTCGTGCAGTTCGCGGGCGATCTCCAGCCGCTGTTCGGTTTCCCGCAACCGCAGCCGCAGTGCCTCTTCCCGCGCGCCCTTGGCGTACGCGCGGTGGTAGTGGACGGCGGAACCGAGCGCCACCGCGGCCAGTTCCAGCGAAAGCGCGTTCACCGCCCGGTCGTCGAACCACGCCACGCCGAGGGTGCCGTGCACCACGACGGTGGACACCGCGGCGGTGACCGCCCAGGCCGCCGCGCCGAGCCGCCAGCCGCGTTCGGCCGCGACGGTGTAGCAGGCGATGAGCGCCGCCACGGTGATCAGCCTGCCGGGGAAGTCGAGGACGAACCACGCCGCGACGACCGCGTTGACGGCCACCAGCACCCCGAACGGGAAGATCCGGCGTGCGGTGATCAGCGCGGCCAGCAGGACGATCAGGACGGCACCGGCCGGGCCGAGCGTTCCTTCCGGTCCGCTCGGCCCGATCCGCGTCACCGCCGAGACGGCCACGAGCGCCGCGACGCCGATCCCGGTCGCGGTCTCGGCGGTCGTGGGTCGTCTCACGCTCATCAGGACCTCTGTGATGTCAGGCAACGCGCACCAGGGCACGTGCGCCGCGCAGCGCCAGCGGTTCCCCGGTGCGCAGGTCGCGCACCCAGGTGACCAGCGCGTACTCGCCGGGAGGGAGCGCCGTGGTGAGTATCGCCGAACGCCACGGCGACAGCGGCACGACCCCCGTCGGCCTGCCGGTGAACGGGCTCGGCCCGGTGCGGGAGAAGAAGGCGTCGAGGTCGGCGAGCGCGGTCCCCGGCCGCACCGGCAGCAGCATGGCTTCGGTGAACTGGCCGGACGCGTTGAGCACGAACACCGGCGCACCGGACGTGAGGGAACGCGGCGCGAGGAATCCGTCGTCGGTCGCGATGATCGCCGCCGTCGCCTTGGCCGCTTTCGGCGACGTCCCCGGGCCGATCCGCAGCGGCCGGATCCGTGAGAGGAAGTCCGGCTCGGCGACGTCACGGAAATCCACCAGGTGGTAGTCACCCGGGGACACGGCGATCTCGGCCGCCGCCGGGACGGCGCCCACGGCGACACCGCCGAACATCTCGGCGTCGGCGGTGACGGCCCTGCCACCCGCCATCGCGTCGGCGGGGTCGTCAGACATCGCCTGTTTCAGGTGCGCCGTATAGGTTTCGAGTGCGACTCCCGGGCGCAGCCGCACCAGGCCCACCCACGCGCCCGCCGGATCTTCCGACCGCACCGACAGGGTGAGGACGCCCGCGCGGACGATCGACGGTGCGGTGAAACCCGCTTGGGTGACGGTGAGATCCAGTCCGCCCGGCTCGGCCAGCGCGGGTGAACCGGTCAGGAAAGCGGCGACGGCGATCGCCGTCGTGACGAGTTTTCTCATGGTGGCGACTCTGGCCGAGCCCGCCCCGGCGCGCGTCCGCCCTCGACGGGCAAAGGGGCTACCGCACCGGGATGACGTACCGCGCCGGTCGGATATCCCGGATTACCGTTCCCGGCCGACGCGCCGGGCGCCCGCTCGCCGAGATCATCGCGTCATGGACCGACGTTCCTTCTTGAAGCTCGGCGCGCTCGTGGCCGCCGGTACCGTCGTCGCGGGCTGTTCGGCGGAAACGGCCCATCGGCCGGGAGCGTTCGCCAACCGCCTGCGGGTGCCGCCACTGCTGTCGCCGGATCCGGACGCCTCCGGTATCCGCCGGTTCGAGCTCACCCTCCGCCCGGGAAGCACCGAACTGATCCCGGGCCTGCGGGCGAGCACGTGGGGCATCAACGGCGACCACCTCGGCCCGACGCTCCGCATGCGCCGCGGCGACCGGGTGGCGATGGCCGTCACCAACCGGATCGGTGAGCCGACCACGCTGCACTGGCACGGGATGCGCCTGCCGGCGCGGATGGACGGCGGTCCACATCAGACGATCGCTCCGGGCGCGACCTGGCGTCCGGAATGGACGATCGACCAGCCCGCCGCCACCGGCTGGTACCACCCGCATCCGCACGAACAGACCGCCCGCCACGTCTATCGCGGCCTGGCGGGGATGATCCAGATCGTGGACCCCGAGGCGGACGCGGCCGGTCTGCCGTCGGACTACGGCGTGGACGACATCCCCCTGATCCTCCAGGACAAGCGGCTCGACTCGGACGGACAGCTCGTGGAGGACTTCGGCGGCACCTTCGGGTTGATCGGCGACACGATCCTGGTCAACGGCACGTTCGATCCGTTCGCCGAGGTGCCCGCCGGCCGGATCCGGTTCCGGGTGCTGAACGCGTCGAACGCCCGGATCTACTTCCTCGAATTCGCCGACGGCCGCGAGTTCCACGTGATCGGCACCGACGGCGGCCTCCTGCCCGGCCCGGCGGCCGTCCGGCGGGCGGTGCTCAGCCCCGGCGAACGGCTGGAGATCGTCGCCTCCTTCGCTCCCGGGGAGCAGGTGGTGCTCCGGAGCGTCGGCGAGCGGACCGACGCGGCGACGGACATCGAGGAGGGCGACTTCGATCTGCTCAAGATCATCGCGGCGGGACCGCGACGGGACGCGTCACCGTTGCCCGCGCGGCTCTCCTCGGCCGCCTTGCCCGAGGCACCACCGGGCGCCCGCGTCCGGCGCATGACGCTGACCGGTTCGGAGATCAACGGCAAGGACATGGACATGACGCGGATCGACGAGGTCGTCCCGGCGGGCGCGCGCGAGATCTGGGAGATCCACAACACGACCTACACGCACAACTTCCACATCCACGAGGTCGCGTTCCGCGTTCTCGAGATCAACGGCGCGCCGCCGCCCGCCTATCTGAGCGGCCCCAAGGACACCGTCTACGTGCCGAAGGAGGCCACCGTGAAACTCGCCGTCGAATTCGGGCGCCACGCGGATCCGGCGGCGCCCTACATGTACCACTGCCACATCCTGCGCCACGAGGACAAAGGGATGATGGGCCAGTTCGTCATCGTCGCCCCCGGCACCGAAGACAGCGTGTCACGGCTGCTTCCGATGCCGGGCCACGACCACGGCGGATGAGCTACTTCTCGATGGCGTAGGCCTCGATCTCGACCTTCATCTTCGGGTCGAGCAACGCCGACACCTCGACCATGGTGGCCGCGGGCAGCACGTCGCCGAAGGCTTCCCGGTGCGCCCGCGCCACCAGGTCGGCGTCCTTGATGTCGGTGACGTAGGTGACCGTGCGGACCACCGCGACCATGCTCGAGCCGGCGTCCCGCAGCGCCGCCTCGATGATCGAAAGCACGGCCACCGCCTGCTCGTACGCGTCACCCGAGCGGGCGGGCTCGCGCGCCGTGGTCCCGGAAACGTGGATGTGCTCGCCGACGCGCACCGCCCGGCTGTAGCCGAAGACCGTCTCGTAGTCGCCGCCGGAGGAGATGTTCACCCGTTCAGTCATGACCCGAACGAAATCACAGGCGGCCCTGTCCCGGAACACCGGTACAGGGCCGCCTGCCCCTTACTGCTCTTCCTTGTCCTCCGGCGGTGTCTCTTTCGCGGCGGGCGGGATGGCCTTCGTCAACTCGACGACGGTCTTCCCCGCCATGCCCGAGGCGCCGTAGGTCGGGTCGCTGAGGATTTTGAGCCCGGCTTCGAGCTTTCCGAGCGCGTCCGCCGCCTTGGGGAACCTCGTTTTCAGATCGCCGATCGGGAAGCTGCTCCAGTAGTCGTACCGCTCCAAGATCTTCTTGGCGTCGGGATGCCCCTCCAACTCCTTCGCCAGCTTCTCGCGCACCACCCTCGGGGGTATGTCGCCGAGCTTCTCCGGTTTGGGCTTCGGAGCGTCGGGCGTCGCGTCCGGAGTGCTGTCGCCCGGCTTCGGGGGCGGGCCTTCGATCGGCTTCTTGCCACCGGGCATCGGTGTCCCGCCACCGGGTTTCGGCTTGGGCAGGGTGATCTTGCCGCCGCCGAGGGTCAGCTTGACGACGTCGTCGGCCGCGCCGCGGGTCTTCGCCAGGATCTTGAGCATCTCGGCGAGCTTCTTGGCGACGTCGGCGATCTGCTTGGCGATCTTGGCGATCGCCACCGCGACCGTGCTCATGATGGAGGTGATCGCCGCGATGATCGAACCGCCGAAGGTGACCGGCGCCAGTGCCACCGCGACGATCGCCGCCTTGAGGATGCCTGCCAGCGTCATGGCGATGATGTCGCGGACGATGCCGCGGACCGCGCCGATGACGGCGCCGGCGATCCCCATCTGCTTGCCCGCGAATTCGATGTATCCGGCGAGCGCGTCGATCTGGGCGGCGACGCCTTCCATGTCGGCGCGGAAGGTGTCGGCGGCCTCGCCCGTCCACTTCTCCGTGAACTTGGCGGTGGCGGCGGCGTGGTCCTTCGCCCACTCCCGCACCTCCGCGCCCTCTTTGTAGATCGCCGTCTTGGCCGCCTCGATGCCCTTCGGGTCTCCCAGCAGGAAGTCCAACGGCCAGCGGAAGATGACGATGTGCTCGATCAGCCAGCCGATCCCGGCGGTGAGCAGCGATCCGATCGGATCGGCGACCATGCCGAGGATCTCGATCGCCATCCCCGCCGAGGCCAGTCCGATGCTGAGGCTGTCCCCTTCGTCGACGGCCTTCTTCAGCGAGAACGCGGAATCGAAGAAGCCCGCGCCCGTGGTGTCGCCGCTGCCCGCGAGGAAGCTGTTCTTCTCGTCCTTGAAGTCGCCGGCCTTGGTGCCGGTGTTGTTCCCGAAATCGTTGCGGTGGTACTCGTCGCTCACTTGACCTTCACCTCGTCGATCCCCTTGCCGGCTTCGGTGATCAGCCTCTCGGTCTCCTCCTCGTTGGCGTTGTACCGCTTCGCCGCCTCGCGCACCCTGTCCGAGAACTCCTGCACGTTCTCCGAGTACTTGTTCAGCTGGTCCCGCGCCTTCCCGCAGTGCATGCTCGCGCCGGCGCCGTAGATCTGGCCGCCGAAGATGCCGAAGATGCCGGGGTCCGCCACGCAACTGCCCACCATGTCGGCGCTCTTGCGCAGCGCGTCCTCGAGTCTGCCGAGGTGACCGGTGAACTCGGTCATGTCCTCCGTCTTGACACCGAATCCGGTCACCAGGGGCTCATTTCATCGTCGTCGGGGGAGGCCGGTCGCCGGGTTCGCGGCGCCGGTGGGTTCGGCGGCCGCACGGGGCGGCCGGGCTGCGGCGGGCCCGCCTGCGGAGGTGGCGGCGGCCGGTACCCCGCCTGAGGACGCGGCGGCTCGTTGTGCGCCTCGGGGGCCCACTTGTCCTGTTCCGGCTCGTCCGGCGTCTCGTCCTCGACCTTGGGCAGGAACGTGCGGACCAACTGGGCGGCCTCGTCTTCGCCGTTGATCTCGGTGTAGGACTCGGTGACCTTCTCGACGGTCTTGCGCTGGGCCTGGCGCACCGTCTGCATGACCAGCGAGGAGAGCCGCGCGGGCCCCAGCGAGGTGGCCCGGTTGCCGAACTCGATGGCGCTCAGCGAACCGTTGGCCTCGACCGTCACCGTCACCGAGCCGTCGGGGGAGGTCACCGTGGACGCCGAGGCGGTGAACGCGGCCGTCAGTGCTTGGGCCTTTTCCTCGAGTTTCCTGGCCTCTCGCTCCAGAAGGAGTGCGAAGTCCTCACCTGCGTCGAAATTGGGTTGCATGCGTCGCCTTGGCTCGATGGGCTGGGTCGCGATTCGGGGAAATTGCGAGAGGTCGCGAGGTGGATCGCCCGTATCGTTACCACCGGACGTGCACCGGGACAAGCCGGATGATCAGAGAGTGCCCGAAAGTGCCTCCGGGGTGGCGGATCGGGGCAGGCGATGGAAAACGGGCCGGTCGTGCGGGACGCGGATCGCGACGACGTCATGGCCATCTGCCGCTTCGGCGAGGAGCACGTCCGCGAGCACTACGCTCCGTTGATCGGCGAGGCAGAGGCCGCGCGGCAGGTGCGGATGTGGTGGAACACGACGAACATCGCCGGGGCCGTCGCCCGCGGTGCGGTCGTGGTCGCCGACGACAGCGGGCGCCTGGCCGGCGTCGGGCAGGGCGGTCTCGACGGCGATGAGCAAGTGATCCGCAAGCTGTACACGCTTCCTCGGCATCGCGGATTGGGCTCGCGATTGCTCGAAGTCCTCATCGGACGGTTGCCCGCAGACGTCGGGCGGGTGTACGCCGAGCATCTTTTGGCGGACGAATCCGCGGGACTCTTCTTCGAGCGCGAGGGTTTCACGGTGGAACGGATCGAGCCGGGTGGCGTCGTTCGGCGGGTCCGGGGCAAGTGAGCCCGGCCCCGCCCGGACGTCCCCGCTACCGGTGCTCGGCGGCCTTCTCGAGGTCCTTAAGCCAGATTTCGAGTCCCTGCCCGAGCATCTCGGTGGAGCCGGGCACGTCCTTGTCGACCTGAGGGCCGGTGTGGCTCTCCTCGGTGCGGACGATGACGCCACCGGGCACCTTGACGAAGTTCCAGACGTGGACGCCGTCGATGTGCATGCCGCCGGGGCCGTCGAGCGGTCCTGTCCAGCGGATGCATTTACCGGGCTGGAGTTGCCGGACGGTGGAAACGATGGTCACGTCGCCGGGCGGGTACGGCATGCCGGGCGGGACGGGGATGGTCCACTGGAACCGGGAATGCTTGCGCAGCGGGCCGTCGTCCAGCCGCTTCATGGTGACGGGGATGACCGGGTTCTGCCAGGACGGCCACGCCTCCACGTCGGTCTGCAGATTCCAGATCGTGCGCAGCGGCGCCTTGATGAAGGTCTCGGTCCGGTAGTGCACCTTGGCCGATCGGTCGATGCCTTTTCCTTGGCAGGTAAGCGAAGTCGGTTTGGTGTGGTGGGCGGGGGCGGCCTGGGCCGGTGCCGTTGCCCCGAGGACGCCCGCGATGGCCAGCGGGATGGTGAGCAGGGCCGCGCGCTTGCCGAACATGGTGCTTCTCCTTCGCCTGTTGTTATCACTTGTTGCGATAGTTAGAGGTTATAGCGGTGCCGCTGCGAGCGTCAAGGAGAAGGTGAGAACCTCTAATCGAACGGGCAGATGTCCGTGAAGGGCCCCTTGAGGGACCCTGGGTCCCTCAAGGGGCCCTTCACGGACCGCGGGATCGGGGCGACGCCGACTGTGTGGATTTTGGGGCGTTGGATGACCAGAAACCCACACAGTCCTGGCGTGACAGGTCCGGTCACGAGGGGGTGTGTGGAAATAGAGACATTGAACGTCCCTATTTCCACACACCACACACACGCGTGCTCGCTACCTCAACGAGACGTCACAGCCATTCCGCATCGGTCGCGATACGGATCGCGTGCACCCGGTTGCGGGCGTTGAGCTTCGTGACGATCGCCGCCAGATGGTTCCGGACCGTGCCCGGCGACAGGAACAGTTCGGCCGCGATGTCGGCGACGGTGCGCCCGCGCGCGGTCACCCGGAGGATCTCGATCTCGCGGGTGGTCAGCGGGCAGTCGTCGGTTTCCCAGGCGGCGAGCGCCAATTCGCTGTCGATCACCCGGCGGCCGATCGCGACCGACCGCACCGCGTCGGCCAGTTCGTCCGACGGCGCGTCCTTGAGCAGGAAGCCGTTGACCTTCGCGTCCAGCGCGCGCCGGACCGTGCCGGGGCGGCCGAGGCTGGTGAGGATCAGTGTATGGCAGCCGGGCAGGCTTTCGCGGATCTCCATGGCCGCGGTCAAACCGTCCTTGCCCGGCAGGTCTATGTCGAGGATCGCGATATCGGGCCGGACGGATTTCGCCGTCGGAAGGATCTGGTCACCCGCGGCGACTTGGGCGACCACTTCGATATCGGATTCCATGTTCAGCAGGGCGGCGAGCGCCCCGCGAACCATGTGCATGTCTTCGGCAAGCAGCACTTTGATCACCACGAAGCACCTCGCACCCCAGTTCAGTGGCTCCGTCGTCATCCTACGGGATTCACAGTGCTCAGAGCACATCCAGTTCTCGCGGCCACTCGACGGGTTCCCTGCTGAGCCCGAGCAACTCGAATTCCGAACGCGCCCAATCGATCCGCACCCGGATCGCCAGCGCGGGCGCGACGGTCAACAGGAAACGGCCGGGACCGCCGCCGACTTTGAAAACACCGTAGGTCAGGAAAGCGGATCCGTCGCAGACGGCGAACAACGCGGTGAAAACCGTCGCGCGTTCGCTTTCCGGAATCGGATCCAGGCATTCCAGCCCGCCGGTCAGTACCAGCCGCACCGCCATCCGCGCCTCCTCGCCGCACCGGCTTCCAGCTTGGCCGCCGCCGAGGGCGCGGGGCGTCTCGAATCCTGCGCCGAACGCGATGAAGGGGACGCCCCGCCTGGGACGTCCCCTTCATCGAAGAGCCTGCTGTCAGCCGGCCTGTTGGTAGCGCTTGAGGTACTCGCCGGTCAGCGAGCTTTCCGCGGTCAGGAGTTTCTCGGGCGGGCCGGTGAAGACGATCTCGCCGCCGTTCTTGCCGCCGCCGGGCCCGAGGTCGATGATCCAGTCCGCCTGTTCGATCACCGCCAGGTTGTGCTCGATCACCACCACCGTGTTGCCCGCGTCGACCATGCCGTTGAGCAGGCCCAGCAGCATGTCGATGTCGGTCATGTGCAGGCCGGTGGTCGGCTCGTCGAGGATGTAGACGTTGCCGCCGCCGGAAAGCCGGTCCGCCAGCTTGATCCGCTGACGTTCACCGCCGGACAGCGTGCTCAGCGCTTGACCCAGCCCGAGATACCCGAGCCCGGTCTCGATCAGCGCGTTCACCTTCGCCAGTACCGGGGCCTCGATGAAGTACTCCGCCGCCTGTTCCGCGGACAGCTCCAGCACGTCGGCGATCGACTTGCCCCGCAGCTTGTGCGCGAGCACCTCGTCCTTGAACCGCCGCCCGTCACAGCTTTCACAGTGCGTGGTGATCGGGTCCATATAGGACACTTCGGTGATCAGCACACCGCGGCCCTGACATTCCTCGCAAGCGCCCTGCGAGTTGAAGCTGAACAGCGCCGCGTTCGCGCCGCTCGCCTTCGCGAAGAGCTTGCGCACCGGGTCCATCAGGCCGAGGTAAGTCGCCGGAGTCGAGCGGGACGACGCCGCGATCGGCGTCTGGTCCACGAAGATCGCGTCCGGATGCGCCTCGCGGAAGACACCGGAGATCAACGAGCTCTTGCCCGAACCCGCGACGCCGGTGACGGCGGTGAGCACACCGGTCGGGATGTCGACCGACACGTTCTTCAGGTTGTGCAGCGAAGCCCGCTTGATCGACAGCTTTCCCTTGGCCCGCCGAGGATCCTCCTTGACGACACCCGATCGCGCCAGCCCGGTCCCGGTCAACGTCTTGCCGGCGCGCAGCTGCCGGTACGTCCCCTGGAACACGACCTCGCCGCCGTGCACGCCCGCGCGCGGCCCGATCTCGACGATGTGATCGGCGATCTCGATGACGTCCGGGTCGTGTTCGACCACGAGGATCGTGTTCCCCTTGTCCCGCAACGCCCGCAGCAGATCGTTGAGCCGTCCGACATCGCGGGGGTGCAGGCCGACACTGGGCTCGTCGAAGATGTAGGTCAGCCCGGTGAGGTCGCTGCCCAGGTGCTTGACCAGCTTGAGCCGTTGCCCCTCACCGCCGGACAGCGACGTCGTCGCCCGGTCCAGCGAAAGGTAGCCGAGGCCGATCGCCTCGATGCGTTCGAGCGCGGCCAGCACGCCCTGCGCCATCGCGGCGGTCTGCTTGTCCTTGATGGACTTGATCAGCTCGATCAGATCGGTGATCTGCAGCTCGCACCACTGCGCGATGTTCTTGCCCGCCAGCTTGGTCGCCAGCGCCGCCTCGCTCAGCCGTCCGCCGCGGCAGGCCGGGCAAGGTCCCTCGGTGATGAACTTCTCCGCCTGGGCGCGGGTCTTCTCGCTCATCGACCCGGTGTCACGTTTGAGATGGCGGCGGGTGAAGTTCGCGACCAGGCCCTCGAACGTCAGGGTCTGCGTCTTGCCGTTCTTGAAGGTGAGCTGGACCTTGCCCTCCTTGCCGTGCAGAAGGGTGTCCATCTCCTTCGCGGTGTACTTGTTGAGCTTCTTGGCCGGGTTGATGGCGTCGTGGTTGGCGTAGAACTGCCAGCCGGGGCTGCCGACCGGATAGCCCGGCACCAGGATCGCGCCCTCGTCGAGCGACTTCGTCATGTCGAGCATCAGCTCGGGGTCCGGGCGCAGCGCGCGGCCGATCCCCTCGCAGTCGGGGCACATCCCGTTGGGGTCGTTGAACGAATACAGCGAAGGATTGCCCGCGCTGGGCTTTCCCTGACGCGAGAACAACACCCGCAGCAGCGGATGGATGTCGGCGACCGTGCCGACCGTCGAGCGCGCGTTCCCGCCGAGCGGACGCTGGTCGACGATCACCGGGGTGGTCAGGTTCTCGATGCCGTCCACATGCGGGCGTTCGTGTTTGGGCAGCTGGTTGCGGATGAACCAGGGGAAGGTGGCGTTCAGCTGACGCTGCGCCTCGACGGCGATCGTGTCGAACACGACGGAGGACTTCCCGGAACCCGAAACCCCGACGAAAACCGTGATCTGGTTCTTCGGGAGTTCGAGTGAGACGTCCTTCAGGTTGTTCTCGTGAGCGCCGGTGACGCGGATTCCCTCACCCGCCGGTTGCTTGGTCTTGCGGGCTGCGGCAGTCACAGAATTTCCTTTCCTCGCCGGTGCGCGTGCATGATCGCGCCTGCTCACCAGTATCGCAGCGCCGCCGAATGCCCGGTAGTCGATTCGTGTGTGATCGGGCCATGATCTCGTCACGACGGAACAATGAAATTTTCACGGTTCCGGTGAATTCAGGAGCGGGTGTAGACGGCGCCGATGACGCCGGTTTTCAGCGCGTTCGCGCGGGTGAGCTTCAGCGGGATCTCCTTGCCCGTGCCGTCGAACAGTTTCATGCCCTCGCCTGCCACCAGCGGCATGATGTTGAGCGCCAGTTCGTCCAGGAGTCCTTCGGCGAGCAGCCATTGGACGAGCTTCGGGCTGCCGGGCACCCGGATCGTCTTGCCGGGGCCTTCCTTCAGCCGGGTGATCTCACCGGCGATGTCACCGGTGATCAGGCTCGTGTCCGGCCAGGTCAGCGAGGCTTCGTCCAACGTCGAAGAAACGACGTATTTGTGCGTGCCGTTGAGGAACGCCGCCATCGGATTGCTGTCACCCTGCGGCTTCCACATCTCTTCGAAGGCGAGGTACGTGTCCTTGCCCATCAGAATGGCGTCCGAAGCGGCGAGGCTCTCGGCGATGCCTTCGCTCATCTCGTCGGACCAGTACTGCCCCATCCAGCGGTCGGGCCGTTCGGCCACCCCGTCCAGGGACATGAACAATCCCGCGGCGATTTCCCGCATGACGAACTCCTTCGTTTTCCTCCAGGCCTGTGTTCAGGCCGCGGGCCGATCTTCCCACCGCCGCGCGCGACGCTCCAAAGGATCGAGCACGCCGGAAGAAGTCCAGCGGACCGGCAGCGCGGACAATGCGCGCATCGTCGGGGAGACGGTCCATTCCAGGGAATCTTCGGGTACGGCGAGGCAGAGTTCCGGCGCACGACGGGAAAGCGCGCGCAGCGCCGACTGGATCTCGACCCGCGCGAGGTGGGCGCCGAGGCAATGGTGCGTCCCGTGCCCGAACGACAGATGCCTGCCGTTCCTGTCCATCGCGAACCGGTCCGGATCGGCGAAGACGTCTTCGTCGCGGTTGACCACCGGCAGGAGCGCGGTCATCAGATCGCCGGGCTCGATCCGGGTGCCCGCGATGGTGACCTCCTCCGTCGCGACCCGTGTCATGCTGAAGTTCACCGCGGGGCTGTACCGGAGCGTTTCCTCGACGGCCGCGTCCAGCAGCGCCGGGTCCGCGTCCAGCGAGGCCAGCAGGCCCGGCCGGGAGATCAGGCAGAACACCGCGTTGGCGATCTGCGCGGCCGCCAGCGCGTGCCCGTCGAAGAACAGCGACGCCGCCAGCCCGGTCAGTTCCGTTTCGTCGAGCGCGCCAGAGCGGTGTGCCTCGATGAGTTCGGCCATCAGCCCGGACGGCGGGTCCTCGGTGTCGGTGAGCATCATCGCGACCTCGTCGTGCAACAGCAGTTCGCCTTGGTAGACGGCGGATCGCGGGGAGCCCGGCTTGCCGAGCCGCGCGTTCGCGCGTTTGCGGAGGGCTTCGCGCCGCGACGGCGGCACACCCAGCAGCTCGGCCTGCGCGGTGAAGGTCAGCGGTGCGCAGAAGTCGGCGATCAGATCCGCGGTGGGATCCGTGTCGATCAGCCTGCCGAGCAGCCCGACGGCGGTGGTTTCGACGTAGTCGCGCAGCTGCTCCGCACGGCGGGCGGAGAACGCACCGCCGATCAGCTTCCGGATCCGGGTGTGCCTCGGCGGGTCCAGGTCGGTCACCGACATCCGGGTGGCCGGCCCGCGCGGATGGGTCGTCTCGGCCAGCACGGCCCGGCTGAAGCGCTTGTCGCGCAGGAAATCGCGCGTTTCGGAATAGCCGCTCACCAGCCATTCACGGCGTCCGTCGCGCTGCCGTGAACCGAACGGGCAGCCGTCGGGGATGTCGTCCCCGACGAGCTGCCGCCGCTGCCGCCCTTCGGCGAAGTCCGAGCCTCCGCGACCCCCTGTTACGTCGCCCATCGGGTCCATCCTCCGATCATTGGTTCCGTGCGGGCACGCGCAGCGCGAGCAGGCAGACCGCGACCGAGGCCACGGACAACGCCGCGATGGCGACCCGCAGGTCGGTGTGCCCGGCGATCTGGCCGACCACGGCCGGGCCGAGCAAGAGGCCGACACTGGCCAGTGACGCCGCCGAGCCGATCACCGCGCCGCGGTCCTCCGCGGTCGCGCCGCGGCCGATCAGCCCGTAGACGGTGGGCGTCGACACCGAGATCGCACCGCCCACCACGGCGGTGCCGAGCAGGCCGTGCACCGGCGCGTCGGCCATCGACAGCATCAGCACGCCCACCCCGGAAAGCGCGCCGGAAGTGAGCAGTACCAGGCGATCCGACGCGCGGCCGGACAGCCAGTGCCCGCCGAACCGGCCCAGTGCCATACCGGCGGCGAAGATGCCGGGCGCGGCCGCCGAGATCCCGACCGGCGCGCGGGTGACGTCGGCCAGGAACACCGCGCTCCATTGCTGGACGCCGCTTTCCACGACCATGGCCAGCGCCGCCAGCAGGCACAGCAGCAGGACCGCCGGGCCGAGCCGCAGCCGCCGTCCCGGTTCGCGGCCCTGGCGCACCAGCCGTCCCGGCACGGAATTCCTCGCCACGATCGCGCCGAACACGACCAGTGCCGAAAGCGTCAGCGCGATCACTTCGGCGGGTACTCCCGCGGTCCGGGCCGCCCCGGTGCCGAGGCTGCACGTCAACAGGCCGATGCTGAACAACGCGTGCGCGCGGTTCATCACGCGGGGCCCGTCGCCCGCTTCGGCGGACGCCGCCAGCGCGACCACGACGACATTGCAGGCACCCGAACCGAATCCGAACAATCCCAGGGTCAGGAACAAGGCCGGAACGGATCCGGCCAAAGCCGGTGTCGGCGCGATGAGCGCGAATCCGGCGAAGGTCGAGACCGCCACCGGGCGGCCGAACCGGTCGAGCAGGCGGCCGACAGCGAACATCGCCGGCATCGCCGCGAGCGCGCCGATCAGCAATGCGGCGCCCAATTGCGCTTCACCGGCGCCGGTGGCGTGGCGGACGTCCGGCAGCATCGAAAGGTACGGACCCCACAAAGCGCCGTACGCGGCGAATCCCGCGAAGACCGTGCTGGCCCGCGGAGCTGCGGTGATGACGGCGACCATGAGGCGTGCGCTCCCTTCCGTGCTGGTCAGCGGAATTTCGCCGAGAGGCGGACATTCGCAGGTTAGCAGCGGTATTCGGGAACGGGCCACGATTATTTACCGCATTTATGGAGAAGGACTCCGGAGCGTCCCGTCGGTATTCTCGGCGAAGGTGCGGTTTTTTCACGATGGGACAATCATCCCAAAAATGAAGAATTCATACCCGGAAGGTTAACCATTCACTGCTCCCACGCCGCACTTCCTCGCATGATGTAACCGCACGAGAGTGTCTCCGTTGTGAGGAACAGGAAGGTAGTGCGTCATGTTGCAGAACGTCGAACCCGCGACCGCGTCGAGGGCCGGCCCGGGGCCGCGGGGGACCGAGACTGAATTCGCGATCCACGCCGAAGGGCTGGTGAAACGGTTCGGCGAGACGACCGCGCTCGACGGGGTCGACTTGACCGTCCGCTCGGGCACCGTGCTCGGGGTGCTCGGCCCGAACGGCGCCGGGAAGACCACCACGGTCCGGGTCCTGTCCACGCTGGTGACACCGGACGAGGGCCACGCCACCGTGGCCGGGTACGACATCGAGAAGGACGCCCACCAGGTGCGGCAGCTGATCGGCTTGACCGGTCAGTACGCGTCGGTCGACGAAAGCCTGACCGGTGTCGAAAACCTGCTGCTGATCGGACGGCTGCTCGGCCTCTCGCGGCGGGCGGCCAAGGCCCGCGCGCACGAGCTCCTGGAGCGGTTTTCCCTCACCGAGGCGGGTGGCCGGGCGGCGAAGGGTTACTCGGGCGGTATGCGCCGTCGGCTCGACCTGGCCGCCAGCCTGGTCGGGGACGCGCGACTGCTGTTCCTGGACGAGCCGACCACCGGTCTCGACCCGCGCAGCAGGCTCGAACTGTGGGACGTCGTACGCGGCCTGGTCGCCGACGGCGTCACGGTGCTGCTGACCACGCAGTACCTGGAGGAGGCCGACGCGCTCGCCGACGAGATCGTGGTCGTCGACCACGGCAAGGTGATCGCCAAGGGCACCCCGGACGAGCTCAAGGCCAGCACCGGCGCCCAGCGCCTGACGGTGCGCGGCGCCCAGGCCGGCGACCTCGAGAAGGTCGTGCGGCTGGTCGGCGAGATCGCCGGCGCGACGCCGGACGTCTCGGGCCAGGTCGTCAGCGTCCCGGTCACCGACCCGGCGGCCCTGCCCGGCGCGGTCCGGCGGCTGGAGGAGGCGGGCATCGTCATCGGCGAGCTGTCCCTGCGCAGCTCCAGCCTGGACGAGGTGTTCCTGAGCCTCACCGGGCGCCCGGCCGAGGAGCCCGCCGAAGAGACCGAGGAGGAGATCCGATGACCGCCGCGACCACGACGCTGCCACCGCGGCAGTTGTCGGCCAGGGTCGGGTTCTTCCAGGGCATCTCGCAGATGTTCACGCTGGCCTGGCGCAGCACCGTTTCGGTCAAGCACGAGCCGAAGCAGCTGGCCGACATCAGTTTCCAGCCGATCATCTTCACGCTGCTGTTCACCTTCGTGTTCGGTGGCGCGATCTCCGGTGACCGGAGCGCGTACCTGCAGTTCATGATCCCCGGCATGCTGGTGATGAGCATGCTGTTCGCGACCATCAACGTCGGCATCGGCCTCAACACCGACCTGTCGCAGGGCGTGTTCGACCGGTTCCGTTCGCTGCCGATCGCGCGCTGGGCGCCGCTGGCCGGCCGGATCATCGGCGACCAGTTCAAGCAGGTCTGGTCCGTGCTGCTGGTGGTCGGTGTCGGGCTGCTGCTCGGCTTCCGGCCGGAGAAGGGCTTCCTCGGCGTGCTCGCGGCCGGGTTGCTGCTGCTGGTGTTCGCGATCGCGTTCTCCTGGGTGCCCACCCTGGTGGGTGTCGCCGCCGACCAGGCGGAGAAGGTCCAGGTGTTCGCGTTCGCGGTGATCCTGCCGCTGAACTTCGTCAGCGGGGTGTTCGCGCCGGTCGAGACGATGCCGTCCTGGCTGCAGGCGTTCGCCGAGGTCAGCCCGGTGGCGATCCTGCTCGAAGCGTGCCGCGGACTGATGAACGGTGGCGACGACGTCACCTCGGCGGTGATCTGGTCCCTGGTCTGGGCGGCCGTGATCGCGATCGTGTTCGGGGCGCTTTCGGTCCGTGCCCTGAAGAAGCGGATCTGACCAACCGCCGCTCGATCACCGGAGCCGTGACGCGTGCGCGCGCCACGGCTCCGGTGTTTCGGGGGCCCTGTCCGGGGAGCGCCGATGGACGAGCTGGACTACAACACCTGCAACGCCACCTTTCGCAGCCTCACCGACCAGCAGCGGCTGATGGTCGAGGAGACGTCGAGGCTGATCGGTGCGGACGCCGATCTCGAACTGACGTCGTACGGCTGCGGGTTCGGCATGTTCGAACTGGAGCTCATCGCGCGCGTGCCGCGGAGAACCGTGTGGTTCCAGGGCGTCGACACCAACGGCGAAGCGGTCGAACGACTGCGCGCGACGCTGGCGGAGCTCCCGAAGGTCCGCGGCCATCGTGTCCTGACGGCGAGCATGGCCGACGTCGCCGACCTCCGGATCACGCCGACCGAGTACGGCCTGTTCGTCCAGTCGCTGTGCTACCTCGGCGCGGACGAGGGCATGGCGGTGCTGAAGGAGGCGCGCAACCGGCACCGGCGGCTGGTCGTCGCGGTGCCGCCGCTGAACCGGCTGAACGAGCCTTTCGCGGAATCCCTCGCGCGGCAAGGCATCGAGCGTCCGTTGTTCGCGCGGACACTGGCGGAGGAACTGACGCGGTTCGGCGTCGATTTCCGGTCCGTCACGGTGGGCGCGGAGATCACGGTGCCGGTTTCCGAGCCGGCGCACCGTCTTCGGGAGTTCCTGACCTTCGCGCGGCATCAGCCCTGGCGCGGCGGGACCGGGCGGGCGGAGCTGCTCGACGCGGTCGCCGGGCTGGGTGCGGTTTCCGCGGGGTGCGTGCGGATTCCGCATCCGGTGGAGGTTTTCAGCATCGGCTAGGTGACGGACATGTCGCGAAAGCCACTTTCGGGACATCAGATGTCCCGAAAGTGGCTTTCGCGACATGTCGCTGCTCGCGACCCACCGGACGGTGCGGAGGTGTTGCGAAAGTGGCTTTCGCAACCATCAACGTTGCGAAAGCCACTTTCACAACACCTCCTCGACCGGCCATCCGTGGTGGTGAAGGCCTCCTTCCCTACTTTCACGGTAGGGAAGGAGGCCTTCACGGACTCGCCTTGCGCAACCACGCCCACCGCACACCCGAAACGCCACCCACGCCCCCCCGGACAGGGCGGAACCCGGGCCCTGAGGAGGGGAGGCCCGGGTTCCGAATGGGGGAGGGATCAGACAGTGCCCGGCTTCGGCAGCTGCTGCTTCGCCGGAGTGTTCTGATAGGACGCCAGCTGCCACGCGCCGTCCCGCTTGACGACGGTCCACGAGGCACGGATCGACTGGGAGTCCGCGACCTCGGTCTCGCCGGGGCCGAGCACCCCGCCCTGAGTGATCAGGACGCCGGAGTCCGGGGTGAAGAAGCGGATCTCCAGCGGACGCCCGGTGACCTGCGTGCCCTTGTAGTTGCCCGCGAAGGATTCCACCAGGAACGCCCGGATGTCGTCGCGGCCCTTCTTGAACACACCGGGAAGGATCATCGTGCCGTCCTCGGTGAAGACGCCGGCGAAGGCGTCGGCGTCGTGGTAGGCCCACGCGGCGATCACCTTCTGGGTCAGCGCCGCGATCGCCGCCTGGTCGGCGGCGGTGCCGGTTTCGGTCGTGGTCATCGGAGGATCCTCCTAGATGTAGAGGGTGTTGGGCTCGAGCCCGCAGAGCACGCGGCCGTACAGCTCGGTGTTGGTGTTGGGGTGCATCAGCGCGTGGAGGTTGACCGCGGCGACGTCCCGGGCGATGCGCTGGATCGGGATGCCGTGGTAGATCGACGAGCCACCGGAGGCGGACGCGAGGATGTCGATGCCCTCCTTGGCACGGCGGACCACGGCACCGAGGTCGGCCCTCGCGATCGCGCGTTCCTCGAGTTTCCACGGGGTGCCGTCCTCGGTCTTCGTGTCGACCAAAGTGGACAGACGGTGCGCGTGGAACCCGGCCTCGTCGATCTTCAGCGCCGCTTCGGCCACCTGATGGTGCGTGATCGGGGCCTCGCGCTGGGAATCGTAGGCGGTGTAGGTGATCTTGCGGTCCGGCAGACGCTTGAGGAAGGTGTCCTGCGCGCTCCGCGCCATCCCGACCAGCGTGCCCACCGAAGACGCCGAGGCGACCGGGAGCAGCGGCGCCCGGTAGATCGAGGACGAAGCCCCGCCCTGGCCTTCCAGCACCGCCGGCAACGGGAGCACCCGCTCCGCGGGGATGAAGACGTCCTGTGCCACGGTCGAAACGCTGCCGGTGCCGCGCAGGCCCGAGGTGTCCCAGTCGTCCACGATCAGCAGATCCGAGATCGGCACCAGCGCTATGATCGGATACGGCTCCCCCTCCGGCGGCACGAGGATCGCGATGATCTCCTGCCACTGCGCGTGCAGGGCCCCGCTGATGAAGCCCCACTTGCCGTTCACCACGACCCCGCCGTCGACCGGCGCGGCCATCGCGGACGGGCTCAGCGTGCCGCAGACGCGCACGTCCGGGGTGGCGAACACCTCGTCCTGCACCGCCTCCGGGAACTGGCAGGCCATCCAGGTCGGGATCCAGTACACCGAGGCCACCCAGGAGGTCGAGCCGTCGGCCCTGCCGATCTCGGTGGCGACGTCGACCAGGGTGCGGGTGTCGGCCTCGTAGCCGCCGTAACGCTTGGGGCGGCGCAGCTTGAAGACGCCGGCCTCGGCCAGTGCTTCGATGGATTCCTCGTGCACCCGCCGGTTCTGTTCCTGCCAGGCCGAGTGCTTCTTCAGTGCGGGTGCCAGTTCGGCCACGCGGCGAACCAGTTCCTCCCGCGTCGGAACATCGGTGCTCGACACCTTGACCTCCTAGATCGTCGACTGGTCCAGCTTCGCAGCGGGCGGACGCCGGGTCGTCTTCCCGTTTGCCGGTGCGTCAGGCTGCCGCACGTTCGGAGGTGCGGCCGGGGAAATCCACCACGTTCCGGCCGTCGCGGCGGGCGAACCAGGTCGCCAGCGGTGCCGCCATCGCGGTCGAGACCAGCGCCATGATCACCAGCATGGTGAACAGCGTCGGGGACAGCACGCCGAGGTCGAGCCCGATGTTGAGCACCACCAGTTCGGTCAAGCCGCGGCAGTTCATCAGCGCGCCCACCTGCAGCGACCGGTTCCAGTTCTCGCCGACCGCCCGCGCGGCCAGCGCCGAGCCACCGAACTTGCCGGCGACGGCCACGAGCAGGATCGCGCCGCACCAGAGCCACGCGCCGCCACCGGAAAGCAGGCCGAGGTCGGTGCGCAATCCGCTGTAGGCGAAGAACAACGGCAGCATCAACGCCGTCGTCAGCCCGCCCGCCTTGTCGTGCAGCCAGGTCGCCATCGGGTTGTCCCGGGGGAACACCACGCCGAACACGAACGCGCCGAACATCGCGTGCACGCCGATCCACTCGGTCGCCATGGCGCACAGCAGCACGCCGACCACCGAAAGCGGTGCGACCCGGTGCAGCCGCGCCGCCGAAGCCCCGGCCACGAACTTCCGCAGCAGCGGCCGGACCACCAGGCCGAGCAACGTGACGAACGCGGCGGTGAGCACGACCGTCAGCACCACCCCGACCAGCGACGACGCCGTGGTCAGCGCGATCACCAGCGCCAGCAGGCTCCACGCGGTCACGTCGTCGACCACGGCGCAGGTCAGCGCCACCACGCCGATCTCGCTGCGGAAGAGCCCGATCTCGTGCAGGATCCGCACCAGCACCGGCAACGCCGTGATGCTCATCGACACCCCGAAGAACAGTGCGAACGGCAGGAATCCGCCGCCTGTCCCGAACCGGGTGTACGCGAGCATCGCGAGCCCGACGCCGAGCAGGAACGGGAGTGCGATGCTGACGTGACTGACGACCAGCGCGAGCCGCCCGCGGCCGCGCAGCAGCCTGGTGTTCAGCTCCAGCCCGGCGAGGAACACGAAGAAGATCACGCCGAGCTGCGCCACCACGTTCAGTTGCGGTACCACCGCCTTCGGGAGCAGCACGGCCGCGCCCGAGGGCCACAACGCGCCGAGCACCGACGGGCCGAGCAGGATGCCCGCGGTGATCTCGCCGATCACCGCGGGCTGCCCGATCCGCTGGGCGAGCCACCCCACCACCTTGCAAGCGCCGATCACCACGGTGATCGCCAGCAGCAGCTGCACCAGCGAAGGTCCGGTCGCCTCCTTCGCGGCGGCCGTCCCGGCGCCGCCTTCGCCCTGCCCCAGCAGGACGATCACGGCCACGACGGGGATCACGACCAGTCCTAGGTAGACCAGCAGCGCCCGGCGGCCGGGACGGCGTTCGATCTCCACCATGTCCCTTCCGCTCAGGGTTCGGTGACGTTCGCGACCAGGTCGTCGAGGTTGATCTTCAACAGCGGGTGCTTGCCCGACAGCCCGGAGATCAGCGTGACGAAGTCGGTGCTGGGGGCGTGGAGCTGCTCCGGGTCGACGATTTCCTGCGCGAGGTCGTAGTAGTACTCCTTGTACTTCGTCCGGTCGTAGAACCGCTCGACGAAGTTGCGGATCTCGTCGAAGAAGGCACGGTAGTTCCCGGCGTACCGGTCGAGCGCCTTCTCCTCGATGGCCGGGTGGTCGAGGATCCGGTTGACCACTTTGGACAGTGAGCTGCCTGCCAGCGTGGCCAGCGCGACGCCGGTCGAGAATAGCGGGTCGACGAACGCGGCCGCGTCACCGACGAGCACCCAGCCGTCGCCGTAGAAGGTTTCGTTGGTGTAGGACCAGTCCCGCGCCGTCCGATACCCGGCGTGCTGCCGGGCGTTGGCCAGCAGCCCCTTGAGCCGGGTGGTCTTGTCCCGCTCGCGTAGGAAGAGCTGCTCCAGCGACTGGTCGTCGGCGTTCGCGAGATCGGACTTGGTCACGTAGCCGACGCTCATCGTGCCCTTGTCGATCGGGATGCCCCAGAACCAGCCGTCGGCGGTGCCTTCGATGAGGATGTTGGTCCACTCGTCGCCGGGAAGCCGGTCGCAGTTGTCGTAGTAGGTCCAGACCGCGACATTGCGGAGCTCGTTGTGCCAGGTGATGTCGCTGAACTTCCGGCCGATCACCCGTGACTGGCCGGACGCGTCGACGACCAGCGAGGCACTGGCCTCGTAGTCGCCTGCCGAGCCACGCAGGGTGAACCGGACGCCGGTGACGCGGCCGGTGTCGGACTGGATCACGTCCTTGACCGTCGTCTCCTCCACGACGTACGCGCCGAGCTCACGGGCGCGGTCGAGGATCAGCGTGTCCAGGTCTGCGCGGCGCGTGTGGTAGGCGTAGGTGCCTTCCGAGGCCTTCATGAACGAGAAGTTCCATGGCACGTCCCGGTTTCCCCACACCAGGCTGCCGCCGTACTTGCGCTCGAAGCCGCGGGCCTCCATGCGGTCGAGCAGGTCCAGCTCCTGCAACGGGCGCATGCCGACCGGGATCAGGGATTCGCCGATGTGGTAGCGGGGAAAGCGTTCGCGTTCGAGGACCAGGACCGTACGCCCCTCCTTCGCGAGGAGACCGGCGCAGGTCGCGCCCGCCGGGCCGCCGCCGATGACGATGACGTCGAACCGCTCGGGCATACCGTGGAGCGTGGCTGACATGAGAAACCCTTCCTGGGCCGATGGAGGAGTGGAGGCGCTCACGCGCGCCGGATGCCGATGTGCGGCTCGTAGCTCAGGTACAGCCCGTTGATCGCCTTTTCGGGCTTCTCCGGAGCCTGCTTGTGCTCGTGGACGCGGTTGAGGTTGTCCAGCGGGTTGTGCTTGCCGCTCTCCTCGCCGAGCAGGTGGCCCTGGATCCGGCGGTAGACCTCTTCGGTGTCCTCGAGGTCGGCGATACCGGTGACGAACCGGTCGAACGCCGCCTGCACGTCCATCCCTTCCCAGTCCTTTTCGGACAGTTGCTGTGCGCGGAAGAAGTGGTGCTCCTTGCCGCGGTAGCTCTCGTAGAAGGTGGACACCAGCACCAGCAGCCGCTCGTAGGCGCGGCGGTAGACGACTTCGTAGAAGTCCCAGGCCTCGCGTTCGCCGATCTCGCCACGGATGACACTGCTGATCGCGGCGGTGCCGATCAGGGCGCTGTAGGTGCCCAGGTGCACACCGGTCGACAACAGCGGGTCGAGGAAGCAGGCGGCGTCGCCGGCGAGCAGGAAACCGGGGCCCTGGAACCGATCGGCCGCGTACGAATAGTCCTGCTCGACCTTGACCTCGGTGACCTGCTCGGCCTCGACGAGCAGCTGCTGTATCGCCGGGCAGTCGCCGATCGCCTTGTGGTACACCGGGTCCACGCCGCCGAGTTCGTTGCGCGCGGCGTTGAAGGAGTCCCTTCCGGTGACCAGCCCGACGCTCATCGTGCCGTCGGGCAGCGGGATCCCCCAGAACCACCCGTCGCCGACCGAGGCGACGGTGATCGCACCGCTCGGCCCGCGGTCGAGCTGCTTCGCGTCCTTCCAGTACGACCAGGCGGCGACGTTGCGGAAGACGTTGTGGAACTTGCGGTTCTTCAGGTACTTGGTGGCCATCACGCCGCCGCGGCCGGAGGCGTCGACGAGGTAGTCGAACTCGATCCGCCCGCTGTTGGCCGGGTTCTTCGCCTCGGCCCAGTGCGCCGCGACGGGGCGGTCGCCGTCGAAGTCGAGCTTCTTCACCGCGATGCCCTCGGTGACGTCGACACCGACCTCGCGCGCGTGGTCGAGGAGGATCTTGTCGAAGTCGGCGCGGATGACCTGCCACGCGCTGGTGCTGCCGTCGCGGCCGTGCGGCCGGAAGCGCACCTCCCATTCCTCGGGACCCCAGAAGTAGTAGGCGCCGCCCTTGGGCTGGAACCCGGCCGCGGCGATCTTGTCCCAGACCCCGAGCCGCTCCAGGATCGGACGGCACGAAGGCAGCAGCGATTCGCCGATGTGATAGCGCGGGAAGTGGTCCCGCTCGAGAAGAGTGACCTCGAAGCCCTCTTTGGCCAGAAGCCCGGCCGCGGTGGAGCCCGCCGGTCCACCGCCGATCACGAGGATCTGGGTCGTTGCGCGCATGACACCTCTCCAACTACGCCGACAGCCGGAATTACCTGCCCGAAGCTAACAACCGCGAATGGAGATCCACTCAAGAACCGGTTGCCCTGTAACGCTTTCCCGAAAAAGCAGTCGAAGAGACGCTGCCGGCCGGAAGGCGGACGACGATTCTTCCCGTGTCGGACTCCGACTGCCCGGCCGAAGACCTAATGGAGGAATCCCGCGATGGGCGAATACCTTGGCGAACGCGCCGTCGTGCTCGGCGGCGGCATGGCCGGCCTGCTGACCGCCCGCGTACTTTCGGAACGCTACCGCTCCGTCGTGATCGTCGAGCGTGACACGATCGTCGGCGTCACCGGAACCCGCCGCGGTGTGCCGCAGGCGCATCACGCGCACGCGCTGCTCGCACGCGGCCAGCAGATCCTCGAAGACCTCTTCCCCGGCCTCCAGGCCGAGCTGACCGCCGACGGCATCCCCAGCGGTGACCTCTCCGGCAGCCTGCGCTGGTACTTCAACGGGAAACGCCTGCAGCAGAAGGAATCCGGCCTGCTCAGCGTGTCCGCGACCCGCCCGGAGCTCGAAGAGCACGTCCGCGGCCGCGTCGTCGCGCTACCGAACGTCGAGGTTCGCGAACGCACGGTGATCCAGTCGCTGGTCGCGACCGGCGACCACGCGCGGGTCACCGGTGTCCGCGTGACCGGTGAGGACGCCGAGCCCGAGACGCTGCTCGCCGACCTCATCGTCGACGCCACCGGCCGCGGCAGCCGTTCGTCGGTGTGGCTGGAGGAACTCGGCTACGAGCGCCCGGCCGAGGAGAAGATCAAGATCGACCTCGCCTACACCTCGCGGCTGTTCGAGCTGGACACCGACCCGTTCGGCGACGACCTGGCGATCAACCCGGTCGCCTCGCCCGCCAACCCGCGTGGCGCGTTCTTCGTGAACCTGCCGGGGAACGTGGCCTTGCTGTCGCAGACCGGACTGCTCGGTGATCACCCGCCGCGCGACGCCAAGGGTTTCCTCGAATTCGCCAAGACACTCGACGCGCCCGAGATCCATCGGGCCGTGCGCAACGCGAAGCCGATCAGCGAGATCGCCAGCTTCAGGGTGCCCGCCAGTGTCCGCCGCCGGTTCGACAAGCTGCGCCGCTTCCCCGAGGGCCTGCTCGTGATCGGGGACGGCGTCTGCGCGTTCAACCCCGTGTACGGCCAGGGCATGACCGTCGCGGCCATGGAGGCCGCGCAACTGGCCACGCATCTCGACGCGGGCGGCGTGCGCCCGCTGCGGTTCTTCAAGGAGATCAGCCCGATCATCGACGTGCCGTGGGACATCTCGGCGGGCGGCGACCTCGCCTTCCCCGGTGTCGAGGGCCCGCGGCCGCTGAAGGTCAAGATGGGCAACGCCTACATGGCGAAGCTGCACTCCGCGGCGACCGTCGACGGCCGGTTCACCGAGGCGTTCTTCCGGGCCGCGGGCCTGGTCGACCCGCCGACCGCGCTGATGCGGCCGAGCCTGGTGGTCGGTGTGCTGCGCACCGCGCGGCGCGTCAAGGCGGCGGCGCCGCTCACCCCCACGGCCACGATCGGTCAGGCACCGCCCGCGTCCGACGACCTCGCGGCCTGAGCACCAAGGAGCCATGGTCATGAACGAACCCGTCGGCAAACGCGCGGTGGTGATCGGCGGCAGCGTCGCCGGCACCCTGGCGGCGAGAGTGCTTTCCGAGTTCTATCGCGAGGTCGTGGTCGTCGACCGCGACGAGGTGCTGGGCGTGGACAAACCACGGCGCGGTACCCCGCACACCTGGCACGCGCACGGACTGCACGCGCGCGGCTACTTCATCCTCGAAGAGCTCTTCCCGAACCTGCTCGGCGAACTGCGGGACTCCGGGATCCCGGTCGGCGATCTGGCGCGGATGAAGTGGTACTTCAACGGGAAGCAGGTGAAACCGGCCGACAGCGGGCTGCCGTCGATCACCGCGCTGCGCCCGGTGCTGGAGCATCATCTGCGCATGCGCACCGCGGCACTGCCGAACGTCACCTACCGCGAACGCACCGACGTCCACGGCCTGCTCGCCACGCGTGCGGGCAACCGGATCGTCGGGGTCCGCGTGCAGGCGCGCGACGGTTCGGCGGAGGAACGGCTCGGCGCGGACCTGGTCGTCGACGCCTCCGGACGCGGTTCGCGGACGCCGGTGTGGCTGGAGGAACTGGGCTTCGAACGGCCGTCCGAGGAACGCGTGAAGATCGGGCTGGCCTACACCACCCGGATGTTCCGCAAACGGCCGGAGATGTTCGACGGCTGGCAGTCGATCAACCCGGTCGCCTCGCCCGAGCATCCGCGGGGCGCGTTCTTCGGGCAAGTGAACGAAAACGAGTGCATCCTTTCGCTCACCGGGATCCTCGGCGACCACCCGCCGACCGACGCGCGCGGCTATCTCGACTACGTGAAGTCGTTGCCCGCACCGGAGATCTACGAAGCGGTGAAGGACGCCCAGCCGTTGATCGAGCCGGTGACGTTCAAATTCCCGGCGAGTTCGCGGCGGCGTTACGAACGGCTCAAGCGGTTCCCGGAACGGCTTTTCGTGCTCGGTGACGCGTTCTGCAGCTTCAACCCGGTGTACGGCCAGGGCATGACGGTCGCGTCGATGGAGGCCATGGCGCTGCGAGCGCATCTTTCGCGACGGTCCGAACCGGACTCGCGGCGGTTCCTGCGCGAGATCGGCAAGGTCGTCGACAACCCGTGGGAGATCTCGACCAGCGGTGACCTCGACTTCCCCGGCGCGGAAGGGAAGCGGACACTGAAGGTCAAGATGGGCAACGCGTACATGGCGAAACTCCAGTACGCGGCGACGATCGATCCGGACGTCACGGCGGCGTTCATGCGGGTGGCCGGGCTGGTCGATCCGCCCACCGCGCTGATGAAACCGGGCCTGATGCTGAAGGTGCTGCGGGCCAGCCGGCGGCGTCCCGCCCCTCGGGCGACGGTGACCGAGCTGCCGCGG
This sequence comes from Amycolatopsis keratiniphila subsp. keratiniphila, assembly GCF_001620365.2. Lineage (GTDB taxonomy): Bacteria > Actinomycetota > Actinomycetes > Mycobacteriales > Pseudonocardiaceae > Amycolatopsis > Amycolatopsis keratiniphila. Next base: position 183,910 of record NZ_LQMT02000037.1, read on the forward strand.
GCCGACCGGGAATCGCGCGCCGCCTGAATAACCTCGTGAGCGGTAAGGACGGTTCTAACCGTCCTTACCGCTCACGAGGTTTCTTTTTCTTTCCTCCGCAAACAGCGAGATGCGTCGGCCTGCTCTTCCGGCTGATCATTGAGGTGTCAATGACCATTTCCCTGGCGGTGGGAGAGAAATTCATGCGCAAGTTCAAGAGGGTCATGACCGCGCTGGCCGCGGTCGCGGCGGTGGTACTGCTGGGGGGAACGGCGACGGGGGCGGCGGCGAACACGGGGTGGAGACATTCGGACGCGGCGCTCGCCCGCTCCCTGCCGGGCGGGTTCCAGAGCTCCCACGCCGACGTCAACGGTGTCCGTCTGCATTACGTGGCCGGTGGTTCCGGCAGCCCGGTGGTGCTGCTTCCCGGCTGGCCGCAGACCTGGTGGGCGTTCCACAAGGTGATGCCGGCGCTGGCCGAGCGCCATCGCGTGATCGCCGTCGACCTGCGGGGGATGGGCGGATCGTCGAAACCGCAGTCCGGCTACGACAAGGAGACGCTGGCCGCCGACATCCACGCGCTGCTCGCCAAGCTCGGGTACGCCAAGGCGGATCTGGTCGGCCACGACATCGGCGCGATGGTCGCGCACAGCTATGGGATCAAGTACCCGCAGGCGGTCGGGAAACTGGCGCTGATGGACGTGGTCGCGCCTGACAAGAGCCTCTACCAGTTGCCCCTGCTGCCCAGCGCGCCCGGCCAGTTCTCGCCGTGGTGGTGGACGTTCAACCAGCTGCAAGGCCTGCCGGAACAGCTCGTCTCGGGGCGCTCGCGGTACGTCGTGGACACGATGATCGACCAGCTCTCGGTGGTGCCGTCGGCGGTGGACGACTTCGACCGGAGCGTCTACGCGCGGGCCTACTACACGCGTGAGGCCGTCCGGGCCGGGAACGGCTGGTACCGGACGCTCAACCAGGACATCGCGGCAGGCTCGGCGTACGGGAAGCTGACCATGCCGGTGCTGGGCCTCGCCGGGGAGTTCAACCACCGGTACTTCGTCCAGGTGATGCCGTCGAAGGCGGTGGATCCGCAGGTGGTCAAGATCGCCGGGGCGGGGCATTACCTTTCCGAGGAACAGCCCGCTCAGGTCATCGGCGCGCTGACGAAGTTCCTGGGCTGAGACCGAATGCCACGTGGCTTACGTCGACCTTGGACGGGTCTTGATCGCAAGTGGTGGAGGTCGCCGCAGGTCAAGCGCTCGGTTGCCCTGGCCAACGGGGGGCCACCCATGCCCAAGCGTCCACTGTGGACACATTTCGACGACTACATGTCCGATTAAAGACGAAACAGGCGATTCCATCGAGGGGTCGTGAGTGGTAATGGTCGTTCTAACCCTCATCGCCACTCACGACCCCCTCGGTCAGCTACACAAAGCGCCCAAACCGGACGCCATGATCCGGACTGGCATCCCTTTGTGGACGGTCGCACCCCGGGTCCGCTACCGATCACCTCATCCAGCTTGATCGAATAGGCCGGCAACCGCTGAAGGTCGCCAGTAAAGATCAACTTCAAGCTACGTGGCATTGCGTTCTAGTTCTCATTAGCCCTCACGACCCCCTCGCGCAGCTGTGCAAAGCACTGCCTTTCGGGGCAGTATTGGAGGCGTCCGGGAAGAGCCGCCGATGGGATTCTGCGAAAAGGAAAGTCCTGGAATTCCCAGCCTATCGGGAAAAGGTGGCTAAAATGAAGGTTGGTGTTACCGGTGGCACCGGGTTCATCGGGCGTTACGTCTGCGAGGAGCTCGCCGCACGAGGGCATACGCCGGTCGTGTTCGACCATCGTGGCGAGGGGGACGGCGGGCCGTGGGAGGTCATGCTGGGCGACATCCGCGACGCGACGGCGCTGACCGAGCTCGCCGCGCATTGCGACGGGATCATCCACCTGGCGGCCGTGCTGGGCACCCAGGAGACGATCACCAATCCGCGGCCCGCGGTGGAGACCAACGTCATGGGCGGCCTGAACTTCCTCGAGGCCGTCGCCCAGTACGACCTGCCCGGCGTGTACATCTGCGTCGGCAACCACTGGATGAACAACAGCTATTCGATTTCGAAGACGACGGTCGAGCGGTTCGTCCGCATGTTCAACGCCGACCGCGGCACCCGCGTGAACTGCGTCCGCGCGGTGAACGCCTACGGCCCGCGTCAGAAGGCCGCGCCGCCGTTCGCCGCGGGGAAGGTCCGCAAGATCACCCCGGCGCTGATCTGCCGGGCGCTGTCCGGGATGCCGGTGGAGCTCTACGGCGGCGGACGGCAGATCTCGGACATGGTGTGGGTCGGCGACGTCGCCCGCACCCTGGTGGCCTCCCTGGAGGCCGCCGCCGAGGGGCAGGTGCTGGAGAACACCGTCGAGATCGGGCCCGCCGAGTCGGTCACCATCCGCGAGGTGGCGGAGCTGGTGCTCGACCTGTGCGAGCAGCGCGGTCACTCGCGGGTGGGCATCACCGACCTGCCGATGCGGCCCGGTGAGACACCGAACACGCCGGTCACGGCGGACGTCTCGACCCTGCTCACGGTCGGCATCGAGCCGGATTCCCTTGTCACGCTGGGAGAAGGCATGGCGAAGACGGTGGACTGGTACCTCGAGCACCGCGGTACCGCCTGGGACGTCCCCGGGCCCGGTCTGCGCGCTGCCTGAGCGGTCGCGCCTTTGATGCGAAAGCCACTTTCGCAACGTTGAACGTTGCGAAAGTGGCTTTCGCAACGTCCAGGACCCTGAAGCGCGTGAAGGCCCCCTTCCCTCGGCTCAGCCGAGGGAAGAGGGCCTTCACGCGCAAGCCGTCAGGGCTTGTGCGCCTTCAGGATCAGAGAGACACCGCGCCGCGAGCGAATCGGCAGGTAACGCTCGGCCGTGACGATCGCGGTCAGGGCCCGGTTGACCAGCCAGGGCGTGTGCTCGTTGAGTTCGTTGCCGCGCGCCGTGCGCCGCCGCAACGCCACCACCGGCCGCAGCAGGACGTTCCAGCTCCACAGCTCCTCGACGACGAAGCCGGCGTCCTCCATGACCTTCCGCAGCGAAGCCCGGTCGTACCGCCGCACGTGGTGCACCGCGACGTCGTGCGCCGACCACAGGTCCATTCCGGACGGGACGCTGATCAGCGCGGAGCCGCCGGGCCGCAGCACCCGGAACAGCTCCGCGGCGGCCTGATCGTCCTCCTGGATGTGTTCGAGGATCTCGAACGCCACCACCAGATCGAACGACGAGGACGGCAGCGGCAGGTCACGGGCGTCGGCGTGGATCGCGTCGAGACCGCGTGAGCGCGCGATCTCGACGGCGTTCTCGTCGTAGTCCGTGGCGACGACGTCCCAGCCGCGCGAGCGCAGCACCCGCGTGTTGCCGCCGCCCGCCGCGCCGATGTCGAGCGCGCGGCCGGGCGGCCCGAGCCGCTTCAGTTCGTCGGCGAGCAGGTGCCGCTTTTCCCGGAACCACCAGTGGCGGTCCTCCATCTCGGTGATCCGGGCGACGTCCTCCGTCTTCACCGGCTCTCCTTCCGATGCCGGGCGAAGACCCAGCGGTCGAGGGCCACGAACCGCAGCAGCGTCATCAGCCCGTAGGCGACGATGAGCACGAACAACTCCACGACCGGCCCCGAGCCGGGGGCGATCAGATGCAGCCCGGTCACGGCCAGCGTGGTCAGCAGATACGTGGTGGCGAACAGGATCGCGGCCCGGGTGTGCAGGCCGAGCCGGTGCCCGCCGCCACGGTTGAACGTCCAGCGCCGGTTCGCCTCGGTGTTGGCCACCCCGACGAGCACCAGCGCGACCAGGTTCGCCCCCGCCGACGTCAGCGGGACACGCAACGGGAGATACAGAAGCGTGTACAGCACTGTCGAGATCACGCCGATCACCGCGAACCCGAGGAACTTCGCCAGGGTCGCGGCCCGCGGCTCGGCCAGCACGGCGTCCGGATGGGTGGCGCGCAACTGCGGGATCTCCGGCACGTCCACCCGTCCTTTCCCGGCGGCGATCGCCCGGCCCACGCGGACCAGGCCCTTCAGGTTCCCCATCGCGGTCTGGGTGACCTTGACCCGCGAATCGACGTCCTCGACCCAGTCCAGCGGCACCTCGTGCACCCGCAGGCCGTTGTGCTCGGCCAGCATCAGCATCTCGGTGTCGAAGAACCAGTGGTCGTCCTCGACCGCCTCCAGCAGCCCGGCGACCGCGTCGCGCCGGGCCGCCTTGAAGCCGGCGGACGTGTCGGTGCTGCGCAGCCCGAACACATGCCGCGTGATCGCGTTGTAGGTACGGGACACGATCTCGCGTTTGAGGCTGCGGCGGATCCGCGAGCCGCGGCCGAGCCGGGTCCCGATGGTGATCTCGCAGTGCCCGCTGACCAGCGGTGCGATCAGGGGGAGCAGGCTCTCCAAACCGGTCGAGAGATCGACGTCCATGTACGCGACGATGTCGGCGGTACTCGACCCCCACGTCGCCTTGATCGCCGCGCCCCGGCCGCGGACCGGGATCCGCCGCGCGGAGATACGCGGATTGCGCTCGGCCAGTTCGGTGGCGATCTCCCAGGTCCGGTCGGTACTGCCGTTGTCGGCGATGGTGATCGACCAGGGGAACGGGAAATCGTCGCCGAGGTACGCGCTCAGCGTGGTGATGCAGCCCAGCAGGGCGCGTTCCTCGTTGAGCACCGGGATCACGATCTCGACGGTCGCCGTCGTGCGGCTTCCCGGAACGACGCGGGGTGCCGCGGTGAGTTCAGCCGTCATGGGGCATCACGCTCCCGGCTTGCAGTCGAACAGGGCGGAGGTGAAGCCCATCCACGGGTTGGCGGTGTAGGCGGGCGGCGGGATCCGCACGCAGTTGCGCACCACCCAGTCCTTGCGCGCCAGCGCGGTCGGGCTGTCGTAAGCGAACCCGCCGAACAGGACGTACCTCAGCTGTCCACTGTGGATGGCGTCGGCGAGGCCGTCGGCGGTCGGCATCGGCATGGTGCCGACGAAACCGCCCATCGGCATCACGGACAGGCCCGCCCGAATGTAGGGCGAGGCACCGGTGCCGCCGACCGTCGCCAGATCGAAACGCTCGCCGCGCTTGTTGGCCTTGAGGAAGCCGAGAAGCTTCGGGTCGGCGTCGGACGGCATCATCTGGAACATGATCGGCGGGGGCAGCGGCATGGCCTGTCCGCCTGCCGCGCCGGGCTTCGGGCCGCCCGCCATCAGCTTGGTCAGGTCGATGCCGGTCGAGAGCGCGTTCGGGTTCGGTCCCGCGAGGGGATTGAAGTTCTGGAACATCGCCGTGCGCGGATCCGTCGGCGGCTGGAAGGTGGGCGCCGCCCAGGCGACCGGCCCGGCCAGCAGCGCGACCCCGGCGACGGCGCCGGTCACGACCGCGAACTTCCCGGTGCGGCGCACGAGCACCAGCACCGCGGCGGCGACGGCGGCGATCGCGACGACGGGACGCAGCCACGGCACGTAGTCGCTGGAGCGGCTCATCAGCACGAACGCCCAGGCACCGGTGGCGAGCAGGCCGACCGGCAGGGCCCACGCGAAGCGGCGATCCGTCCAGGCGAGATGCAGGCCTGCCGCGGCGATCGCGGCGATGGCGGGCGCCAGGATGCTCGTGTAGTACGGGTGGATGCTCTGCGAGAAGCTGAGCGCACCGGCGAAGAGGACGAGCCAGCCACCCCACAGCAGCCAGCCCGCGCGCGCCTTGTCGGTGCGCGGCGCGCGGCCCGCGGCGACCAGGCCGACGACCAGCAGCAGCACGGCCAGCGGCAGCAGCCACGAGATCTGGCCGCCGATCAGGTCGTTGAACAGCCGGAAGACGCCGGTGTCGCCGCCCTGGTCGACCGGCGTGACCTTGCCGTCGGGCAGGACGGGCAGCTCGGCCGACTTCCCGGCCTTCGCGGCGTCCGCACGGTCGAAGAGGTTGTAGGACCAGACCATCTGCCACACCGAGTTCGAAGTGCTGCCGTCCATGTACGGGCGGGAACCCGCGGGGGTCAGCCCGACGATCAGCATCCAGATCGACGACACCGCGGCGGTGACCGCTCCGGCGCCGAGCAGGTGCAGCACCCGCCGTCCCGGCGAGGCCGGCGCGGCGACGAGGTAGACGATCCCGAGCACCGGGAGGATGGCCAGTGCCATGGCGAGCTTGATGTGGAAGCCGACGCCGACGAGTGCGGCGGTGAGCAGCAGCCAGCGCGGGGACGCCTTTTCCAGCGCGCGCCAGAAGGCGTAGGTCGCGACGAGCAGCGTCAGGATCAGCGTCGAGTCGGGCAGGTTGACCCGGGTGCCCGCGACCGTGATCGGGGTCGCGGCGAGCAGCACCGCGGCCAGCGCGGCGGGCGCGTGCCCGGCCCAGCGGCGCACGAGCACGAACAGCACGTACACCGAGAGGGCCCCGGCGATGACGCCGGGCAGCAGCAGCGCCCAGGTCTCGTAACCGAAGACACGGACGGAAAGCGCCTGGAGCCAGAGCGCGCCGGGTGCCTTGTCGACACTCATGAACCCGGCGGGATCGTAGGCCCCGTAAAGGAAGTTGTGCCAGTTCGCGGACATGCTGCGCACCGCGGCGGCGTACGCGTAGTGCGCGGCGTTCCCGCCGATACCCCACCCGTAGGCGACGCCGGCGACGAGCGCGCTCAGGACGGCGATGCGCTTGGCGGCCAGTGCCGACAGCCCCGTCTTGGTCTTCTTCTTCGGCGTCCGCGCGGGCGGGGTGGCGCCCCGTGGCGGGGCGCTCGTGACCGGGGTGCCTAGGTCTTGGGACACGTTCTACTCCCTTCCCAGGAATAGGAGATGACGCGGCTCACGGACGTGAGATACGCACCGCGAATTCGTGATCGTCTCAAAAAGTGTCGCACCACGGTTTCGCGCGCGTCTTATCCCAGCCTGCTGGTTTACCTGTCCGGTCCTTTGAGGACGGTCATCGGCGAAGGCGGACGGGAAGGGATTCGAGTCCGTGCATCACCATGCTGACGCGCCAGCGGAGACTCTCGGCGGGTACGGCCGCGCGCAGTTCCGGGAATCGAGTGAGCAGGGCCGAGAGCGCGATACCGCCTTCGAGCCGGGCCATCGGCGCGCCGAGGCAGTGGTGGATGCCGTGTCCGAACGCGAGCTGCGGATTGTCCGCGCGGTCGAGTTCCAAGGCGTCCGCGCCGGGGAAACGGGCGGGGTCGCGGTTGGCCGCCAGCAGCGACACGATGACCAGCGAACCGGCCGGGATCGTCACACCGCCGAGCTCGATTTCCTCGTTGGCGTAACGCATCGCCGCGTGCACAGGGCTCTCGTAACGCAGGAATTCCTCGACCGCGGCGGGCATCCCGTCCGGGTTCGCGCGCAACGCGGCGAGCTGTGCCGGGTTCTCGAGCAGGGCGAGGGTGGCGTTGCCGATGAGGTGGACGGTGGTCTCGTGCCCGGCGATGAGCAGGAGGAAGACCATAGACGTCAGCTCGTGTTCGGTGAGCCGGTCTTCGCCGTCGTGCACCGTGACGAGCGCCGAAAGCAGGTCGGTGCCGGGGTTCGCGCGTTTCTCGGCGAGGAGTTTCCTGACATAGCGCAGCATTTCGGCGGCGGCCGCGTCGAGTTCGTCGACGGGCAGCGCGCTGGCGGTGAGGATCTCGGTCCAGCCGTGGAAGGCGCCCGCCTCATCTTCTGGCACGCCGAGCATCTCCGTGAGGATGCGGATCGGCAGCGGAAGGGCGAGTGCCTTGATCAGGTCGACCTCGTCGAAATCGGCGACGGCGTCGAGGAGTTCGGCCGTGATGGCCTCGATTCTGGGGCGCAGCTGGGCGATCCGGCGCACGGTGAACGCGGCGGACACCAGCTTCCTGAGCCTGGTGTGGTCCGGCGGATCGAGGTTCAGCATATGCGTGTTCATGCCGAGCCGGACGTCCTCGGACAGCCCGCGCCGGTCGCCGACGGCGCCCGTGCGCCCGCTCAGCCCGGGATGCGCGAGCGCCTGGCGGACCTCGGCGTAGCCGCTCACCAGCCAGCCGGCGGTGCCGGAGGAGAGGGTGATCCCGCGGACCGGGCCGCTTTCGCGCAATGCGGCGTAGGCGGCGTGCCTTTCTGGCGCGCCCCCGAACAGGAAATCGGAGCTGGAAGAGGTCACCGAATCAGGTTCCCGTGCGCGCCGCCGTGCCTTCTTCTCCTGACTTGCCCGCCACTTATGAATAACGCACGAAGCGCGCGAGTTTATTGCACCTTTTTTCTTACGGCCTACTCGAAAACTGCTCGAAGAAATGATTGACGATCTACGTCCGGTGATCGTAACGTTGTTACCAGGACGCCGGGGGGCAACGGAACCCGCGCCTGGTGAAGTCGGAAAATTCCCAGCAATGAATCGGAGTTGATTACTGTGTCCGCAAAGCTTGCCGCCAAGTTCGCCGGTTCCGCCATCGCCGCCCTCGGCCTGATGGCCGTCGTCGCGCCGGGTGCCTCGGCCGCCGCGGCCGTGACGGTCACGCCGTCGTCGGGGCTCTCGGACGGTGCGGTGGTCCAGGTGACCGGAACCGGGCTGACGCCGGGCACGACCTATCGTGTCGGCGAATGCGCCCAGGACGCGTCGGGCCAGTTCCCTTGCAGCCCTTCGCAGCAGTCGCTGGTCGCTGACGCGGCCGGCAAGATCTCGGCCTCGGTCACCGTGCAGAAGAACTTCAACGGCGTGCTGCCCGACGGCAGCAGCTACGGCGCGGTGGACTGCACGGCCATCACCTGCGTCGTCGGCCTCGGTGACGCCGCCGGCAACGGCGGCGGCGTGATCATCAGCTTCAGCTGACGCTGACGCTGACGCGAAAGCGGCGATGAAGGAATTGGGACGTCGCGTGTCCCAATTCCTTCATCGCCGGGTAAGCCTACTTCAGATGTCGCAATCGCGGAACTCGCGTGTTTCCCGCTGGAACTCGCGTGATTGGAGACGGAACACACGAGTTCCGCCGCCAATCACGCGAGTTCCGGCTTCAATCACGCGAATCACGCCGACGAGCACGGAACCTCAGAGCGTTTCCGCCAGCAGCCCTCGCTTACGCAGTAGCGGCATGACGCCTTCCCCGAAGGTATATGCCTCTTCGAGATGCGGCTGAGCGGAAAGGATCAGGTGATCCAGGCCGAGCGCGTGGTACTCCTCGATCCGCTCGGCCACTTCCTCGTGGCTGCCCACCAGCGCCGTGCCGACGCCGGGGCGCACCAGACCGTAGCCCGCCCAGACGTTGGGGTGGATCTCCAGCGAGTCGGTGCGGCCGGCGTGCAGGGCCGCCATCCGCCGCTGGCCCTCGGATTCGGTGGCGGCGAAGCGTTCCTGCGCCTGCCGGATCCGGGCCGGGTCCATCCCGGCGAGCAGCTGGTCGGCCACCTTCCAGGCTTCGGCGGAGGTGTCGCGGCTGATCACGTGGAATCGCGTGCCGAAGCGCAGCGAACGTCCCAGTGCTTCCGCGCGTTCCCGCGACCGGGCGAGGTGCGAGGCCATCGCCGACGGAGTTTCGCCCCACATCAGCAGCACGTCCGCCTGCACGGCCGCGACCTCCAGCGCGGCCGACGAAGAACCGCCGAGGAACAGGGTCGGCCGCACCGGATGCGGCCGCGCGACCATCCCGGCCTTCAACGTGTAATGCGTGCCCGAGAAGTCGAATCGCGAACCCGGCCAAGCCTGCCGGAAGACGTCCATGAACTCGCCGGTGCGCGCGTACCGCTGGTCGTGGTCGAGCCAGTCGCCGTAGCGGCGTTGCTCGTCGGGGTCCCCGCCGGTCACGATGTTCAGCAGCAGCCGCGAATCGGAGACGCGCTGGAAGGTCGCCGCGGTCTGCGCGGCCAGCAGCGGCGAGATGAACCCCGGGCGCAGCGCGATCATGAACTTCACCGACCGCGTCGCACCCACGAGCGCCGAGGCGACGACCCACGGGTCCTCGCAGAACAATCCGAACGGCGTGAGCATCCCGGTGAACCCGAACCGGTCCGCGGCGAGCGCGACCTGCGTCAGGTATTCGAGGTCCGGCTCGCGGCGGGCGCCGGGGGCCGCGACGCCGTCGGCGGTCTTCGCGATCTCCCGTCCGTCGCCGTGTGACGGCAGGAACCAGTGCAGTTGCAGGCTCATGAGTGCTCTCCGAACAGTGAGTGCGCGATCGCTTCCAAACCTCCCGAGGCGAGTTCCGCCTCCAGCCACAGCGCGCGCCGGAACCAGCGGTGCAGCGGGAACTCCCAGGTGACGCCCATTCCGCCGCAGACCTGGATCGCCGTCTCGCAGACGGAGACCGCAGCGCGGCTCGCGGCGTGGGCGGCGCACGCGACCGCCTCGGTGCTGGGGGTGACAGCGGCGCGGTAGGCCAGCGAACGCGCGAGCTCGACCTCGGCGTAACCGTCGGCGAGCTGCTGGCTCACCGCCTGGAACGACCCGATGGGGCGATCGAACTGCGACCGCGTCTTCGCGTGGTCGACGGCGATCGCCAGCGCCCGGTCGGCGACGCCGATGGCCTCACCCGCGAGCAGCGTGGTCGCCCGGCTCCGGATCGCGGCGAGCAGCGGCGTGGCGGCAGCCGGCCCGGCCAGCAGCCTGCCCGCGGCACCGGCCAGCGCGACGTCCGACGTCGCCCGGAGCGGATCGACGCCGTCGCGCGCGGAAACCGAAACAGCAGCGGGGTCGACGCCGAACAGTGCCACCCCGGCCGGAGTGCGAGCCGCGACCACGAGCTCGGCGGCGACGTCGGCGTGCAGGACGGCCTGCACCGCGCCGTCCAGCCGCCAGCCGTCGTCGCGGCGGGTCGCGCGGCAGGTACCGGAGCCGTCGGCGAGCGTCGCCGGGCCGGGGAGTCCGACTCCCGCGGCGCGGTACACCGGCAAGGTGAGCCCGGCCGTGGCGAACCAGGGCACCGGATGCAGGACGCGCCCGCCTTCCTCGGCCAGCAGGACGAGTTCGGCCAGGCCGAGGTCCGGATCCAGCCAGCCCTGCCGGACCAGCTCCGGCCAGGCGGCGAGATCCTGCCCGCCCTCGTCGGCCAGCGACGCGATCCGCTCGAAGCCGTACGTGTCCTCGAGGTAGGTGCGGGCAGCGGCCTTGAGCCCGGTTTGATCCTCGGTCAACGCGAAGTCCATCGGTCGCCCCTCCCTGTATCGGTGAACCCGCGTCCGCGATCGACGTCGGCAGGGCGCGGCTCGGTCTTCCACCTCACGAGGTGCCACCGCGATAGCGGGGTCTTCGGCCGGGCGGGTTCACGCGTTTGGTCACTTCTCTCGTCCATCTTCAGCTCCGCCAACTGGCTCTAACGTGATTTCGGCAGGCCCAGGACCCGCTCCGCGACGATGACGCGAAGGATCTCCGACGTCCCGCCCTCGATGCTGTTGGCCCGGCTGCGCAACCGCTGGTGCTGCCAATAGCCGCCCCAGAAGGCGTCGGTCCTGTCGGCCGCCGCGCCCGCGCCGAGCAGCCGCAGCGCGAGCGCGCTCACCCGCTGGTTCGCCTGCGACCAGCGCAGTTTCAGGATCGAGCTCTCCGGTCCCGGTTCGCCGGTCCGTTCCATCGCGGCCAGCGCGCGGTAGCCGGTGAACCGCAGGCCCTGCAGGTCGACGTACAGCTCGGCGATCTCGGCACGGACGCCGGGGTCGGCGCCGCAAGCCTTGGCGGTCTTGACCAGCCTGTCGAGCTGCACGGACAGCCGTGCGGTGAGGGTGATGCCGAACGTGCCGCGTTCGTGCGCGAGCGTGGTCAGCGCGACCCGCCAGCCCTGTCCTGGCTCGCCGAGTACGCAGTGGTCGGGGATTTCCACGCCGCTCAACAGGATCTGGTTGAAGTCGGTGTCGCCGGAAAGCTGACGCAGCGGCCGCACCTCGACGCCGGGTGCGCGCATGTCGAGCAGGAAACAGGTCAGGCCGCGGTGTTTGGCCGCGTCCGGATCGGTGCGGGCGAGCAGCAGGCAGTGATCGGCCAAATGGGCGTAGGAGGACCAGACCTTTTCACCGTCGACGACGTAGCCGCCCTCGACTCGGCGGGCCCGGGTGCGCACCGAGGCGAGATCCGAGCCGGCGTCCGGCTCGGAGAAGCCCTGGCAGAAGATCGTTTCCCCGGAAAGGACCCGGGGGAGGTGCTCGGCCTTCTGCGCGTCCGTTCCATAGTGGACGATCGCGGGACCGACCATGCCGAGCCCGATCACCCCGGCGTGGTCCGGAGCCTCGGCCATCGCGCTCTCCTCGGCGTAGATGGCTTGGTACGACGGGGAAAGGCCGCGTCCGCCGTGTTCGGCGGGCCAGGTCAGACCGGCGTATCCGGCCGCGTGCAACGCCTTGCTCCAGGCGCGCAGTTCGTCGGCGGACCACGCGCGCGGCGCGCTCGGCGTGGCTTCGGGTAACTGTTCGGCGAGCCAGGCTTTCAGGCCCGCCCGGAATGCCGCTTGATCTTCGCTGTCGTCCAGCCGCATGTACGCACCATAGCCAGCGCCGATGATCGTGAGGGGGTGCGCGAACCATTCCCGCAACTACGGAGAACCCCCGGTCGGCACCGCAATCCGAGAGACGTTCCTCCGTCGTGGGCCGCACCACGATGGGGAAGCCGGGCACCGCGTCCGGTGGAGAGGCAGGTACCCGCGTGGCCGCGCTGAACGACCGGACCCCGGTCATCGTCTCCGCCGTCCGCACCCCGCTCGGCAAACGCGGCGGGGTGCTCGCCGGGCTCAAGGCCGTCGAGCTGATGCGGCACGTCCAGCTGGAGGTCATCGCCCGCGCCGGCATCGAACCCGGCGACGTCGAGCAGATCATCGGCGGCTGCGTGACCCAGTCCGGCGAGCAGAGCCTTAATGTCACCCGTAATGCCTGGCTCAACTCCGGGCACGACCCGGCCGTCGGTTGCTCCACAGTGGACGTTTCCTGTGGCTCGGCCCAGCAGGCCAACCACCTGATCTCCGCGCTGATCGCCGCGGACGCCATCGACACCGGGATCGCCTGCGGCGTCGAGTCGATGAGCCGGGTGCCGATCGGGACGAACCTCTATCAGGGGCCCGGGCACTACAAGACTTCCGACTACCCGTGGGAAGACCCGCCGAAGGCGCAGTTCGGCGGTGCCGAGCGGATCGCCGCGCGGGAGGGCATCGGGCGCGCGGACGCCGACGACTACGGCCTCCTTTCCCAGCAGCGGGCGGCGCGAGCGTGGGAAGAAGGCAGGTTCGATCGCGAGGTCTCCCCAGTCGGTTCGGTCACCCGCGACGAAGGCGTCCGCGACACCACGCTCGAAGGGCTCGCCGCGTTGCGCCCCAACGTCGAGGGCGCCGTCCACACCGCCGGATCGACTTCGCAGATCTCCGATGGCGCTGCCGCCATCCTTTGGATGTCGTACGGGAAGGCCCGCGCACTGGGCCTGACCCCGAGGGCGCGGCTGGTCGGCCAGGTCGTCACCGGCGCCGATCCGTACTACCTGCTCGACGGGCCCGTGGTCGCCACCGAACGGGTACTGCGCAAGACCGGGCGCCGACTGTCCGATGTGGACATCTGCGAGGTCAACGAGGCGTTCGCCGGGGTGGTGCTGAACTGGGCCAAGGCGCACGGCGCGGACATCGACCGCGTCAACGTCAACGGCGGCGCCATCGCGCTCGGCCACCCCCTCGGCGCGACCGGGACCCGGCTGCTGGTGACGGCGCTGCACGAACTCGAACGCACCGACACCTCGACCGCGCTGATCACCATGTGCTGCGGCGGTTCGCTCGGCACCGCCTCACTGCTGGAAAGGCTTTGACCATGCGCGAAGAAGACTTCTTCCGCCGGGCGCGCGCCGGTTCGGTCGGTCCGCTGGAAGGCGTGCGCGTCCTGGACGTGACGAAGGTCTGGTCCGGCCCGCTCGCCACCTGTGTCATGGCGGACATGGGGGCAGACGTCGTCCGCATCGAGCTCGCCGACGGCCACGACGGTGAGGTGCCGCCGAACATCCCCGGCACCGGCCTGTCGTGGTTCCGGGAAACCGTGCACCGCAACAAACGCAGCGCGGGGCTGGATCTGCGTGACGACGTCGACCACGCCCGGTTCCTGGAACTGGTGGCGTACGCGGACATCGTGGTCGAGAACTACAAGCCCGGCACGCTCGACGGCTGGGGAGCCGGATACGAGGCCTGCCGCGCGGTACGCGAGGACATCGTTTTCGTGTCGGTTTCCGGCTTCGGCCAGTACGGCCCGAAGTCGCATCTGCCGGCCTACGATCCCGCGATACAGGCCGCGGCCGGCTGGATGTCGCTCAACGGTCTGCCGGAAGGCCCGCCGGTGCGCGCGCCGACGTTCCTCGCCGACGAACTGGCCGGCCTGCACGCGGCGATCGGCGGCCTCGCCGCGCTGGCGCACCGAAACAGGACCGGTGAGGGACAGCACGTCGACGTGTCCATGGTGGACTGTCTGCTCGCCAGCAGCAGCGGCTTGCCGACGCTCGCCGCGACGGGTGCACCGCCACAGCGGTTCGGCAACGAGACGGACTTCGTCGTCCCGGCCAACGTCTACGCGTGTGCCGACGGCCATTTGTACCTCGCCGTCGCGATCAACCGGCATTGGCGCGCGCTCGCCGAGATCATCGGCAGACCGGAGCTCGGCCGCGCGGAGGGGTTCGGCACGGCGCCCGAACGGCTGGCCAACCGGGACGCGGTCAACGCGATCGTCGCGGGCTGGTGCGCGGGGCGTCCGCTGGCCGAGGCGCTCGAAGTGCTGAACGGACGCGGCCTGGTCGCGGCGCCGGTCCGCACGCTCACCGAAGCCGTCGCCGACGAGCACGTCAAGGCGCGGGCGATGTTGCAGGAAACCGTGCTGAGCAACGGATCCGTCGCGCCGATCGTCGGGCCCGCGGTGAAGTTCTCCCGTACGCCGACGAAGGTCCGTCGTGGTGCGCCGCGGCCGGGCGCGGATACCGAAGAAGTGCTTTCGGAGCTCGCGGCAAACGATGAGAAGAATAGTTTGCGCCGCGCTTCATAAAATGAAAACAAAGTGTGCTGGAAAACGAGGAGGCGTCGTGGCGGAGCACCACCGGGCCCTGATCACCGGGGCTTCACGAGGGATCGGCCGGGCCGTGGCGCTGCGGCTGGCCCAGGAGGGCTACGCCGTCGCCGGCTGTTTTTCGAAAGCGAGCGCGGCGTCGGCGGAAACCGAAGAGGACATCACCGCGATCGGAGTTCCTTCCTATTTCGCGGAATGCGATGTCACCGATTCCGAAGCCGTCGAGCGATTCGTGAAGGACGCCGAAGAGAAGCTCGGCACGATCGATCTGCTGGTCAACAACGCCGGTATCACCAAGGACAGCCCGCTGGTGCTCGCCAACGCCGAGGACTGGCACGCGGTACTCGACACGAACCTCACCGGAACCTGGAACTTCTGCCGTGCCATGGCCTTCCGGTTCATGAAGAACCGCGGCGGCGTCGTGGTCAACATGTCCTCCGTCGCCGGCGTCTACGGCCACGCGGGCCAGACCGCCTACTCCGCCAGCAAGGCCGGGATCATCGGCTTCAGCAAATCGCTGGCCAAGGAGGTCGCCGGGCACGGCGTCCGGGTCAACGTCGTCGCGCCGGGCTTCATCGAGACGGACATGACCGGCGCCCTCGGCGACAAGCAGCGCGCCAAGGCGCTGACCCAGATCCCGGTCAAGCGGTTCGGTACCGGGGAGGACGTCGCCGAACTGGTCGCGTTCCTGGTCTCCGACCGCGCCTCCTACATCACCGGACAGGTGCTGCAGGTCGACGGGGGGATCACGCTGTGACCGGGCTTCCCGACTACGCCGCGCCGTTGCGGGCGGTCGATCTGCTGGACGTCCGTGCGTGCGGGGACGACCTCGAACTGGTCGCCCAGATCACCGTGGACGGCAAGGAACCCAACCTGCGCGGGCATTTCCCCGGCCAGGCCGTGTACCCCGGCATCTTCGTCATCGAGACGCTGGAACAGGCGATGCGCGAGGCCGCGAACGCCCGGCTGCGCACCGTCCGGTCCGTCCGCTTCCTCGCCCCGGTGCTCGACGGCGACCGCATGGTCCTCACGGCCATCGCGAAGCGCACCGAGGACGGCTGGGACGTCACCGGGAAGGCCGCGCTCGGCGAGACGACGACGGCGAAGATCCGGGCCACCTTCGAAAAGGAGGCGGAATGACCGAGCACCACGACATCCGGGTCCTGCTCCCGCAGCGGTATCCGCTGCTGCTGGTGGACCGCGTGCTGGAGCTGGTCCCCGGCGAGTCGATCGTGACGATCAAGGCGGTCACCGGCACCGAGCCGTGCTACGCGGGGATTCCCGACGGCGCGCCGGCGAGCCGGTACGACTACCCGAAGTCGCTGATGATCGAGTCGTTCGGGCAGAGCGCCGCGCTGCTCTGGCTCGACGGCCGTGCGCCGGTCGAGGACGACGACACGACGTTGATGTTCATCGGTGCCCGTGACTATCGGTTCACGGGTGCCGCCCGCCCTGGTGACGTGCTCCGCCACGAGGTCCGCCTGGAGTCGGTGCTGGCCGACACGGCCTTCGCCACCGGCCGGACCTGGGCCGGGGATCGGCTGATCGCCACCGTCACCACCCTGACCGCGACGCGGCGCCCTGTGCGGGCCGCGGCGTGAGAACCGCACGGGACAACGAAACCGGAGGATCGTCATGACGCAGACCGACACCCAGCTCGAGGAGCTCCGCGAGCTGGTCGCCGAGGTGCTCGAGCTCGAGCCCGAGGAACTCGAGGACAACGGGGACTTCATCGACGACTACGAGGCCGACTCCCTGCGCGCCATCGAGATCCTCGCCCGGATCGACAAGCAGTACAAGATCGAGATCCCGCAGGCCGAACTGCCCGAGCTGCGCACGCTCAAGGCGGTCAACGACGCCCTGATCCGGCACTCCGTCAAGAAGGGATGAACCGTGGCCCGCGTTGTCGTTACCGGGGTCGGCCCGGTGTCGAGCATCGGGATCGGGATCGCCGCGTTCGCCGAGGCGCTCCGCACCGGCCGATCCGGGATCTCGCCCATCACCAGCTTCGACCCGGCCGGGTTCCCGCACCGGAACGCGGGCGAGGTCCAGACCTTCGATCCGGGTGCCCGGCTCCGCCGGGTCGACCCGGCGAGCTGGGGCCGGTCCAGCCAGTTCGCGGCCAGTGCCGCGCGGCTGGCGGTGGCCGACGCCCGGCTCGACCTGACGTCGGTGACGCCAGGGCGTGCCCACGCGATCATGGGCACCACCAGCGGTGAGTCCGCGGTCGCGGAGGCGCTCACCGAACAGATCATCGACGGCGGATTCGCCGCGCAGGACCCGGCCCTGCTGACCCAGCTGCCCGCCAACCGGTTGGCGAACGCGGTCAGCGAGGAACTGGAGCTCGCCGGGGAGTCGCTGACCATCGCGACCGCCTGCTCGGCGAGCAACTACGCGATCGGCTACGCCTACGACCTGCTGGCCGGCGGCGAGGCCGACGTCGTCTTCGCCGGCGGCGCCGATTCGGTGTGCCGCTGGGCGCACGCCGGGTTCTACCGGCTCGGCGCGCTGGCGAAGGACGCCTGCACCCCGTTCGACAAGGACCGCGCCGGCATCCTGACCGGCGAGGGCGGCGCCGTGCTGGCGCTGGAGACCTTGGAGCACGCCACGAAACGGGGCGCCACGATCTACGCGGAACTGCTCGGGTACGGCGTCAACTGCGACGCCATCCACCCGGTCACGCCGGACGCGCCGACGGTCGCGGAATGCATGCGCATCGCGCACCGCAATTCCGGGATCTCACCGTCCGATGTGGACTACATCTGCGCGCACGGCACAGGCACGCAGGTGAACGACCTGGTCGAGAGCAAGGCGGTGCTCGAAGTGTTCGGCGAGCGTCCGCCGCCGATCAGCTCGATCAAGTCGATGCTCGGCCACACCATGGGCGCGGCCTGCGGGTTCGGCGCGATCGCCTCGACCATCGCGATCGACCGCGGTTTCCTGCCGCCCACGGTCAACTGGACCACCGAAGACCCGGAGCTGGGTGTCGACCCGGTGCCGAACGCGGCCAGGGCGGCGAACGTGCGGGTGGTCCAGAACGACGGTTTCGCCTTCGGTGGCAACAACGCCATCGTGATGTTGGGAGCGCCAGAATGAGCGGTGTGGTGGTGACCGGCTGGAGCGCGCTGACCTCCGCGGGCGTCGGCGTGGACGCGCTGGCGAAGCGGCTCGAGCTGGCCGAGGCCGGTCAAGTCCAGAAGGGCCAGGAGATCGGCGATCTCTACGAGGAGCCCTTACCCGCGGCGAAAGGGCACTTCCTGCCGAGCTTCAGCCCGCGGGAACATCTGGGACGCAAGGGAACCAGCACCTACGACCGGGCCACCGGACTCGCCGTGGTGTGCTGCCAGGAGGCACTGCGTGAGGCCGGGGTCACCCTCGACGACGAGGTCCGGCCGCGGATCGGTGTGGTGCTCGGGACCTCGCTGGGCAGCTTCAAGTCCACCAGCGACTACACGCGCGAGACCCTCGTGCAGGAGAAGCCGTATCTGGTCAACCCGATGCTGTTCCCGAACACGGTGATGAACTGCGCCGCCGGGCAGGTCGCCATCCGGTTCGGCCTGCGCGGGGTCAACACCACCATCGCGGGCGGCACGCTCGGTTTCCTCAACGCCCTGCGCTACGCCGGCAACGCCATCGACCGTGGCCACGTCGACGTCGTGGTCGCAGGCGCGGTGGAGGAGTTCACGCCGCACCGCGCGTGGTCGACGCATCTGACCGGGGCCACCGAGGTCGTCGCCGCCGGTGAGGCGGCCGGAATGTTCGTGCTGGCCAAGGAAAACACGCCGGAATGGGCGGGTACGCGGCAGCGCGCCGGTGTCCTCGCGGTCGCCACGGCGTACGGGCCGGGCGGTGGTGACGCCGCCGAGACCGCGCTCGCCGGATGCGTGCACCGGGTGCTGGCGAAGGCGGGCGCGGATCCGTCCGAAGTGTCCACTGTGTACACAGGTGAGGCCGACGACGGCGACCGGCGTGAGTACGGCCCGATCGTCCGAGCACTCGGCCACCGTCCGAAACGGGTCATGGTCAAGCGGCTGTTCGGCGAATGCGACGCGGCTTCGGGTGCGGTGGCGCTCGGTGTCCTGCTTGCCGAAGAGCGCGATGGTCGGCCCGGCGGACTGTGCCTGCTCACCGCGCGGGGCGCGGACGGCGCTGTCGGCGCCGCCATCGTGAGGAGGTACGCCGATGGCGGTCCTGATCGCGGGTAGCGCGGTGCGCACCTGCCTCGGTTCGGGAGCGGAGACGTTCGAGGGCCTGCTTCGCGGCGCCTGCGGCGTCTCACCGCTCCGGTACGGCGATCCGGAAAAGCTGAATGTCGCCTATGGCTACCACGCCGACCTGGCCGACGAGCCGTTCCGCGCGGGACGGCTCCTCGCCGAGTGTCTGAAGGAAGCCGTCGCACAGTCCGGTGTGGACACCGCCGCCCAGCGGGTCGCCGTCCTCGTCGGTACGGGCCTTCGTGAACTGTCCGCGGTGGAACGGCTGGCGCTCACCGGGGAGACCGTGGCCGCCGATCGGCTGGACTTCGCCGACGTCGTGGCCGGAGCACTGCCCGGCGTCACGGACGTGACCACGGTCGTCAACGCGTGCAGCGCGGGCGGCCACGTGCTCGCGCTCGCACAGGATCTGCTGGAACTGGGCGAATGCGATGCCGTCGTGGTGGCCGCCGCCGACGCGATGACGCGGTCGATGCTCGCCATGGTCGGCCGGGTCGCCGAGGAACCGACCGAGCGGGTGCGCCCGTTCGATCGCGACCGCACCGGCGTGCTCCTCGGCGAGGGCGCGGCGGTGCTCGTCGTCGTGCCCGGGACCTGGGACGGCCCGGCGCTCGGCAAGGTCACCGCGACCGGCCTCTCCTGCGACGCCTACCACGCCACGGCGCCGGACATCGAGGGCATCGCCCGCGCGATGTCCGACGCCTACACGCGTGCGGGCCGCATACCGTCCGATGTGGACGTGGTGGTCGCGCACGCCACCGGCACCGCGCTCAACGACCCGGTCGAATGCGACGCGCTGCGCAAGGTCGTCCTCGGTGGCGGCGGGAATCCGCTCGTCACCGCGGTCAAGGGCGCCACGGGGCACACCTCCGGCAGTGCCGCACTGGTCAACGTGGACGTCGCGCTGCGGATCTTCGCCTCCGGCGAGATTCCCGCGGTCACCGGTCTTTCCGAGCCGCTCGACGAGGCGACCGGACTGCGCCTGGTCATCGGCGAGGCGGTCGCCGCCCGGCCGGAACTGGTGCAGGTCAACGCGTTCGGCTTCGGCGGGGTCAACGCCGTCACACTGCTGGAGCGGGTATGACCGGCCGCGCGGGGGAGACCCGCCTGCTCCTCACGGGCTGGAGCCTGCATCTGCCGAGGATCGAGGAGTTCGACGGCGCGCCGCCGGAGAAGGCCGCCACCGTCCTCGGACGGAAAGGCCTGCTGTACAAGGAACCCTCGACCCGCTTGGCGTTGTGTGCGGTCCATCGTGCCCTTGGCTGGGAGCCGGGGCAGCGGGCCGCCGGGCCGATCGAAACCGGCACCGCGGTGGTCGCGTGCAGCAACCTCGGCAACGTCGAGACGGTCGCGAAGGTCACGCGCGCGGTCGAGGCGGAAGGCGGCCGGGCGGTGAGCGTGCTCGACGCGCCCAACGTCTCACCGAACGTCGTGGCCAGCACGGTCGCGCTGTGGTTCGGTTTCGGCGGCCCGAACCTGATGCTGTGCTCCGGCAGCACGGCCGGGCACGCCGGCCTGCGGATGGCGAGCCTGCTGCTGCGCTCCGGCCGGGCGACGCGGGTGGTACTCGTCGGGGCCGAGCCCGACGACGAGATCGCCTCGATCCTGCACGACGGACCGCTGCGCGCGGGGAGCGCGTGCGCGATCCTCGAGCCCTGGCGCGAAAACTCCGGGCACGTCGTCGTCGACGTCGCCCCAAGCGAGGCCGTGCAGCGAACAGTCGGCCCGGGTGGCTTCGACGTCAAGGAACGGTGGGGCGACTTCTACGGCGCGCACGGGGTCGTGGAGCTCGCGCTCGCCGCCCACCTCGCCGTCACGGAAGGCGAAGGCCGCGTGGGCATCGGCCCGCGGCGTCCGGACGGCGGGCCGTCGGTCACCGTCACCGGGCTTGTTGGCGGAGCTGGGATGGATTCGCGAACAGGACCGAGCGCGTGAACCCGCCCCGGCCGAAGGCCCCGCCATCGCGGTGGCAGGACGCCCTGGTCGCCGTCGTGACATGGATGGTCAAGCAGCGTCCTGCCGACGTGATCGCGGACGCGGGTTCACCAACAGACACCGAGCAGAGCGATGAGATGGGGTTCCGGTGAACGGTTCGGCGGTGAAGGCGCACACGATCGCGCCCGGCAGGCCCGGTGCGCCGCTGGTGCTGTTCGCGCACGGGATGGAAGGCCACTGGAAGAGCTGGACGCCGCTGGCCGCGCACCTCGATCAGGGCTACCGGATCGTTTCGCTGGAGCTGCCGTGGAAGGCGGGCAACGACTTCCGCTGGCGCAACCGCTCCTTCGGCAAGTGGCTCGGCGACGGGCTGGAGATGGTCGGCGCCACCCCGGACGTCCTCGTGGCGCATTCGTTCGGCGCCAACGCCGCATTGGAGCTGATGTGCGCGCTCGACCCGCGCGTCGGTTCGTCGGTGGCGTTGTTCTGCCCCTTCTATCGCCTGCCCCGCTACGAGGTGACCTGGCGGATGTTCGAACGCTCGCGCGAGACGTTCACCGCCCACGTCGGCGAGGGCGTCCGCGCCCGGCTCGGCAAACGGGCGGCCTCGCTGGACCCCGAGGTCGTCGACGGCATGGTCAAGATCGCGCTGAACCGCGCCGGCCCGCTCGGCTTCGCGGCGGTGTTCGACCGCTACGCCGCGAGCGCCGACCTCCAGCTCGGCAACGTCGAGATCCCGACGAAGGTGCTGGTGGGCGGCCTGGACCCGACGCTGCCCGCCGAGTCCGCGCGCGTCCTCGCCGACGGCATGCCGGGCGCGACGCTGCACACGCTCGACCGCGGTGACCACTTCTTCCACGTCCGCTACGCCCGGTACGCCGCGGCCGAGGTGACCGGCCTCGTCGAAGACGTCCGGACCCTTCCGAAGGTAGGTGAACTCCGATGACCGCAGTCCTGCGGCCAAGCCGGACCGTCACGCACGGCCGCCCCGCGTTCGAGGGCGCCAACATCCGCACCTGGATCGGTTTCAAGCACTTCATGTACCTGGTCGAGCAGGGTGTCCTGCAGTGGCTGCGCGACCAGGGCACGAGTGCGCGCGACCTCTTCCTGGAGCACGGTCTCGGCGCGGAGATCGTCGACTGCTCGGTGCAGTTGCCCGCGGTGCTGGAACTCGACGACGAGGTCGAGGTCGAGGTCACGCCCGGGCGCGGCGACAAGCTGAACGTCCAGCTCTCGGTGGTCCGTGGCGGCGAGAAGGTCACCGTGCTGCGCGGCAAGGTCACCGTCGCGCTCGTCCGCGAGCGGGCCGCCGACAGCCGGGCCGCCGCTCCGGAGGGCTTGGCGCACCTGGAAATCCCGGCGCTGGAGTCCACTGTGGAGAGGATCGCGATCCCCGACGGCGAGACCGCCGAATCGGTGCTGACCGCCTCGCCGGGCGCGTTCCTGTGGTCATGGCGTGCCCCGTACTTCTACTGCCACTACTCCGACCGCGTCCAGCACTCCGGGTTCGTCCGGACGCTGGAGGAGGTCGTCGACCGGTACCTGGCCGACCGCGGTATCTCCGTCGGCCGCATGCTGTCCGAACGCGCCTGGATCCCGGTCGTCTCCCGCGCCCGCGTGCGGCTGCTGGAGGACGCGCGGATGGAGGAGACGGTGCACACCGTCTTCACCGTCACCGACATCCTGCGCGGCGTCATGTTCGACGGCCGCATGGACTGCTATGTCCAACGTGGACAGGAGCTCGTCCCGGTCGCCACCGCCCAGATCCTGCACGGCTACGCCATCGCGGCCGGGCCGGGCGCGGGCGGCATGGCCGAACTGGACGAGGGTGTCGTGCACGCGCTGATCGGGGACCGGACGTGAGCCGGCCCGCCAAGCTGTACTTCTCGCTGCGCAGCCCGTACAGCTGGCTCGCGATCAACAAGCTGCGCGACGAGGTACCCGGCGCCCTCGAACAGCTGGAGTGCTACCCGTACTGGGATCCGGACACGGTGACCGGCGCCGGCCTCGACGAGCGCGGCGGCGAGTTCCACTACGTGCAGATGAGCCGCGCGAAGCATCTGTACATGCTGATGGACACCAAACGGATCGCCGAGGCGCAGGGCCGCAAGATGGCCTGGCCGATCGACATCGAGCCGTGGTGGGAGCTGCCGCATCTGGCCTGGCTGCGGGCACGCCGCGAGGGTGTCGAGTGGCCGTTCTACGACGCGCTGAACGAGGCGCGCTGGGGCCGCGGCGACAACATCTGCGAGCCGGACATCGTGCGCGCGGCGGCCGAGCAGGCCGGGCTCGATCCGGAGCTGGCCGTCGCCGCGGTCGACGACCCGGAGATCCGCGCCGAGGGCGTCGACTGCCTCTACCAGGCCTATCTCGACGACATCTTCGGCATCCCCTACTTCAAATGGGGCCGGCACCGCTACTGGGGATTCGACCGGCTGGACGGCTTCCTCGGGGTCTGGCGGCCGACCGTGCGAGAGGAACGAGCGGCATGAGCGAGGACCAGGAAGCCACGGTCACCGAGCTGCCCACCGATCAGTGGTACGGCGTGCCGTCCGAACTGCTGGACGAGGGCGCCGCCTACGACTGGGACAGCCCGGGCGGCTGCGGATGAGAACCGTCGAAGAGGAACGGCTCTACCGCAAACAACGGCTGGCGGCGACCATGCGGCTGTTCGCGGTGCGCGGTTTCGACGAGGGCGCGGGCGGGCACGTGACCGCCCGCGACCCCGGCGATCCGGACCGGTTCTGGATCAACCCGTTCGGTGTCCACTTCGGACACGTCCGGGTCAGCGATCTGTTGCTGGTCGACGGCCGGGGCGAGATCGTCGAGGGCGACGGGCGGATCAACCCGGCCGGGTTCGTCATCCATTCGCACGTCCACGCCGCGCGGCCCGACGTCGTCGCGGTCGCGCACGCGCATTCCACCTACGGGCGCGCGTGGGCGGCGCTCGGCCGCAAACTCGACCCGATCACCCAGGACGCGTGCGCGTTCTACGAGGACCACGAGGTCTTCGACGAATTCGGCGGCGTGGTGCTGGATTCCGACGAGGGCAAGCGGATCGCGGTCCGGCTCGGCACGGGCAAGGCGGTGATCCTGCGCAACCACGGGCTGCTCACGGTCGGCGGCACGGTGCAGGAGGCGGCCTGGTGGTTCACCACCATGGACAGCTCGTGTCACGTGCAGTTGCTCGCGGAGGCGGCCGGGAACCCGGTGAAGATCGAGCCCGAGGTCGCGCGGCACACCGCGTCGACCATCGGGACGCCGGGGATGGGGCGGCTCAACTTCCGGCCGTTGTACGCCGATCTGGTGCGCCGCCAACCGGATTTGCTCGACTGAGGGGAAGGTCATGCCGGCTCTACTGAACGACTACATCGCCGAAGGCGGTACCGGGACCGCGATCGCCGACGAGGCGGGCGCGGTCGGCTGGCGCCTGCTGGGAGAGCGGGTGAACCGCTGGATCGCCCTGCTGCGGGACCGCGGGCTCGGCGAGGGAGACCGGCTGGCCTGTGTGCTCGGCAATCGCCGGGAGACCTTCGAGGTCCTGCTGGCGTGCCTGCATTCCGGGATCACCGTGGTGCCGGTCAACTGGCATCTCACCGATCCCGAGATCGCCTACATAGTCTCGGATTCCGGCAGCAAGGCCCTGGTCGTCGAGCCCTCGTACGCCGAAACGGCGGGCCGCGCGGTGGCCAGGTCCACCGGGGAATGCACGACGCTGCTGGTCACCGGCTCCGCGGCCGAGTCCGGGTTCGAAGCGGTGGAACCGTTGCTGGCCCTGATGTCCGCGGCCGAGCCGGAAGGACAGACCTGCGGTGCCACGATGTTGTACACGTCGGGGACCACCGGGGCGCCGAAAGGCGTGGTGAACGGCCTGTTCGTGGTCGGCGCGCCGTTCTCCAGAGTGGCGAAGCTGACACGGTACGCGCACGTCGTCCTCGATGTCCCTTCGCGTGAACGGTGCCTGCTCGACGGGCCCTGGTACCACTCGTCCCAGCTGTTCTTCTCCCTGCTCGGGCTCCTGCTTGGCTCGACACTGGTGATCCGCCGGTCCTTCGACCCCGAGTCCACTTTGGACATCATCGACCGGGAGCGGATCACCGCCGCGCATCTGGTGCCGACCCAGTTCATCCGCCTGCTGCGGCTGCCGTCCGAGGTCCGTGAGCGGTTCTCGGGGGCGAGCCTCGGTCGCGTGTGGCACGGCGGCGGGCCGTGCTCTCCGGACGTCAAACGCCGGATGATCGACTGGTGGGGCCCCGTGCTGACGGAGTACTACGGTGCCACGGAGGGCGGCGCCGTCACGCTCACCGGCTCGCGCGACTGGCTCGCGCATCCCGGCAGCGTCGGCAAGGCCGTGCCGCCGAACGAGATCGTGATCCTCGGCGAGGACGGCACTCCGCAACCGCCGGGCGCCACCGGGCAGGTGTTCGTCCGCCGGGTCAAGGGGCAGAGCTTCTCGTACCACAACGCGCCCGAGAAGACGCGGTCCGCGCATCTGGAGCCGGGCACCTTCACCTTCGGCGACGTCGGCCACCTCGACGAGGACGGTTTCCTCTATCTCACCGGGCGCGCGCAGGACATGATCGTCTCCGGCGGGGTGAACGTCTACCCGGCCGAGATCGAGGCCGTGCTGATCAACCATCCCGCGGTCCAGGACGTCGCGGTGATCGGCGTCCCCGACGACGAGTTCGGTGAGCGCGTCGCGGCCGTCGTGGAGGTCACCGCCGACGCGCCCGAAGACCTGTTCGCCGTGCTGGACCCGTTCTGCCGCAAGTCTTTGGCGGGGTTCAAGACACCCAGGTCGTACCACGTCATCCCGCGGTTGCCCCGCGAGGCGACCGGCAAGCTCCGCAAGGACGTGCTGCGCAAGAGCTTCGCGGGGATCGGGATCGAGCGGCCCGACATCGCGCATCCCGCGACGTTCGCCGACGGCGTGCCGCACGCGGAGTTCGCCCGCCGCCGGGAGACCGAGCCGGTGGCGTGGACCCCTGAACCGTTGCTGACCAGGCATTCCAGCGCCGGCAGTACCACTCAGCGCGGTTCCGGCTATTGGGCGGTGACGCGGTACGACGACGTCTACTCGGTGTCACGGCGTCCGGAGGAGTTCTCATCCGCGGCCAAGGGCGCCTTCCTGCCCGACCCGCGCACCCCGGGCGATCTCAAGCAGACCCGGCAGCTGCTGGTCAGCATGGACGGCCCGGAGCACGTCCGGATCCGCCGTCTCGTCGCGACGGTGTTCACCCCCAAGTCGGTCCGCGGATTGAGCGACAGCATCGCCGGGCACGCGCGGCGGCTGGTGGAGAAGGTCACCGACGGCGCGGAGTTCGACGCCGTCGCCGACTTCGCCGCCGAGTTGCCGCTTCTGGTCCTCTGCGACCTGCTCGGATTCCCGCCGGAGGACCGGCACCTGCTCTACCGCTGGAGCAACGCGCTGGTCGGTTTCGACGATCCGGAGTTCGGTGGCGGCGACGTCGAGGCCTACCGCCGGACGTTCGCGGAGGCGTTCGCCTACGCGATGAAGCTCGGCCTGAACCGGCGCGAAACCCCGACCGACGATCTGATCAGCCGCCTGGTCAACGCCGAGGTCGACGGGAAACACCTGTCGGACCGGGAGTTCTGCAGCTTCTGGCTGTTGCTGGTGGTCGCGGGCAACGAGACCACCCGTCACCTGATCTCCGGTTCGCTGGAAGCACTGGTGAACAACCCGGCCGAACGCGACCGGCTGGTGTCCGGTGAGGTACCGGTGGCCACCGCGGTCGACGAGCTGATCCGCTGGGTCACGCCGATCATGCAGTTCCGCCGCACCGCCGTGCGGGACACGGAGATCGCCGGGCAGCCGGTGGCCGAGGGCGACAAGGTCGTCGTCTACTACACCTCGGCCAACCGCGATCCGGCCGTGTTCACCGACCCGGACCGCCTCGACCTCGGCCGCGACCCCAACCCGCACCTGTCCTTCGGTATCGGCCCGCATTTCTGCCTCGGCGCGCATCTGGCCCGGCTGGAGATGGCGACGCTGCTGACCGAACTGCTGCCGCATCTCTCGCGCCTGCGCCTGACCGGGCCGGTGACCCGGCTCGAGTCGAACTTCGTCAACGGCGCAAAGTCCATGCCCGCCCGCTTCGGATGAGTCCACGAGAAAGGGAGGCCGTCGTGCCCTCGAAACCTGTCCAGCCGAGCCGCGCGGGAACGGTGCCCTGGCCCGCCGACCTCGTCGAGCGTTACGTCGCCGAAGGCCACTGGAAGGGCCAGGCGCTCGCCTCGCGCTTCGTGGCCGCCGCCGACGCGACCCCGGACGTCGAGGCGCTGACCGACGGCGACTTCCGGCTGACGTACGCCGAGCTCCTGTCCCGTGTGGACGGTGCCGCCCAGCGGCTGCGGACGCTGGGACTCCGGCCCGACGACCGGCTCCTGGTCCAGCTGCCCAACGGCTGGGAGTTCGTGGTGCTGACGCTGGCGTGCTTCCGGCTCGGTGTCATCCCGGTGATGGCGCTGATCCAGCACCGCAGGCACGAACTGTCCTACCTCGCCGAGCTGTCCGAGGCGCGCGCGATCGCCGTGCCGGACCGGGTGAAGGACTTCGACCACCAGGAGCTGGCGGCCGGGATCGCCGCCGGGGCCGAGACCATCGAGCACGTCATCGTCGCCGGTGACGTCCGCGACGGGCACGTGGACCTACGTGCGCTGTGTGCCCCGGCCGCGGATCCGGCCGCGGCGCGCGCCGAACTGGACGCGCTGACGCCCGACCCGCGATCGGTCGCGCTGCTGATCCTTTCCGGTGGTACCACGGGGCTGCCGAAGCTCATCGCACGCACCCACGACGACTACGCCTGCTATGTCGACGGATCCGCCGACGCGTTCGGCTTCGACGCGTCGTCGGTGTATCTCGCTGTGCTGCCGTTCGGGCACAACTATCCGCTGAGCGCGATCCTCGGCGTGCTGTGGGCAGGCGGCCGCGTGGTCGTCTCGCCGTCGCCGTCCCCGCGGGACTCGCTGGGCGCGATCGAAGCCGAACGCGCCACGGTGACGTCGGTGGTGCCGGCGATCGTGGTGCGCTGGCTCGAATACCGCGAAGCCGACAAGCACCACGACCTGTCGTCGTTCAAGGTGCTGACGCTGGGCGCCGCGCGGTTGCAGGACCAGCTGGTCCGCCAGATCAGCACGGTGTTCGGCTGCACGCTGCAGCAGGGCTACGGGATGGCGGAGGGGCTGACCAACCTCACCCGGCTGGACGACCCGTTCGACATCACCTGCGACACCCAGGGCCGCCCGATCAACCCGGCCGACGAACTGCGTGTCGTCGACCCCGACGGGAACCCTGTCCCGCCGGACGAGCAGGGCGAGCTGATCACCCGCGGCCCGTACACGATCCGTGGCTACTACCGCGCGCCCGAGCACAACGAGCGCGCCTTCACTCCGGACGGCTGGTACCGCACGGGCGACGTCGTGCGGCTGCGGCCGGACGGCTACGTCGTCGTCGAAGGGCGCACCAAGGACGTGATCAACCGCGGCGGCGAGAAGATCGCGGCCGAGGAGGTCGAATCCTTCGCCTACCAGCTCGATTCGGTGGAGATGGCGGCCTCGGTCGCGATGCCGGACCCGGTGCTCGGCGAGCGCGGCTGCCTCTACGTGGTGCCGACGCCCGGCGCCTCCGTCGCCCTGCAGGACGTCATCGACGTCATGGAGACGGCGGGGGTCGCCCGGTTCAAACTCCCCGAACGGCTGGTGATCGTCGACGCGATGCCGCGTACCCCGATCGGCAAAATCGACAAGAAGGTGCTGCGGGCGGACATCGCGCGACGGCTCGAAGAAGAAGCCGCCTGACACTCGCTCGTGGGTGGTGGCGGGTTGTGAAAGCCACTTTCGCAACGTTGAAGGTTGCGAAAGTGGCTTTCGCAACGTCTGCGTCCGACAGCGACAAACCACACAGCCGGGTACTCGCGACCTTTTTCACGACGCGCATTCTCGCAGAATGGAATAAGACGAGCCCGTTCCCACAATGCGAAGCTTGCAGTGCAGC
The DNA here is from genome assembly GCF_001620365.2 of Amycolatopsis keratiniphila subsp. keratiniphila. Lineage (GTDB taxonomy): Bacteria > Actinomycetota > Actinomycetes > Mycobacteriales > Pseudonocardiaceae > Amycolatopsis > Amycolatopsis keratiniphila. The sequence goes on from NZ_LQMT02000037.1 coordinate 213,003, forward strand.
CGGTTTCCGGCCCGGGTTCCGCCGCGTGACGTGGAAATGCTCGAACGCGGTTCACCCCCATCGCTTTGGGAGAAAGGACGCACAATGAGCGTTACCGCAACGCGGCAAGGCGGGCCGCCCGCAGCCGCGGAAAAGCCGGCCAAACAACGCTATCTGGCCGTCGACGGCCTGCGCGGGGTCTGCGCGCTGGCCCTGCTCTTCACGCATGTCGCGATGATCGCGGGGGTGCTGGGCACCAAGGAACTCGGCGGCACGATCGCTTCGACCAGTGCCGTCGGCGGGTTCTTCACCGGCGGGCTCCAGATCTTCGCGGGCGTCTTCTTCGTGCTCACGGGTATGTTCGTCTACCAGGGATTCGCGAAGTCGGTCATCAACGGAACCCCGCGCAAACGCGAAGGCACCGTCATCCGCCGTGTGCTACGCCTGCTCCCCGCGTACTACGCGATGTACTTCGTGGTCCTCATCGCGCTGAACCTCCAGCAGATCGACAGCGTGTGGGACGTCTTCCGGCCGTTGGCGCTGCTGCACATCTACGACTGGGACGGCTGGAGCAACGGCATGGAGATCACCTGGACCGTGCCGGACATGGCACAGTTCTATCTCCTGCTGCCGCTGCTGGCCTGGGCGACCTTCAAGTTCGCCTCCCGCGGCAAGACCGCCCGGGCGCGGGCGTACCGGATGATGCTTCCCGTGCCGCTGCTGTTCGCCGCCGGTATCGCCTGGCTGCTGTACTCGCAGATGAACGGGCTCGGCACCCGCGCGCTGTTCTGGTACCCGATGGGCCTGATGCCGGAGGTCGCGATCGGCATGGTCATCGCGATCTGGCTGGAACTGCAGAAGGCCTCGCCGAACGAGGCACCCAAGCTGCTCACCTTCGCCGGCCGCCACCGCGTCCTGTTCCTCGGTATCGCGCTCACCTGCCTGCTGATCAACTGTGCCCGTCCCGGCAGTGAAATCGGCATGGACGATTACTACAGTCTCACCGCATTAGGGATCTTCTACGGTCTCTTGGCCATTCTTTCGGCGAGCCTGTTGCTTTCGATGGTCGCACCCGGACCCGAGTCGCGCGTGATCCGCGCGGTGTTCACCAACCGGGTGATCCTGTTCGTCGGCAAGATCTCCTACGGCGTCTACCTGTGGCAGTTCGCGGTGATGCACTTCTACCTGCAGAAGCCGAATGCCTACTTCAACGGGGAACCGATGCCGTTGATGCTGATCCGCGCCGGTACCGGCTTCTGGGAACTGCAGCTGGTCACCCTGGTCGGCACGATCATCCTGTCGACGATCTCGTACTACGTGCTGGAACGTCCGTTGATGAACTGGGGCGAGCGGGTCATCAAGCGCCGTGCCGCCCGCAAGGCCGCTGCCGCGTTGCCGCGGCAGCGTGAGGAATCGGTCCCGGTCTAGTCCCTTGCTCGTCGATCCGCCGGCCTGGTGTCCGCCACAAGCGGACGCCAGGCCGTTCCCGCATGGAGGTTCGCCGTGTCGTTTTCCGCGCCCTTGAAGGGTTTCCAAGCCCAGCTCCCCGGATCCGGCTCGGTCGTCGAGACGGTTCTCGACCGGCTGCGGATGCTGGAGGCCGACGTCGGTGGCGGGCCACCCGGCGTCTTCGGCCTGAGCGGGCCGGGCGTCTCGGTCGAGGCATGTCCGCGCGAGCAGTCCCCGGAGAACCTCGTACAGGCCGACTGCGGGATCATGGCGCTGCACGGTCGTTCCGAGGCGCAGCCGCGGCCGCTGGGTGTCGACTACGTTTCGATCCTCACCGGAATCGCCACCGTCCAGGGCATGCTGGCCGCGACGTTGGCTCAACTGCGCGGAAATCCCGTGTCCCGCATCGAGCTCGACGCGGACGGCGTCGCGTTGCTCGCCGTCGGGCAGTACATCGCCGCGGCCACCGCGGACGAGGATCCCGAGGGCTACGAAGACCTGCCGTCGACGGCGCGGCCGCCGTTCGTCTCGGCCGATGGGATCGCGTTCGAGGTCGAGTCCTTCAGCGGTGAGGCCTGGCAGGGATTCTGGTCCTCGCTGGGAGCACCGGAGCGCGCGATCGCGCGTGGCTGGCGGCCGTTCCTCCTCCGTTATGAGCGCGCGTCGGCGGTGCTTCCGCGCGAGCTGCACGAGGCGGCCGGGTCCACGTCGTTCGAGGAGATCCGCGCGATCGCCGCGTCGACCGGGATGCACGTCTGTCCTGTTCGGACAGTGTCAGAACGGCGCGCCGACCCGGACGCGGGCTTGCCCCCATGGACACTTCGCGCCGGACGGGCGGCGTCGCCGGGACCCGGTGCCGACACCGGTCTGCCGCTCGCCGGGATCCACGTCGTCGAGTCGACCCGCCGAGTGCAGGGCCCGTTGGCGACCAGGTTGCTGTCGTTGCTCGGCGCGACCGTCACCCGGATCGAACCGCCGGGCGGCGATCCGCTGCGGGGTATGCCGCCGATGGCCGGTGACTGCTCGGCGAAGTTCCGTGTGCTCAACGACGGCAAGCGGATCGTCGAGATCGACTTCAAATCGGCCGCCGGCCGCGACGAGGTCATGGACCTGATCCGCGACGCCGACGTGTTCCTGCACAACTGGGCACCGGGCAAGGACCTCGAACTCGGCCTGGACGCGACCGCGATGCGCGCGGTGAACCCCGGGTTGGTCTACGCGGCCGCGTGCGGCTGGGGCGACGCACTGGGGACGCGGCCACCCGCCGGTACGGACTACATGGTCCAGGCCTACTCCGGAGTGGCCGACGCGCTGACGCCCGCAGGCGAACCGCCGCGCCCGACGTTGATGATCATGGTGGATATCGCGGGCGGATTCGTTTCGGCGGAAGGGATCCTGGCCGCGCTGGTGGCCCGTCAGCGCACCGGCCGGGGCGGCTCGGTCACGACGTCGCTGCTCGCGGCGGCCGACGCCCTCCTGCGCGAGCCGTCCCCCGCCGCCGTCGACGGTGTCTTCGCCGCGGCCGACGGGCTCCTCGCGATCGTGACCGAAGACGTCGAAGCCCTGTGCTCGAAGCTGGACATCCCCGTGCCGCCGCCGGAAGAACTGGCGGACGCGATCACCAAGGCGCTGGGCACGCGGCCGGTGGCGGACTGGGACGGCAGGCTGGGCCCGATCGCGGTGCCGGTCCGGCGGGATCTGGGCAGTCTCGTCTCGCGCCATCCCGCGCGGTTCGAACGGAACGGCTGTGCGATCGCCGGTTCGCCGTGGATCTTCGGAGGAGCTTCGTCATGAGTGGGAACACACTGGGGGTGCTGGGCTCCGACGTCAAGGTGGGGCTGGCCGACGGGACGAAGATCGCCTACGCCAACCTGGACTACGCGGCCAGCGCGCCCTGCCTGCGCGAAGTGGCCGACGTGGTGGGAGAACTGCTCCCGCTCTACGCGAGTGTGCACCGGGGCGCGGGCGCGCTTTCCCAGCTGTGCACGGAAAAATACGAGCTCGCCCGGGCGTCCGTCACCGCCTTCCTCGGATGCCGCGCCGACGACGTGGTCGTGTTCACCCGCAACACCACCGACGCGCTGAACCTGCTGGCCCACGCCGTTCCGCCGGACACCGTGGTCGTCACGTTCGGAGGCGAGCACCACGCGAACCTCCTGCCATGGAGCGAAGTCGTCCGGCTTCCGGCGCCTTCTTCACCGGCGAGCGCGGTTTCCGCCGTGGAGACCGCGCTCGCCGCACAGACCGCCGGGCGTCCGGTCCTGCTTGCCGTCACCGGCGCGTCCAACGTGACCGGCGAGGTCTGGCCGCTCGCCGAACTGGCCGCCACCGCCCACCGCTTCGGCGCCCGCATCGCGGTCGACGCCGCCCAGCTCGCGCCGCACCGGCGGATCGACGTCGTCGCACTCGGCCTCGACTACGTGGCCTTCTCCGGCCACAAGCTGTACGCCCCGTTCGGCGTCGGCGTACTCGCCGGCCGCGCCGACTGGCTGGACCGCGCGCGGCCGTACCTCGCGGGTGGCGGGGCCACCGCCCACGTCGGGGACAGACCCGACGACGTCGACTGGGCGACCGGCGCCGCACGACACGAGGCGGGCTCCCCGAACGTCATCGGCGCGGTGGCGCTGGCGGCCGCGTGCGATGCCCTCGCCGCGGCGGACCTGGAGGCGCTCCAAGCCGACGAAGACGCACTCACGACCCGTCTGCACGACGGCCTGGCGGAAATCCCCGAGGTCCGGATCCTGGGCCGGGGCTGGCCGGACAGACTGGGCATCGTGTCGTTCACCGTCGACGGCGTCGAGACCCGCACCGTGTCCACCCGGCTGGCCGAGGAATTCGGCATCGGCGTGCGCGACGGCTTGTTCTGCGCCCACCCGTTCACCCGGCGGCTGCTGGACCAGGCGGGCGCGACCGCGCCGACGGCGGTGCGCGCGAGCATCGGCATCGGCACGACTCCCGAGCACATCGATCGCCTGATCGACGGCGTCCGGGCGATCGCCGGGTCCTGAGCGCCGGACTCGATAGGGTACGCGTCATGATCGAGGCGAGAGACGTGGCCGAGGCTCTCTCCGTTCACGGGGTCATCGGCTGGTATCGCATCGCCGTGGGTCGAAGTGTCCTGAGCGGTCTCGTCGGCCCGCCGGTGATCGTGTGGCGCTACCTCGAGCCCTCCGCGGTCGTTCGGAGAGGTATTTCCGAACGTGTGGAAGGATTTTCCGGCGCGGTGGAGTGGGTATTCAGTTGCGAATATCGAAACTGGACACTGATGCCGTCCAAGGTCCGTGACGCCTACGCGAAGGCTGAGCCAACCTATGTCAACGTTTTGCCGGATCTGGCCGCCTCCGACCAGGATTTCTGCCTGGCGGCCAACGCCGAGCTCGTCCCTTTGCTGGACTCGATAAAAAATATCGAGTCAGATTCAGGAAACTGGGTGTGAACGATATGAGCCCCACTCACCGGGCCGTCGAGATGTGCGACCTTCCGCTGCTGCGTGAACTCCTCGACGGCGGCGCCGACATCAACGAAGAGCATGGCGGCCTCACGTTGCTGCACCATGCCATCGACGTCGAGATCGACAGTCACACGCAGACGGGCGAGCCGCTGCACGTGGACGTCACGGCTTACTTGCTGGCGCGAGGAGCGGATCCGAAGCGCCGTTCCGATGGCGGTTGTGGCGTCAGCGCTGAGCACATGGCCTTCGTGAGCCGTCATTGGCTGGCGTCGGCCCTCTTCGAGGCGTGGACGTCCAGGCCCTGATGCTTGAGTGTGCAGCTGACGGTGGATGACGCGTCGAAAATCGGAGAGGCTCGACTTCTGGACTCGTCAATGCGTGTCGTGGGCCCGTTGTCGCCGTTCTCGGGTGGTTCGCTCGAGTGTGGTGACGTCGGTGAGCCAATCCGAGGCGTGTGGTTCGGTCGCTGTCGAAGTGTGGCCGCTGGCGTGTTCTGGTGCTCGCCAGAACTGGATGAGGAACTTTTCGATGCCTCGGATGGGTTGGTCGCCGGCGGTCGTCGCGGCGTGGTCGATCATGCGTCTGGTGCGGTCTCGGTCGGTGGTGTGAGCGCGTACGTGATACGAGCCTGGTGTCTCCAGGTCGAAGGTGCCGAAGATTTCTTCGCGTGCGGGATTCAGGATGTTGAGGGCGCCGCTGGAGAAGTGGCACCGCCGCTGCTGGTGGACTTCCCAGCCGGGCCCGGGGGAAGGCGGCGTGGTGGTCCACCGCTGAAGCAGCGCTTCGGGGACGTGCCATTCCCCCGAAGCGCTGCAGACAGCGATCTGGTTGTGGGTGGTGAGCAGCCAGTCGTCAGCCTCCTCGAAGGCCGGGAAAGCCGGCGGGTCGATGTCTTCGTCTTCGATGAGGAAGTGCCCTTCGACGATCCTGACCTGGATGGTGGCCTGAGCAATCGGCTGGCTCATAAGCTCAATCTATGATGTTGACGTAGTAGCTGTCCATGTCGCGGTAGAGCATGCGATCCCAAAAGACATACCAACGCAGATAGCCGCCGGCGCGCGTGTTCTCGCGGCCGTTCACGGCTTTCGCGGAGAAGTCCCAGTCGGCACTGGCGGCGCCTTCCATGGTCGAGGCGAACGGGTATTCGTCGCACTGCTACCGGGAGTTGTTCGAGCATATCAAGCGTCGGCGAACTGCGAGTTCAATGAGGTCGTAACATCTCTGAATTTCGTAGGGTGAACGTCGGGAAATGTTGTTATTCGAATAGGTGCCGCTGCGGAGCCTTTGGCTCTCGGTCGGCTGCCACAGGTGGAGCGCCGGGAGTGAAGTGGAGAAGCCAAGAACAAGACACCGGGACGGCGTTACCACCGACTCGGTGGAGGACTGCTGCGGCCCGAGATCGCCGGCCGAGCCGCGTTCCTGCGGGAGCTGTCGGAGGCTACCTCGCGCGTCATCGACTCGGAACTCGAGGTACTGCTGGACAAGGGCGAGTGGCGCGAACGCAAGACCGCCCCGCATCGGTTCATGGCGGTAAACGGCCGGATCCGGTTTCGCGACACACTCGGTGCTCTTCTCCTCGCCGGCGAAAGCCCTAACGCCGGCGGGGCGTACTGCGTCGCCCTGACCTGCCTCGGCACCGAAGCCGACGCGGCCTACCTCATCGCCTACCTCGACCGGTATCTGCTCCGTCCGGACCTCGACTACGACCAGAGCGAAGCACTGGGCGCGCTCTTGTGCCTTGACGAGGCACTTGGAACCGACCACGCCACACGCTTCATCGAACCCCGCGGCCTCTGGTGGCGATTCTGCACCGACGTCCCCGCGGGAGTCGTCGTACCTTCACCGCGACACGCACAGCGGTTCATCGGCCAGATGTGCGACCTCGCCACGGAAAGTGCGCGCTCCGGATCACCTTGAGGCCACAACGACCGCCTCGACCCCTGCCGGGGTGGGAGTGAACATCGGCACTTGCCGACGAGCGTGTCGCTGAGCTGCGGCGGCGCACGTGGAGCTGGCTAAATGCGCGAGGCAGCCATTAGCGGGTTTATGTCATGAACGACGGTAGGTCAACAGCTGAATCGCTGTTCACCAGTGTGCCCTCGGCAGGATTCGAACCTGCGACACCTGCCTCCGGAGGGCCGTTAAACGCCTTAACTATGACCTCTACCAGCGACTATAGCATCACGCGGGACCGCAGAGGCCTCAGAAATCCCACCAGATCACCCTGGTTCATGTCACAAAACATGTCACGAAAACCCAGTTAGACAAGCTCGGCAGAATTCACTCAAGCGAGGGAGACGTCGGGCTTCACTCGGGCAGCCGGACGCTTGGTTCGTCCGAAGTTGGTGTCGCGGTGCTGCCCGGAGGTAAACCTCGCGTTGGATAGTTGGACATGCGTATGCGGCTACCAGGATGGCTCGTCGTCTGGTAGCGACCATCGGTCACGCGCTCTCATGCCATCGTGCAGGACGTATCCAATGCCGACTCACCGTCTGCGCTCTAGACTCCGAGTCGGATCGGCATATGGTTCTTCGGACGACGTGATCGAACCTAGCTCGTTGTAGTAAAGCTCGTATGGCTGCAGGTCCACCAAACGGTTCTGGCTGTCGATGCATGCCGCCCGCAGAAACAGCCAGGCATCCCCGGTCGAATACAGCAACGTGTTCCTGACTGGTGACCATGACGCCGTTGAGGTTCTGGTGAACGCTGCCATCAGCAAGTCTTGCTGTCCTGTGCCCGTATCCCAGATCCGCGTAGTGCCGTCGTCGCTGGCGGTG
>NZ_LQMT02000038.1 GCF_001620365.2 Amycolatopsis keratiniphila subsp. keratiniphila
GAACGGACCGTTCATGGCGTCGGTCGTGTCTCGGGAGGCGTAAAGGGGCGGGGAAGGGAGCGTCGCGAGGGGGAGACGTTGCGAAAGCCACTTTCGCAACCTTCAACGTTGCGAAAGTGGCTTTCGCAACGCGACGGGGCCGCCCGCACCACGCTCCGGATGTCATGAAAGGGTCGTTCAGGACGAATGATGTCCTGAACGACCCTTTCATGACACAAGCGCAATCCTCAGCCGAGGAAGTCGAGCACGGCCGCCTTGAACTCCGGACTCCGCAAAGCCCCACCGTGATCCCCGGGCACCCGCACGAGCGAGGATCCCGGCACCAGCTCCACCAACGTCTCGATGCCCTGGCTCACCGGATCCTCCACCCCCGCCACGAACCGGGTCGGCACCGACACCGCGCCAAGAACCGGCGCGAACGGCTCCGCACGCAGATCCTCGATGCACCGAGCGAGTGCGGCCGGATTCCGTCCCGGCGCGGTGATCATATGCGCGATCATCCCGGTCAGCGGATCCGACGGCGCCTTGCCGCCACCGGCGAAGGCCAGCGCGGCCGCCACGTCGACGGCGCCGAACGGTTCGAACGGGCTCACCCCGGCGAGCACGAGCCGCCGCACCGGGGCCTGGGCGGGCAGCTCCCAAGACAGCCGCGCGCCCAGCGAATACCCGACGACGTCCACTTCGGACAGATCGGCGACGAGCCGCGACAGTTCCGCGGTGATCGCGGCGGCACCGAGCGAACCCGTCGGGGCGGGGCTGGAGCCGTGCGCGGGAAGGTCCGGTATCACCACCTCCCGGCCCGCGGCGGTGAGCGCGGCGGGCCATCCGGTGGTGATCCAGTCGGTGTGCCCGTCGGAGGCGAATCCGTGCACCAGGAGCACCGGCGGCCCCGAGACGGTTTCGGGGGCGAATCGGCGCACGGCCAAGGAAGTAGTGGCAGACAACGGGATCCTTTCTCAGCTGCCGGAGGGACGGCGGGTGCGCAGGCGCTGCATCTCGCTCAGCGTCCGCGCGCGGGCGTCGACGGCGATCCGCAGCGACGATCCGATGAGGTTCAGCAGGAAGACGCACACCATGATCGTCACGCCGGGCGCGATCACCAGCCAGGGCGCCTGCACCAGGTACGACCGGCCTTCGGCGATCATGTTGCCCCAGGTCGGGGTCGGGGGAGCGATACCGAGGCCGAGGAAGCTCATCGCCCCGTCCACCAGCATCGCCGCCGCGGACAGGATCACCACCTGCACCAGCGCGAGCGGCAGCACGTTCGGGAACACGTGCACGACGAGGATCTTCCACCGGCTCATCCCCGAAACCCGCGCCGCGCCGATGTAGGCACGGCCGGCGATGCCGAGCACCCGGCTTCGGATGACGCGGGCGGTGAACGGCGTGAAGATCACCGTCAGCGCGATCAGCTCGGTCCAGATGCTCGCGCCGAGCGAGATCGCCAGCGCCATCGCGAGGATGATCGCCGGGAACGACATCCAGGCGTCCATCACCCGCATCAGCACCGCGTCGGCCGCCCGGAAGAACCCGCTGATCAGCCCGATCACCAGGCCGGTGAAGGCCGCGCACAGGGTGATCAGCGCGGACAGCCCGAGCGACGCCCGCCCGCCGGAGACCAGGCGGGCGAGCACGTCACGGCCGAACGAGTCCGTGCCGAGCGGATGCGCCGCCGACGGTGGCAGCAGCCGGTTCACCGGGTCGGTCGCGCTGACGCTCGGCAGGAAGAACGGCAGCACGATCACGGCCAGGACGATCACCGCAAGGATGGCCGTGGTGATCACCAGCATCCGGTTGCGGCGGAACACTTTGGCCGCGCGGCCGGACGACGGCTTCTCACGCACCGGCGACGTCTTTTCCACGAGAGCGACGCTCACGAGACACGCACCTTCGGGTCGAGCAGCGCGTACGACAGGTCCACCAGCAGGTTGACCAGCACGAACAGCACCGCGACGAACAGCGTCACGCCCTGGATCAGCGGGAAGTCGCGGGTGGACACCGCGCCCATCAGCAGATGGCCGAGCCCCGGCACGACGAAGATGGACTCGATGATCACGATGCCGCCGACCAGCATGGCGAAGTTGCTGCCCAGCTGGGTGATCAGCGGCATCAGCGCGTTCGGCAGGACGTGTTTGGTCATCACCTGCCGTTCCGACAGGCCCTTGACCCGCGCGGTGCGCAGATACGCCAGCGGCAGCTCGCCGAGCAGGCTTTCCCGCAGGGTGAGCACGAACAACGCGGTCTGCCCGATGACCAGCACGGTCAGCGGCAGCACCAGCGCGGGCACCGCCGTCGCCGGATCGGTGAAGAGGTTTTCGTAGCCGCTGGAAGGGAACCAGCGCAGCGTCACCGAGAACACGAGCACGAGCATCAGCGAGATCCAGAAGTCCGGCATCGCCATGCCCAGCGCGGACAGCCGGTCCAGCGCCCGCGCCACCGGGTTGCGCGGCGACACCGCCTGCCACGAGGTGATCGCGACCGAGAGGAAGAAGCTGATCACCGTCGAGAGCACGGCCAGCGTCAACGTCGGCAGGATGTGGTCGGCGACAACGCCGAGCACCGGCGCGTGATAGGTGATCGACGTGCCGAAGTCGCCGTGCAGCACGTTCCCGGCCCACGTCAGGTACTGCTCCCACAGCGGGCCGTTCAGCCCCATGCTCTCCCGCAGCGCGTCCACATCGGATGGTCGCGCGGTCGGGCCGAGGATGGCCTGCGCCGGATCGCCGGGGATCAGCCGGATGACGAAGAACATCATCGTCCCGACGATCACCAGGATGATCAGCAGATCGCGCAGCCTGCGCAGCAGCAGACCGGTCATGACGCCAGCCAGGTGTTCCAGAAGACGCGGTAGAAGTCGCCGTAACCCTTGAGCTTGGGGGAGTAGGCCGCGTACAGCTTCGACTGGCTCAGCGTGATCACCGAAAGCTGCTTCCAGGTGAACGCCTGCAGCTTGTCCACCACCGCCTTCGCCTGCTCAGGAGTGGTCGAGGCGTTGAACTCCGCCATGAGTCCATCCAGCTCGGGCGAGGTCGAACCGTTCAGCGTGCCCAGGGTGAGCGCGGGCATCTGCGCGGGCGAGGTCAGCGCCGAATCGAAGAACAGGGTGGTGATGTCCCAGCCACCCGGCTCCTTGGTCAGCGTGCCGAGCATGGTGGCGAAGTCGAAGGTGTCGATCTTGGTGTTGATGCCGATCTTCGACAGGCTGTCCTGGATCAGCACGGCCCACTTGCCGAACTCCGGGTACGAGTTCGTGGTGACGATGCGGATGGTCGCGCCGGCGGTGATCCCCGCCGCGGCCAGCAGCTGCTTCGCCTTCTCCGGGTCGTGCGCCTTGTAGACCTCTTCGCCCGCGGTGGAATAGAACTGCTTGTTGTCCGGCGAGGCGAAGGCGCCGGTCTCGACGGTGAGATCCTTGCTGCCACCGGTGGCCGCGTTGATCGCGGGCTTGTCCAGCAGCAGGTTCAGCGCTTCGCGGGCACGGGGGTCGGCGAACTTCGAACCGGTGTTGAAGTTCGGGATCACCACGTTGTCGTTGCCGCCGGGCAGGTTGTGCACGACCACGGCCGGGTTGTTGCGCAGCGGCTCGTACTGGTCGTTCGTGGGCATGATGTGGTCCCACTGGCCGGTCTGAAGGCCGTTGATCAGCGCGTCCTGATCGGAGACCACCTTGTAGGTCACGGTGTCGAGGTACGCGTGCTTGGCGCCCGCCTGCCCGCCCCAGTCCTCTTCGGACCGCGACTTGTAGCCGGTGTACCGCTCCAGCACCAGTTCACGGCCGATGTCCCAGCTCTTCAGCTTGTACGGCCCGGTCCCGATCGCCTTGTCCTGGGCGAAGCCGGTCGGTGCGACACCGGTGAGGTTCTTCGCCTCGTAGATCTCCGTGCCCGCGCCGGCGAGTTCGTTGATCAGCGGGTAGCGCGGCTTCTTGAGCTTGATGGTCACCGTCGCCGGATCGGTCGGGGTGATCGCGTCGATGTCCGGCGTGACCAGCTGACCGGTGCGGTGTACCTGCTGCCACCGCTTCAGGCTCGCGACGACGTCCTCGGACGTCAGCGGGTTGCCGTCGTGGAAGGTGACGCCCTGGCGGAGCTTGAAGGTGTAGGTGAGGCGGTCCGGGCTGGTGGTGTAGTCCTCGACCAGCATGGGCCGGGCGGTGAAGCCGCGGTCCACCTCGAACAGCTTCTCGTACATCATGTTGCCGATATGCGCGGTCACCTGGCCGGGGTTCGCGACCATGTCGAGCGACTGCGGATCGGTGGGCACGGCGACGTTCAGGTTTCCGCCGGGCTTCGGGGGCCCGTCCGCCGCGCCACCACCGGCCTGCCCTCCCATACACGAGCTGAGCAGCAGGACGGTCGCCAGGCCGAGGGCGGCCGAGGTCAGGGTTCGTCTCATGGGTTCCGCACTCCAGTGTGGGGGTGGGCGGGCAGTTCTGGATTCGCCGCGAGGAGACGGCGGGTGTACTCGTGCCGGGGGTGGAGCCGGATCTCGTCCGGTTCGCCGATCTCGATCAGTCCGCCCCGGTACATCACGCCGACCCGGTCGGCGACCGACAGCACCAGGCTGAGGTTGTGCGTGATGAACAGGAAGCTGAGCGCGCGGGTGCGCCGCAGGTCCAGCAATAGGTTCATCACCTGGCCCTGCACCGAGACGTCGAGCGCGGAGGTCGGCTCGTCGGCGACGATGAGGTCGGGTTCGGCCGCGATCGCGCGGGCGATCGAGACGCGCTGCCGTTGCCCGCCGGAGAGCTGCGAAGGCAGTTTCTTCGCGGTGTCGGTGGGAAGCCCGACCTCGTCGATGAGTTCGGTGACGCGGCGGTCGAGTTCCGCGCCGCGGAGGCCGGTGAGTTCCCGCAGCGGCTCGGCGATGATCCTTGCGGCGGTGTGCCGGGGATCGAGCGAGCTCTGCGGATCCTGGAAGATGAGCTGCGCGCGGCGGCGGAACGCGCGCTCGTCGCCTTCGAGACCGGACGGCGTACACCGGTGTTCACCGAAGGCGATGCTGCCTTCGGTCGGGCTTTCCAGCGCGCTCACCAGGCGGCCGAGCGTGGTCTTGCCCGAACCGGATTCCCCGACCAGGCCGAAGAACTCACCCGGCGCGATCTCCAGCGAGACGTCCTTGACCGCGTGCACCTCGGGCTCTCGGCTCAGCGAGAACCGGCCGCGCCGTCCGTACACTTTGGACACCGAGTCGATGACGAGCGCGGTGCCGTCGTTCGTCTCCCTGGTCTGCGGAAGGCTCAACGACCTGGTTTCGGTCGCGACCGCCGATTCGCCGTTCATCGCCGCTTCGAGCAGTGCCTCGGAGATGGTGGGGAAGCCGTCGCGCCTGCTCACCCCGAGCTGCGGGACGCAGTCGAGCAACGCCTTGGTGTACGGATGCTTCGGCGAATGAAGAATGTCCTCTGTGGACCCGAGCTCGACCAGTTCGCCCCGGTACATCACCGCGATCCGGTCCGCCACCTGCGCGGCCACGCCCATGTCGTGCGTGATGAAGACGCATGCGGTGCCGTGGTCGCGGCGGACGCGGTCGAACAGGGTGAGGATCTCCGCCTGCGTGGTCACGTCCAGTGCGGTGGTCGGCTCGTCGGCGATCAGCAGGCTCGGGTCGGCCATCAGGGCCAGCGCGATCATCACGCGCTGCTGCATGCCGCCCGACATCTGGTGCGGATACAGGGAAAGCACGCGGTCGGTGTCGGTGAGACCGACCTCCTTCAAGAGGCCTCGGGCTTTCGCCTCGGCCTCGCGGTGCAACGGCGTGCCCTTGCGCGCGGCTTGTCGCGGCAGGGAACCGGGCTTCCGGTAGGCCTCGATCAGCTGCTTGCCGACGCGTTGGCTGGGATTGAGCGAATCCAGCGCCTCCTGGAAGATCATGCCGATCCGCGGGCCGCGGTACGCGCGCATCTCGTCGGCGGAAAGCCGCGTGAGATCCACGCCGTCGACGCTGATCTCGCCGCGGGTGAACACCGGCGCGACGAACTCCAGTAACCGGATGATCGACAAGGCCGTCACCGTTTTACCGCTGCCGGATTCGCCGACCACGCAGAGTGTCCGGCCTTGGTCGAGGTCGAACGAAAGTTCGCGCACCAGTTCGCGTTCGGTTTCGTCGGCGATCACACCGACGGTGAGTTCTCGTAATTCGAGCAGGGTCATGAATCCCCTTTCCCGAGCCCGCCCGGAGCGGACCGCACTGCCGGGGAACGGACCTCCGGCGGGGGTAGTTCTACGCATGTTGACACCGGGGGAGTGCGCTGTCAATGGGTATATTCTACGAATGTAGGAAGTTGATATCCGGCGGGTTTTTCCTGGTGGTGGGCGAAAACTTGCACTGGATTCTTTTGTCTACGTCTGTAGACTCTCGGCGGAAACGAGCTAAGGAGGGCACCCGTGAGCGGGTCGACCAAGACTGCCGGTCCCGAGCGGATCGTGGACATCGCCGTGGGGTACATGGCGGCCAAGCAACTCTTCGCGGCGAGCCGGACCGGCCTGTTCACCGCGCTCGCCGGCGGGCCCTTGACCGCCGCGGAACTGGCGGAGAAGACCGGCAAACCGGAGAAGATCACCCGCATCCTCGGTGACGCCATGTCATCACTCAAGCTGCTGTCCCGTGTGGACGGACGCTACGCACTGGCCGAGGACGCCGCGGAGTACCTCGGCGGCGGAGAGCTCGATCTGGCGCCGTTCCTCACCTTCCTGGACTCGATCAGCTACCCGCATTGGCTGCAGTTCGGTCACACGGCCGACAGCGGCGAGCCGGGCAAGCTGGAGATGGACGACGCGCGCTGGGGCACGTTCATGGCAGGAGTCATGACGTATAACGCCCTGCACGCCAAGATGCTGGGCGGCGCCTACGATTTCGGCTCCCATCGCAAAGCGCTGGATCTCGGCGGCCTGTCGAGCGCGTTCGCCGTCGAAGCCATGAAGGCCAACGACGGGCTGCACACCACGTTCGTCTTCGATCCGGGTTTCACCGAGTCGGTCACCACCGCGGCGGCCGAAGCCGGGCTCGCGGACCGCGCGACCGTCATCGGGGCGGAGACGCCCACCGCGCGTCCCGAGGGCGAGTTCGACCTGGTGATGGTCAACCACGTCGTCCACCGTTTCGACGCCGAGCAGAACGCCGGGATCCTGCGCAACGCCCGCGCCGCCGCCGCGCCGGGGGCGACGTTGCTGCTGCTCGACTTCTTCCTCGACGACGACGCCGTCCAGCGGCCGATCGACGCATTGCACGCGGGGGAGTACCTCGTCATCGACGGGACGGTCGTCTACCCGGAGGCCGAAGTCCGTGACTGGCTGGACGAGGCGGGCTGGCGGGTCACCGGCCGGCTCGCGCTGCCGGGCAGCCCGCGGGTGCTCGTCGCGGAAGCGGTGTGACCGTGACCCTCGATCCCGCGGTCAAGGAACTGCTGGCCCGCAGCACTCCCTCGGAGGCTCCAGCTGGGCCGCTGACGGCTCCCGAGTTGCGCGCCGCGTTCGCCGCTTCGTGGCGGCGTCCCGATTCGGTCGAAGAGGTCGCTTCGGTGACCGACCACGTGCTGCCTTCCGGAGTGCGGGTGCGGATCTATCTGCCGGAGGCCACGGCGCCGGTGCCCGCGTTCGTCTGGATCCACGGTGGTGGCTGGACGATCGGGTCGATCGACGAGAACGAGGTAGCGTCGCGGGCGGTGTGCAACGCGGCCGGGGTTGCGGTCGTCGCGGTCGACTACCGGCTCGCGCCCGAGCACCCGTTCCCGGCGGCTCCGGACGACTGCTACGCCGTCGTCGAATGGCTGGCCTCGGGCGGTGCCGGTCCGTCGGTGGACGGGGCGCGGATCGCGATCGGCGGCGAAAGCGCGGGCGGCAACCTGTCGACGGTGGTCTCGATGATGTCCCGCGACCGGGGCGGCCCGCCGGTGGCCGCGCAGGTGCTGATCTGCCCGGTCTTCGGTCACCCGGACGACGGGTTCCGGTCCTATGTGGACTTCGCCGAGGGCTTCGGCATGACCGCCGGGGCGATGCGGTTCTTCTTCGAGCAGTACGCGTCGGATCCGGCTCACCTGAACGATCCGTACCTGCTGCCGTTGCGCTCCGACGATCTGACCCGGCTCCCGCCGGCGCTGGTGCTCACGGCCGAGTACGACGTCCTGCGGGACGAAGGCGAGGAGTTCGCGCGGCGCCTGACCGACGCGGGGACCCAGGTGGAGATGACGCGGTATTCGGGCCAGATCCACGGTTTCTACGGTCTGTACACGGATCTTCCCGCTTCACCGCGCTCGCATCGGCACGTGGCGAGTTTCCTGACCCGGACCTTCGACCGCCGCGTTTAGTTCTCTGAATGCGGTCTATCAGCGGCCAAGACGGTGGCCGGAAGCCGATCTCGCGTGCTTGAACACCGCGCACCCGTGCTTGGAGACCGAACACGCGTGATCAGAGGCGGATCTCGCGTGTTCGGTCTTCAAGCACGCGAGATCCGCCTCCAAGCACGCGAGTCACGTCTGGGAGTTCGGCGAACAGGCCAGGTCACTGCGTGAGATGTGGGGAAAGTGTCCGTCAGGGGCGGGTCAGGCGCGCGAAGAAGGACTCCAGGTGTTGCCGCTGCAGGGCGATCGTCGAGAACTCCCCGGCGACCAGGCTCATCACGTTCGCCCCGGCGTTGATCAGCACGACCTCGTCGACCAGCTGCTCGTCGGGCGTCTCGGTGACGATGTCGCCGTCCTCGCGGCCCTCGGTGAGATACCGGTGCAGCAGGCCCCGCCACGAGCGGATGTGCTCGAGGTATTTGTCCTGCAGCTTCGGGTTGGTCAGCGACAGCTGCCAGAAGGTGAGCAGGACGCGCCCCGCGGCGATGCGGTCCTCGTCGATGGGCATCGACGAGACGCACAGCTCGCGGAGCGCGGTCAGCCCGCGCAGCTCGTCCAGCTCCACGTACTCGCGCATCATGCCGAGCGCGCGTTCGTAGGTGGCCTGGATGATGTCTTCCTTGCTCGGGAAGTACAGCTTGAGCGCGCCGTTGGCGAAGCCGGCGGCCGCCGCGATCTCGCGCATGGTGGCGGCCTCGATCCCGCCCTGGGTGATCAAATCCCAGGTGACGTCGACGATATGGCTGCGCCGCTCGTCGTGGTCGATGATCTTCGGCATCGGCAGACCTCCCGCACTGGTTCTTCTACCAGTGTAGGAGATCAGGCCTGGTGATACACGCGGTGCCCGGCGAACCACGTTTGCGTCACCTTTGTCTTGACGAGCGCGGAGGGATCGGTCTCGAACGGATCGCGGTCCAGTACGACGAAATCCGCCGACTTCCCGGGGGTCAGCGAGCCGGCGACGTCGCCCAGCCCCATCGCGCGGGCGGCGGCCAGGGTGAAGACCTCGATCGCCTCGGCCAGGGTGATCGCCTGCTCCGGCCACAGCGCGCCGGGGAACGTGCCGGTCGGATCCTGGCGCGTGACCAGGCCGTGGATGCCTTCCCAGGCGTTCGGCGACTCGCTGACCGGCCAGTCCGAACCGCCGGCCACCAGCGCTCCCTCGTCCAGCAGCGACCGGTTCGGCTGCATCCGCCCGGCCCGCTCGCCGGGCAGCACCTCGGCGATGGCCGCCGGGATGACCCCGGGGACCCACAGGAACGGCGAGATGTCCGCGGCGACACCGAGCGCGGCGAAGCGCGGGAGATCGTCGGGATGCACGAACTGGCCGTGCGCGACCTGGAAACGCGCGTCGGCGAAGCCCTCGGCGCGCACCTTCTCGACGGCGTCGAGCGTCGCGCGCACCGACGCGTCCCCGGTGCAGTGCACCTTCGCCGACAGCCCAGCCGCGGCCGCCGTGCGCAGCCAGCCCACGAGTTCGTCACCCGGCATGGTGGTGGCGCCGTGGTGGCAGGCGCCGTGCGCGGCGTCCGGCAGGTACGGCTCCAGGAAGGCCGCTGTCCGCGTCGGGGGCACACCGTCGAGGAAGATCTTCACGAAGTCCGGCCGGTGGTGCTCGCTCCGGTACTGCCCGGCGACCTCCAGCAACGGTGCCCCGATCGGGTCGAAACCGAAGATCGGGTCGTTGATCAGCAGCGACGAGACGACCCAGGCGTGCAGCTCGCCGGCGTCGTCGAGCGCTTTGAGCGCGCCCAGGATGTCCGCGGAGACCCCCGCGTCCTGGAACGCGGTGACCCCGTACGAATGCAGCGTGCCGATCCCGTGCCGCGACGCCGCCACGTGCTGCTCCGCGGTGAGCGTCCGTGTCTCGCTGAGTGCCCGCTCGACCGCGACACCCGCCGCTTCGAGCAGAACCCCGACGGGTTCCCCGGTGCCGGGATCCCGGACGATCTCCCCGCCCACCGGATCGGGTGTCGTGGCCGTGACACCCGCGAGCTCCAAAGCCCGGCTGCTCACCCAGCGGTTGTGCCTGCTGTCGTCCGAAAGCATGACCGGACGCCCGCCGGCGGCCTCGTCGAGCGCGTGCCGGGCCGAAACCCGCGAAAGGGTGCCGACCAGGGTGGACGCCCAGGCGCCGCCGACCACCCACTCGTCCGGTCCGAGCCCCGCGGCCCGCGCGCGGACCGCGGCGAGGATGTCGTCCAGGCCCGCGTCGAGGCCGAAGTTCAGCTCGAACAGCGCCGCGCGCCCGGCCAGGGCGTGATGGTTGTGCACGTCGACCAGACCGGGCATCACGAACGCGCCGCCGAGGTCGACGACCTCGGTGCTCGGCCCGCGCTCGATGTCCTCCAGCGACAGCACCTTGCCGTCCTTGATCGCCAGTGACGACGCCCAAGGGCGGTGACCGTCCACTGTGTACACCGTGGCGTTGGTGAGGACGATGTCGGCGGTCAAGGCTCAGCTCCCGGCCGGGTCGTACGCCTCGGGGTGCACGGTGGTGCTGAGCAGCTTGCCGTGCGCGCCGAAGGTGAAGTGGGTGGGCGTGCTCCCGCCGGCGTCCAGTCCGAAAAGGACACCGTGCGACCGCAGCCGTTTCGCGTCCCGGTGGTCGGCGACGGTCACCGAGGCGCACGGGATCACCTTCTCCCGCCAGGCGAAGACGTAGATGCCCGGCCGCAGCTCGTAGACCGAGTTCTCGTCGGTGTCCGCGAGCCCCCGCTCCGGCCCGGCCAGGCACTGCCACGTGTACCAGTGCGGGCTGAGGTACACGTGCTCGTAGGCGTGCTCCGTGCTGTACACCCACAGCACCCGGCGCCCGACCAGCGACGTGGTCGGGGCGAGCGATTCGCCGGTCGGCTCGATACCGCCGATCGTGGCGGCCACGAAGGACTGCGTGACCCGGGGCGAGGTGTCGCCGATCTTGCTCAGCACCAGCAGCGCCCGGCCACGGCGCAGGTCCAGCAGCAGGGTGAACGCCTCGTCCTGCCTGGCCAGCGGGTGGAACTGGACGTAGTACAGGTCGTCGTCGACCAGGAACGTCTCGCAGCGGTCGGTGCCCTCGCCGTGGTAGGTCCACTCGATCCGGGTGCCGGAGAAGGCGGCGGTGAACGTGGTGCCGTCTTCGCAGGCGAGTTCGAACGAGCGGCCGTGCAGGTCGCCGACCGTGGGCGCCTTGTTCGCGTCGAAGCCGGGGGCGAGTCCGTCCAGCGGCAGCCAGGTGGAGGTGTCGGACAGGGTCAGTTCGGGCATGGAAAGCGTCCTAGTGCTCGTGGGCGGAACAGTGATCAGCGGAGGCGCCGGAAGGCAGGTCCAATGCCGGGTTTCGGTCGAAGAACCCGTAGGGGCGCAGGGAGAAACCGGAGTAGTCGACCGGCATGACCGGCCAGTCCTCCGGACGCGGGATATGGGTCGGACCGAACACGTGCCACAGCACGAGATCGGTGTCGGTGAGGTCGCGGTCGGCGGCGGTCCAGTCGGGCAACCCCGCGCCACCCGGATGCGCGTTCGGGCGGTCGCCGGCCGGGAAGCGTTCGTCCGCGCGGTACGGCGTCGCCCACAGGTGACGGGTGGCGAACGTCGCCCGCTGGTGGACGGTCGATTCCGGCTGCGCCATCAGGGTCGCGGACGGCTGCGGCACGAGCTGGTACGCGGTGGGGGAGCCGAGGCGGTTGGTGCGCTCCGCGCTGCGGATCTCCCAGACGCGTGCCTTGGCCGGATCCGCGAACCGCTGGGCCTCCTGTTCGGTCCGCAGCGGGGTTTCCTTCCAGGTGAACGCGTTGCCGTACGGGTTCTGCTCGCCCATGGGCACGCGTTCGACGTCGACCTCGACGAGCGAGTTGCGTTCGCCGTCGATCGCCACGTCGAGCCGCGCGCAGAACAGGTGCTGGTGCACCGGCGCGAACAGGCCGGGCGCGATTTCGTTGGCGTGCGGGTGATCCGTGCCGGGATGCGCGGCGCCGGCGAACACGATGCCGGTGGCCTTCGCCTCCAGTTCCACGGTGCCGTCGAGGTAGAGGTACCAGAAGAAGCCGTAGTCGTAGTTGCCGATGGTGGAGATCGACGAGATCACCAGCCGCCGCGACCGGCGGACCTCGGCGCGGCCGTCGAGATCCGTGTGCTTCCAGAGGATCCCGTAGTCCTCCTCGTGCATGCAGATCGCGCGCGGGATCTCGACCGGGTGGCCGTGGTCGTCGGCGACGAACGCGGGGAAGTAGTGGATGACGCCGAGACAGTCGCAGCCCAGCCGCAGGTCGTTCGCGTTCTTGCCGAGCAGGTACTCGCCCGCGTCGAAGTAGCTGATCCAGAACCGGCCGGGCGCGGTGTCGCCGTAGGGCACCACCATCTCCGGTACCGACGCGCGATGCAGCACCGACCGGTCCTGGAAGCCGACCTGGTGCAACGTCAGACCTTCGCGGGCGTTGAAGCCGACGCGGAGTTTCCAACCCTCCCAGGTGACTTCATTGCCGTCGACGGTGAAGCTCGGACCCTCCGGCTGGGTGATCTCGATCGGCTTGAGCGTGGTGCGGGCCTGGACACCGTCGTAGCGGCCGTGCTCCGGCGGCACGGGGACGTCGCCCTCGTCCTCGACGCGGATGACGCGCTGCTCGGTCAGGTTGATGTGGACGATCAGGCCCTCGACGGGATGCGCCCACGGGCTGTCGGACTCGTCGTCACGCAGGAACGTCAGCGAGCGGATGACCCGGCCGGTCTCGTCCGGCCTGCCGAAGAACCCGGGCGCCAGGGGAGCGCAGAAGGCGTGCCCGATCCGGTCGCCGAGGCCGCGCCGCTCCATCGCGGCCTGCCATTCGGGCGACGCCTTGGTGATCGACGCGGCGAGGTCGTACTCCTCGAACAGGTACGCGGGCTGGCCCGGGCCGCAGTCCTCGGTGGAGACCACTTCGCGTTTCGCCAGCGAAACGACCACGTCGCGGGCCTCACCGGTCGCGGTGTCCAGCAGCGTGTACCGGACGCGGCGGTCGGGGGCGGCGTCGCTCTTCTCCGGCTCCACCGGCAGCACGGCGGGGAACCGGGTGGTGGCGGTGAGCAGGCCTTCGGCGGTCAGGATCGCTCGGCCTGCGGTGAGTTCGTCGGCGGTCAGCGGGTCGAGTGGATGCGGCCTGGTCATACTTCGCAGTCTTGCCGGTCCGGCTCCGGCTGAAAAGGCCGTCGTGCGGCTGCGGACAAGAAGGATGCACTGACGGCCAAGCTCCGTGAAAGGTCCGGACCGGAGGATGACTTCATGGGACTGGAGCTCGCGGGCAAGGCCGTGCTGGTGACCGGCGCGGCATCCGGTATCGGCCTTGCCTGCGTCCAGGCCTTCCTCGCCGAGGGCGCGCGGGTCGGCGCCCTCGACCAGGCGCCCGTTCCCACCCTGGCCGACGGGCTCCTGGCGCTCGAGGCCGACGTGACCGACGAGCCGTCGGTGGCCGCCGCGATCGACACCGTCGTGAGCCGCTTCGGCGGGCTCGACGTCGTGGTCGGCTGCGCCGGGATCTCCGGTCCGGTGGGAACGCCGGTCACCGAAACGTCCGCGGCGGAGTTCGCCGCGCTCATGGCGGTCAATGTGACCGGCCAGTTCCTGCTGGTCAAACACGCCGCGCCCTGGCTCACCGCGTCGGGTGGCTCGGTGGTGCTGCTGGCCAGCGACTCGGCGTTCACCAGTGCGCCCGGCATGGTCCCGTACTGCGCTTCGAAAGGCGCTGTGGTCGCGATGACCAGGGCACTCGCGGTCGATCTCCCCGGCGTCCGGGTGAACTGCGTCTGCCCGTCGGTGGTCGACACCCCGATGGCGCGCGGCGATCTCGGCGAGGTGCTCGACGATCCCGCGTTTCCGGTGCAGGCTCCGGAAGAGGTCGCCTGGCAGGTGCTCCATCTCGCGTCCGCGCGTTCGCGGGCGGTCAACGGCCAGGCCGTGCTCGCCGACTTCGGTGTCTCGGCCCGCTCCGGTTTTCCCGCTTAAGAAAGGACTCCGCAAGTGAAGAAGGTTGTCGCGATCACGGGTGGCGGTACCGGAATCGGTGCCGCGGTCGCCCGCCGGTACGCCGACGAAGGTGCCCAGGTGGTGGTGCTCGGACGGCGGCTCGAGCCGCTGGAGAAGGTGGCCGCCGAAACCGGTGCGCACGTCATCTCGTGCGACGCCAGCGATCGCGAAGCCGCCGAGAACGCCGTGGCGGAAATCGTCGGCAAGTTCGGCAGGCTGGACGTCGTGGTGGCCAACGCCGGTGGGCACGGGCTGTCCTCCGTGGTCGACACCGGTGACGAGGAATGGGAGCTGGCGCTGCGCTCGAACCTGTCGAGCGCGTTCGTGTTCTGCCGGGCCACGCTGCCGTCGCTGATCGAAACCGGTGGCCAGGTCGTCGTCGTGTCGTCGCTGGCCGGGCTGTTCGCCGGGCCGAACGTCGCCGGCTACACCGTCGCGAAGCACGCGCTGATCGGGCTGACGCGTTCGATCGCCCGCGACTACGGACCGAAGGGCGTCCGCGCGAACGCGGTCTGTCCCGGCTGGGTTCGCACACCGATGGCGGACGGCGAGATGGACCAGTTCGCCGAAGCCGCGGGCTTCGACGGCGGCCACGACGAGGGCTACCGGCGCGTGACCGCCGAGGTCCCGCTGCGGCGTCCCGCCGAACCGGAGGAGATCGCTTCGATCGTGCGGTTCCTGGGGTCTTCGGAGTCGTCGTACATCACCGGTGCGGTGATCGTGGCGGACGGCGGCGCGCATGCGGTGGATCTGCCGACGCTCGCTTTCGAACGGGCGGGGATGGGTTCTTAGCGACGGTGTTGCGTGTGTGAAGTCCGTGAAGGCCTCCTTCACTACCTTGAGGGTAGGGAAGGAGGCCTTCACGGACCTAGGGAGCGTGATCGCCCGGTACGGGATGTCATGAAAGGGGCGTTCAGGACGAAATGTGTCCTGAACGCCCCTTTCATGACATCCGGACAGCGCGAAGGGCGAGTTCGGCTGTCCGTGAAGGTCTCCTTGAGGGACCCAGAGTCCCTCAAGGAGACCTTCACGGACTTACGAGCGGTTAGGATTCCCCGAGGTAGGCCGCGTGCAGGGTGCCGGGGGAGTCCAGCAGTGCCTGCGCCGAGCCCGCATACGTGACCCGCGCCGAAGAAACCACCACAGCGTCGCTCGCCACGCCGAGGGCCAGATGCGTGAACTGCTCGACCAGCAGGATCGCCGCGCCCTCCTCGGCGAACCGGGTCACCATCGGCAGCAGCCGGGTGAACACCACGGGCGCGAGACCCAGCGACATCTCGTCGATCAGCAGGAACGACGGCCGCGCGGCGAACGCCCGCGCCAGCACCACCATCTGCTGTTCGCCGCCGCTGAGCAGCGCGGCCGGCGAATCGCGGCGTTTCTCCAGTTCGGGGAACGCCTCGAACAGTTCGTCGGCCCGCGCGCGGGTGCGCGCGGTCAGCATCAGGTTCTCCAGCACCGTCAGGCCGCCGAACACCGCGCGCCCCTGTTCGATATGCGCCAGACCCCGCCGCGCTCGGGTGACCCTCGATTGCTTCGTGATCTCGTCGGCTCCGATGTGGACGGTCCCCGAAGCGGCGGGCACCACGCCGGAGACGGCCTCCAGCAGGCTGGTCTTCCCGGCACCGTTGGGGCCGACCAGCGCCGTGATCCGGCCCGGCTCGAGGGTCAGGTCGACGTCGCGGATCACCGGCCCCGCCCCGCGGGTGACCGTCAGCCCCGCTATCCGCAAAGCGTTCACAGCATCTCCGTTTCACCCATGTACGCCTTGAGCACGGCGGGATCGGCGAGCACTTCGGCCTGCGGGCCGGAGGCCAGCACCCGGCCGAAGTCGAGGACGGTGATCGTGTCGCAGACCGAGCGCACCAGGTCCAGGTCGTGCTCGATGAGCAGTACCGAAACCTCGAACCGCGCGGGAACCTGCCGCAGCCGTTCCCCGAACGCGACGTGCTCCTCGTGCGGAAGGCCCGCGGCGGGTTCGTCGAGGAGCAGGACCCGCGGCCGGGCCAGCAGATGCCCGACGACCTCGACCAGCCTGCGCGCGCCGACGTCCACTTGCGACAGTGGGGTGCGGGCGGCGGGGCAGCCGAAGAAGTCCAGGGCATCGCCGATCTCGTCGGCGGTGAGGCGCCGCCTGGCGAGGAACTTCACGTACGCCCCGACCGTCAGCCCCGGCGGGACGCGGTCCTGCTGGAACGTCCGGCGCAATCCTGCGCGGGCCCGGTTCGACGGCGATCCGGTCAGCGGGCGGCCACCGAGTTCGACGGCGCCCTCGGCGTTGGGCAGGAATCCGCTGATCGCGTCGACCAGCGTCGACTTGCCCGCGCCGTTCGGCCCGATGACGCCGAGCACGCCGTGCTCCGGCACCAAAATGTCCACTGAGGACAGTGCGGCCACGTGTCCGAAGTTCACGCTCAGGCCGCGGACGGTGAGTACCGGTGGGCCAGGGGAGACCGGTTCGACGTCGCCCGCGCCGGTGGCGAGATCGAGTTTCGCCGGTTCCTTCTTGGCTCTCCGATACCAGACCTGCCGCACGGTGGTGCCCAGGTTCCCGCCGCCTGCCAGCGCCTGGACCCCGAGCACGCCGAACACCACGAAACCCCAGTCCTGCGGGATCCCCCAGCGTTTGAGCAGTTCCGGCACGCCGACCCACAGGATCGCGCCGAACACGGCCATGTCGATCAGATGCGCGCCCGACATGATCGCCAGCACGTACAGCGCCAGCGACTGGATCGCGGTGAAACTGGCCGGGAACGCGACCCCGACCTGCCCGGTGAGCAGACCGCCGCTGATCCCGCCGAGGGTGGCGCTCACGGCGAACGCGGTCAGCTTCGACGTCCGCACGCTCGTGCCGGCGGCCGCCGTACCGCGTTCGGAGAAAGCCACCGCCTGCCAGGCGCTGCCCCAGCGCCCGCGGCGCAGGAAGTACACGGCGAGGCAGCACAGCACCAGCACCACCACGGCGAGCTGGAAATACGACCGGTCGTCGGAGAAGGCTTCCGGCCGTTCGACCGAGATTCCGGCGGAGACACCAGGGAACTGCAACTGGACGAGCGCGAGGTCCACCGCCGCGGCGAGGCCCAGCGTGACGACGGCGAGGTTGATCCCGCGCAGCCGCAACGCCGGGAGCCCGACGAGCACCCCGACCAGCCCGGCGGCGAGACCGCCCAGCACCAGCCAGGTGAGGAACCCGCCGGGCGCCTGCGCCTCGTTCAGCGCCGACACCGTCCAGGCGCCGACGGCGCCGAAGGTCAGCTGGCACAGGGAGATCATGCCCGCGCTGCCGGTGACCACGCCCAGCCCGAGCAACGAGATCCCGGCGACGACGGCGCTCATGCCGAGGTAGACGAAGTACCCGTCGAGCCCGACGCTCAGGCCGTACCCGGCCGCGATCGCCACGATGGCCACCGCGAACGGGATCCCGCGTTCAGCGAGCCGCATCCCACACCTCCTTGCGCTGCGACCACAGCAGCAGCGCGACGATCACTGCGAACGGCAGGAAGTACCGCACCACCGAAAGGCCGTCGACCTGCGCGGCCGCGCCCTGGATCAGGCCGAGGCCGAGGCCGCCCCCGACCGCGAGGTCGAGCCGGCGGAACCCGCCGAGCAGGGCCGCCGCGGCCGCGGGGACCACCAGCATCGCCAGCGACGTCGCGTCGTTGGACTGCGACGGCGCCACGATCGAGATGACCAGCGTGCTGACCACCCCGGTGACCGCCCAGACCGCGACGCTGAGCCGTTTCGCCGGGATGCCCAGCAGCTCCGCGGTCGTCGGGCGTTCCGACAGCGCCCTGAGCTGGACACCCGCCGGGGTCCGGCTCAGCACGATCCGGCTCGCCACCGCCACCAGGATCGCCAGCGCGACGGTGACCACGGTGACCTGGCTGATCACCACCCCGCCGACGGTGACCGCCGGACCGTCCAGGATCGGGTGGAACGGCTGCGGTTTGTTGCCGAACAGGATGAACGACAACGAGATCAGCAGGAGCAGCACCGCGACGGTGACCGCCGAGCGGGTGCCGGTGTCCGCCTCGGCGAGCCAGGTGGACACGATCCAGCCGAGCAGCGCGCTGAGCAGCCCGCCGAGCACGATCCCCGCGACGGTGGCGAGCCACATCGGCAGGCCCAGATCGACGGACAGGAACACCGCCACGTAGCAACCGAACATCCCGGTGGCCGACTGGGCGAAGTTCACCACCCGCACCAGGCGCGACATCAGCGTCAGGCATACCGCCAGCACCGCGTACAGTCCGCCGGCGGCCAGGCCTGCCAGCGCTCCCTGCAGCATCGAATCCTCCCGTTACTTCTTCGGAATCCGCAGCCAGTCGTTCGCGACGAGCTCCCATTTGTTGGTGCCGGAGGCGAGCTTGATCGGCCAGCCCGCGGTGTTGTCGTGGTGCGTCTGGCCGGGCCCGAAGACGTACGGCGTGCCGACCATCGGATCGGTGATCGGCTTCATTTCGCGCAGGGCCTTGGTCACCGATTCACGCGTGATGTCGCCCTGGATTCCGCGAACGACGTCGAGGAAGTACTTCGCCGCCAGGTAGCCGCCCTGGCTGAACGAGGTCAGCGGGATGTTGTTCTTGGTCATCAGCTCGCGCCAGTCCTTGTTCTGCGGGCTGGTCGCGTCGGTGAACGGGTAGAACTCGGCGGGCACGTACACCCCGGCGCCGGCGTTGGTGATGGCTTTGGCGTAGTTCTCGCTGTAGACGCTGGTGAGCAGCAACCACGTGACGTCGTTCCAGCCCTGTGCCGCGGCGGCCTTCAGCTGGCCGATGGAATCGGGCTCGACCGGGTTCACCGTGATCGCCTTGCAGCCCGCGTTGCGCGCCTTGACGATGTAGGAGGTGTAGTCGGAACCGCCGTAGGGCACGGTCGCGTCGAGGTACTTGAGCTTCTTGCCCGTGATGGCCGACCACTCGTCGATCGCGGCCTGGTACGAGGGCAGCGTGTTGCCCGCGATCTCCAGCAACGCGCAGATGTCGTTCAGCTTCAACGTTTCCGAGCCGTAGAGCAGGGTCAGCGTCATGTCGTGGTACGGGCCGACGTTGACCGGGGCGATGTTCGGGCTGGAGAAACAGGCCGGGTCGACGCCGATGCCCTGCATGGACAGGATCTTCTGCTGCTCGTAGTACTTGTTGTTGATCTCGCACTCGATGAGGCTGGACGAGCCGACGAGCGCCACCGCCTCGTCCCGTCCGACGACCTCGCGGGCCGCGGCGGCCGCGGCCGCCGGGTCACCCTTGTCGTCGAGGGCCTTGTACTGGATCTGTCTTCCGTTCACGCCGCCGCTCGCGTTGGCCGCGTCGAAGACCGCCTTGGCCGCCTGTGAGGCCTCGGGGAAGGTCGCCGCGCCGCTCAGCGCGTTGACCGAACCGACCACGATCGGCCCGCTCGCACCGCTGTCGGATCCGGCGCAGCCCGCCGTCGCGAGCAGGACGGCCGAGGCGAGGGCGACGAGGCGCCGCGCGGGTTTCACCGGTTCTCCATGGCTTCGACCACGGGCACCGAGTCGACGATCTGCTCGAACGAGGTCACCTTGCCGCCGTCGAACCGCCACACGTGCGCGACGCGGGCGGTGAACGAGCGGCCGGTCTCGCGGTGCTTGGCCTGGTAGGTGCCGAGGCCGATCACCGTGTCGCCGGCGTCGAGAAGGTCGCCGAGGGTGAAGGTGTAGCCGTCCCAGTCCTTCGCGATGGCGCCGAAGACGTTGTCCCGCACCTCTTCCGGCCCGGTGTACGTGCCGGCGTAAGGGAAACCGGCCGCCTCCGTCCAGGTGGTGTCGGGACCGAGCGGGGCCAGCATGCCCGCCAGATCGCCCCGGTCGCTCGCGGCGTAGTGCGCGGCGATGATGTCTAGATTGGACACTGAGACTCCTTAGACCGGTTGGGCGTCGGGGTAGGCGACGGCACCGAGTGGGTAGATGTGCCCGCCCGCGCGGGAGTGCTCCGACCGGCCGTCGCCGGTCAGGCCGAGGAATACGCCGGTGGTCTTCAGCGCGTAGCCGAGGTCGTGCAGCCACACACTGGCCACGGCGATGCGGAATTCGCGGAAACAGAACAGGTAGAGCCCGTCCTGGAACTTCCACACCGTCGACAGGTCCATGTCCCCGTGGCCGCGCTGCACGCCTTCGAGGCATTGCCAGGCATAGCGTTGTGAAGACACGTACACGTGCTCGTAGAGGTGTTCCGGGCTGTAGCGGTAGACGTTGCGTTTGCCGATCAGGTCGCGCGACGGGCCGGGAACCTCGCCGGTCGGCGTTCCCGCGTCGGTCGTGCCGGACCAGAACGTCTGGGAGACCCGGGGAACGCCTTCGACATCCTCGGCGCCGATGACCGAGCGCACGGCGAGCGCGCGATGTGTCGTCGTGGAGAAGACGACGGTGAGCGCTTCCCCTTCGACGCTGGTGTGTGGGAATTGACGAAGAAGACGTCTTCCCGGACGGCGACCGCGTCGTACGGATCCTTGATGCCGTTGCAGGTGACGGTTTCAGCGTCTTCGAACCGCAGCGCGAGCGTCTTCCCGTCGTCGAGGGTGACGGTGAGCTCGCGTCCCGACAGGTCCGCGTTCGGCAGGCGGTAGGTGGCTATTCCGGCGGCGAACTCGTCATAGGTACGCCACTGTTCCTCGGGTGCTTCGGGCATGCGGTCATCGTCGAGGCGACCGCCCTGGCAGGGGAAGCCGTCACGCGCTGGGCGGCAACAACCGGTCGCTCACGGTCAAGCCGCGCCGCAGTTCGCTCGGCGAGCAGCCGAATTCCGTCTTGAACACGCGGCTGAAATGCGGCGCGTCGACGAAACCCCACTTCGCCGCGATGGCCGCGACGGGCCGCGAAGTGTGCACGGGGTCGAGCAATTCGCGGCGGCAGTGTTCGAGGCGCCGGGTGCGGATCCAGCCCGAGACGGTCGTGCCCTGCTCGTGGAAGAGGCCGTGCAGATGCCGGGTGGAGATGTAGTGCTCGGCGGCGATCTGTGCCGGTCCGAGGTCGGTGGAGGAGAGGTTGGCGTCGATGTAGGCGAGGACGCGGCGCATCAGTTCGTGATGCGGCCCGGCGCTCGTGCGCGCGAGGTCGAGCTCGCTGGCGAACAGGGTGGCGAGCAGATCGACCGCGGTATGCGCGAGCCGGACGCCCGCCGGCCCGCCGAGCTGGTCGAGGTTGCTGCCGAGCTGTGCGAGGAAGGGCACCACCACGTTGCCCATGCCCCGTTTGCCCGACATCGGCACCGCGGTCAGCTGGCCGACCAGGTCGCGGGGGAGATCGATGAGCCGCTGCGGGAACATCACCACGAGCGTGCGGAAATCCTCTTCGAACGCCAGGGTGTACGGCCGGTGCGTGTCGTACAACGCCACGTCGCCGGGACGCAGCATCGCCTCGCGGTTGTCCTGAACGAGCAGGCCGGTGCCGGACAGGATCAGGCTCAGCTTGTAGTAATGCCTGTCCGCCCTGGCGATGAGTTCGGGGGTCCGCTCGACCACATGCGCCGACGCGGTCACCTCGGTCAACTGCACGTCGTCGGCTCCGCACGAGCGGATGCGGCCGCGGAAGTGGTCGCGGTGCTCGCTCGTCACGTGCAGTGGCACGAAGGATTGTGACACCACCGTGCGGAAATCGGTGAAATCTCGCGCGACCGTGGTGGTGGTCGGGTCGGCGGTGGCGGTGGTCACGGGGGTCACCTCGCAGCATCGGGGGGTGAATTTCATATACGATAAGCGATACGATGCTGTCGGGCAATGATCGCGGCGAGGTCAGTCGGCGAGGCGGAACAGGAGGGTTCCCGGGTCCACGTCGACGGGTACCACCGTGCCCGTTTCGTAGCGGCCGACGTCCTCGGTGAGCACGCGCGCACTGAACGGAGCGACGCCCGGGCCGGTGACGACGAGGTCGACGTCGTCGGCGGGCGTACTCACCTCGCCGACCCAGATCCGCTTGCTGGACACGACTTCGGCGTTCGCGCGGACCCCTTTCCGGTCGAGCCCGCGATGGAGCTCCCTGGCCTTGGCGTTCTGCCAGAGGTGCGAGCCGACGGTGCCGGCGCCGCCGAGGGTGAACACGGCGCCCATGGCGACGACGACCAGGCGGTCGTCGTCGCCGGGATCGAAATGGGTGCTGATCCAGAGCAGGGCCGGGCCGATCAGGACCAGTACCGTCATGAAGAAACCCAAGAGGCAGCCGATGACGGTGAAGGCGGGCAGTTCCGGGGCCTCCGTGCCTTCGCGGTCCGTCTTCACCGGCGTGAGGTTACTGGCCGGTTTCCTGTGCCGGTTCGGTAAAAATGCCCGCTTGCCCGCGATTGTGCCGGGCGAGTGCGGCGAAGGACTGCTTGCGCTCGAACCGGTACGGCGAGTTCTCGTCCTCGTGTCGTTCGCGCAAGGTTTTCACCAAACCGTACGAGGCCATGTCGTAGTCGTACTCCGGCCGGGCCGGATGATGCGGCAGGTTCGGCGCGATGAAGGTGTACACGTGCGCGCCCCGGATCCCCGCCGTGCCGAACACGCGCAGCAGGCGCGCGAGGTGATCGGCCTGTTCGCGTTCGTTCCTCACGTAGCCGGGTTTGATCCTCGGCGGGATCTGCTCGTAGTCGACGATGTCCCAGCCCATCCCGCCGGCCCGCGCCGCGCCGGTGAAGGTGCACGAGCCGAATTCCAGCACCACCACCGGTTTGTTCCACTTCCGGTAGTGGGCGAGGTCCTTTGTGTACTCCGCGTCGGTGGCGAAGTACGGGTAATAGTCGATTCCGACGATGTCGAAGAGGTTCCAGTCGACCGGCTCCGCGCCGCCGATCGAGGCGTAGGTGATCCGGCCGGAGAAGTTCCGGCGCGCGACTTCGGCCGCCCGCGCGAGGAAACCGGCCAGCCGGTCCATGATCTTCGGCCATTCCTCCGGCGGGATCGTGCCCATGTTCGCGATCCGCTCCAGATAGGTCTCACCGGGGACGATGCCGGGCGTGAAGAGGAGATGCTCGCAGCCGGCGACGAACTTGACGTCGTCACCGTGGCGGAGGCGCTCGGCTTGCCGCGCGGACTCGGCCAGATGCTCGAGGACCTGATCCTGCGGGTGGTCGTAGAGCCTGGGCTGCACGTACACCTCCATGCCGCGGCGCAGCGCGGTGGACGTCGTCTCGGCCAGCCTGCCGATTTCGGTGCCGAAGGCGGTGATCGACGGGCAGCGCAGCTCACCGGCGATCACGTTGATCTCGCGCTCCAGCTGTCCTTTGCTCCAGCGCACCCGGCTCAGCGGGTCGCCCACGGCGTGCAGGACACCGGTGTCGTAGGCGACCCCGCCGCGTAACCGCCGGGGTGGCGCCGCCGCGGCCATGCCCCCGCCGAGACCCGTGACCGCCACCGCTCCCGCGACGGATTTCAAGAACGTCTTGCGGCTGATCATGACTTTCCCCTCGCTAGTTGCTCAACTAGGCTACTGTTCATGCAACCAGAAAACGGGCCGGGCGACCAGGAACGGCGTTCGTTCATCGAGGAGGCCCGGCGCGCGCAGATCGTCTCGGCGACCATCGAGACCATCGCCGAGATCGGTTACGCGAAGGCGTCGTTCGTGCAGATCGCGCGGCGAGCGGGGATCAGCCCAGGACTGATCACATACCACTTCGTCAAGCGTGAAGAGCTGATGAAGCAGGTCATGCTGACCGTGTACACCTCGATGGAGCAGGCGTTGAGCACGCGGGCGGAGGGTGCCGAGAGCTACGCGGCCGCACTGCGCGCGCTGATCGAGGGTTTCGTCTTCTATTACGCCGAGCGGCCGAAGGAGATCATCGCGATCGGCCAGATCGCCGCGGCGTCAAGGGACGCCGAGGCCGCGCGGAGCTGGTTCGAACGGCAGAGCGCGGAGACGCTGGCGGAACTGGAGGACATGTTCCGCGAAGGGCAAGAGACGGGGGAGTTGCGGGAGTTCTCGCCGCGGGTGATGGCCGTGTCGGTGATCGCCGCCATGGAGGCCACCCCCGCCGAGCTGATCGCCCGCCCGGACACCGATGTGGCGACCTACGCGCGCGAGCTGGCCGACCTGTTCGAGCACGCCGTGAGGCGTCCGGCCAGCGAGGCGACCAGTTCGTAGGAGCGACGGCGGTCGGCGTGGTGGTACAGCGGCGTGGTCACCATGAGCTCGCCGGAACCCGTCTCGTCGAGGATCCGCTGCAGTTTCGGGACGAGCGTGTCCGGACTACCGGTGAGCACGGCATCGGAGCGTTTCGCTATTTCGGCGCGATCGTCGGCGGTGTAAGGGAAAGCCGCCGCTTCTTCGGGACTGGGCAACCGGATGCGGGTGCCGCGGATCCGGCTGAGTACCTTCAGCCTGGTCGAGCCCGCGAGCCACTCGGCGCGCTCGTCGTCCTCGGCCGCGATGACCGAGACACTGACCAGATCGGCCTTGATCGGCGCGTCCGGAGCTAGGTGATGCGCGAAGGCGTACTTGAGTCCGCGTTCGGCGGCGAGGGCCGCGCTTTCGGGGGAGCGGCCGAGCAGCCAGAGCGCCGGGACATTGCCGCCGAGCACAGGGACCGCCTTCACCTCGGCGTCTTCGGGCGGGTCGAGATAACGCTGGAGTTCCGAGAGCAGTTCACCGAAGTCTTTCGTCCTTTGTGGACGAACGGCGGCGGAGGCCGCCTTCGAACCACCCGGGGCGCGGCCGAGACCGAGGTCGATGCGGCCCGGATGCAGGGCGGCCAGCGTCCCGAACTGTTCCGCGACGACGAGCGGTGGGTGATTCGGCAGCAGGACCCCGCCCGCGCCGATCCTCAAGCGCGTCGTGGCGTTCGCGAGGTGGGCGATGAGGACCGCGGGCGCGGAGCTGGCGACGCCGCGCAT
This sequence comes from Amycolatopsis keratiniphila subsp. keratiniphila, assembly GCF_001620365.2. Lineage (GTDB taxonomy): Bacteria > Actinomycetota > Actinomycetes > Mycobacteriales > Pseudonocardiaceae > Amycolatopsis > Amycolatopsis keratiniphila. Next base: position 25,137 of record NZ_LQMT02000038.1, read on the forward strand.
GCCGTGATGCTCGGGGACCCAGTAACGGTGGTAGCCGAGGTCTTCGGTGAGCCGCGCGAGGTCGACGGTGTTGAGCAGGGCTTCGCGCGGTGTCGAGCCTTCGACGATGGGGGAGGTGTCCAGGACCGAAAGGGCTACGGAAGACATTCGGTCGCCTCTCGTGAGTGGTAAGGCCTGTTCTAACCTCTTACCACTCACGAGGACGTGGCACCGCACTCACGTGATCGAAGGCGGATCTCGCGTGATTGAAGGCGGATCTCGCGTGCTCAGGGGAGGAACACGCGAGCGCGGCGTCCAGTCACGCGAGTTCCGTGCCTGATCACGCGAGTCACGGCCCTGATCACGCGAGTCACGCCTTGGCTCACGGACTTGCGATCAAGGTGTGAAGGTCGAGTTTCCTCGGCTGAGCCGAGGGAAGGGGGCCTTCACGCGCCGCCGCTGCGACTGCTGTGGCTGGTGTGTTGCGGTGGTCGCGGACGGCGATTGCGTAGTCCGTGAAGGCCTCCTTCCCTACCTTCAGGGTAGGAAAGGAGGCCTTCACGGACCTGCGATCAACTGGCCGTCTACATCCGAGTTAGATGAGCGCGGCCGGAAGCGTTTCGAAACCGCGCAGGATCCGGGTCTCCCTCCGTCGGCCGCCACTCAGCAGCCGCAGGTCGGGGAAGCGCTCGAAGATCGACCGCAGGCCGATCTCGCCTTCCATCCGCGCCAGCGAAGCGCCGAGGCAGTAATGCCGTCCGGCGCCGAACGACACGTGGTCCCGCGCGTTCGACCGGCCGACGTCGAAGGCGGCCGGGTCCTCGAAGATCTCCGGGTCCCGGTTCGCGCCCGCGAGCACGGTGCTGACGATCGCCCCGCGGGCGATGGGGGTCCCGCCGATCTCGGTGTCCCGGGCGGCCAGCCTGCCGGTGAGCAGGACCGGCGGGTCGTAGCGGAGGACCTCGTCGACGGCGTTGCTCCACAGGTCCGGATCCGCCCGCAGTTTCGCGAGTTCGTCCGGATGCCGCGTCAGCAGGGCGATTCCGTTGCCGAGGAGGTTGACGGTGGTTTCGAAACCGGCCGCCAGCACCAGCCCCGCGGTGGCCTTCAGCTCCCGCTCGGTCAGGCCAACGCCGTCCTCGCGCGCGGCGATCAGCTTGCTGAGCAGGTTGTCGCCGGGGTTCGCCCGCAGCTTCTCCAGATGCACGGTGAGCCACGAGTCGAACTCGGCCAGCGTCGCCTCCACCGTCCGGAACGTTCGCCACGGCAGGCCGAGATCGAGACTCGGGGCCGCTGCCCCGCCCAGCGCGAGCACCTTGTCGCGCTCCTCCGGCGGGACGCCGAGGATCTGGCTGATCACGGTCACCGGTAGGAGCCCGCAGTACTGCTCGATGAGATCGACCGGGCTCGTCGGGTCGAGGCCGTCGAGAAGTTCGTCGGTGATCGCCTGCGTGCGCTCCCGCAGCTGCTCCACCGCGCGGGCGGTGAAGACGCGGGTGACCAGTTTCCGGTAGCGCGTGTGGTCGGGCGGTTCGCTGGCGAGCAGCGACGGCGGCTCGATCGGATGGATCAGACCGGACGACGACCAGGCGACGAGCCGGTTGAGCAGCGGGTTGTCCGGGACGAACCGCACGGTCTTGAACGCGTCGCTGCCCAGGACCTCCTTGCACGCCGAATGCCGGGTGGTGACATGCCCGACCCGGGTGGTGGCGATGGCGCCGTGCGAGCGGATCTCGTCGAACAGGCCGGACAGGTCCGCTCCACCGCTCGCCTCGACGGACAGCCTGCCCTGGAGGTCGCCCCGGCGCGCCGCGGCCCGCAGGGCGACCCGGGGGATGGCGTGGCCGATGCTCCAGCGGGTGACCGGTTTGGCGATCGCCTCCGCCTTGTGCCGGAAGGTCAGTGCGAACATCAAGGACTCCGTCCGTGCGGCTTCTTCCGAAGGTAGCGGAACGACGTGTCAGTAGCGAGCGGCTCCGATATCTGCGATCCCGCTCCGCGCTCGGTAATGTTCTGCACTTCGAGCGGGCCGGGGAGTGCTTGTGGGCGGCTACGGGTTCGACATCGCGCTGGTCGCGGTGCTGGTGGTGCTCAACGCGGTGTTCGCGGGCAGCGAGATGGCGCTGATCTCGTTGCGCGAAGGGCAGTTGCGGGCGTTGGAACGGGACGGCCGCGCCGCCGCCCGCACACTGGTGCGGCTGGCGCGCGACCCGAACCGGTTCCTGGCGACGATCCAGATCGGCATCACGCTCGCCGGGTTCCTCGCCTCGGCGACGGCGGCGGTGTCCCTCGCGCAACCCCTGGTGCCGCTGCTGGGTTTCCTCGGCAACGCGGCCGGGGCGGTGGCCGTAGCGCTGGTGACGATGGTCCTCACGTTCCTGACCCTGGTGCTCGGCGAACTGGCGCCGAAGCGGCTGGCGATGCAGAACGCGCTGCGGTGGGCGTTGCTGGTGGCGCGTCCGCTGAACCTGTTGTCGGCGATCTCGCGGCCCGTGGTGTGGGCACTGAGCGTGTCGACGAACTTCGTCGTGCGGGCGCTGGGCGGGCGGCCGGAAGCCGATCCGGACCAGATGTCGCCCGAGGAGCTCCGGGAACTGGTATCGGCGCAGCGCGGCCTGAACGCCGAGCAGCGCATGATCATCAACGGTGCCTTGGAGATCCACGAACGACGGCTGCGGGAAGTGCTCGTGCCCCGCCGGGCGGTGCTGACCTTGGCGGCCGAGCAGGATCTGCTCTCGGCACGCAGGCAGCTGGCCGAATCCGGCCATTCCCGGGCGCCGGTCGCACGCGGCGGCCATCTGGACGACGTCGTCGGTGTCGTGCGGTTGCGTGACCTGCTCGACGACCACGAAGACCTCGCCGAAGTGGTCCGGCCGGCGGTGGTGTTCCCCGATTCGCTGCGGGTATCGGACGCGCTCCGGAGTTTCAAGGCCGAACGGGAGCAGATGGCGCTGGTGGTCGACGAGCACGGCGCCGTCGCGGGTATGGTCACGCTGGAGGATCTGCTGGAGGAGATCGTCGGCGAGATCTACGACGAGACCGACCGTGACGTGCTGGCCGTGCGCGACGGCAACGACGGTTCCCTGGTCCTCCCCGGCACCTTCCCGGTGCACGACCTCGTCGACGTCGGGGTCGAACTGCGCGACGCGCCGCCGGGGGAGTACGCGACCATCGCGGGGCTGATCCTCGTGATCCTCGGGCGGATCCCTGAGAAACCGGGCGACCGCGTGGTGGTCTCCGGTTGGACGGCCGAGGTGCTCGGCGTCGAGCACCACGCGATCACGCGGGTGGCGCTGCACCGTGGGACGAACCCGGAGCGATGAGTTGCGCCGGACGCGCGGGGTTGGCAGCGTGCCCGGTGTCCCGCCACGAAGGAAGGTGCCCCGATGCCGCAAGACCAGCCGGATTTGAAACCTCGTTCACGAGACGTGACCGACGGCCTGGAGCGCGCGGCGGCCCGCGGGATGCTCCGCGCGGTCGGGATGGGCGACGACGACTTCGCCAAACCGCAGATCGGCGTGGCGTCCTCGTGGAACGAGATCACCCCGTGCAACCTGTCGCTCGACCGGCTGGCCAAGGCGGTCAAGAACGGCGTGCACGCGGCAGGCGGCTACCCGCTGGAGTTCGGCACGATCTCGGTGTCCGACGGTATTTCCATGGGCCACGAGGGAATGCATTTCTCGCTGGTGTCCCGCGAGGTGATCGCCGATTCGGTCGAGACGGTGATGATGGCCGAGCGGCTGGACGGCTCCGTGCTGCTGGCGGGCTGTGACAAATCCCTGCCGGGCATGCTCATGGCCGCGGCCCGGCTCGATCTCGCGTCGGTCTTCCTTTACGCCGGCTCGATCATGCCCGGTCAGGTCGACGGCCAGGACGTCACGATCATCGACGCGTTCGAAGCCGTGGGCGCGTGCCTGGCGGGCAAGATCAGCCGTGCCGAAGTGGACAAGATCGAGCGTGCGATCTGCCCCGGCGAAGGGGCCTGCGGCGGTATGTACACCGCCAACACGATGGCGTCGGTCGCCGAAGCGCTCGGCATGTCTCTGCCCGGATCGGCCGCCCCGCCCGCGGTCGACCGGCGCCGTGACGGCTTCGCGCACCGATCGGGGGAGGCCGTCGTCGGCATGCTCCGCCAGGGCATCACCGCGCGGCAGATCATGACCATGGAAGCGTTCGAGAACGCCATCGCCGTCGTGATGGCGCTGGGCGGTTCGACCAACGCCGTCCTCCACCTGCTCGCGATCGCGCGCGAGGCGGAGGTCGATCTGCGCATCGACGATTTCAACCGGATCGGCGACAAGGTCCCGCACCTCGGCGACCTCAAACCGTTCGGGAAGTACGTGATGAACGACGTCGACAAGGTCGGCGGCATCCCCGTGGTGATGAAGGCGCTGCTCGACGCCGGGCTCATGCACGGCGACGTGCTCACCGTGACCGGGAAGACGATGGCCGAGAACCTCGAAGGCATCGCTCCGGCCGGGGTCGACGGCGAGATCATCCGACCGCTCGACCGTCCGATCCACAAGACCGGCGGGCTGACCATCCTCAAGGGCTCGCTGGCGCCCGAAGGCGCGGTCGTGAAGTCGGCGGGCTTCGACGAATCGACGTTCACCGGTACCGCGCGGGTCTTCGACGGCGAGCGGGCCGCTCTCGACGCGCTCGCCGAGGGCCGGATCGTCGCCGGGGACGTCGTCGTCATCCGCTACGAAGGTCCCAAGGGCGGGCCGGGGATGCGGGAGATGCTCGCCATCACCGGTGCGATCAAGGGCGCCGGACTCGGCAAGGACGTCCTGCTCATCACCGACGGCCGGTTCAGCGGCGGCACCACCGGGCTCTGCGTCGGCCACATCGCCCCGGAAGCCGTCGACGCCGGGCCGATCGCGTTCGTGCGTGACGGGGATCCGATCACGCTCGACGTCGCGAACCGGACGCTCGAAGTCGGGATCGACGACATCGAGGCACGCAAGGAGGGCTGGACGCCCAAGGCGCCCGCGTACACGCGCGGGGTGCTCGGCAAGTACGCCAAGGTCGTGCGGAGCGCCGCGCACGGAGCCGTTTGCGAGTAGGAGGCCAGCCGGGGGCCGCGCGGGGATGGTATGTGTCCATGAAGGAATTGGGACATTGGACGTCCCAATTCCTTCATGGACGGCCAGGTCCGGCCTGCAGAACACCACTACGCCGGGCGTGTCCAGATTTTTTCCGCGATTTGGGAAGCGAGGAGATGGGAGCGTTCCTCGATGTCTTCCTCGGTCCAACGAGCCTGATCGGCGAGGAGATGCTTGTTGAGCATCAACACGCTGTGCTCGGCGATGCCCTCCCGCTTGCCTTGGTGGTGCTCGTTGCCGGACCAGCCGCTGTTCGAGAGGACAGGGTTCAGCCGGCTCGTGAGCAGAGTGAGATTTCCCAGCCGTTGTACGCGATGGTCACGCCGCAGTCGGCTATCGGCGTCATCCGCCAGCCCGGTGCTCCAATTCTTCTCCCAGCTGACAGGCATGATGTGTTCGATGGTGAGGCTACCTCGCGGACAGTGCGCATCCTCGCTCTTGGGAGACCGGTAGCTGTCTTCCAAGGCTTCCAGGACCATGCGTCCACGTCGCCGTGGGATCATCACGGAGTAGAAGCGAATCTTCCGCAGGCTGTCGATCACCTCGACATCGAGCGGCCATCGCCGCGAGTCGCCGGTCTGCTCGGCCAGGAACCTTTCGGTCGCTGTTCCGATTTCGTGCGGTTCTTGGAGACCCAGATGTTTGATGAGCTCGACGACGACACTGTTGGTGTCGGCGAGAGTCGTGCGGCACAGCATGCGCCTGACCAGCCAACTTTCGACGGCCTTCAGTGCCTGGTCGCGAGCAGCCGGAGGAACTGACGAGGCTGGTCGCAGGAGCCAGAGAAGTAAGGGCATCGTGGCGGCGATGTCCATCACTTCGATTACTCGGTAATGAAAAGTGCCCGGTGTCGAGTACGGTGCAAGGCTGTCGAGTTGCCGGTAACACTGAGCATCGCTCTTCAGTTCCGCGAGGACTGTCCGCACGTCCTCCGCTGGTGTGAGGACGTGGTCCCGGAAGTCCGTGAAGATCCGATCCGAGGGAACCAGGTGTGCTCGCCGCATGGTGAGCCAGTAGTTGAGGAAGACATCGATCCGGGGCCTGTTCAGGCGACCTTGACGGAGCTCTTTACGCCAAAAGTCTCCGGATACGGCTTCCCAGTAGTCCCGGTCGAGTTGCTCGGTGTCCAGGTGCTGCCGCTCGGCGGCCTGGAAAACGGCATTCTTCACCAAGTCCGCAGCCAGCAGCGGACTACCACGGTCGTTGAGTGCTTCGAAGATCGCTTGGGCATTGTCGCCAGGCTCGAGATCAATCACGACGAGCTTGAGATGGCGCGCCAGTGTGGTGGTCAGAGACCGCAGTCGATCGCTGGCTTCGTCCTCGCCACTTTCGAGGGCCCAGCTCCGAATGCGCTCGCGCAGGAAGACGATCGCTTGGCTTACCCGGTGTTCGCCGGAGTCGTTTGCTGGATCGTCATCCATGGCATCCTGGAACGGTGCCCGGTCAGCCAAGATCGGCCACACCTTCAGTAACTCGTCGTCCTCCTCGATGATGTGCTCGGGATTGCGGACGAGAGCTTTGAGCAAAGCTGCGTCGCGTGAACGGCCATACTTCTCGGCGACCTGCCGTACTGCGTTGAGCAGCAGTTGCAGGGTGATCAAGCGCTGCTGGCCATCGATGACATGCCGTACCTGGATGTATCCTGCGGGATTCGGCTGCTGGTCGAGGACCACCGCTCCCAAGAAGTGTGCGGGCACTTCGGGGTGATGAGCGAGGTCCTGTGCCTCCAGAAGTTCTTCGGCGACTGCCCGGACGTCTGCCCATAGCGGCTCCCACTGCTTTTCGATTTCCCACACATAGGGCCGCTGGAACACCGGGATCACGTAGCGAACCTGCGGTTCGAACAGTTTCTGCGGCGTCAGTGTGTTGGCCTGCACTGGATCTCCCCTGAAGCATCGACTCGAGCTAGTTGCCAGTCGCTCGATCGCCAGGAGGCGTTACGTTCAGATCAGTAGCTGATTGCTTCATTGCGATCACGGTCTGTGCTCGGCGGTGTCGGCCATCGATGCTCCGGCGTCTGAGGCCTTCACGAACGGGTGATGCGTAGGCCGGACAGGCCCGAGTACGTAATTCACCCGATGTGCCCCGCTACTCCGCAGTAGCAGACTCGGCGGCCCGACGATTCCCGCTGCTCCGGAGGTCGACGATGACCGCGTCCCACGCCCCAGCCCGCTCCGCCGCCCTCGTGATCGCCCGCGTGGTCGTCGACGGGATCCGGCATTCGCTGCCCGAGCACGCGCCGCTGTTCGACGCGCGCGCCACGGAGTTCGTCGCCTCGGTACTCGAGCGCGACGGGATGAACCTGGGCATCGCGGCGGGTGCGGACGCCTTCCGCCAGGTCGGCGTCGCCGAATACGCGGCAGGCAAGGAACTGGACCGGCTCTCCCGGGCCTACCACGCGGCGGGTCGTGGCGCCCTTCCCGCGCTGGCGTCGCTGTCGCGGCAGCCCGGGGCCGGGTCCGCCCTGATGGACACCGGGGTGGAGGCCCTGCTCCGCTGCTCCGACGTCCTGATCCGGCTGTCCACCGCGGCTTACCGCGCCGCGCACACGCCCTCGGTCGCCGAGCTGCGCCGTGACTTGCTGAAGGAGATCTTGAGCGGACGTCCTCCCGCGAAATGGGCGGGCCTCGCGGCCGAGGCGGGCTGGGTGCCGCCCGCGCGGGTGGTGGCCGTCGCCGCCGAACCCGGCGCCGTCCGCGCCTCGTTCGGCCCGGAGGTGCTGGCCGACCTCGCCGGCGAGTACCCGCTCATGCTCGTGCCCGACGACGTCGAGATCGGCGGTGTCCTGGCGGGGACGCGGGCGGCGGTCGGGCCCGCGGTCGCACCCGCCGACGCCGCGGTGTCCCTGCGCTGGGCGCGCCGGACGCTGGAGCTGGTCCGCCGCGAGGTGATCGAGGACGGCCCGCTCGTGCGCTGGTCGGATCACCTGACCACGCACTGGCTGTTCGCCGACGAGGTGCTCACCACCGCGCTGGTGAACCGCAGTCTGGCGCCGATCGCCGACCTGCCCGCCAACGAACGCACCAAACTCGCCGAAACCCTCGACGCCATGCTCTCCGCCCGCGGCGGGGCACCCGAGATCGCGAACAACCTCGGCGTGCACCCGCAGACGGTCCGGAACCGCATGCGACGGCTGCGGGTCCTGTTCGGTGCTCGGCTCGACGACCCGCAGACCCGCCTGGACCTGCGGATCGCCCTGCGCGCGGAGCTGCTCACGGTCGAGCCGGCCCGGTCCGCCCCGATGAAGGTGGCGTGAGCGTCAGACGGGATCCGCGGACCGGGTGACCCAGGTGGCGACCTGGACGCGGTTCGAGTAGCCGAGCTTGGTGAGGATGTGGTCGATATGGGTGTCCACCGTGCGACGGGCGATGCCGAGCCGGTCGGCGATCTCCTGGTTCGTCAGGCCCTCGGCGATCACGTGCGCGATCTCGGTCTCGCGTTTGGTGAGCACCTGCGCGGTCTGCTTCCGCGGGCCGGGGGTGCGTTCTTCGAGGGCGTACGCGATGGCGTCGCGGGTGGGCATCGCGGCGCCGTCGGCGAATTCCTTGACCGCGACCTCCCAGCCCAGCGCCGTCGTCACGGTGTCGGTGTCGGCGAGCAGCGGTTCGGTGAACGCCTCGTACCGGGTCGGCCACGCGCCGACCGTGCGCCAGACGTTCATCGCGGCACCCTGCAGGATCGCCGCCCGGTTGGGGCGTTTGGTCCTGGCCGCGCAGCCCGCCATCACGGTGAGCGTGAACCCGACGACGACGCGGTCGTCCACCCGCTCGTGCAGGCGAAGGACCTGCTCGCAGCAGCGCTCGGCGACGGCGAGATCCCCTTGCAGGTACTCGGCGGCGGCGCGCGACCACAGTGCCCAGCCGCGCCAGAACACCTCGCCGCGCCGCTCGCAGCGTTCGACGGCTTCCGCGAGCACCTTCCGGCCACTGTCCATGTCGCCGTTCAGCCAGACGGCGAGCCCGTGGTTGTAACTCGCCCAGAGGTCGCCGCCCTCGTCGCCGTGCGCGCGGAACAGGTCGATGGCCGTGCCGAACAGGCGTGACGCTTCGGCCATGTCGTCGCCGATCAGCGCGGCGTAGGCGCGGACGTGGAGCACGTACGCGGCGGCGAGTTCGTCGCCGCTCGCCTCGGCTTCGGCGGCCGCCCTCTCCACCATGCACCGGTGGGCGGACATGTCTCCCTGCACCACCGCCAGGAACCCGGAGAGCCACAGCCCGTGCGCCCGCTCCGGGACACCCGGCGCCGCGGCCTCGTCGAGGCGGCGGACCCACATCCGGCCTTCGGTGTTGAGCCCGCGGACGATCCAGAACTCCTTGACGTCGCGCAACATCCGCAGCCCGACGACCGCGTCCTCGGGGGTGCCGGTGCAGTAGTCGAGGGCGACGCGCAGGTTCGCGTGCTCGCGCCGCAGCCGTCCGATCCAGCCGAGCTGATCGGTCTCCAGCCATTCCGTGGCGTACCGGCCGGCGAGTTCGGCGAACCAGTCCCGGTGCCGTTTCCGGAACTCCGCCGTCCCGCCCGTCTCGCTGAGCCTGTCGACGCCGTACTCGCGCACCGATTCCAGCATGCGGTACCGCACCCCGCCGGGGTATTCCTCGCGCAGCAGGATGGACTTGTCGAGCAGCCCGTCGACGACTTCGAGGACGTTTTCGCGTGGCAGTTCGCCACCGCAGCAGACCTGCTCGGCGGCATCGAGGTCGAAGCTGCCGGAGAACACCGACGCGCGTGCCCACAGCAGCCGTTCTGGCGCGGTGCACAGGTCGTGGCTCCAGTCGATCAGGGCGCGCATGGTCTCGTGCCGCTCCGGCCGCCCACGCCGGTCCTTCGTGAGCACCGAGAACTGCCGGTCGAGGCGGTCGGCCAGCTGGCGCACGGACAACGCCCGCGCGCGGACGGCGGCCAGTTCGATGGCCAGCGGCAGCCCGTCGAGCCTGCGGCAGAGCCGGATCAGCGGCTCGACGTCGGACTCGGTGAGCTGGAACGACGGCGCGACCGCGGTCGCGCGATCGACGAACAGGCGCACGGAATCGTCGTTCAGCACGCGTTCGAAGGAGTCGCCCTGTTCCGGGATCGCCAGCGGCGGCACCGGCAGGACACGCTCGCCCGCCACGCCGAGCGACTGCCTGCTCGTGGCCAGCACGGTCACCTGGGGACAGGCCCTGACCACGGTGTCGGCGAACCAGGCGCAGCTGTCGACCAGATGCTCGCAGTTGTCGAGGACGAGCAGCAGACGGCTCGCCTGCAGGGCTTCGACGACGACGTCGATGGCCGGTTTCGCCGAGCGGTCACCGAAGCCGAGCACGTTCGCCACCGTCGGCACCAGCAACGCGGGTTCCCGCAGTTCGGCCAGCGACACGAACGCGACCTCGTCGGCCGTGGCCTCCCGGTGGGCCGCCGCGATCCGCCAAGCCAGCCTGGTCTTGCCCACCCCGCCCGGCCCCGTGAGCGTGACCAGCGACGAGGCCTCCAGCAGCCGCCTCGCCTCGCCGGTCTCGGCGTCCCGGCCGACGTAGCTGGTCACTTCGGTGGGATCGGCCGACCACCCCGCAAGCGAGCCAACTCCGTCCGCCATGCACTCTCCCGCGATCGACCAGCCCCGCGTTTCCGTCCGATGTAGACGGAAAACGCCCGGCTGCGGATACTAGCGGAACGGCGTCGCGCTAGCGGGACACTCGCTTGGCGCGATCATGCGCCCAACCCGCCAGCACCGTCCCGGTGGCCGCGAGCAGCAGGAACACGATCAACCTGCCGCCCCACTCACCGGGTACCCAGTCGAACGCGCCCCACAACTGGGTCGCCGAATGATCGAAGAGGCTGCGGATCGTGGCCTGCGCGAAGACGGCGACCGCCACCATCCCGAAGATCTGCAGCCCCAGATAGCCGCCCTTGGTCATGCTTCCTACCTCCCTGCTCCACGGTCGGGCCCAGCATCGCCCGCGGGGACCCGGCGCACATCGGCAGCGCGTCGCGCCTCGTGTTCGACCAAAGTCGATCCCCGCCGCGACCGAGGTCGGGGCCGAAATCGTCCCGTGTCCGGCTGCGGCGACGCGGGCCGGTCGACCATGATGGGCCGGTGATCGCCGACGCCCAGCCACCCGTCCGTCCATGGGGACAGGCCTGGCGCCTTCTCGCCGCGGCCGCGCTGGGCGTGCTCCTCTGGATCATCACGGCGGCGCAACTGCCGGTCGGCGCGTCGGGACCGAGGGTCGAGTGGATGATCACCGGCGATCCGCTGATCGCGCTCGCCTGCCTGATCGCCCTGCTGTGGCGCCGCCGCTTCCCGGTCGTGATCGCCATCGCGGTCATCCTCGCCTCGACGGCGTCGGTGCTGGCCGGTGGCGCGTCGCTGCTGGCGCTCTGTTCGCTGGCCACCCGGCGTCGACCGGTCGAAACGGCGGTCGCGGCGGTGCTGTCCGTGGTCACGGCGATCCTGATCGTCGACCTGTACCCGATGCGTGAGCCGCCGGGGCCGCTGTGGCTGATGATCAGCCTCCCCGCCTTGCTGGTGGGCATCGTGGTGGCCGTGGGCGCCGCGATCGGGGCGCGCCGGGAGGAGGTGCGCTCCCTGCGGGAACGGGTCGAGAGCGCCGAACGGGAGCAGGCCGCGCGGGCGGCCGAGGCGCGGATCGTGGAGCGCCACCGGATCGCGCGCGAGATGCACGACGTCCTCGCGCACCGGGTCTCGCTGGTCGCGATGCAGGCCGGGGTGCTGGGGCACCGCCCGGATCTGCCCGCCGAGCAGGTCGCGGAGCTGGCGCGCGGCATCGCCGACGGCTCCCACCAGGCGCTGGAGGAACTGCGGGACGTCCTCGGCGTGCTGCGGGCGGATCCGGACGAGCTGGAACCGCCGCAACCCTCGTTCGCGGACCTGCCCGCGCTCGTCGCGGACGCGCGGGCGCTGGGACTGGACGCCACGATGAAGATCACGACCGAGGGCGAGCCGCCGGACGCGATCGCGAGGACCGTCTACCGGATCGTGCAGGAAGGGCTGACCAACGCGGGCAAGCACGCGCCCGGGGCGGACGTGGTCGTCACCGTCGAAGGGAAGCCGGGCGAGGGGCTGCGCGCGACGGTCCGGGATTCCGGTGCGGCGCGGGCGATCGCGGGCCCGCCGGCGTCGGGATTCGGTTTGCTGGGCCTGTCCGAGCGGGTCGGGCTGGCAGGCGGCGAACTGGACCACCACGCGGAACCGGGCGGCGGATTCGTGCTCTCCGCGCGTCTGCCGTGGCCGGTCCGCGAAGGGAGCGAGTGAATGGACGGCGAGCGGGTGCGGGTCGTGCTGGTCGACGACGAGCATCTGGTGCGGATGGCGCTGCGGCTCATCGTCGACGGCGAGCCCGACCTCGTCGTGGTCGGTGAAGCCGCCGACGGCGACGCCGCGGTCGGCGTGGTGGGGGAGCAGCGGCCCGACGTCGTCCTGATGGACGTCCGGATGCCCGGACGCGACGGGCTGAGCGCGACCGAGGAGATCCTCCGCCTCCCGCAACCGCCCCGGGTGCTGGTGCTCACCACGTTCGACTCGGACGAGATGGTGCTGGGCGCGCTGCGCGTCGGCGCGCTCGGATTCCTGCTCAAGGACACCCCGCCGCCACGGATCCTCGCGGCGATCCGCACGGTCGCGACCGGCGAACCCGCGCTCTCGCCCGCCGCCACGGCCCGGCTGATCACCGCGGCCACCGGACCGCATTCGTCCGACGCGCGCCGGGCGTCGCGGGAAACCGCCCGCGGGCTGCTGGCCGCGCTGACCGACCGCGAACGCGAGACGGCGGGCGCCATCGCCGAGGGGCTTTCCAACACCGACGTCGCGCGCAAGCTGGACATCACCGTCGCGACGGTGAAGGCGCACACGAGCAGCATGCTCGCCAAGCTCGGCGTCGAGAACCGGGTCCAGATCGCCTTGCTGGTCCGCGACGCCCAAGATTGAAGAACTTTTTTCCGTCGCGGTGTCGAATCCGTCGTTCCCCGGTCGACGCAGTGTCGAAAGCAGTTCCGAACCATCAAGGAGAACCCACATGCGCACCCTGATCGCCACCGCGTTCGTCTCGCTCGACGGCGTCGTCGAAGGACCCGGCGGGGAGCCGGGCTACCGCAACTCCGGCTGGACCTTCAACGGCATCGAGTTCGACGAAGCGGCCTACGAGCTCAAGGGGCGTGAGCAGGGCGAGGCCACGGCGATGATGATGGGCCGGGTCAGCTACCAGGCGTTTTCGCCGGTATGGCCCGGTATGACCGAGGAGTTCGCCGAGTACAACGCGATGCCGAAGTACGTCGTGTCGACCACGTTGCGGGACGAGGACCTCGTCGACAACTGGGGCGAGACCACGATCCTGCGTTCGCTCGACGACGTCGCGAAGCTCAAGGAGACCGAGGGCGGTCCGATCATCCTCCACGGCAGCGCGGAACTGGACCGGAACCTCGCCGACGCCGGCCTGATCGACCGCTACCACCTGCTGGTGTTCCCGGTCCTGCTCGGCGCGGGCAAGAGGCTGTTCAGCGACACCGACAAGGACAAGCAGAGCCTCAAGCTCGTCGAGAGCGAGGCCTACGGCAACGGGATCCAGAAGCTGGTCTACGACGTCATCCGATGATCGGACCCCGACCGGACGGCGGCCGCGTGCCCTGCGATCATGAACCGCGTGAACAAGCCCGTCTTCGTACAACCGAACCTCGACGGACCGGCGGTGGAGCTGTCCGGGGTCGAGGTGCACGTCGGCCGGGTACCGCTGGTGTCGGACGTCGACTGGCGCGTGGACTACGGCCAGCGGTGGGTCGTCCTCGGCCGCAACGGCGCCGGGAAATCGACGATCCTTTCGGTGGCCTCGACCCAGCGGTTCCCCAGCGCGGGCACGGCCGTCGTCCTCGGCCACCGGATGGGCGCGGTCGACCTGCGTGACGTGCGGACGCACATCGGTTTCGTCGGCGCGAACCAGCGGCTGCCCGACGCGGAGAACCACGACGCGCACACCGTGGTGCTCACCGGGTACAGCGGAAGCGTGCTCCCGCTCTGGGACCGCTACGACGACGCGATCCGGGACAGGGCGTCGAAGCTGCTCGAACTCGTCGGCTGTACCGAACTGCGCGACCGGCCGGTGCGCGTCTGCTCGCAGGGCGAGCGCGCCCGGGTCCGGCTCGCCAGGGCGCTCATGGCCGATCCGCTGCTGCTCCTGCTGGACGAGCCGTTCTCCGGTCTCGACCTGCCCGGCCGCGAGGATCTCCTGATCGCATTGGAGAACCTGACGCTGGCGCAGCCGGAACTGGCCACGGTGACCGTGACCCACCACCTGGAGGAGATCCCGGCGACGGCCACGCATGCCCTGATGGTGCGCCGCGGCAGGATCACCGACGCGGGGCCGATCGACGAGGTCCTCACCGACGAAGGGCTTTCCGCCTGTTACGAGCGGGACGTCGAGATCCACCGCATCAACGGACGGTGGGCCGCGCACGCGGTCCGCCGCTCCTGAAAGCCGGTCAGCGGGAAGGGCAGGGCCAGGCGAGCCGGACGATGGTCCCGGTCGGGGTGCTCGTCACCGAGGCCTCCGGCGCGAAGGCGCGGATGATCGGCAAGCCGCGTCCGCCGTCCGGGCGGGGGCCGTCGCGCCAGCGGCCCTCGTCGGCCACACTGATCTTGAGGTGGCCGTCGTCGTGGGCGGCGGTCACCGTCATGACGTTGCCTTCGGTGCCGTCCGGGTAGGCGTGTTTGACGACGTTCGTCATCGCTTCGTAGGCGGTGAGTTTGAGGTCCTCGGCCAGCTCCCGGGGAAGCCCCCGGTCGAGGGCCCATTTCGCCAGCAGGTCCCGCAACGCGGCGGCCTGGGCAGGGACGGCGGCGACCTCGAGGACCAGCTCGTCGGTGTTCTCGCGCACCGGCTCGTCGATCGGCATCACGAAGCTTCTCCTCGTCGTCCGCCGCGGTCCACGACCACCGGATCCATCGACAAGGCTAAGGCACCGCGAGGATCGGGACACACGAGCCGCGCGAGCGGGCGCCGTCATCCGATATGTTCGGGACTGTCGGGTACCGATCGTGAGGGGTGGATGACGGTGACGAGCGGAGACGGCCAACACCGGGAGGTTCCGTTCTCGGTGTCCGTCGCGAGGACCGATGACGCCGAGGTCGTCATCGCGGTGGCGGGGGAGATCGATCTGACGACCTCCGAAGATCTCAAGGAGACGTTCGAGGAGGCACTGGAGCCCCTGCCGGGCAGGCTGGTCGTCGACCTCGAGGGTGTGGAATTCTGCGATTCCACCGGTTTGGCGACCCTGGTCGGGATCAACGACCGGTGCGGCACCCAGGGGGTCGCACTGCGTTTCCTGCCGTCGCCCACGATCCGGCGGCTGGCTTCGAAGACGGGATTGACCACGCTTCTGCCCCTCGCCTGATCCTCAGCGGTTCGCCACCTCCAGGATCGCGTGGTCGAGGTGCCGGTACACGGGGACCTGGGTCTCGGTGCCGAAGAGTTGCAGCAGACGCAGCACCGGCCGCGTGTCGGCGACGACGCCGGTGGTGCGGCGTTCGGCGCGGGCGCGGGCCGCGGCGGATTCGATGACCCGTAATCCGGCGACACCGAGGAAGCCGACCTCGCTGAGATCGAGCACCGTGGCGGCCGGGAGACGGCCGCGCATGGCATGGTCCAGCCGTCCCGCGGTGGCGAGGTCGATTTCCCCGGCCGCGGCGATGACCAGCAGGTCTTCGTTCCACAGGATGCGCCGAATCCGCAACAGGTTCTCGGCCGACGGGCGCGGTCGCGGAACGGCGGGGTGGAGCGCGGCGCGGAAGGCGGGGCCGTCGCGGCTGCTCCGCGTGAAAGGAATGCGTTCGGTCATGATGATGTCTCCCGGATAGCCGGGGACGAGACGGGCAACGGGCAAGCCTGCACAACTGCTGCGCAAGTCAACTCGCCGCCGCGTCGCCCTGGAAAGGTGCTGGGCCGCGGACATGCGGGTCGTTCGCGCGGGCTGGTGGACTCAACCTCACGTACTCCTCACCGTACGCCGCTCACCTCTCCTGGCAAGGCCTTGTGCGGTGAACGGTGGGTTACGCGGTCACTCGCGCAGTGCCTTTTCCCAGGCGAGGCCCCATTTTTCCAGCGGATGCAACGCGTCGAGGAGCCGTCCCCCGAGTGGGGTCAGGCGGTAACCCTCCTCGCCGGTCTCGACGATGCGGGCGTCGGTGAGCTCACCCAGCCTGGTGGCGAGCACGCTCGACGACATGTGCTCGCAGCGCCGCCGGAGTTCCCGGAAGCCGACTTCTCCCTCGCGCAGTTCCCAGATCACCCGCAGGGTCCATCGGCGTCCCAGCAGATCGAGCGCGGCCATGAGGGGGCGGCCGGTTTCGGAGCCGCGGACCGGCCGTCCGGGCCGCGGGATCGGATGGTCGGGCATGGCACCCCCTTGTGCTTCGACTTTCGAAGCAGCATAGTGGTTCTGAAATCGAAGCGCCGGAGGTGGTCGTGGCCCGTATCGCCCCACTCGCCCCGCCCTACGAGGCGGATGTCGAACAAGCCCTGCGCAAGTGGATGCCGCCCGGTGTGACGGAGGAGCCGTTGGCGTTGTTCAGGTTGCTGCAGCACCACCGGGAGCTGGCGTCGCGGATGCGCGTCCTGGGCGCCGGTCTGCTCGCGCACGGCGAATTACCCGCGCTGGACCGGGAAATCGTCATCGCGCGGGTGACCGCCCGCTGCGGATGCCGCTACGAATGGGGCGTCCATGCCGCGGTTTTCGCACCGGCGGTCGGCTTGACGCCGGAACAGCTCGACGCGACCGTGTCCGGCGACTCCGGACATCCCGCCTGGCCGGAGCGGCACCGCGCCCTGATCGCCGCCGTCGACGAACTCCACGACACGGCAACGGTTTCCGACGCCGTGTGGGCCGCGCTCGCCGAGCACTATCCGGCTTCGCAGCTCCTGGAGTTCCTCGTGCTGGCGGGCTGGTACCGGACGATCGCGTACGTCGCCGGCGGGGTCGGCCTCGACGAGGAGCCGTGGGCCGCCCCCTATCCCGGTGGTTAGGGCCGGTGCGAGTCGATTTCCCTTGTGTCGTCCCGTTCTTGTTTCGCGGCCTTCCAGGCGGCGAGGACGCACAAGAGAGCCGCCACGAAGCCGACCGCGGTGAGCGTCCCGGCCCAGACGGCGCCGGTGCTGGCGAGCAGGTAGAGCTGGACCACGGCGGTGCACGTGTAGACGACCGCCAGTCCCAGCCACAGCCGTTGCGTCATCATCTCCCGTCTCCGTTCGCCCGGTACGGGAGGTCAATCGCGGCGAGGCGGGATCGGGTTACAGGCTGTTCGAAACCCGGAAGAAGTCCACCAGCCCGTCCCACGACTGGGAATCCCGCCGCCGCTCCCACCACGTCCGGAACGGCGTCGACGCCATCGCGTGCCGTGTGTACGACGTCATCACCGCGCGGTAGACGTTCTCCGCCTGGTCCCACGTCAGCCGTTCCTTGCGCCACGCCAGCACGAGCCGCATCCGCATGGGGTCGCCCTTCAACGGCCGGACGACCATGCCGGGCAATTCGGGCGCGGTGGGCTCCACGAGCTGCACCGCCTGCCCGGCGGCGATCAGGTGGCGTCCGCCGCCGTTCGGGCATTCGAAGCGGATCCGCGGCGTGAACCCGGCGCGATGCGTCGCCGCGCGCAGCGACGTCAGCGAGCCGTCCTCGGGTCCGGGCGGTCCGATCCACGCCTCGTCCGCGAGGTCGGCGAGGTCGACCTCGAAACCGCCGGCGAGCCGGTGCCTGGCCGGAAGACCGATGAAGACGGGCACCCACGAGAACAGCACCCGATGCCCGAGATGCTTCGCCAGCGGCACTTCCTGGTCGTCGGACATGGCGATCACGGCGATGTCCAGTGTCGCGCGGGCGAGCGCCTGCGCCAGCACCGAGCTGGAGGGTTCCACATGGACGGTCACGTCCAGCCCCGGCAGCGCGTCGTCCAGCCGCTCGACGAAGGTGGGCAGACAGTCCATTTGGGACGATCCGAGCCGCACCGGGCCGTCGCCGAGCACGCCGAGGAGGTCGCTCTCGAACCGGTCGAACTCCACGAGCAGGGTCAGCGCGCGGCGCAACGTCTGCTCGCCGACCGGGGTCGGGGTCACGCCGGTGTGGCTGCGGACGAACAACGGCGCGCCGATCTGCCGTTCGAGCCGCTGGAGCAGCGAGGTCAGCGACGGCTGGGACATGCCCAGCGCGGCGGCCGCCTGCGAGAGGCTGCCCGCTTCGGCGATGGCGCAGATCGCCCGCAGGTGCCGGATCTCCAGGGCCATAGGCGGAGTCTATCGCCGCCGGTCATTACGGCCGTGGCCGTCGCGGTGCGAAGGTGCGGCCAGGACCACGACTACCTGAAAGGGGTGCCGATGACCGGCGACCGAACCCGGCCGGATCTGCGCGCGCTGCTGGCCGCCAAAGGGTTCCGGACCTGGATCAGCGACGGCTGGGAGCCCGCGGACGACGTGGTGGAGGTGCTGCCGGGCACCGCCGAGGCGGCCGCCGCCCATCGCGGCAGGCTGTCGGCGGAACTGCCCGGTCAGCGGATCGCGCTCGCGGCGGGCCGGGCCGTGGTGCGGTCCAACGACACCTTCCACGGCTTCCGTGCCGACAGCGACTTCGTCTGGCTCACCGGTTGCCAGCGCGAGGGCGCGATCCTGGTGATGACCCCGGCGGGGGACAGCCACCACGCCACGCTGTACGTCCCGCGCCCGGCCGAGGCGCACGAGCCCGACTTCGTGGGCGACGCCGACACCAGTCCGCTGTGGGTCGGCTCCGCCGCCGGACCGGCCGCGTACGGCGACGCGCTCGGCATCGAATGCCGCCCGCTGGAGGACCTGCCGCACGGCCTGCGCGGACGGAATCCGAGCTTCCTGGTCGGTGCCGGGGTCGATCCAGCGCTCGACGCGTACCGCTTCGGCCACAGTGAGCGGCTGCGGACTGTCCTCGCCCAGCTGCGCCGGATCAAGGACGACTGGGAGATCGGCCAGCTGCGCGACGCCGTCGACGCGACCGCCCTGGGCTTCGCGGACGTGCTGGCCGCGCTCCCGGAGGCGGTCCGCGGCGGCGGGGAACGCTGGCTGCAGGGCACTTTCGATCGTCGTGCACGGACCGAGGGCACCGGGCCCGGCTACACCTCCATTGTGGCGGCCGGGCCGCACGCCCCGATCCTGCACTGGACGCGCTGCGACGGGAAGGTGACCGAGGACAGCCTTCTGCTGCTCGACGCCGGCGTCGAGGTGGATTCCTTGTACACGGCCGATATCACCAGGACCTTCCCGGTCGGCGGGGAGTTCACGAAGGCCCAGCGCGACGTCTACGACCTGGTGCACAAGGCGCACGTCGCGGCGCTGGGCGAGGTCCGGCCCGGTCAGGACTACGGCGCGTTCCAGGCGACGGCGCTGCGCGTGCTCGCGGAGGGACTGCACGATTGGGGCCTCCTCCCGGTGTCGGTGGACGAAGCGCTGTCGCCGGACGGGCAGCAGCACCGCAGGTACATCGTCTGCGGTACCGGCCATTTCCTCGGGCTGGATGTCCACGACTGCGCCGCCGCCCATCCCTCCACGTACCGGGAGGGCACCCTCGCCGAGGGGATGGCGCTGGCGGTCGAGCCGGGTCTGTACTTCCACGCCGGTGACCGCACCGTGCCGCCCGAGCTGCGCGGCCTCGGCGTCCGCATCGAGGACGACGTCGTGGTCACCGGATCGGGATACGACCTGCTCTCCGGCGATTTCCCTTCGACCGCCGACGAGATCACCGCCTGGGTCCAGGCGGCCAGGGACTGAAGGACGCTTTCCCCGCATCCGACGCGGTGAAGGGGGCTTTCGGTGCGAGGCCGGTGTGCCGACCGGGGCTTGAGTACCTAGGGTCGTGCGATTTCGTGTCGTCCGTTACGACCCGCTGTGATGACGCCATCGACCACCGCACTCACCAGCCGATGGCGTCATCACACGCCACGTCAGTACCGGATGGTGTGCCCGGCGAGGATCCGTTCGGCGGCACCGGTCGTGGACAGGCCCGCGGCGGGCCGGTCCTCGGTGAAGTACTCGCGGAAGTCCTGGCTGAAGTCGCGGGTCATCAACGCGATCGTCCGGTTCCAGTTCCCGCCGTCCGGTCCGTCGGCCGCCCACAGGTCCAGCAGCGACGAGCCGACGCGTCCCTGCACGGTGTCGCCGTCGTCCCAGCCGGGGGTCGAAGCGTCGTTCTCGAAGCTGTACGAGCTGCCGTCGTCGTAGACGTAGCGGTAGTCGCCGAGGGCGTAGGCGGCGACGGCGTCGGCGAAGCCTTCGGTCCACGCGCAGGATTCCGAGCTGTGCTTCTCGATGTAGTGCGGGTTGCAGCCGGTGACGACGGGGAAGTCGCGGCCGTAGAGCTGCCACTGCAGCCAGTGCCCGGCCTCGTGGAGGATGAGGTGCTTCGAGTCGGGCATCGTGTTGCCGAGGAAGACGTAGTTCGTGTTCGGGTAGTCCCAGTAACCGCCGTCGGCGACCTTCGGATCCCAGACGAAGGTGATCTGGTCGCAGCGTCCGTCGGACTGACGGGCCGTCCAGCACGAGGACGACGGGTTGGCGCGCTTCCAGTACAAGACGTTCATCGTGTCCACGACCTTCCAGGCGCGCTGGAGCGTGGATGGCACCTTCACCGTGCCGAGGTCCTGGGTTCCGGAGACGTTCGTGCGACGCGCCGAGTCGAACGTGTAGTCGGTGGTGTTGTTCGCGGCCTTCACGACCCGCCACATCGACGTGCTGCTCGACCGGAAGCGCACGTACGCCTCGGCCAGGGACGCCGTGTGGCAGGCGGTGAACCGGCCTTCGGAGGCGCCGGTGATACCGGCGGCGAGCCTGGTCGCCGTGCCGGAACCGGTGCGGCCCCACAGTTCCCAGTTCGCGTTCCGGGCCACCTGGGTGCGCAGTGGCTTGCTGGTCCCGGCCTCGGCGTCGAGATGGTCGAAGACGAGCGTGCCGGTCAGGCAGGCGTTCGCGGCCGCCGTCGCCGGTGCGGCGACGGCCGCGGTCAGCCCGAGGGTGGTGATGAGCACCGCGCCGAACGCCCGAAGTCGTCGGCCTGCGGATCTGCGGATCAGCTGCACGGGAATCTCCTCGCTGAAAGGAAACGACGGTGCGCCCGTGACCCTGTGTCGACGGTGACACACCGGTTGGTGAAGGAGTTTCATCCCGGCCGGCGCCGACCACCATCGCGTCGCCCCATCGGCCGCGGCTATGCCCTGCCTGCCGGACGGCGTGTCATGATGTCCGCGAACTCGATCGGCAAAGCGAACGAGGTCGTACGGTTTGACGAACGACAGGGGAGAAGCGGTGGAGGACGAGACGCCCTCGATCCGGGACATGCTGGCGGTCAACCTGCGCGCGGCCAGGGCGGCGAGGGGGATTTCGCTGTCGGAGCTCTCGCGGCGGTCGGGGATCGGCAAGGCGACGCTGTCCCAGCTGGAGTCCGGCGGCGGAAATCCGACCATCGAGACCGTGTTCAGCCTGTCCAGGGTGCTGGAGGTGGCGATCTCCGACCTGCTCGACCATCGGGCGGGCGGCGCGCTCACCGTGGTGCGCGGCGCCGACGTCGAAGTGCTCAGCGGCGAGGGAGTGGATCTCCGGCCGCTGCGGCGGATCGAGGCCGGCGACGGCGTCTTCGAGGTGTACGACCAGGTGGTGCGCGGGGACGCGCCGCAACGTTCGCAGGGGCACGTCGGCGTCGAGCACACCATCGTGCAGACCGGATCGCTGCTGGTCGAGGTGGCGGGCCGGACCGTGGAGGTCGGGCCGGGGGATTACGTCGCCTTCGACGCCCGTGAGCCGCATTGCTACACCGCTTCGGATGGGCCGGTGCATTCGGTCCTGCTGCTGCAGTACCGCGCCGACGAACGGCTCGACGGCAGGCCGCATCCGGTGCTGAAGGGCTGACCGCGCCCGAGGTATTGACACCCGTCCGGGGTGGAACCTACTCTCCGATCGTTCGCTTTACCGAACGCTGGAGGGTCGATGAACCGAACGCGTGTGGTCGTCCTCGGCGCGGGGATCGTCGGCGCCGCGTGCGCCCGTGAGCTCACCCGGGCGGGGTTCGACGTCGTGGTCGTGGATCGCGACCGTCCCGCCGGAGGGACCACGTCGCACGGCGAGGGCAACATCCTGGTCTCCGACAAGGGGCCTGGCGCGGAACTCGAACTCGCGAAGCTCTCGATCGCGTTGTGGCCCCAGGTGGTCGCCGAGATCGCCGACGAGGACGCGCGTGCCGCTTCGTCGATCGAGTACGACCCCAAGGGCGGCATCGTCGTCGCCACCACGGACGACGGCGCCGTCGCGCTTGCCGCGTTCGCCGCCTCGCAACCCGGGGTCCGTGCGGAACCGTTGTCGCACAAGGAACTCGCCGACGCGGAGCCCGCGCTGACCCGCGAGGTGACCGCCGCGTTCCACTATCCGGAGGACGCGCAGGTCCAGCCCGCGGGTGCGGCGCTGGCGCTACTGGGCTCGGCGCTGCGCCATGGCGCCCGGCTGCGCTTCGACACCGAGGTCGTCGGCGCGACCGTCCACAACGGACGGATCACCGGCGTCCGCGTGCCCGGCGAGGTGATCGAAGCCGACGTCGTCGTGAACGCCGCGGGCCCGTGGGCCGGTCAGGTGTCGGCGTGCTTGGGTGCCCCGATCGCCGTCCGCCCCCGCCGCGGTGAGGTGCTGGTGACCACGCCGATGCCGGGTGTCGTCCGGCACAAGGTCTACGACGCCGATTACGTCGGCGCGGTCGGCGCCGATTCGGGCGAGCTGCAGACGTCCGCCGTCGTCGAGTCGACCTGGGGCGGCACCGTGCTGATCGGCTCTTCGCGTCGCCGGGTGGGGTTCGACGACACGATCCGCCCGGAGGTACTGAGCGCCATCGCGGTCAAGGCGCTGCGGCTGTTCCCGTCGCTCGCCGACGCCGCGATCATGCGCGCGTACGGCGGCTTCCGGCCGTATGTCGACGATCACCTCCCGGTGCTCGGCGAGGATCCGCGGCTCGGAAACCTCTGGCACGCCACCGGGCACGAGGGCGCCGGGATCGGGCTGAGCGTCGGCACCGCGCGGTTGCTGCGCGAACTGCTCACCGGAACCGAGCCCGCGATGCCGGTCACGGAGTTCACGGTGGACCGTCCCGCGGTGGTGGCGGCATGAGCGGATGGCTGCTGCCGCGCGATCGCGATCCGGTGGGCCGGACCGACCGGCCGATCCGGATCACCGTCGACGGCGAACCCGTGACCGGGATCGAGGGGCAGAGCGTGGCGGGGATGCTGCTCGCCGCGGGACGGACCTCCTGGCGGACCACGCGTTCCGGTGCTCCGCGCGGGGTTTTCTGTGGTATCGGCGCGTGTTTCGACTGCCTGCTCACGGTGAACGGCGTGCCCGACGTCCGCGCGTGCCGCCGTCCGGCCACCGACGGCGACGAAGTCCGCACCCAGTCACGGGAGGAGACCGCGTGAACGTGGTGATCGTCGGCGCCGGGCCCGCCGGGCTCGCGGCGGCCGAGCACGCGCTGCGGGCCGGTGCCCAGGTCACGGTGCTGGACCAGGCGGAGACCCCCGGCGGCCAGTACCACCGGATGCTTCCCGAGGCCTATGCGGCGAAGCGTCCGGACCGGATTCAGCACGGCCGGGCGGACTTCGACCGGCGCCGCCGGATACTCGCGCATCCGCGATGCCGGTGGTGGCCCGGCTCCACCGTCTGGGCGTTCGACCGGGCGGAGAAGCGGGTGCACATCCTGCGGGGACCGTCCGACGGTTCCGGACGGCGGCGGCCGACCCTCACCCCGGACGCGCTGATCCTGGCGACCGGCGCGCACGACCGCACTCTGCCGTTCCCCGGCTGGGAGCTGCCCGGCGTCTACACCGCGGGAGCGGCCCAGGCGCTGGCGAAGGGTGAGCGGGTCGCGATCGGCGGGCGGGTCCTCGTCGCCGGTGCCGGGCCGTTCCTGTTGCCGGTCGCGGAATCCTTGCTGGGCGTCGGGGCCGAGGTGGTCGCGGTGCTGGAGGCGAACCCGGCCTCGACCGTCCGAAAAGGATGGTCGGCCCGGCCGTGGCGCCTGGCCGCGCACGCCGGGAAGGCAGGTGAACTCGTGCGTTACGCCGCGACACTGGCCAGGCACCGGGTCCCGTACCGGATGGGCCGGGCGGTGATCGAGGCCCGCGGCGCGGACCGCGTCCGCGAGGTCGTGACCGCGAAGGTGCGCGCGGACTGGTCCGTCGTCGCCGGCACCGAGCGCGCCTACGAGGTCGACGCGGTCTGCGTCGGGCACGGTTTCAGCCCGCAGCCGGAACTGGCCGTCGCCGCGGGCTGCGTCCTCGACGACGGTTTCGTCCGGGTCGATGCCGCCCAGCAGACCACAGTGGACGGTGTCTTCGCCGCCGGCGAGATCACCGGGATCGGCGGTGCGGTCACCGCAGCGGCCGAAGGCGCGGTCGCCGGCCGCGCCGCCGCGGGAGGAACGCCGGACGGGGCACTGCTCCGTGCCCGCGATCGGGCCCGCGCCTTCGCCGATCGGCTCGCCGCGGCCCATCCGATCGGTCCGGCCTGGCGAAGCTGGCTGCGCGAGGACACGATCGTCTGCCGCTGCGAGGAAACCACGTACGGCGAATTGACGCGTGCGGCCGGGGACGAATCGTGTCCCGGTCCGCACGCGCTGAAACTCGGCACCCGGGCCGGTCTCGGCCCGTGCCAGGGCCGGATCTGCGGCCCGGCCGTGTCCGAACTCTGCGGCGGCGGGGCCGAACGGCACCACCGCCCGATCGTCCAGCCGATCCGGCTGGGCGAACTCGCCACCCGAACCGAAGGAGAACCTGAATGAGCACCCCCGACCTCGGTGGCGTCGTCGTCGCGACCGCCCTCCCGTACCGGGAAGACGCGTCGGCGCCCGCCGGGCTGGCCGTGGACTACGACGCCTACGCCGCGCATTGCCGGTGGCTGGTCGACAACGGCTGCCGGGGCGTCGGCCCGAACGGCTCGCTCGGCGAGTACTCCTCGCTGACCGACGAGGAGCGTCGCCGCGTCGCCCGCACCGCGATCGAAACCGTTGGTGACGACGGGATCGTCGTCGTCGGTGTGCACGGCCCCGGATCGCACCAGGCCAAGTACTGGGCCGAGGTGGCAGCCGAGGACGGCGCCGACGGCCTGCTGTGCCTGCCGCCCACGATGTACCGAGCGAACCGTGGCGAGGTGCTCGCGCATTTCGAGGCGGTGGCATCGGTCGGCCTGCCGGTGATGGTCTACAACAACCCCATCGACACCAAGGTCGACCTCACCCCCGCGCTGCTCGCGGAGATCGCGGAGATCGACAACGTGGTCGCGGTCAAGGAGTTCTCCGGCGACGTCCGCCGGGTGCTGGAGATCCGCGAGCAGGCACCGGGCCTGGATGTGATCAGCGGCGCCGACGACGTCGTGCTGGAGAGCCTGCTGATGGGCGCGACCGGCTGGTTCGCCGGGTTCCCCAACGTGTTCCCGGCCGAGTCGGTGCGTCTGTTCGACCTGGCGCGGTCCGGCAAACTCGACGAGGCCAGGGCGCTCTACGAACCGCTGGTGGCCGCGTTCCGCTGGGACTCGCGCACCGAGTTCGTCCAGGCGATCAAACTCGGGATGGATCTGGTCGACCGGTACGGCGGGCCGTGCCGCCCGCCGCGGGGCGCGCTGACCGAGGAGCACCGCGAGCAGGTCACCGCCGACATGCGGCGCGCGCTCGCCTCGCTGGGGGTGGAGTAGGTGCGGTCGATCCGCTCGATCACCGCCGTCGACTCGCATACCGAGGGCATGCCGACCCGGGTGGTGACCGGCGGGGTCGGCGTCATCCCCGGCGACACGATGGCCGAACGCCGCCGGTACTTCATGGAACACATGGACCATCTGCGGCAGTTCCTGATGAACGAGCCACGCGGTCATTCGGCGATGAGCGGCGCGATCCTGCAGCCGCCGACCAGGCCGGACGCCGACTGGGGTGTGGTGTACATCGAGGTGTCCGGCTGCCTGCCGATGTGCGGGCACGGCACCATCGGCGTCGCGACCGTGCTGGTGGAGACCGGCATGGTCGAGGTGACCGAACCGAAGACCGTGGTCCGGCTGGACACTCCGGCCGGGCTCGTGCACGCCGAGGTCGAGGTCCGGGACGGCCGCGCGGTCCGCGTCAAGCTGCGGAACGTCGCGTCGTTCCTCGCCGAGCGGGACGCCGTCGTCGAGGTGCCGGGGCTCGGCGAGGTGCGTTACGACCTGGCCTACGGCGGCAACTTCTACGCCATCCTCGAACTGTCCCAAGTGGACATCCCGTTCGACCGGGCGGAGAAGGACCGGATCCTCGCCGCGGGGCTGGACATCATGGCGGCCATCAACGACCGGCGCCCGCCGAGACATCCGGCCGATCCGCTGATCGGCGGCTGCAAACACGTCCAGTTCCTCGCCCCTGGTTCGGACGCACGGGCGTCACAGAACGCGATGGCGATCCACCCCGGCTGGTTCGACCGATCGCCTTGCGGCACCGGCACGTCCGCCAGGATGGCGCAGTTGCATGCCCGCGGCGAACTCCCGCTGCACACGCCGTTCGAGAACAGTTCGTTCATCGGCACCACGTTCACCGGCGAGCTGGTCGCCGAGACCACCGTCGGCGGCGTCCCCGCCGTGGTGCCGGAGTTCTCCGGGCGGGCCTGGATCACCGGCAACGCCACGTATCTGCTGGACCCGGACGACCCGTTTCCCGCGGGCTTCGTCCTCTAGCCCCTCTCCCCACCGCCGACCCGGGCCGCCCCGCGCGGTCCGGAAGGGATTTGTCATGCCCGAATCAACGACGATCCGGCCTCGGTCCAAGCTTTTCTCGCGCTCCGGGCTCTTCCGGCGCAAGTCCTTCGAGGGGCCTGACGAGGCCGGCCCCGGTGGGCTTCCGCGCACGATGGGCCTCTGGCAGCTGGTCTCGCTCAGTCTCGGCGGCCTGGTCGGCGCCGGCGTCTTCTCGCTGGCAGGGGTGGTCGCGAACCAGCAGGCCGGGCCCGGCGTGATGATCTCGTTCCTGATCGCGATCATCGCCAGCTCGGCGGCGGCCCTGTGCTACGCCGAATTCGCCGGGCTCATCCCGCGTGCCGGATCCGCGTACACCTACTCCTATGCGGCGCTGGGGGAGGTCGCGGGCTGGCTGATCGGCTGGGATCTGTTGCTGGAGTACACCGCGATCGTCGCCGTGGTCGCCATCGCGGTGTCCGGCTACCTTTCCTACGTCGTGGAGCAGGTCGGCCTGGACCTGCCGTCGTGGATGCTCGGGGCGCCGGGAACCGGGCCAGGACACCGCGTCGACCTGTTCGCCGCGCTGCTGTGCCTGCTGCTGGCGTTCGTCCTTTCCCGTGGCAGCAAGCAATCCGCGCGGTTCGAGACGGCGCTGGTGGTGATCAAGCTGGCGATCGTGGCACTGGTCGTGGTGGCCGGTGCGTTCCACATCTCGGCGGGGAACTTCAGCCCGTTCCTGCCCTATGGCATCGGCGGCGCGGTCGCGGGCGCGGCGACGACGTTCTTCGCGGTGTACGGCTACGACGCGATGACGGCCGCCGCGGAGGAGAGCGTCGAGGCGAAACGGTTGCTGCCCAAGGCGATCATCGTGTCGCTCGCCATCGCGGCGGTGATCTACCTGCTGGTGTCCATCGTGCTGGTGGGCATGCAACGCTACGACCAGATCGACGTGCACAGCCCGTTTTCGAGCGCGCTGGCCGCGGTCGGGCTGGCCGGGCTGGGCACGGTCGTCGCGGTCGGCGGCATTCTCGGGATCACCACGTCGGCGTTCGCGAACATGCTGGCGGTGTCACGGATCTGGTTCGCGATGAGCCGGGACGGCCTGCTGCCGCGGTACTTCGCCCGCACCCACCCCCGGCGCAGGGTGCCGACGCGGGTGATCTGGCCGGTCGGGATCGGCTCGGCGGTGATCGCGGGCTTCCTGCCGATCAAGGAGGCCGCGGATCTGACGAACATCGGGATCCTGGCCGCGTTCATCGTCGTCTCGATCGCGGTGGTGGTGCTGCGGCGCACCCGGCCGGATCTGCCGCGCTCGTTCCGCACGCCGTGGGTCCCGTTCGTGCCGCTGGTCGGGGTGGCGTTCGCGGTGTGGCTGATCGCGAACCTGGACGCGCTGACCTGGCTGCGGTTCGCGGCCTGGATGGTGCTCGGGCTGGTGGTGTACGCCGTGTTCGGATTCCGGAACTCGGTGGAGAACCCGGAGAGGAAGGAAGTATGAAGGAGATCGAGCGGGCGGCGGAGATCGCGGGCGCGTGGGCCGCGGTGCCGCCGACGACGCGAGCGGAGGTGATCACCGGGGTCGCCGACGCGCTGGACGCGGCGGGACCGTCCCTGATCGAGATCGCCGACGCCGAAACCAGGCTGGGGACCGCACGGCTGTCCGGTGAACTGGCCAGGACGACGTTCCAGCTGCGGCTGCTCGCGGCCCGGAGCGGTACGTACTACGACGTCCGGATCGACCGCGCCGACCCGTCGTGGCCACCCGGGCCGCGCCCGGAGCTGCGTCGTTATCGGACCGCGGTGGGGCCGGTGCTGGTGTTCGCCGCGAGCAACTTCCCGTTCGCGTTCAGTGTGGCGGGCGGGGACACGGCGTCGGCGTGGGTGGCCGGGTGCCCGGTGGTGGTCAAGGCGCATCCAGGACATCCGGAGTTGTCCCGCCGGACGGCGGCGATCATCGGCGAAGCCCTCGGCCCATGGGGCGACATTTTCGGCCTCGTCGAAGGAGAATCCGTCGGTGTGGAGGCATTGCGTCACCCGGCGATCGCGGCTGCGGCCTTCACCGGATCGGTGGCGGGCGGGCTCGCCCTGGCGCGGATCGCCGCCGAACGTCCGGTCCCGATCCCGTTCCACGGCGAGCTCGGCAGCGTCAACCCGGTGATCGTCCTGCCGGGTGCCGCGCGCTCCGAAGACCTGGCGGCGGGCTACGCCGGCTCGCTGACCTTGGGCAACGGTCAGTTCTGCACGAACCCGGGCCTGGTGTTCGTGCCGTCGGAGAGCCCGTTCGTCGAGCTCGTCGCCGAACGGCTGCGCGGGATCCCGGCCGCGCCGTTCCTGAACGACCGGATCGCGTCGGGCTTCGACGCGGGTGCGGAGCGGCTGACCGGCATCCCGGGGATGCGCGAGGTCGTCGCCGGTCCTGGACCTCGGCTGCTGGAGATCGACCTGGCCGACTTCGGGCCTGAAGCGGCCGAAGAGTGCTTCGGCCCGCTGGGCGTCGTCGTCCGGTACTCGCGGCTTTCCGATGTCCTGCCGGTGCTGTCGGCGTTGCCCGGCCAGCTCACGACGACGGTGCACGCGCTGCCCGAAGAGTCCTCCGAGGTCGAGGCGCTGCGGCCGGTGCTGGCCGACCGCAGCGGGCGGATCCTGTGGGGCGGCTGGCCGACCGGGGTCGCGGTGACCGCCGCGATGCAGCACGGCGGACCGTTCCCGGCGACGACCTCTCCGGCGTCGACGTCGGTCGGGACGGCGGCGGTGGAGCGCTTCCTGCGTCCGGTGTCCTATCAGGACTGGCCTTCGCACCTGCTGCCGGAGCCGTTGCGGGACGACAACCCTTGGGACGTGCCGCAACACTTCTCGTGAGTGGTGAGGGCGGTTAGGGCCAACCTTGTCGTATGTGTCTGCAGGCGTGATTCGCGTGATCAGGGGCGTAACTCGCGTGACTGGATGCCGAACTCGCGTGTTACGCCCCTGATCACGCGAATCACGGCTTCGATCACGTGAGTGCGGTGCCAGATTCTCGTGAGCGGCTGGTGGATCGCTCGCACTCGGCGCACACCAAAGCCACGTCGGCGGCGGTAGTGAAGGCCTCCTTCCCTACCTTCAGAGTAGGAAAGGAGGCCTTCACGGACAGCGCAGGGTGACCGCCATAAGTCAGGCCGAGACGACGGTTCCGCCCTGCACCACGTACCGGAACTTCTCCGGCTCCGCCAGCACGCCGATGTCCTCCAGCGGATCCCGGTCGACGACCACCAGATCCGCGTGCGCGCCCGGCGCGAGCGTGCCGATCTCGCCGGTCAGGTTCAGCAGGTCCGCCGCCGTCGACGTCGCGGAGCGGATCACCTCCAGCGCGGACTGGACCTCGCCGCGCAACCGGAACTCGTGGTTCTGGTGCCGGTGCATCCCGCCGAGGAGATCGCTGCCGTACACCAGTTTCACCCCGCCTCGCGCGGCCCGCTCCAAAGCCGCCATACCCGCGCCGAGCACCTCGTCGACCTTGCGCCAGCTGGATTCCGGCAGTCCGTGCTCGCGCCCCTCCTCCTTCAGCGCCCAGTACGTCACCAGGGTCGGCACGAGGTACGCGTCGTGCCGGAGGAACAGCTCGACACTCAGGTCGTCGATCAGGTTGCCGTGTTCGATCGACCGGACGCCGAGCTCCAGCGCGCGGTTCACCGCGCGGGCGGTGTACGCGTGGGCGGCGACGTAACGGTTGGCCGACTCCGCCTCCTCGACGATGGCGCGCAACTCCTCGGCGGAGTACTGCGTCGAGTCGATCCGGTCGGTGGGGGAGGCGACGCCGCCGGAGGCCATCACCTTGATGTGGTGCGCTCCCTTGCGCAGTTCGTCGCGCGCCGCCGCGCGGACCGCGTCGACCCCGTCGGCGACCCGGCCGAGACCGGCGCAGCACGGGTGGTCTTCGCTGGTGTTGGCGCCGCGCGTCCGGCTGTCGCCGTGCCCGCCGGTCTGGCTCAGCGCGCGGCCGCAGAACAGCAGACGCGGCCCGCGGAACAAACCTTCGGCCTGCGCGTCGGCGAGACCGTAGTCGGCGCCGGAAGCGTCACGGACGGTCGTGAAGCCACGGTCCAGCATCCGGCTCATGGTGCGGGCACTGTGCGCGGCCACGTAGGACGGTGACGACGCGGGCAGCGACCCCAGATCCGCGGTCGACGCGGTGACGTGCACATGGGCGTCGACGAGCCCGGGCAGCACGAACGCCCCGCGCAGGTCCTCGGTCCGCGCGTCGCCCGCGGTGAGGCCGGCGCCGACTTCGACGATCCGGCCGTCGGCGCACCGCAGGTCGCCCTCGGTGTACTCGCCGGTGACCGGGTCGAGCAGGCGGGCGTCGCGCAGCAGCAGCGATCCGTTCATCGGGTCTCCTCCAGGAGTTCGCGCAGGGCCGGGACCGCCAACGGTGCCAGAGATCGCGCCACCGCGACGGAATCGTCGTCGTAGTGACCTTCCGCGTCGAGGAGGTTGAGGACGCCGAGGGTGCGGCCGTCGTCCACCACCGGCACGTTGATCACCGCGCCGCAACCGAGACTGTCGATGAGTTCGTGGTCGGCGAAGATCTCCCGCACCGCCGCGCTGTCCGGCCCGAAGTACGGCTCCTGGCCGGTGATGCACCGGTCCAGCCAGCCGGCGGCGACCTCGACGGTCTTCTCGCCGCCGACCGGGTATTCGACCGGGTGGCTGCTGTGCACTCGCCGCAGCGCCCGCCGTTCGGGCACCCAGGCCAGCACGGTGAACAGCCGTACGCCGATCGTGGCTCGGGTCTTGTCCTCCACAGTGGACAGCGACACGGTCACTTCGTCATCTCCTTCGCGGTTTTCACGGGCGCGCCGTGTTCGGTCAGTTCTTCCAGGGACCGGCCGGCGGTGGACAGGCCGAACACGACCACGCACACCACCCCGGCCGCCAGGACGGCGGTGGTGAGGCCGAAGACGCCCGCGAAGCCGAGGCTCGCGGCGGACAGGCCGATGATCGTCGGGGCCAGGATGCTGCCGACCCGGCCGAACGCGCTGGACAGCCCGGTGCCGCTGGCGCGGATCCAGGTCGGGAAGACCTCGGGTGTGTAGGAGTACACGCCGGCGTACGTGCCGTTGAGGAAGAACGACAGCACCGCCCCGGCGAGGGTGATCGACCACGGCGCGTCCATCTGGCTCAGCCAGAACGCGCTCACCGCCGACCCGGCGAGGTACAACGCGATGGTGTGCTTGCGGTCGAGCCGTTCCGACAGCCACGCGGCGGAGAAGTACCCGGGGATCTGCGCCAGGTAGATGATGATCGAGAACTCGAAGCTCTTGGTCACCGTGATACCGCGCTCGACGAGCAGCGTCGGGATCCACGAGAAGAAGCCGTAGTAGGAGAACGTGATCACGAACCACACGGTCCAGATCACCGCGGTGCGGCGGGCCATCGCCGGGCTCCACAGGAACTTCAACGCGCTGAGCAGATTGACCTTGGGGGTCTCCGTCGCGGGCTGCGCCTCGGCCTCGGCGACGGCCGGAAGTGCTTGCCCCGTCGCCTTTTCGACGTCCCGCTCCAGTTTCGTGACGATCTTCTCCGCCTCGGCGTGCCGCCCGTTCGCAACGAGGAACCTCGGTGATTCCGGCAGGGATCGGCGCCACCACAGCAGCATGACGATCGGCAGCGCGGTGATCAGCTGGGCGACCCGCCAGCCTTCCGGCACCGTCGGGACGACGAACCGGCCGATCAGCGCGGCCATGACGAATCCGAACGAGAAGAACCCGGCCAGCGCGCCGACGAACCAGCCGCGGCGTTTGGCGGGGACGAATTCCGACAGGAACGGCGCGATGATCGCGCTTTCGGCGCCCGCACCCGCCCCGGCCAGCACCCGCGCGCCCAGGAAGACCTCGTAATTCGGGGAGAAGGCCGCGACCACCGAGAACACCGCGTAGAAGGCCAGCGCGTACATCATGACCTTCTTGCGGCCGATGCGGTCGCCCAGCAGGCCGGCGGCGATCGCGCCGAAGAGGAAGCCGAACGGCGTCGCCGAACCGATCAGCCCGAGCTGGCCGTTGTCGAGGCCCCAGGCGGCTTTCGCGCTGGGCAGGAGGAAGGCGACGACGGCGGAGTCCATGCCGTCGAAGGTGTAGCCGAGCCCGCCGATGAGCAGGAGTTTGTAATGGGGACGGCTCAGCGGGAGCCGGTCCAGTCGGGCCAGAAGCGTCATGGGGAACGCCTTCCGTGGTTCGGGCGACGAGGAGTGCGGACAACGTATACTGCGTTTCGGCAAAACTGCAATGGTTGTTGCAAGTGGTTCGACGGGCACGATGCGTTACCGTGACGCGGTCGAGGGAGGGTGTGCGTGACAGAGACGGGAACCGACGACGGTTTCGAGGCATGGCTGCGGGATCGGACACCGGAACGCGGCCTGCGGCCGAAGTCGGCCGCGGTGCTCGAAGTGCTGGTCTCGCAACCGCGCCGGGCGTCGTTCGGCTCGACGGCCGAGCTCGCCCAGCTCGCCGGGGTCAACGTCGCCACCGTCACCCGGACGGCGCAGGCGCTCGGGTTCGCCGGATGGCCGGCGCTGCAACAGGAGTTGCGGGCGAGGTACATGTCGTCGCTGAGCGCGCCGCAGGTGGCGGAGGAACATCGGGACGTCGACTCGCCGGGTTCCGCGTCGTTGCGCCGGGATCTCGACAGTCTCGCCCTGCTCAACCGGCGGTTCGCCGAGGACGAGATCCGCCAGGTCGCCGAGGCCGTCGCGGGGGCGCGCCGCACGGTCGTCATCGCCGACGGCAGTTACGCCGCGGTCGGGATCGCCTTCGCGCACAACGCCCGGCTCGCCGGGTACGACGTCCACGCGATCACCGCGGGCGACGCCGAACTCGCCAACGCCACGGCGAAGCTCTCCTCCGAAGACGTGCTCATCGCGATCAGTTTCTGGCGCCTGTACGAAAGCACCGTGCTGGCCGCGAACGAGGCGAAGGCCAGGGGAGCGCGCGCGTTCGCCATCACCGACGCGGCGAGTCCCGCGCTGGCGGGCGCCGTCGAACAGGTGCTGATGGTGCCGGCCGAAGGCGTGACCTTCTTCCCGTCGCTGACCGCGGGGATGAGCCTGGTGCAGGCGATCGTCGCGCAACTGGCCGCCGTCGACCCGGTCCGCACCGGTGAGTCGATCGAGGCGGCCGAGGCCATGTGGTCGCGGTTCGACCTGCTGCACCGCCGCCCGGGGTCGGCCGATCGGACAGTGCCGAAAAGGCCGACCGGCGGAGGCGTCTCCGCCGGATGACCGATCCGCCGCCCCCTGCCGGGAGGCGATCCTGGTTCCAGGCCGCCGGAACAGGCGGCACGGGATCGAGGAGGACGAAATGACCATCATCGCGACTTTGGGTGCCTACGCCGGGCTCGCTCTGCTGGCGCTGATGGCGGCGACGCCGCTGCTGGTCGAACTCGACCAGCGGTTCCCGGTCATCCGCCGGGTGAAGGCGGCCGAACGGGAACGCCCGATGCCCGCCGGACTCGCTTCGGCGTGACGCAGAGCACAGGGACTACCTCACGTGAGTGATTCGCGCTCCGCCAATTCGTAACTTTGTGTCGCGTCATGAAACGCTCTGTGACGTGACCGTGGATTTCTGCACCAACGCCCAGCCCTCCGACGCCTTCGCGGAGTTCCGAAGGAACGTCGACGAACTGACCCAGGCGTTCATCGACGCCTGCCGTCAGGGCCGTACGCCGGGCGATGCTTCTCTCGACCTGCTGCAGCGGGTTCATCGCGAAGACCGCAACTGGGTCGTCGTGCATCTGACCTTCGCCATCGCGGCGCTCGCGCATCAGCGAACGCTGTCGCCCGCCGACGCCGTCACCCGGCCAGGTGGCGTGACGGGTGCGCCGGAGCGCGCGTTGTTAGCTTCCGCGAGTGACTGATCCGACCATCTCCGCGGTCATCGCGGTGTTCGCGGGTTTCGTGCTCGCGGGCTTCCTAGCCGTCCCGTACATCGCCGCGAGTTACCGGCGCCGCGGTGAACTCGGGCTCTGGCGGGTCCTGCTGGTGTTCGGGTTCCTGGTCTACGCCATGTCGCTGTGGACGTACACCTTGCTCCCCATCCCGGAGACGACGACGTGCGCCGGGCACGTGGCCGGTCATCTGCAGTTGCGCCCGTTCCAATTCGTCGCCGACATCCGCCGTGAACAGACCGGCACGGGCCTGCGGGCGTTCCTGCGTAATCCGGCCGTCCAGCAGACGGTGTTCAACGTCGCCTTGTTCGTGCCGCTGGGGATGTTCGTCCGGCACCTGTTCCGGCGGGGTTTCCTCACCACCGTCGCCGTCGGTTTCGCGGTCTCTCTGTTCATCGAATGCACCCAGCTGACCGGGGTCTGGTTCCTGTTCGAATGCCCGTACCGGCTGGCCGACGTCGACGACCTGCTGACCAACACCCTCGGCGCCGCCGTCGGATTCGGGCTCGCCCCGCTACTGCGGCTGCTTCCGGGGAACGAACCGTCCGCGCCGCCCGGGACACCGCGGCCGGTCACGGCGCGCCGCCGCTTGCTCGGGATGGCCGTCGACGTCGTGTCCGTCATCCTGCTCGGCACCACGGTCGGGATCGTGACGACGCTGCTCGTGGGTGAACCGAGCACCGTCGTCACCGCGCTGATCGGCACCTTCCTGCCCGCGCTGCTCCTGCTGTTCGTCATCCCGGTCGCGGGCAACGGCGCCAGCTTCGGCCAGCGCGTCGTGTTGCTGCGCCCCACCCGCCCGGACGGCGGGAAGCCTTCGCTGTGGCGGATGATCGTGCGATTCCTGACCGGGTCCGGGGGCTACTTCACGTTGCTCACGTTGGCGTCGGTGGTCAACGGCGGTTTCGAGCCGCTGGCCAACCTGCTGTTCTTCGCCAGCGGAATCCTCGCGATCCGGCCCGAAGGCCACCAAGGACTTTCCGGACTGGTCGCGGGCCTGCGGATGGCCGACGTGCGGGCGTTCGACGACCGGGAGGTGCCGAGTCTCGTGAGTGGCAAGGACGGTTAGGGCCGGGGTTGCGAAAGCCACTTTCGCAACGTCTGATGTCCCGAAAGTGGCTTTCGCGACCCCGGGCGCCGGCGGCGAGGCGGTCGGCGCGGAAGAGCGACCGGGGTGAAGGCCCCCTTCACAGCATTAGACGCGGCGACCGGCGTTTCTTGTTGCCGGGTGCCGACGTTGAACGTTGCGAAAGCCACTTTCGCAACGTCGAGGGTTGCGAAAGTGGCTTTCGCAACGTCGGTTGTGGCCGGATGCGACGAGGTTCGCCACCCGATCGGGTCGACCCTGCCGTTCCCGCGAGTCATTCCCCCTGGCAGGAGGCGCGGGCCGGAACACTCGCCCGGTGAACGTGGAGTCGATGGACGACGTGGCCGACTGCCTGCTGTCGGTGGCCTGGAACATCTTCCCGTTGATGGGGAAACCTCCCGCGAGCCCGGGGAACCGGACGGAGGAGATCCGGACCCTGCTCGTCGACGCCTGTCACGACGCCGGGATGCGGGCCCGCGAATGGGCCGCGGCGCACGGAGCTGGAACCGAAGAAGAACGCCGTCCCTTCCTGCGTCTCGCGGAGATCGGGACCGACGCGAACCTGTTCCTGGGCATGGTTTCCGGCACGCTGGTCGCCGATCCCGAACGGCTGCGCCGCCGCTGGGCCGAGATCGAGACGCTCGTCATCGAGGCGGGAGAACTCGCCACGCTGATCGAGGGGCGACCGGACAACCGGCCGCCCCTCGCCGCGGGAGATCAGTCCTTTTCCAGCTTCAGGTCGTAGCGGTCGAGCACCTCCTTGACGGGCTGGAAGAACGTGGTGCCGCCTTCACTGCAGTCACCGGAGCCGCCCGACGTCATGCCCTGGGCCTGCACCAGTTTCGTGCCGGAGCCCGACGAAGGACGGCTGACGAACGAACCACCGGAGTCGCCGGGCTCGGCGCAGGCGTCGGTCTGGGTGAGGCCTCGTACGACGTTCCCGTTGCCGTAATTCACTGTCTGGTCGAGCGCTTCGACCCGCCCGCAGTGCCAA
Organism: Amycolatopsis keratiniphila subsp. keratiniphila; assembly: GCF_001620365.2. Lineage (GTDB taxonomy): Bacteria > Actinomycetota > Actinomycetes > Mycobacteriales > Pseudonocardiaceae > Amycolatopsis > Amycolatopsis keratiniphila. The sequence continues at coordinate 61,935 of NZ_LQMT02000038.1, forward strand.
TGGGTGGTGATCCCGGACCGGCAGACCCGGCCGCCGACGCCGACCACGTCCGCGCCTTCGATCCGCACGTCGGACCCGTCCTCGTAGCGGTCGACCCGGGGCGGGGTCGAGACGTCGGAATGCGTCACCTCGACCGTCCCGTAGTCGTTGCCGGGGAAGGACGACCTCGCGACCTTGCCGATCGTGCCGCCGACGCCGCGCACGGTGCCGCCGAGTTCCGTGCAGTGGCCCGCGGTGATCACGTAATGATCGTCGTCGTCGTAGGCGTTGAACCCGACCGAACACGCGCCACCGCTGAAGTACAGCCCCTGCCCGCCGACCACACTCCACAACGGCCGCGGCGCGCTCTTCACGTGCTCCACCCGAACCGGCACGCCCGCGGAGTCGGCCCACGCCCGGCCCGCGGGGTCGCCGCCCACCACGCTCACGACGACCTCGTTCGCGGGCACGTCGACGTACCAGCCGGCGACCGACCCGGGTAACCCCTCGGTTCTGTTGTCCAAAGTGGACTGGATCTGCTTCAGTTCGGCCGCGCTGTGCTTGAGCACCTTCGGAATCGCGCCCGCGGCGCGGATCCCGGCCGACCGGCGCCCGTCGGTGGTGCCGACGACCAGTTCGCCGGTCGTGGTGTCCAGCCAGGTACCGGCGAACGCGGTGCCGAGCGAAGTGCCGAGTTTCTGCTGCGCGGCGGCCAAAGTAGCCGGTCCGGTCGCTTCGTTCAGCGCGGATGTCGCCGCCGAAGCCGGGGTCGCGAAGGCGGTGACGGCCGCGGCGGCGCCGATCAGCACGGTCAAGGTGCGCAGGGGGTGTCGGATCACGAATACCTCCAGGGAATCCAGTGCGGGAAACGCTCCTCATTCGACGTTACGACAGGGGACACCGGGCGAATGCCGCCATTTGAGTAGCACTGCGAATTCGCCTTTCCGGCTCAATGGAATGGGCACTCCTCACTCTTGTGAGTGGAAACTGCACGATTTACCGTCCCCGATTCCCTGACCGGCCAACGACTGAAAGCGACGTGCGTACGTCCGTTCGGGAAAGCGGCGGTCAAGGCCGGAAACGTGGATCACCTGATGGTGTCGGCGCTGAACCCGTTCGTCCGCATCGGTGACGAACGCGTTTCTTTCACCAGCAGGAAACGAGGCCCGCCGTGAACATCAGGCCGACGGTGAGCACGGGCGGGGCGAACAGGGCCAGCGTCCCGCCCGCGACGGCCCGCACCCGTTCCGGGAATCGAGCGGGCTCGCTCGGATGCCGCGCCAGCCAGCGCAGCCGGAGCGCGGTGTCGCCGCCGGTGGCCTGGATCGACAACAGGGCCGACCGCACGGTCTCCGGTCCGTGCCCGGCTGCGGCCGCCCGGTCGGCGGCCAGTTCGACGAGCAGCCGGACCGCGCCGGGGAGTTCGCGCATGAGCGGGACGAACCGCAACGTGCGGCCGAGTGTCTCGGCGCAACCGGCCAGGAAGTGATGCCTGCCGCGCAGATGAGCGCGTTCGTGGGCCAGCACCGCGGCCAATTCACGGGACGACAGCCTTCCGGCCAGGCCCTCGCTGGCGACGATCAGGCCGTCGCGGCCGCCGAGGCTGTAGGCGATCGGACGATCGTCGGGCAGCCACAGGGTCGGTCCCGGTCGCGCGCCGGACAGCCGGAGCACGTCGAGATGGCGCCGGTGCAGCAGCGTGCTGCGTTTCCGCCGCCGGGCGGTGGACAGCGTGAGCCGGGCCGCCGCGATGGCGAGCGCGGTGGCGGCGAAGGTCCCGGCGACCGGATCGAGGCCCGGAAGGCCGCTGTGGCCGACGGCCGCCCAGCATTCGTGGAGGAGCCGGGTGATGGCCCCGGCCGGCCCGTGGTCCGGCAGGACGAGGAGCAGGACGGCGCCGAGTGTGCCGGCGACGACGCCTGCCGCGGTCAGCAGCCACCACGCGAGCGCCGTGCCGGGGCTGATCCCGCCGGCGGTCAGCCTGCCCAGCAGCCGGGGTGAGAACCAGCCGGTCACCACCACGCCGAACAGGAGTACCGCCGCGAGGATCATCGCTTGCCGGGCTTCCGTCGCAGGGCCCGCCGCAGGATGTCGGACTCCTCCTCGGTGACCGAGCGCGCGAAATGCAGCAGCACGGACTCCCGGTCTTCCGAAGCGTCGAGGAGTTCGCGGAGGCTTTGCGCGGTGGCTTCCTCGCGGGTCGCCACGGCGCGGTAGCGGTACGCGCGATTCTCCATTTCGCGTTCGACCCATTCCTTGCGGTGCAGGTTGTCCAGCACGGTCATCACCGTGGTGTAGGCGAGGTCGCGATTCCGGTTGATCGCCTCGAGGACCTGGCGCACCCGCAAGGGTTCCGCCGCGTCCCAGAGCACGTCCATCACCGACGCTTCGAGCTCGCCCAGCCGTTGCATGACACCTCCGCCGGGAAGGATACTGTGCCGCCTCCGCTCAGCCGACGATGCGCCGCGCGCCCATCAGGTGGCCGTCGCCCTTGACCGAACGGACGTCGACGAGCTGGCCCTCGGTCGGCGCGTCGACCATCTTGCCGCTGCCGACGTATATGCCGACGTGGTGGATGGCGCCGGGATTGCCGGTGCCGTCGTCGTAGAAGACGAGGTCGCCGGGGACGAGCGCGTCCAGCGGGACGGGCTTCCCCACGGTGTACTGCTGACGGCTGGTGCGCGGGAGGGAGATGCCCGCCTGCTTGTACGCCCACGACGTCAGGCCGGAACAGTCGAATTCGCTCGGGCCGGTCGCGCCCCATTCGTACTGCGAACCGCGTTTGGACAGCGCCGCCTGCAGCGCGTCGTTCGCGGCGCCGGGCGGGCCGAGATAGGAGCCCTTGTCCTGGACCTTGCCGAGTTTCGCCTTGTCCGCGGCCGGCAGTTCGCCGAGCGCCTGCCGCACCTTGGCGATCTGGTCGTCGAGGTCCTTCTTGCGGGTGCGGACCTGCTCCAGTGCCACCGTCGCGTCGTTGGCCGCGAGCTGGGCCGTTTCCCGCGCGTCCGCCGCCGTGGCGCGTGCCGCCTGTGCCTTCCCGAGCGCGTCACGGAGGCCGTTCAACGCCTTGGCCTTCTCGTCGGCCAGGACCGACAGCGCCGAGGAACGGTCGAGGAACTCCTGCCTGCTGCCGCTGTCGAGCAGCAGGACGGCGTTGCCGAGCCGTTCGCCGCTCATCGCGGACCGCGCGATCACCTCGACCTGGGGCCGGAAGCGATCGATCGCCGACTGGGCCAGCGTGAGGTCTCCGTCGGCCCGGCCGAGGGCCGCCGTCGCCTGGTCACGCTCGGTCTCACGGGTCTTCAACCGGTCCTGGGATTCCTGCAGGTCCTCGTCGGCCTTGGCCGCTTGGGCGCCGAGTTCCTGATAGCGCCGCATCGGATCCTGGCCGTCCGGGGCCGGTTGCGCGCTCGCGGGGAGCGCGCCGAAGCCGAGGAGCATGAGGGCGGCGGTGGCGGCGAGGGGATGTCGCGACGAGCGCCGATAGGGGGTCACGGGTACCGAATCTCCTGTCGAGCAGGGTTCAACTATCGCGCTTAGTAGTACGGGGACGGTTGTGAGTGCCCGGTGAAGTCCTACTAAGACGGCTAGTACTAAGTCCCATGGGAGGTTTGCTACGGTGGGAACCGTGAGTGTCTCTCCGGCTACTCTTCGTCGACTCGTGGTGGCCTTGCTGCTGCTGCTGGTCGTGGCGGGGTCGGGAACCGCCGTCTGCCTCGACGGGCACGTCGAGGCAGACGCCACGTCGGCTTCGCATGACTGCCCGCGCGAGGGACACGCGCACCCCGGCTCGCTCTCCGCCCTCGCCGTGCGGAGCGAGGAATCTCCCTCCACGCCGGACCTTCCATCTCCGGTGCCGCGTGTGCTTTCACCTGTGCCGCAAGAGAAGACGCGTCTGCTTTCCGCCGGCTGGAGCGGACACCGGACACTCGTCGAGCTGTGCGTTTCGCGGACGTGACGGACCTCGCGCCGTCGTTGTCCTGCCCGCACCGCACAGAAAGACGAATCCTCGATGAACGCTGTCCTGCCCCGGCACGCGGCCCTGGCCGTCGGCAACACGCCCGTGCTCTGGATCGACGAACGACTCACCGGCTCCGGTAAGGGTTTCTGGGCCAAACTGGAGGGTTTCAACCCCGGTGGCATGAAGGATCGCCCCGCGTTGCACATGGTGGCCGCGGCCAAGGCCCGAGGCGAGCTGGCCGACGGCGCGACGATCGTCGAGTCGACCAGCGGGACGCTCGGGCTCGGGCTCGCGCTGGCCGGGATCGTCCACGGGCATCCGGTCACGCTCGTCACCGATCCCGGCATGGAACCGATCGTGCGGCGGATGCTCACCGCGCACGGCACCCGCGTCGACCTCGTCACCGAACCCCATCCGGTGGGCGGCTGGCAGCAGGCGCGCCGCGACCGGGTCCGGCGGGTGCTGGCGGAACAGCCCGGTTCGTGGTGCCCCGACCAGTACCACAACCCGGACAACGTCGACGCGTACGCGGGCTTGGCCGAGGAACTGGCCGCGCAACTGGGCCGGATCGACATGTTGGTGTGCTCGGTCGGCACCGGCGGGCATTCGGCCGGGACCTTCCGCGCGCTCCGGCGGTATTCCCCGCACCTGCGCCTGATCGGCGTGGACACCGTCGGATCGACGATCTTCGGCCAGCCCGCCACCTCGCGGCTCATGCGCGGGCTCGGGTCGAGCATCCATCCGCGCAACGTCGACTACGACGCGTTCGAGGAGGTCCATTGGGTCGCTCCGGCCGAAGCGGTGTGGACCTGCCGCCGTCTAGCCGCCGCCCAGTACGCGACCGGCGGCTGGAGCGTCGGCGCGGTCGCCCTCGTGGCCGCCTGGCTGGCGCGCACGCACGATCCGGACGTGCGGATCGTCGCGATCTTCCCGGATGGCCCCCAGCGCTACTTCGACACCGTCTACAACGACGAGTACTGCGCGGGCCACGGGTTGCTCGACGTGGTCCCGGCGAGGGAACCGGACGTCATCGGCCACCCCGGCGAACGTGTGGTGGAACGCTGGACCCGGTGCCGCACGATCGTGGATCCCGCGCGGTGACCGGGTTCGCGGAGCGGTTCCGGTCGTTCGACCGGCCCAGCAAGGTGCTGATGGTCAACCAGTTCACCATCAACGTCGGGTTCTACATGCTGATGCCGTACCTGGCGGGCTACCTCGCGGGCCCGCTGGGGCTGGCGGGCTGGGCCGTCGGCCTGGTGCTGGGCATCCGCAACTTCTCGCAGCAGGGCATGTTCCTGGTCGGGGGCACGCTGGCCGACCGGTTCGGCTACAAACCGCTCATCGTCGCCGGATGCGTGCTGAGGACGGCGGGGTTCGCGTTGTTGAGCGTGACTTCGTCGCTGCCGTCGCTGATCGTCGCGTCCGCGGCCACCGGTTTCGCCGGGGCGCTGTTCAATCCGGCGGTGCGCGCCTATCTCGCCGCGGACGCGGGGGAGCGGCGGCTCGAGGCCTTCTCGGTGTTCAACGTGTTCTACCAGGGCGGGATCCTCGCCGGGCCGGTGGTCGGGCTCGCGCTCACCGCCGTCGACTTCCGGCTGACCTGCCTGGTCGCCGCCGCGGTTTTCGGCGTGCTGACCGTGGTGCAGGTGCGGGCACTGCCCGCGCACGACAACGGACGGGACCGCTCGTCGGTCTGGTCGGATTGGCGCGTCGTCGTGGCAAACCGGTCGTTCCTGCTCTTCGCGCTGGTCATGATCGGCTCGTACGTGCTGTCCTTCCAGACCTATCTGGCGCTTCCGATGGAGGCACGGCGGATCACCGGATCGGAGACGTCGGCGACCGTGCTCATCGCCGGGCTGTTCGTGATCTCGGGCGGCCTCGCGATCGCCGGGCAGCTCAAGATCACGGCCTGGTTCGAGGACCGGTGGCCGCCCGGCATCTGCCTGGCCATGGGCATGACGTTCATGGCCGCGGCCTTCGTCGCGCCGCTGGCCGTCGCCAGGGCGGCCCCGGTCGTCGCGGGAGCCGGACTGCTCGTCTCCGCGGCCCTGCTGGCCGTGGGAACGGTCGTCGTCTTCCCGTTCGAAATGGACACCGTCGTGCGGCTCTCCGGCGACCGGCTCGTCGCCACGCATTACGGCTTCTACAACACGATCGTCGGCGTGGGCATCCTCCTCGGCAACCTGTTCACCGGCACCGTTTTCGACCTCGCGCGCCGGGCCGGTTTCCCGGAGTTCCCGTGGCTCGCCCTGACGGTGATCGGGGCCGTCTGCGCCTTCGGGTTGCGTGGTCTCGACCGGAGCCGCCTTCAGACGAGTGTCGTCCAGTAACTCCAGAACGCCTGCAGGACCGCGACGGTGATGGCGGCGTACCAGCCCACGAGCACCACGCTGTGGTACCGGACCGCCGCCCTCACCTCCGGTCCTTTGTGGAGGTTGTGCAGGGTCGTGTACCAGAAGACGGCGATGGTGACCGCCCACACGGCCATGCAGTAGGGGCACAGCGCGCCGATGACGTACAGGCTCTGGACCATCAGCCAGTGCACGAACACGACACCGAGTGCCGAACCGATCTGGAGGCCCAGCCAGTACCACCGGGGCAGCCGTGCTCCGCCGAGCAAGGCGACCCCGGTCGTGACCACGACACCGAATCCGGCGATCCCCAGCAACGGATTGGGGAAGCCGAACAGTTCCGCCTGCGGCGTCTTCATGATCGAGCCGCAGCTGAGGACCGGGTTGATACTGCAGGTCGGGATGTAGGAGAAGTCCTTCAGCAGCCGGATCTTCTCGATGGTGAGCACGAACGAGGCCAGCAGGCCGATCGCGCCGCCGACGACCAGCACCCATGGCGTCACGCGGACGGCGAACGGCTTCACTTCGCCAGTTCCCGGTCGATGACCGCCTTGAGGCCCTGATAGGACGGTGCCCCCGAGAACTTCACGCCGTTGACGAAGAACGTCGGTGTGCCCTCGACGCCGATGTTCGCCCCGTCGGTGCGGTCGGCGATCACCCGGCCGAGCGTGACCTGGTCGTCCAGCGCGGTCTCGAAGGCCTTCAGGTCGAGGCCCAGCTGCCGCGCGAAGCCGAGGAAGGTTTCGCGATGGGAGACCTGCTGGTCGCCCCATTCCGGCTGCTTCTCGAACATCAGGCGGTACATCGGTTCGAGCTTGCCCTGTTTGCCGGCCGCTTCCACGGCGCGGGCCGCGAGCTCGGCGTTCCGGTGGCTGGGAATGGGGAAGTAGCGCATGACGAAGGTGACCCGGTCGCCGTACTCGGCGCGGAGCCGCTCGACGCCGGGGAACGCGGCCCCGCATGCCTCGCATTCGAGGTCGAGGAACTCCACGACGGTCACCTTGCTGCCCGGCGGGTCGGAGAGCCGGTGGCTGTCCGGCCGGACGAGGATCGACGCGGGCACCACCGGGGGCGCGTCCGCCTGCGCGGCTGGGGTGTCTTCACCGAGATTGGTGAAGACGAGCAACGCGGCCACCACCGCGATCACGACGGCCACGACCGTCAGGGAAACCTTGGTGTTCTTGGTCATTCTGTTGTGTCCTTGGCTTGGTTCCGGCAACTGGAAACGGCAGAGGCTATGCCGGATCAGGTACGGGAAACGCAGAGCCGGACAAGGGGTGGAGTGCTCGAAGAACACCTCGCCGGTGAGGTCGGCGGCACTCCAGCCTGACGGTGCCGATGGTGCCGGACGAGCAGGAAGAGCACGGCGAGCAGCGCCAGGCCGATACCCGCGAGGTCGTCGAGGTGATTGTCCGTGACGGGCTGCTCCGCCGGGCTCAGCCGGGACGTCGCCGGCTCGCATTCGTCGGCCGGGCCGGTGACGTGCGTCGCTTCGGCGGCGAACAGGGGAGCGCAGGGTGAACCGGCCGCCGCGGCGCCGTCACTGCACAGCGCGCCTTGCAGCAGGGCGACGGCGGTGAGCACGGCCAACACGGCGAAAAGCCGCGCCGTCGTCCTCACTGTCCCTCTGCCGGTCACGCGAACAGGGTAAAGGTGACCTTGTAAAGCCGAGGCGAACCCGGACAAAACGACCTACAGTGGTCGGCGATCCCGAGTGGAAGGACGTGCTGTGCCGAGGTTCAAGGATGTCTACGCTGTTCTGCCGGTGTCGGACCATGCCGCCGCGGTCGCCTGGTACGAGCGCTGGATCGGGCGGCGACCCGACACCGAACCGATGGAAGGCGTCGCGGAGTGGCGGATCGCCGGCAGCGCGGGCATCCAGGTCGCCCACGACCCGGAACCCGCGGGCAAGAGCACCGTGGTCATCGTCGTCGAAGACATCGACGAGACCGTCGGCGACCTCGCGGAGCGCGGCGTGGAATGCGGCCCGGTCCAGGACTTCGGTTTCGTCAAGTTGACGGAGATCGTGGATCCGGACGGCAACAAGGTCACCTTCGTCTGGGAGAACCCGTCGCCGGAGTGATCGGGCCAATTCTTTCCGGAAAATGACGGCATCGCGCTTGCCGTTGCCCGTGGCGGGCGGCCGATGGTCCGATTCCCTCCGTCATCGACACTGGAGGGAATCCCATGAAGCATCCGAGGCGCAAGGCTTTCGCGCTGGCACTGCTCGTCCCGCTCGCCGCTCTCGTCGCGGTGCCCAGCGCGGAGGCGGCGACCGAACGCACGATCAAGGTCGTCACCTACAACGTGGGCGACGCGGGCGGGCTCAAGGCCGACCTCGTCCGTCTCCTCGAGACCGAACGGCCCGCCGTCCTGGGGCTGCAGGAGGTCGCCGACCGCGAGGACGTCGTGCGGGAGGCCGCCGCGGCGACCGGCTATGTCGCCATCTACGAGACGGACCGCCGCGCGATCAAGCACAACGCCATCCTGGTGCGCGGCAACATGAACATCACCGGCCACGGCGCGGGCGAGATCTCACCCGCGTCCAAAGTGGACCCGTCCACGCCCGGTACCGGCCCCGCCGAGCCCGGTGACTGCGGCTGCTGGGTGCCGCCCAAGTACGTGAACTGGGTGCGGGTGGGAGGCGCCGGCTTCGAGTGGGTCGTCGGCGTCGTGCATCTGACCCCGTCCGCGCAGCGGTTCGAGCTCAACCGCGAACTGCACAACCTGCAGGTCCGCAACACCGCGGACTGGTTCTCCTCGCGGGTGGCCGAACCGATCGTCATGGGCGACTTCAACGCGGAGCCGGGTTCGGACCTCATGGCCGGGATGCGGCGCGTGGCCGATTCCTACAGCGCGCCGAGTCACGGCGACAGGTCCATCGACCACGTGTGGGCGAAGAAAGACTCGACCGGGTCCGCAGTGGACGCTCTCGGCGGCTACGGGAGCGACCACCGCCCGGTGCGCGCCCGGGTGACGGTGACCCGATGATGCGGCGTGCCCTGATCGCCCTCCTGTGCGGCGTCGGCCTCCTGACGGCCGGGCCGAGCGCCACAGCCGAAACCGGGCCCCGCGACGAGTCGCTGGACTTCCGGTTCCCGGCGGCGGATCTGATGCGGATACCGGAGACGAACACCTACGTCGCGGTCGGTGCGAGCGTCCCCGGCAAGAAGCTTCCGTACACGAAGGTCGAGTTCAGCGGTGGAACCTTCCAGCGCCGGGGCGCTGTCGACGGCGACGCCTGGGACGGCGTCACGTTCCCCGCGGGCTATTGGGCGAGACCGGACTCTCCACTGTGGACACCGGCCCTGTTCGCTCATCAGGAGGACGGCCGCGTCGTCTACTACGTTTTCTACAGCGCGGCACTTCCCGGCCCCGAGCCCGCCGGACAGGCGAAGCACTGCATCGGCTACGCGACCTCGTTGCGTGCCACGGGCGGTTTCGTCGCCAACGCGGATCCGCTGTTCTGCCCTGATCGCGGATGGGCGATCGACGCCGACGTGAGCAGGGGACAGGGCGAGGTGTGGCTGACCCTCCGCAACGGGGCTTGGACGCAAGACCGCGTCACCGCCCTCGGTGCCGCCAAACTGGAGTTCGACCGGCCCCGCCACGTGCGGCGGATAGCGGAAGCCGACGCGAAGAAGCTCATCGACAACGCGAACCTCGAGTGGACACACCACAACAGCCCGTCCGACGACGTTCTCACGATCGAGAATCCCAACGCCGTCCGCATCGACGGGGACTGGTATCTCTTCTATTCGGGGAACAACTGGTACGCGAACCGGTACTCCACCGGCGTCGCCTACTGCGGCGCCGCGCTGACGGACAACCGGTGCACCCCGATGGCCGGACAGCGCGCGTACTTCTCCTACGAGCCGGACCCGGACGGAGAGCCGCGGTTCCGGCCGGGCCTGCCGGACAAGTTCCGCAAGAAGAACCTGCCGGGCAACAAACGGGGTCCCGGCGCCTTCAACGCTTTCCAGGCGCCGGACGGGTCTTGGTGGGCTTCGTGGAACTACATCACCGACGCCAGCCCGTTGCCGCAGGAGGATCCCTCGCCGGAACGGCGGAGCCGGATCGCTCGATTGACGAAAACCGGGAGCGGGGCGACGGCCGAGTTCAGCGTGAGCTGGTGACCAGGCGAAATCGGGTCTCCGCGGCCGGGGTGCCGCGGAGACCCGCCCTGAGTTCCGCATGATTGATCTCCGGAGCCTGGGGTAATCGCCTCCTGCCGGCGTCCAGCCGGCCGCGACGCCAAACGGAGTGAAGAACCATGACGCACGCCATCGAAGATCCCCAGTCGTCGACCGAACGGGTGACGGTGCCGGAACCACGCGGCGAGACGGATGCCTTGGAGGAAACGGCGCTCGATCTCGAGCCGACCATCGTCCTCGGCCGGGAGTGACGGACGGCCGCACTGGGCGAAGAACGCGCGCCGAGCCCCCGGTACAACCGGTTGATCGACCCCGTCACCTCTTGAGGGGAAAGAGGATTCGACGCTCCGGTGCCCGGGTACCCGGTGGGATCGACAAGGCCACCGAGCGCGAGGAGGATGCCGCATGCCGCGGACGGACCCGGAGACCGTGGACGTGCTGGGTGTCGCCTTCCCCAAACCGTCGCGGACGCTGGGGCGGGTCGCCAGGGGGCTGGCCGGGCTGGCACTTCTCCCGCTGGAAGGCATCCCGGGACGTGGACCGCGGCGGGCGGTCTGGTCGTGTCCCGGCAGGCTCTACATCGAGACGCACGGCGTGAAGGGACCGGAGGGCGCCCGTGTCGCCCGGCGGGTGGAACGAGCCCTGGCGGAGATCCCCGGCGTGCGCTGGGCCCAGGTGAACGCGCCGACGTCCCGGGTGGTCGTCGCGGTCGAGGATCCGGGGCCCCGGCGACTGGAGCTGATCCGCGCGGTCGAACGAGCCGAGTCGGAACCCGCTTCCGAAGCCGAGCGGGTCGAAGAGGACGAACTGCACCATCCGGCGGACGGCACCACGGCGACCCGGCTGCCGTCCACACTCGCCGCGGACGCCGCTGGGCTGATGTTGTCGGTGGCGACGAAGATCATGCCGTGGGCCCCGTTGCCGACGGAGGTCGCGGCACTGGCGTCCCTGGTCGACCTGCATCCGCGGTTGCGTGACCTGGCGGACCGGAAACTGCGAGGACGGGAGAGGGCCGATTCGGCGACCTCGATCGGCGCGGCGCTGGTCCATGGTCTCGCGGCCCGCAGCGAGGGAACGGTCCTGGACATCATGCTCCGCGGCACCCAGTGGCGGGAGGCCAAGGCGCACCAGCGGGCCTGGTGCGAGGCCGAATCCTCGCTGGTCGGGCAGCGCGAACACGCGGGCGCCGACTCGGTGGTGAGCGAACGGCCGTGGCCGCTTCCGGAAAGCGCGGCCGATCGACACGCGCGCCGGTCGATCACCGCCGGTGCCGCGGCCGCCGCGGCGACGCTGCCGTTCGTCGGGCCGAGGCGCGCCGCCGCGGTCGGGATCTCCGCGTTGCCCAAGGCCCCGTCCACCGGCACGGCCGCCTTCGCCGCCCAGCTGGGTCAGGTCCTCGCCCGCCGCGGTGCGCTGGTGATGGATCGATCCGCGCTGCGCGGCCTCGACCTGCTCGACACGATCGTCATCGACACCACGGCGCTCGGTGCCGGGGCGAACATCCTCAGCGATCTGGTTCCTTCGCCCGATGGTGACCCGGTGGACCTGACAGCCGCCGCCTTCGCCTTGTTCGACCCGGAGAAACCCGAGGTGGTCCGGCGGGACGGAGAGTGGACGCTGGGCCCGGTGGACGAACTGGACGTCACCGGCTTCCCCGACCGGCAGCGGCTGCTGGACCAGGGCGCCCACCTGGTGCTGGGGCTGGTCCGCGACGGGCAGCCGGCCGGTCTGCTCGCCGTGGCGCAGGAGAGCTCACCCGACGTGGACGCGTTGGCGTCCGCGGCCGAGGCCGCCGGGCTGCACGTGGTCCAGACGGACGGCCCGGTGTTCGACGCCGTTCACGAACTCCAGGCATGCGGACGTGTGGTCATGCTGGTCTCCGATGACCGCCGGGCGCTGGGAGCGGCCGACTGCGGAGTCGGCGTGCACGAGGACGGGACCCCGCCGCCGTGGGGCGCACATGTGCTGATCGGCCGCGACGTCGGCACGGCCGTCCTGCTCGTCGAAGCGATCACCGCCGCGAAGGCGGTCGTCCGTGACTCGACCATGTTCGCGACCGCGGCCGGCGGAATCGGTGGCGTGACCGCGCTCAGCGCGCGCCGCCGCCCGGCCGCGAGCGGCCTTCGGACGGTGAACGCCGGGGCACTCATGGCTTTCAGCGACGGGATTTGGCGAGCCCGCACCCTCACCGGCGAGCGGAAGAAGCCCTCGTCTGGCCGTGTCGCGCCGCCGTGGCACCTGATGCCCGCGGACCTCGTCCTCGACCGGCTCGGCTCGAGCCCGCGTGGGCTGGACGAGCGTGAGGCCCGGCGACGGGCACCCGCCGATCGTGCGGGAGGGGAAGACAATGCCGGCAAGAGCATCGCGAAGGCGTTCATGGCCGAGCTCGCCAACCCGCTGACCCCGGTTCTGGCCGGTGGTGCGGCGGTTTCGGCGGCGGTGGGCTCACCGGTCGACGCCGCGCTGGTCGCCGGGATCGTCGGGGTGTCCGCGTTGATCGGCAGCGCGCAGCAGGTGCACACCGACCGCGCGCTGGCGGGGCTCTTCGAACGGTCCGCGACGGTGACCACCGTCGTACGAGACGGTGCCGAGCGGCAGATCGTCGCCGACGCGCTGGTGCGGGGTGACGTCGTGTCGCTGCGGTCCGGCGATGTCGTACCCGCGGACTGCCGGGTGCTCGAAGCGACCGGCGCGGAGCTGGACGAGTCGTCGCTGACCGGGGAGTCGCTGCCGGTGCCGAAGACCCCGGCACCGGTCGTGGCGGCGGAGATCGCCGAACGGGCCTCGATCCTGTACGAGGGCACCACGGTCGCCGCGGGCAAGGTGACCGCCGTCGTCGTGGCGACCGGCGACGAGACCGAGGTCGGCCGGGGAATGGCCGCGGCGCGCGGCGCCGCCCCCGAGACCGGCGTCGAAGCGCGGCTCGCATCGCTCACCGAACAGGCCTTGCCGGTCGCGGTCGGCTCGGCGGCCGCCGTCGCGGGAGCCGGCCTGCTCCGGGGCGTACCGCTGCGGCAAAGTGTCGGGGCGGCGGTGAACCTCGCGGTCGCGTCGGTCCCGGAAGGCCTGCCGTTCCTGGTGAACGCGGCCCAGCTGGCGGCCGCCCGGCGACTCGCCGAACACGGCGCGCTCGTCCGCAATCCGCGCACCATCGAAGCCCTCGGCCGGGTCGACGTGCTCTGTTTCGACAAGACCGGCACCCTCACCGAAGGCAGGCTCAGCGTCAACCGGATCGACGACGGCAAGACCACCGCCTCGCCGAGGCGGCTGCGGAAGAGCCACCAGGCGGTGCTGGCTGCGGCCGTCCGCGCGACGCCCCGGGCGGAGAACCCCGAGGAACTTCCGCACCACACGGATCAAGCGATTCTCGAAGGCGGCATCACCGCGGGCGTGGACGCCGGCGGCTGGAAGAAGACCGATGCGGTCCCGTTCGAACCGTCACGAGGATTCCACGCGACCAACGGCGAACTCGGCGAACGGCACGTGGTGTGCGTGAAGGGCGCACCGGAGATCGTCCTTCCCCGGTGCACCCGGCACGGCGATCGGCCGATGGGCGCGGGTGTCCGCGGCAGGCTGGAGAAACGGGCCGGCCGCCTGGCCGCGGCCGGGCACCGCGTCCTCGCCGTCGCGGAGCGCACCGTGTCCACAAAGGACCTTTCCGAGGACGACGTCGCGGATCTCCGGTTGCTCGGCTTCGTCGCACTGGCGGATCCGGTGCGGGACAGTGCCGCGCCTGCGGCGGATCGGTTGCGCGAGGCGGGGGTGCGCACGGTGATGATCACCGGCGATCATCCGGCCACCGGCGAGGCCGTGTCGGAGGAGATCACCGGCCGCAACGGCGACACCAAGGTGCTCACCGGCGCGAAGATCGAGGAACTCGACGACGAAGGGCTCGATCGGGAACTCGCCGACGTCGACGTGATCGCCCGGTGCAGCCCGGCGCAGAAGGTCCGGATCATCCAGGCCTACCAACGCGGTGGCCGGGTCGTCGCGATGACCGGCGACGGCGCGAACGACGCGCCCGCCATCCGGCTCGCCGACGTCGGGATCGCGCTCGGGCAGCGGGGCACGGCCGCGGCCAGAGCGGCCGCGGACCTCGTGGTGACCGACGACCGGCTGGAGACGATCGTCGCCGCGCTGGTGGAAGGCCGGGCGATGTGGGCGTCGGTCCGCGAGGCGCTCGGCATCCTGCTCGGCGGGAACCTGGGGGAGATCGCGTTCACCGTACTCGGCTCGGTCGTCACCGGACGCTCCCCGCTCACCGCCCGCCAGTTGCTGCTGATGAACCTCCTCACCGACCTGGCGCCCGCACTGGCGATCGCGTTGAGCAGGCCAGACGGGGAATCCGTGCCGGAATTGCTGCGGGAGGGGCCCAGCGCGTCGCTCGGGAACGCGCTCCGGCGCGACATCACCACGCGTGCGGTGACCACGACGCTCGGCGCTTCCACCGCGTGGACCCTCGCGAGGCTGACCGGCAGGCGGCGGCGGGCGAGCACGATCGCGCTGGTCTCCCTGATCGGCACCCAGCTCGGGCAGACGCTGGCGGTCGGCGGCCGCGACGGCACCGTTCTCGCGGCCGGCCTGGGCTCCGCCGCACTGCTGGCGATACTGGTCCAGACCCCCGGGGTCAGCCAGTTCTTCGGATGCACACCGCTCGGTCCGGTCGGCTGGGGAATCGCCCTCGGCAGCGCGGGCGCGGCGAGCGTGGGCGGCCTCCTGCTCGGACATCGAGAAGCCGAGGTCTAGCGAAGCGAGATCGGGGTACCTGGCTTTGAGTGGAGAGCAGTGTTGATCGTGGGCTGAGGTGCAGCGCAGTGGAGCGACGACGAGTGCGGCAGGGTGGCGTCACCGGGAATCGGGCGGGGGAGGACGAGCCCGAGGGCCCGACGGATCTGTCGAAGCGTTCGTGGTGGCAGGTGCTGAAACGGACGGTCAAGCAGTTCCAGCGGGACAACTTGACCGACTGGGCCGCCACGTTGACCTATTTCAGCGTTCTGTCGATCTTCCCGGCGATCGTGGTGCTCACCGCGATGCTGGGTTTGCTGGGCCCGGCGGCGACGCAGACGCTGATCGACAACATCAACACGCTGGTTCCCGGGCAGGGCCGTGAGATCTTGGTCAACGCGATCCGGGAGGTGGGCCGGTCTCAAGGGCTGGCCGGACCGGTCGCCATCGTGGGTATCGCGGGGGCGCTGTGGACGGCGTCCGGATACGTGGGTGCGTTCATGCGAGCCTCGAACGCGATCTACGAGATGCCGGAAGGGCGGCCGATATGGAAAACGGTGCCGCTGCGACTGGTCTTGACCCTGGCGGTGGTGGTGCTGCTGGCGGTGTGCGCGGTGGGTGTGGTGGCGACCGGTGGGGTGGCCGAGCGGGCCGGGCGACTGCTGGGGGTCGGGTCGGCCGGGGTGCAGGTGTGGGATATCGCGAAATGGCCGGTGATCGCGCTCCTGGTGAGTTTGGCGTTCGCCTTGTTGTACTGGGCCGCACCCAACGTGAAGCATCCGGGATTTCGGTGGCTGAGCCCCGGCGGTGTGCTGGCGGTGGTGGCATGGGTGCTGGCCTCGGCCGGATTCGCCTTCTATGTGGGGAATTTCGGCTCCTACAACAAGACCTACGGCACGTTGGCCGGGGTGATCGTGTTCCTGGTGTGGCTGTGGATCTCCAATATCGCCGTGCTGCTGGGGGCGGAGTTCGACGCCGAACTCGCCCGGGGGCAGCGCATCGAGACCGGGCAATCCTCCGAGCGGGAGCCTTTCCTGCCACCGCGGGATACCCGCGCCTTCGATGACGACGACACCGCGCAGGTGACAACGAAGCCTCCGGGGACCGTTGCAGAGGGCCGCGGCGGTGAGGAGTGACGATCGGTCGCTACAGCTGGAACTCACCCGGCGCGAGGCTGCGCGCGAGGCAGAACTCGTTGCCCTCCGGGTCTGCCAGCACAACCCACGAGAGGTTCTCGCCCTGGCCGAGGGCCACGGTCGACGCCCCGAGCGCGAGCAGCCGATCCAGCTCGGAGCGCTGGTCGCCGTCGATCGGGGTGATCTCGAAGTGCACCCGGTTCTTCCCGCTCTTGCCGTCGGGCACGCGGACGAACGCCATGCTCGGCACAGCCGGCCCGCGGCGCAGATCGGCGAGCCGCTCCGCGTCCGGAACCTCGGGGTCGGGCCCTATCTCGACGACCTCACCCTTGTCTTCGTAGACGACGTACCCGAGGACACCACACCAGAACTCGGCCAGCCGTCGAGGATCCGCGCAGTCGATCGTCGTCCATTCCAGCCTGCTCGTCATGTACCAACGCCCTTGTCCGTCGGAATCCCTTCAAGCCCGAACACCTTCTCACGGTCTCAGGCTGTTTTCAGGTGAATTTTTGCCGGGCGGGCCGTCGCGCGAACTCGGCTGGTGATCTGTGTACTTCGATGCTTACCAATGTGTGCCCGACAAGCCGGCCACCGTGATGACGGCAATGGTCGCGTCGGCCCCGATGTGCGCGATGTACGGCAGCAGGAGCCCGCCGCTCCGTACACGCAAGACGCCGAGCAAGTAGCCCCAGACGCCGGCCATCACCATTCCGGTCCAGCCGGACGGAAACCCGTTGAAGTGGAACAGCCCGAACGCGACACCCTGGACGATCAGGGCTGCTCGTACCGACCAGATCGTGGCCATCTCGTCGAGCAGCACACCCCGGAACAGGCCCTCTTCCAACGCCGCGTTGAAGAGGGAGAAAGCGATGACGGCGAGGGCTACCTGCCAAAGTGGACTGTCCTTGGCCGCGACGATGTAGCCGGGCAGCACCGGATCCGTGAACCGTGCCCAGCTGACCAGCGCCGTCGTGGTGCCCACGATCAGCACCACGACGGAAGCGGCGAGCGGCCAGGTCAACCGGCCCGGTTCGACCCGGCCGGACGCCGTCCCGATCGACGGGAGCCTGCCGAGTCCGGCCGGTAAACCGAACACGACGACGAGCGCGAGGGCGATCCGCACGGCCGGAGGCCAGTCCAGGAGGATCGTCACATGGAACACGGCCGAGACGGCGGCGGCGACGGCTACGGCGCGGATGCCTGCCGTGGAACGGCTCCGCACGGCCGCCACCAGGGAGGCCACGAGCCCGGCGGCGACGACGAGGGAGAACCACGGCGTGCCGGGCAGGACCGGCGCCGCCATGAGCAGGCAGGCCGCCACTGTGGCGGTCCGCGGCTCGGTTCGTGTGGTCGTATGAGGCATGAAACGGCGACCTCAGGCCGTGACCGGAAAGTGGCTCAGCCCTCGGATGGAATTACCTTTCCGGCGGCGAAGCGGACCTGCCTGGCGCAGGTGCGGCATCCGCTCCGCGAGGGTGCGGAAGACGATTTCGGCTTCGATACGCGCCAGCCTGGCGCCGAGGCAATAGTGTATTCCGCTGGAGAACGCCAGGTGGTCCGATGCGCGGGAGCGGGAGATGTCGAATTCGCCCGGCCTTTCGTACACCTCCGGATCACGGTTGGCCGCGGCCAGCAGCACGGCGACGAACCGGCCCGGCCTGATCCTGCGCCCGGCCAGTTCCACCTCGGTGTGCGCGATCCGCAGAGAAGCCTGCACCGGAGGGTCGTAGCGCAAGGCTTCCTCCACCGCGGCGGCGGCGAGGCTCGGATCCGAGTACAGCGACTCCCACTGCTCGGGGTGTCCCAGCAGTGCTCGTACACCGTTGCCGATCAGGTTGACCGTGGTCTCGAAACCGGCGATCAGCAACAGCAACGCGGTGCCGTGCAGTTCCCGTGCGGTCATCCTTCCGTCCCCGACGGCGGCCGCGAGATCGCTGATCACGTCGTCGCCGGGAATCGCCGTCCGTTCGTGAAGCAGCCGGTCGAACAGCACGACCAGGTCCTCGCCGACGGTGATCAGTCGTTCGGCTTGCCGGACCGAGTACACACCGCTGAGGCCTTCACCGATCAAAGTGCCGTATTCGGCGAAGACGGATCGGTCGGCGGCCGGGATACCGAGCAGGTCACTGATGACCGTGATCGGAAGTGGCGCGGCCAGATCTCCGACGAGGTCGAAGGTCTCTTGCCCGGCCACCTTGGCCAGGAGAGAGTCCACCACCGCCTGCACCGTCGGCCGGTAGCGGTCCATCCGCCCTGGCCTGAACGAGGGCGCGGCGAGCCTGCGCAGCCGGGTGTGATCGGGTGGATCCAGGTCGAGGAAGCTCTCCGGGTAGGTCTGGGACACAATGCCCAGCGCACCGGTGAGCGCGGGCGTGCCGTCCGCGTACTTCATGCCGAACCGGCGATCCCGCAGGACCTGGTCGCACAGCGCGAAGGAAGCCGTGGCCCATGACCCGCTCAGACCGCGGTACAGCGGGCCTTTCGCCCTTATCCGCTCGTACAACGGGTACGGGTCTTCCCGCCATTTCGGATGCTCTACCTGTACGAGTAGGTCGCCGAACCCGCCGAGCAGCCGGCTGACGGTTTTGGAGACCTGGATCTGCGCACCGATTCGCAGTGCGTCCGCGTGACTTAAGGCGTTCATCATTTCCTCCTGGCGTCAGCGGACTCTACGACGAGCACATGGCAAATTCCTTGCAGTGCCATTGAGGCGGGTGATTTCCGCGTGCTTTTGAACGGTGGTGGAAAGGCTTGGAGCGGGATTCTCCGTCCGGTTATGTTCGATCGGCAAGGGCAACCGAGGGAAGGATGGGGAATGAAGGTTCCGAGCAGGCGGATGACGGGGGTCGTCGCCGGTGCGGCGGCGTTTTTCGCCGCGGTTTCGATCGCGGCCGCTCCGGCGGGTGCCTCCGAGGCCGGAGTGCAGACCGACGCGTGGCCCTGTGCGGGCCCGGCGGATTTCTTCGCCGCCCAGAACAAGAACGGCTCCTGGACGTGCTACGCGAACTCCGGGTCGAGTCTCGCGCGCTCGTTCAACACCGTTCACTGGCAGTCGGGAGCGAACTCCGGATACTTCTGGCACGAATGCCACGGGAAGCACTACCCAGCCAAGCGATTCATCGCGTGGCAGAGTGAATCGCTCGGCGATTGCACCATTTACAAGGTGAACATCGACTGAGCGCACCAGGGGCCGCCTCCGAACCGCGGAGGCGGCCCCGCGCTCTTCACGCCGGGAATCGGTGGCCGAGGAGATCCGCTCCCAAGCGGGTCAGCCGGTGACGTACCGCCGGTCCGGCCCGCTCGGTGGTGATCAGCCCGGCCGAGCGCAGGATCGACGCGTGATAGCTGGCCACGGAGACGGTGACGCCCGCCCGCCGGCCCAGTTCCGTCGTCGTGCAGCCGTCGCCGACGGCACGGAGTGTCCCGGCGCGGGTCGGCCCAAGCAGGTCCTCCAGCGGCTTCGCGTCCGTGCCACCCGCCGCGGCAGGACAGGTGACCGGCGCCGGACGTGTGGTCGCGGGGAAGACGAGCACGGGCGGCAGGGCCGGGTCCGCGAGCACCGTCGGCCGTCCGTGGCAGAAGAACGACGGCAGCAAGCGCAATCCCCGGCCGTCGAGACGCAGATCCCGGCCGAGGTGGTCGCCGTCCAGTTCGAGCGAGTCACCACGCCAGGTGAGCGCTGGATGCAAGGACCCCAGCAAACCACCCGTCCCTCGCGACACCAGGATCCGCGTCCGCGCCGCGGCGTCGTCACGTACGTGGTGCTCGATACGCGTCCAGGATGGTTCCACGGCCGTGCGGTGGTAGTCGGCAAGCCCGCGCGTGAGGTCGGTCAGGGCGGTGTGGTCACCTGAAGCCAGCCTGGCGGCCCACCGTGAGGGCATCGCACGCCCGGCGAGCCGCGCGAGTTCGGCCCGCAGGCGGTGACGCGGCGTGCGCCGCAGTGCGGCGAGCCCGCTTTCGAGGCCCGCCGCCGATTCCGCCGGTGTGAGGAAATCCGGTGAATAGCCCCGTGGCGGGGCCAGGTCGAACAGGGCCCGCATGGCGGGGCTCAGCGTCAGTCCCGCGCGCCAGCGTTCATGGCGTGGGTCCACCGCCGGGCTTTGCAGGACGTGCAGGCTCAGGAGCACTTCCCATAACGGATCCGGCTCGGTCGCGAGGGTGACACGGGCCAGATCGGCAGCCGAGAAATGAATGTGCAGAGGCATTTCGGTGAGTCGCCTTTCGGACGAGGAAGCCCTCGGTCGTGTCGGCAACGGTAAGGCGGCGGCATTGCACCGGAATGGAAAGGAGATGGCAAGCGCGACCTCGATCCCGCTGAACACCTCACGCCCGCGTTAATCCATTTGTGCCCTCCTGCCGGGCTGCGGTATAGAGGAATCTTCGGCGGTGTCTTGGGGGGCGCGGTGCGGTTCGGGATTCTCGGTCCGGTCGGGGCGTGGGGGACGTTGGGGCGGATCGAACTGGGCGGACCGCGCTCCCAGGCCGTGCTCGCCGCGCTGCTGGTGAACGCCAACCGGGTGGTCGGCCTGGGTGCGCTGGTCGATGCCATCTGGGGTGAGGAGCCGCCGCCCACGGCCGTGGACACGATGCGCACCTACGTGTCCCGCCTCCGGCGCGCTTTCGCCGCGGCCGAACGCGGTGACAGGCTGGTTTCGGAAGCGGGCGGCTACCGGATCCGGGTCGATCCGGGCGAACTCGACCTCGACGTGTTCGACGACCATGTCGCGCTGGGCCGCGAAGCCGTGATGGCCGGCCGGTTGGCGGAAGCCGTGGTCGAGTTCGACGCCGCGATGAAACTGTGGCGGGGCAGCCCGTTCGCGGGAGTGCCGGGGCCGTTCGCCCGGACCAACGCCGACGCGCTGGCGGAGACCCGGCTGGCGGTGCAGGAGGAACGCCTCGCGGTCGAACTGGAACTGGGAAACCACGCCGACGTGATCGCCGAACTGCAGCGGTTGCGCACCGCCCACCCGCTGCGGGAGTCGCTGTGCGAGCTGCTCATGGTGGCGTTGTACCGGTCGGGCAGGCAGGCCGCGGCGTTGGACGTGTTCCGCCAGACCCGTGAACTCCTGGTGGCGGAACTGGGGGTCGAGCCGGGAGCGCGGCTGCGGCAGGCGCATCGGAAGGTGCTGGAGCAGGCCGACCCGGTGCCACGGCTCCAGGACGAATCCACGGGGGACGAAGCCGGAGCGTGGGGTCCCAGGACCACCGGGTTGCGCGGACTGCCGCCCGATGTCGCGGACTTCACCGGACGCCAGACCGAGACGAGCCTCATCACGGAACTGTGTTCGCCGAGCGCCGACCGGACGTCTCCGGTGGTGGTCGCCGTCGACGGGATGGCCGGGGTCGGGAAGACCGGGGTCGGGAAGACCGCGTTCGCGGTCCATCTGGCGCATTCGCTGGCGGACCGGTTCCCGGACGCGCAGGTCTACATCGACCTGTACGGGCACACGCCGGGTCTGCAACCGCGAGACGCCCACGACGCGCTCCACGTTCTGCTTCGTGCCGTCGGTGTCCCCGCGGAGGCGATACCGGAGAACACGGAGACGCGGGCCATGCTCTGGCGCGACGCCCTTGCCGAGCGGCGGGCGCTCGTGGTGCTGGACAACGTGGGGGACGGCGTGCGCGTCGAATCCCTGCTTCCGGCCGGGCCGGGCTGTGCCGTGGTGATCACCGGCCGGCATCGCCTGCTGGACCTCGACGGCGCCCACCAGCTCACGCTCGATCCGCTTTCGCCCGCCGACGCGGGCAGGCTGCTCACCCGGATCGCGGCCGCACGCGGTGCCGAGTCGGACCGCGCGGCGATCGCGGAAACCGTACGGCTGTGCGGCGAATTGCCGCTGGCCATCCGGATCGCCGGAGCCCGGCTGTCCCGGTCCCTGCCGGTGACGGCACTGCGCCACAGGCTCAGCGACCAACGCGACGTCGTGCCGCGGCTGCGTTCGGGCAGCCGCAGTGTCGCCGCGGCGTTCGCTCTGTCGTATGGCCGGCTTCCGCCGGACTCGAAGCGTGCCTTTCACCTTCTCGGTCTCCATCTGGGCCCGGATGTGGATCGCTTCGAGGCGGCCGCGCTTCTCGGCACCTCACCCGACGACGCCGACCGGCACGTGGAGTCACTGGTCGACGCGAGCCTGATCCAGCAGATCAAGCCCGAGCGGTACCAGTTCCACGACCTGCTGCGTGCCTATGCGCGCGAACAGGGACTCGCGAGCGAGTCGCAGCCGGAGCGCAAGCGGGCGCAGTCGCGGGTGCTGGAGTACTACGTGAACACCATGACGGCGGCGTACCGGCGGTTCTTTCCCGGCGACCGGGACGGCGTCCGCCTCGCCACGCCGAAAGGGCTCGTCCGTGACTTCAGCGGTTACGAGGAATTCGTCGACTGGTCCCACGTCGATCAGACGAGTCTCAGCCTGGCATCGAACACGGACACGGCTACCCACCACGGCCGGGTGTCGCTCGAAGACTGGGTGCAATTGCTCCGCCCAGGTCGCCCGTCCACCGGGCAGAGCGGAACCGTGCAGCCCGGCCAGACACGGATTCTGCACGCCCTGGGAACACTTCAGTACTGGACCGGCCGATGCGAAGACGCGAAGCGGACACTGCGGCATGCGATGACACAGTGCCGCAAGACCGGCGAACACCGACGTGAGAGCGCGATCCTCCACACCCTCGGCGAGGTGCTGGTGGCCGCGGGCACACCGGAGGACGCCGTCGGGGTGTTCCGTCGTTGCGTCAAGTCCTCGCGCGCGCTCGGGGATACCTGGGGCGAGGCGGTCGCGTTGAACAGCTTGGGCGGAGCCCATCGGGTACTGGCCGAGCACGAATCGGCGCTGGGCTGCTGTACCGACGCGCTGCGCTTGCATCGTGAACTTCGCTCCAGCTGGGGAGAAGGTGTCACCCTCACCAACCTCGGCAGGCTGTACCGCTGTATGGGCCGCCCGGAAAAGGCGCTCGCCGCCTTCGACGAGGCGGTGGTTTCGCTGCGCGAAAGCGGCGATCAGCTCGAATTGGCGGAGGCACTCGTAGACCTCGGGTACGCCCGCAGGGCCGACGACGATCCGGAGCAGGCCAGGAACGCTTGGGAAGAAGCCCTCCCGGTGCTCGGCATCCTCGCCGACCCGATGGCGGACGTCGTGCGCGGTCATCTCCGCGAACTGTCACCTTTGTCCGAGCCGGATCGGGGCTAGGTTCGCGGCCGCACCGGTCAGCAGGCCCGGCCGGTGTTCTTGCCGAAGTAGCCGTACGAAGGCGCGGCGTCCTTGGGCGAGTTCCCGAGATGCCCCACCTCGTGCGACGCGACGCAGATGTCGTGCTGGTAGATGTTCTGCACGCCGTTCCAGCTCTTCCACACCTGGACGACGACCTCCTTGCCACCACTGTTGCAGTTGCCGTAGAAGTAGGCCAGGTGATCACCCCGGTCCTCGTCGTACGTGCCGCAGGTGATCAGCGCGGACGCGGGTGCCGCTTCGGCGGTGGCGGGCAGGACGACCGCCGCGGCGCCGATGAGGATGGCGGTTGCGAGACGTTTCAAGGGAAGACCTCCTGTGCTGAGACGACGGTGCGTGACCGCGTGGGCGACCACAGGACAGAACGTAAGAGCCCGGCCTTGCAGGCTCCTCGCAGATTCCCAGCACCAAGGGGACTGCCTCGCGAAGCCGGCGCGATGAACAGTCCTTTTCGGACCTCGCGAGCACCACCGGATCGAGTGATCATCGAAGTGCGCCGTACCCGAGGACTGTCTTACGTTGAGTGTCCGACGTGAGGGAGGCTCGATGACCACGATCGCCGAGGTCGCCCCGCCGGTCCTGAGCCGCAAACGCCGGAACGCGGTGTTCGCGGCGGTCATGCTCGGGATGTTGCTCGCGGCGCTCGACCAGACGATCGTGGGTACCGCGCTGCCGACGATCGTCGGGGATCTCGGCGGGGCAGGACATCTGTCGTGGGTGATCACCTCCTACCTGCTCGCCGAGACGATCATGACCGTCGTCGTCGGCAAGCTCGGCGATCTGTTCGGCCGCAAGCTGATGTTCCAGCTGTCGGTGATCGTGTTCACGGTGGGCTCGTTCTTCTGCGGCTTCGCCGGCGACATGATCTGGCTCATCGTGGCGCGCGCGGTGCAGGGCCTGGGCGCGGGCGGCCTGATGGTCACCGCGACCGCGCTCGTGGCCGACGTCGTGCCCCTGCGCGAACGGGGCAAGTACCAGGGCATCCTCGGTTCGGTCTTCGGTGTCGTCACGGTGCTCGGCCCCATGCTGGGCGGGTTGTTCGTGGACCACCTTTCGTGGCGATGGGCCTTCTACGTCAACGTGCCGATCGCGGTACTGGTACTGGTCGTGGCGGCGAGCGCGATGCCGAGCGTCAAGTCCGTGGCGAGGCCGGTGATCGACTATCCCGGCATCCTGCTGATCGGCCTGGCCGCGACCGGCCTGACACTGGTCACCAGCTGGGGCGGTACGCAGTACGCGTGGGACTCGCCGACGATCATCGGGATGTCGATCGGCTCGGTGATCTTGCTGGTGCTGTTCGTCTTCGCGGAGAAGCGCGCGAAGGAACCGACCTTGCCGATGCGGCTGTTCCGGAATCCCGTGTTCACCGTGTCGGCGATCCTGAGCTTCGTCGTGGGCTTCGCGATGCTCGGTGCGCTGTCGTACTTGCCGACCTATCTGCAGTACGTCCACGGCATCTCGGCGACCAGTTCGGGTGTGCGGATGCTGCCGATGGTGATCGCGCTGCTGGTGGCCGGCGTGTTCGCGGGCAACGTGGTCGGCCGGACGGGGCGGTACAAGATCTTCCCGATCGCCGGCGGGATCGGGCTGACGCTCGGCCTGTATCTCCTCTCGCGGCTGACCCCGACGAGCGGGTTCTGGGAGATGTCCCTCTACTTCGCCGTGCTGGGCTTGGGAATCGGCCTGAGTATGCAGGTATTGGTGATCGTCGTGCAGAACACCGCCGACTACCGCGATCTGGGCGTCGCGACGTCCGGGGTGACCTTCCTCCGGTCCTTGGGTTCGTCCTTCGGCGCGGCCGTCTTCGGCACGATCTACGCCAACCAGTTGGCGCCGAACATGGCCGCGGCGGGTGCGGAACATCCGCTGCCGCCCGGGATCGACCCCAAGGCCGTCCAGGTCCCGAACGCGCTCCACGCCTTGCCGGATTCGGTTTCGGCGCCCTACATCCAGGCGTACGGCGATTCCCTGCACACGGTTTTCCTTTATGCCGCACCGGTCGGGCTCGTCGCGCTGGTATTGGCGTTCTTCCTCAAGGAGGTTCCGCTGCGGGACACCTCACGGGCGGCCGCACCGGACCTCGGCGACGGTTTCGCGATGCCGGAGCCGGGCAACGGGGATCAGGATCTCGAGCGTGCCGTCGGCCGCTTGCTGGCGCGTGAGGGGAAGGCGGCCTCGGCGGGCGTCCTCATGAAGTCCGGCTGCGAACTCGACACCGGCGGATTGTGGTGCCTTGGGCAGGTTCGCCTGCGGGAACGCCGGAACAAGCCGACGTCCCTGTCCGTGATCGGCGATCGCTACGGCGTCCCGCCGGAGGTGTTCGAAGCAGCCTTCGCGCGCCTCGAATTCACCGGCCACCTGACGTTCAAATCCGGGGGATGGGCCACCACGGAGGCAGGACGCGCCGAACTCGAAAAGCTCATCCGAGCTTGGAAAGCCTGGCTGGCCGAACGGCTGCGGGACTGGGGCCTGGAAGGGCAAGACGAACTGGACGCGGCGCTCGGCCGGGTCGCGAACCGTATCCTGGACCAGGCCGCCGAAGACCAGCCCAGCGGGAAACACGCCGCGGCCGTCTGAGCCCAGTGCCGGGGTGATCGCGGTGGCATGGCGGCCCTTACGGACCGTTTTCCCAGCTCAGACACACAGTGACCCCTGGTTGCAAGCCCCTGTTCGGGACCCGCTAAAGTACTCACATCGCACTCCACGGAGCGCGGGTCCGGGCTGTGGCGCAGTTTGGTAGCGCACTTGACTGGGGGTCAAGGGGTCGCAGGTTCGAATCCTGTCAGCCCGACGGACGAAGCGGGTTTCCGCAGCTCACCAGCTGCGGAAACCCGCTTTTTCATGTGGCCGGAGGTGTCGTTCCGGGTCAGTACGTCACTGAGGGTTGCCGGCGTGGGTGAGGGTCTGCCAGGCGACGAACAGGTTGTTGGTGCCCGCCGGGCGCTGGCGCAGGGTGAGGGCCTCCGTGTTGCTCATGGTGTGCCCGAGTCGGGTGTGAAGATGGTTGTACCCGACCTCGGTGATCGGGCCGAGGCCGAGCTTCAGGCTGCCGCCGCACAGCCACGACGGGACCGCGGCGCCCATCTGGTACTTCGCGTGGAAGCCGAGGCCTTCGCGGAGGCGGTCGGCGATCTCGGGGTAGAGGTCCTGGCCCTGGATGCGGGTGGTCTCGGCGAAGTTCGCGATGGCGGCGAGGCCGTAGCCGGTATGGGTGAAGTCCCGGCAGGTCTCCTGGGAGAGACCGTTGACGAACGTCGTCTGGCCTTGCCAGTACTTCACGATCTTGTCGCGGGTGTCCAGTCCGCTGCCGGGCGCCGTCTTCGGGAGCGCGCCGTCGCTGGTCAGGTAGAGGTAGGCGGGGACGCGGGTGCGAAACTTCGCGACGGCCTTGTCGTAGACGGTCTTGTCGTCGAGGAACACGGCGATGCCGATCGCGGCCTCGGTCATGCTGAGTTCCCAGTTCCCGTTGCTGTGACTGCCGTTGATCACCTCGGGCAGGTACACGTTCCGGAGCATGGTGCCGAAGCGGCCGGAGTTCGGCCAGCCCGTGTAGGTGTGCTTGATGATTTCCGCGGCGCGCGGCCACGAGGAGGCCGACCACGCCGACTGCAGGGGAGCGTTGCTGTTCGTGTGATCCTTCAGCACCGCCGACCACGCGTCCATGATCTCGATCGCCTTGGTCGCGTATTTCGCGTCGCGCGTGATGTACCACGCCAGCGAAAGGGAATACGCGGCGATCGCGTCTTGCCGTTCATCGGTACAGCCGATGTTCGGATTCGAATAGGAACCGCATTCGACGATGGCGCGTGGTTTCGGTGGCCGGGACAACGAGGCGTACGAACTCGACATCATCGCGTCGTAGGCCTGTTTCCACGGTTGCGCGCCGGCCTGGACCTTGGCGCGGACGAAGTCCAGTTGCGGGCGGCTGACCAGTACGCCGGGGTGTGTGAAGGTGGGGGGCGCGGCTTGGGTGGGAGCGCTGAAAAGGCTTAGCGCCAACGGGACGAGCGTGGCCAGGGCGAGCAGTTTCCTCGGTAGGGACATGGTTCTCCTCGGGCGGGTGTGAGCCAGGTCACCGGCGGCGTGGGTTCAGTGTCATGGTCTGAACCAGTTGCGTCAAGGTCTTTATTCGCCTCAAAAAGAAAGAAACCCGTCCCGTTCAGCGGGCTGAATGAATCAATGCGGCCAAAGGCCGACGAAGGCCGGGCTCCCGATCGGATAGGTGCCGATCAGGCGCCAAGTCGCGCGTTCATAGGCCTGGATCGCGTCACTGCTCTGCGCGGCGACATAAACGTGTTCGCCGACGATGGAGAAGTGCCGTGGCCACTCGCCGGTGCCGTGGTCGGCCACAGCCACACCGTCGAAGGCGAACTCCGTGATTTTCTCGGGACCCCGGTTCGACAGGAACAGCCGGTCGTCGTGCAGGACGAGCTGCGCCGGAAGGTTCTCGCCACCAGGTTCGAGCGTCGCCGGAACGCTGCTTTCGACGGTGAACGTGCCCGGCGGCTCTTCGCGCACCCTCACCAGCGAGGCGGCCAGTTCGCCGACGACGTACGCCTGGTTCGTGCCGGGACGCCGGACCAGTTGCCGTGGGCCGGTCCCGGCGGGCAGCGTCGACACCGACACAGGGATCAGTTCGCCTTCTTCGCCGAGGCGATAGCTGCGGATCTCGTCGGTGCCCAGGTCGACCGCGCTGACCAGCGTGCCCGTCTCGTCGACGACGGCCATGTGGACGTGCGCGGCTTCCTGCCGGTCGGTGTTCGGGCCGCTGCCCTCGTGCTGGACCAGCGCCGTCCGCACGGTGGGCACCCCGTCCGGGCCCAGCGCGAACGCGGCCAGGCTGCCGCCGCTGTAGTTGGCGCACAGCAGGAACCGGCCGTCCGGCGTGACCGACAGATGGCATGGATCCGCTCCGCCGGTCGGCAGTGTGTTCAGGACCGACAGGGTCCCGTCCTCGGCGACCGCCACGGCGGTGATCGCGCCTTCTGTCGTCTCGTTGACGGCGTAGAGCACCGGGAGAGTGGGATGCGGGGTCAGCCAGCTCGGCGAATCCAGCGCGAGCGAGCCCGCCGGGGTCAGCTCTCCGGTCCGCGCGTCGCGCCGGAACGTGCCGATGCCCTCGCCGTGGCCGTCGGTCGCGGCGGTGTAGGAGCCGACGATGAGCAAGGTCCGGTCCTGGTTCGCTGTGGTCACGAAGCACACTGTGCAGCAAGCCGGGGTGGAGGTGAATCCCTTTTGACCACATCCTGCGCGATCGTTTCGGGGAGCGGCGTCAGATACCGGCGCGGTGACCGGTCGAAGTACATGAAGGCCCCCTTCCTTGCGTTAGACGCAAGGAAGGGGGCGGCGGTCTCAACTGGTTGT
>NZ_LQMT02000039.1:0-1632 GCF_001620365.2 Amycolatopsis keratiniphila subsp. keratiniphila
GCAGTTCCGCGACCAGCAGCAACGCCACCAGCCACGCGACGAGGAATCCGATCGAATAGAGGAAACCGTCGTAGCCGTTGATCGCGATCGCACCGGCGATACCCAGGAACGACGCCGCGGAAAGATAGTCGCCCGAGATCGCGATCCCGTTCTGGGGGCCGGTGAACGCGCGCCCGGCGGCGTAGTAGTCGGACGCGGTCTTCGTATTCCGGCTCGCCCGGAAAACGATCACGAGCGTGATCGCGACGAAGATCGCGAAAATGGTGATGTTGAGCGCCGGATTGCTTCCCTGTACGCCCGCTGCCAGCGAATTCACCGTTCGGTCCCTTCGACCTCATGCCTGATCTTGTCCGCGAGCGGATCGAGCTTCCGGTTCGCGTACCGGACATAAAGGCCGGTGATCACGAAGGTGGACACGAACTGCAGCAGGCCGAAGACGAGGCCGACGGTGATGTTGCCGAAGAGCTTGGTGCTCATGAACCCGGTCGCGTAGTCGGCGAGGAGCACGTACAGCAGGTACCAGAGGAGGAACAAGGCCGACACCGGGAAAACGAATACCCGGAGCCGTCGTCGCAGCTCGGCGAATTCCGGGCTCGCCTGGACCTTTTCCCAGTCGGATTCCGGTTCGGAACCGAGGTCTTGATCGGCCTCACTCATATCGGACCTCCCACCTGCCGCGACCATTCGATGACTTCGTTGTCACGAAAGATCATGCCCCTCATAGGGCCCCAGAGGAGCAATCCATTTGAGTGAACGGTACGACTCTGCGTAGAGGCTCGCGACTCGAAAGGGTGATTTTACTTCCGGTGACGGCCTTTACCGGTGGTCCGGGTCTTCTCTTCGGCCTGCCCGAACCGGGCGACCGCACGATCCCGCATGAACCCGAGCGGATCGGGCGCGTGCAGCCGCAGCATCACGCCGTGGACGTCGTCCGGACGCCCGTATCCGGTCGCGCGGCTCACCACGTAAGTGGTCAAGAAGGCGGCCGGGACGGTGATCAGCGCGGGCTGGTTCGAGAACCACGGCGCCCAGCCACCGGAGTACTTGCTGACGATGTTGACCACGAGCGCGGTCAGCACGAGTCCGCCGCCGACGACCATCCCGGCCAGCGCGCCGGGCCAGCTGAGCTTGCGCCACCAGACGCCGAGCAGCAGCAGCGGGCTGAAGGTCGACGCGGCCAGCGCGAACGACATCCCGACCGAAAGCGACAGATCCTCCGAGGGCAGCAGCACCGCCAGCGCGAACGGGATCAGCGCCACGATCGCCGTCGCCACCCGGAAATCGCGGACGCGGCCGGGCAGGACGTCGGTGGAGACGACCCCGGCGACACTCACCAGCAGCCCGGACGAACTCGACAGGAACGCCGCGAAGGCGCCGGCCGCGGTCACCGCGCCCAGGATCTGCCCCCAGAGTCCGGGCAGGATCGCGGACGGCAGCAGCAGGACGGCGGCGTCGGTCTTCCCGGTCACCAGCAGTTCCGGGACGTACATCCGCGACAGCGCGCCCAGCAGCGTCGGGAACAGGTAGAACAGGCCGAGCAGCAGCAGGACGTGCACCGTCGTGCGGCGCGCGGCCTTGCCGTCGGGGTTGGTGTAGAAGCGGACCAGGACGTGCGGCAGGCCCATGGTGCCG
>NZ_LQMT02000039.1:1724-341766 GCF_001620365.2 Amycolatopsis keratiniphila subsp. keratiniphila
GGCGACCTTGTGCCCGGCCTCCGGTGCCCACACCGCGAAACCGTTGGCGCGCGCGCCTTCCACCTCGCCGTAGGCCTCGAGCACGGTCACCGAGGTGACCTTCAGCGTGACGTCGGCCTGTACCGAAACCGTGGTGTTCTCGGGGAAGGTCGGCGGCGCGGGCTGCCCCAGCGGCCGCACGCTGCCCTGCCCGCCGGAGCTGAGGAAGACGATGCACAGGATGAACGTCGGCAACGCGATGGCGAACAGTTTCAGCCAGTACTGGAAGGCCTGGACGACGGTGATCGCGCGCATCCCGCCCGCGATCACGTTGAACCCGACCACGAAGGTGACCAGGAGCGCTCCGGCCCACACCGGCACCGGCAAGATCGTCGAGAGGGTCAGGCCGGCGCCCTGCAACTGCGGGACCATGTAGAGGATCCCGATGAACACCACGAACGCCGTCGAGACGCGGCGCAGCATCGTCGAACCCAGCCGCATCTCGACGAAATCCGGCAGCGTGTACGCGCCGGACCGCCGCAGCGGCGCGGCGACGAACAGCATCAGCGCGAGATAGCCCGCGGTGAAACCGATCGGGAACCACAGCGCGTCGGCGCCGTCCTTGAGCACGATGCCGGCGACGCCCATGAACGACGCGGCGGACAGGTACTCACCGGAGATCGCGGCGGCGTTGCGCCGGGACCGCACGGTGCGCCGGGCGACGAGGAAATCGTGCGTGCTGACGGCCGACCTCGAGGAGCGGTGTCCAAGATAGAAGGTCAGGACCGCTACCAGCACGATGCCGGCGATGGCCCAAGAGTTCAGCTGCACGGTGTGGATCCTCGCATGTGCAGCTCCGCAATCAGTTCTCGATCATGTCGACGAAGTCGCGTTCATGACGTTCGGCGAGCCGGTTGTACCAGAGGCCGATCCCGAAAAGGAACGGAAAAGGCGCCACACCGAGGATCAACCAGGGCAACGGGATGCCCACGACGACCACCCGCCCGAAGGACGGGATCAGATAGAAGAGCACCGGAAGCGAACACAGCGTGACCATCACCAGCAGCGCCAGCCAGGAGGCCGTCCGCAGCTGGATCTTCACCAGATCCTTGACCAGGAGCTTGCCCCAGCTGGTCTGTTCTTCGAGTTCGACCCTGGCCCGCAGGGTGCTGGTGGCCTGCCGCGGATCGGCGAGGATCACCCGCTGCCGCTTGGGTTTCGCGTGATGTTCGGGTTTGGCCTGTTCGTGCTTCGGACCGGTCGGCGCGCCCGGCACGGGCTCGACGGCGGCCCCTTCGGGCGCCGCCGGTTTCCTGGTCCTGCCCTTGCCGAGCGTCGGATCCGGTTCGCGGACGCCGTTGACGCGGCGGTAGTAGTCGTCGGTCACGTCGACCGGTTGGCGCCGACCAGCCTGTCCTTGAGGGCGCGTGTGTGGCGGCGGCTGACCGGCAGCACCTTCTCCTCGTTACCGATCACGACCTGGTAGCCGCCCTGGCCCATGCGCAGTTCGGTGATGAGCGGCAGCGAGACCAGGAACGACCGGTGGATGCGGACGAAACCCGCCTTCTCCCAGCGTTCTTCGAGCTGGGCGAGCGGGATGCGGACCAGGTGGCTGCCGTCGGTGGTGAACAGCCGGGCGTAGTCACCCTGCGCCTCGACCCAGCGGACCGAAGAGCGCGGGATGAGCTTCGTGGTGCCCGCGAGTTCGACGGGAATGACCTCGTCGTCGTTCTTGACCTGCCCGAGGCCGCCTTCGTGGCCGAAGTGCGGCGCGGCGTTGGCGGCGAGTTTGTCCATCACGCGGGTGATCGCGCGGTCGAGACGATCCTGCTGGTACGGCTTGAGGACGTAATCGAGCGCGCCGAGGTCGAAGGCGTTGACCGCCTCTTCCGCGTGCCCGGTCACGAAGACCAGCGCGGGCGACGGGCGCAGCGCGGCGAACACCCGCGACATCTCCATCCCGGACAGCCCGGGCATGTCGATGTCGGCGAACACCGCGTCCACGATCGGCAGACCGCGGGCCTTGCGATCGGCCAGCCTCGGATCGTCCGCGGACAGCAGGCGCAGTGCCTCCGAAGCGTCGATCGCCGGGTAGACCAGGGCGACGTGCGGGCTGTTCCGGAGACAGTGGACGAGTTCGTCTAGCCCTTTGGGCTCATCGTCCACCGCCAGGACAATGAGCTTCCGGGTGTCATCGTGAGCACTCACAGTGAGACGCATCCTGCCCATTGCCGGGTTCCTTGTCCAGCCCGCTTCACGAAAGTCGAACGAAAGGACGGCACCGGCACCCCCGCGCCTGGGGTGGCCGGTGCCGTCATCTTTTCCGGTGACACGAACCGCCTCGCCGTGCCACGTCTATCCCTTCACGGAGTGAAGGTGAACCAGTTGACGCTCACGAAATCCGCGGGCTGGCCGCTGGTGAAGGTCAGGTAGACGTCGTGTTTTCCGGTAACGCCGCTGATATTCGCCGGGATGGTCCGCCAGCTCTGCCAGCCGCCGGTGTTCGCGACGGCGAAGCTGCCGACGGGCGGGTTGGACCGGCTGTCGAGCCGGACTTCGACGAGACCACTCACGCCGCTCGCCGCTCCGGAGGCGACACGTGCCTGGAACTGTCTGCCGGTCTGCGTGCCGAAGTCGACGCCCGGGTACGACGCCCAGTCACCATTGCCCGCCGGGCCGATGCTCTGACCACCGCCGGAATCCGAGGTGGCCTGTTTGGCGATGCCCGCCGCCTGGCCGTACGACTCCGCCTGGATCGTGCCGTACGCGCTGCCGCCGCCGGGGCTTCCCGTGCCGCCGCCGCGGGTCAGGACGGTGACGTAGTCGACGAGCATCGGACGCCCCGGCACGATCCCCGGCCCCGGCGTCGTGGTGCCGGAGTTGTTGTTCGGGAACGCGCCGCCGATCGCGACGTTCAGCAGCACGAAGTAGCCCGCGTGGTTCGTCATGTTGGCCCAGGTCGTGGCGTCGACCTGGTTCTGGCTGACCGAGTGGAACTGCTGCCCGTCCACCAGCCAGCGGAACACGTTGGGGCTGACGCTCGTGTCCCATTCGAAGGTGTAGGTGTGGAACGCGCTCTGGCAGCTCGCGCCGGGGCACGTGCGGCTGCCGACCAGGCCGGTGGTCTCGTTGCACGGGCCGCCGGGGTTGACGCCGCAGTGCAGCACGCCCCAGACCGTGTTGATCCCGTTGACGTTTTCCATGATGTCGAACTCGCCGACGGCGGGCCAGTTCCAGTAGTTGCCGCGATACGGCGAGCCCAGCGCCCAGAACGCGGGCCAGTAGCCGAGTGCCGCGGCGCCGGTGACGTCCGGCATCTGGATGCGGCCCTCGATCCGCAGCGCGCCGCCGGACGGCGGTTTGAAGTTCGTGCGCTGCGTTTCGATCCGCGCCGAGGTCCAGTTGCCCGCACCGTCGCGCAACGGCGTGATCCGCAGGTTCCCGGAACCGTCCTGGGCCAGGTTGGCGGGGTTCGCCGTGTAGTTCTGGATCTCGCCGGTGCCCCAGTTCGCCGGGCCGCCGGGGTACGCGTGGCCGGTGTCGATGATCCAGTTCGCGCTCGACGGGAGCGAACCCGCGGCGCCGGTGAAGTCGTCGGTGAACACGGTGGTCCAGCCGGCCGGGGGCGGCGGGACGGCGGCGGTTGCGGGCAAGGCCAGCGGCACCGTGAGCAAAGCCGCGCCGGCCAGCGCGATCTTCCAGCGGGAACGATTAACGGACATCGGACCTCCTCGTCAACGCTGTCGAGGTTTGTTGCCGTTCACAACAAAGCGGTATGTCCGATATGAGACCTGGTCTGAACCACTTACGCCTACCACCGTTCGGGTGAATCCGCTCCGCCCCCGAATGCAATGAACGGTCNNGGACCGTTCATAGCGCGCGGGTCAGAGGCCGAAGCGGCTCCAGGCGGCCTTGGACTGGACGGCGTCCAGCAACGCGCTCGCCGCGGCGGGCGCGCCGATGCCGAGCCGCGCCAGCAGCGGCTTCTTCGGCTCGGCGACCGAGATCTCGGCGTCCGGGTACCGCTCGCTGATCACCTGGCGAAGGCTGCCGACGCCGTCGATCAGGCCGAGTTCGACCGCGCGGGCACCCAGCCAGACGTCGCCGGTGAAGAGGTCGTCGGAGCCGGACAGCCGGTCGCCCCGGCGCTCGGTGACCCAGTCGACGAACAGTTCGTGGAGCTGGCCGTGCATCTTCTTCAGCCACTCGACGTCTTCCGGCTTCTCCGGGCTGAACGGGTCGAGCCGGGACTTGTTCGCCCCCGCGGTGTGCAGCCGCCGCTCGATGCCGAACCGCTCCAGCAGCCCGGTGAACCCGAACCCGCCGCTGATCACGCCGATCGAGCCGACCATCGACGTCCGGTGCGCGTAGATCTCGTCGGCCGCGCAGGCCAGCCAGTAGCCGCCGGACGCGGCGACGTCCTCGGCGAAGGCCAGGACGGGCACCTTCTTCTCGTCGGCGAGCTGGCGGATCCGCTCGGCGACCAGGCCGGACTGCGTCGGCGCGCCGCCCGGCGAGTTGATCTGCAGCGCGACGGCCTTCAGCCGCTCGTGGGCGAACGCGCGGGTCAGCGCCGATTCGACGGCGGCGAGGTTGATCGACCCCCTGGCCAGCGGCGACGGGGTCGGCGTGATCACCCCGTGCAGCTTCACCACGGCGACGACGTCCTTGCGTTCACCCCGATCGCCGATCATCGGGAGACGGGAGGTCAGCTTGTCCGCAACGCTCATACCGCCAGGTTACCGACGTTCACGACGGCAGCACGCCGCTGCGCGAACCGCTCACCCCGCTGGCCTCGTTCGGGCCGCCCTGCGGCGGGACGGTGGCGCTGTCGGCGGAGAAGTCCGGCAGGTTCGGCCGCACGCCGGGCATGAACTTCGGCACCCGCAGGGTCACCTTCATGCCGGCGCCGGGCGCCGTCTCGACCATGAGCGCGTAGTCGCGGCCGAACACCTGCTGCATCCGCTGGTTGATGTTGCCGAGGCCGACGTGCGCGCCCGTGCGGTGCTGGCTGCGGAGGTCGGCGAGCTTGGCGGGCTCCATGCCGATGCCGTCGTCCTCGACACTGATCAGCGCTTCGGCGCCGTAGTCCTCGGCGATCACCGTGACGCAGCCACCGGACGGCTTCGACGCGAGCCCGTGTTTGACGGCGTTTTCCACCAGCGGCTGGATGATCAGGAACGGCACGACCACCGAGAGCACCTCGGGCGCGATCTTCATCCGCACTTCGAGCCGTCCGCCGAAGCGGGCGTTCTCGATGGTCAGGTACCGGTCGATGTTGCGCAGTTCCTCGGCGAGCGAGGTGAACATGCCCGACGTCCGGAACGAGTAGCGCGTGAAGTCCGCGAAGTCCTGAAGCAGCTCTCGCGCTTCCTCCGGGTCCGTCCGGATCAGCGACGAGATGGTGTTGAGCGCGTTGTAGACGAAGTGCGGCGAGATCTGCGCGCGTAACGCCTTGATCTCCGCCTGCTGGAGCTGGTTCTTCGATTCGTCCAGGCGCGCCAGCTCGAACTGGGTGCAGACGAACTGCGCGACCGCGTCGGCCATCTGCACCAGCCGCCCGCGGGTGCGCCCGACGACGATCAGCGCGGCCTCCGTCTCGCCCTCGACGATCAGCGGCACGATCACCGCGGTCCGCATCCGGCAGGTGCCGCGGTGGTTGCACGGCATCTTGTCGTGCGCGACGACCTCGCGGCGGTGCTTGCGGATCGCGTTGCCGATGGCGTCGACGAGGTCGACGTAGTGGTCGTTGGCCTCGCCGTCCCAGGACAGCAGGGTGCCTTCGCTGTCGGTGATGCCGACGGCGACGCAGTCGAGCATCTCCAGCAGCTGGCTGGTGATCTTGTCGGCGACCTGCTCGTCGAGGCCCTCGCGGAGATCCGGTGTCGCCTTCGACATCCGGTGGACGGCCTGCAGCACCGCGTTCTCCACGATGCTCGCGGGACGCCTCAGCTTGATCAGCAGGACGACGACGAGGATCGCGAGCAACAGCGCCACACCCCAAGGGATGATCTGCGCGATTTCGAGCCCGGACACGGCGTCCATGCTCTGCGCTCGACCAACCGGGTGCAAGGCCTGCTCCCCACTTTCCGTTGAGTTGTGACAACTGAGGGTGGGGCCGACCCTACCCAAGACCCGGGCGTCGTCCCCATGGTCACTCCCCGTCGCACGGGAAAGACTGTGCGCAGGCAATCGCTTCCGGGGGAGGAACACAATGCGCGTATCGGGGAAACTCGCGGCGGGGGTGCTGGCGGGGGTCCTGCTGGGGAGCGGGACGGCGGCCGCGAGCGGCGACCCGGTGCGCGCGGCTGTCGGCGCTCTGGTCGGCGAAGGGGGATTTCCGGGAGCGATCGCCCAGGTCAGGAACGGTGAGGCGGTCTCGCGCTTCGGCGCCGGATACGCGAACCAGGCCACGCGCGAAGCCGCGGGGCCGCACCACCGGTTCCGGATCGCCAGCAACACCAAGGCGTTCGTCGCCACCGTGGTCCTGCAGCTGGCGGGTGAGGGGGAGCTGTCGCTCGACGATCCGATCGAGCGACGGCTGCCCGGCGTCGTACGAGGACCGGGCTACGAACCGGGAAAGATCACGCCGCGCATGCTGCTGAACCACACGTCCGGCGTGCACGACCCGCTGGATCCGCACTTCTTCGACCCGTACCTCGTCCAGGGGAACCGGGCGCACGTCATCACGCCGTCCGAGGTGATCCGGCGGTCTCTCGTCGACCGGCCCTCGTTCTCGCCGGGTAGCGGCGTGGAGTACTC
Source organism: Amycolatopsis keratiniphila subsp. keratiniphila (assembly GCF_001620365.2). GTDB lineage: Bacteria > Actinomycetota > Actinomycetes > Mycobacteriales > Pseudonocardiaceae > Amycolatopsis > Amycolatopsis keratiniphila. The sequence continues at coordinate 8,466 of NZ_LQMT02000039.1, forward strand.
GAACACCGGATATCTGTTGCTGGGCAAGGTGATCGAGAAGGTCACCCGCAACGATGTCCGCGAGGAGATCCAGCGGCGGATCCTCGATCCGCTCGAACTCGGCCGGACGTATTTCCCGCTGTGGTCGCCGTTCCTGCGAGGCCCGCATCTGCACGGGTACGACATGGGCGGGCAGGACATGACCGTGTTCAGCCCTTCGTACGACTGGACCGCGGGCGCGATGGTGTCGACCGTCGACGACCTCGCGCGATTCCATCGCGCGTTGCTGGCAGGACGGCTCCTGGCGCCTGCGCAACAGGCCGAACTCAAGCGGCTCGTGCCGAACGACCGGGGCGGCGCCTACGGGGCGGGGATCGAGACGCTCGACGTGGAATGTGCCGATGGCATGAAGACGTTCTGGGGCAACACCGGTGCCGGGCCGGGATTCTTCAGCGTCTCGATGAGCAACGCGGACGGCTCGAAACAGCTGGTCCTCGCGCTGAACGTGTACGACCTCGCCGCGGACCTGCACGGCGGGCAGCGAGTGCCGAAGATTCCGGCGCCCGCGGTGAAGGCCGCCCTCTGCTGATCACTTCAGCAGACGCGACATCCGCCGGTCCGCGAGAGGTTTCCCGCCGGTCTGGCAGGTCGGGCAGTACTGGAACGACTTGTCCGCGAACGAGATCTCGCGGATCGTGTCGCCGCAGACCGGACACGGCAACCCGGTGCGCGCGTGCACCCGCAGCCCGGACCGCTTCTCGCCCTTGAGCCGGGCAGCCGACTGGCCGACCGAACGTGTCACGGCGCTGGTCAGCACCTCGCGGATCGCCTCCGACAGCCCGTCGAGCGCCGCCTCTGACAGCTTTCCGGTTGTAGCGTAAGGAGAAAGCTTCGCCATGTGCATGATCTCGTCGGAGTAGGCGTTGCCGATCCCGGCGATCAGCGACTGATCGGTCAGTGCCGTCTTCAACCGTTCGGTGCGCCCGGTGAACAACTTCTCGAGCTGCGTGCGGTCGAGCGAAAGCGCGTCCGGCCCGAGCCGCGCGATACTCGCGACCTCCTTCTCGGGATCACGCACGATCCAGACCGCCAGGCCCTTCTTCGTCCCGGCCTCCGTGAGATCGAAGCCCGGCCCGGCGGCCGCGTCGAGATGGACGCGCAGCGAGATCGGCCCCTTGCCGGGTTTGAGCGGCGTCGGCGACAACGCGTCGGACCAGCGCAACCAGCCCGCCCTCGCCAGGTGGACGACCAGATGGAGATCCCCGGCGACGAGATCCAGATGTTTGCCGAACCGGCCCGCCCCGGTGACCTCGCGGCCGTGCAGCTCGGTCCACGGCGGTGTCGCCGTCTTCAGCACGCTGAGGGACGACACGTCGACGCGGAAGACGGTCTTGCCCACCGCGTGTTCACGCAGGTGGTGAGCGAGCGCTTCGACCTCGGGTAGCTCGGGCATGGCCCCAGTCTCGCGCGTTCAGGCCGCCGCGACTACTCCACCGGGTGCAACGGGCCGTCGAAATCCGGCAGCGAGTGCTTCTGGATGGTCTTGGTGATCTTCGAGACCTCACCGCGCACGGTGAACATGCCGCGAATCGTGCCCACCCAGCGCTCCGACGGCCGGTCGCCCGCCAGATCGCCCTCGGTCTCGGCGACCACGGTCCACGGACGGCGCAGGATCCACCGCAGCGGGAAGAACAGCGCGATCAGCAAGAGCGCCAGCGGAACCCACGACGGGATCATGACGTCGGCCGGGGTCCACATGATGAGCACGATCGCGAGCAGCGCCGTCACGGCGATCATCGCGATACCCGGGCCGTAGCTGCCCGCCACATCGTGCTCGAAATCGTCCGCTGTCGCGGGAGCACGCCATTCCATCTGGGCTCGGACCACCCAGTCACGGCCGTCCTCGCCGTGCACCAGCCGGTTCATTCAGTCGCCTCCCGCGCGGCCGCTCGCTCGTCGTGAGCGAGCTCCACCGTACCGTGACGGGAGCCGGATTCGCGAGAGTTCGAAGGCGATATGCCCGCTCGGGCGTTATGGGCACGTCGGGTAGTCGACACCCGGTTCCGGATAGTGGGAAGTCGGTTTCACCGGGCTCGGCTCGTCCGCCGAGCTGTCGCCGGTCGTGCTTTCGGGGGTCCCGGTCTCCGTCGAAGAAGACCCTTCCGGGTAAGTCGTCGAGTCCGGCGTCGTCGACTGCTCGGTCGAGTCCCGCGAAGTCGTCGTGGTCGGGCTCAGCGACTCCTCGGTGGGCCTGAACGATTCCTCCGGCGGCGGGATGTCGTCCCGCTTCGAGGTGGTCTGGTTGGAGCCGGTGCCCGGATCCGGGACCTCGTTGCGCGGCGAGGTCTCCTCCTGCGTCGGATTCTGCTCGTCCGGCGGCGGTACGACGTCTCCGCCGCCCAGTTCCTTCCGCGGCGTGCCCACGCTCGGCAGGCTCGGCATGTCGGACGCCCCGAGCTCGGCGCCGGGGCCTCGTCCGGTGACGGCGGGCTGGGCACCCTTGCCGTGCAGCTGGTCCTGCGCGATCCGCTGTGGCGGGAGCTCGACGGGCTGCGCATGGGCCGGCGGCGCGACCTGCGCGGGCAGCAGCGCCAGCTCCGGCAGCCCACCCCCGGACAGGCCCACCGTATGGGTGACGTCGGTGCCGAACACGGCCGGACCGGCGACGATCCCGACCGCACCGGCGGCGGCCGTCGACGCCACCGCCAGGCCGACCTTCACCTTCGACCCGAGCAGAAGTCCCTTGACCGACGCGGCGAGCCCGGACAGCGCCCCGCTCGCGTGCGCCCCGGCGGCGGCCGGCACCAGCAGCGCCACCACACCGGCGTGCGCCCGCAGCGAGGAACAGACGTCACGCAGCTCGTCGTGGGTCGCCCGGCAAGACTGGCAGGCGATCAGATGGGTCTTGATCCGGCGGGCCTCGGCCCCGGTCACGCTGCCCGCGGTGAACCCGCCCAGCTTCTCCACCACCGCACGGCACGAATCGGGCCCGCGGTTCACCGACAGATGCGCCTGCAGATACGCCGCCCGCAGCCCCTGCCGGGCCCGGCGGGCCAGCGCCGCCGTCGCGTTCGCGCTCAACCCGAAATGCGGCGCGACCATCGACGGCTGCTCGCCTTCGACCTCGGTCTGCCACAAGACCGAACGCCAGCGCTCCGGCAAACTCGTGAAAGCGGTCGTGATCAGCGAATGTTCGGCCGTGCGGGCATGCGTGTCCGCACCCGCCCCGGCCCGGAAGGTCAGCTCGTCGTCGCTCACCGGCACATCACGACGCGCGCCGTGCCACTCCCACGAGACGCGGCGAGCCACCGTCAGCAGATAAGCGCGGACGTAGTCACGCGGACCGGCGCCCCGGCGCAACGCCTGAAGCACCCGGAAGAAGGTCTCGGCGGTGATGTCCTCCGCCTCCGACCGATCGGCGGCCAGGCTGCGGGCCAACCGCCGCACGGCGGCGGCGTGAAGTTCGAAAAGCTCCCCGAAGGCAGCGTCCTCCCCGTCACGGAGACGCTGGAGCAATGCCTGCTCGTCGGATTCCGAGGCCGCCTGAAGCGGCACCGTGCCCTGCTCGGTCATCCGGCCAGGCACCTCCTCCCCGAAGGACTCACCATTCGGTCGAATGGGGACACCATACGGAGGTATGCAGCCGTCGTCACCCCTTGTACGCCAGGTGTGACGCCGAAGCACCTGTAGGGGTGGGTGCAAACCGCTACAGACGGTCGGTGTATGGTTGTTCCACTGCTTCAAACGAGTGCCGGAGCAGAGCAAGACATGCGGATGTAGCGCAGCTGGTAGCGCATCACCTTGCCAAGGTGAGGGTCGCGGGTTCGAATCCCGTCATCCGCTCGCAAGTGGGCGCGGTGTGTCCAGGGAACGCCTGGACCATGGCTTGCTCACCATAATTCCCGGGGGCCCGAGCCCCCGGACCTCCACGTTGCTTGTAGCTCGCGTTGGCGAGTCGGTTCTTGGGCGCGTCGGTCTTTTCGGTTACTAAGTGCTACAGGTTCAGTGAGCGGGGTCACACGACTGTAGTAATTCGGATTTGTGCATATGTGGGACGAAGGGCGCACCGGGAAACCGGTGCGCCCTTCGTGCTTCAGGAGGGCACGCAAGTGGGCTGCGGGCGCTTCCACAAGGTCACCAGCCGACCGTTCGGTAGGGGCCGCGTCGTGACCGGCGTGAAGCCCGCGGCCTTCGCGGTGGAAGCCATGGACGGCGGATCCACCTTCGGTTCGTACTCGTCCACCGTTCCCGTCGCGGTGAACAGCAGGCACGTCTTGCTCGCGTCCCCGCCGAGACTGCCCGCATAAGACGTCAGCCAGCGCAGATAGTCCGGCCCGGTGTTCCCGTTCGCGGTCGGATCGACCTGCGGCAACGCCACGCCGTAGCCGAACTTCCGCAGCATCTCCAGCTGCACGGTGTTGGTGTTGAAGAGCCGGTCACGGAACCCGAACGCGGTCGCCCCGCCCAGCGCGTGCTGCTCTTCCACCTGGCCGACAGCCCATTCCGACGCGGCCCGCCACTCCCGCGCCGTTTCCGCACTCAGCGGCTCGACGACCTGACCACCCGGGTCGACGTAGACCTGCGGAACGCCGCGCCCATCGGTGACCTTGGACGAGCCCAGCACCGGCAGATCCATTTCCCACGGCTGAGCGGTCGGCAGGCGCAGATCCACCATCGGCACCAGCCCCAGCAGCCCTACCACCGCGACCGCGAACGGCAAGGCCCGCCGAAGGGATCGGTGTGCCCGGTACAACCCCCAGAGCGCCAGGATCGCCATGGACGGGATCAACGGGAGGAAGAAGGCGGTACCCGTGTTCTTGGACGTCAGCACCGCCAGCCCGCCTTCCGCGACGAGCAACGCCGACGGAAACAGCGCCGATGCCACCATCGAGCGGAGGACGTCCTTCGCCGGACCGGTCCGGATCTTGACGATCGCCACGACGACCGCGGCGACAAGCCCGGCACACAGCAACAGCGCGAGCGGTAGCCCATGGTCGGAGATCAGCAGCCGTAGCCGCGCTACCCAGGCCGCCGGGTTGAACACCCCCGCTTCCTGGCCGAACTCAACCGACTGCTTCCCGTAGCCGAAGCCGGTCAGGTACTCGAAGACCCGGGCACCGTTGGGCACCAGCCAGATCGCCGCGACGCCGGCGGCCACGAGCACCGCGAGAGTGAAGTGCTTCAGCCGCTTCATCCGGTCCTGCGGCACCGCCGCCTGGATCAACGCGGCCAGCACCAATGCCGGTACGAAGGCGATGGCCATAGTCCTCGACAGCGGCATCAGCCCGACGAAGACCCCGAAGAGCACGACGAACCGCAGTTTCGACAGCCCTTCGGAACGGATCAGGCAGTAGACGGCGGCCGTGGTCATGACCGCCGCGGGCAGCGCGAAGTGATAGGCGCGGGCCTCGAAGAGCACGCCGGGCGCGGTGGCGATCAGCGCCGTGGCGATCCAGGCGAACGGGCGGCCCGCCACCCTGTTCGCTACGGCGTGCGTGAGCAGGATCAACGCCACCCCGGCCACCAGCGGGACGAGGAAGGCGGCCACCGTCCCGGTCCCGGTCGCGAAGAAGTGCAGCGAAGTCAGCGCGGGCAGCAGCGGCGCTTGGATACCCGAGGACTCGACGGCTTCGACCCAGCCGACGGCACCGTCCCGGAGCGCCGCGCCGTGATTGTTCAACGCCATGCCGAAGTAGCCGGCCTCGTCGATGTCGAACACCTGGCCGTCGCGATACAGGACGATCCATCGGAGGTTGACGAGCAACCAGGCGATCGCCACGCCGAGCAGGACCCATGTGTTCACCTGGACACGGCGAATCCCCCTGGTCAAGAGCATGCTCGAGAATCTAGCCGTGGCCGCGGCGCGGCTAGATCGCGGGCGTTTTGAACGGGTCGTGCTCGGACAGGAGCTTGTCGACGCGGGCCTGGTCGACTCTGCTGACGACGGTGTTCTCGTCCTGCCGGTCACGGATGCACTTGGCGAGGGTGAACGCCGAAGTGGTCAGGAAGAGCATGCCGAGGGCGAGGAAGCCACGGACCCAGCCGTCGACCGGCAGGTACCAGATGCCGATGACGACCGCGAGCAACGCCAAGCCGAACGAGAGGGCGGCCTGGACGAAGAACGCGACGGTGGTGGGCGGCGCTGCGGAGGTTTTCGTCATGCGTACCACGGTCGCGCCGACGGCCCCCGGTGTCTTGAGTACGGCTACTCAAAGAAGGGTTGCGATTCAGAACACATAGGCAAGGGTGCTCCTCACTACCTTCTGTGACTATCCCTACATGCCACAAGAAGTTGAGCGAGTACTGCACCGATACAGCAGCACTTCGTTCAGCAACGAGGACTGATAAGACCTCACTTGCCCGTAGTCGCGTTAGTGGAGAACCAAGAATTCAGCGCAGGTCATCAATCGAGGAATCAATAAGCGAGTGAAACCCCTCCATTCCCTTAAGTTTTTTTGACGCTTCCAGAAACCAAATTGCCCTCCCTGTCAACGATTTGTCAAACAATCCACATGCGGAGATCAAGTCAACACACGCAGTTCGCACATCGGGAACATAGTGCGATTCCAATAACTCCACGTACATCGGAAACCCTCGACAAATCTCGCGAAGACACCTGGCATGGATTTCGGAAAGGTCATCACCATCACAGTCTTCACCTAGACCAGCAGCTATATCGCTCAATATTCCCACAATAAGATCCAGTGAACACTCGGGTCGACCCCAAATCGCGTTCACGAGACATGACGCGAGTGCAACTGACGCCTCGGACAGCTCGGAATCCAGCGGACAAACCTCTTCGATTCGTCGGACAGCAAGCTCGGCATCCGAGCGAACAGTAGCAGAGTAAAGATCTTCAATCGCGCCCGGCAGAGCTGAACCATTTACATACAGGCCGCGAATAGCCGTCCATTCATAGTAACCCAGCGCCAATTTCATGACCAACTCCACCTAATCAAATAAGCGCAACAAACTAGTAGCGAAACTTGTCGCGCGATGCGGAAAGGCGCCGCGCCCGAACGATGCTTCACATGAAACACAAATATCGACCGGACCTCCAGTTCGAGGCCTACGGGCGGGAGTGAAAACAATCTTCGATGCATCTCCACCAAGTTGGTTGACTACACATATTTCAGCACAAACACCTCGGCCGTGTGATCGACCTGCCGCGTACTGGCCGGTTTCCGTGTTGTAGCCAGCAGTCACAGTTGCCGGCCGCTTCTTCTGCGAAAGGGAAGCCTGTGTCTTCATGTACTCGTCTCGCAGTTGCACCGACTTTTCCATCAGTTCACTACCGGAAAGGCCGGCGCCATCACGCGCTCCCGTGCCACAGTTATGTACAAGTGCCCGAGCATCATTGCTCGAAATATAGAAGGCGTGAATGTCGTCGATCGTGAGGTCGTAGACGGGCGACACCTGCGTGAAGTGTCGAATCGCGGTGACGACCGATGCCCGACCATCCGGTGAGTGTAGTTGTTGACCAGGGACCAGGTCACCGATCGCTACCCAATCATTGGCTTCCTCCACCCACACGAGATGCCAGTCCGTCGCCACGATGGTGCCCAGAGCACCACTGGACTCGACTGTGATCTCGGTTCGCTCGTCCTCGTCGTAGTGCACGATGGTGCCGACGACGCGGCGCCCCTCCAGGCCGCCGGTCTCCGGGTCTGTCGTCTGTACTTCGTCGCCGACCTGCACCTGTTCGATCGGCTTCGTCGTGCCGTCCGACATCAAAACCTGGGTACCGGGGACGAAGCTGTTGCAAGCCGAACTGCTCGCGGCACCGCCCATGGCCGCGGCCGCAGCACCGACGACGCCTTCACCTTCGCTGACGGCGACCACCACTTGGACCGCGTTCGCCGCCATCTCGGCGTCGGCGAGGATGCGCTCAGTGTCGGCGATGACCTTTTGGGCCTTCTCCACCTCACGACCGAAGGTCGCTAGAGCCCGCGCACCCTTCCAGAAGCTCGCGACGATTTCGCCGACCTTCAGGATCTTGCCCCAGGGGATGAAGTTGAGGAGGGTACTGATGCACGAGCCGACTGAGCCCTCGATGCAGCCCATGATGTCGTCCCAGCCGATGAGACTCTTGATCAGCTCACCGGCCGCGTCTATGAAGACGTCCCATTTGGACTTCTTCACGACGGCTTGCGCTTCTTTATAGGACTTTTCGTTGTAGCCCCGTTTGGCCTTCTCACGCTGCTCGGCCGCGTAGCGCTGCCCCTGCGGGGACGACGGTGAGCTGGCCATAACGGTGCAACTACCCGTGCACTTGGCCGCTTGCTCGGTGCCTTCGCGACAGAACAGACCGTCCTCGCCCATGTGGAAGCAGGCCGACATGCCGGACGGGTCCGTCATGGTCACCGGCGAGTTGTTCGCGTAGGAGTACGGGTTCCACAGCTGCGGCACTGCCGGGTCCAGCACCGGGTCGGTCTTGGTGAACCGTCCGATCGCCGGGTCGTACTCGCGTGCACCCAGATGGGTCAAGCCGGTCGCGTCCTGATAGCCACCGACGAAACCGTGCTTGTCCGGCCAGGTGGACGGGGCCGGACCACGTGGATTGCCGAACGGATCCATGTAGCGCTGAGTGGGTGTGAGCGTCCCCGCGGTGATGGCCAGGCCGTTCGTTCCGTGAAGATCACCGAGCATCCACTTGAGGGCGGAGCCACCGACTCGCACCGCGACCTGGACTCCGCCGTGCTGATAGAAACGGGTCGCGGTAACACCGGTCGTGCCGGTGGTGACGACCAGCTCGAGATCGCCGATCGACAACGTGGTGCCGGTCGGAGCGCGGGTGACGAGCCGGTTGCCGTCGGCGTCGTACAGGTACTTGCTCTCCCCCGTCGGCGACGTGACACCGGCGGTTCGTCCCTCGTGGTCGTAGCTGAAGGTCTGGGTGTCACCGCCGACGTTCCGCGTCAGCATCGAACCGGCTTCGTCGTAGGTGTAGCCGCTCGTCGAAGTTCCGTTGGGGCCGCTCGTGTCCACCTTCTGCAGGGCGTGCGGCTTGACCGCGCTCGGCCCGGCCGCCGGATAGGTGGAGGTGCTGGTCACGTCACCGGTCGGCTTGTGGTCGACCTCCTTCGTGCGGTTCCCCGTCTTGTCGAAGGAGTACGACTTCCAGTACGGCGCGGCGCCACCGAGCGCGGACGCCGACTTGGCCGTCGCGCAGTCTCCCGACGACGGAGTCCAGGCCTCGGTCAGCCGCCGCTGGTAGTCGTACTCGAAACACTGGGTGTCGGCCGGAGCACCAGAAGGGGTGTCGGAGATCTTCGTGACGTTGCCCGCCGGGTCGTAACCGTAGGTCCGGTTGGTCAGCTGCGATCCGACCTGCGTCGCCCGGTTGACGGTGGTCGTCTGCGGACGCCGGGTGATCTCGTCGTAGGTCTGGGTCACGCCGACGTTCGCGGTCGACTTCTCCCCGTCGAACTGCATGCGGGACATCTCGTTGAAGGAGGTGTAGTCCGTCTTCGAGACCAGGTTCGTGGTGGTGCCCAAGGCGTCGATCGCGTACGTCGTCGACGGCAGTCCGAGCTCGTTGTAGGTGTGCCGGACGTGTTCGAGCGGCAGGTTTCCGGCCTTCGGGCTCACTGTGGACGCGACAGCGCCCGTGGCCGTGTAGGCGGTACTGAATTCGTAGGTCCCGGCCAAACCCTTCTCGACGGCGGGAACATCGACCGCCTTCTTGGTCGGCCTGCCGTACTTGTCATACGCCATCACCCGGGTGGTGTACGCGTCCGCGCCCACCCACCGGGTCGACGAAGCGGGCAGGCCGATCCCGTTGGGAACCGTGTCGTAGTTCCAGCTCGCCAATTTGGTGCCGGTGGCCGAGTCCGCGTTGACCTGGGTCTTACGCCCGAGTTTGTCGTAGGTATAGGCGACGGTCTTACCGCGGGAATCGGTGGTCGACGTCAGCTGCCCGCCGTCGTCGTAGGTGTAGGTCGACTTTCCCGCGTCGGGGTCGGACTGCCAGATCTTCCGGCCGCGCAGGTCGTAGCCCGTCGACCAGACGTTGCCGGCGGGGTCGGTCATCGACGTCATGGCGCCGGCGGCGTTGTAGGTGTAGCTCGTGACATCGGCCGGGTTGGCCGCTCCCGGTGTGTAGCCGTCCGTGTGAAGCAATCGCTGGACCGTCTGCCCGTGTACATCGGTCACCACGGTCTGCGGCGACGCGCCCCGCGGCGGGATGGTCGTAACCCGGTCACCGCCGTAGATCGTCGAGGTCTGCCACTGCTTGACGCCCTTCGACATCAGGATCGACGCCGTCGCGCGGGCACGGCTGTCGTACTCCGTCACGGTCTGGTTCAGCACGGTGTTGTCCGCGACGGTCACCAGCTTCGGCACGGGCCCGGAAGCGTCGTTGAAGTAGCCGTTGTTCGACTTGAACGGGAGACCGCGTGAGTCGTAGACGGTGTCGCTGATGATCCGGCCGCCGCCGGACGCCGCGGACTGCGCTTGCCTCGTCCGTCCGAGACCGTCGTAGATCGCGTATGACGTCGTGTACAGGCCGTTGTCCTGTAAGGCTTTCGTCGCCACCGTCGTGGGGACAGCGGTCGGTGATGTCGACGCGTCGGTGTATTCGAAGGTCGCCGTCGCCTTGTCACCATCGAGCTTGCTACGCCCGGGATTCCAGACCGCTGTCTTGCGCCCCAAGGCGTCGTAGGTGATGTCGGTGCGGACCTTGTTCACATCGACCGAGAAGACCGGGTTCCCGCGCGCAGGTTCCTTGGTGGTCGTCGAGACCCAGCCGAGTGGGTTCGTCACGGCGACTTCGGCGACCTGTCCTCCGGCGCTGTGCGTGTACGCGGTCTTCGTCACCGCTCCCGCCACGTCGGTCGACAGCGTCTCACGGCCGTAGGCGTCGTACTCGTTCGTCGCGGTCGTCACGAACTTCTTGCCCGTGGCGTCCCAAGCGCTCAGCGTTTCGGTACGCGTGATGTCGCCCGCCGCCGGCGGAGAACCGAACGCCTGCTTGTCGTAGGAGACCTTGACGTTGGTGATGACCGTGGACGCCGTCGCCGTGCCGGAACAGAGCCCGGCGAACATCACGACTTCGCTGGACTTGTCGAACATCCCCGTAGCGGTGTTCGGGAGGTAGGTCGTCTTGGTGCAGGTGTCGTCCGTGGTGACGCCGGTGTCGCCGAGGTCCTCTTGCTCGATGACGAGTCCGTTGTCGTTGAACTTCTTGTTCACCTGGTTACGGCGGTAGGTCTTGCCGTCGGAGAGCAGCGTGCGGCCGCGCACGGCCGCGGTGTCCACTGAATGTGCTTTGAGCAGGCCGTCCGCGCTGGTTGCCGTCGGACCGCGTACCCAGGGGTCGTTGATGGCCGCGTTGTCCACGGTCGTCGTACCCGGCAGATAGGTCCTGGACTCGCGGAGGAACCCCTGCAAGGGATCCTGATCGACGATCGTTCCCTTTTCCGAATCCTCGACGGAGACCGAACGTTTGCCGCCGTTCGGCAAGTGGTCGCCGTCCATCCCCCGCAGATACAGCGACTCCGTCACCGTCTGGGTGGCGGACGGGTGGCCGATGGACGTCCGCACGACGCCGTAGCCACGCCATTGGCTCCAGGTCTTCCGCTCCTTCGGCGTGAACTGACCCTCGTCGTAGTGCCAGGCCGCGCCGCCGAGGTAGTCGTAGTGGGTCTTGACCGCGACTCCGCCTGCGGTCAGGTCTTCTTCGGAGATGTCCGTGACGACGTACTTGTGGAACCAGTCGAGGACCGGGTCCTTCGCCGACGGCGGGCTCCAGAAGGACGCGTAACACCGCATCGTGTCGGTCTCGGGCGACGCGGGCATGCGCGTCCCAGCGACACAGTCAGGGCCGGAGTAGGCGACACCGATCCGCCCACCGGTCTCGGTCCTGATCTCGTTGATCCGGTAGCGGGTGATCGGGGAGTACTGGTCGTTGGCCGTGTCGACCCGGTTGGCGAACATGAACCCGCCGAACGTGGTGGCGGGGCGGGTGATGCTCCCGACCCCACCCTTCCCGGTGTGGGTCACCGAGGAGAGCCACAGCGCGGACGGGGAGGCGTCACCCGTGCCGGGGAAAGTGTGGGCCAGATTCCAGACGTCGACGTCGGTCTGCGTACCGGCGTTGTTGTACTGCGTCCGGACCGTGGTCAGCCGTTTACGGGTGAAGAAGGCAGGTGAACCGTAGTCACACGGTTTGTCCTTGGCGCAGATCTGTTCGGAGGGGACGTCCGGCCAGGACGAGGCTGTCGTGGAGTTCAGTTGCTCAGGAGCGCAGGTCACCGCTCCGGACGGGAGGCAGCGCTCCGCGGTTTCGAAGACGACCTGATTCGTGGGTGCGGAGCCGTAGACACTGCCGTCCTTCAGCCGCAGGCCGTACTCGATCCGCAGGGGATACCCACCCGCCGTGTACTCGGTTCCGGCGGTCGTGACGTTCTGGTTGAGGCCGTAGTAGTTGATCTCCGGCTGGTAGTAGTACGTGCTGGCGTTCCCGTGGGGATCCACCACGTAGTCGAGGTTCCAGCGCCAAGGTTGCCGGCAAGACGAGCCGGCGAAGTTGTTCGGCTTGTAGCAGGCCTCGCCGTCGTTGTTGCCGAAAACCGGGACCGTCCAGGTGGACTGGGTCTCGGGTTTGCCGGCGGACCACCCTGGCGGGCGGTTGAGTCCCAAGAAGTACTGGGTTCCGTCGCCGGTGGTGACCTTCCAGTGCTGGCCGTCCTGGGCGTTGTTGGCGGCACCACCGAGCAGCTCGATCTTGGAACCGTCGTCGTTCTTCGGCCGCCACTGATTCGTCCCGGCGAGTTTGATCAGTTCCGTCGACTTGCCGCCGAGGACGAGGGTCGCGTTGTCGATCCCCCAGCACTGGTCACCGGTCTTGGTCTGTCCGTTGTTGCCGCCGAGGTCCTCACTGCACGGCAGGTAGTTGCGGACGACGTAACCGCCCGGGGTGAAATCCCACCCGTCACCGACCCAGGACGCCTGGTTGTTCGTCGCGGAGGTCAACCCGTCGACGCCACTGGACGAGTACGAGAGCGCGAGGCTCGGCACCGCGCCACTCGGAGCGGCAGGGACCGCGAACGGGTAGTTGTAGGAGAAGCTTCCGGAGGACCCACCGCTGGACCACGATCCGGCAGCGGACAACGGCTGGGCCGACACGTTTCCGGCGGAGCCGCTCGTCGCGGCCGTCACCGCGAAGACCCGTGGCGCCGTGCCGGCGAACGCGACATCCGCCGAGACCTGCCGTGTCTTGCCGTTGTTCACCGTTCCGGGCACCGGCGTCTTGGTCCGGCACTCGGCTTTGGCCGGCGTCACCAACGCACAGCCAGGCAGTTCCACCAACTGCAGCCGATCGGCCCAGCCGCCGCCGTAGGCACTCCCGAACGCCTGGTAATCCACCGCGACGTTCACCGGGTCGGCGCCCACACCCGTGTCGGTCACGGAAAGCACCACGCCGCGAAGCCCGAGCGCTTCGCTTGTCTTCTGGTCCGCGACGCGTACTCGGACCTTCGGGACGGGCCCCGCCTTCCTGGCGGCGGTGTCCTTCGCCCGAGCCCAGCCGACCTTGACCGGGGTACCGCTCACGGCGTCCTGGACTCCGAGCCCCTGCGGCTGACGACCGTTGCGTGCGCCGGCCCGCAGTTCGACCTCGGCTTCCGCCGCTCCCGGCCAAACCGGCGGAGTCACCTTCGCATCGGGCAACACCGGTGGCGGGGACGGCGGAGCGACGAGCGGGGTGACCGGGACGCTCTGGTCCTTCTGGCCGGGCCCGAGCGACCAGCCCGGCGCGTTCCCCTTGTTCTCGAGTGCGATGGCAGCGCCACCGGACGCGAGCATGATCGCGGTCACCGCCAACGAGGTGACGCGGGAGAACCGGCCGATGCGGGTCCAGCGAGTTTCTTTACGCATGACGAAGCCTGCCCAGGGTTCGGATGGAGCGTCTGCCTAGCCGGAGAGAAGTCAGGGGTGGTCGAGGATCATGTCCGCGGCGATCCGCTGCGCGTCCAGCACGCCGGTGTAGACGCGAACGCCGCGGACATCGCCGTACCAGTAATCGGACTTGAGGCCGGTCCACACACCTCGGCCGATGAACAAGCTCGCGATATCACTGTTGCCACTCCAGCCTGCGACACCGGCCTGGCATACGGGCTGGAACTGCCTCTCGTCGGTCTCCGCGTAGAGGCACGCGACATCGGAGACCGCATCGTAGGTTCCGGTCAAATGCGTCCAGGTGTTCTCGTCGATGCTTTCCGACGTGACGTCGACGGCTGGAGTCGGCTGCCCGTCTACGGCAGACGGCGAACTCGTCAACCAGCTCCACTTCCCGAACCAGTTGCCGGCCGCGTCCTTGGACGGCCTGTATCCCAGGAGGAAGGGCGAGAACTTCGGGTCGTTCAGCCCGACAGCAGCTCGGGTGGCGTCGTCCCCGCCCACGCTGTTCGAAGGACTGCGGAGCTTGGCGTCTTGGACGTCCTCCGGAGACCACTTGTGCCTCACCCAGGCTTCCACGGTGAAACTCCGGTCGGCGCGAAGCGCGGGCGGACGGGGGCTCTCGATCTCCCCACTCCAGGACTTGTCGAACTTCGCGACGTTGACGCCGTTGTCGTTCACCATGGCGGCACCGCCCGAGACGACACCGGCCGCGCCGGTGACGCCGTCGATGGTGCTGCCGTCGAGCTGGTAGTTCGCCCGTAGCACAGCGGTGTTGGCGAGGCCGGCGGCCTCGGCGGCGGGCAGCGCGCGATCCCAGACCTGGACCTGGTCGATACTGCCCCTGAAGGGGGTCGACGGCATACCGTTCCACCGCGCCCGCCCGACGGCGAACCCACCTGTCGCCGTCCAGGTGGTCCCCGCGGGAACGGCGGTCTGCCCTTCGAGGACGCCGTTCACATAGATCAGCACTTTGGCGGTGGACGCGTCGTAAACACCGGTCAAATGCGTCCAGACGCCTACTTGCGGGACGCTGGTGGGAATCGCCCACCGGTATCCGTCTCCATCGACGTCCTCGGCGGGAAGACCGATGATCCATCGGTTCACGTCTTTGGAGTAACCCATTTGGAAACCGCTGGAACGGACGCCGTCTTGGCCGGCCACAGCGTAAGAGTCGTTGGTATCGGCCAGCTTCGCCCACGCCGAAACGGTGAAGCTCTGTGCGGTGTCGATGACCGGCGTCTTCGTCTGCCCATATCCGGTTCCGGCGCCGACGAAAGCCTGTCCGGACGATTGCCCGACCTTGCTTTCGGTCGCGGACTGCCCGGCGGAGTCGCTGTAGCCGGTCGCGAATCCCGAACCTGGAGCGAAAGTGAGTGCACCGTCGTTTCCGGTCGCGTCCACCGTGTTGCTCTCGAGCGCGTACTCACGAATGGCCGAAAGACCGGTCGGAACGCCGTTGTTGCCGTGCAGCGTAGCGACTTCTGTCGCGGTCAACGCTCGGTCGAAGACCGCGGTCTCATCGATCTTCCCGGAGTACAGGTAGGTCCGTACCCCACCGGACTTCCCGCCGCCCACGACCAACGGCCCCGCTCCGCCCACGCCAGTGGTTGAAACCGTGGCTTGTGGCTGTCCATTGACATAGAGCGTCGCCGTTTTCGCGGCAGCGTCGTACACACCGGTCAGATGTGTCCACGTTCCTTCAGCGGCGGCAGCCGTGGAGAAGGCCGAACCCTGTGCCGAGTCGGCGATGCTGAACGCCCATTTCCCGGATTCGTGATAGTGCAAGGCGAAACCGCTGCTTTGAGCCCCGTCCTGGGACAGCACGACTCGCCTGCTGGTAAGCCCGGTCGGATTCACCCACGCGGAAACAGAGAAGGACTTCGTCGTGTCCAGCACTCGTGCACCGGTCGCGAAGTAGTCGCCTGCCTGGCCCGACAGAACCGCGCCTTCTCCGATCTTCCCCTCGGCGAACGTTCCCTTGCCTTCACCGACGTACCGCAGACCGGTCGCTTGAGAAGCACCGTTTCCTTCGAACTGCCATGACGCGAGAGGAGCCGTCACGTCCCGGACACTGAAGTTGTAGTCGGTCCTGGTCGACGGTGTCTTCGCGCGGTTGCACGACCAGACGCTGAGGACATGCGTGCCCTTGGTCGGCGGTGCGATGGCGACGGTGGCAGGTCCGCTGTACGCGGCGGGCTTCACGGTTCCGGGCTCAGTGTCGTTGCAGGTGGGGGGTGCGGTGTTGTCGAGCTTCCACACGTAGCTTCCGACCGAAGTCGGAGTGTTCGCCACCGTGAAGGTGAAGTCACCAGCTCTGCCCGGACCACCGCCGAAGGTGCCGCTCGGATACGTCTGGGACGACACCGACGGCGCGGCCGGAGCGGACAGCTGCACTTCGACCTCACACGCGGCGGACCAGCTGGTCTCGCGGCCATCGGTGACGTGTGCGTCGTATGAGTACAACCCGTCCGCGTTCATCGACTCGGTGGACAGAGTGGCCTGAGCGTTGCGATTGGCGACATTCGAGTCGCTCAAGACGTTGTCGACGCCTGCCTGACGACCGTCCCACGCGTAGTTCCCGGTACTCACCCAGCCCTTGTAGACGCGAAAACCCGCGTAGAGCATGCCACCGTCCGGGTCCCGGACATTTGCTTTGACCACATAGCCGGTGCTTGTCCGCCCGAGGACAGGGCGGCTGCGCGGCATGCCCGGAATGTATGGGGCGCAGGGATAGGTGGCCGTCCCGTTGACGATGGCGAGATTGAACGGCGCGTTCGGGCGCGAGTTGTACGTGACCGTGAACCCGACCTGGGCCGAGTACCTCTTCCAAGTGTTCTGGTCGTTCTCGCTGGGCGAGATGATGCCGAAAGTGAAGGTCGCCCCTCCTCCTTCCACCAGGCCCTTGATCGTCGTGGTGATGTTGAATCCGACGTTGGTCGGGCAGCCGCTCACGGTCGCGAAGCCTGCCCCCAGGGCGGGGCCGCTCCCGAACGTCAGCCCTGGACCGATCGGGTTCGTCACCATCAAGTTGTTGGAATGCCTGAGCTCGCAGGACTTCGAGCTGTCCACCGCGAGGGTCAGTGAGGCGTCATAGATCAGCTTCCCGCCCAGTCCGCCGAGGTTCATTTCCACGAACGAGCGCGCGGTGACGAGATTTCCCGCGCAGCTCGATCTGGAGTCGTAGATGTACCCCGCTTTGAGATTGGCATCCGAGTCCCACACCGCGTCACCCGGAGCCTTGGAAGCACCACAGGCGTACTGGACCAAGTAGTGGTTCCGGCCACAGTTGGAGCAATAGTTCGTCTGCCAGGTCGGGTCGACATAGACCGGGTACGCGGCGTTCGCGAGCAGGCCCGCGTCGGGCGTGAGGAGCAGCGACTTACCCGAGATCTCGGTCTGCACCTTCGCCTGACGGCCACCGGCCGCCGGGCCGCGGACGAAATCCGTCGCGTCCGGCTCCGCGCCCGACGAGTCCCACATCAAGGGTGCTCTGGCCAGGAAGACATCGGCTCCCTTGGCGTCCTTGACCCGGAGAGTGCCGTCGTCGTCCTTCGTGAGCTTGCCGTTCTTCACCGGCACGCCCAGCTTGATCTTCGCGATGGCCGGGTGCTTCGCCGCCTCCGGCGTCTTGATCACGACCACCTCGTGGACCTTGTCCACGTCCACTTCGACCTTGAGGTCGACGCCGGGAAGCACCTCGGGATAGGTGGCGGTGGCGCCCGAAACGACCGGTTGAGGAAGCACTCCTGGCCAGTCGAGCCCTACCGACGTGTCCTTGGCGCTCAACTGCAGCAGAGGTGCGGTTCCCGCGGTCTGAACATCCCCGCGACGACCTGCGGAAAGGGAGATGTCGGCCATCGCGGCCTTCGGCGACAACCCGTTCGGCCCAGAGCTCAGCGTCGAGTCAGCCGGGATCCAGCCACCGTCACGGGGAACCCGGACCGGGCGGGTGTTCCGCGTCAAGGTCACGGAGCCGTCCGGGTTCGCGAAGGATTCCGAACGTTCGGTGGTCAAGTCGTCGATCCGGACCTTCTTCCGGCCCTGCTTGGCGAATTGCGTCGCGGCCGCGGTGTCGGGAGCGGAATCCGGCACCACCGACGCCGCGGGGGCCGCGGCGACCCCCGGATATGCGAAAGCCGTGGCCGGGAACAACCCGAAAGCCACGGCCAACACCACGACGACAGCACCGAGACGCGATCTCAGGCACGACGATCTCACGGCGAATCCCCCTCGTTCCGCGGGGATTTGCCACCCGCGCCCAGATGAACTCTGTCCTATCGGGACAGGCCGGGGAAGCAGCCGAACAGCCTAATTCGATCACTCACGAAACCGCTGGCAGGCGGCTCAGATCTGGTAACCGTCCATCACGGTCGGCGCGACCGGGGACAGGTGCTCGTCGCCGCGTTCGGTGACCAGGCCGCGGGCCATCCGGTACACCTTGAATTCGTTGTCGTGCTCGGGATCCTGGTCGTCCCAGACGTGCAGGAGACCGTAGGAGCCGGGTGCGAGGTCGCCGACGCGGGTGAACAGGTCCACCAGCTCGGGTGCGATCGCCGTGCCGTGTTTGTCCATGCCGCCCAGGTGCAGCACCGGCACGCCGGCCGCCCAGCGGAGGTCGAGCAGGTCGCCGTCGTCGAAGTCGCGGACGGCGCGGTGCACCCGCTCGACGATGCGCTCGAGCAGCGCGGCGTCGTCGTCACCGGAAGGGCTCGCTTGGATGGTCACCCACCCGTGGTATTCGAACACCCGCCTGAGTTTAGGCAGGTCCGCCCGCCGGACGGTGGTCAGCCCGCCATCGCGGCCGGTGCCCCGTTGCGGCGCAGCGCGTTCTTGAAAACCTGTTCGCCGTGCTTTTCGAAGGCGGGCACGAGCTTCTCGCCGTAGACGCACAGGGTCCGTTCCCAGGGATGCCCGAGCGTGCCGAAGCGGAAGTCGTTCGCCAGGAACATGTGGTAGTCCGTGCGCGGGAACACCGGGACGGGCCACGGGTCGAGCGCGGCGTGCCGATGCGGGTAGAAGCGGTACGACTGGTGCTGCCAGTGCAGCACCCAGACCCACTCGTCCTCGGCGACGCAGTCCTTCAGCGCCGAGAGGGCGACGCGGGCGACGTCGTTCTGCTCGACGGCGTACGGGCCGACCCGGAATTCGGCCGACGCGCGGTCGAGGCCGCCGGGCGCGAGATCCCACGCGACGGACGGGGCGGGTTCGCGGAAACCCGGCCAGGCGTGCGCGTAGGTGCTCGGCCAGAACGCGAGCTTGTCGTAGACCCAGTACCAGGCGGGCTCATCTGCGACCCTGGAGATGGCTTCCCAAGCGTTGTTCACGAGCGACCCTCGGTGGTTCGGCCGATTAAGACTGGGAAAGCTTCGTGTTCAAGGCTCAAGTTGTCCAGCTCGTGGGCATTCTCCGTGAAACTGTCACCTGATCAGGTGTCTTGCGCCGCCGCCGGAACCGTGAGAATGACAGTGCGTGAACGGCGAGCCCACCGAACGCGGGCTCGCCGTCGATCGATCACGCGGCCGCCTCCCAAAGGCTCATGAAGGCCGAGGCCTCACTCCGCACCCATGGCCGCACCTTGTCGCGATCACGCGGCGACAACGCGAACTCCTTCGAACGCCGGACGTCGACGACCAGCGGACGCCCGCCCGGGCGCAACTCGTCCATGGTCTGTTCGAGCAGCCACAGCACCATCTGCGCCGCGTCCCGGCTCAACGGCTCCTCCTTGAAGTAGAGCCAGGTCACGTAGACGGGGCCGTCGCCCTTGCGCAGGCCGAGATGCGGATTGATGCCCACTTCGAGCGAGCCGAGCCGCCATCGTGACCGGCCGACCTCGGCCAGCCGCAGGTCACGCCGCCCGACGTAGCGCAGCCAGCCGTTGGCGATCTCGGTGTAGTGCGGCCGCGTGCGCTCGTCCGCGTTCTCGACGAGTGCCCGCAGCACCTCGCGATCCCGCCCGGAGATCCGCCCGGCACGGATCGCGTTCGCGGCGCGGAGGTAGAAGTTGAACCCGCCCCGGGCCGGGTCCTCGTACTGACGGCGCCAGCGCCGGACGAACGAGGAACGCGAAGGACCCGAGCTCGTGCTGTACCCCACGAACGTGGGCAGGGTGATGTAGGCCATCCGTGTCTGCCTTTCGCCGCTGTTCCTGCTGTACAACGACCATTTTAGAACACATGTACGACAGAAAACGGGGCTTTACGGGTGACGCGGTGAAGGAGGCCAAGGTCCTTCGAGGAGCTCCGCCGACTCTTCGAGGATGGGCACCTCGCAGACGTCCCTCGGGGTGAGGTCGGTCGGGATCCAGTGCTCGAGCATCGCCGACCAGCGCGTGATCCCGCGCAACGCCTGAGGCGACCCGAGCAGCTCGCCGACCTCGCTGACCAGGGCGCCGCCGGCCGCGGGCGAAAGCCGCCCTTGGACCATCGCGGTGAGCCAGCCGTGGATCAGCAGCCAGCGGGCCGCCGTCGGATCGGACGGCAGCTCGAGGCCAAGTTCGTCGACGACCTGGTCGAACGCCTTGTCGACGGCGCTTTCGGCGGAGGATTCGAGCCCGGCCAGCAAGGCGAGGGACGGCGTGTCGAGTCCGGCGACGATCGCGTCCAGACCGGCCTCGACCAGGTGGGAGGTGCGGACGTCACGTCCGGCGAGCCTGCCGATGGCCAGCTCGCGCAACGCGCCGCGACACGCGTCGATTTCCGTCACCAGGCACTTCCCACGTCCGCCACCGTACCGCCGGGAGCGGCCAACGGCGGCTGACCAGCCGAAAGAGGGTCACACCGTGGAGAGCCGCGGAGTGATTCGAATATCGAGATCGGCTTCAAGCGCATGCGCCAGTCGCTCCAGCACCGGAATGGTCGGAACCGTTCCGCCCGCCTCGAACCGCGCGACGGCGGACTGCGTCATCCCCGCCTCGGTGGCGAGCGTCGCCTGGGACCAGCCACGTCCCTCACGCATTTCACGCACCGTCTTACCCAGGACATAAGCCAGCTTTGCGGCCTCGTACGCGTCAGCGGCGCCGGGCTCCGCCATCCGCCGCTCGCGAAGCCTCCGCCAGTCGTTCCGCTCAGCCATCGATCTCACTCCCTTCCTCACTCATCGGCCGTGTGCTCCCGGGCGACGCATCGCCACATCGCCTTCCGCGCCCGTCGTACCTCACGCTCTTCACGCATGCGCGTTTTCCGGAACTCGGTCAGCAACACGATTCGCCGGCCGGACGCGATACGGCTCGCCGAGCAACGGATACCTCATGTCATAGCTTTGATGCTATAAAGCCAGGTAGGTCCACTTTTAGGCGATCCGTTTGCGATCCGGCAAGGCCGCGAGCGCACTCGGAGATCAGTGCTGGACCAGGTCGTGAGTGGACGCAAGAATGAGGAAAGACCACATCAACCACCCATAAGGGTGCATGCAAGACTGGCTGCCCACACCCGGCGGCAGGGGGCTAAATGAGCTGGCAAGACGAGCTTCGACAGCTGGACGTCGAGCTGGCCTCGGGTCGCATCGGGCACGCCGAACACCGCAGGAAGCGCGACGAGCTGTTGGCGGAGGCCTCCGGCGGGACGATGCCGTCGCCGGTGCCCTCGCCGCTGCGGCGTCCCGGCGGGACGTGGCACAGCACCAACCCCGCCGCGCGCCCGGTCGAGCCGCCCGCGGTCACGGTCCAGCAGCCGTACCAGCAGACCCAGCCGGTGTACACGTCGCCGCCGGCCGCCGAGGAACCCGCGAAGAAGGCCGCCATCCCGCGGATCGCGGACCACAAGACCACCGCGCCTTCACCCGCCGACATCAATCCGACGGTCTACCTCCGCGCCGAGCCGCCGCCGGTCAAAGGCAGGCCGTCGGCCCCGGTGCCGAACCGGCCGCTTCCGCCGCTGGCTCCCGAGCCCAGCCCGCGCCACTACGCGCCCACAGAGGACTACGCGGTCGTCGGGAAACGCAAGCCGACCTGGCTGTTCATCGGTGCCGGCGTGCTGGTCGTGCTGGCGTTGATCATCGGCGGGACGCTGTGGCTGGGCTCGTCGCAGCCCTCGAACGTCGCCGAGCAGCCGAGCGTGGCCCAGCCGCCGGCCGACCTCACTCCCTCAGGCCGGCCCGACAGTGCCCAGACTCCGCTGGAAGACCGGCTGCCCGCGCTGCCGGGGACACCGTCGAAGGACAACTCGACGATGTCGGTCGCGAAGGGCGTCGAGCTCAACTTCTACTCGAAGGCCGCGGGCGACTACCTCGCGTCGAAGAATGTCGCGTCTGTCACCTACAAGGGGTCGAACGAGGGTACGAACAGTTACCTCGTCCTGGTGATCCCGGCCAACGACGCGAAGGACGCGGCCGCGATCGTGAAGTACTTCCGGGAGAACTCGATCAACGCCGGGCTGCGCGAGCAGCGCGTCGGCGATCGGCTCGCCCTGGTCGGTGCGAACAAGAACGGCCAGCTCAGCGGTATCGGTTACGTCTCCGGGACGATGGCCGTGACGACCTGGGTCTCGCAGCCGCTCGGCGGCGACCCGCAGGCGCTCGACACCCGTCTGGAGCAGACGCTGACCTCGTTGGACACCGTTCTGCCGGTGGGCTGAGAAGCGCAGGTCGCGGGGAGATCACGATTCGACCCGCGAGGGCGCATCGACTCCGGGCAGTGCAGAATGTGCGAGGTCACCGCAGTGGTGGTATCGCGACGGCCGGGAGCATTCCTCCCGCCGGAAATTCGGATAAGGGGGCCGGTGGTGTCCTGGCAGGAAGAGCTGCGCAATCTGGACGAAGAGCTCGCATCTGGACGGCTCTCCGCCGACGATTACCGGCTCCGCCGTGACCAGGTGCTGTCGTCGGCCGTCGCATACGGCGACCCCGCCCAGCAACAGGTCCAGCAGCCCGGCCAGCAGCCGCAGCAGCCGTTCCAGCAGCAGCCGCCCGCTCCACAACAGCAGCAGGCGCCGCAGCAGCAGCCCGCCCAGCCCAGCGCCGACTCGACGCAGATCATCGCGCCGGTGAACCAGCCGCAGGCCGGGGAGGGCGAGCGCACCCAGGTCGTGCCGAACTGGCAGCAACAGCAGGCGGATCCGAACCGCACCCAGGTCGTGCCGCCGGTGGCGTCACCGCCGGGCGGTTTCCCGCAGCAGGGCCAGGCGTCCCCTGCCGGTGGCTTCCCCCAGCAGGGTCAGGCCTCGCCCGCGGGCGGCTTCCCGCAGCAGCACCAGGGGTACCAGCAGCAACAGCCGCAGCAGCAGGGCTGGACCGACAACGACGCCAGCCCGCCGTGGGGTGGCTCGGACTTCCCGCCGATCTCGCCGGTCGGCAGCACGGAATGGGTCAAGCAGGGCCCCGAGCTGTTCGAGGACAAGCCCAAGGGCAAGGGCGGCAAGATCGCGATCATCGCGATCGTCGCCGTCCTGGTCCTCGCCGGTTTGGGTGTCGGCGGGTACTTCGCCTTCTCCGGCGGCGGTGACACCCCGCCGGACCCGACGGCCGCACCGCAGTCGCCCCAGCCGCAGGCTCCCCCGCCGTCGTCGACCAAGCCGAAGACGCCCGAAGAGCTGCTGTTCGAGAAGATCCCGGAGCAGTCCGGTGAAGAGGACTCGAAGAGCGGCGCGATCCCCGCGGCCCAGCTCGCCGAGATCGCCGGGCTGGAGAAGGGCGAGGCGGATCTGGTCATCGCCGCCGGCGTGAAGCAGGTCGCGTATCGCGGCTCGCAGAAGCAGCCGGACGAGACCGGCCCGCAGCCGGCGAAGATCTCGATCACGGTCATCCCGCTGACCAGCCCCGGCGCCGCCGGCGACCTGGTCAAGCAGCTGCGCCAGTACCAGACGAGCAACGGGTTCGTGCAGATCACCGAGCCGCTGCCGGGCATGCCGCCGAAGCTGAACTTCCAGAAGAAGATCGACGGCGACAAGGGCACCTACCGCGGCACGTGGATCAGCGGCAACAACATCGTCCGCGTCGACATCCTGCAGAACCCGCTCGGCGGGGAAGAGGGCGAGAAGGCGTTGAGCGGCACGTACCAGCGTGCGGTGAAGAAGACGCTGGAAAACTACTCCGTCACCAGCTGAAAGATGACCTCGGAGACGGCACGGCTGCTCACCACCCTGCTCTCCCTGGCCGAGGACACCGGGTCCCTGTCCGACGAGCTGCACTTCGCCGGCTGGGACGCAGCCGAGCGCGTCCCGCTCGACCACGGCGCCGCGAACGTCCTCCGGGCGCTCGTGCTGCCGAAGGCGGCGAAGGTGCTGGAGGTCGGCGCCGGTTTCGGGGGGCTGACCAGGTATCTGGGCGAGGTCTCGGCGACGGTGCACGCCGTCGAGGCCGACCAGGTCCGCGCCGCCGCGGTGCGGTTCCGCACCCGTGACCTCGACACGGTCTCGGTGCACGACCGGCCGCCCTCCGCCGGTTACGACCTCGTCGTGATCCAGCAGCCGTACGCGACGCGGGGTTTGCTGGAGTCGGTTCGCGAGCGGTTGTCGCCGATGGGCGCCGTCGTGGTGCTGACGTCTTCCCGCGGTGTCACCGGGACGCTCGCGGCCGCGGGCCTCGAAGTCCAGCGTGAGTTGCTCTGCTCCCCCGGGCACGAGGTCGCCCGCGCGGTCCGGAGCGAGCGGATCGACACCGAACTGCCCCGGCTGTCCGCGGCGATCACCGGTGGTCCCGCGAACGGCCTCGCCCTGCTCTGCGGTCCCGGCGCCGCCGCGCTCTGGCCCGCGTTCCGGCTCGCGACCTACTTCAACACCGCCGAGCGCGCGGCGTTCGCGTGCACTCGCGCCGACGTCGTGCGCACCGGCGAAGGTGCCGAAGTCCGCCGCGTCCCGCTGGTGCCGTCTCCGCCGGTGGCCGGGATCTCGGTCGGACCGTGCACCGACAAGGTGTACGACGCCCCGACGATGGTCGAAGTCCTGCTCGACGAGCCCGAGCGGGTCGCGGAACTGCTCACCGGCTGGCGGGATCTCGTCCGCGCGGAGGCCGATCGCGGGGTCGAGGCGCTGTGGGATCTGGTACCGCACAACGTTCTCGTCGACGGCGCGGTGCTGCGCCCGATCGACCTCGAATGGCGGCACGCGGGCGCCGGGGTGTCCGACGTGATCGAGCGCGGGGTGCTGGTGCTGGCCGACAAGCTCACCGACGCGGGCTGGTCCGCGGCGGCCGGCGACGGCTCGACGCGCGACCTGGCGGGCTGGCTCGGCGTCCTGATCGGCCTCCATTCCTCCTTTGTGGACGGTGCACTGGAGCGCGAGGTGGCCTTCTCCACGATCGGCTCGTGCGGCACCGCGCACGGCACGGGCGAAGTACGCGCGGCGATCGCCGGGATTTGGCGAAAGCGCCTGGCGCGGACCGTCCACGAGTACCGTTCACCCAAGGTCGGCGCCGGTGTGGCGGCGAACGAAGACGAGGTAGCGAAGCGATGACGAGCCTGCATACCGCCGGCATTCTGACGCCGGACCGGCCGGTCGGGCACCTGTTCGAACTCCGGGGCTGGACGACCGGGATCAGCCGGATCGGCGAGATGTCCGTGACCATCGCGGACGTCGAAGCGAACCTGTTCCCCGAGCCGTGCCCAGGCGCCCCCGAAGGCACCTTCGGCTGGCGTGCTGTCCCGGCCACCTTCGTGCCCGCGGGCGTCCAAGACGTCGTCGTCACCGGTCCGGATGAGCGTGTGCTGAACCAGGCGACCGTCCACGTGGGAACGCTGCCGGGTGAAGAACCGCTGTGGCTGGGCGAACTCGAAGCGCCGAAGCAGGGCAAAGTCTCCGAAGGACACGTCGTCTACGTGACGGGATGGGCGCTGCTGCAGGGCCGGGCGCCGAGCCTGATCGAGGTCATGGTCGAGGGCGGCGGCACGGTCAGCGCGCGCACCCGGCTGCCGCGCAAGGACGTGCCCAAGGAGTTCCCCGGCTTCGACGACGCCGCTGTGAGCGGCTTCGAGGCCTGGGTGCCCATCGATCTCCCGTACGGCGAAGAGCGGACTCTGTCGCTTCGCGTCCGGTACCGCACCGAAGGCGTCGGCGAGGTCGTGTCGGCGAAGCGCACCTTCACGCTTCGCAACCCCGTCGCGGACCTGGACGACGCCGAACTCGCCGACGAGCTGGCGGGCGACACCGCCCGCGCGATGGCGCGGGTGAACATCCCGACCGACCCGAAGCACGTGCTGGTGTTCACGCACAGCCTCGGTGTCGGCGGCGGGCAGCTGTGGCTGCAGGAACTGCTGAGCCGGATGGTGACCGACCACGGCTGGCAGGTCAGCCTGGTGAGTGAGACCGACGGCCCGCTGCGCGCGGACTGCCACGAACTCGGCATCCCCGTGCACGTCACGACGCACTACCGAAACCAGACGGTGCCCGCGTACGAAGGACACGTCGCCGAGTTGGCGCGCTTCGCGAAGTGCTCCGGAGCGGGCGTCGCGCTCGTCAACACTCTCGGCGGCTTCGTCGGCGCCGACGCGGCGAAGCGCGCCGGGATGCCGACGGCGTGGGTCATCCACGAGAGCTTCTCGCTGCCCGCGTTCGCCTACCAGAACTGGGGCCCGGTGAAACCGCCCGCCGCGGTCTGGCAGCGCTGGGAAAGCACCCTCGCCGAGGTCGACAAGCTGCTGTTCGTCGCGGACGCCACGCGCGAGATGTTCCTGCCGTACAGCAAGCCGGAGCGCTGCCGGACCGTCCGCTACGGCACGCCGATGCACAAGTTCGGCGGCAGGACGCGGTCGGAGACGCGGCAGCAGGCACGCAACATGCTCGGCTACTCGCCGGACGACATCGTGCTGGTCAACATCGGCATCGCGGAATCCCGCAAGGGGCAGGCGCCGCTGATCTCGGCGATGGAGCGGATCCACAAGATCCACCCCGAGGCGAAGCTGTCCATCGTCGGCCTGCACCCGTCGCCGTACGGGCTGGCGATGGAGGAGTCGGTCAAACGCGCGGGCCTGGAGAAATCCGTCAGCCTGGTGCCGATCCAGCCGGATCCGCTGCGCTGGCTGCAGGCCGCCGACATCTTCGTGAACAGCTCCGACATCGAGTCGCTGCCGCGCTCGATCCTCGAAGCCGTCTGCTGTGGCGTGCCGGTCGCGGCGACCGACGTGTTCGGCGCGCGGGAGATGATCGTCGACGGCGAGACGGGCTGGCTGTTCGAGACCAACGACGTCGACGCGCTGACCGCGGCGTTGCTGCGCGCGCTGGGCACGTCGGCCACGCGCCGCCGCGAGATGGCCAAGGCCGCGCACGAGAAGCTGCTGCCGTGGCTCGACCCGGCGGGCTACGCGCGCGAGTACTCCGAAATCCTGACCGAACTGAGTGGGGGCGTTCATGTCTGACACCGACATTCCCGGCCGTGTCCAGGCCGAGCTGACCCGGCTCCGGGCCGAGCGGCAGGTCTTCACCGCCGAGCAGGACCGGCTGAAGGCGAAGCTGGCCGAAACCGAGCACGAACTGCGCGAGGCCACCGCCGCCGCGCCGGACGAAGGCGAGTCCGCCGCCGTGAACCAGAGGCTCGCCTCGCAGCAGGAAGAGCTCGACGTCGCCAAGGCGCGTCTTCAGGCGCTGGAGGCCGAGGTCCTGCTCGCGCACCAGCAGCGTGACTCGCTGCGCGCGGAGCTGAAGACCTGCCGCGAGGAGCGGGACAAGCTGCGGCTCGCGCTGCTCGACGCCGAGCTCGTGGTGTCGGCCGGCGTCGTCGACGCGGACGTCCTGCCCAATGGCGAACCGTCGGCCGACCGGCAGCGGCTGCTCAACGCCGAACGGCTCGCCGCCGAGATGGCCAGGGAACTCGACGCCACGCGCCGCACCGTCAGCTGGCGGGTCACCGCTCCGCTGCGGGTCGTGCGGAAGAAGATGGACCGGCCGTGACCGAACTCTGCTTCGTCTCCGCCGAGGGCGGTTCCGCCTTCATGGAGGAGCTCCTGGAGGTGGTCGCCGACGCCGTGCGCACGGCGGGCGGCAAGGCCAGGACCGCGATCGGCACCTATCCCGAGGCCGACGGCGACACGGTGTACGTCGTGGTCCCCCACGAGTACTTCGTGACCATTCCGGACGCCGACTTCCCGACCGCGGCACAATGCCGCCGCACCATCGGGTTCTGCGTGGAACACCCCGGGACGGCGACCTTCGAGCGCAACGCCGAACTGCTGTCCATCCTGGGCGGCGCCGTCGACATCAACACCGATTCGACCGCCGAACTGCGGCGGCGCGGGATCGCCGTCGAGCATTTCCAGCTCGGCTACAGCCCGCTGTGGGATCTGTGGGGCGGGGACCTCGACAGCCCGCGCGACCTCGACGTCACCTACCTCGGCACGGCCGAACGGCGCCGTTCGGTGCTGCTCGGCTCGTACGCGCGGGACCTCGCCGGCCTGCGGACGCGGCTGCTGACCCCGCCGCACGAGCCGATGACCGCCGCCCGCGTCGATTTCCTGCCGGGCAAGGCGAAGTTCGAACACCTCGCGCGGTCGCGGTTCCTGCTGAACCTGCACCGTGAGCGGAAGCAGACCCTGGAGTGGGTGCGCACGCTCGAAGCGATGACCAACGGCTGTGTGGTGGTCAGCGAGACGTCCGTCGACGTCGAACCGATGGTCCCCGGCGAGCACCTGGTGCTCGCGCGGCCGGAGGCGCTGGGCTCGGTCGTCGCCGCGCTCGCCGACGAGCCGGAACGGGAGCGGCATCTGCGTTCGGCCGCGTACGGCTTCGTGAAGTCGCTGGACATGACGGCGTCCGCGCGGCGGCTGATCGAGCTGGCGTCCTCGCTCGGTTCGGCGCCCGCCGCGGACATCGCCCCGGCGCGGGCGCTGGCGACGAGCCTGCGGAACCCGGAGGACGCGCTGGCGATCGACACCCCGTCGTTCGACGCGCGGTTCGCGGGCGACCGGTCCGCCGCCGGACCGGCCTCGGCACGCGGGACGGCATTGTCGGCACGGATCGCGCAGCGCGCGGCGGGGGCCCGGCGGGTCGCCACGCGAAGTTGGGAACCGGCGGCGGCTTCGCCGGCGGGCACCGCCGACGTCGACGTGCTGATCGTGCGCCGCACCGGCGAGGTCGATCCGGACGATCTCGCGAACGACCTGCTCACGGGCAGCGTCACCCCGCGGAAGGTGCTGGTCGGCGAGGACGGCGTGCACCCGTGGCCGCGGCCGCGCCCGTACGACGTCCTGCTGCACGACACCCCGCTCGGCCGGGGGCTCACCCGGAACTCGCTGCTGGAGCGCTCGACGGCGTCGTGGCTGCTGGTGCTCGACGGCGGGATGCGGGCTTCGGAATTCCTGCTGGAGCGGCTGCTGGCCGTTTCGGAGGATGCCGACGTCGTGCACTGCCCGGTCGCGGATCCGGTGGACGGCCTGGTCGGCGCCCTGCCCCCGGAGGAGCGGCGGCTGCGGACGCTGCCATATCTGGGCAGCGGCTATCTGGTGCGGCGGTCGCTGGTCGACGAGTTCGGCGGGTGGAACACCGAGGTGCTGTTCGAAGGCCTGGAGGATCACCTGTTCTGGCGGCGGGTGGCCGCGGCGGCCCGGCCGACGACGCTGGTGCAGCAGGTGCTGCTGCGGCGGCTGCGGCCGGATCCGGATTCGCGGCCGATGGATCTCGATCCGCATCGGGTGTGGGCGGCCGTCGGGAGCGCTCTGTAGGCCCTCGCGTGCAATGAAAGTGTCTTTCCTTGCAAATTTGGCAAGGAAAGACACTTTCATTGCACGGGTAGTGGGCGTGGCGTTGGTCCGAAAGTGTGAGTTGGGCCGTGTCGGTGAACGTCCTCCCCCGCTGATGCGCCTTATGGGCAGAGCATCTGACGAGTTCGGATGCCGGCCGAGAAGGAGCAGCCATGGCCTGGGAAATCGCCCTGGTCGCCGCGCTGGCCGTCGTGTTCGTCATACGGCTCGCGCTTCAGCTGAGGCGCAGTTGACCTGATCTTGCGCACCCCGCGGCGCAGGGAGGAAATGGACGGGGCTTTCCTCGTGGGAAAGCCCCGTTCACCCCATCGCGATCCGCGGTATCCGCAGCTGAGGGATCCGCCGCCGCGCGGACGGGACCGGCGTGAGCGGCGGGCCGTCCTCACGAAGACGTTTCTTCAGGTGGATCGTCTTGTAGCCGGTGCTCAAATACCCCTCGTTCTTGAGCTTCGCCATCTCGGCGTTGACCGAGGCGGGCGAAGCGCCGATCGCGGAGGCGATGTCCGCGTGGTTCAGCCCGATGTCGATGACGACGCCGTTTTCACCGGGAATCCCGTAGAGCGCCTGCATCCTGGTCAGGAACGCGGTCAGCCTGCTCCGGACCTTGGCCGTCGCGAACCCCAGCGCGACGTTCCGCAGCCGCAGCCGCACGGCCAGGTGCGCGGTGATCAGGGCCATCACCTCGTGATCTTCGTCCAGAAAGCCGTGAAAGGCGTGCCGCGGGATCTCCAGTGCGCGAACCGGTTTCGTGGCGATGTACGAGAGGTGGCTCGGCCGTCCGGCCAGGCAGTCCTCGACGCCGAGCACGTCGCCGGCGCCGAACAGGTCCACGATCGTCGGCGGCGAGCCGCCCTGGGCCGCACGCAGCGCCTTCACGTAGCCGGACCGCGGGATCAGCACCGGCGGCGCCGGGTCACCCTGGTTGAGCAGTGTCGTGCCCGCCGCGTGATCCACGTGTTTGCCGAGGTCGAGCAGCCGATGGCGCTGCCGTTCGGTGACCGCGGCCAGGAAGTCCCCGCCCATCAGCCGACCACCGCCGCGAACGCGTAGAGGATCGCCGGGAGCCCGGCCACGAGCGCCGCGACCGACCCGATGACCTTCGCCGGCTGGGCAACCTTCTTGGTCAGCAGCGACCTGGTGAGGATCGCGGCGAAAACGATGTAGGCGAGTACGACGACGCCCGCGGTGACCACCAGAAGCGGGTCAGGTGTCATTGTCGTCAATGGTGACTCCCAGTGAGAGAAAAAGGTGAATCGATTTCTTGCCCGGCCGGGTGAGAATCACGTCGGGTAGGTGAAATCCCCCCTGCCGTTCAGCCGGAGACTAATGCTCAGTGCCATTGCGACAAAGCAACACGGAGCGAGCAGAACCCGTCCAGGGAGCGATTTCGCGACGGAAAGTAACCGTTATCCCGCCCGTCGACCCGCGGAAAAATCACGCACCGTGCATGCTCACGAGAGCCGAATCGCGCGCGATACTTCTGGATTCGCCAGGAAATCAGGGTTAGCCGTACACCTGTCTGATTTCGATTCAGCGATCGAAACCTCGCCGGAACCCTGGTGGAGACGGAGAACGGACCTGAGTGGCTTCGATGCACGTGCAGATGCACAACCTAAGCGCAGGTGTGGAGTGAACCTGCATGGCGGTTGATTAACGGACTGTCGCACCTGACGACTCCCCGTCACCGGCGCAGGTTTTTCGGCAATCTCAGCATTTTGGGGGAATCTCAACCCCGGCGAGGGCTCACGAGTCCCGATTCGTAGGCGAGCACCACCAGCTGCGCCCGGTCGCGCGCGCCGATCTTGGTCATGATGCGGCTGACGTGCGTGCGGGCGGTGGCCGTCGAGATCACCAGATGCGCCGCGATCTCGTCGTTCGACAGGCCGCCGGCGACCAGGCCGAGGACCTCGCGTTCGCGGTCGGTGATCTCACGGACGGCGCTCACGTCGATGCGGCGGTTCTCCGGCCGGTCGACGAACTCCGCGATCAGCCGCCGGGTCACGGTCGGCGCCAGCAGCGCCTCGCCCGCGGCGACCACCTTCAGCGCCCGCAGCAGCTCCACCGGATCGGTGTCCTTCAGCAGGAATCCGCTCGCGCCGGCGCGCAACGCCTCGTAGACGTACTCGTCGACGTCGAAAGTGGTCAGGACCAGGACCTTCACCCCGGCCAGCTCGGGATTCGCGGTGATCCGCCGCGTCGCTTCGAGCCCGTCGACGCCGGGCATCCGGATGTCCATCACGACGATGTCCGGCCGGTGCTCGACGGCGGCCGCGACCGCCTGCTCGCCGTCGCCAGCCTCGGCACAGACCTCGAAGCCGTCCTCGGTCTCCAGCAACACCCGGAAACCGGCGCGGACCAGCACCTGGTCGTCGGCGAGAACCACCCGGATCGTCATTCTTCCCCCTTGATGGGCAGGTCCACGCGAACCTGGAAGCCGCCGTTCACCACGGACGTCGTGAGCGCGCCGCCCAGCGCGGCCGCCCGTTCGGACATCCCGCGCAGCCCGTGCCCGGGCGCGGGTTCGACGGCGCCACGGCCATCGTCGCGGACGAGCAGCGTCAGCGCACCGGTTTTCCGCTCGAACCTGACGTCGACACCCCGCGCCTGGTTCGCGTGGCGGACCACGTTCGTCAGCGATTCCTGCAGGATCCGGTACGCGGCGCCGTCGACCGGGGCGGGCAGCTCACCCGGCTCGCCGTCGACGCGGACCTCCAGCCCGGCGGCGCGGGCGTGCTCGAAGAGCTCGTCGGCCTGGGCCAGGCTCGGCGCGGGCGCCTTGTCCTCCCCTGAACGCAGCACGGCCAACGTCGCGCGAAGGTCCTTCAACGCCGAAGCGCTCGCTTCCTTGATGTTCAGCAACGCCTCTTTCGCCTGTTCAGGCCGCCTGTCGGCGACATGCGCGGCGACCCCGGCCTGGACGTTGATCATCGCGAGACTGTGCGCGACGACGTCGTGCACCTCGCGGGCGATGGTGAGCCGCTCCTGCTCGGCCATCCGGTGCCGGTGCTCGTCGGCCTGCTCGCGGCGGGCCCGCGCGGCGGCCATCCCGTTGCGCACCGCCGTCCCGACCCCGACGACCGCGATCACCCAGACCAGGCCCAGCCCGGCCCGCAGGTCGAAGCCGGCGAACCCGTGCCGGACGAACAACACGATCCCCGCCACCGCCAAGAGCGCTCCGCCGGTGCTGCCCGCGACGAGCGGCCCGCGGATCTTGGTGAGCAGGAAGAGCGCGATGGTCGGCAGCACGATCGCCGGCCCGCCCGGGTTGCCGGACATGTAGTAGCCGAGTGTCGACGCGGAGGTGAGCAGGAAGATCGTCATCGGGAAGCGGTGGACGATCAGCAGCGGCACCGCGGTGGCGACCAGCCAGAGCACCCCGGACGAGGTCAGCTGTGGCGCGTCCGGCTGCCAGCGCGAGGCGCCGCTCGTGGCGCCGAGGACGAACCCCAGCGGCAGCACCACGCGCAGCACGCGGCCCACCCAGGGGGTCCATGGGTACCGTTCCTTCAGCAACACAGGACGAAAGCTACCTGGGGCGGGGACGGGTCGCGTCCGTTGAAAAGCGGCTTCCGGGCTACGCCGCGTGCGGTAGCCGCCGACCAAGGATGCATCTTTCGTTTTTTTCGATTAACGTGGTGGTACCCGAGGAGGCGCCATGACATCGACGATCGAACAGCACACCGTTCTCCCGCCATCCGCCACCGAACCGGACGCCCGCCGGGAGCTCCGGCGGCTCGACGAGTTCATGATCGCGACCTCGCCGGCCCATCAGGCGAAATTGGTGGGCCCGGACGGCAGCGAAGTGCCACTTCCCGGGCAGGTCTACGACGTGCTTCGGGACGTCGTGAAGGCGATGTCCCAGGGCTTCACCATCAACATCGCGCCGCTGAACGCCGTCCTGACCACTCAGCAGGCGGCCGACATGCTCAACGTCTCCCGGCCGACGCTGGTCAAGCTTCTGGAATCCGGTGAGATCCCGTTCGAGAAACCGGGACGTCACCGGCGGGTCCTTCTCAGTGACTTGCTCGACTACCGGGCGCGTTCCCGTGCGGAACGGCAAGGAATTCTCGATGAGCTGACAGCTTCGGCGAGCCGGGACGGCAGCGATGACATCGTCGACGGGTTCGTCCAGACTCGCTAGCCGTGCCGTTTCCCGCCTTCCTCGATGCTTGCGTGCTCATTCCGATCCGGTTGACGGATCTGTTGCTGCGGCTGGCGGAGGCCGGCACCTATCGCGCTCTGTGGTCGGGCGAGGTGCTCGACGAGGTCGAGCGGAATCTCGTCGGGCATTTCGGTCTGGAGCCGCAG
The DNA here is from genome assembly GCF_001620365.2 of Amycolatopsis keratiniphila subsp. keratiniphila. Classification (GTDB taxonomy): domain Bacteria; phylum Actinomycetota; class Actinomycetes; order Mycobacteriales; family Pseudonocardiaceae; genus Amycolatopsis; species Amycolatopsis keratiniphila. The sequence continues at coordinate 42,274 of NZ_LQMT02000039.1, forward strand.
CAGGCGAAGCGGCGGTTGACCGGAATGCGCTCAGCCTTCCCGGATTCCGAGGTCACCGGCTACGAGCCGCTGATTCCGACCATGACCAACCATCCGAAGGACAGGCACGTCCTAGCGGCCGCGGTCCATGCGAACGCCGCCGTCATCGTGACAGCGAATCTCAAGGACTTTCCGCCCTCGGCCCTCGAACCCCACCAACTCGAGGCCGTGCATCCGGATGATTTCCTTCTCGATCAACTCGGTCTGTATCCAGCGGCCACACTTCGCTGCCTGCGCGAACAGGTCTGCGCACTCGAGCGGCCGCCGGAAACCTTGAGGGAGTTCCTCGAAAGATTCGAGAGAACGGTTCCCGTCTTCAGCAAGGAATCACGTCGCCTGCTCGACCGCGGGTAGCCGCCGCAGGACCGAGACCATCATCAGCGCCCCGCCGACCACCTGCACGGCCAGCACCGCCGCGCGATCGGCGGATCCCATGGTGAGCGCGGCGAACAGGCCCCACGCCCCGGTGCCCGCCATCGTCCCGGCGCCGGTCCACACCAGCACCAGCCGCGGCCAGAACCGCCCTCGCGAAACGTTCGCCAGCGCCAGAGCGGCGAGGACGGCGAGCACCGCGATCACGATGTCCTGTCCACGAGCGGCGACACCGCCGGGGCCGAACGCCCAGATCGCGTGGAAGGCGGCGCAGACGAGTGCGGTGACGATGCCGAGCAGGCCCGCCCCACCGATGGTCCCCGGCTTCACGGTGCCGGTGACGACGAACCACCAGCGGTCGCGGGCGTAGAGCACGAACGCGGTCAGCAGCATGATCCCTTGCCAGGCGAAGCCGCCGTAGACGACGGCCCAGACCCAGTTCTCCAGCGGCAGGTCGGCCGATTGCGTGGTCGTCAGGTCGGCGGCGATCACCGGGATGTCCAGCACGATCGGGGCGAGCAGCCCGGTGCCGATCCAGATCGGGAACAGCACGAGCGGCGCGGGGATCCGGCGTCCCCAGGAGTAGGTGAACGCCAGCGCCAGGAGCACCGCGACGACGTCCATTCCGCCGGTGACCAGATTCGCGAACACCATCAGGTCGGAGTCCACAAAGGACGGATCTCGGAGGCCGAGGCTGCCTCCGGTGACCCAGGACGCCTTCAACGTCAGGTACGGGAGCGTGCCGAGGATCGCCGCGTAGCAGACGATCAGGCGAGCGCTGGAGATCTTGGGTGGAGCCATCGCTACGGTCATGCACCCAGCGTCGGCGTTCACACCACGGAAAGGCTCCCTCGCGAGCCTGGTCCGCCTCCCCCTTCAGAAGGAGCTGGGCAGCTTCGCCGCGGTCTCTTCGTCGGCCGGGGTCAGCGTCGCCAGGGAGATCTCGGAACGCCGCCCGAGGTACAGATACGAGAATTCGAACCGCAACAGGCCGACGTCCGGGTGCAGGTATCGCTTGAGCACGATCCGTTCGCCTGAGACGTCGTGCTCCTTCCACATCCGTTCGAAGAGCTCGGACTCCTGCCGCAGGCGTTTGACCAGGTTCTTCCACGCCGGCTCGGCGATGTGCTCGGCCATCGCGGCGCGGAAACCGGCGACCACCCGGGGCAGGTTGAGCTCCCAGTCCGGCAGCCTGCGGCGCCACTCGGGATTGGTCAGGCACTGGATCAGCGTGTTGCGCTCTTCGAACGGGATGTCGTCGAGGCCGCCCATCAGCCAGTCGTAAGCGCGGTTGTAGGCGAGGATGTCGCATCGCGCGTTGCGGACGCAGACCGGGAACGGCTCCAGTTTGTCCATCATCCGGTGGATGTTCTGGCTGAGGAGCTTGCAGTCCTTCTCCAGCGGCGGCTCGGGCGCGCCGGCGAGGGTGAACAGGTGCGTGTGCTCGTGCGGGTCGAGCCGCAGGGTGCGGGAGATCGCGTCGAGCACCTGCTCGGAGGCGTTGATGTCGCGGCCCTGTTCGAGCCACGTGTACCAGGTGACCCCGACCCCGGCCAGCTGCGCGACCTCCTCGCGGCGCAGTCCGGGCGTGCGGCGCCTGCCGCTGATCGGCAGGCCGACCTGGTCCGGGGTGATGCGCTCGCGGCGGCTGCGCAGGAACGCGGCCAGCTCGTGCCGCCGCACGTCGGCCACTCGCGAATCGACGGTCATGGTCACCTCATCAGGTTCGCAAAGCTCGAAGCCGGTTACCAGGTAGTGGCGGTACCAGGATAAACACACTCCTGGTACCAGGGTCGCGACCGGCTGATCGTGGTACTCATGACTTCGACGCAAGTTCCGGCGACGCCCGCGCGCGTCACCGCCGGCCCGGCCCTGACCTCGGCGGGCCTGGTCACCGTGCTGCTGGGGGCGGCACTTCCGCTCATCGACTTCTTCATCGTCAACATCGCCCTGCCCGCGATCGGTTCGGACCTCCGCACCTCGTCGGCAACCTTGGAACTGGTGGTCGCGGCCTACGGGATCGCCTACGCCGTCCTGCTCGTCGTCGGCGGACGGCTCGGTGACGCCTTCGGCCGCCGCAAGCTGTTCCTGATCGGGCTGGCCGCGTTCACGTTCACCTCCCTGCTCTGCGGGATCGCGCCGACGGCGTTGACGCTGGTGCTGGCACGGGCCGCGCAGGGGGCGGCTGCGGCGCTGATGCTGCCGCAGGTGCTGTCGATCATCCAGGCGACGACCACGGGCGAACGCCGCTCCAAGGCCCTGGGGCTCTATGGCGCGACAGCTGGGCTTTCGATGGTGCTGGGGCAGTTCCTCGGCGGCGCGCTGGTCGCCGCCGATCTGTGGGGCACCGGCTGGCGGCCGATCTTCCTGGTCAACGTGCCCGTCGGCATCGTCGGCCTGGTGGTCGCGCGACGGCTGATCCCGGAAAGCCGTTCGCGGAACCCGATCGACATCGACCGTCCCGGCACCTTCTTCCTGGCGATCGCGCTGGTGTCGCTGCTGCTCCCGCTGGCGGAAGGACCGGTTCAGGGCTGGCCACTGTGGACGATCGCGCTGCTCGTGGTCTTCCCGTTCGCCGCGGCCGGATTCGTCCACGTCGAGCGCCGGATGGAACGCCGGGGCGGTGTCCCGCTGCTGCCGCCGTCGGTGATGCGGATGCCGAGTGTGCGCCAAGGCCTGCTGGTCGGGGTGCCGTTCTTCATCGGGTTCAGCGCGTTCATGTTCGTGTTCGCGGTGACGCTGCAGGACGGTCTGCACCTGGGGCCGTTCGGTTCCGGCCTGGTGACGGCGCCGCTTTCGCTCGCGTTCTTCGCGATGTGCCTGGTCAGCAGCCGTCTGGTGACGCGGTTCGGCCAGCGGGTGGTGGCCGCCGGTCTTTCGGTGCAGCTGCTCGGGCTGCTGACGCTGATCGGCACCGTGCTGCTGGAATGGCCGGATCTCGGAGTGCTCGATTTCGTGCCGGGGATGCTGTTGTGCGGTCTCGGCCAGGGACTGGCGATGACGACGGTGTTCCGGATCGTGTTGTCGAAGGTGCCGCCGGAGATCGCCGGGGTCGGCAGCGGGATGCTGACGACGTCTCAGCAGGCCGCGATGGCGCTGGGTGTGGCGACCCTGGGGACGTTGTTCGCGTCCGCCGGTGCCGGGCCGCTCGGGATGAAGGGCGCGTTCGCGCTGGTCATCGGCATTCAGGCGGTGCTGACGGTCGGTGTGATCACGGTGGCGCGGCGGCTGCCGGATCCGCGGGCCTGAGAAAGTTCGTTTTCACCCGTCGGAGTTGTGGCTCCCCGAGCGACGATGGGGTTGTGACGGAACCACGGGTGCATCGGGACCCGGCCTTCGCGCTGCTGTCGCTGTACGAGACGGCGTTGCCGGAGGTCTACGGGTACCTGCTGTCCCGGTGCGGTGATCGCACCCTCGCCGAGGAGCTGACGTCCGAAACGTTCCTCGGCGCGGTGAGGTCCTGTCGCAAGGAGTTCGCACCGCCGGTGAGCACCGGGTGGCTGATCGGCGTCGCCCGGCACAAACTCGCCGATCACTGGCGGCGCAAGGAACGCGAGGAACGCGGGCTGCGGCTCGTCCACGAGGAGGAGTACACCGATCCGTGGGACGAACGGCTGGACGCGCTGCTGGCGCGTGAGGTGCTCGCGTCGCTCGGGGCGCATCATCAAGCCGCGTTGACGCTTCGCTACGTCGACGGCCTCCCGGTCCCGGAGGTCGCCGAGCATCTCGAGCGCACGGTGCACGCCACCGAGGCGTTGCTCGTGCGAGCCCGTGCCGCGTTCCGGCGTGCTTATCAGGAAAAGGAGGGTCGCGATGCCTGATCCGTTCGACGCGCTTCGCGCGCCCTCACAGCCTGTCGAGCCTGACCCGCTCTTCGCCGCCGAACTGCGCGACAACCTTCGTCGCGCCGTCCTGAACGGAGCCGAGATGACAGTCGATGCCGAAGTCCGCTCGTTGACGCCGTACCTCGTGGTGACGGATGCCCGCGCCGCGCTCGATTTCTATGTCGAGGTGTTCGGGGCGCGACGGCGGTCCGAACCGATCGTGATGGAGGACGGCCGCGTCGGGCACGCCGAACTGGCCATCGGGGACAGCGTGCTGATGTTCGCCGAGGAGTTCCCCGAGCTGGGCATCGTCGTGGCGCCCTCCGGTGGCCCGCTGATCCGGGTCGAGGTCGCGGACGCGCACGCTTCGGCCGCGCGGGCCGTGGAGCTGGGCGGAGAGCTGCGACGTCCCGTCGCGGACGAGGGCCACGGGCTGAGCGGGGAGATCAAGGACCCGTACGGCCAGCGGTGGCTCGTCGCGCAAGCGGCGCCTCGGCCCGCTTCCGCGGCTACGCCGATCCGGCACGGCGAAGCGGGCTACTTCACCTTCCAGGTCCCGGACGACGAACGCGCGAAGGCGTTCTACGGCGCCGTTCTGGACTGGCAGTTCTCGCCCGGGACGGTCGAGGGCGGCTGGGGCGTCGAAGGCTCCGGCCTGCAGGGCGGGCTCTGGGGTGGCCCGGGGCGGCAGGTGGGCTGGAAACTCATGTACGCCGTCGACGACCTCGCCGCCGCCCTCGACCGTGTCCGGGCCCAGGGCGGCCAGGCAGGCGAAACCGAACAGCAGCCCTACGGCCTGAGCGCCGATTGCGTGGACAACCAGGGCATCGAATTCTGGCTCTGGGAACAGCCACGCTCTTAAGTCACTACCCCACCCCCCACCACTCCCAGGGGGGCGACCCCGAAGCCAGTCTATCGCCGATGGGGGCGGGGAGGCGGACGTGAGCCGGGTTGTCCACAGGTGGGAACCATTGTGGACAACCGCTTGCCGTGAAGGCCTCCTTCCCTACCCTGAAAGCAGGGAAGGAGGCCTTCACGGCAAGAGAGTCAGCGGCCGGCGGCGTAGCCCTGCATACCGCGCGCGTTGGCGGCGGCGCGGAGCACGCCGCCGGACCGGGATACGGCCGAAAGCCGCCCGAGCGCCCAAGGACCGGCATCGACGACGGCGTGCCCGCGTGCGGCAAGAGCGTCCATTGTGGACTTACCGAGCCGCGACTCGACCACCAGTTCCCGCGGCGTCCACGAACGCGGATAGAACGAACTCGGGAACGCGGTGGTGTGCCATGCGGGAGAGTCGATCGACTCCTGCAGGTTCAGCCCGCCGAGCGTGTGCGCCAGCCAGAAACACAGCTGCCACTGGTCCTGCTGGTCGCCACCCGGAGTGCCGAACGCGAGCACCGGCTCGCCGTCCCGCAGGCCCATCGACGGCGAAAGCGTGATCCGCGGCCGTTTGCGCGGCGCGAGCGAGTTCGGCAAACCCTGCTCCAGCCAGAACATCTGCCCGCGCGAGTCGAGGCAGAACCCGAGTTCCGGGATCGTCGGGCTCGACTGAAGCCAGCCACCCGACGGCGTCACCGAGATCATGTTCCCGGCCGCGTCGACGACGTCGATGTGCACGGTGTCGCCGCGGGTCTCGCCCAGCGGCCCGACCGTCGGCTCCCCCGTCGCACCGGAACCGGATTCCAGTCCGCGCAACCTTTCGAGGATCGCGGGCAGCTTCGGCGAGGGGCCGCCGGGCCGCAGTTCGGCGGACGCCTCGTCGGTGATCAAGACCCGGCGGGCGTCCGCGTACTCGCGAGAGATCAGCAGGTCGATCGGCACCTCGGGCGAGTCGCCGTACCACGCCTCGCGATCCGCGAAAGCCAGCTTCGCCGCCTCGACGGCCAAGTGCACCGTGCGTTCGGTCGGAATTCCGTCCACATAGGACAATCCGTCGCGCAGGCCGTCCAGCAGCCGCGCTTGCTGCAGCAGTGCCGGACCTTGCGTCCAGGCGCCCATCTTCACCAGGCCCCAGTCGCCGAAGTCGACCTGCAGCACGTCCTCGTACGTCGCTTCCCAGCCGGCGATGTCCTCGCCGGTGAGGAGACCGGCGTGATCGCGGCCGGAGTCGTCACGGAAAGCCTTGCGGCTGAACGCCTCGATCGCCTCGGCGACGAAACCCTGCGACCACGCGCGACGTCCGGCGTCGATCTGGGCCTCGCGGCCGCTGACCGATTCGGCCTCGGTGAGCAGCCGCTCCCAGGTGTCGGCGAGCGCCGGATTGCGGTGCAAACCCTCGGCGGGCTTGCCGTCCGGCAACCAGAGCGCCGCGGACGTCGGCCAGTGCTCGGTGAAGAGTTCCTGAACCGCGCGGATCGTGTCACCGACCCGGCTGACCAGCGGAATCCCGTTACGAGCGTAGGAAATCGCGTAGCCGAGGACATCGCGCAACGACTTCGTGCCGTGATCCCGCAGGAGCAACAGCCAGCCGTCCCACGCGCCCGGGACGGTCGCGGGGAGCAGGCCGCTGCCGGGGATCAGATCGAGCCCGAGGTCCGCGAAGTACTCGGGCGTCGCGGCCGCGGGCGAGACCCCCTGACCCGCGAGAGCACGCGGAGTCCGATCCGCGGCGGTGACGAAGATGCCGGGGACCTGCCCCGCCGGGCCGCACAGATGCGGCTCGGCGACCTGCAGGACGAACCCGGCGGCCACCGCCGCGTCGAAGGCGTTGCCGCCGTTTTCGAGCACCGCCATGCCGGTGGCCGAGGCCAGCCAGTGCGTCGATGCCACCATGCCGTGGGTGCCGGCCAGTTCCGGCCTGGTCGTGAACACGACGGTGATACTACGCTTTGCTAACTACTTTTTCAGTCCCAGCAGTTGAAGAGGGCTTCGCCGAGGTTTCCGGGCTTCCAGTACGTCACGTCGGAGTAGGACATGTAGGGCCACTCCTCCAGGACGAGAGGCCCCTCGAGATCAGCCCGGCTGAACACCTTGGTGCCGGGAAGGATCTGCGAGACGATCATCAGCAGTTCCGGTTCGTCGACGAAGGACGGCCGGCCATACGGCACGAAGCTGGGGAAGTACTCGTTTCCGGTCGGCTGGTGTTCCGCGGCGGCGAGAAGGTTCCACTCCTGCCGTAGCACCACGATGGTGCGATCTTCATAGGCGACGAGCGCCTGCTCGAAATTGAGCGGGTAGACCGCGCACTGGAATTCGAGCGCCCGGCCCCCGGTCGACCGGGCCGCCTCATGACAGGCCCTCCGAAATTCCCTCACCCACCGAAACTATCCCCGCGTGGCCACCGGAGCGTCATAGTTTTCCAGCGTCGCCGCGTTCGCCGCCCGCGACGTGATCCACGTGAACACCTTGGTCATCGGCCGCGAACCCAGGATCCGGTACAGGAAGTTCCGGTAGCCGACCATGAACGGCGTCTTCGGCGCGAGGAAGGTGCCGATGCCTGCCGCCTGCTTCTGCGAGACCTTCACCGGACCACGCAGTTTCTCTTCGTAGCGCGCGAAGGCGACTTCGTGGTCTCCGTGCGCGGCGGCGAGTTCCCCCGCCAGGATGTACGCGCCCATCATCGCGAGCCCGGTGCCCGAACCGCCCGGCCCCGCGCACCAGGCGGCGTCACCGAGCAGGACGACCCGGCCCCGCGACCACTTGTCGAGATGGATCTGGCTGAGCGAATCGAAGTACAGCGTGTCGGTATCGCGGAGGCTCTCCAGCAGCGTCGGGACTTCCCAGCCGAAGTCGGCGTAGCGCTCGGTGAGGGCCTTCTTCTGCGCTTCGACGTCGCGTCGGTCGACCTCCAATTCCCCTGACGCGAAGACGAAACTGACGTTGAGCGCCGAGCGATCGCGGCCGCTGGCGACCATGACCGTCCGGCCGGGGACGCTGCAGATCTGGCCGAGGTGGTCCAGATCCAGGTGATTGGGCGCGTTGAAGCCCGCGGTGTGGAAGCCGAGATCGGTGCGGAACAGCTCTTCCTCGCCGAACGTCAGCCGCCGCACACCCGAGTGCAGCCCGTCCGCGCCGACGACCAGGTCGAATCTGCGCGGCTCGCCGTGGGCGAAGGTGACGTCGACACCATCCGTGCGCTCGTCCAGCCCGGTGATCCAGTCGCCGAAGACGTACTCGACGTCGTCTTTCGTGTGGCCGTAGAGGATGCGCGTCAGATCTCCGCGCTCGATCTCGACTTCGCCGCTGAAGAAGACCGACGGCATCTGGGCGACCTTCTTGCCCCGCGGGTCGACGATGACCTGCGCGCCCATCGCGGTTTCCTTCGCGCGGATGTCCTCGAGGATCCCCATGCGCTTCAGCAGCGTCATCTGCTCGCCGCGGAAGTCGACCGCGCTGCCGCCTTCACGCAGGGCCGGGGCGCGTTCGACGACGGTCGGCACGAAACCGCGCTTCCGCAGCCAGAAGGCGAGGGCCGGACCCGCGATGCCGGCGCCGGAGATCAGAACGGTGGTCGTCATGGCTTGCTCCCTGGGTTCGTGGTGCTGGGAGCGACCGTACGGCAGATTTGCACGCTTGGTCAAGCCACTTGGTTAAACCAGATGGATAAACCGCGTGGTCTAGGATCTCGGGCATGGGCAATCGCGAGGACCTGATGGCGGGCGCCATCCAGTGCTTGAAGGAAAAAGGCTGGTCACGCACGACCGTGCGGGACATCGCGACGGCGGCGGGGGTCAGCCACGCGGCGATCGGTTACCACTTCGGATCGCGAGAAGCCCTGTTGCTGACGGCGTTCTCGCAGGCGATGGACGACTGGGGCAGGGAGATCCAGGTCGAGATGCGGGACGCCGTCGACCCCGACGCGTCGCCGTCCGAGCAGTACGCGGCTTCCTGGCGCGCGATGATCGACTCGTACGGGCGCAACCGGCAGCTGTGGATCGCCTCGATCGAGGCGTTCGTGCAGTCCGAACATCACCCTGAGTTGCGCAAACAGCTCGCCGCCGCGCAGCGCGAAGGCCGCCGGGGGATGGCGGCGGGCATCCTCGGGATCGACGAGGACAGCCTCACCGAGGCGGACGAACGCCGGGTCGGCGCGGTCGCCACGGCCCTGAATTCGGGCGTGATGCTGCAGCACATGCTCGACCCGGAGAACGGTCCGACGGCCGAGGAGGTCGTGGACGGGCTGCTCAAGCTCGTCTCCCTAGTGTCATGAAAGGGTCGTTCAGGACATTTTTCGTCCTGAACGACCCTTTCATGACACCCGCGGGAGGCAGGTGGGTCAGGAGACGGCGACCTTCCGCCGCAGCGCCGCCCGCGGCCGCCCGACGCCCTGCCATGACAGGCCGGCGTCCAGGATCTGGTGCGGGTCGAGGAGATTGCGCGTGTCGACGACCGAATCGCCGTCCATCTGCTCGGCCATGTAGGTCCAGTCGAGCCGTTTGAACTCGTCCCATTCCGTCAGCACGACGACGGCGTCGGCGGCCTTCGCGACCTGGTACGGGTCGTCGACCACGGTCATGCCGTCGATGTGCCCGCCGACGGCGGGGTCGTACGCGGTCAGTTCCGCGCCGAGCGCGCCCAGCACGGAAGCGACCGCGAGGGCGGGCGAGTCGCGCAGATCGTTCGTCCCGGCTTTGAACGCCAGCCCGAGGACACCGATCCGCGAACCGGCCAGCGTGCCGCCGACGGCGCCGGCGATCTTCGCGACGACGCGGTCCCGCTGCGCGATGTTCTCCTCGATCGCCGAGGTGAGCAGCGTGAAGTCGTACTGCACCGACTCGGCGACCTTCACCAGCGCGCTGGTGTCCTTCGGCAGGCACGAGCCGCCCCAACCGGGGCCGGGTTTGAGGAACGAGCGGCCGATGCGCCGGTCGTAGCCCATGCCCTCGGTGACCAGGTCGATGTCCGCGCCGAGGCGTTCGCACAGTTCGGCGATCGAGTTCACATAGGACAGTTTCATCGCGAGGAAGCAGTTCGCCGCGTACTTCACCAGTTCCGCGCTGGCCGCGTCGGCGACGACGACCGGGGCGGCGAGGTCGGCGTAGAGATCGCCGACCCAGCGGGCGGCCGCGACGTCGTCCGAGCCGACGACGATCCGGTCGGGGCCGAGGAAGTCCTCGACCGCGGTGCCCTCACGCAGGAACTCGGGGTTCGACACCACCGGCACGTCCGTGCGGCCGAGCATCGCCTGGATGCGCTTCGACGTCCCCACCGGAACGGTCGATTTGGTGATCAGCGCGCACCCCGGCGGGATGACGTCGCCGATCTCGGCGGTCACGGCTTCGACGGCCCGCAGGTCCGCCGAGCCACCCGCGCCCATCGGCGTTGGCACACAAAGGAAAACGGCCTCGGCGTCGCGAACGGCGTCGCGCGCCCCGACGACGAACTCGAGTCTCCCGCTGGTCAGCCCCCTCGACACCAGCTCGGACAATCCCGGCTCCAGGATGTCCACCCGTCCGGCGGAAAGCCTTGCGACCTTCGCCTGGTCGACATCGACGCAAGTGACTCGATGCCCCAGGCCGGCCAGGCAGGCCCCCGTGGTCAATCCGACGTAACCGGTCCCCACCACCACGATCCGAGCAGCGCTCATGCTGCTGAAGGTGACAGCCGGAGTTGACCTCCGAGCGAACGGAATGCTTCAGGCCCGAATACTCCTCACGACATGCTTCGCCCCGTAGTGAGCCATCCCACCCGGGCCCGATGCGAACGAGCGTTAACCTATGAACGGTTGCCGACGAAAGGGAGAACATGCAGATCACCGATACCGCGGCGCTCGTCACGGGTGGCGCGTCCGGGCTCGGCGGCGCGACCGCGAAGGCGCTCGCCGCGAAGGGCGCGCGGGTCTTCGCGCTGGACCTCGCCGGTGCCATCGCGAACGCCGAGCAGGTCGAGGGCATCACGTACGTCGAGGCGGACGTGACCGACCCGGAGCAGGTGCGTGCCGCCGTCGCGACCGCTGCCGAGTCCGGGGTGCCGCTGCGGACCGTGGTGAACTGCGCCGGGATCGGCCCGTCCGCGCGGATCCTTTCGAAGAAGGGCCCGCACGACCTCGCCCTGTACGCGAAGGTCGTCCAGATCAACCTGATCGGCTCCTTCAACGTGCTGACGCTGGCCTCCGAGGCCATCGCCAAGACCGAGCCGCTGGCCGACAACGCGCGCGGCGTCATCATCAACACCGCGTCGGTCGCCGCCTTCGACGGCCAGATCGGGCAGGTCGCGTACTCGTCGTCCAAGGGCGGCATCGTCGGGATGACCCTGCCCGCCGCGCGCGACCTCGCGTCGCACGGGATCCGCGTGCTGACCATCGCGCCGGGCATCGTCGACACCCCGATGCTGGCGACGGTGAGCGAGGAGTTCCGCGCTTCGCTGGCCGAGGGCGTGCCGTTCCCGAAGCGGCTCGCGCGGCCGGACGAGTACGCGCAGCTCGCGCTGTCGCTGATCGACCACGACTACCTGAACGGCGAGGTCATCCGGATGGACGGCTCGCTGCGCATGGCCCCTCGCTGAGCGATGTCATGAAAGGGTCGTTCCTGACAAAAGATGTCAGGAACGACCCTTTCATGACATTTCAGGGGCGGGTGAGGCGGACGTCCAGGCTGATGCCCGACGTCGAGATCTCACCCGTCCGGAACGCGGTTTCGGCGACCAGCCCGCCGAAGTCGACCGGCGTGTACGCCCGCCGCCGCAGCTGGCCGAGCGTCTGCCGAGTCGCCAAAGCGGCCAGTTTGCCGAGCCGCATGCTCTCGACCTCGCGCGCGATGTCGCCCTCGGTCGAGTCCCGGTTCATGTCCTGCACCACGGCCGTACCGCCCGGGCGCAGCACCCGGTACATCTCGTCGAGTGCCTTCACCGGCCACACGAAGTTCTTGAACGCCGCCTGGCACACGACGAAGTCGAACGACTCGTCGCCGAACGGCATCGCCGCGACATCGCCCTCGCGGAACGAGACCTCGACGCCTTCGGTCCGCGCGTATCCACTCGCGATCTCGACGAACGTCGGCGCGACGTCGAGGCCGGTGACGGAGAACCCGAGCCGCGCGAGTTCGACGGCGAAGTAGCCGGGGCCGAAGGCGACCTCGAGGATCTTCGCGCCTTCCGGCAGGTCCGCGGTGAGTTCGCGGGCCTGCCGCCGCCAGTTTTCGATCTGCGGTCCGGTGCCGCGCTGCCGGGCGTAGTTCCGCGCCAGCGCGCCGCCCATCTCCGGCACGATCTTGAACCGTTTCCTGTCCTTGATGTTCGACATGTCTCTCCAGGTTGTTCGCCCGGAGCCCGGTTATCCTCGAAGTGCCGTCTCGTGGCCGGGTTCCGGTTGCGGGATCGTCGCCCCGGCGGGGTGCTGCAACACCTCGCCGGGGCTCTTTCAGCTGCGGGTACTCCCCCTTTCCGCCACCAAGGCCCGCCACTGCGCGAGCCCCGGCATCGAACCGGAAGTCAGTTCCCCGAGGATCGAGCGGACCCATTCGGCCTCGGCGACGCGGATCGCCAGGTGGTACTCGGTTTCGAGCAGCACCAACCGCGGGATCTCCTCGATCAGCCGCGCCAGCTCCGCTCGCGTCGAGGCGATGTCCTCGTCCAGTGCCGCCAGCCGGGTGCGGAGCAGGGCGACCACCTCGTCCGGCCCGAGCCACCCCATCACCGACAGCCCGGCGACGAATTTCGGCTCCTCCGGCGCGAGCTCGGCGAGAAGTTCACGCAGCCAGTCGAGCATTTCGTCACGGCCGACGTCGGTGATCCGGTACACCGTGCGCTCGGGGCGGGCGCCGTCGCGACCGCTCTCCGCGGCCTCGATGAGGCCGTGTTTCCGCAGGTTGCCGACGACCGTGTAGAAGGACCCCCACTTGATCCCCATGTCGCGGTCCTTGCCGCGGCTCTTCAGGACCGAGGCCATTTCGTACGGATGCATGGGGCGCTCGTTCAGCGTGGACAGGATCGCCAGCGCCAGCAGATTCCCGACCTTGCGCCGCTTCACCACGCCTCCTCGTAGACGAGTACTCGTCAACGAGTATCCACAGGGGCGTGAATGATCGCAAGCTCGGTAAGAGCCGGGGTCAGAGGTCGTTCATGTACGGCACGGACGTCTGCGCGTGGTCGGTCATCCAGTTCCGCAGCGCGTGCGTGGCCAGGACGTCGTCCTCGTTGTAGCGCAGGAGACGCTCCCGCTGGACGTCGTCGGGGACACCGCCGTCCATGCCGACGGCGTCGCGGTACCACCTCATCGACGCCTCGCCGCCCGCTTCCGGATCGCGCCACGCGAACCCGGCGACCGGTGCGATGACCTTGAGCCCCTTGCCGTGCGAGCACAGGAACTGGTCGGTGACGCTGCGGAAGAGGTCGATCCACTCCTCGGAGTCCACAAAGGACGCGATCTCGGCCTTCTTGGGAACACCGGGGTATTCGCCGAAACGGCTCGCGGAGCCGAAGAGCCAGCGGTTCTCGGCGAGCGCGTTGTAGCAGTAGGCGCGGAAGGTCAGGCCGGCGGCGAGCGTGCGCTCGCGGACTTCGGTGAACCAGGCCCAGAACTCCGCGAACGACCGGGCCTCGTCGGCGGTCGGCAGCGGCTCCCAGGTCGCGAACGCCCGGTAGCCCTGCTCCATCCCGATGTCGGCGCCGGTCAGCAGCGAACCCCACAGGTACGCGCCGGAATCACCGAAGCTCTCCATGTCGACGTCGACCTCGACGTCGCCGCGCGGGACCTCGACGCGGTCGACCTTGCGCACCATCGTGAGATCGGCGAGCCAGGCGCGCGCCAGGATGATCGAGTCGGCGAAGGTGCCGCCGGTCCAGTTCATCGGCGGGGGCTCGTCGGCCGGATCGAGCGCGGCCAGCTTGTCCACTGTGGACACCCCGGCGCGGCGCAGCTCCATCGCGTCCTCGCCGCGGACGACCAGGCTGACGTCGCGGGTTTCGGTGAGCACGACCTCGCACGTCGGCCACCAAGGGCAGCGCCGGCATTCGAGGACGCGAGAAGGCTCAGCGAGCGCCTCTTCCCCTTCGGCGGCGGCGGTCGCGATGGCGAGCCTGTCGGCGAAGCGGCTCTGGTACTCCGTCAGCGCGCTTCGGCCGCCAGGCCAGGTGGCCGCGGACAGGTCGTGCCAGACGACGACGTCCGCGTCGAGACCGATGACGCCGCCGACGGCGCGGTGTCCTTCGTGCTTTCCGAGCGCTTCGAGCATCCGATAGAGGTGCGCGAGCCGCATCTGGTCCCGCGGCTGCGAGCGGACCTTTCGCGCCGGGTCGGGCACCCGGTTCGCCGGGTCGAGGTCGGTCATCACGGTGGTCGGCGCGCCCGCGCCACGATCGGTGATGCGGTGCCGCACGACCAGCACCGGCACGTAGCCGTCGCCGGTGTTGACGAGGAGCTCGGAGCCGCCACGCCGGTGACCGGCGCGATCCACCGGGAGCAGCGCTCCCCAGATGTAGCGCGCTTCGGCGGCGAAGGCCTCTTCGGTCAGCTGCACGCGCTCGGCGGCCGGGAGGTCGCGAGGGATCTTGACCCAGGTCGCCTCGGGGCCGGTCGCGTCCATGAGCCGCTGCACGATCGCGTCGCGATGCGCCGACGCGTCGGCGATCCGCTGCTGGGCGGCCGGGTCGGGCGGGGCGAGCGGGACCTCGCGCATCGCCGGATCGTGTTCCAGGTGCACGCGACGCCGGCAGCGGCTCACCGCTCCCGCGTCCAGTAGCACCTCGTTACTCACGGACAACACTCTAGAAGGCCACCGGCAAGCCGACATGCCCGCCACATCGGGGACCAGTAAGTTCGTCAGTGACACAGCGTGGGAGGTGCCATGGCGCGCAAGGCCAAAGCCGTCGAGGGCGAAGGCAGGTTTACCCCGAAGAAGGCGAAGAACGCCGTCGCGGTGGCCAAAGTGGTCGGACCGGCCGTACTGCCGGTGATCGCGCCGTACGCCGTTCGAGCGGCGGGCGCCGCACGAGAGCTATACGACCGTTATCAAGCGAAGAAGCTCGGCGTCGCCGTCGACCAGCTCGGTGAGTTCAGCGGACGCGGTGCGGCGTTGCACGCGCGGATCGCGGGGCTGACGCAGGGGCTCGCGGAGCTGAAGAAGTCCGCGAAGGCGACAGACGCCGATGTGGCCTTCGCGAAGGACACCCAGGGGACGCTGGAGCAGCTTTCGGCGACCGTTCGCGCTTCGGAGCGGATGCCCGCCGCGCGGCGGAAGGCGGCGCACCGAGCCGTGGCCGGGGAGCTGGACCAGCTGGAGGGGAAGCTGCTGCACCGGCTGGGGATCTGAAGCCGCACCGGATGTCATGAAAGGGTCGTTCAGGACGAAAGATGTCCTGAACGACCCTTTCATGACATATCTGGAACTAAGAGATGAAACCCTTCTTCTTCATCCATTCGTAGGCGACCTCGCCCTGGTCCCGACCGTCGACGTCGACCTGCTTGCACAGCTCGATCATCTGCTCGTTGTCGAGGGCGGCGGCGACGGTTTCCAGCGGTCCCCGCAGTTCCGGGTGCTGGTTCAGGAATTCCGTCCGCAGCGTCGGCACGGCGTTGTACTGCGGGAACGCCTTCTTGTCGTCTTCGAGGACGCGGAGGTTCAGCCCGGCGATCCGGCCGTCGGTCGTGAAGATCTCGCCGATCGGGCAGGTCCCGCTCGCCACGGCCGAGTAGATCGTCCCGATGCCGAAGTTCTTGATCACCGGGTTCTGGAACCCGTACGCCCGCACGGCGGCGGGGAAACCGTCCTGACGGCTGGTGAATTCGGTCTCCAGGCAGAACACGTTCTGGTCCGGCTTCCGCTTCAGGAACTCCGCCAGATCCGACGTCGTCTTCAGGTTGTTCGCCGCACCGTAGGCCTCGGTGACCGCGAAGGCGTACTGGTCGTTGAGCGGCGAGTAGTTCAGCCAGGTGACGCCGAACTTCGCCTCATCGGCCGCCTTCGTGGCTTCGTACTGGGCCTGTTCCCCGCCGGGGACGGGGAGTTCGTTGCCCTGGTAGTTGATCCAGCCGGTGCCGGTGTACTCCCAGGTGACGTCGGTCTGGCCGGCGAGCAGCGCCTGCCGCGACGAGTTCGAGCCCTTGATGTCGGTCAGGTCGACGACGTCCGCGCCCGCCGCGGAAAGCGCCATCTCGGCCATGTAGCCCAGGATGATGTTCTCGGTGAAGTCCTTCGAGCCCACCGTCACCTTGACGCCCTTGAGCGATTCGATGGGCTGGATCGAACCGGGTTCGATCTTGTACGGCAGCGCGGTGTTGACCTCGAGCCCGCACGCGGAAAGCGTGCCGCACAACAGGACCGCGCCGAACAGTGCTTTCAGACGTCGCATGTCAGCGCAGTCCCTTCGGTCCGAAGAACTGTTCCGCCACGGCGCCGAGCCAGTCCACCAGCAGCGCCAGCGCGACGGCGAGCACCGAGCCGGTGATCAGCACCTTCGTCAGGTTGAGCTTGTAGCCGGTGTCGATCAGCAGGCCGAAACCCCCGGCGTTGACGAACATGCCGAAGGTCGCCGTGCCGACGGCCAGCACCAGCGAGGTCCGGAGGCCGGCCAGGATCAGCGGGATGGCCAGCGGGAACTCGACCCGCCACAGCACCCCGGAGGCCGACATGCCGATCCCGCGGCCGGCGTCGATCAGCGACGGGTCGACCTGCTGCAGGCCGACCATCGTGTTCCGCAGCACCGGAAGCAGCGAATAGAACGCCAGCGGCAGCGCGGCGACCCACAGCCCGCCGGTGGCGCCGGTGACGATGAACCACAGCACCAGCACGCCCAGCGCGGGCGCGGCCTGGCCGATGTTCGCGACCGCCAGGAAGACCGGCGCCGCCCATTTCGCCCACGGCCGCGTGACGAGCACGCCGAGCGGCACCGCGACGGCGACCACGATCGCGGTGACCACGACGGTCATCGCCAGGTGGTCGCGCAGCGCGGCGAACAGCCCGGCGGCGTTGAGGGTCTCCTTCTCCGTCGCGCTCAGTTCGCTGCTGAACACCCAGATCAGCACCCCGGCGACGATCAGCAGCACCGCGGCGGGCTGGGCGAACAGGCGGACCCGTTCGGCGCCTCTCGACGAGGACTCGGTGGAGAACCCGGTATCGACGGCCGTCATGCGGTCACACCTTCCGCCGGGCTGTCGTCGGAGTGCTCCTCGCGCAGCTGCTGGATCGTCGCGATGACCGTGTCGAGCTCGATCGTCCCGGCGTACTCGCCGCGCGGGCCGGTCACCGGGACGCTGCCGCCCTCGGCGAGCATGGCTTCGAGCGCGTCCTGCAGCGTCGACTGGAGACTGACGTAGTCGCGCAGCGGTTTGCCCGCGGTGGACAGCGACGTCGCCGTGGTCAGCTCGCGGACGTGCACCCACCGCATCGGACGGCGCCGCTGGTCGAGCACCAGCACGAAATGCTTGCGCTGCTGGACCAGTTTCTCGCGCACCTCGGACGGCGATTCGCTCACCGTCGCCGTGAGCGCGTCCTGCTTCAACTCGACGTCGCGGACCCGCAGCAGCGTCAGCTGCTTCAGCGAGGCACCGGCGCCGACGAAACCGGCGACCGTGTCGTCGGCCGGGTTCGCGAGGATCGCGTCCGGGGTGTCGTACTGCAGGATCCGCGACTGGTTGCCGAGCACCGCGATCTTGTCGCCGAGCTTCACGGCCTCGTCGAAGTCGTGGGTGACGAAGACGATCGTCTTCTTCAGGTCGGTCTGGAGCCGCAGCAGTTCGTCCTGCAGGTTGCCGCGGGTGATCGGGTCGACCGCGCCGAACGGCTCGTCCATCAGCAGCACCGGCGGGTCGGCCGCGAGCGCCCGTGCGACGCCGACGCGCTGCTGCTGCCCACCGGACAGCTGACGCGGGAACCGGTCACGGAAATCGGCCGGGTCCAGCCCGACCAGGTCCATCATCTCTTCGACCCGGTCGTTGACCTTCTTCTTGTCCCAGCCGAGCAGCCCGGGCACCACGGCGATGTTCTGCGCGACGGTGAAATGCGGGAAGAGCCCGGCCTGCTGGATCGCGTAGCCGATGCGGCGGCGCAGGGTGTCGACGTCGAGCTTGAGCGCGTCGTCGCCGCCGATGGTGATACGGCCCGACGTCGGCTCGATCAGCCGGTTGATCATGCGCATGGTCGTGGTCTTGCCGCAGCCGGACGGGCCGACGAAGACCACGATCTTGCCCGCGGGCACCACCATCGAGAAGTCGTCGACCGCGGGCTCACGGGTGCCGGGGTAGCGCTTCGTGACGTTCTCCAGCTCGATCTCGACGCCGGATACGGTTTCAGGAGACTCAGCCACGGACACCCCTAGAGACGGTCAAACGGTTGATCAGGACGTAAACGGCGTCGAGGACCAGTGCGAGGACGACCACGCCGAGCGTCCCGGTCAATGCCTGGTTGAGGGAGTTCGTGCTCCCCGCGTTGGTGAGGCCGGAGAAGACCTCGGAGCCGAGGCCCGGGCCCTTGGCGTAGGCCGCGATGACCGCGATACCCATGAGCATCTGCGTCGCGACCCGCATCCCGGCGAGGATCGCGGGCCAGGCGAGCCGCAGCTCCACCCTGGTCAGCACGCCGAACCGGCTCATGCCGATCCCGCGCGCCGCGTCGCTGACCGCCGGATCCACCCCGCTCAGCCCGACGATCGTGTTCCGCACGATCGGCAGCAAGGCGTAGAGCACGAGCGCGATGACGGTGGTGTTCGCGCCGAGGCCGAACACCGGGATGAGCAGCCCCAGGAGGGCGAAGGAAGGGACGGTGAGGATCGTGCTCGCCAGCGCCGTGGCGACGGCCGACCCGATCGGGCTGCGGTAGACGGCGACGCCGATCACCACGCCGAGGACGGCGGCCAGGATCGTGCACTGCACGACCGCGCTGACATGGAGGAGCCCTTGGAGGGCGAGTCTGTCCCACCGATCCGAGATGTACTCGAAGAGGTTCATCGCGTGCTGGTTCTCCCGCCGCCTCTGGGTGAGACTCCTCACCCATTCGGAGTAGCTGTATCGGGAGCCTGACTACCCAAAACGCTCGCGGTCAAACCCCTGTTTACCGCCTTTTATCCCGCCAACCTGCCCGATCCGGCCTGATCGGGCAAACGCACACGCCGTCTTTCCCCCTGCTCACCAGCCGGGAGGAGATCGACCACCCGGACGTGCGTCGAATACCCTTCACCCGTGAGTAAAGGCAGCCATCACCGAAGCGCGTTACGCGCTGTGCGTGGCGGGTTGCTCGGTGTGAGTTCCGCAGCGCTGGCCGTGACCGCTCACATGATCGGGGACGGCGACCTCCCCGATACGGCGATGACGGTGTTGCTCACCGTGCTGATCGGCTGGAACGCCGCCGCGCTCGCCGCGAAGGCGCGCGGCCCCCTGGCCACCATCGTCGACCTCGGCGCCGGTCAGGTCGTGATGCACCTCGTGCTCAGCTCGCTGAGCAGTCATCAGCCCCATGACGAACCCGCCCCGAGCTCGGGCGGCCTCGCGATGACCGTCGCGCACGTCGTCGCCACGCTGATCACCGCGTTGCTGCTGGCCAAGGCCGACGGACTGCTGCTCGGCGTCCTCGCCTGCCTGCGCGCGCTGGCCCCCTTCATCCTCAACGCGCTCCCGGTGCCCGCCGCGGTCGCGGCCCCGGTGCTCGCCCGCCCGGCGGGCCCCGGTCACCTCGTCCGGGTCGACCTCCGCCGCGTCCACGGCAGGCGCGGCCCGCCACTGTTCTCCTGAACCCACGACATCCCCCGTAATCCGGCGAGGCCCCCGAGCCCGCCGTCTCAGTCACGTTCAGGAGTTTTCGTGTCCAAGCACGTCTTCAAGCGCGCCGGTTTCCTGGCCGCCACCGTCGGCATCGCCGGCCTGCTGTCCGCCGGGGTCGCCTCGGCCCACGTCACCGCCAACGTCTACGGCCCCCAGCCGTCGAAGGGCGGCTACGGCTCGATCTTCTTCCGCGTCCCCAACGAGGAGAAGGACGCCGGCACCACCAAGGTCGAGATCACCGTCAAGCCCGAGTACGCGCTCACGTCCGTGCGCGCCAAGCCGCTTCCCGGCTGGAAGGCCGAGGTCGTCAAGTCCAAGCTGCCCGCCCCGGTGACCACCGACTCCGGCACGCAGATCACCGAGGCCGTCACGAAGGTCTCCTGGACCGCCGAACCCGGCAACAAGATCGCCGCCGGGTCCACCGAGTTCCAGGAGTTCCAGATCAGCGCGGGCAAATTCCCGGCCAACGTCGACACGATCGAGTTCCCCGCCACCCAGACCTACGAGAACGGCAAGGTCGTCGAGTGGAACCAGCCGACCCCGGCCTCCGGTGAGGAACCCGAGCACCCCGCGCCGACGGTGAAGCTCGCCGAGAAGACCGCCGACGGGCACGGTGGCGGCCACGGCACCGACTCGAAGGCCTCCGAGGAGTCGCATGCCGCTTCTTCGTCGTCCGACAACACCGCCCGCTGGCTCGGCGGCGCCGGCCTGGTCGTCGGTGCGCTCGGCCTCGGCGTCGGCGCCGGTGCCACCCTGCGTGCCCGCCGCGCCACCGCCGTCTCCGGCAAGAGCGACACCGAAGGAAAGTAGATGCGTAAAGCGATCGTCGCGCTGGCGATCACCGGGGTGGCGTGGCTCGCCACGGCCACCCCGGCGCTGGCGCACAACGTCCTGATCTCCTCCGACCCGGCGAAGGGCGCTTCGATCGCCGCCGGGCCCGCGAAGATCACGCTCACGTTCGACCAGTACGTCCAGAACGCGAACGTCAACCAGATCGCGGTCATCGGCCCGGGCGGCGGCCAGTGGGCCGAAGGCCAGGTCGAGGTCCGCGACAGCGTCGTGACCGTGCCGCTGCGGCCGCTCGGCCCGGCGGGCGAGTACAAGATCGGCTACCGGATCCTGTCCGCGGACGGGCACGCCGTGACCGGCGAGGTGCCGTTCACCCTCACCGCCGCGGGCACCGGGACCCCGGCGAGCGCCGACGCCGCGCGCAGCAACGCGGGCCAGGCCGAGACCACCCCGGCGACCGGCGGCGAAGGCTCGTCCGGCGTGCCGATCTGGGTGTGGATCGCGGGTGCCGTCGTGCTGCTCGCCGTCGGACTGACCGTCGCACTGCGCACCGGCGCCGGTGACAAGGAGAAGAGCGGGTCATGACCCAGACCGAGACCACCTCACGCGCCCGCGTCGCCGTCCTGTTCTGCGTGGTGACGGCGGGTATCGTCGGCGCCCTGATCGGTGTCGCGCTGACGGCCACCGCCCCGGTGCCCGGGGTCGCGCAGGTCAGCGAGGTGGTCTCGGTCTCGATCCCGATCGTGCGGGTGCTGCTGGACATCTCGGCGGTCGCGACGATCGGGCTGGCGCTGCTTTCGGTACTGGTCGGCTACGACCGGCCGAAGCTCTCGGAGCCGATCATGCGGATCGCGCGGCCCGCGGGCGTGGCGGCCGCGCTGGTCTGGGCGACCACCGCGCTCGTCGCGCTGATCCTGCAGACCGCCGAATACCGGCCGGGTTCCAGCACGCTGTCGATTTCGGACGTCGGGAGCTACATCGCCGACGTCGGCGCCGGGAAGGCACTGCTGATCGTCGCCGTCTTGGCCCTGCTGCACGCGGGGCTCGGGATTCTCGCGCTGAAGCACGGAGAGAAGGTGCCCGCCGAGGTCCGGGTCGGGCTGGGACTGTTCGCGCTGCTTCCGCTGCCGGTCACCGGGCACGCGTCGAACTGGAACTACCACGACTACACGATGATCTCGATGGAACTGCACGTGATGAGCGCCGTCGCCTGGACCGGCGGGCTCGGCGCGATGGCGGTGCTGCTCGTCGGGAACCGGACGCTGCTGGCGCACGCGCTGCCGCGGTTCTCGAAGCTGGCGACGCTGTGCCTGATCCTCGGCGCGGCGACCGGGCTGTTCAACGGGCTGATCGAGATCTCGCTCAACCCGTCGCTCGGCTTCTGGGAAGGCGTCTTCACCACGCCGTATGGGCAATTGGTGCTGTTGAAGCTGTTGTGCACCGGGGTGATCGCGGGCCTCGGTGCGTACACGCGCTGGAAGCTGATGCCGCAGATCGTGCGGCACAATCGCACGGCGCTCGCCGCGTGGGCGACGCTGGAACTGACGGTGATGGGGCTCGCGTTCGGCTTCGCCGTCGTCCTCACGCGAGCCCCGGTCGTCCCGACGACTTAGGTCGGCGCATTTTTTCACTTTGGGAACCATGACACGTCCGGCATCGCTGAATAGTGGTGCCAGAGGGGCCGCATACGCTTTGCGGATGTCTCCGCCGCAGGCCTTCGCCGACGAGTCGTTCCACGAGGATCCCTCCGGAGGCTTCTACGTACTCGCGGCGGCGGTGCTACCGATTACCCGGCACGCCGAACTTCGCGAGTGATGCTGGACGTTCGCGGCGGACGCCGCAGCAGCAAGCTGCACTGGTACCCGATGGATCACCAGGAGAAGCTCGACGTCGTCAAGCGAGTCGCCGACTTCGACGAATTGCATGTGGTCACCGTCGGTACACCGGTGAGGCCGAAGCGGCAGGAGCGCAGTCGCGCGCTGTGTCTACAGCGACTGGTCGTCGAGCTGCATGCCGTCGGTGTCGACACACTCGTCGCCGAGGCGCGGCAAGCCGACCTCAACAAGCGGGACGTCGACAGCGTCCGGCACGCGCGGCCATATCTGCCGAGAGGAACAGCGTTTCGTGTAGAACATCGATTCGGCAAAGACGAGCCGTTGCTGTGGATCGCCGACGTCGTCGCCGGCGCGGTCCGGGCCCGGCTCACCGGCAGCGCCGCCTTCTTCGAGCCGCTGAGCGGTTGCGTCCACGAAATCCGGATGGATACGCCGACCTGACCGTCCGGCGATATGCGTAAGGCCAGGCTCCCGGTCATGCCCCAGGTCACCTGGCCTTGCGACTCGCGCGACGTCCACGACGGCACGCTCTTGGTCGAGGGTAGCTCATGAATGAGCGTGGTCGCACGTCGCCGGGGCTCGCGTTCGGCTTCGCCGTCGTCCTCACGCGAGCCCCGGTCGTCCCGACGACTTAGGCCTTCTTGTCCAGCGAAACGATCATCAACGTCTCGGTGGACTCGGGCTCGAAGCGCACCTCGGCGATCCCGGAAAGCTCTTCGTTGACGCTCACCCGGCCGTCGTGGTTCCAGACGACGAGGTCGTCGCCTTCACGGCAGAAGTTCCACTGGTGCAGCCCGAAGTAGTTCTCGCGCTCGCCCTCGTTGACGTTGAGCATCAGCACGACGGCGTGGCCCGGCTTGACGACCTCGAGCATCTGACGGGTGCCCAGCACCGGGTCGTACACGTGGTCCAGCGCGTTCTGGCAGTACACCAGGTCGAAGTGGTCCACCGGGAACACCTCGGACAGCTTCTCCACCTCGGCGTCCTGGGTGGCCACCAAAGGGGTCAGCTCCAGCTCGGCGAGGAGGGCGTTGTACCGGTCGGCGAGCGGGTCGACGGGGGTGATCTCCACCGTGCGACCGGGCCATACCTTGCCGACGCAGGTCAGCGGGCCCGCCCCGACGTCGAGGATGCGCACCGTCGATCTTTCCGGCGCGAACGGCTCGAGGTTACGCGTCAGATGCGGCTGGTTCCGCAGGTCCGAGTCCGGGCTGGTCCGCCATTCGTAGTCGTTGAACCCGCCGCCCGCGAAGGCCTCGGGGCCGCCGGAGAGCCAGATCCTCCAGTGCTCCAGCTCGTTCGACAGTCCTTCTTGCCAGCGGGTCTTACCTGCTGTGCTCATGGATCCTTCTTTCACTCGGTAGAAGCTTGTGCCCCATTTCGGCCACAATCTACAGACGACCGAGCTGTGACACTGTTTGCTCCATACGGCCGCATTTGGGCGGTTTCGCTGTCCTCCCCCGGGTTCCACCGGAATGCTCTACGCGTTCGCTGGGGTTAACCCGAAGAGGGGATGGTTGATGGGCGGCCCGTTGCCGGGTGAAAGTGAAGTCAGCACGCCACAGGTACCGCGGCAGCGATCGGCGGTCAGGCTCACCAGGCAGGTGAGTTCGGGCCCGCGCCAGCTCCCGCCCGCGCCCGCGCATTTCACCAACCGCGCCGCCGAACTCGCGCTGCTGGAGAACCTGCTGGCCCAGCACGACACCGACGGGCCCGCCGTGCAGCTGATCAGCGGACAGGGCGGGATCGGGAAGACCGCGCTGGCCACCGCGTGGGGCCGTCAGCTCGGAGACCGCTTCCCGGACGGGCACCTCTGGGCGGATCTCGGCGGGTTCAGCACCAACGGCCCGCTCTCGGTGAGCGAAGCGCTCGGCCGGTTCCTTCGCGCGCTGGGTGTTCCGCCGGAGGGGCTGCCTTCGGATGTCGAGGAGCTCACCGCCCTCTACCGCACGACGACCGCCGAACGGCCGCTGCTCGTGCTGCTCGACAACGCGGGATCGACCGAACAGGTGCTTCCGCTGCTGCCCGCCGGGGTGGGAAGCCTCGTGATCGTGACTTCGCGGCGCCGTCTGGGCAGGCTCCAGACCGAACATCGCGCGCGGCTCGTCGAGCTGGCGCCCTTCGGTTCCGCGCACAGCGCCGAGCTGCTGGGCCGCGCGGTCGGCGCGGAGCGGGTCGGCGCCGAAGCCGCGCGGGCGCGGGACATCGCCGAGCTGTGCGGCGGTCTGCCGATCGCCCTCACCACGGTCAGCGCGAAGCTGGCGGGACGGCCGAAGATGTCGCTGGAGAAGATCGCCACCGAACTGGGGAAGGAATATCGTCGACTGGCCACGCTGTCGACGAAAGAGGCGCAATCGGTGGAAGCGAGCTTCAACCTCTCCTATGACGAGCTTCCCTCGGACGCGGCCGCGCTGTACGCGGCGCTCGGGCTCCATCCCGGACCCGATTTCGGGGTCGGCGTGGCGGCCGCGTCGATCGCCGTCCGCGAGGAGGTCGCCGAAGACCTGCTGGACCAGCTCGTCGACGTCGGGCTGCTGATCGACCGCGGCGACGACCGGTACACCTTCCACGACCTCGCGCGCCTGCACGCCAAGGAGAAGACGGCGGGCAACGAGTACGACCGCGACATCGCGGTGCGCCGGATGCTCGAGTGGTACCTCTTCACCGCGTCGAAGACCACCGTCATGACGGTGCCCGACCAGGACCCGATCCCGTACCGCTACGAGTACCGGCCACCGTCGCCGATGTCGTTCGCGTCGTCCGACGAGGAACTCGCCTGGCTCGAACTCGAACGCGAGAACCTCATCGCCGCCGTCAAGACCGCCGAAACCTGGCAGCTGCCGGAACTGGGCTGGCAGCTCGCCGCCGCGATGTGGCCGCTCTTCCTGCTGCGCAAGCACTATCCGGACTTCCTGGAGGTGAGCCAGGCCGGCGTGCGCTGCGCTCGGGCGTGGGGCAACGCGTCGGCCGAGGCGTTGATGCACAACCGCGCCGGCGCCGCCTGCCGCGGCACCGGCCGGTACGACGAAGCCGTCTCCCACTACGAGGCCGGACGCGAAGCGGCGCGGAAGGCCGGGAACGAGGTCGTCGAGATCCGGTCGGTGGAAGGGCTCGGCCTGGTCGCGCTGGCGCAGGGCAGGCTCGACGACGCGGTGCGGTGGTTCACCGAAGACCATCGCCTGAGCGAAGGCCAGAACCGCACGCACGACATCGGGCTCGCGCTGATCAACCTCGGCTCGACCCAGCTCAAGGCCGGACGGCCGGAACCCGCGATCGAGCACCTCGCCGGCGCACGCGAAGTGCTGTCCGCCGACCCCTACAACGTGGCCCGCGCCCGGACCGAACTCGGCCGCGCCCTCACCGCGACCGGGGATCTCGCGGCCGCCCGGACCGAACTCGAAGCGTCGCTGGCCACCATGGAGGCCAGCGGGTCGAGGTTCGAGGTGGCCAGGGCACTGGCCGCGTTCGGCGAGGTCGCCGAGGCGGAGGGCGACACCGACGAGGCTCGGCGGTACTACGACCGGGCGTTGCCCATCCTCGTCGGCCTCGGCCGCCCGGAGGCTGACGCTCTGCGCACACGACTGGAACGGCTGTGAACCCAAGGCACCGATCGGTGCCCGGCGACCGAGTGAACGCACCGATGTGAATGACGCAGCGTAGCTGCAAGTTGCACATTCGGGGGAGCATTAGGCCGAGAGAAGTGATTAGCCCGGGCGAATTCGTCACCGTTTGATCGGCGAATTCGGACAAGCGACGAACGGTCATTCGCCGTCGGCGAATGCACGTGCAGATGCCTTTCCCGGGTGAGTCAGCGATACCGGTTCCAGCGCGCGCCGGTGTGTCCGTGCCGCAGATCGTTCAATCGTTTTCGCAGCTCATCCCGCACGCTGGGATGACTCCGGAGAATGGGGAGAACACTCGTCGTGAGCTTCAGTTCACGGATCGCGCGCAGTACCGAGAAGCCGGACCACGTCGTCACGTCGAATCCGTACCGCTGCGCGAACACGCGATAGCGGGCCGGGGGATCACCGAACCGTTCATGGCCGACGGCGAGCGGCGTCAGATCCCATTCCGGCGGCCCGACACAGGACGAATCGAAATCACACAGCACCGGCCCGTCCGGTCCGGGGATCACGTTCCCGGTGTGCGCGTCCCCGTGGACGAGGCCCCTGGGCAGGGGGAAGTCGAGGTCCACGAGCGCGGCTTCGACCTCGGCGCAGCGTTCGAGCAGGAACCGCCGGTCGCCCTCGTCCAGCTCTTCCGCGTCCGAAACGCGGGCGCGGACCGCGGCGAGCGGCGCCCATTCGGCGAGCCCCTCGGGCGGCGGCAGCGCGTGGACCTGGCGCAGCAGCCCGGCGAGGTCCGCCGACTTCGCCTTCCGGCCGGTCTCGGGCACCTTCCACCAGACCGTCACGAGATGTTCGCCGACCGGCAGCGGCTGGTCGAGCCCGGGAACGAGGCGGATGGCGGGCACCGCGTGCCGTTCGAAGTGCCGCGCGACCCGCACGACCGTGCCGACGCGATGCCGCAGGCGGGTGGAGCCGACGATCCGGACGACGAACGGCGCGCTCGCCAGCGCGTAGACGGCGTTGTTGGTGAACCTCAGCAGGCGGGCGCCTTCGGGGTCGACGCCCAGCAGATCGCACGTCCGCCCGAGGGCGTCGCGCAGGATGCCGGGCGTGAACCGGCCGCCCGGTCCGGTCGGCTCAGGCGGCGTAGAAGGAGTTGAGGCGGTCGGCGAGGTCACGGGCGTCCGCGTTGTTCCGGCGGCGCTCCGCCTCGACCTGCAGTGGCCGCATCCGGTCCTTCACCCGCTCGGACTTGATGCCCTCGGCACAGTCGACGGCCTTCGAGCCCACCTTGGCGCCGTGGTCGAGATCGCCTTCGAGCAGGTGGTTCGTGGCCAGGGCACTGAGCATGAACGTCTTGCTGCGGGCCATGTCGTCGGTGTAGGACTCGACGGCCTTGGTCAGCGCCGGGATCGCGTACTTGGTGTGCTCGGCGTTCTTCGACGCGAGCACGGTGTGCACGGTGCCGATCATGGCGTAGACGTCGGTCTCGGTGAAGAACTTGACCCAGGATTCGGCCTCGGCCAGGTTCGCGCGGGCGAACTTGTCCTTGCTCCGGCCGAGCAGCTTCACGGCCTGTTCCTCGTTGCCCATCATCGCGTAGGCCCAGGCCTCGTTGGCGCAGAGCACGGCGACCGCCAGCTCGGAGCCCGATTCCTGAGCGGCGATCTGGCCGAGCTGGAACAGTTTCAGCGCGTCGTTGGGGGCGTCCTGGTGCAGGTAGACGCGGCCCATCCGGTAGAGGACGTTGGCGACCAGCGGGTGGTTGTCGCCCTGTTTGGCCAGGTCCAGCGCGTTCGCGAAATGTCCGCGAGCGGAATCCATGAGTCCGGTGTCGAAGGACGTCCAGCCTGCCAGGCTGTGCAGGTCGGCGAGGGCGACGTACAGGCGGTTCTTGACCATCTCGGTGCCGCTGGACTCGAGCATCTGCTGTCCCCAGGACAGCTGCGCGACCACGGCGTCGCGGCAGAAACCGCCGCCGTACTGGTAGTCGAGGGACCGGAGCGCTCTGGTCGCGGCTTCCACCTGGCGGACGTCGGTCATGCCGATCCGCCCGGGGGCGGGCGTCTTCGCGGGCCCCGCCGACCACGTACCCGATTCCGGACCGAACACCGCCGCACCCATCGTGACCTGGGCGGCGTGCGCGAGGAACCTCCGTCGCTTCACGGACTCGTCCTCCTCCGCCTGCTGGCCGTCGGCAGCACCGACGACCTTTATCGCTGTCGCCTCGTCATAGGCGAGACCCATGTATCCCCTGGGGACACCAAGGCCGTCAGCGATGCGGGTGAGCACGTCGTACGCCATCACCTGGCGACCCTTGAGGATCTCGGACACCTCGGACTGCGACTGGCCGGTCATCGCGGCGATCTGACGCTGCGAAACACCGTGCTTGCGCAACAGCCGGTACACCGACGAGATCTCCCGGGCGGCCAGCGCGGCTCGCATCTCCGGGTGCTCCCAGGCGTCCGATGGCACGGGGTGACTCTGGCGACCCGAACCGCTTGCAGCGTCCGAGCCGGCGACAGCGCCGCCACCGATACTGGCGTCCATTGCGCCCCCTCACAGTTCCGTTGGGGTCGAGAAACAGCGTAGGCACACCTATTCAACCGTGCGAAACACCGGATCGCCCGTCGTGATCGGCCCGGCAGAAGTCGTTTGACCGCTTACCGTGAAACCTCGTCCGGTCACCGCTATGACGGCGGTTCGACCTTCTATCGCACTCGGTTTCACATCACTGTAGTTGTCAGATCTCCGTGACCGACCGGCCACCGGCCGCGATCACAGAGAGCTACCAAGTCTCCGAACCCCCTACAGGTGCGGACACGCGGATACGAAGACGACGTGGAACGAGAGAGCGGAGAAGAGCCAGTGGAGTTCGTGGACTCGATCGCAACAGGCTCCATCACCGCGGGACGGCCCGGTATGGCCACGCGCCACCTGCGTGCGGCCGGCCCCGCCGGTCAGCAGACGGTCGCCGTCGCCCCCGGCGCGAACCGTCCGGTCTCCCCT
Organism: Amycolatopsis keratiniphila subsp. keratiniphila; assembly: GCF_001620365.2. Classification (GTDB taxonomy): domain Bacteria; phylum Actinomycetota; class Actinomycetes; order Mycobacteriales; family Pseudonocardiaceae; genus Amycolatopsis; species Amycolatopsis keratiniphila. The sequence continues at coordinate 71,339 of NZ_LQMT02000039.1, forward strand.
TCCGCCCCGGTCGACCCCCGTACCGCGAGTGTGCGCCGTTACGAAGGCGGACAGCTGGTCTGGCGGGTGCAGTGCGGCGATCTCATCAGCCGCGAACGCGCCGTCACCGTGTTCGTCGAAGACAACCAGGTGGTTCTCGTCTCGCCGCCAGGAGAGACCGCGCGCCTGACGTCCGGCCAGCTCGGGCAGCTCCGGGCAGCGCTCAACGAAGCCGCCAAAATGGCGGAAAGGTAACGGTGAGTTCTCCGTGGATCAGGTCCTAGGGCAAGTTCTCCGCAACGCGGTTTGGGAACGCCTCGACATGCTCTCCGATCTCGCGAACCGGGCCGACGCGCAGTCGCTCGTCTCGGTCGCCCGCTCGGAGCTCCCCCGGCTCGCCGAAGGCTGGCGCGCGATGCTCCAAGCGCACGAGCCCGACGAGCGCGGGGACTGCCCCACCTGCTCGACCCGCTGGCACAAGTGCAAGGCCCCCTGCTCGGTATGGCAGGTCGCGCACGAGCACCTGGTCGCCGGTGGCCTCGCCCCGCAGCAGATCGCGGCCACCCAGGACCACCGGCGCGAAAGCCGCCGCCGCGTCCCGGGGCAGAGCCGCGGCGTGAGCCCGGCCGAAACCACCGGCAGGCACGCGCTGGTCAACCCGCGTCGTCCCATCACAGCCTGAAAGACCGGCGAGTGAACGGCGGTCCGAGCAGCCCCCTCGGCAACCACGCCACGATCTCGCCTTCGCCGGCGGCGGTTCGCGCGTACCCCCGAACGCGACGAACCGCTCTCGGTAATCACTCCGGTCCCCACCGCGATTAATCGAAAATTATCGGCAGAACACCTAGCGAAGGCAGTAATCGGTCGCTAGGTTGATGATCACAAACGCAGCGCGATACCTGCCCCGGAGCGCGCTGCCATCCCCCGAACCCCGCGGGCCGGTGCCGTTGCACTCCCCTCCCCCGACCGGCACCGGTCCGCGGTCTCCAACCTTCAGCTGACGCCCTTCACCCGCGTGACCAATACCGCGGCGATGACGGTGGACAGCGCCGAAGCCGCGAAGAGGCTCGGATATCCGCCCAGGTAGGCCAAAATCGGCGCGGTCAGCATCGGCGCCACCACCTGCGGCAGCGAGTTCGCGATGTTGATGACCCCGAGGTCCTTCGCCCGGTCCTGCGCGGTGGGCAGCACCTGCGTGAGCATCGCCAGCGCGACGGCCATGTACGCGCCGAAACCGACTCCCAGCAACGGTGACGCCGCCAGCGCGGCCGTCCAGTTCTGCCAGGCGACCAGCAGCCCCGCGGCGACGGCCATCACCGCCGACGCGGCGAGCACGTAAGGCTTGCGGCGTCCCGATTTGTCGGAGAAGTGCCCGGCGATGAGCGCGCCGACGACGAGCGCCGCGCCGTAGAGGCCCATCATGATCAGCAGTCCGGTGTCCGGGTCTTCGTAGTGCACCGCGTCCTTGAGGAAGAACAACAGGTACAGCGTCCCGAAGGCGTTGCCGAGGTTGATCATGAAGTGACACCCCCACGCCCAGGCGAAATCCGGATGCCTGCGCGGGGAGATCCACAGATTCGCGAGCACGTCCCGGAGACGGGCGGACGGCCGGAACGCGACCGGCAGCCGCGCGTCCGGCGTGCGCAGGACGAACGCCGCCGCGCCCGTCAGTACGACGGCCGCGCACACCGCGTACCCGAGCGGGAGTCCGGCGAGGTCGAGCATCACCACGACCACCACCGCGCCGAGCACGGTCCCGAGCATCTGGGCGATGCCGACCAGCCCGCCGACCTGAGCGCGCTGGGGTACGGGCACCCGGTCGGCGATGGCCGACACCAGCATCGCGAGCATCCCGTTCAGTCCCGCCTGGACCAGGCACCAGCCGAGCACCATGACCGTGACGTTCGGGGCGAACGCGAGGACGAGCAGTCCGGCGGCGGCGACCGCGGCGCCGGCCGCCGTCCACGGATGACGGCGGCCGCGGGCGGAACAGGTCCGGTCGGACAGCAGTCCGACGGCCGGGTTGGCGATCAGCGCGACGAGCGCGCCGATCCCGGTGACCAGGCTGAACACGGCTTCTTTGTCGGCGGCGTCCAGCAGTTCGGCCTGTTTGGGCAGAAGGACCTGGATGGGAGCGTAGATCCCCAGCCAGAGCGCGATGTTCGCGAAGAACAGCAGGCTCATCCATCCGGCGCGGACCCTGGCGACCGGCTCGGCGAGCGCCTCGGGCAGGTCCCGGACCTCACTCATGGCGGATCAGTTCCCGGTACCAGCCGAAGGAATCCTTCGGCGTGCGCTTCTGCGTCTCGTAATCGATGTGCACCAGGCCGAAGCGCGGCTGGTAGCCCTTCGACCATTCGAAGTTGTCCATCAGGGACCAGACGAAGTACCCGCGGACGTCGACGCCGGCGTCCATCGCTTCGCGCACCGCGACCAGGTGACTGTCGAGGAAGTCGATGCGTTCCTGGTCGTGGACGTGGCCGTCTTCGGCGACGACGTCGTCGAAACTGCAGCCGTTTTCGGTGATGTAGACGGGCGGGAGGTGCTCGCGGTAGCGCTCGTGGAAGCCGACGAGCAGATCGCGCAGCCCATGCGGGACGATCGGCGAATCGTTGGTGGTCATGGGATAGCCCTCGATCGCGCGAAGCTCGAAGGGCAGCGGATTGCCTTCGCCGGGCGCGGCGACGCCCTGCGGCTCGTAGTAATTCACCCCGTAGAAGTCGAGGGGCTGCGCGATGGTCGGCAGATCGTCGGCGAAACCGGCCGGGAGATGCGCGACGACTTGTTCGGGATATCGGCCGAGCAGCACCGGATCCGCGTAAGTGCGATTGATGAGGGCGTCGATCCATTCGCCGGCGGCCTTGTCCTCCGGCGAATCGGTGGCGGGCCAGATCGGCGAATGATTGTTGGCCGTGCCGACGCTGCGGGCACCGGCCGCGCGCAGCGCCTGGACCGCGAGACCGTGCGCGAGATTCTGGTAGTGAGCGGTGGGCAGGGCGTCGAGCAGGAGGGTCTTGCCGGGCGCGTACTCGCCGATCGCGTAGCCGAAGATCGACATGACCATGGGCTCGTTGAGCGGGATCCACATTTTCACCCGATCGGAGAACCGTTCGCCCACGATGGCGGCGTACTCCCCGAACCGTTCGGCGGTATCACGGGAGAGCCAGCCGCCCTTGTCTTCGAGCGCCTGTGGGAGGTCCCAGTGGAAGAGCGTCCCGGCAGGCGCGATGCCGGCGGCGCAGACTTCGTCGAGCAATTTGTCATAGAAGGCAAGGCCTTCGGCGTTGGGCTTGCCTTCACCGTCGGGCTGGATCCGGGGCCAGGCGAAGGACATGCGGTAGGCGCCGACGCCGAGTCCGGCCATGAGCGCGATGTCCTCGGAGTAGCGGTGGAAGTGATCGGCCGCTACCTTGGCGTGCTCAGCCCGCGCGATCTTTCCCTCCGTTTCGGTGAACGTGTCCCAAATGGACTGTCCCCGGCCGCCTTCACCGGTCGCCCCCTCGATCTGGAAGGCGGAGGTCGATACACCCCACAGGAATTCGGACGGGAAGGTCGGATTCTCCACCGGCTACGCACCTTTCCTCTTCAGACTCGGCCGAACATGAAAAGTTCTCAGATACTATGCCTTCACTCGACCGGGGGGAACCCTGTCGGCACGATAAAGTCGCAGATCAGCGAAGGAGGAGCCCGAGTGTCCGACATCCAGGCCGCGAAACCGCAAGCGGAGACGACTCCGCTCCGGCGGCAGCCCGTTCAGCAGCGCAGCGCCAAGCGGGTGGAGCAGATGCTCGACGCCAGCGCCCAGCTGATCGACGAACTCGGTTACGACGCGTTGACGACCACGCTGATCGCGAAGCGCGCCGGGGTGGCCGTCGGTTCGCTGTACCAGTTCTTCCCCGACAAGCGGGCCGTGGTGCAGGCGCTGACGCAGCGGAACCTCGAACGGTTCGTCGCCTCGGTGTCGGAAACCCTGAACGAGCTCGCGCCCGAACACTGGTGGGACGTCGTGGACTCGATCCTCGACATCTACCTCGCGATGCATCGCGAGGTACCCGGGTTCTCGAAGGTGCACTTCGGTGACGTCGTGGACAGGCAGCTTCTCGACGAGACGCGCGACAACAACGCGGTGATCGTCGACGCGCTCACCGACGTGCTCGCCGCGCGGATCCAGTCGCCGCCGGACGACATCCGGTTCGCACTGACGATCGCGAACGAGACGGCCGACGCGCTGCTGAAGCTGGCTTTCCGCCGGGACCCGCGGGGGGACGAGCGGATCGTGGCGGAGGCGAAGTCGGTGGTGAAGGGTTATTTGGCGAGCAAGTTCGGGGAAGCCTGAGGGTCACTTCGCTCGGCCTCCGGCGGCTGAAGGACGCTTTCGCCGCATGCGATGCGGTGAAGGACGCCTTCAGCCCACGTCCGTCCATTGTGGACTTCCGCGGCGCGGCCCGGACGTCCTGAAGGCCCCCTTTGAGACGTTGGACGTCCCAATGGAGGCCTTGCTCCATCCGTGTCCACCGGCGCCCGAACTCGTCGCCCCACCAGTCACACAAACCCCAGGAACCCCGACCACACTGGCCCTGACCTGGCCTTACCCGGTTGTCCACATAAGTTGTCCACACCCACCCACAGTTGTGGACAACCTCGCCCCTCACCCCTCCGAACCCCGTCCCCCGTCGCCCCCTCCCGATACGCTGGTGCGGGGCGCGCCCCCCAGGGATGGGTGGGGGGTGGGGTCGCGGGGTCAGCCGAAGTTTTGGGACTCGCCTCGGTAGGTGGGGACGGTCCGGTCGACGCGGTCGCCGACGACGACGTGGTAGTGCGTGAAGCGTTCGGCGAGTTCGCCTGCCTTCGCGTGGCGCAGCCAGACGCGGTCGCCGAGCCGCAGGTGCCGGGCGGCTTCGCCGGACACGGGGGTTTGGACTTCGCCGGCGCCTTCGAAGCCGAGAAGCGAAAGACCTTCGGGCAGGTAGGGCGTCGGGAGCCGCGAAGACTCCGCGGGGCCTGAAGCGATGTAGCCGCCGGAGAAGAGCGTCGCGACCTTCGGTGCGGGGCGCCGGACGACGGGCAGCGCGAACATCGCGGCCGGGCGCGGCGAGAAGTGCGCGTAGCCGTCGAAGAGCGTCGGCCCGATGAGGCCCGACCCCGCCGCGATTTCGGTGACGGCCGCTTCGGCACCGGTCGATTCGACGCTGCCGCTGCCGCCGCCGTTGACGAACTCCAGATCCGCCAGCGCCCGGACGGCGCGAACCGCGGCCGCGCGGCGTTTCGCGATTTCCACAATGGACTTTCGCTGCATCCAGCCGATGACGGAGTTCTTGGCCCCGCTGCCGGCCGCGTCGCCGAGCCCGGCGATCTGGCCTTCGTACGCCATCATCCCGACGAGCCGGAAACCCTTGCGGGACAAGATGGTCCGCGCGAGGTCCGCGGCTTGTCGCGGGCTGAACACCGGCGAGCGCCGGGTGCCGATGTGCACGCCGGGCAACGGCCGCCACGAAGCATCGAGTTCCAGGCAGACCCGGATTTCGGGATGCCCCTGCCCCAGCGCGGCATCGACGAGATCGAGGTGTTCGGGCGAGTCGACCATGATCGAGATCGCCGCCCGCGCCCGGTCGTTCGCCGCCAGCCGCCGCAGCGCGCCGTGATCGGCGGTCGGGTACGCCACCACGATGTCCTCGGACGTCCCCTGCTCGACATGCCAGACGGCTTCGGCGAGCGAGTAGCACATGAGGCCTTCGAAGCCGGGCCGCGCGAGTACCCGTTCGAGCAGATACCGGCAGCGCACGGATTTGCTGACCACGCGGATCGGCTTCCCGGCGGCCCGCCGCAGCAGGTCGGCGCCGTTCGCGTCGAACGCATCCAAGTCGACAATCGCGAACGGAGGATCCAGGTCCTTCGTCGCCAAGTCGTACACCGTCGCACTGGTCACCCGAACTAAGGTACGACAGAAGGGCTTGAAACGCGAATACTATTCACTTACTGTTTCGGCACTCACAGCCTCTCGGAATAGGTGGGCGCATGACACGGTGGAGCAACTGGGCCGGCACCGCGACGGCGTCGCCGCTGCGTGTGCATCGGCCGCGTGACACGGGCGCGATCGCCGAGGCGATCGGCCGGTCCGCCGCGGACGGACGGCGCCTGCGCCCGCTCGGCAGCGGTCACTCGTTCACCGCGATCGCCGCCGCGAACTCGGACGCGATGGACCTCACCGGCTGGACCGGGATCGCCTCGGCCGACGTCGCGAAAGGCCTGGTCACAGTCCGTTCGGGCACCACGCTCAAGCAGCTCAACGCCGAACTCGACGCGCTGGGCCTGGCGATGACCAACCTCGGCGACATCGACGCGCAGACCGTCGCGGGCGCGATCTCCACCGGCACCCACGGCACCGGCGCCCGGCTCGGCGGGATCGCCACCCAGATCGCCGCGCTCGAACTCGTGCTCGCCGACGGCACCGTGGTCACCTGTTCGGCGGACGAACGCCCAGACCTCTTCGCCGCGGCACGGGTCGGGCTGGGCGCGCTCGGCGTCATCAGCACGGTCACCCTGCAGTGTGAACCTTCGTTCCTGCTCTCCGCCCAGGAGCGGCCAGAACCGCTCGAACAGGTCCTCGAAGGCTTCGACCAGTTCGCCGACGAGAACGACCACTTCGAGTTCTACTGGTTCCCCTACGGCAAGAACGCCCTGGTCAAGCGCAACAACCGGCTTCCGGCGGGCAGCGAACACCGGCCGCTGAGCAAGCTGAAGGAGTTCGTCGACTACGAGGTCACGGAGAACGTCGCGTTCGGCGGCCTGTGCCGTCTCGGCCGCGCGGTGCCGAAACTCGTGCAGCCGCTCGGCCGGTTCGCCTCGAACATCCTCTCCGCCCGCGAGTACAGCGACACGTCGCATCGCGTCTTCGTGACCCATCGCGGTGTGCGGTTCGTCGAGTCGGAGTTCGCGATCCCCCGCGAATCGCTGCACGACGTCTTCTCCGAACTCCGCGCGTTCGTCCCGAAGTTGGAGAACCCGGTCGCGTTCCCGGTCGAAGTGCGCGTCGCCGCGGCGGACGACATCTGGCTCTCGACCGCGAACGGCCGCGACTCGGCCTACATCGCGATCCACCAGTTCGTCGGCATGCCCTACCGCGAGTACTTCGCCGGATTCGCGTCGATCGTCGGCGAGGTCGGCGGCCGCCCGCACTGGGGCAAGATGCACGACCTCGACGCCGCGACGCTGCGCTCGCGGTACCCGCGCTTCGACGACTTCCTGCGGGTCCGCAAGGAGGTGGACCCGGCCGGGGTCTTCACGAACACCTACCTCGACCGGGTCCTCGGCACCGTTTAGGCGGTTTCGAACAACGCGCTGACCGATTCCCCGTTGTGGATCCGGCGCATCGCCTCCGCCAGCGCGGGTGCGATCGACAGGACCCGCAGCTTCGGGCTCTGCTCCTCCGGCGGGATGGGCACCGTGTTCGTGCAGACGACCTCCAGCACGTCGGGCTGGCTGCCGATCCGATCGAGCGCGCCGCTGGAGAAGAGGCCGTGCGTGCAGGCGACGCGGATCGTGCGCGGCTTCAGTTCCCGGAGCTTGTCGAGCAGTTCGATCACCGTGCTGCCCTTGGCGATCTCGTCGTCGAGGACGATCACGTCGCGGCCGGTGATCTCGCCGATGACCGAGCTGATCTCGACCCTGTCGTCGGCGAAGCGCTGCTTCGCGCCCGCCGCGACCTGGACGCCGAGCAGCCGGGCGAAATGCGCGGCCTCCTTGGCGTTGCCGAGATCCGGCGAGACCACGGTGGTCGCGGACAGGTCGTACTGGCGGAAGTGCTTCGCCAGTTCCTGCAACGCGTGCAGGTGATCGACCGGGACGCTGAAGAACCCGTGCACCTGCGGCGAATGCAGCGTCATCGCGAGGACGCGATCGGCGCCGGCGGTCGCCATCAGGTCGGCGACGAGCCGTCCGCCGATCGAGATCCGCGGCGCGTCCTTCTTGTCCGACCGGGCGTACGAATAGTGCGGCATGACGACGGTGATCCGCTTCGCCGAAGCGCCCCGGGCGGCGTCCAGCATCAGCAGCAGTTCGACGAGATGTTCCTGCACCGGCCGCACCAACGGCTGGATCAGGAAGACGTCGCGTTCGCGGCAGTTCGCTTCGAGCTGGACTTCGAGACAGTCGTTGGCGAACCGCTGCACCTTCACCGGATGCAGGGGAACGCCGAGATGGGCGCAGATCTCTTCGGCGAGCTCGGGATGTGCGCTGCCACTGAAGACCGCGATGTCCTCGCGCAAGGACCTTCTCCGTTCATTCAAAAGACGGATTACGTCCACACACTAGAGTTTCACAGAGCGGAAACGGCCTGAGAGATGGCAGTATCACCCGAGATCGCTTCGAGGACGCGGCCCGCCGTCGACGGGGTGTCGAGCAGCGCGACGAGGATCGCGGCGACGTCCTGACGGGGAATGGGCCCGCGTCCGGTGGATTCGGCGATCAGGGCCTTGCCGGTGCCCTCGTCGTCGGTGAGCTGCCCCGGCCGGAGGATCGTCCAGTCGAGATCGCGGGCGCGCAGATCGTCTTCCGCGGCCTTCTTGGCCTTGAGGTAGACGCGGAACTCGTCGGAGACGTCCGCGGTCTCCCATTTGTCCGCCCCCATGGAGCCGACCTGGATGTGCCGCCGGACGCCCGCCCGCTCGGAAGCGGCCGCGAAGAGTTCGGCGGCCGCTCTGTCCACAGTGTCCTTGCGAGCCGTGCCGCTGCCCGGCCCGGCGCCCGCCGCGAAGATGGCGGCGTCGGCGCCGTCGAGCACCTTGGCGACGGCGTCCACATCGGACTTTTCCAGATCGAGGACGACCGCTTCGGCGCCGGCGGCTTCGAGATCGGCGACGTGGCCGGGGTTGCGCACGATCCCCACCGCCTGATCACCGCGTGCGGAGAGCAGTTTCTCCAGCTTCAGCGCGATCTGTCCGTGTCCACCCGCAATGACGACTCGCATGGACCCGACGTTAGCGCGTTCAGTCCACTTCGGCAGGGAGCTCGGTTTCGCGGAGCAGCTGCTCGTAGACGATCTCGTTGACCAGACGCGAGACCGGGTCCTCGTCGAGGATCATGCGCTCGCTGTGGCCCTCGAGGTCGAGGTCGGCCACCGCGTTGGGGTCGGCGGTGACGATGCCGAGCCCGTAGGCGCGGGCACGCGGCAGACAGTTGCCGACGTAGTCTTCCGTCAGTACGGCAGGCGATGGGAGAACCATCGCGGCCTCGCCGTAACGTGCGAACGGAACCGCGGAGGCCATCGCGGTGCGCCAGTGCCGGGCGACCGCGAGGACGCCGATGATCTCGGCGGCCGGCGCGGGTGCGGTCGCGGCCAGCTCTGGCCATGTCCAGGTGTCGACGGTGGCGCGATCGACGACGGGACCCATGCCCATCGCGATGCGCTCCGCGTGCACGTCGGTACGGAGCCGGGCGACCACGCAGATCTTGCGGCCGAGCACGGTGGTCTCCGGCAAGACGATGCCGTTCCAGCCGAGCAGGGCCGCCGCCTTGCGCGAAAGCTCCCCGACGCTCGCGGGCAGTTCGATCGGCGGCACCACCCGGCTCGGCAGTGACCGGCTGCGCTTCGCGCCACCGGCGACCGTCGAGCTCTCCATGTTCGGTGTAGCCGCCACGTTCCGCCTCCTTCGAACCTGGTTTCCCTAGGGCTCGTCATCCCCGTGCCACCTCGGTGGAAGCGGCACATGACCTGTCTAACAGGGCGAGGAGGCGGCGGAGCCGGACAACGGGAGTGGCTGCGATCGGCGGCACTTTGTCATCGGTGACCGGTCGGTAGGCGGTCATTCGACTTCAGTCCGACCGTGCCGCCAACCGAGTGAGAGGGAGGTAAGTGGTGTTACCCGGTGTCTCCGAACGGTCACGGGCAACGAACCGAGACGTTAGGCCATTCGGCCCAATGAATACTCATTCCACTTTGGACTTTCGCAGGTCAGTCAGGAGATCGTCGCGGTACGAAGGAGTTCTTCGACGCCCGGCGTCCGCCACTCGTCCATCACCACGATTTGCCTGTCCGCAAGGAACCAGATCCGCTGGGTCACGCTCGTCTCGCCGCTTCCACCCGTCTGTCCACGAGGAACACACTGGATCGTCCACTCCTCGTAGGTCGCCGTCACCCCGCCGACCGGTGCGGTGGCGGAAGCCGTCCGCGCGGCGTCACCCTCTTGGCGGAGGTCCTTCCGCCCGGCGGCGTTGCAGGCCCGCCCGCCCGCGCTGCGCCGGTAGAACTCCCCCGGCCGGTACGGCGGCTGCTCGGCGGACCGCTGGGTGTTGTCCGTGACGAGGACGTACTTGCAGTTGAAGTACTTCTTGGGATCCGGGCAGCCCGGGCCGACGAGCACCTTCTCCAGTCCCTGCGAGACCACGGACCAGTCCTGCGGCAGATGCAGGGTGAGCGCGCCGGCCGAGACGTCGGTGACACCCTGCGCGGGCGGAGCGGACGACGTGCCTTTGACCACCTTTCCGCTGGTCACGCCGTCGACGAGGGCGGGGTTCAGCAGTCCGCGCACTTTGTCGTAGGGCAGTGTGAGGTCTTGGACGCTGCAGGCGGTGGTGAAGCCCAGGTCGGTCATGTTGGCCGTGACCTCGAGGGCGGTCGGCGCGAACGCGAGCCACACCTTCGGGTCTCCGGTGAGGTCGGCCGCCCGGAGCGGCCGGTACGGGAAAATGGTGCTCGGAGGGCCGCACTGCTCCTTGTCGGGCCAGAGGATCTCGGTCAGTTCCCGGAGGCCCTCGTCGGTGAACTTCCCGGGGGCGAACAGTTCGGCCGGCGTGAGCGCCTTGCCCTCCTTGAGGTCGATGGTCACCGCGGCGCGCCCGTTTCCCCAGGTCGAGTGGGGTTTGTTGGTGAGGTCGTGGGTGTAGCGCACCGAGAGGTACCGCTCGTTCTCCGTGCGGATGTCGGCCTTCGTGGTCAGCGCGTACGGCCCGCGTTCCGGCTCAAGCTTGGCGGCGCCGGGGCCGGTTTTGCGGTTCCAGGCGTCGATCGGCGCGGTCAGCGCGTCGTTGACCCTCTTGAGCCAGACTTGATCGGGCGAACCGGTCACTTCCGGACGTTCGCCGGTGTAGGCGAGGGTCGTGCCGGGCACCGTCCCCGACTCGGTCTTCATGGCGACCTTGAGCGCGACTGCCTGTTGCGTGGTCGGCGGCGAAGGCGGTGGAGTGCTCGCGTCGGAGAAGACGACCACCGAACCGACCACGGCGGCCGTCGCCGCGATGACGCCGGCGGTGATCTTCAGCCCGACCGCGATCCCGCCGGTCGACGCGGCCGCCGCACCCGTTCCGGCGGCGACGCCGGGAGCGGCCGCGGTACCGGCGCTGAGCAGGACCAACGGCGTCGCCGCGACGAGCACGCCCGCCGCCTTCGCCAGCCGCGACCAGCCCTTGCGTTCCCATTCGTCGCCGTACTCCGCGCGGGCGACGCGTTCCAATTCGCTGACGAACGCGAGCGCGTCGACCGGTCGTTTCGACGGGTCCTTCGCCATTCCGAGCGCGACGATCTCGTGTACCGGCTGGGGGACTTCGCCGAACGGAATGGGCGCGTGTTCGTGCAGCGTGCGCAGCACTTCGGTCTGCTCGGCCTCGTACGGCCGGTGCCCGGCGACGCACTGGAAGAACACGCAGGTGGCGGCGTAGACGTCGGTCGCGGGAGTGGCCTGCCCGCCGGACCACTGCTCGGGCGCCATGTACGCGGGCGTGCCGACGGACGGGCCGCGTTCGCCCGCCAGGACGGCCGTGCCGAAGTCGACCAGCTTGCTCTCGCCCGTGTCGGCGACGAGGACGTTGGCCGGTTTGTAGTCCCGGTGGACGACGTTGGCGGAGTGCGCCGCGGCCAGCCCGAGCAGCGATCCCTTCAGAACGGCGAGCGCGGCTTCGGGTTCGAGAGCGCCTTCGGCCTGAAGGACGGAACGCAGGGAGACGCCGTTGATCGCCTCCATGACGATCGCCGCGCCCTGCGGCGTCTCGAAGAACTCGTACAGCTTCACGACGTGCGGGCTCGTCACCCGGTGCAGCGCCAGGGCTTCCTGGCGGAACGCGTCGAGATAGGCGGGCTCGGCGGCGAAGCGGGAGAAGAGGTATTTGATCGCGACGACGTGGCCGGTGTTGTCCTGGCGCGCGAGCACCACACGGCCGAAGGTGCCGGTGCCCAGCTGCTCCAGCTCCGTGAAGCCGGGCAGTCTCCACTCGTCGCTTAGTTCCACTTCGCCTCTTCCAGAATCTTGTCGAGGCCTGGAGTGTTCCACTCGTCCACGATCACGAGCTGCGTTTTCGGCAGGAACCAGACCCGCTGAGTGACGCTACCGCCGCCGGAACACGTGAGTCGCCACTCTTCGTAGGCCGCCTTCTTCGTCCCGATCGAGCGAAGCTCCTTCGTCTGGAGGACAGGCGACCCCTGTGTCTCCCCTGGTGCCCCGAGCGAGTGACATGGACGCGGGCCGGTGGATCGGTTGTACGGCTTGCCCGGTTCATAGGGCGGAGTGGCCGGGTCGACCCGCGAGTTGTCGCTGAAGACGACGCCCGCGCAGCGGAACGGCTGCGTGCACTGTTCGGCGGTCACCAGGTAGCGCTCGATGGGTTCGCCGGAGAGCAGCCGCCAGTTTTCCGGTGTGGTGATGGTGAAAGCGCCGATGTTGTCCTCTTTGGTCTTTTTGCCCTGCGTGCCGCCGAGCAGGTGCGCGACCGCGGGACTCAGCAGGCCGCGCAGCCGTTCGTAGGGCACGGTGACGGTCGTCGGATTGCAGACCATCGGGTACCCGAGCGCGTAGGCCGCGACGCGGAACTCCATCCCGTTCGCCGCGGGCGCCGCCTGCACGATCGCCCCGTCCTGGGTGTACCGGTCCGACATCGCTCCCGCGGGAAGGTGCTCCGGTTCCGACGGCGGCGTGGCGAGGCACTCGCCCGGTTCGGCCGAGGCGTACAGCCGGTCTTCCACCATCCGCATCCGCACGGCGTTGCCGTCGACGTCGTCGAACAGGCCCGCGGTCGGGATCACGTCGCCGTCGGACAGGTCGATCACGAGGGTCCGGACGGCGTAGGCGCCGCGGTTCCCGAGCTGGACAGTCTCGACCGAACGTTCGTAGACGACCGAGATCAGCTTGTCGTCCTGGCGCAGGACCTCGGCGGTGGTGGACATATGCGGGATGTCGCCGTCGGGCTCCTTTTCCGGCGGGCTCCCCGGCGGCCAGACGCTCGTGAGCCAGTCGTCGATCGGCGCCATCAGCGCCTTGTTGACCCGCTCCTCGACCGCCTTGTCCTTCAGCCCGCTGATGCGGACGTACTTCCCGTTGAAGTCGAAGCCGTCGAGCTTCTCGGTGCGGGTGAGGAGGTCGACCTTCATCGCGGCGACGGTCGCCGTCCGTGGCGGTGCTTCGTCTTCGCTGTTCGTGTCGACCACCACGACCGTCCCGACGGCGACCGCGGTGGCGGCGGCGACCGCGGCGGTGATCTTGAGGCCGAGCGCGATCCCGCCGCCGGCGGTGGCCGCTCCGCCCGCGATGACCGGCGCGGCGGCGGTCCCGGCGCCGAGCAGGGCCAGCGGGGACAGGGCGACCAGGACGCCGGCGCCCTTGGCGAGCCAGTGCCAGCCGTTGCGCTCCCAGTCGTCGCCGTACGCCTTCCTGGCGGACGCCTCCAGTTCCGCGACGAATTCGGCCGCGCCCGACGGCCGGTGGGCGACGTCCTTCGCCATGCCGCGCGCGATGAGGTCGCGGACCGGTTCGGGCACTTCGCCGAACGGGATCGGGGCGTATTCGTGCAGCGTGCGCAGCACTTCGGTCTGCTCCGCCTCGTACGGCCGGTGGCCGACGACGCACTGGAAGAACACGCAGGTCGCGGCGTAGACGTCGGTCGCGGGGGTGGCGACGCCGCCCGCCCACTGTTCGGGCGCCATGTACGCGGGCGTGCCGGCGGCGACCCCGGTCTGCCCGGCGAGCACGGCGATGCCGAAGTCGACGAGCTTGCTCTGCCCCTCGCGGGTGACCAGGACGTTGGCCGGTTTGTAGTCGCGGTGGACGGTGCCCGCGGCGTGCGCGCCGGCGAGACCGAGCAGCGAGCCTTTGAGGATGGCCAGCGCGGCTTCGGGTTCGAGCTTCTCCTGGCGGCCGAGGATCTCTTTCAGGGAGATTCCGTGAACGGCTTCCATGATGATCGCGACCCCTTGCGGGGTCTCCACGAACTGGTGCAGACGGGCGATATGCGGCCCCGAAACGCGGCTCAGGATCTGCGCCTCATGGCGGAACTCGGCCAGGCGCTGTGGGTCGGCGGCGAACCTCGCATACAGGTATTTGATGGCCACGACCTGCGCGGATTCGTCGTGCCGGGCCAGCACGACCCGCCCGAATCCACCTTCGCCCAGCGACCCCAGCTCGGTGAAACCCGGCAAGGCCCAGTCGTCCACAGATTCCTCCGCGATTCCCGATCGTGCCCCCTTGGAGGTGAGCTGCGCCGCAGCGGTTCCCCGCCTTCCGGGTTTAGGGTTACCCGTCGGTCACTTGGCCCGTAGCGATGGAGGAACGATGCGTTCGCCGAAGGATTTCTTCGCCCCGCTCGCCGTGGGGGCGCCGGAACCGCTCCGCCAGATCCCCGTGCCTCCTTCGCGGATGATCCATTTCTTCGATCCCAGCAACGAGAAGATGGCCGCCAAGGTCCCGGACATCGCCAAGAAGGTCGACGTCCTGCTCGGCAACCTCGAGGACGCCGTGCGCGCCGACCGCAAGGAGGCCGCGCGGAACGGGCTCGTCTCCATCGCGAAGTCGACCGACTTCGGCAAGACGCAGCTGTGGACGCGCGTCAACAGCCTCGACTCGCCGTGGGTGCTCGACGACCTGATCACGCTGGTCACCGAGATCGGCGACAAACTCGACGTGATCATGGTGCCGAAGGTCGAAGGCGCGCAGGACATCCATTACGTCGACAGGCTGCTCGCGCAGCTCGAAGCGCGGGCAGGGCTGACGAAGCCGCTGCTGGTGCACGCGATCCTGGAAACCGCCAGCGGCGTCGCGAACGTCGAGGAGATCGCCGGCGCGAGCCCCCGGATGCAGGGCATCTCGCTCGGCCCGGCCGACCTCGCCGCGAGCCGCCGGATGAAGACCACCCGGGTGGGTGGCGGGCACCCCGGTTACCTCGTGCGCACGGACCCGACCGGCGAGGACCTGAACGAGGGACGCACGACGTATCAGCAGGATCTGTGGCACTACACCGTCGCGCGGATGGTCGACGCCTGCGCGGCGAACGGGATCCTGCCGTACTACGGGCCGTTCGGCGACATCCGCGACGTCGTGGCCTGCGAGGACCAGTTCCGCAACGCGTTCCTGCTCGGCTGTGTGGGCGCCTGGAGCCTGCACCCGGTGCAGATCGACATCGCCAAGAAGGTGTTCTCGCCCTCGCCCGAGGACGTCGCCTGGGCACGGCGTGTGATCGCCGAGATGGGTGATGGCACCGGCGCGGTGATGATCGACGGCAAGATGCAGGACGACGCCTCGGTCAAGCAGTGCCGGGTGGTCGCCGAACTCGCGGACGCCCTCGCCGCCGACGATCCTGAACTCGCCGCCGCGTACGACGCCGCCAGCAGTGTTTGACATCGCGCGATCGCAGACCCGTCTACGGGCCGCGACTGAGCGAGTACCCACCGGTCTCCAATGCACGGCGACCCGCAGCCGCGTCAGCGAGGCCTGTCGGCCGAAACGCGCGACCCCAAAAGATCAGGAGGCTTCCGCATGAACCCGCGACGTTCCGTCCTCTACATGCCCGGCGCGAACGAAAGAGCGCTGGAGAAGGCCAAGACGCTGGACGCGGACGGCCTCATCCTCGACCTCGAAGACGCCGTCGCGCCCGACGCGAAGGAAGCCGCACGTGAACGCGTTTGCGCCGCCGCTTCGTCGAAGGAGTACGGCTCGCGCGAGGTGACCATCCGCGTCAACGGCCTCGACACCGAATGGCACGACGCCGACCTCCGCGCCGCCGCGCAGGCGGGCCCGGCCGCGATCGTGGTGCCGAAGGTGAACTCCGCCGCCGAAGTGCACAACATCGAGCGCGCGCTGGAACTCGGCGGCGCGCCGGACCACACGAAGATCTGGGCGATGGTCGAAACCCCGGTCGCGATGCTGCACGCCGAGGAGATCGCCGCCGCGTCCGAGCGGCTGACCGTGCTGGTCATGGGCACGAACGACCTGGCGAAGGAACTGCACGCCGAGTTCGTCCCCGGCCGCGCTCCGCTGCTGGGCGGGCTTTCCCTCGCGCTGCTGGCCGCGCGCGCGACCGGCAAGGCCATCCTCGACGGCGTCTACAACGACGTGAAGGACCTCGAAGGCTTCGAGGCGGAATGCGTGCAGGGGCGTCAGTTCGGCTTCGACGGCAAGACGCTGATCCACCCGGCGCAGCTGGAGCCGTGCAACCGGATCTTCGCGCCGTCCGAGGAGGAGATCGCGCGGTCGCGCAAGATCATCGCGGCGTTCGAGGAGGCGCAGGCGGCCGGGCAGGGCGTCGTGACCGTGGACGGGCGGATGATCGAAAACCTGCACGTCGAGAACGCGCGGCGGATCCTGGCGCTGGCCGAGGCGATCGGCGGCTGACGCGTTTCGTCCTCTGAATGCGGTGGTTGCGCGTGCAACGTCAACTTTTTCAGACGATTGCCTAAGCTGTGCCCATGACCCAACAGCGGCTGACGTCGATCGAGATCGAGGGCTTCACCTCGATCCGCTCGGCGCGCGTCGAGCTGGGCGCGATGAACGTGCTGATCGGCGCGAACGGCGCTGGTAAGAGCAACTTCGTCCACGCGCTCGAACTACTTGGCCGGATCGTCGAAGGTGAACTGGGGTTGTTCGTCGGACTCAACGGCGGGGCTTCGGCGCTGCTCAACGTCGGCGACTCGTCGGCCCGGATACACCTTCAACTGGAAGCCGGGTCCAACTCCTATGAAGCCACTCTGGTCGCGGCGACCAGGGACGAACTGGTCTTCGAGTCGGAGCGCCTGCACTCCCGGGCGGAGGGAGACGACCGGCCCTACAGCCGGCCGATCGGGAGCGGGCATCGGGAAACACGGCTACCGGACGAGGTTGGTCGGAACCCGAGCCGGGTCGCATCGCAGTTCACTGACCTGCTCCGTGGTTGCAAGGTCTACCACTTTCACGACACCAGTGCCGATGCACCGGTCAAGCGCATGGTCCCAACGGCGGACGACATAAGACTGCGAAACGACGCGGGGAATCTCGCCGCCTACCTGTACCGCTTACAGCAAAGTAGAAACCCCGCCGACAGCTCGGCATACCGAAGGATATTAGGTGCGATCCAGCTTGTCGCGCCGTTCTTTCGGGATTTCATCCTCAAGCCGGACAATAACGACCGAATCTTGTTGCGGTGGCAGCAAAAAGACTCGGATGCGGTCTTTTCGGCGAACCAGATGTCAGATGGAACCCTGCGGTTCGTCTGTCTGGTGACGCTTCTGCTGCAGCCCGAACTGCCGGGTCTCGTCGTTCTGGACGAGCCCGAGCTCGGGCTCCACCCGTTCGCGATCATTCAACTCGCAGATCTGCTGCGCCAGGCATCGCGGCGCAGCCAGGTACTCATCGCCACCCAGTCCGTGACTCTCATGAATCAATTCGAGGTCGGCGACCTGATAGTCGTCGAGCGCAAGTCGGGGAGCTCCGATTTCTCCAGGCCGGACGTCTCCACCCTGGAAGACTGGCTGGCCGACTATTCACTTGGCGAACTGTGGGAGAAGAACCTGCTCGGCGGGCGGCCGACGCGGGAAGAGAACAGGCGCGGATGACCACCGGATATCGACGTCTGCAC
The DNA here is from genome assembly GCF_001620365.2 of Amycolatopsis keratiniphila subsp. keratiniphila. Classification (GTDB taxonomy): domain Bacteria; phylum Actinomycetota; class Actinomycetes; order Mycobacteriales; family Pseudonocardiaceae; genus Amycolatopsis; species Amycolatopsis keratiniphila. The sequence goes on from NZ_LQMT02000039.1 coordinate 89,123, forward strand.
TTCCTGGTCGAAGGGCAAACCGAAGAGATCGTCGTCGACAGCCTCCTGGAGCCGTACCTTCGGGATCAAGGCTGGACGATCACGAAGTCCATCGTGACGACGAAGAGACCTGCCACCGGCCCTGCCAGTCGCGGCGGCGTGAGCAGCTGGGCCAAGCTTGAGCAAGAGATCAAGGTGTTGCTGCGCAGCAGCGATATCCACACCCTCACCATCTTGTTCGACTACTACGGCTTTCCGTCCGACAGCCCCGGCATGAGGAACAGGCCGGCATCCTCCGCATACGAGCGAGTCGAACATGTCGAGAAGTCGCTGGTATCGGCGATTTCCGATACGCGGTTCGTTCCCCACCTGGTCCTGCACGAACTCGAATCCTGGGTCTTCGCCGCAGCCGAGCAACTCGGCTGGCTGTTCGCCGGCACCGACCTGGCGGACCGACTTCGAAGAGACGTCCGCGGCGCGGGCGGCCCCGAACTGGTCAACGACGGCTTCGATACCTCCCCCTCGAAACGGCTCGCTCGCTACTGCAAGGGCTACTCGAAGACGAACGACGGGCCACTGGCCATAGCGGACCTGGGCATAGACGGACTCCGCTCACAGTGTCCCCATTTGGACTCCTGGCTCACTCATCTCGATACCCGTCTGAACTAGCTAGGGCCAGGGGCGCGGAGTGGGGCGAAGGGATTCGTAGGCGGCAGCGGCGCGAAGGACGTCGAGGTCGGCGAAGCGGCGTCCGCTGATCTGGAGGCCGATGGGCTGGTCGTCGCTCGTGTAGCCGCAGTTGATCGAGACCGCGGGCTGGCCGGACATGTTGTACGGCACGGTGAACGCGATGTGCTCGAACGGGCGGCGCGGGTCGTTGGTCGGCGAGGGCCAGTCGGCGGGCGGGGCCGAGACCGGGCAGGTCGGGGACAGGACGACGTCGAAGCGTTCGGTCGCGCGCAGGGTCGCGACGGCGATGGCGTCGATCTGCGCGAAGCCGCGGTAGGCGTCGACACCGCTGACGTCGGCACCGCCGGCTGCCCAGTCGGCGATGTACGGCAGGACTTTCGCGCGGCGGTCTTCGGGCAGGGCCGACATGTCCGACCACGCACGGACGCGCCAGAAGGTGTCGAGTCCGTCGAGCATTTCCCGGCGCAGGAACGGCGAAACCGGCTCGACGACGGCACCGGCCGCCTCGAAGACACGTGCGGCTTCGGTGACGGCGGCGATCGTCTCCGGCAGCACAGGAAGCCCGACGCCGGGGTCGAGATGGAGTCCGATCCGCAGGGCCTTGACCTCGGCCGAAAGCGAAGACCAGTCGAGAGACGAAGGCGGGAGCGAAAGGTGATCGCGACCGTCCACACCGGACAGAACGCTCATCAGCAGCGCGGTGTCGGCCACGGTCCGCGTCATCGGCCCGGCGACGCGGCCGAGGAACGGCGGATCCACCGGCACCCGGCCGAAGCTCGGCTTCAGCCCGACCAGGCCGCACCAGCCGGCGGGCAGCCGGATCGAGCCGCCGATGTCGGTGCCGACGTGCAGCGGGCCGTAGCCCGCCGCGGCCGCCGAACCCGCACCGGCGCTGGAGCCGCCGGGCGTGCGCGTGGTGTCCCACGGATTCCGTGACGCGGTGTGGAAACTCGACAGCCCGGACGTCAACATCCCGTAGTCCGGCATGGTCGTCTTGCCCAGCAGAACGCCACCGGACTCGCGCACGCGGGCGCCCGCCGGGGCGTCTTCGGGCGCGGGTGTCAGCGACGTGGCGGCCGTGCCGAGCGGGACCGGCGTGCCGCGCGTCGCGATGTTCTCCTTGAGCGTCAACGGGACACCGTCGATCGGACCGAGCGGTTCGCCCGCGTGCCATCGGCTTTCGGACGCCTTCGCGTCTTCGCGTGCTCCGCTCGGGTCGTACGCGTAAAGCGCGTGCAGCTCGGGCTCGCGCGCCTCGATACGTGTGAGGACGGCTTCGGTGACCTCGACCGGCGACAGCGTCCCAGCGCGGTACTGGGCGACCAGCTCGACGGCGGTCAGATCGGGCAACTCCGGCACGGCAACTCTCCTTACGTCGCGGGCGGTTCGAAGCGGCCGTCGACCGCGGTCCAGCCGCCGTCCACCGCCAGCACGGAGCCGGTGACGAACGACGACGCGTCCGACGCCAGGTACACGACGGCACCCGCGAGCTCGTCCGGGCGCGCCCATCGGCCGAGCGCGCCCTTGGTCGCGTATGCGTCGTACCAGGCCGGATTCGCCTTGATCTGTGCCGTCAGCGGGGTTTCGACGACGCCGGGCGCGATCGCGTTGACCCGTACCCCTGCCGGGCCGAACTCCGCCGCGGCCGTGCGGAAAAGCTGCACGAGCCCGGCTTTCGTCGCCGCGTACGGACCTTGGCCGGGCTCGACGGTGGTGCCGCGGATCGACGAGAACCCGACAATGCTCCCCCGCCCGCGCTCGACCATCCCGGCGCCGAACGCGCGTACGACCTCGAAGGTCGCGCCCAGGTTCAGCGCGATCACCCGGTCGAATTCCTCGCGCGTGTACTCCAGCAGCCGTTTGCGCACGTTGGTGGCGGCGGTCAGCACGACGACGTCGATCTCGCCGAGTTCCTCCGCCGCCCGCGCGGCCGCGCCCTCCGAGAGCAGGTCGACCTCATATGCCTCGCCCACGCCGGTTTCCTTGGCCGCGGCGACATCGCGGTCCGCGACGATCACCTCGGCGCCGTGCGCGGCCAGCGCCTTCGCGGATTCGCGGCCGATCCCGCTGCCACCGCCGAGGACGACGGCCCGCTTCCCGTCGAGCCGGAACAGGTTTTCATACGTCACGGGCGCAGCACCGCCATCCTCGTCACGGTCAGTTCTTCGACCGCGAACCGCGGCCCTTCCCGCCCGATCCCGGAGTCCTTCACGCCGCCGTACGGCATGGTGTCGGACCGGAACCCGGGCACCTCGTTGACCACCACACCGCCGACTTCGAGCTCGTCGAGCGCGCGGAACGCCGTCTTCAGCGACGTGCTGAACACCGAGGCGTGCAGCCCGTAGCGCGACGCGTTGACCGCATCGAACGCTTCGTCCACAGAGGACACGGTGCGGATACAGACCACGGGACCGAAGATCTCCTCGTCCCAGCATTCGAGGCCGTCCGGCACGTCGAGCAGCACGGTCGGCCGGATCACCGTGCCCTCGACACCGCCTCCGACCAGCCGCGCACCGGCCGAAGTCGCTTTGTCGACCCACTCCTGGACGCGCCGAGTGGACCCCGGATCGATCAGCGCCGAAACCCGCGTCTTCTCGTCGCGCGGGTCACCGGTGACGACTTCGCCGAGCCGCGCGAGCACCCGTTCGGTGAACTCCTCGGCGACGGCGTCCACGACCAGCACCCGCTGCACCGAAATGCAGGCCTGCCCGGACGCGTAGAACCCGCCGCGCAGCACGGCGTCCGCCGCCGCGTCGAGATCGGCGTCCTCCGCGACCACCAGTGCCGCGTTGGAACCCAGCTCCAGCAACGTCTTCGTGGGCGCGGCGTCGCGCGCGATCCGGTGCCCGACCAGCGCTGATCCGGTGAACGACACCGCGCCGACGCGCCGATCCGTGACCAGCGCCGAGCCGACGGCCGCGTCCCCGGTGACCAGCTGGACCATCGCGGGCAGGTCGGTCAGCGAGCGCACCAGATGCACGAGCCACAACGTCGCCAGCGGCGTCTGCGGCGCGGGTTTCACCACCACCGGGCAGCCGGCGGCGATGGCTGGCGCGATCTTGTGCGACGCCAGGAGCAGGGGATAGTTGAATCCGGCGATGCCGACCACTACCCCGATCGGCTTGCGTTTCCAGAATCCGACCAGCCCGTCGCCGGACGGCAGCAGGTCGAGCGGGACGGTCTCGCCGTGCAGCCGCGAGACCTCCTCGGCGGCGGCCTGCCAGGTGACGATCGTGCGGGCGACCTCGACGCGGCAATCGACCAGCGGCTTTCCGGTCTCCAGCACCAGAAGCTGCTCGAAGTCGGAGCGCCGCGCTTCCAGAGCCGCGGCGACGTCGTTCAGCAGCGAACGCCGGGTACGCGATGGCAGGGCCGCGACCTGCTTGAACACCGCGACCGCCTCGTCGATCGCCCGCGTGGCCAGCTCCGGCGTCCCGACCGGCGCCCGGCCGATCTCACTCCCGTCGAACGGGAAGTTCACCGGCGATGTGTCCACTCCTGCCACCCAGCCGTCGCCGATCGGCAGTCCCTCCGGGTATTCAGCCATCATCCCCTCCCCGAAGCCGCGCCAGCTCGGCCCGCAGATTCGGCGCGGCCGCCAGCAGTTCCCTGGTGTATTCGTGTTCCGGCGCGTCGTAGACCTGGTCGACGTCGCCGATCTCGACGATCTCCCCGCGCCGCATCACCGCGACCCGGTCGCAGACGTGCCGCACCACGCCGAGATCGTGCGAGACGAAGATCAGCGTCAGCGAGTACAGCTCGACCAGCGACGCGAGCAGGTCGAGGATCTGTTTCCGCACCGAGACGTCGAGCGCGCTCACCGGCTCGTCCGCGATGAGAACGCGCGGATTCGGTGCGAGTGCCCGCGCGATCGAGATGCGCTGCCGTTGCCCGCCGGAGAACTGGTGCGGATAGCGGCCCGCGGCGTCCTCGGGCAGGCCGACGGCCTTCAGCAGCTCCGAAACCCGCGCGTGATCCCGGCGGCCCAACGGTTCGGAGATGATGTCGCGCACCCGCATCCGAGGGTCGAGCGAACCCATCGGATCCTGGAAGACGATCTGCAGTTCCGACCGCAGGAAGCCGAGTTTGCGCTCCGGCAACGTGTCGACGCGTTTGCCCTGGAACGAGACGCTGCCCGCCGTCGGCTTGTCGAGCGCGGCCAGCAACCTGACCAAAGTGGACTTTCCCGAACCCGATTCGCCGACGATGCCGAACCGTTGACCTGCTTCGACATCGAAGGAGACACCACGCAACGCATGCACATCGCGACGCCGCTTCGAGGCACTCTTTCCCGCCGAGAAGCCATGTGCACTGTAGCGGCGTTCCAAATCTCTCACCGAGATCATCATCGGCTCGCCTCCAGATCCGAAGCGGCCAACAGCTTCTTCGTGTACTCGTGCTGTGGCGCGGTGAGGACGTCACGGGTCGAGCCGGCTTCGACGATCTCGCCGTCCAGCATCACCAGCACCCGCTCGCACACCGACGCCACGACGGCGAGATCGTGCGTGATGAACAGCAGCGCGCACTCCCGTTCGCGGACGCCGTCGAGGATGAGCTCCAGGATCTGCGCCTGCACGGTGACGTCCAGCGCGGTCGTCGGCTCGTCGCAGATCAGCAGCTTCGGGTCGTTGGCCAGCGCGATCGCGAGGACGACGCGTTGCCGCTGCCCGCCGGACAGTTGATGCGGATACGCGCGAGCGACCCCGGGCAGTCCCACGGAAGCGAGCAAAGGCTCGGGGTCCTTCCCGCCCTTGCGATGGATCCACATCGGCTCGGCCACCTGCGCACCAATCCGCATCGCCGGGTTCAGCGCGGTCATCGGCTCCTGGAACACCATCGACATCTCGTTGCCGCGCAACCGCGACAGCTCCTTCTCCGGCGCGCCCAGCAGCTCGCGACCGTCGAGTTTCACCGATCCGGACGCGGCGAGCTCTTCGGGCAGCAGCCCCATGATCGACAACGCCGTCAACGACTTCCCGGAACCCGACTCGCCGATCAGCCCGACCCGCTCACCGCGCGCGATACTGAACGAGACGTCGCGGACCAGCCCGGAGATGCCGAGACCATGGACTTCGAGGGTCATAACCGCGCCGCCAATCGTGGGTCGAGACGATCGCGGAGGCCGTCACCGAGCAGGTTGAAGCCGAGGACGGCGATGGCGATCGCGACTCCGGGCACGAGCGCGAGCCGCGGGTGCAGGGTCAGGAACATCTGGGATTCCTGCAGCATGCGGCCCCATGACGGGGTCGGCGGCCGCGTGCCGAAGCCGAGGAACGACAACGCCGCTTCCGCGAGCACCGCGATCGCGAACGACACCGACGCCTGCACGATCAGCAACCCGGAGATGTTCGGCAGCACGTGCCGCGCGGCGATGTTCAGCCGTGACCGGCCCGCCGACCGCGCGGCCAGCACGAACTCGCTGCTCATCACCTGCAACGTGCCCGAACGCGCGATCCGCGCGAACGACGGGATGGTCGCGATGCCGATCGCCACCATCGCGGTCAGCGTGTCCGCCCCGAACACCGCGCCGAACATGATCGCGAGCAGCAACGCGGGGAACGCGAGCACGAGATCGTTGACCCGCATGACGAACTCGCCGAGCCACCGCGACGACATCCCGGCGAGGATCCCGAGCGGCGTCCCGATCACCGCCGCGATGCCGACCGCGACCACACCGACGTACAGCGTGGTCCGCGCGCCGACCATGAGCTGGCTGAGCACGTCGCGGCCGAAGCTGTCGGTGCCGAGCGGGTTCGAGCCGCTGAAATCGTGCAGCCGGTTGGCCGCGTCGACCTTCACCGGGTCGAACGGCGTCCACACGAACGAAAGCAGGGCGGCGAGCACGATCAGCGCGACCAGGACGCCGCCGACGAGGAGACTGCGGTTACGCATCAGGAACCCCGCAATCTCGGGTCGAGCACCGTGTACAGGACGTCGACCACGAAGTTCACCAGCAGTACGCCGACCACCAGGACCAGCACGATCCCCTGCACGGACAAGAGATCCCGCGACGCCACCGAGTCCAGCAGCATGCTGCCCAGCCCCGGCAGGACGAACACGCGCTCGACGACGACGGCGCCGATCAGCAGCGTCGAAAGTTGCAGCCCGAGCACCGTCACCACCGGCACGGCGGCGTTGCGCAGCCCGTGGCGGAACAGCGCTTGGAACGGCCGCAGCCCCTTGGAGCGCGCCGTGCGCAGGTAGTCCTGGCCGAGCGTGTCGAGCACGGCCGACCGGACATAGCGTGTGAGCACCGCGCCCTGCACGAGCCCCAGCGACAGCGCGGGGAGGACCAGACCGCGGAGGAATTCGCCCGGATCCTGCACCGGCGGTGTCCAGCCGCCGGAGGGCAGCCAGCGCAACTGCACCGCGAAGATCTGCACCAGGATGATGCCGGCGAGGAACGCGGGGATCGCGACGCCGATCTGCGACAGGCCGGAAAGCGCGGTGCCGTCGGCCTTCCGGTGCCGCACCGCGGCGAACGTCCCGGCCGGGACGGCGATCAGCAACGCCACCAGCATCCCGGCCCCGACCAGCCACAACGTGACGCCGAGGCGGTCGGTCAGCGCGGGGCCGATCTCCTCGCGGGTGACGTACGAGCGGCCGAAGTCGCCTTGCAGGACACCGCCGATCCAGTCGAAGTACTGCGTCACGAGCGGCCTGTCGATGCCGAATTCGGCGCGCGTCTTCGCGACCAGTTCCGGGGTCGCGTTGACGCCGAGCGCGACCTGCGCCGGATCTCCCGGCAACACGGCCATGAACAGGAACACCACGATGGACGCGACCAGCACACTGGCCACCAGGATCGCCACACGGCGCACGATCTTGACCGTCATCGCGGCGCCAATCCCGTGAGATCGAAGGACTCGCTGACCTGGTTGCGGACGAACCCGGTCACCTTGTTCTTCGCCACGATCACGTTGGGGAACAGGAAAAGCCAGTCCGCGGCGGCGTCCTCGGACAGCCGCCGCGCGACCTGGCGCATCGCGTCGATCTGCTCCTGGGGCGTTCCGGCGTCGGCCTTCGCCAGGTTCTGCTGGACGGGCTTGCTGTCGTAACCCCAGTAGTACTTGGGCCTGCCGAAGGTGACGATGTCGCGCGCCTCGACGTGCTGGATGATCGACAGGTCGTAGTCGCGGTCGGTGAAGACCTGCTTGAGCCACACCGCCGGGAAGTCCAGCGGCTCGATCGTCACCGTGACCCCGACGTCCGCCAGTTGCGAGGACACCACCTGCGCCGCCGAAACCGCGTACGGCAGGTTCGGGATCCGCAGCCGCAGTGACGGATTCGGTTGGCCCGCTTCCGCGAGCAGCGCTTTCGCCTTCGCGGGATCGAACGGATACGCGTTCGACAGGTCTTCGTACCAGGGGTCCGTCGGCGGGACCATGCTGCCGATGAGCGTGCCTCGGCCGGCCCAGGCCGTGTCCAGCAACGCTTTCCGGTCGATCGCGTACGACAGCGCCTTTCTCACCCGGACATCGTTCAGCGGCGGCCGCGCGTTGTTGAACGCGAGCGTGACCTCGCTGTTGGTCGTGCCTTCGACGACGGTGAACCGGTCGTCGCTCTGGAACTGCGGGATCGAATCCGGCACGGTGATCGCGGAGATGACGTCGATCCCGTTGCTGAGCAAGGCGTTGTTGAGCGCCGTCGGATCCTTGATGTACTTGAGGACCACGGTGGAATAGGCCGGTTTCGTGCCCCAGTACGCGGGATTCTGCTTGAGCACGATGGAGTCGCCACGACGTCGCGAGGAAACCGTGTACGGCCCGGTGCCGACTGGTTTGTTCGCCAGATCCGCGACCCCGGTCGGGCTGAACATCGCGCCGAGGCGGCTGGTGAGGCTGAACAGCCAGCCGTTGCTGGGTTTCGTGAGCACGACCCGCGCGTGGTCCGGCGCCACCACGTCGACCCGGTCGACGACGTCCATTGTGGACTTGATCGACACGGTCCAGTCGGTCTTCACGCGCATCAGCGAGAACTTGACGTCCTCGGCGGTGAACGGCGCCCCGTTGCTGAACTTCGCGTTCTTCCGGAGCTTGAAGTCGTAGGTCTTGCGGTCTTCCGACACCGTCCACGATTCGGCCAGCAGCGGCACGATCTTCGCGTTCGCGTCGAGCTTCACCAGGCCCTCGTAGACGTTGTAGAGCAAGGCTTGCGGGATGGCGGCGCCGTCCGTCCGGGTGAAGTCGAAGTTCGCGGGTTCGGCGGTGTAACCGATGGCGAGCGTGCCGGGATCCTTGGCCACGGTGGCACTCGAGCCGGCGGAGCAGCCGGACGCCACCAGCAGCAACGCCACCACTGCCGCGTGAATCCGGGCTTTCATCCTGCCCCCTGACCGGTAGACTGGTCTGACCAGTAAACCAGACGAGACGGCAGGGTCAAGATGGAATTCGAGCCGGTCGCCCCTGTCCGCGCGTACCAGCGTGTCGTCGAACAGATCGAGGAAGCCGTGTTCAGCGGCCGGATCAAACCGGGTGACCGGTTGCCGAGCGAACGCGAACTGATGGTCCAGTTCGACGTCGGCCGCTCGACCGTGCGCGAGGCGCTGCGTGTACTGCAAGCAGCGGAAATGATCCGCTCCCGGCCGGGAGACCCGCGCGGTCCCGAGGTTCTGGCCGCCTCCCCCGCCGCGTTGCACCGGTCGATGCACCGGCTCGCGCGGGCCGACCATCTCGGCTTGTCCGAACTCCTGCAGTTCCGCATGGTGCTCGACGGTTCCGCACATCTGCTCGCCGCGCAGCTCAGGACGGAGGAGCATCTCGCCGAACTGGACGCCGCGCTGGAGGCGATGCGTGAGGGCGTCTCGAAGGGCTTCGCGGAGTTCTCGCACGCGGACGTCGCGTTCCACGAGGCCATCGCCCGCGCGACGGGGAATCCGCTGCTGGTGATCAGCGGCGAGGTCGTCCGCGGCGTCGTACTGGAACTCATCGAGGACAAACTGGAACACGCCGACGACCGGACGGCGTTGATGCGCAGCTGGCTGACGCATCACGAAGAGGTGCTGGGCGCGATCCGCGACTCCGACGGCGAGCGCGCTTCGCGGCTGGCGAAGCAGGCGCTCTACGACAACTACGCCGAGTACGTCCCCGAAGAGCAACGACGTCTGTTACAGCCGCTGCTCACTTGACCCACCCCTACACTCACTCGGGTGGGGGATACCAACAAAGCTTCGGCCACCCGGCAAGGTGTCGGTCTCGCGCTGTCCGGCGGCGGCTACCGCGCGATGTTGTTCCACACCGGAGCCCTGTGGCGGCTCAACGAACTCGGCTGGCTGTCGAAGATCTCGACGTTCTCCAGCGTTTCGGGCGGCTCGATCGCGGCAGGCGTGCTCGCGCACGCTTGGGCGGAGCTGAAGTTCGAAAACGGGGTCGCGGACAACTTCTCCGACAAGGTGGTCGCGCCGATCCGGAACCTGGCCCGCAAACGGCTCGACATCCCGGTCACCCTGCTGGCCATGGCCGTTCCGTGGCGGAGTGCCGGCGAGGAGCTCGCGCGGGTGTACGCGAAACACCTGTTCGGTGACTGCTGTTTGAAGGACATCGACCCGACGGGGCCGCAGTTCGTCTTCACCGCGACGAACCTCCAAGACGGTGCGCTGTGGTGGTTCTTCCGGCAGAACGGCCCGCACGGGAACATCCCGCTCGCGACCGCGGTGGCCGCGTCTTCGGCGTTCCCGCCGATGCTTTCGCCCGTGGTGATCCAGGATCCGCATTCCGCCGAGCGGAAACGCAAGATCGTGCTGAGCGACGCCGGCGTCTACGACAACCTCGGCCTGGACCCGGTCGAAGGGCACGCGACCGTGCTGGTGAGCGACGCGGGCAAGCGGATGAAGGTCACCCGCGACGTCAAGCGTGACTGGGGACGTCAGTTGCTGCGCGTCCTGGACGTGATCGACAACCAGGTTCGCGAACTGCGTCGCGGCGCGCTGCTGAAGTCCTATGTGGAGAAGGATTTCGCCGGCGCTTACTGGGGGTCTTACGTCGATCTCGCGAACTTCCAGCTCGAAGACTCGCTGGTGGCGCCCGCCGAGCGCACGCACGTGCTGGCGGAAACCCCGACGCGCCTGACGAAACTGTCGGAAGTGCTGCAGGAGCGGTTGATCAACTGGGGTTACGCGGCCTGTGACGCGGGGATGCGGAAGTGGGTCGACACCGAGGCCGCGGCTCCTGGCGGGTTCCCGTTCCCGGGCGCCGGGGTGGGTTGAGCGCATCCCCGAATGCAATGAACGGTCCGTTCCTTGCGAAATTTGCAAGGAACGGACCGTTCATGGCGCTCGTCAGGACACGAGGTTCGCGTAGACGATGACGTTGTCCTTGTAGCTGTGCTCTTCCTTGTCGAAGACACCGCCACAGGTGATCAGCCGCAGCTGCGGCTTGTCCGTGTTGCCGTAGACCGCTTCCTCGGGGAACTGGTCCTTGGGCACCTGGTCCTTCTTCTCGACCACGAACTTCAGGCTCTTGCCGTCGCTGCGGTCGACGAGCACCTCGTCACCCGGGTCGACGTCCTTGAGCTTGTAGAAGATGCCCGGCTGCTTGTTGCCGTCGACGTGGCCGAGCAGGATCGCCGGGCCGACGTCGCCGGGCACCGGCGAAAGCTGGTACCACGCGGCCTGCATCGGCTTCTTCGCCGAAGGGACGGCCATCTTGCCGTCCTTGTTGATCGCGACCGCGATCAGGTTCGACTCCGCGCCGATCTTGGGGATCTTGACGTTCGTCGGCCGGACGCCGTCGAACGGCTTCGTGACCGGGACGGTCGATTCCGCCGGGGCCTGCTGTGCCGCGGGCGCCGGTTCCTCGGAACCACAGCCGGTCAGGGCGAGGGCAAGAACGAGGGTGGCCGCGACCGCGCGGCCACCCCGCCTCAGGAACTTCGTCGACATCGATCAGGCCGCGGTGGCGCCGAAACCGGTCTCGATGCCGCCCTTGGGGGCGTACTTGACCTGCTTCTCCGGCTTGCCCGGGGTGGCCGCGCCGCCGCCGATGGGCGCCTCGAACTCGATGTCGGCCTTGCCCGGCTTGCCGTCACAGGTCCAGGTGAAGGTGCTGGAGTTGCCCTTGAAGGACTTCTTGACCTTCACGATGTAGACCCAGTAGCGGCCGTCGTCCTCGGCCTGGTTGCTGTACAGGGTGTCGAAGTCCGGCGCCGAAACGTTCGACGGCTCGCCCGACTCGCAGGCGATGACCAGCGCACCGACACCGTTGTCACCGATGTAACCCGCGCCGACGTTGTCGACGTAGGGCTCCTCCGGCGGGGTGGTCGGCTTCTCCGAGGTGGAGGTCGGCGACGGCTTGCCGGAAGTCGGCTTGTCGCTGCTGGTCGGCGTCGGCTGCTCCGAGGACGACGAGGCCGGGGCGCTCGACTCCGGCGGAGCCGACGTCACCTTGCCACCGGTCCACGAAGGCGAAGGCGCCGTGGTGGGCGTTTCGCTCGTCGGCGCGGGGGGCGTGGTCGTCGTTTCTTCCTGCGCCAGCGCGGCCGGGGTCACGGCCAGCGAGATGACGGCGCCGGCCAGCATCGCACCCGCGAAGCGGCCCAACGTCTTCTTCAAAATGATCTCCCAGTGGAAAAACATCGCAACACACGGTGACTCCCACCGTGCGACCACCCTGGGGAATCCCACGATCGGGTGACAGCGTGATACTGCCGGAAAAGCATCGTCCGACGTAGTGAAAAGAGGGTGACAAGAACCACTGGGAAAACCGGTAACGCCACCGGGATCATGGCCGATACAAGGCCCCGAAAGTCGCTCCACGGTGGGGAAACTTGCGGCGACGAAGGAATGTTAACACCCGGAGGGCCGGAACGACCGCCTTGCGGAAGTATTTTTTCCGCTTCTGCGACCCGGCCGGAAAAAGCCTGTTTTCCTGGGCGACTTCATTCCGCACAGTGATTACTCGGACCGTTGTCACCGGTCGAACCACACCTTCGGAGTACCCGTTCGTGAATTACTGCCCACCCGAAAGGGAATGCCGGTGCCGGGCAACCTGAAGGTCACGATCAGAACACCAGGAACAGGGCCACGGCGAACGACAGCACGCCGACGAGGCCCCCGGCGAACAGCCAGGGCTTCGGCGACGTCCGCTTCCGCACCGCACGGACGCCGCCCACCCCGGCGAGCAGGAGGCCGAGGCCGAACCCGATCCCGGGGATGAAGGTGGCGAGGGTCCGGTTCTCCGCGTCGCAGGCCCAGACCCCGTCACTCGGGCAGGACGTCGCCGCGAGTTCGGCCAGCAGGCCCGCCGCGATGATCGCGACGAAACCCAGCACCAGGAGCCAGAACAGGCCCCACAGCCATTGCCCGAGCCGCCGAGGCGGTTTCGTCTCGTCCACGTGCCCAAGCTAGCCGAGCGCGGAGGCCAGATCGGTCCAGAGATCTTCCGGATCTTCGAGACCGACGCTGAACCGGACGAGCCCCGCGGGCACGTGGGCGTCGCCCGCCATCCAGGCCCGCCGCTCGACCAGGCTCTCCACCCCGCCGAGGCTGGTGGCGGCGCGGATCAGCCGCAGCGACCCGATGACCTTGTCCGCGGTCTCGGCGTCCGGGAGTTCGAACGCGATCATCGTGCCGGAGCCGGGATAACGCACCCGGGTGATCGCGGGGTGGTCGAGCAGCCGCGTCGCCAGCAGCTTCGCCGTGCGGGTCTGCTCGGCCAGCCGCACCGGCAGGGTCCGCAGCCCGCGCAGGGCCAGCCACGCTTCGAGTGCTCCCGGTGTCGACCCCAGCCTGGTGCGCGCGTCGCGCAAGGCTTTCGCGACGCCTTCGTCGGCCGCGATGGTGAGGCCGAGCAGCAGGTCGCTGTGGCCGCCGATGAGTTTCGTCGCGCTGTGCACCACGATGTCGGCGCCGAGCTCCAGCGGCCGCTGACCGAGCGGAGTGGCGAACGTGTTGTCCACCGCGACCAGGCCGTTCGCCGCGGCGGCGATCGTCTCGATGTCGATGACGTCGAGCGTCGGGTTGGTCGGCGATTCGAGCCAGAGCAGGTCGGCGTCCGCGGCGGCGATCCAGGCGGCCGTGTCCTCCGGCTCGATCTCGGTCACCACCAGGCGGCCGGTGCCGTGCGCGTGCGCGAGCAGTCCGCGAGACCCGGCGTAGGAGAACGTCGGGACACAGACCTTCGCCCCGACCGGCAGGGTGTCGACGACCGCGCTGAGCGTCGCGATCCCCGACGCGAACGCCGTGGCGTGCCCGCCTTCGAGCGCGCCGATCGCGGCTTCGAGGGCCTCCCAGGTCGGGGTGCCGTCCTGCCGCGAATACGCGCGGTCGGCGCCGGCGTCGAAGGTGCTCGCCGCGACGATCGGCACGTTCAGCGGCTCGCCGGGCCCCTCCGGACGTCCGGCGGCGACGGCGAGGGTGCGGGGTGACCAGTCGTTCGTGTCCACCCCGCCACCGTAAACCGTGCCCTCGTCCGGCCCGGGTCACTCGTGGTTTCAGAGGTCGCTTCGGTCGATCCAGTCGATCGTGGCGACGACGTTCGCGCCGAGGGCGGCTCGGGTGGCAGCGATCGCGGCTCGACTGTGGGCTTGCTGGACGAGCATCGCCCAAGGCTGGGAATAGTCGAGGTCCGCGTCCTCCCACCGGACCTCTGTCCCGTACATCCCGCCGTCGTGTTCGACTCGCCAGAGCTGGAAGTCGAGCGTCACCTGATCATGGGCGGCGAGGTCGTCCAGGACGTGGATCAGTCGTTCCGAGGGCCATGCCTCGTGCCCGTAGGCCGTGGTGAACCGGAGGCTCGCGGTCAGCGACGGAACGACGGGGTGCCGAGCGCCGAGCTCGGTCAAAGCGAATCGGATGCTGCCCGGAGCCGACCAGTCGGGAGGGTCGCCACGGTCCTTGCACGCTTGAAAGGCGCGCCGGAGCGCGGGTACCGCGTCGATGACGCGTAGCTGGGCCAAGGCGTGGGCGGACCACTCGCGGACCGTGTCGTGCTCGCTGGTCAGCAGCTCGATCAGCGGCTGCCCGGCGCGGGCGTCGCCGAGTTCTTGAAGGATCTCGATGGCGCACAGCTGCCCGAACCCGTTCAGTGTCGGCAGGGCCCGCAAGAGCGGTGCGATCACGTCGGTCTCACGGCCGAGACGGATCAGCTCCGCCTGCGCGTCTTCGGCCTCGCCGCTGCCATCCGCGTCGAGTCGACGAACGAGTCGCTCGATCTCGTGCATGATGGGCCCCTTCCTCACGTCCGAGCAGGGGCCCATCACACACCACGAGCTAGTGGGCGTACACCTCGAACTCGTAGAGGGAGTAGCCGTACTTCGTCCCGCGCTGGACCCCGGCCATCCGGACATAGCGCCCGTCCACCGCCTCGAACGCGACGTTGTCCGTTCCGCCGTTTCCGTCCACTATGGACGCCGCGTCCCGCCAGTTCGTCCCGTCGGACGAGACCTGCACCTTGTACGCCTTCCCGTACGCGGATTCCCACTGCAGGACCACGCGGGACACGCGCTGCACCGAACCGAGATCGACGGTGATCGACTGATTGTCGCTCCAGTCGCTGGCCCAGCGCGTCGACAGGTCGACGTCGATCGCGTTGGACGGCGGCGAGTTGTACCAGCCGGTCTCGTGGCTGCTCGCGCTCACCGACCGGCCGGTGGCCAGGTTGGCGATGTTGTCGCCGCGTTTCGCCGGGAACTCCACGACCTGCTGGAAGGTCGGCCGGTTCTGGGTGCTCATCTTGTCCTGCGTGATGCCGCCGAGCGCGCGATGGATGATCGTGTCGGCGCACCACTGGTCGCCCGCGGCGCAGTCGCCGTCACCGGGGTACACGGTGTTGGCGGGCTGCGCGGCCGCCTGCGTCAGCGAGTCGAGCAGCACCTGACGGCAGGCGGTGACATCGCCGCCACCGCAGTACTTCACGGCGAGCGGACCGGCCACGTTCTGCCCGAGGACCGAACGGATGTCCTTGTGCACGTAGCCCCACCAGCCGGACTGGTACGACGAACCGGCGTGCCCCTGGCCGACGTGCTTGCCGGGAACCTCGTTCTGCCAGCCCGAAGGCGACTCGTTGATCTTCAGCACGCCGACCATGGCGCCGTAGGCGGCGTCGCCCATACCGGGTTTGAACTGGGCGTTGACCAGCAGCGGCCACCAGGCGTCCATGATGCGGATCGCGTCGGCGTTGGCGTAGGCCTTGCTGCCCGGCGAGGTCTCCGAGCGCAGACCGCCCGCGGCGAGCCAGGTCTTGAGCTTCGCCACCGCGTCCGCGGCCGGGCCGGTCACCGGCGCCTTGTCGATCACCTTGAACAGTTCCGGCAGCACCTTCTCCGCGCGGAGGTCGGCGAGAGCGGCCTCCTCCATGGCCTGCGTGAGGTTCACCCGCGTCACCTTGGTTCCGCTGGAGACCATCTTCTTGACCCGCGCGTCGATCAGATCGCCGCGGTGCACGGAGCTCTTGTCCGCGCCGCTGGCCGCGTAACCGTCGGCCTGCGCGTTGTTCCAGCTGATGTAGTAGTCCTGGTTGATCGACTGCGGATGCTGCGAAGACGGCGTGTAGTTCGCAAGGTTGCCGTCGGGATTCCAGCCCTGCCAGTCGAATCCCGCGTCGGCCCGCACCGGCATGGCCGGGTCGACGCTCGGATTCCGGACGGGGTTCGAGCCGGAGTTGAAGTACGCGACGTCACGCGAATCGGCGTAGAACCAGTTGTAGGTCTGGTTGACGTCGGCCGCCGCGGCCTGGAAGTCCTGCGCGGACTTGATCGCGTCCGGGTCGTTGAACTTCTGGAAGCCGATGATGGTGTCGATCTCGTGCTGGAACGTCGACCGCAGCGACGCGTACGCCACCGGCTTCCCGCCGACCAGCGCCCGGCTCGTCACCGGCCCGTACTTGGTGCGGAAGCTGCGCAGCGTGTACGAACCTTCGGCCGTCCCGTCGGCGACCGTGGGCTTCCACGCGTTCTTGCGTTCGACGATCTCAAACGGCAGGCACTGGCCGCGGAAGCGATAGAAGTTGGAGTTCTTCGTCGGCGCGGAGCCGTTCTGCTCGCACAGTTCGACGGCGTAGGTGTCGATGATGTCCTGCGACGCCGAAGTCGCGCTCCACGAGTAGTCCTTGCCGCGGCCGAGCAGCACGTACATGCTGATGCCCGCGAACGAGGCGCCTCGAGCGCTGATACCCGGCCCCTGGATCTCCTGCAGCATCAGCAGTTGCGGTGCGAAGTAACCGGCCTGCGGCCCGAAGACGGCGACCGGGTGACCGCTCGCGGTCTTGGCGCCGGAAACCACCAGCGCGTTGGACATACCGTGCTTCTCCGACAGCAGGTTCCCCGGCAGGACACCGTCGTCGAAGATGCCGCGGACGGCCTTCTGGTCCTCGGGCGCCGGAACGTCCACCTTGGCGGGCGTCGCCGTCCCGGCGGAACCGGTCGGGTCGAAGACCAGCTGCTGCCCGGTGACCGACCCCTTGTCCGGCATCGCCGCGCCCTGCGGGTTCGACGGCGCCTTGCCGTAGTCGAACGTCTGTCCATTGTGGAGTGTCTTCACGGTCTCGGGATCGTCCTCGGACCGCAGGCTCCGCCAGACCTTGTCGCCTTGTTCCAGGCCGTACTTCTCCTGCATCGCCATCTTCGCGATGGCGTTCTGCACCTCGCCACCACCGCCGGCGCCGAACTGCGCCCCGACGACGGCGGCGAGCACGACGAGGTCGGTGAGCTTGAACGGCTCGATGGTCCCGGCGTTCGTGATCGCGTCGACGTGCCCGGTGAGCACGTACTCGCCGGGGAAGTAGCGGCCGCTGTGCGCGTCGGAGATGTACTTGTTGACGCCCTGCACGTAGGCCTCGGCGTCGGCCTTGCCCTGTGCGCCGCGCGGGCCACTGGCCGCGGCGTTGTCGATCTGCTTCTGGAGTTCCTGCTCGGTGTACGGCGCCGAGGAGAAGAAGCTCTGCTCGAGTTCGCGGTTGCCCTGCGCACCACCGGCGAACGAGGTCAGCTGGCCGCGGCCCACGCGGCGCATGATGTCCATCAGCCACAGGCGGTCCTGCGCGGCGGCGTATCCGGCGCCGTACATCGTGCCGGGCCGCGTGGTGCCGACGATCCGGGGCACACCGGTCGCCTTGTCGCGGGTGATCGTCACATCCGAACGCGGTTTGATCGTGCTCTCGACCTGCCCGGACGGAACACCGAACGAGGCGTCGTTGAAGAACTGGTTGATCTTGTCGGTGGTCAGTGTCTTGTAGCCGTCGGCGAGCGAGGCGTATTTGCCGAGCTGATCGGCCGAATGCGCGGGCCGGGTGCCGAACGCCTTGTGCGCCAGGATCTCGGCGAGCGTGGCGTTCCCCTTGGTGCCGGGCGGGAGGATGTCACCGCACTGGCCGCCGCAGTAGTCGTCGAGCGCGGCCGCCACCACCGAGTTCCGTGGTGCTTCCGCGGCGTTCGCCTGCAGTGCCGGAACGGTGCCCGCCACCAGCGTCAGCCCCGCCAGCGTCGTCAAGACCCGTATGCCTCGTCGCATGAAAGACCTCCGTCGTCGGAGAGTGACGAGGCGCACACTACCCACGGGTATCCAAATTTGTGAAGACTATTCGCGTTCTTGCCACCGTTCGGCGGAACACTCGCCCTGCGGACCCGCTACCTGCGCAGGTAGCTTATGGACATGTCTTTGCAGAAGCCCCAGATCGACCGCCCGGAGGGCCCCGCGCCGTCCGAGCTGGAGAAGTCCGACATCACCGTCGGCGATGGCCAGGAGGCGAAGGCCGGCGACACCGTCTCGGTGCACTACGTCGGCGTCTCGCACTCGACCGGCGACCAGTTCGACGCCTCGTGGGACCGCGGTGAACCGCTGCGCTTCGGCCTCGGCGCCGGCCAGGTCATCCCCGGCTGGGACCAGGGCGTGGCCGGGATGAAGGTCGGCGGCCGCCGCAAGCTGGTCATCCCGCCGCATCTGGCCTACGGCGAGCGTGGCGCCGGCGGCGTCATCAAGCCGAACGAGACCCTGATCTTCGTCGTCGACCTCATCGGCGTGAACTGATTCACCTCATCGCGCGATGAGCCCCCGACGGTTCCAAGCCTGGGGCTCATCGCGCCGTTCACATCTATACGGCCTGCAATCGCCGCATCGGTCGCGTGAACGGGTTGTCCGCAGCGCCATCCGAGAAGCCCGCCAGCTCGGCGATCTCCTCGTCTGTGAGACCTTTGGCCCGCAACGTGTCCCCGATCGCCGTGACGAGTTGCGGGGTCTCCGGAGCCAGATGATCACCATCCGGTTCGGTCGTTTTCCAGCCGCGAGCGTTCATGGACTTGTAGAAACTCGTACGATCCGCTGCCGAAACCTGCCTGAGCGAGTAGGCCCTCTCGAAGAGAGCTTGCATCGAGACTCCCCAAACCCGTTTCATGTCTCGTAGATGCCCAAGTGTCACAGGGCGGAGGTCCGCCTTGATCACATGCGTCGGCATCAAGAACTCCGCAGCGAATTCATTGGCTTCCCGCTCCGGGTCTTCGGTCGCGACCCCGTTGTGGAGCACGAGATGACCGAGTTCATGAGCCAGGGTCAGCCGCTTCCGATCGACCGGGGCCGCCGCGTTGATCAGCAGCACCGGATGATCGCCGATCCACTGGGAAAGCCCGTCGATACGGGACGTGCCGAAGTCCTCTTCCAGGATCACGCAACCAGCGGCTTCAAGCCATCGAGCCAGGTGCCGCACCGGTCCGACCGGCAGCCGCCACTGAGCGCGCACCATCAGGGCCGCCTGCTCAGGGGTTGTATCGATCGGGTCGAACGTCGGGACAGACTGTTCCGCTCGCATCGACACCTCTTCGAACAACACGGAAACATGGAGCCGATAGGCGTTCAGTCGAGCTTCCAGTCTCCGCCACGCGGAAGCTTTGGTCGTTCGCTGACGCCTCATGTGTGCGTCCACGGCGAGCGCCCCCCGGACAGCGTGATCTCGGGTCAAGAAGCGCGTCGATACACCCAACGACTCCGCGAGCCGGTTCAGCACGTCGTCGTCAGGCATACGTTGGTCGTTCTCGTAACGGGACAACGCGGCCTGAGTGATCTCAGCCTTGGCGCACAAATCAGCCTGCGTCAGGCCGCGGGCGCGGCGAAGTGTTTCGAGCACATCGCCGATTCCACTCACGTCGCTTCGTCCTCCTCGTCTTGGGCCAAGGCCTCGTACAGGTCGATCTGGGGCAGCGACGGATCGACAGGAGTCCAGGTGATTTCCGTACCCAGGCCTCAGCATCCACCTCGACAGCCCAGATCGCATCTTTGTCCAAACCGTCGCGCAGGGAGACGATGGTGCTGCCGATCACTCGCTCTTCGGGGTCCCAGCGGTAACCGAAGCCCAGACGAACCTCCTCCAATCCTTCCAGAGCTTCGGACTGCGCCCAGAAGGCAAGTGCCGATTTCGTGGCGTACGACCTGATGCGATCTCGGACCGTGTGCCGCTTCACACGAGCGCGGTACCGGAGACCCACCGTGACTTCGCGAGTGACGCCCTGGTCCACCAGCTCGACCGAGTCGATGTCGATGAGCCCCCGCCGCAGGTGCGCCCAGAGGCGGTCGTGAATCCAGTTCGAGAGGCCACGGTCACTACTGTCCGCGACCCAGCTTGGGAAGGTGTCGCGATACTCGGCCAGATCCACTCTGGTCGCGCGCGTGGCGTCGACCAGAGCGCTGACGACCTTGTCCCCGAGGTCGTGCAGCACGTCCTCAGCCAGAGGGTATGAAAACATGCCAGAAAATATACCGGCTGCGCAATCGCAACTACCAGCACAAACGCATGAAAGACGAGGCTGAAGCACCCGAAACCGAACTACGCTGCCAACCGCCCCGTGGGGGGTCCGGGGGGGGGTCGCCCCCCGGGAACTGACGAGCGACGACCACATGAAAGAAGGCCCCGTCGCGCTAGCGAAGGGGCCTTCAACCAAGAGTGGGCGAGGAGGGAGTTGAACCCTCACGTCCTTTCGGACACACGGACCTGAACCGTGCGCGTCTGCCATTCCGCCACTCGCCCGAGTGCTTCGTTCTCTGACAGCTCGCAAAGCGTAGCAGGCCGTTTTCACGGGTTTCACCGGGGGCCGTGTCCGACTGGCCGTACCCGGATAGGATCGACGGGGAAGCACACGTGTGAGGAGGGTTGCCCGGTGGGCCGCGTCGAACGGTTTGACAGACGGCTCGAGAACCTCGTGGGCAATACCTTCGCGCGCATGTTCGGTGGCAACGTCGTCACGCAGGAAGTGGCGGTGGCGCTCGAGCGCGAGAGCGAGGAGAACGTTCGTGAGCTGGCCGGTGGTCGACAGCTCGCTCCCAACCACTACATCGTGTCGTTGGGGCAGGCTGACCACGAGCGCATGGCCGGAGACGAACGGCGGGTCACCTCGGTGTTGGCGGAGGCGGTCAAGGAACACCTCGCCGAGCACGGATGGGACACCTATGGTGACGTCGTAGTTTCGCTCGAGCGCAACGAGGCGCTGCATACTGGACAGTTCAAGACCCGTTCGTCCGTCGATCCCGACGTCAAGCCCCACGGCGCCGAAGGTTCGTCACGGTCGGCACGACCCAGCAACGCAGGAGACCCAGCAATGAGCCAGCCCCCCGGCTACGGCCAATACGACCAGGGTGACCCGTACGGCCAGCAGGGCCAGTACGGCTACGGACAGCAGGCTGGCCAGCAGCAGCCCGGGTACGACCAGGGTTATGGCGGCCAGCAGCAGGGCGGCTACGACCAGGGTTACGGCGGCGGCGCACAGCAGCCCGGCTACGACCAGTACGGCGGCCAACAGCAAGGCGGCTACGACCAGGGCTATGGCGGTCAGCAGCCCGGGTACGACCAGTACGGCGGCGGCCAGCAGCAGGGCGGCGGCTACGACCAGGGCTATGGCGGCGCACAGCAGCCCGGCTACGACCAGTACGGCGGCCAACAGCAGGGCGGCTACGACCAGGGTTACGGCGGCGGCGCACAGCAGCCCGGGTACGACCAGTACGGCGGCCAGCAGCAGGGTGGTGGCTACGACCAGTACGGCGGCGGCCAGCAGCAGTACGGCCAGCCCGCCGCGGACCCGTACGCGCAGGGCGGCGGCTACGGCGGCCAGCCGGCGGCGGGCCGTCAGCTCACCGCGAGCCTCCAGCTCGACGACGGGTCGAACCGCTCGTACTCGCTCAAGCAGGGCGGGAACGTCGTGGGCCGCGGCCAGGACGCCGACTTCCGGCTCCCGGACACCGGTGTCTCGCGCCGTCACCTGGAGATCACCTGGGACGGCCAGAGCGCGACGCTCGCGGACATCGGTTCGACGAACGGCACCACCGTCAACGGCACCCCGGTGCAGACCTGGCAGCTGGCCGATGGCGACGTGATCCGCGTCGGCCACTCGTCTCTCGTGTTCCGTACGCAGGGCTGACCGGCGGCGTCCGGAGGGAGTATCGCAGAATTGCGGTGCGGGACCTGTGGTGGATCGGCACCGCGGGTCGTACGCGGAGAGCAAGGCCGTTCGGAGCCGACCATCCCGGACGGCACGGGCTCTCCGCGGCGTACAGGAGAAACGGGAGCGGACACAACAAGTGCCAGAGCTGGTCGTTCAACTCACCAGGGTGGGCTTTCTCGTGCTGCTCTGGCTCTTCGTGTTCGCCGCGTTGCGTGTCGTCCGTTCGGATCTGTACGCGGCCTCCGGGCTGCGAGTGGCCGTCCCGACGTTCGGCCGCAAGAAGAAGGAAAACAAGAAGCCGCGCGGCGGGAAATCGCCGCAGCAGCTGCTCGTGACCCATGGTGCGCTGGCGGGAACCAGGATCGCCTTGGACGGCAGGCCGATCCTGATCGGCCGCGCCGACGACTCGACTCTGGTGCTGGACGACGACTACGCGTCGACCCGGCACGCCCGGATCGCCCTGCGCGGGGAGGATTGGTACGTGGAAGATCTGGGTTCGACGAACGGGACGTACCTCGACCGGGCTAAGGTCACGGCACCCCTCCGGGTCCCGCTCGGAGTCCCCATCCGGATCGGCAAAACGGTGATCGAGCTTCGCCCATGACTCTCGTCCTCCGCTACGCGGCTCGCAGCGACCGGGGCCTGGTGCGTTCCAGCAACCAGGACTCCGTGTACGCAGGTCCCCGCCTGCTCGCCCTCGCCGACGGCATGGGTGGGCACGCCGCGGGTGAGGTGGCCAGCAAGGTCGTCATCGCCTCACTCGCGCCCCTCGACGACGACGATCCCAGCGACGATCTCCTCGCTCAGCTGAGAGAGGCCGTCCAGAACGGCAACGCCGCCATCGCCGAACTCGTCCAGCAGGACCCGGACCTCGACGGGATGGGCACGACCCTGACCGCCGTGCTGTTCGCCGGTTCGCGGATGGGTGTGGTGCACGTCGGCGACTCGCGGGCGTATCTGATGCGCGGCGGTCAGTTCTCGCAGATCACGCGGGACGACAGCTTCGTCAACGAACTTCTCGAACAGGGCCGGATCACGCCGGAAGAGGCCGCGGTGCACCCGCAGCGGTCGCTGCTGCTGAAGGCGCTGACCGGGCACGAGGTCGAGCCGAGCCTGACCGTGCGCGAGGCCCGCGCCGGTGACCGGTACCTGATCTGCTCGGACGGCCTGTCCGGCATGGTCAGCGACGAAACGCTGTCCGAGGCGATCCAGATCCCGGATCCGCAGGCCTGTGCGGACCGGATGATCGAGCTGGCGCTCAAGGGCGGCGGCACGGACAACGTGACGGTGATCATCGCCGACGTCGTCGACGTCGACTTCGGTGAGGACGCGCCCATCGTGGGCGGCGCCGCCGGGGACGGCAGCGACGAATTCCACCAGGGCGACTCCCCCGCCGCCCGCGCCCGTGCGCTGACCCAGCCCGCGCCGCAGCCGCGGCCCGAGGTCCAGCCCCAGCAGGAGGACCCCAAGGTCAAGCGCCGGAGGCGATTTCGCTGGCTGGCGGGAGCGGTGGTCGTCCTGATCGTGCTGGCCGCGGCGGCGATCGCCACGCGGTACTTCGTGCTGAGCCAGTACTACGTCGGCGAGGGGCCCGGCGAGGAGGTCGTGATCTACCGCGGCGTCCCCGGCAGCATCCTCGGCATCGACCTGCACGCCTACGAGCAGGGCTCGTGCCCGCCGGGCGGGCTGTGCACCGACAAGCTGCTGGTGCCCGCGTTGCAGGAGGACGCGCGGATCGCGGTGAAGAACGGCGTCAAGAAGGACAACCTCGACGACGCCCGCAAGTACATCGACGACTTCCTGCGGCCGCACAAGCAACTGGCCGACTGCAAGCCCGACACCAGCTCGACTTCCACGCCGCCTTCCGCTTCGTCACCGCCTCCGGTGTCGTCGTCGGCGGCAGCCCCTTCTACCCCCGCCTCGCCCAGTTCGGCGAACCAGCCAGCGGGGAGGGACTGCTCGACGCCGGCCACGGCAGCACCAGGGGGCGGTAACTGATGAGCACGCCGCTCGCCGATCCGGCTTCGGCCCAGTTCGCCACGAACCCTCCGCGCGAGCTGCCCAAGCGGCGCGGGACCGAACTCGTCCTCCTGGCGTTCGCGACGTTCATCGTCACCGTCGCGCTCGTGCTGGTGGAGGCGAACCAGGAGCAGGAGCTCACCAGCTCGATCATCTGGCTGGGGCTGTCGTACCTCGGGGTGCTGACGGCGGCGCATCTGGCGGTCCGCCGCTGGGCGCCGTACGCGGACCCGGTGATCCTGCCGTGCGTCGCGCTCCTGAACGGGCTCGGCCTGGTGATGATCCACCGGATCGACCTGGCGCTCGCGGAACGCGCGGTGCAGCAGGGCAAGGAGTACACGCCGGACGTCACCAAGCAGGTGCTGTTCACGGCGATCTCGCTGGTGCTGTTCGTGGTGGTGCTGGTCGTGATCAGCGACCACCGCACGCTGACCCGCTACGGCTACACCTGCGGCCTGGTCGGCATCGTGGCGCTCGCGCTGCCCGCGGTGCTGCCGTCGAGCCTTTCCGAGGTCAACGGCGCGAAGGTCTGGATCAAGCTGCCGTTCTTCTCGATCCAGCCCGGCGAGTTCGCGAAGATCCTGCTGATGATCTTCTTCGCTTCGTTCCTGGTGACGAAACGAGACCTGTTCATGGTCGCGGGCAAGAAGATCGTCGGCGTCGAGCTGCCGCGCGCCCGTGACCTCGGCCCGATCCTGATCGCGGCGGCCGCCTGCCTCGGCGTGCTGGTGTTCGAGAAGGACCTCGGGACGTCGCTGCTGTTCTTCGGCGTCACGCTGATGATGTTGTACGTCGCGACCGAGCGGATCATCTGGGTGGTGCTGGGCGTCGGCTTCTTCGCCGCCGGCGCGATCATCGCCTACAACCTGTTCACGCACGTCCAGCAGCGCGTCCGCAACTGGATCGACCCGCTCGCCACCTACGACGACGCGGGCGGCGGCTACCAGGTCGCGCAGGGGCTGTTCGGGCTCGGCACCGGCGGGGTCGGCGGCACCGGACTCGGCGCCGGGCGGCCGGACATGGTCCCCGAGGCCAAGACGGACTTCATCACCACCGCGATCGGCGAGGAGCTCGGCTTCATCGGCCTCGCCGCGATGCTGATGCTGTACCTGATCCTGGCGACGCGCGGGATGCGCAGCGCCCTCGCGGTCCGCGACACCTTCGGCAAACTCCTCGGCGGCGGCCTGTCGTTCGCCATGGTCATGCAGATCTTCGTCGTCGTCGGCGGCGTCACGAACCTGATCCCGAACACCGGGATCACCGCCCCGTTCCTCTCGCGCGGCGGCTCTTCCCTGCTCGCGAACTACATCCTGGTGGCCCTCCTGCTCCGAATCTCCGACGCCGCCCGCAAACCCGCGGTGCGGCCGAAGCCGCAGCAGCCCCAGGCGCCGCTCGCCGAAGCCCACACGGTGATGGTGCAGCGGCCGCCCGCGAACGGTGAGGGGAGCGCCTCGTGAACACCCCGCTCCGCAAGGTCGGCATCGCCATGCTCGTCATGGTGGTGCTCCTGCTCGCCAACGCCACCTACATCCAGGTGGTCAAGGCCGACGACTACCGCACGGACTCGCGCAACCTGCGGGTGCTCTACGACGAGTACTCCCGCCAGCGCGGCCTGATCGTGACGCCGGACGGCACGGCGCTCGCGAAGGTCGAACCCTCGAACGACAAGTACAAGTTCATCCGGACCTACGCCGACGGCCCGATGTACGCGCCGGTCACCGGCTACTACTCGATCAACTACGGCTCGGGCGGCCTGGAGCGGTCCGAGGACGACGTGCTCAACGGCTCGGACCCGCGGCTGTTCGTGCGGCGCCTGTCGGACATGGTCACCGGCCGCGACCCGCGCGGCGGGAACGTGCGGCTGACGATCAACCCGGCCGTGCAGAAGGCCGCGTACGACCTGATGACGCAGAAGGGTTACACCGGCTCGGTGGTCGCGATCGAGCCGAAGACGGGGCGCATCCTGGCGATGGTCTCGACGCCGTCGTACGACCCGAACAAGCTCGCCTCGCATGTCGGCAAGGAGCAGATCGCGGCCTGGGGCCAGTGGCGCGACGACCCGAAGAAGCCGATGCTGAACCGCGCGATCTCGGAGACCTACCCGCCGGGTTCGACGGCCAAGCTGCTGGTGACCGCGGCCGCGCTGGAGAACGGCAAGACGGCGGACATGCCGGTCAACACCGCGCCCAACGTCAAGCTCCCCGGCACGCAGACGACGCTGGAGAACTACGGCGGCGCGGCCTGCAAGGGCAGCACGCTGAAGGAAGCGCTGCGGTATTCCTGCAACGTGCCGTTCGCCGAGCTCGCCGGCGAACTCGGCAAGGACAAGCTGAACGCGACGGCGAAGAACTTCGGTGTCGGCGAGGATTTGACCGTGCCGATGCGCGTCGCCGCTTCCTCCCTAGGGCCCCTCGAGTCGAAGGCGGCGCTGTACCAGAGCGCCATCGGACAGCGCGACGTGCGGCTGACCCCGATCCAGGACGCGCTGCTTTCGGCGACCATCGCCAACAACGGGATGGCGATGAAACCGCAGCTGGTGCAGGCGCTGCTGGCGCCGAACCTGTCGACCATCGAGGACTACAAGCCGGCCGAGCTGACCGGTGACGCCGCGATGTCCAGCGCGAACGCCGCGATCCTGCGCGACATGATGCTGGCGTCGGAGGAGAACACGAAGGGCGCGGGCAAACGAGGCGACATCCAGATCGCCTCCAAGACCGGCACCGCCGAGCACGGCAACGACCCGAAGAACACCCCGCCGCACGCCTGGTACACCGGGTTCGCGCCGGCCATGGACCCGAAGATCGCCGTCTCGGTGATCGTCGAATCCGGGGGTAACCGCGGGCTCGAAGCGACCGGTGGCACCGTGGCCGCGGAGATCGGCCGCGCCGCCGTCAACGCCATGCTCGGGGGTGGATAGCGGATGCTGTCCTCGGGTCAGCTGCTGGCCGACCGGTACAAGCTGACGAACCGGATCGCCGTCGGCGGGATGGGCGAGGTCTGGCAGGCCAGTGACACGCGGCTGGACCGGACGGTCGCGGTCAAGATCCTCAAGGCGGAGCTGTCCGGCGACGCCGAGTTCCTGCACCGGTTCCGGACCGAGGCGCGGATGACCGCGTCGCTGAACCACCCCGGCATCGCCGCGGTGCACGACTACGGTGAGACGGTCGCGGACGAGCTGTCGATCGCGTATCTGGTGATGGAGCTGGTCGAAGGCGATCCGCTGGCCGCGATCATCACCCGCGAAGGACGGCTGAACGCCGAGCGCACCCTGGACATCCTGGAGCAGGCCGGTAACGCGCTGCAGGCCGCGCACGAAACCGGTCTTGTGCACCGCGACGTCAAACCGGGCAACATCATGGTGACCCCGGCGGGACAGGTGAAGATCACCGACTTCGGGGTCGCGAAGGCCGCTGACGCCGCCCCGGTGACCAGGTCCGGCATGGTCATGGGCACTGCCCACTACATCGCCCCCGAGCAGGCGCTCGGGCACAACGCCGAACCGGCGAGCGACGTGTACTCGCTGGCCGTGTGCGGCTACGAATGCCTCACCGGGCACCGGCCGTTCCTTTCGGAGAACGCGGTGACGGTCGCGATGATGCACATCCGCGACGCCCCGCCGCCGCTGCCGCCGGACGTGCCGCCGGGCGCCCGCGCGGTGATCGAAGCGACCCTGATCAAGGATCCGAGACAGCGGTACAACAGCGGCGGCGAGTTCGCGGCCGCCGTCGCCGCGGTCCGTGCCGGTCTGCCCCTGCCGACGCCGTCCGGGCTGGTGAACGTGGCCTACTCGGCCGGTCAGCCCGTACCGCCGCAGCAGGTGCCGCCCGGCCCGCACTCCCCGCCGAACCCGATGGCGGCCGTTGGACCGGCGTCGCATCCGGCGATGCACCCGGTCACCGGCCCGCCGCCGATGGCGGTCCGCCGTCTGCCCGGCAGACGGCCACAATGGGGCTGGTGGCTGCTGCTCGCGGTGATCCTGATCGCAGTACTGGTGGCAGGAGCCTTCCTCATCGTGAGACTGGTCGGTTCGGGCAACGGACCGCAGTCGGGCGGCGTGGAAACGAGTGAACACGCGCCGGCTCCGGGTAAGAAGTCCGAAGGTCCTCCGCCGACGTCCGCATACCCCGCGGCACCGGCGGAGGGCGGCACCGAGGAGCCGGCCGGACAGGCGAATCCAGGAATGATGAGCAGCAAACCTTGGACGGAATGGAACGGCACGCAGAGATGAGCACACCAAGACTGCTCAGCAACCGCTACGAGCTGGGCGAGACGCTCGGCTACGGAGGCATGTCCGAGGTCCACCACGGCCACGACGTGCGCCTGGGCCGGGAGGTGGCGATCAAGATCCTGCGTGCCGACCTGGCGCGGGATCCCCAGTTCCAAGAACGTTTCCGTCGCGAGGCACAGAACGCGGCGGCACTGAACCACCCGGCGATCGTCGCCGTCTACGACACCGGCGAGACGAACACCGAGTTCGGCCCGCTGCCCTACATCGTGATGGAGTACGTCGAAGGACGGACTCTGCGCGACATCGTGAAGACCGAAGGCCCGATGTCGCAGAAGCGGGCCATGGAGGTCATGGCCGACGTCTGCGCGGCACTGGACTTCTCGCACCGGCACGGCATCGTGCACCGCGACGTCAAACCGGCGAACGTGATGATCACGAAGAACGGCGCCGTCAAGGTGATGGACTTCGGCATCGCGCGCGCCATGCACGACGGGCAGTCCGCGATGACGCAGACCGCCGCGGTGATCGGCACGGCGCAGTACCTCTCGCCGGAGCAGGCCCGCGGTGAGTCCGTCGACGCGCGTTCCGACGTCTACGCCGCCGGCTGCGTGCTGTACGAACTCATCACCGGCGAGCCGCCCTTCACCGGCGACTCGCCCGTGGCGGTGGCGTACCAGCACGTCCGGGAAGACCCGAACCCGCCGTCGTCGGTGAACCCGGCCGTGGCGCCCGAGCTCGACGCCGTCGTGCTCAAGGCGCTCGCGAAGGGCCCGGCGAACCGGTACCAGTCGTCCGCGGAGATGCGTTCGGACCTGGTCCGGACGCTGTCCGGTCAGCGGCCCGCCGCGCCGATGGTGATGTCGGAGGACGAGCGCACCCAGGTCATGGACTCCGACCGCCGGGTGCCGCCGCGCTACGACCAGTACGAGGAAGACGACGAAGACCCGGCCGCGAAGAAGAAGCGGCGCGCCTGGCTCATCGCCGGTCTCGTGGTCTCGCTGGCCGCCATCGTGCTGCTGATCATGTGGCTGATGGGTGCTTTCCAGGGCGCCGGTGCGGAGAGCAAGACGGTCCCGAAGGTGGTCGGGCAGTCCGAGGTCTCGGCGAAGGACACGCTGCGCGGCGCCGGCTTCACCTCACTCGAAACCAAGAAGATCACTTGCACCGGCGAGTCCGTGAACGGCCAGCCCTCGTGTGACGAGAACCAGATCGACAAGGTCATCAGCATCAACCCCGCCGAGGGGCAGGTGGTACCGACCTCGGACAAGATCACGCTGACCGTCGGCGCGAAGCCGGGCAAGGTCAAGACGCCGGACCTCAAGGGCAAGAGCGTCTCCGAGGCCACCACGGCGCTGACCGAAGCCGGTCTGAAGCTCGGTGCGACCAGCGAGGAAGAGACCGAAGACCCGAACCAGGCAGGCAAGGTCATGTCGCAGAACCCGAGCGCGCAGGCCGAGGTCGACCAGGGTTCGAGGGTCGACATCACGGTCGGCAAGTCCAAGGAACTGAAGACGGTCCCGAACTACAAGGGCAAGACTCAGGCCGAGGCCGAAGCCGGGTTGAAGGCGGCCGGGTTCACCCCGCAGGTCACCAACGTCGACTCCGACCAGCCCAAGGGCACCGTGATCGACCAGACCCCGAACGGCGGCAAGCTGGCCGTCGGCAGTGTGGTCAAGCTGTCGGTGTCGAACGGCAACCAGGAGACCTTCGACATGCCGAACCTGAAGGGCATGACCGAGGATCAGGCACTCCGCCAGTTGCAGCAGCTGGGCTGGAACGGTCAGCTGGACACGCAGGCCGACAAGAACGGTGACAAGGATCTGGCGGGCAAGGTCAGCAAGACCAACCCGCAGGCCGGTTCGAAGATCGCGAAGAACGCGCCGATCACGCTGTTCATCGTCGAAAGCGACGAGACGCCGACGTCGTCGAGCTCGCGGCTCTTCCCGCCTCCGTGATCCGGAGCTGAGTGAGGAGGGCCCCGCACGGTTTCGTGCGGGGCCCTTTTCATGTCCAGCCCCTTCGTTAGACGTTCTTCGCCAGCTGCAGACGGGAATGAAAGCCCATGCGGCGTGAGTCCGGACTGGCGATGCAGACAGACCTGATCCCGAGTGTCCACAAGGGACATATCGCGTCGATCCGGCATCCATTTGATACCTTTATGTCCGTTTCCGGACGGGGTCGTGAGTGATAATGAGGGTTAGAACCACCCAAATCACTCACGACCCCCGCACAAAGTGGCCAAATCGGGCATTTTCGCTCGAACAGCGTCCCTTGTGGACAGTCAAGGGGCGCGCGCCAGGCCGTTATGGCGAGCATGCTCCCACCACCAACTCCACACGCCATGTTTGACTTACCTCTCAATAGAACCGTCCTCACCACTCACGACCCCCTGGATAGGCGTCGATCAGAGCGCCAAGCTTTCGAGCAGTCCTTGGTATGCCTGCTGAATCCGCCCGCTGCTGGTCCGCACCACGACCGCCTTCGGCCGCGTGGCGATGAGCGCCATGAGCCGGTCGTACATCTCCGCCAGCCGTTCGGGCCCGCCCAGCATCTCGTGCGCCTCGACGTGTTCGGGCTCCGCCGCCGCGCGCGTGCGCTCGGCGAACCGCCGGAGCACGTTGTCCTTGGTGTCGAGGAGGACGATTTCGTGGAACTCCGCGGCCGTTTCGACGGCGAGCGTTTCGAGGCGTTCGAGGAGATCGGCGCGGCCGAGGAACTGCGGGACGATCACGTCGTGGCCCGCGAGCAGCTGGGTGCGAGCGGCGCTCACGGCGAGGTCGCGGGCGAGCGTCCCGGCTTTCGCGGCGTTCTCGCGCCAGGCGCCGAGCAGGCCGCGGAGCCGGTCGATGTCGAGGTTCAGCGTCAGCGGATGGTCTTCGGCGTACAACCGGGCAAGGGTCGACTTCCCGCAGGCGGGCGGGCCGTTGAGCACGATGAGCCGCGGCATCAGGCGTTGCGCCTGAGCAGATACCCGACGGCCGTCGCGCTCAGCAGCAAAGCGGAGACCGCGGCTACGACGGCCACGATGAACGGACCGGTCAGTGGTTGTTGCGAGGCCAAGGCTCGCAGCAGCGGATTGGCGAGCGGCAGCCACTTCACCAGGAGCACCGCCGCGAGGGCGAAGATCGCGGCCAGGACGGACCAGCCGACCCGCGGCACCAGCAGCCGCGAACAGGGCAGGCCGATCGCGATCCCGAACAGCGCGCACAGCGCGTGCGCCGAGGCCCCCAGCGCGAAGGTGCCGATCGTGAAGCCGCCGGTCCGGAGTCCCGACCACAGCACCGTCACGAGGATCAGCACGACCGCACAGCCGAAGACGGCCAGCGTGGCGCCGCCGAGGACCGACCGCCAGCGTCGCGCGTGGCTGAAGGTCACCAGCCGCTGGACCGGGTCTTCGACGTCGAGCATCGCGATGGTCAGCCAGCACGACACGACGAGGAGCGAGCCCGCGCTGATCCCGTACTGCGGCAGCAGCGG
This sequence comes from Amycolatopsis keratiniphila subsp. keratiniphila, assembly GCF_001620365.2. GTDB lineage: Bacteria > Actinomycetota > Actinomycetes > Mycobacteriales > Pseudonocardiaceae > Amycolatopsis > Amycolatopsis keratiniphila. The sequence continues at coordinate 120,870 of NZ_LQMT02000039.1, forward strand.
CGACTTCGGATCCGTGTAGAGCACGGTGTTCACCGCGATGTACGCGAGGATCGCGGGCAGATAGCGCTGGGAGTGGCCGAGCAGCGCGAGGTAGTAGCGGGTCATGGCGAGCACGGCGTCACCTCCCGGACCGAAAAGCCGCGGTTGAGCGCGCGGAGCAGGACCGTGTCGGCGTGCCCGGCTTCGACCGTCAGGACCACCTTCCCGTCCTCGGCCACGACGTGGCTCACGCCGAGTTCCGAAGACCAATCGCCGCCGGGTCCGTGAAGCACGATCCTTGTCGCGTTTTCGGCTCTTTTTTCGACACGAGTCAGAAGGCCGTCGTCGATCCGGTAGACGTCGTCGGCGTGGGCGTGCACGACGGAGGCTCGGTGATCGGTAAAGACCACGCTCGCGCCCCGCTCCTTGGTCTCGGCGACGAGTTCCCCGAGCACGGTGTGGGCTTCGACGTCGAGACCGGACCAGGGCTCGTCGAGGATCAGCAGGTCCGGCTCGGCGAGGACCGCCTGGGCGAGGCCGACCTTCTGGGCGTTGCCCTTCGACAGGGTCCGCAAGGGCGCGTCCGGGCCGCCGACCAGCGCCAGCCGGTCCAGCAGGGGATCGATCGCCGACAAGTCGACATGGCCGTCGATGCGGGCCATATGCCGCAGGTACGCCCTGGCACTCATCCGTTGTCCCGCCGGGAAGCGGTCCGGGAGGTAGCCGACGCGTGGATCGCCCACGACGGCTCCCGAAGTCTCACGGGAAAGTGCCGCGAGGATCCTGAGCAGCGTCGACTTCCCCGAGCCGTTCGAACCGAGGACGCCGACGACGCGACCCGCCGGGATGTCGAGGTCGACGTCGGCGAGCACGGGTTCGCCGCGGCCATAGCGCTTACCGACTCCTTCGAGCCGGATCAGCGAGGTCACGCAGCAGCGGCCTTCTGCAGCGCGCGGGTCGCCTGTTCGAGTTCGTTGACTCCTGCGTCGGGGACCGGGTGCCCGGCGGACGCCATCCAGTTCGCCAGCATCCGGTGACCGCCCTGGGTGAGCACGGACTCGGGGTGGAACTGGACGCCTTCGAGCGGCAGCTCGCGGTGCCGCATGCCCATCACGACACCGGACTCCGTGCGGCCTGTGATCTCGAACACGGTCTCGTCGATGGTTTCCGGCAAAACGGTCAGCGAGTGGTACCGCGTGGCGGTGAATTCCGCAGGGAGCCCGGCGAGCACTCCGCCGCCCGAATGGTGGACTTGACTGGTCTTGCCGTGCAGCAGTTCCGGGGCGCGGTCGACGGTGGCGCCGAAGACCACGCCGAGCGCCTGGTGGCCGAGGCAGACGCCGAGCATCGGGATGCGCTTTTCGGCGCATTCACGGATGACGTCCATGCTCTGACCAGCGCGTTCCGGGGTTCCGGGGCCGGGAGAGACGAGGACCGCGTCGAACTCGCCGAGCTTGTCGAGCTCCACCACGTCGTTACGCCAGACGGTGCAGTCGGCGCCGAGCTGGGCCAGGTACTGGACCAGGTTGTAGACAAAACTGTCGTAGTTGTCGACGACGAGCACGCGCATGAAGCCAGCTTAGCGGCTCCCACCAGGTGGACCGTACGCCAGATCACAATGATTGTTAGGGCTACCTAACTTACCGTGGTAGGAGTGAGCCGTTCTCTTCGTGTAGCCATCGTGGGTGCCGGTCCGGCCGGCATCTACGCGGCCGACCTGCTCGACAAGTCCTCCGACAGCGCTGGATCTGTAACGATCGACCTGTTCGAGCGCATGCCGGCGCCGTTCGGGCTGATCCGGTACGGCGTCGCGCCCGACCACCCCCGGATCAAGGGCATCGTCACCGCCCTGCACAAGGTCCTCGACAAGCCGAACATCCGGCTGCTGGGCAACGTCGACTACGGGACCGACCTGAAGCTCGACGACCTGCGCCAGTTCTACGACGCGGTGATCTTCTCGACCGGCGCCATGGCCGACCGCGCGCTCGACATCCCCGGGATCGACCTCGACGGCAGCTACGGCGCCGCCGACTTCGTCTCCTGGTACGACGGGCACCCGGACGTGCCGCGCACCTGGCCGCTGAACGCGACCTCGGTCGCGGTCCTCGGCGTCGGGAACGTGGCGCTCGACGTGGCGCGGATCCTCGCGAAGACCGCCGACGAGCTGCTCAGCACCGACATCCCGGACAACGTCTACCAGGGCCTGAAGGCCAGCCCGGTCACCGACGTGCACGTGTTCGGCCGCCGCGGCCCGGCTCAGGCGAAGTTCACGCCGCTGGAGCTGCGCGAGCTGGACCACTCGCCGAACGTCGAGGTCATCGTCTACCCCGAGGACATCGAGTTCGACGAGGGCAGCATCGCCGCGCTGCGGGCGTCGAAGCAGATCGACATGGTCGTGAAGACGCTGCAGGAGTGGGCGATCCGCGACCAGGGCGACCGGCCGAAGCGGCTGCACCTGCACTTCCTGCACTCGCCGTGCGAGATCGTCGGCGAGGACGGCAAGGTGACCGGCCTGCGGACCGAGCGCACCGAACTGACCGGTGACGGCAACGTGCGCGGCACCGGCGAGTTCCACGACTGGGACGTCCAGGCCGTCTACCGCGCGGTGGGCTACCTGTCGTCGCATCTGCCGGAGATCCCGTTCGACCACACCACCGGGACCGTGCCGAACCAGGCGGGCCGGGTGCTGGACATCGACGAGGAGCAGGTGCCGGGCGTCTACGTGACCGGCTGGATCAAACGCGGGCCGGTCGGCCTCATCGGCCACACCAAGGGCGACGCGGCCGAAACCATCGCGAGCCTGCTGGCCGACGCCGACAACCTCACGGCCCCGGCCGTCGAGGACCCCGACGCGATCCTCGGTTTCCTGACCGAACGCGGCGTTCCCTTCACCACCTGGGAAGGCTGGGGCAAGCTCGACGCCCACGAGAAGGCCCTCGGCGCTCCGCACGGCCGGGAACGCGTGAAGGTCGTGGAACGCGAGGAAATGACCCGCATCTCGCGAGGCTGAACCAACTGCGCGTGAAGGCCCCCTTCCCTCGGCTGAGTCGAGGGAAGGGGGCCTTCACGGCGTTCCCAGGTAAGCGAGGACCGCGAGCACGCGGCGGTTCGTGTCGTCCGAGGCGACGATGCCGAGCTTCGCGAAGATGTTCGCGGTGTGCTTCCCTACCGCCCCTTCGCTGAAGTGCAGCCGCGAAGCGATGGCGGCGTTGGAACAGCCTTCGGCCATCAGTCCGAGCACCTCGCGTTCGCGCGGGGTCAGCGCGGAGAGGGGATCGGAAGCGTTGCCCGCCACCAGTTTCGCGATCACCTCGGGGTCCATCGCGGTGCCGCCGCCCGCCACCCGCCGCACCGCGTCGATGAACTGGTCCGCGTTGAAGACCCGGTCCTTCAACAGGTATCCGATCGCGCCTGCCCCGTCGGCGAGGAGTTCCCGCGCGTAGAGCTGCTCGACATGTTGCGACAGAACGAGAATCGGCAGCCCGGGGATGTCGCGCCGCACGGCCAGCGAGACCTGGAGTCCTTCGTCGGTGAGCGTCGGCGGCATCCGGACGTCGACGACCGAAACGTCGGGCCGGTGCGCGCGCAGCGCCCGCTCCAGTTCCGGCCCGGTGCCCACCGCCTCGACGACGTCGAAACCGTGCGCGGTCAGCAAATGCGTCAGGCCGTCTCGGAGGAGGTACTGGTCTTCGGCGACGACGCATCGGGGTCGAGCTGGCACGGGATCTCCATGATCGCCTTCGTCGGCCCGCCGAGCGGGCTGGTCAGAGCAAAAGTACCGTCGAAGGCGCCTAGTCTGCGTTCGATCCCGCGAATCCCGCTCCCCCGGGCCGCGTTCGCGCCGCCCTTCCCGTCGTCGGTCACCTCGATCCGCAGCAGACCGTCGTCGTAGCCCAGTTCGATCGACACTCGCCGCGCCTCGCCGTGTTTGGCGGCGTTGCCCAGCAACTCGCTGACCGCGAAGTACGCGCACGCCTCCGCGGGCTGCTCCAGCCGGGGCAGGGTGCCGTTCACCGAAGCCCGCAGCGGACTGTCGAGCGCCATCGCGCGCACTGCGTCGCCGAGCCCGCGCTCGGACAACACCGGCGGGTGAATCCCGCGCACCAGCAGCCGCAACTCGGTCAGCGTCTCGGACGACGTCTGCCGCAGCTCGGCGGCCAGCCGTTTCGCCGCGGCCGGGTCGCTGTCGATCAGCGCTTCGACCGCGCCCAGCTTCATCCCCATCGCGACCAGCCGTGACTGGACCCCGTCGTGCAGATCCCGCTCGATACGCCGCAGTTCGGCGGCTTGCGCGACCGACGCGTCGGTCCGCGTCTGCTTCAGCCGTTCGACACGCTGCCCGAGCCGCGAAGCCTCTGTCGGACCGAGAAGCACCTTCGCGAAGCGCGCCCCCAGACGGGCAAGCCAAGGCGTCGCGGCCAATCCGGCGACGACCGCCGCCACGGCGACAGGAGTCAGCGCGAGCGCTTGCCCGAACGGCCGCCAGATCCAGAGCGCCACCACACCCCAAAGGCCGAGGGACACCAACGCCACCGTCGGCACGGCCAGCACCAGCAGCACCGCGGAGTTGACCACCGCGGCCGCCAGGTCGCGCCAGGTCGCACGGTCGACCATCGCCCAGCGCAAACGCGCCAGCCTCGCCGGCCACCACGGGGTGTCGTACAGCTGCCGCCCGTGGCGGTACATCCCGTCCGCCCGCGGCACGGGGAACGGCGGCTCCGGCAGATACGGCCGGTCGATCCGCACGCCGGTCCAGTTCTTGGCCTCGCGGCGCAGGGTGTCGGTCACCGAACGACCGGCGACGACCATCGCCGGGAACAGCGGCGCCGGCCAGATCAGGGCGAGCAACGTCGGGATCGCCATCCCGAGCTGCGCGGCCGAAAGCGCGAGCAGGCCCAGCTGGAATCCCAGCGCCTTCAGCCTGGTCTTGAGCCAGCCGTCCCCGGTGCGGCCCGGGCGGGGGCCGAGCCACCAACGCGTCCACCTCCCGTACAGCCGGAGGGCGCGCGGCCCGGCCAGCAGGACCGCGGGGATCAGCAGCAGGCCCGCGAATGGATTCCACAGCTGCCAGCCGAGATCGCGGCCGGTCGCCGGATCGTCGGAGATCCATTCGAACCGTTTGGTCCATTTGATGAACCACGACCGTTTGAACAGGCTGTTCCCGTCGCGGTACCAGCCGTCGCGCTCGCGTTCCGGCTCGGGCGGCGCCGGCCGGTAGGGCGGCTCGACGTCGACACCGCACCAGCGTCCGGCCAGTCGCCGGGTGAGCGCGGCACGCGGACGCGTCCCTTCGAGCGCGAGCGTGTAGGCGAAGACCAGGCCGACACAGAGCAGGCAGAAACCCACCAGTTCGAGCAGCAGGTCCAGCCAGCTCACCAGCGCCAACGCCGCGAGCACGAAGCCCCGGCGCACGGAGGTGAGGTAGGTGCGGAACATGCGACGAAGTCTTCCCCACCGCCCCGGCCCGGCACAGTGACCACAGGCCCCCGATCAGGGTGGGTCCAGCCCCACCCCAGCTGTGGGTTCAGCGTCATTCTGGCCAAGTCCGTTGCGCCATAACGTTTTTCGCATGCCACTCATCGAAGTCACCAACCTCCGCAAGACGTACGGGGAGCACGTCGCGGTCGACGACGTTTCGTTCCACGTGGAACAGGGCGAGATCTTCGGGATCCTCGGGACCAACGGCGCCGGCAAGACCACCACGGTCGAATGCCTCCAGGGACTGCGCACCCCGGACTCCGGCACCATGTCGGTCCTCGGCCTCGACCCCGGCAAGGACCACACCGCCCTCCGGCAGCGCCTCGGCTCGCAGCTCCAGGAAAGCCGCCTGCCGGACAAGATCAAGGTCCACGAGGCGCTCGACCTCTACGCCTCCTTCTACGCGAACCCCGCCGACACCGGTGACCTGCTCGCGAAGCTCGGTCTCACCGAACAACGGGACAAGTACTTCGGCAAGCTCTCCGGCGGGCAGAAGCAGCGCGTCTCGATCGCGCTCGCGCTGGTGGGCCGCCCCGAGGTCGCCGTCCTCGACGAGCTGACCACCGGGCTGGACCCGCACGCCCGCCGCGACACCTGGAAGCTCGTCGAAGCCGTGCGCGACACCGGGGTCACCGTCCTGCTCGTCACCCATTTCATGGACGAGGCCGAACGCCTTTGCGACCGCCTCGCGATCTTCGACGCCGGGCGCGTGGTCGCCACCGGCACCACCGGCGAGCTCCGCGACCGCGCCGGTAAATCCACTTTGGACGAAGCCTTCGTGACCCTGACCGGCCGCGACTGAGCCAGGAGACGAAAATGAACACACTCGCCAAGATCACCCTCACCGAAACGAAACTCGCCCTCCGCACGCCCGGCTTCGTCATCGGCGGGCTCGTCCTGCCGACGGCCATCACGGCCATCCTCGGCGCCATTCCCGCCATTCGCGCGGAGAGCGAAACGGCGTCGGGTATGCGCTTCCTCGACGCCTGGGTGCCGTCGATGGTCGTGCTCACCATCGCCATGATGGGCCTGCAATCGATCCCCGGGATCATCGCGACCTATCGCGAACAAGGCATCCTCCGCCGCTTCGCCACCACTCCGGTGCACCCTGCCCAGCTGCTGGTGGCGCAGCTGATCATCAACGTCATCGTGACGATCGGCGGGGTCGGCATCCTTCTCGTGACCGCGGGCACCGTCTTCGACGTCCCCACCCCGCGGCACCCGCTCGGCTTCCTGCTGACGTTCGTCCTCGGCACGACCGCGATCTTCGGCCTCGGCCTGATCGCCGCCTCGGTCGCCAAGACCAGCCGCGCCGCGAACGGGCTCGCGCTGATCGCCTACCTCCCGATCATGTTCCTCGGCGGCGTCTACCTGCCTCGCCCGTTGCTGCCGGAGGCCATCCGCGACATCGGCGCGTACATCCCGCCGGGCGTCAAAGCCCTCGAAGACGCCTGGACCGGCGCCGGCGCCCAGCCGCTGCAACTCGCCGTGTTGGCGGCTTTCGCGGTGGGCAGTTGTGTCGTGGCGGCGAAGCTCTTTCGCTGGGAGTGACGACGGCTTCCGCCAAAGTGGTGATGATGATCGTTTTCTCTTGTGACTTGGCCCGCGGGTGGGTAGTCAGGAAGACGGCCCACGTTCACTGTGTCTCTCTCGGAGGTCCGATGTCTCTGGATGTATCGCCCGCGCTGCTGGAGAAGGCCGAGCGCGGGGAGGTCTCCGACGCCGAATTCGTCGCCTGTGTCCGGGAATCCCTGCCCTACGCCTGGACCGTGATCACCGGTGTCATCGCGGAGGCCGAAGGCGCGGCCGACGGGTTCGCCGACAACGAGACGCCGCCGCCGAGCGAGGCCGAACGCGGCCAGCTGCTGCGGGCGCTGGCCTCGGACTCCATCCGCGGCGGACTGGAACGGCACTTCGGGGTGAAGCTGGCGTTCCAGAACTGCCACCGCGTCGCCGCGTTCAAACCGTCCCAAGTGGACAGTGACCGCTACCGCGCGTTCGTCTCGGTGCGCGGCCAGCTGCTGAACCAGAGCCCCGAACTCCGCGACTGCTAACCGTTCCGCAGCGCGGGCAGGACCTCTTCCCCGATCCGCGCGATGTTCTCGAGCGTTCCCTCCGGCGTACCGGACGCTTCCACCATCATGATCACGTGGGAGACCCCGGTACGCCGGATGCTCGTTCCCAGCCTGTCGACGCAGTACTCCACTCCGCCGATCGGGTGCATCTCGCACAGTTTGTCGGTGTAGGACACCGGATCCTTGTCCAAGCCCCGTTTGCCGTCGAGGTACACGTGGCCGGCGAATCCCTCTTTCAGGGAACCCGGCAACGCCGACCGCACGACGTCCAGCGCGTCGTCCCCGACCTGGCACATCACCGTCGACACGTGCTCGGCGGCGGAATCCCCGTACGCGGCAAGGGTTTCGATCTTGCCGTCGTCGTCGGTGTGCAGGCCGAGCAGCATCGGCAGCCCACGATCGGCGGCGAGCCGCACCGCCCGCGAACGGGCATCGCCGCAGGCCACGACCAGCCGCGGGGAGCGTTCCGGCCGCGGCACCATCGGCACCTCGCGGAACTTGAAATGGTCGCCGTCGGCCGAGACCGTCTCCGACGTCATCGCCGCGAGCATCAGGTCGAGACTCTCCTCGAACCCCGTTTCGTAGCGGGAAGCGCCGGTGCCGAACACCTCGAGGTCCTGCCACGGCCCGCCGCGGCCGACGCCGATCCGTAGCCGTCCGCCGGAAACGGCGTCGAGCAGCGACCACTGTTCGGCGAGCGCCACCGGATGCGCGACGGACAGCACGCTCACCGCGGTGCCGACGGCGATCCGCTCGGTGCGGCCGAGCACGTGCGCGGCGAGGGTGATCGCGGACGGGCAGACGCCGTACGGCATGAAGTGGTGCTCGGCGAACCACACGTCGTCGAACCCGGCCCGCTCGGCGGCGATGGCGGCATCGACCGACCGGCGCAGCACGTCGGCGTCCTCCTGGCCGGGAAACCGGCCGGAGACGAGAAAGACTCCGAATCGCACGCCTACTGAACCGAAACCTCGTTGAACCACAACCGCGGTTCCAGCCACGGGAAGACGACGAACATCAGCAGCGCCACGATCCCGAGCGCCAGCACGACCGCCGTCGCCAGCTTCACCGCGAAGGGGCCCGGCAGCTTGCGCCAGATCCAGCCGTACATCAGCGCGCCTCCGAGATCTTGGGCAGGAGTTCGGCGTAGGAGCCGACCTGGTTCTTCGGCACCTGCTGGGCCAGCACCGCGTGGATGATGAGCCGTTCCTTCGCCGAGAACTTCGGGTGACAGGTCGTCAGCGTGAGCAGCGAGACCTGATCGGCCTTCGGCAGGATCTCCGGGTCCTTGTACGGCACCGGGTTCACCGTGTCGCCCTTGGTCGGGAACACGATACGGCGGCCGTTGGTCTCGCCGTAGGGGCCGCCGTCGGCGGCGTTCGGGTTGCGCAGGGTCCCGACGTTCTTGCACTTCGGCTGCGCGCCCTTGCCCGCCGCCCAGCCCTCGACCTCGTCCTTGTACGGCAGCACCTTGTAGATGTAGAAGTCGGTCTGCGTCTCGATGATGATCTGGTCGCACGAGCTGAGGTTGTCCAGATCGTTGAACGGCGCGCCCTTGCCGACCCGGTGTCCGGCGATCGCGAAGTTGCCGGGCTCGCCCGGCAGCGCGGTGCCCTTGTAGTGGCCGGGGCCGACTTCGAGCGCGGCCTCGGTGGTGCCTTCCTGGATGGTGAAGTTGAAGTCGGCGCCGAACACCGGGATGTGGATCCTGGCGAACGCCTTCCCGTCGACCAGGTCCGGATGCAGTTGCCGGTCCTTGCCCCATTCGCCGTCCAGCTCGGAACTGGCCTCGGACTGTTTGCCCGCGGAGAAGAGGTCGGTCACGTAGACCTCGTAGACCATGAACAGCAGCACCACCAGGCCGGCGGTGATGAGGAGCTCGCCAACGGTCCGGATGGCGACGCCGCCCTTGCCCAGTTCGCGCGGCGGCGGACGTTCCTCGGTCGCGGTGCCACCGCCGACCGGTTCGAAGACGACGGTCTCTTCGGTCGACCCGGGCGGCGGCATGGGACGCCGGCGCGGCGGCGGCGCGTCGCTCCGGCGGCGCGGCGGCGGACCTTCGTAGGACCTGCCGTCCGGCGGCCTCCGGCGGGGTGTCGGCGCCTCTCCCTGGCCGCGACGCGGCGGGATTGCGTCCTCCGGTCTACGCCGGGGGGCCGGACGGCCTCCGCCGGGTGGTCGTTCGGAGTACCGCCGACGGTCCCCGCCCGGCTCTTCCCGCTCAGCCACGCAAAGCTCCTCAGTCTCGAACCAAACCGCTGCCGAACCGTCTGTGACACCATTGTCACAGTGCGGGAAATCGACCGGTCCCGGACGGTGCCCAGCGGCGCTCGTTTACGTTAACGTGTGCACGTGGCGCTGGTTGCGCACCCGAAAGCGGGTCATCGCCACCAGGGAAGCCGAACAGTACGCGAGGAACACGATGCCGAAGTCCAAGGTCCGCAAGAAGACGGCGTACACCCCGCCGACCGATCGCCGCACGCCGGTGAAGGTCAAGGCCGCGGGCCCGTCGAACCTGTTCTACAAGATCGTGATGTTCGGCCTCATGCTGATCGGCCTGATGTGGCTGGTCGTCAACTACATCGCGGGCGACAAGATCCCCTTCATGGCGGATCTGGGCAACACGAACTTCGCCATCGGTTTCGTGCTGATGATCGCCGGGTTGCTCATGACGATGCGGTGGCGGTGAGCATTACCCCGGATGGCGGCTTGACGCCGAATTACACCGGTGTGACTCATCCCCAGTGTGGATAACCCCTGTGGATAACTACCCCACCTCGTGGGCGCCGCAGCGCAACGTTGTGGTAGTGGCCTGGGTGCTCACCCTGTTGCTGCTGGCAGGCGTGCTGTGGCTGGCCATCGGCGGCGACGTCGGCGGCACCGTCCTGACCGGGGTCGCGATGCTGTCCGTGGGCGCGCTCGCGCTGCACGGCACCCTGCTCCGTCCCCGGCTGGCGGCAGGCCCCGGCGGATTACTGGCCAGGACCGTGGGCGGTGCGCACCGCTACTCCTGGAGCGAAGCCCGGCTCCGGCTGCGCACCACGCGCCGGCTCGGCCGGGACAGCCTGACCCTCGAGGTCGAATCCGGCGACCACCTGCTGGTGTTCGGCCGGATCGACCTCGGTGAGGACCCCCGCGACGTGCTGGAGGTCCTCACCACCCTCAAGGGTCAGGCGTTGTCGTAGTAGTGCACGTCGCCGTTCGGGCCGTGTGACCAGCCCGGGACGGCCGGGCCGACCGCGGGCGGCGCGTATTCCCCGAAGATCTCGTACGGCGAGGCCGGCGAGCAGATCGGGTTGATCTTGACGACGCAGTTCCGCAGGGACCCGCTGAACTTCGCTTTGACGTGCCGGGGCCGCTGGTCTTCCACCACCGCCGGGCCAGCCGTGATCTCCCAGCCGGTGGCCGCGCCCGGCCCCGTCGTGCCGACGGTCTGCGTGGCCGCCGAGGACGTGACGCCGGGATCGCCGAAGCAGATTTTCAACGCCGAATCCACGTAGGCGACACGGAGCGTGATGGTGCTGCCCGAGCCGAGGAAATAGCGTTTCGTGTAGGTCTGACAGGTCTCGGCGGCTTGCCCGGCCTGTGCGACCGCGGGTGCCGATACCGAAGCCAGCACGGCGACGGCGGCGAGAGCTGCTGCTTTCCGGATCTTCATCTCAACCCCCAAGTTGACGATGCACATGATCAACTCGAAGGTACCCAGCCCGGCTGCTTCTCCACCGGGTTTCCGGATGACCCACTCGGGGGAAGCTCGGCTACTCCGGGTAGCAGGCGTAGGAGGGCACGCCCCGGCTGGTGGCGAGCTCACACGTCGCGGAAATCGTCTGCGAGTCCTTCCACACGACGAGCCCGATCATCGCCACCACGACGATCGCGATCCCGCCGAGCTGCCACTTCAGCCGGTTCTTGTCCGGCGCGTACAGCAGCGCGAAGGTGGTCAGGAGCCCCGCGACGAACCCGCCGGCGTGCCCGAGGATGGAGATGCCGGGCACCTGGAAGGTGATGAAGACGTTCAGGCCGAGGATCACCAGCAGCCACGTCGGATTGAGCCGCAGCTTGATGACGATGACCGTGTACGCGCCGATGAGCCCGAAGATGGCGCCGGACGCGCCGACCACCGGGACGGCGTCGAGGTCGCTGAAGACCAGGTTCGCGACCGAGCCGCCGAGCAGCGAGACGAAGTAGAGCGCCGTGAACGGGACGCGGCCGAGCGCGGTCTCCAGCGGGCGCCCCACGAACCACAGCGAGAACGCGTTGCTCGCGATGTGCAGCAGGCCGTACTGGAGGAAGCCCGAAGTGAGGATCCGCCACCATTCGTCGCCCGCCAGCGTCGCGGGATTCCACAGCTGGCCGTACTGGAACAGCTCGGAGAAGTTGTTGTTCGCGAGGCTGCCGGACTGGGCGACCGTGATGAAGAAGATGAGGACGTTGAGCGCCAGGAGGACCGGCGTCACGACAGCCGTCCGGGCGGGCTGGGCGCCCGCGAGGGTGCGTGAGCCGTAGCCGGCGTCGCGATACTGCTTCTGCTGGACGCGATCCTGCTGACGGCCGGCTTGGACGCAATCCGTGCACTGGAAGCCGACGGCGGCTTCGCGCAGGCAATCCGGGCAGGCCGGACGCTCGCAGCGTGAACAGCTCAGCCCGGTCGGCCGGTTCGGGTGCCACCAGCAACCGGGCATGGCGGCCTGCTGGTACTGGGGATTCGGTGGTTGGCTCACGATGCCACCAACCTACCGAAATCCCCAGTGACCGGCTGTGCGATCAGCGGCTGATGCTGACCTTCTCGATGACGATGTCCTGCAGCGGACGGTCGGCCGGACCGGTCGCCGTGCGGCCGATCGCGTCGACGACCTCGCGGGAAGCCTGGTCCGCGACCTCGCCGAAGATGGTGTGCTTGAAGTTCAGGTGCGTCGTCGGCGCGACGGTGATGAAGAACTGCGAGCCGTTGGTGCCGGGTCCGGCGTTGGCCATGGCCAGCAGGTACGGCTTGGAGAACTGGAGCTCCGGGTGGAACTCGTCGCCGAACTTGTAGCCGGGGCCGCCGCGGCCGGTGCCGGTCGGGTCGCCGCCCTGCAGCATGAAGCCGTCGATGACGCGGTGGAAGATCGACCCGTCGTAGAACGGGCCCGAGTTCGTGCCCTGCGCGTTGGGCTGGGTGTACTCCTTGCTGCCCTCGGCGAGCCCGACGAAGTTCGCGACCGTCTTCGGTGCGTGGTCGGGGAACAGGTTCAGGTTGATGTCACCCTGGTTGGTGTGCAGAGTGGCCTTCAGCGCGCCACCAACGGGGGATCCCTTGCTTTCAGTCACGAGCTTCATCGTGCCATCTGCGGCAAGATCTGGGGAAAAGGGGCACGATAGGTTACAAGCAACGAAGCAGAATCAAAACGATTGATGAGGTGAAGGCCATGACCCGGGCCGCAGATTCGGTGAGCGAGTCGGCGAAGGCCGGCGCGCTCGGCCTGCGCAAACGTGCTGTCGAGGCGGGTAAGGAAGCCACCGCCCACGCCGTCGAGGTAGCCGAGCAGAAGCTCTCCGAGAGCGCCGGTGAGATCGCTAAGACCAGCCGTCGCGCGCGCAAGAAGCTCGCGAAGAAGACGGAACTGACCCGCAAGGAGCTCAAGCGGAGCTCGAAGGCGGCTCGTAAGGAGGCGCTGGCCAGGCTTTCCGAGATGCGGAAGCCGGGTCGCAAGGCACGCAAGGCCGCCATCCAGGCCGCGAAGTCCGCCGGTGAGTCCAAGCGCCGGGGCAAGAAGGACTTCAAGGCGGCGAAGAAGGACTTCAAGGCCGCGCTCATCGAGGCGAAGACCGCCGCGAAGGGCACGCGTAAGCGTCGTCGCTGGCCGTGGGTGATCGGTATCGCGGTCGTCGGCGCCGGTGCCGCCTACGCGCTGCGTTCCAAGCAGGAGCCGCCGGTCGCGCCCGCGCCGCCGAAGGCCCCGCCCGCTCCTCCCGCGAAGCCCGCCGCTCCGGCCGCGGCCGCGCCGAAACCGGCTCAGCCGGCGAAGCCCGCCGCTCCGGCGAAGCCCGCCGCTTCCGGTCCCGCTCCGGCGAAGCCCACGGCCCCGAAGAACGGGCACCAGGCTTCGAACGCGGGTTCCGCCGACAAGAAGAACTGACGCCTCACCCTTTTCTGCTTGTCGCGAAGGGCCGCCCAGGACCGCTTCTCCGGTCCCGGGCGGCCCTTTCACGTCTCGGTGACAGGAAGGGTGCGGGTGAGCATGTGTCCGCGGCGCATCCGGCCGTCGGGGGTGAACTCGCCGAAGAAGTACACCTCCATCGCGAGATCCCTCTTGCGGTTCGTCACGTACAAGGTGCTCCGGGCGGCGATCCGGTCTCGCGCGGTGGGCCGGTTCTTGCGGACCGGGCGGGTGTGCTCGATCAGGTTGTCCCGGTCCATCCGGTGGCCGTCGGCGATTTGCACGATGTCCGGCGCGTGATAGCGGTCGGCGATCACGCTCGCGTCTTCGTGTCCGTGCCGTGGAAAGCCGCCATGGTCGCTCCCAGCCTCACGAACGATCTCTTGCAGGCTGTAAGATATCCACGGCCCATCAATTCTGACAAGGTGTAAGAGATGCCTCGATCCTCGTCGCGGAACCAGCGCTCCGACGCACAGCGCAGCAGGGCTTCGATCCTGGACGCGGCGCTCCAGACCCTCGGCACCGATCCCGACGCCGGGGTCGAAGCCATCGCCACCGCCGCCGGCGTGACCCGTCAGACGGTCTACGCCCATTTCCCGTCACGAGGGGAACTCCTGGCCGCGGTACTCGACCGCATCACCGAGGAGGCCGTCGCCGCGATGGACGCCGCGGACCTCGGCGAAGGGCCGGCCGCCGAGGCGCTGGTGCGGCTGATCGAAGCCGGACGCCGCACGTCCGGGCGGTACCCCGCCCTGCTCCGGAAGATCACTTCCCTGCCCGCGAGCCAGGACGCCGATGAGCGGCGCCATTCACCGGTCGCCGAGCGGCTCGAACGCGTCATCCGGCGAGGCAAGGAGACGGGCGAGTTCGATGACCGGCTGCCGACGGGCTGGCTGGTGGCGGTCACCGTGAAACTCGGCCACGCGTCGGGTGAGGAGGTCGACTCCGGCCGGATGTCCGCCGACGAGGCGGCGGACGCCCTGCACACGAGTCTGCTCCGGGTATTCGGCGCGACACCCTGAACATGACGAAGGGGCGCCCTCCGCTTCAACGAAAACGTTGAGAGCGAACGACGCCCCTTCGGCGCGCTATCAAACAGACGCAGCGTGCTTGTCGATCAGCTGGCCGAGGCGGGGCAGGGCCTCCTCGACGTTCTTCTTGCCGTTCGGGCGCAGCTTCGAGTACACCTTCTTGATGCTGTCGCGGCTGCTCTTCTCGGCGCGCGAGTCGGTGACCGACAGGAGCGCGTCCGAGGCCTCGTCGCCGCGGCCGGCCAGGTAGGCGCCGAAGTCGTTGCCACCCTTGGCCTTGTAGTCACCGTAGAACGGCTCGAGGGCGACGGTGAAGTCGTCGAGCAGGGTGTCGACGGCGGCGGGGATGATGCCCGGCTTGATCTTCTTGACGGCGGCGAAGCCGGTCTTCACGACGGCACCCGAAACGCCGCCCTTGTCCGAGACCTCGGCGTCGACGAGGCCTTCGAAGTCGCTCACGACCGCCGGGCGACGGCTGGAGTCGAGCAAGATTTCCTTGAGGGTGTCAGCCACGAAACCTGTCCTTTTGTCTTATGGGGAGAAATGATCTTTTGTGCCGCCGAGCCACACCGCAAGGCGGCCTCCGCCGGATCTGGCGTCGCGCTGGTCCCGCGAAACCTCGCGCGTGCGGCACAGGGTAGTACAAGATCAACTTCACTCTGACGTGTGGATACCACTACCTAGAGCTTCAGCTCACCGATAGCCTCCTTCGCCACCGTACGTGCCTTGATGCTCTGCTTCTGGTTGGTGGTCACGACTACCGCGTTCCCACCCTTCGCGACGGCGTAAACGGCGCCTTCGCCGGAAGGTTGGTAGCCGCCCTTCCAGCCCGCCGGTTCGTCGGCGGGGTTGGAGGTGTCGATGGGCGCCGCCTGATCCACCAGCGCCTTGGCCACGGCGGGTTCCCCGACGTACACGCGCACGGTGAGCTGCAGTTTCCCGCTGAGCGCGTAGAAGAAGCAGGTCGGATGCGGCTGATCGGCCGACGTCTTGACCTTGGAGACCTTCTGCCCGTTGGCGTCCGAGACGAACTCGTTGCCGAGGTACGGGCACGGGCCCTTGCCGGTGGGCTCCGGGGCGGGCGGGATGCTGGGCGCCGGGGTGTTCGACGGCGCGGGCGAACTCGCCGCGGGCGGCGGCTGTTCCGTCGGCCCGCAGGCCGCCAGCAGCGGCACGACGAGCGGCAAGATCAGAAGACGTCGCATAGTGGCGTCCAGTGAAGCAGATCGCCGTTCGTGCGACGATGGCCGTGCGCGAGGAGTCTTCGGGAGGCGTCAGTGCTCAGCAAGGAGCAGTACCTGGGTGCGGTGGCAGAGCGCATCCAGCGCAGCGGGGGCAGGCTGAACACGGTCCAGATCGGCCCGAGCGCCGCTGTCGTGGGCCTGTTCACCGAGTCCGTGATGATGTCGACGATGAACTACTGCGTCGTCGCCGCGGCCATCCCGGAGGTGACGGCGCCCGCGTTGTACGACTTCACCGGGCTGGCGACCCAGCACGCGCGCGCGAACGTGATGGGCACGGTCGGCTGGACGGCCGCTTCGGTGGTGATCGCCGGGCTGATCGGTGACCGGGTGTACCCGGACGCCGCGCAGGCCGCGTCGGCGAAATCCGGCAACCAGTTCGGCGGCGAGACACGCATGGTGGCCGTCGACGTTTCGGCGGCGCAGATGTACGCGTTCGTCGGCGGGAAGCTGTGGGGCGCGGCGGTACAGGGTTCGGTCAACGCGAAGCTGACGTTCTGTTTCCCGCAGCCCGCCGAGGTCTATCAGCAGGTGCAGTGGGCACAGTCGCAGGGACAGCAGCCGCCGATGCCGCCGGGACCGCCCGGCCCACCGCCCGGTCAGCAGCAGCCACCTCCCGGCTGGCAACCGCAGCCGCAGTATCCGGTCGGGCCGCCGCCCGCGCAGGGTCCGCCGCCGGGTCAGCATCCGCCGCACTATCCGCCGCCCGCGCCCGGTTATCCGCCGCAGCGCCCGCCGGGGTACTGATGGACCGCACGTTGCGCGGCTGGCCTTCGTTCCCCGAAGAACTCCCGGAGTTCGACACCGAGGCCACACCCGCGACCCCGCGCGAGCTTTTCCTGGATTGGCTCGACGAGGCGGGGCGACACGTCCTTGCGCCGCACGCCGTCACTCTGTCCACAGTGGACGCCGATGGGGTGCCGGACGCCCGCGTCGTGATCCTCAAGGACGTCGACGGGGACACCTGGGCGGTCGCCACGAGCTCCGAAAGCCCGAAAGGTGTGCAGCTGGCGAAGAATCCGTTCGCCGCGCTGACGTTCTTCTGGCCGGGGCGAGGCCGTCAGGTCCGGCTGCGCGGCCCGGTCTCGGTCGCCGCTGCCGAGGTGTCCGCGGCCGATTTCACCGCCCGGCCGCCGGCGTCGCGGGTGGAGGCGTTCATCGGCAGGCAGTCCCAGGTGCTCGACGATCCGGCCGATCTCGACCGCGCGGCCGCGGAAGCGGCGCGGTGGGTCGAGGAGAATCCCGGCGTGGCACCGGAAACCTGGACCCGCTACCTGGTGACGCCGTCCGAAGTGGAGTTCTGGCAGGCGAGCCACGACCGGCGGCACCGGCGGCTCCGCTACCGGCGCGTGGACGGGAGCTGGCACAAAGAACGCCTCTGGCCGTAAACGGTAACTGGGAACGACGATCGTCGGGTTGTCGTGGATGATTCACTTCGGCGACGGTGAACGCCACCTTGTCCCCAGATCGTTCGGAGGCGAAATGTCCACACGCCGTCGCATCGGGGGCGCCTTGGCCGCCACAGGGCTCGCCCTGCTGGCCGTCACGACGCCCGTCGCGAGCGCCCAGACCGGCGACCCGGCGAGAGGGCTGTATTCGGTGGAGGGCGCGTCCACTCCCGACAAGCGCACCGAGGTCGCCCGCACCGGTGTCGACGTCGCGGGCTCGCGCGGCGGCGCGCTGACCGTCGTCGCCACGCCGGGACAGGCCGCGGCCCTGCGCGCCGGCGGTTTCGGCCTGAAGCCGCTCGGCGACTTCGACAGCATGCTGAAACAACGGAGCGATCGGGCGGGCACCGCGGCCGTCGCGGGTGACTTCCCGCCGGGCGACGAGGCGTACCACACCTACGCCGAAACGACGGCGGAGCTGCAGAAGGCCGCGAAGGACCACAGCGACATCGCGACGCTGTCGAGCGTCGGCAAGTCCTACGAAGGCCGCGAGCTGAACCTGCTGAAGATCAGCGACAACGCGGGCACGGACGAGAACGAGCCCGAGGTCCTGTTCACCTGCAACCAGCACGCGCGCGAACACCTCACCACCGAGATGTGCCTGCGGATCGTGCAGCGGTTCACCAGCGGGTACGCGAGCGACCCGGCCATCAAGAAGATGGTCGACGAGCACGAGATCTACGTGATCCCGAACGTCAACCCGGACGGCTCCGAGTACGACATCACCGGCGGCGAGTACCAGGGCTGGCGCAAGACGCGGAAGCCCGTGCCGGGCAGCAGCGCGGTCGGCACCGACCCGAACCGCAACTGGGGCTACAAGTGGAACTGCTGCGGCGGGTCGAGCAACAGCCCGTCCGCCGAGGACTACCACGGTCCGTCGGCGTTCTCCGAGCCCGAGACCAAGGCGGTCGCGGACTTCGTCGACTCCCGCGTGGTCGGCGGTGCGCAGCAGATCAAGACGCACATCGACTTCCACACCTTCTCGGAACTGGTGCTGTGGCCGTACGGCTACACGAAGGCCGAGACCGACACGGGCCTGAACGAGGAGGAAGCGAAGCGCTTCGCCGACGTCGGCAAGCAGATGGCCGCCACCAACGGCTACACGCCGGAGCAGTCCAGCGATCTGTACGTCACCGACGGCGACGTCAACGACTGGGCGTGGGGCAAGCACAAGATCCTCAGCTACACCTTCGAGATGTATCCGAAGGACGGCGGGATCGACGGCTTCTACCCGCCAGCTTCGGTGATCCCGGAGCAGACCGCCCGCAACGACAAGGCCGTCGACATCCTGATCAACGAGGCGAAAGCCTGAGATCGGCCACTCGCGACGCCCGGCTCTTCGGCGAATCCAAGCTGAAGCTCCGGGCGTCGCCCAGCCGGTCACGGACGAATTCCTCGGTCCTCGCGATCGTCTCGCGCAACGCGGCGTCCTCGTCGCCGAAGAACTTGTGGACGATCTTCCCGGCCTCGGTGTCGAACTCCCACAAACCGGCGATGCGGCCCCTGTCGACGATCACGTGACTCGGCGGATCGGCCTGTCCGCCCAGCGTCTCCCCCGCGCGGCCGCCGGGCACCGGGCGTTCGACGTCGGCGTCGGCCAGCAGCCGCGACATCTCGCGGTGCAGAAGATGGATGCCGTCGATCCCCGCGAGCAGCGCGTACGACGGCTCCGACGGCACGGTGAAGGCGGCGAATTCGTCCACGAGCTCCTTGGGCAGCAAGAGATCGGTGCCGTCGAGCGGCACCAGTTCCAGCTCTGCCGCGATCTTCTTCGCACTCGCGGCGGTGAATCCGGAGAACCAGCGGAAGTGCCTGAGCGACGCCGGGGCCGCCCACGAGAAGTACCGCCGGGCGAGTTCGGTCCGCGCGGTGTCCATATCGGACAGTCCGCCACGCGGGGACGGCGTCCAGCGGACGTAGCCGTAGCGCTGCCGGTCCAGCCGTCCGTCGACCGGAACCCGGCGGATGTCGCCGCGCGCCTGGAGCAGGCCGAGCGCGAGCGGCAACGTCGTGGTGGTGCCGCGTTTGCGGCCCGCCTCCCCCAGATTCCGCACCGCGGCCCCGGCGGCGTCCTTGATCGCGGGCGGGCCGAGCGGCTCGTCCGACGCGTCGAGAAGGTCGGCGACGGTGACGCACAGCTGCTCGATCTCGGCCTGCGTGACGCCGAGGTACTTCTCCGCGGCCGCGAGTTCACCGGCGGGCGCGGCGGCACCGACGGTCAGGCCGAGTTCGAAATCCGCCGACGGCAGCACGTAAGTGCAGCCGCGCGCCGAAGGCAGTTCATGGATGGCCAGCCGGGCGACGTCCGCGTCCACCGTCTCGCGGTCGAGGCCTGCCCTGGCGAACAGCCCGAGATAGGGCGCCGACCCGCCGACCGAGCGCATCCAGCCGGTCCGTTCCAGCACCTCGGCCGCCGATGACCCGTGCGACGATCCGTCGAGTCCCTGCCGATGTGCCCACCACGCGCGCAGTTTGCCGGTCGCCATGTTTCCACCGTATTGGCATCCGGTGACCCCCCGCAGCCTGGCAGGATCGGCAGGTGCGCAAGCGGTTCTCGGAAGGCTCCCCGATCGCGTCGACGGTGGTCACCGGCGACGACTTCGACGAACTCGAGCACACCTTCCAGGCGTTCCTCGCCCCGGACACGGTCAAGCTGCACACCCCGGCGCCCACCGGGTTCTTCGACATCTCCCAGCTCAGCGGGCTCCGCGTGACCGGAATCGACCCGAACGGCCTGTCGGTCTACGAGTTGACGCTGGACTCCGACGTCGTCCTCCAGGGCGAAGAGACCGAGGACGCGTACACCGTCGTCGTGACCCTCAACGGCCAGAGCCAGGTCAAGATCGACGGCGAGATCGTGCCGGCGCGACATGTCGTGACCGGTCCGGGCACCCGGTTCCAGACCAGGTACGACCATCCCGACATCCTCCTGCTCCGCCTGGGCAGGCAGCTGGTGACGGACACGATGCACGAGCGGCTCGGCGAGGCACCGACGTCGACCCTGCGGTTCGATCCGGTGATCGCGCCGGACATGGACCAATGGCTCACCCTGCTCCACACCTTCAGCGAGACCGCCGCGTCGGGGATGTTCGACCGGTCGCCGCTGGCCGCCGCGCATTTCGAGAAACTGCTGCTGCACGGGCTGCTCGACAGTCAGCCGCATTCGCTGTCCGGCGATCTCGCCGCGGAACGGCATCGGCCGAAGTCGACGGCGGTGCGCCGGGCGATGACCTACTGCGAAGAGCACGCCGCCGAACCGGTGTCGATCGGCGAGCTCGCGATGGCCGCGCGGGTCAGCGTGCGCGCGCTGCAACAAGCGTTCAGGACGGAGCTGGGGCTGACGCCGATGGAGTACCTGCGCCGGGTGCGGCTCGACCACGTGCACCAGGACCTGCTCGCGATCGCGCAAGGGCGCGCCGAAGGCACCGTCACCGACGTCGCGCTGCGGTGGGGCTTCACGCATCTCGGCCGGTTTTCCGGTTTCTACCGCGACACCTACGGCAAACTTCCCTCGGAAACGGCACGCTTCACCGCCTGAAGGAGTCCGGATGCTGGTCGAGCTCGCCATCGGCGACGCGTACGGAGGCGCCTTCGAGCACGCGTACCCGAGCTTCGTCGCGGAACACAACAACCTGACCGGCTACGTGCCGCATCACGGTCAGCCCGGTGCGCCTGCCGGTCGCTACACCGACGACACGCAGATGACGATCGCGATCGCCGAAGTGCTCGTCTCGGGACTGCGGTGGACGCCGCTGCTGCTCGCCGAACAGTTCGTGCGGGCGTATCACCGCGATCCGCACGACGGCTACGCGCCGCGGTTCCATCAGCTGCTCAGCGAGGTCCGCGACGGCGAAGAGCTGTTGCGGCGGCTCCGGCCGCAGAGCGACAAGAGCGGCGCCGCCATGCGCGCCGGGCCGATCGGGATCCTGCCGACCGTCGACGACGTGCTCTATCACGCGAAACTGCAGGCCAGGATCACGCACGACACCCCGGCCGGGATCGCCGCGGCGCAGGCGGCCGCGCTGGCCGTGCACTACTGCCATCATCGCCTCGGTCCGCTTTCCGAGATCGCGAGGTGGATCGAAGGCATCCTGCCCGAGGACGTCGGGCACGGCGGCTGGGCGCTGCCGTGGTCGGGCAAGGTCGGGCCGCAGGGCTGGATGAGCGTGCGCGCCGCGCTGACCGTGTTGACCGGCGGCGGAGGACTCGCCCGGATGCTCCACTCCGCCGTCGCGCTGACCGGCGACGTCGACACCGTCGCGACGATCGCGCTGGCCGCCGCCTCACGCTCGCCCGAGGTGGCTCAGGATCTGCCGCCGGCGTTGTGGCGCGACCTGGAGAACGGCGAGTTCGGCCGCGACCATCTGGCGGCGCTCGACGAGCGGCTGCTGCACATCTGACGTAGGCGGGATCCACGGAACGCTGACGTGCGCGCGCCCCCGGTTCGGCAGACTGAGCCGGTGAGGTGGCTGATCAGAGGTGGTGCCGTCGCCGCTTGGCTCGCGTTGAGCGCGTTGCTCGTGGTCGGCACGGCGAACCTGGAGCCCGAACACGGGGAGCGGCCGGTCGACGCCTTCGGGTTCGCGATCGTCGCGCTCGCTTGCGTCGCCCTGACCGCTGTCTGGCGCACACCGGTGGCGGCAGCGTTGGCGGAAGCGTTTGCGCTCCTGCTCTACCTGGGGTTCGGCTATCCCGACGGTCCGGTGCTGTTCGCCGGTCTCGTGCCGTTGTTCGCGCTCGGGATCCTGCGCTCACGACGCCTCGCGTACGCCGTCGCGGCCGGTATGGCGGCGACGGTCGTCGGCACGAACGTGGCCACCGGCGGGGCAGGCGTCCTTGATCTGGTCTTCGTCGGCTGGGCAGGTGTCGCGGTCTTCGCGGCCGACGCGCTTCGAGGACGTCGTGAGCGGACCGCTGCCGCCGAACGGGCGGAACGCGATCGCGTCCTCGCCGAACGGCTGCGTATCGCACAGGATCTGCACGACAGCGTCGGCCACGCGATGGCGGTGATCAACGTCCAGTCGGGGATGGCCCGGCACGTCATCGACGATCATCCGGAAGTGGCGAAGGAAGCGCTCGAAGTCGTCCGCACGGTCAGCGGCACGATCCTGGACGAACTGAACGCCATGGTGCGGCTGCTGCGTGACGACTCCGCCCCGTTGCGGCCCTCGGCGGGGATCGCGGACATTCCGGAGCTGGTCGCTTCGATGAATCGGGCCGAGCTGGCCGTCACGCTGGACCTCGACGCTCCCGGGATCGATCAGCCGGTCGGCGGCGCGGTGTACCGGATCGTCCAGGAATCGCTCACGAACGCCGCGAAGCACGGTGCTTCCCCCGTCGGTGTGACCGTGCGGGTGGACGAGAACGGCCTGCGGCTCGACGTGGTCAACGACGTCCGCACGCCCGGTCCGGACGTTCCCGGTGCCGGGATCAGGGGAATGGGTGAACGGGCCAGGGCGACCGGCGGCACACTGACCGCGGAACGCGAGGACGGGAGGTTCCGGGTGAGCGCGCGATGGCCGTGATCAGGGTGGTGCTCGCCGACGATCAGCTACTGGTGCGGTCCGGTTTCGCGGCGTTGCTCCGGGCGGAAGCCGGCATCACCGTGGTGGGCGAGGCGGACGACGGCGAGGCGGCGGTGGCCGTCGTCGCGGAGACCCTGCCCGACGTTGTGCTGATGGACGTCCGGATGCCCGGCCTCGACGGCATCGAGGCCACCCGCCGCATCGTGGCGGACGAGCGGCTTTCCGAGGTCCGTGTCGTCATGCTGACCACCTTCGACCTGGACGAATACGTCTTCGACGCCTTACGCGCGGGCGCCAGCGGGTTCCTGCTCAAGCACACCGCGCCCGCGGATCTCCTCCAAGCCGTGCGCGTGGTCGCCTCGGGCGACGCGCTCCTCTCCCCGGGCGTCACCCGGCGCCTGATCGCGGAATTCACCGCGCGGCCGTCGGCTTCGCTGCCGCGTGCGGACGGTTCGGCGTTCACCGAACGGGAGCACGAAGTCGTCCAGCGGGTCGCGCAGGGGATGTCGAACGAGGAGATCGCGCGGGAGTTCTTCATCAGCGCGGCCACGGTGCGGACGCATGTCAGCCGCGCGATGAGCAAGGTGCACGCCCGCGATCGCGCGCAGCTGGTGGTGTTCGCGTACCGAAGCGGGATGGTGCGCGCCTGACGTAGCCGTCGATCTCCACGTCGGCACGACGACGCGACCCCATCCGTCGAGCGACGCTTCCGCCATGAAATTCACCGTGAAAGCCGCCCTGCTCACCGCGCTCCTCACCTCGCCGGGAGCCACGACCGCCGTCGCCGCGGAACGGCCGGCCCGCTGCGCCGAACAACGCTTTTCGGTGCAGGTGAACGGCGAACACCAGACCATCGCGGGAGAACTCTGCTCCCGCCGGAAGCTCACCTCCCGCACCCCGGTGCAGATCCTGCTGCACGGCGGGACCTACGACCGCTCCTACTGGGACTGGCCGTACCAGCCGCGTCGATACTCCTATGTGGACAGCGCGACTCGCGCGGGCTACGCGACGCTCAACCTCGACAGGCTCGGATACGGCCGCAGCGGCCGCCCGGACCCGGAGACCCTCGACTTCGAGGCCGGCGGCGAGGCCGTGCATCAGGTCGTCCGGCAGCTGCGCCCGCGGTTCCGCACCATCGTCCTCAATGGACATTCGATGGGCGGCCTCGTCGCGGAAAAGGCCGCCGAGCGAGGCGGCGTCGACGCCGTGATCATCAGCGGTATCCCGCGTGACCGGCCCGGCGCCCGAGCCGCGGCCGCGTCCCCGTTCCATCCCGCCGAACTGGACCCGAAGTTCGCCGGAAAGCCTTGGGCCCGCGGCTATTTCACGACCCGGCCCGGCACACGCGCCCAGACCTTCCATCATCCCGGCACCTACGACCCGGCGATCATCCCCGTCGAAGAGGCCCTCAAGGACACGCTGGCGTCGGCGGAACTCCGTGCGGTGGAGCCCGGTGCGTCGAAACGATCGGCGCCGAAGGTTCCGACGGCGTACGTCCTGGGTGAGCACGACACCCTGGTCTGCGGAAGCGGCGACTGCGGTGCCGACGAGATCGTGCGGGGCAGCGGTCATTCGATCAACACCAGCCTCGCCGCGCGGAGCTTCTACCGGTGGACCTTCACCTGGCTGGCTCGAAAGTTAGGGTCACCTAACCTAGACTGACCGCATGGATTCCTTGACGCCGGTTCGCGAGGCCGCCGACCATTTCGGGCTGGCGATCTCGACCCTGCACTACTGGGAGCGCCGAGGGCTGATCACCGCCCGCCGCCGCTCGGGGCAGCGGTACTACGACGACGATCAGCTGTACCGCATCGCGCTGATCAAACACTGGCGGCAGGTCGGCGGGCTCGGCCTGGCCAGGATCACCGAACTGCTCGCCGAGCAGCACCGCTGGCGGGAAGTGGTGACGGGGCGGCTCGCCGAGATCGAGCAGGAGCGTGCGCGGCTCGACACCGCGCACGACTACCTGGTCGAGCTGCTCACCTGCCGCCGCGAGGGGAACCTTGAGGATTGCCCGTGGTTCCGCGACCGGGTCGATCTGCCCGCCCACGCCGCGGCGAGCTGAGCCCCGGCATCGCCAGCGCCGCGACCACCGCGGCGGCCGTGAGGCAGGCGGCGGAGGCGAGGAACGCGGCGGTGTAGCCGTGCACCAGCGCCTCCCCTTTCGGCAGGCCGGAGGGCGAACTCGCGGTCACCGCCGCGGCGAGCGCGGTCAACGCGGCGAGCCCGAGCGCGCCGCTGGTCTGCCGGACGGTGTTCAGCAGACCGGCGGCCAGGCCGTTCTGCCGTTCCGGCACCCCGCTGGTGGCGGCCACGGTGATCGGGGTGAAGGCCGCCGCCGTCCCGAATCCGAAGACCATTCCCGGCACCAGCACGGAAACGACGTAGGAAGCGTGCGCACCGGCCAGCACCGCGATCCCGGCGAAACCCGCCGCGCCGATCGCGCAGTACAACGCCGCCGCACGCCGGGGCCCGATCCGCACCGACAGCCCGCCCGCCGTCCGCGCGCCGGCGAACATCGCCACCCCCACCGGCAGGTAGGCGAGCCCGGCTCGCATCGGCGAGTAGCCGTGGACGTCCTGCAGGTACAGCGAAAGCAGGATCGGGCTGGCAAGGAAACCCAGGCCCAGCAAGAAGATCACCAGGTTCCCGCTGCTGACCGAGCGCAGCCGGAAGATCCCGAGCGCGACCAGCGGTTCGTCCGCCCACCTGTGCTGGTGCACCAGGAAAACGGCGAGCAGGACGAGCCCGCCGGACAACGGAAGCAGCACGGCCGCGCTGCCCCAGCCGTCGGAGGACGAACGCATCACCGCGTAGACCACACCGACGAGTCCCGTCGCCGACAGAATCGCGCCGAGCACGTCCAGCCTGCCGCGAGGACGGCTTCGATCCCGCAGTGGCAGCACCGCTCCGGCGGCGACGACGGCCACCACCCCGATCGGGACGCTGACGAAGAAAACCCAGCGCCAGCCCGCCCATTGGGTCAGCAGGCCACCGATCACCGGTCCTGCAGCGGCACCGGCCGCACCCACCGCGCTCCAGGTGCCCAAGGCTCGTGCACGGCGGGCGGGTTCGGTGAACGTCGTGGTGAGCAAGGAAAGCGTCACCGGCATCAGCAGCGCGCCACCGAACCCTTGCACCGTGCGGGCGACGAGCAGCGTTTCCGGGGAACCGGCGAGCCCGGCGGCGAGCCGCGCGACGGTGAACAGGCTCATCCCGAGCACGAAGATCCGCCGGACGCCGAATTCGTCGCACAACCGGCCGCCCAGCAACAGGAAACCGGCGAAGGCGAGGGTGTACGCGTTCACCACCCAGGCCAGCGCGCCCGCCGAGAATCCGAGACCGAGCCGGATCGACGGCAGGGCAACGGAAACGATCGTCGCGTCGAGGATCACCACGAAGGATCCCGCACACGCCAACGCGAGCACGACGCCTTCACGTCTCATATCGTCACCCTCCGGCTCCGGCGGCGGATGATCTTCCGCCGCCGGGCCAGCGTGCCCGCTGAAGCACGCTTGAGGGCAAGCCCCGCCGCTACCAGGAAGGCCGGTACCGCAGGCCTTGCTCGTAGTACTGATCCTCGGATTCGGGCTGCTCGTCCGGTACGGACCCGGCCGGTTCCTCCGAACGGTCTTTGAGCACCACGTTCTCGGTGCCCGCGGTCGTCCGCCGCGGCGACGGCGGTGTGACGGTTTCCCCGGGCTCCTGGAACGAAGGGGTGAACCCGAGCCGCCAGCGGAGCCGGTCGGTGATGTAGCCGGCGTTGCCGATCGGCGCCATCAGCTCCGCGCTGCGTTTCGCGGATCCCTGCTGCGCTTCCTGATAGGTCCGCATGACGGTGTCCGCGATCTCGGCGGGCGACATCCGCGACGCGGCTTCGCCCACCCGAAGCCGCGTCATCACGCCGTCGGTGTTGACCGAAACGGAAACGGCACCGTCCGGTGAGGACGCGTCCACCGAGAGGGCGGCCAGCGCCTCGAGCATCGCTTGCCGGTCGTCACCCGGTTTCTTGGGTGCCGGTTTTTCGGCCACGCTCACTCCTTGAGGGGTGACAGCTCCCGCGGCGGTTCCTGGAACTTGCCGTCGTTCGAGATGTCGACGTTCTTGTCCCGGACCCGCTTTTCCGTTCCCTTGTCGGTGTTCTCCGTTTCGAAGTTGCCCGGGTCGAACGTTTCGCCCGGGCTGACGTCCGGCGGTTCGGGGATGATCGGCAGGTTGTTGATCTCGGTGTTGATCTTCGAGATCAGCGATTCCGACGCGCGGAACATGGCTTCACGGATGTTGACCACACCGTCGTGGAAGCTGTTGTAGATCATTTCGGGGCTGTCCCCGACGATCGCGGCGTTCTCGGAGACCAGGGTCGAGAGCCCGGCACCGGCCGCCGCACCGGCGACCTGTACTCCGTTCGCCGTGGTGAAGAACGTCGCCGCGGTGAGGCCCGCCGGAGGCGCGGCGGCCACGAGCAGAGCGGTGACAGCGGCGGCGAAGGTCGCGGCCAACGCCTTCACCAAGGCGGATTCGTCCTGCCGTTCCTTGTCGTCCCGGTATTTTTCCGCCGCGGTCAGGAAGGAGGCGGCGAGAGTGCTCAGGTCGGCCCGTGCGGTCGCGATGGCGTCCCGCGCGGCCACGATGTCGGCTTCCAGCACGGTGAGTTTGGTACCCACGCGGGAATAGGTGTTCACGAGACCCTGGATGTAGCTCTTGGCGGTCTCGGCGCCTTCACCACGCCACTTGAGAAGCAGGACCAAGGACCGGTCGAGCGGCGCTTTCGTGTCCTGGAAAGCGTTCCAGAGACCTTCGTAGGCCTCGATCATGGTCTGCAGGCTGGTCTCGCCGACGAGTTCCGCCTCGGAGAATTCGAGGAAGAAGTCGCGGACCTCTTCCTTCAGACCGCCGCTCAAGTCGACGTCGGCACCGAAGAACGGCGGGTAGAGGAGGTCCAATGCCGTGAAGGCTTTTTCGGCACCCGCGGTGAGGTCGTGGGAGATGCCCTCGAGAAGTTTGCTGTTGTCACCGAAGCCGGAGGTGGTTTCCGCGTCCAGTGCGGTGAAGTACCCGTCGTCCACGCCGCTACCCCTGGTTCCCGTATGCCGCGCGGTTCACTCGCTGCTTGTTGTCCTCGTCCACCGATTCGTAAAGTTCGGCGACCCGCTCCAGGGCCCGCGAGGCGTCCTGCGTGCTGCGGTGCAGCTTCGCGAGCATCTTCTCGACGGCCTGGCGGTGTTCCTCGTACGCCGCCGAAACCCCGCGCATGCCCAGGCTTTTCCCGAACGCGGTGTCCGGCGCGAAAAGGCTGGGAAGAAGGCTCCCCGTGACCGGGTCGGGAG
This sequence comes from Amycolatopsis keratiniphila subsp. keratiniphila, assembly GCF_001620365.2. Classification (GTDB taxonomy): domain Bacteria; phylum Actinomycetota; class Actinomycetes; order Mycobacteriales; family Pseudonocardiaceae; genus Amycolatopsis; species Amycolatopsis keratiniphila. Next base: position 149,114 of record NZ_LQMT02000039.1, read on the forward strand.
CGGGCACGTCCTGTCCTCGCACACCGGTGTGTGCGGTACCGACTATGTCCGCGGCGTTCTGCAGTTCCTTGCTCGACAACCTGAGATCGTCGAGGTCGGTTTCGAAACTGACCATGTTCACCTCGCTGTCCGGATTCCACCCCCATGTAAGCAGCGTTGACTTGGCTGAGCGTGCGACTTTGTCATCCGCGTACGGTGACGAGCGTCACCACTCAGACGCAGACCCAGCAGTAGAGGCGATCTCCCCGGGTCTTGGCGCCACGGGCGAGTTCCGCGAGGTCGTCCAGCAGGGCGGCCAGGTCGGCGGGATCGGCCTGGCCGCCGAACTCCTCAGTCCGGGACCAGGGCTCGGCCACCTCTCGCAGGCGCTCCGCGTCGGCGCCGGACAGCGCGGCGGACAGCTCTTCGGTCAGCGGGACGACCAGACGCGCGCCTTCGTCGGCCATGGCGACCGGGGCGAGGTCGCGGGCGATGACGGTGTCGTAGTCGACACCGGTGAGCAGGGACTCCGCCGTGCCCAGCTGCACGAACGGATCGACGCCCTTGAGCTGGACGGTCGGCAAGGCGGCCTCGGTCGGACCTCCGACGAGGTCGATCGTGGCGGCCGCGGCGTCGTTGTCCGGGGCGGCGAAGTAGTCGAAGAGGACACCCATGCGCGCATTCTGGCGGAAACGACAAGGCCACCCGCGGTACGGGTGGCCTTCTCGTTTCCGAGAGTGGAGCTGAGGGGAATCGAACCCCTGACCCCTGCCTTGCAAAGGCAGTGCTCTACCAATTGAGCTACAGCCCCGGGTCGCAGGCGATCATGATAACCGCCCGCGCCGAAATCAGTTGTTGCGGGACGCGTCCGCGGCCTTGGCCGGGGCGCTTCCGTTGGTGGAAGCGGTTCCCAGCGGACGCTCGGTGGGAGCGGTGGCCTCACGCCAGAGGTCGGCCTCGGCCTTGGCGGCCTTGTTGCGTTTGATCACGAACAGCACGCCGCCCGCGATGACCGCGAGTGCCAACAGCTTCTTCATCAGAAGCCCCCTCTTTCCGCCGAGTTGCTCCGCTTCCCCACCGATGCTACTGCACGCCGTTCGCCGGACGCCCCCTGCCCAACGTTCCACGTGGAACCGAAGACCCTGCCGGGAAGCGCCCATGACCTCGGCCACTGGGGCGGCAGGATGTGGTCATGCGAGATGTGAAGGCCTGTAGCGAGCGCGAGCACTTCGCCTCCGTCGCCGAACGACCACTGATGTTCGGTATCCGATCCCTTCCCGACCTGGAGTCATTTCTGATCGGCTACGACCAGCACGCGCTTCGGCACGGCGGCCCCGGGCTCGACGGGTGGCGGGACTGGTTGGTCGCACGTCGCGGAAAGGATTGCAACCACGGCTGGACCGGCCAGGTGCGCCACCTCGCGCTGCCGGAAGGCTGGACCAGCTGGGACATCACAGCCGAGCAGGAAGCACGCGTCTCGAAACTGCTCTTCACGTTGCTCGACGAGTTCCTCCCCGAACGAGAAGCCGACGCGCGCAACGAAAAAGCCGGCCCGCGAGAATCGCGAACCGGCTTTCGGTGTGGGCCCACCAGGACTTGAACCTGGGACCTCTTCGTTATCAGCGAAGCGCTCTAACCGCCTGAGCTATGGGCCCGAACGAGGAGAAGATTACAGGACGCCTTTCGGCGCCCTGCAACCGGGTCACTCTCGTTCGGAAAGGGTCACTTCCAGGCCTCCGGCGAGGTCGGCGGAGACGTTGTAGATGAAGGCGCTGACGGTGGCCAGCGCCGAGATCAGCACGATGTTGATGGCGCCGAGGATGGCCGCGATACCGAAGACGCGGCCGGCGCTGATCAACGGGTCGGCCGGTGCGTCGGCTCCTTCGCCGCCGACGAGCGACGAGTAGGTCCCGTTGAGTTTGTCCCAGACGCCCATGCCGTCGAGGACGGTGTAGAGGACGCCGACGGCGACGAGCCATACGAAGAACAGCGCGACGCCGAGGACGAGGGACAGTTTCAGCACCGACCAGGGGTCGAAGCGTTTGATCTGCAGGCTGGCGCGACGCGGTCCGCGGCCGGGGCGGCGGAGTGCGGTGGGGGCGGCACGGGTGCGGGAGGCCGACGGGATGGCGGAGGGGGCGGGGTCGCCCTCTCCGCTGTCGCCGAAAAGCCTCTTCGCGGCTGTGCCGCTGACCCCGTGATAGTCGGTCACGGTGGTCGTGTCCCGCTTCGGGTCCGAGTGGGCCACGTCTTCGGTGGCGACCGAAGACACCGAGACCGTCTGCTCGCTGGAGCCTTCGGGTTCCCCGGCGCCGCTGTCACGCTGCCAGGGCGGGCTCGAAGAACCCGCCTGCGCGCCGCCTGCTTCGGGCTTCTCGGATGGTGTCACGAGGTGTCAGTCCTTACCCAGTACGTGGGGCGTCGTCTACTCCTGCTCCGACGCCGGGGTTTCTTCTCCTTCAGTACTACCTGCAGTGGCGACGTCTGAGGGCTCGTCCGCGTTGCGTGCGACCGCGAGAAGAGTGGTTCCTTCGTCGAGATTCATCAGCCGCACTCCCTTCGTCTGCCTGCCTGCCTTGCGCACCTGCCCGGCCGAAGTACGGATCACCCCGCCGCTGGAGGTGATCGCGTAAAGCTCGTCTTCGGCGTCGACGATGACCGCGCCCACCAGCCTGCCACGTTTCTGGTCGTACTGAATGGTGAGCACACCCTTGCCGCCGCGGCCCTGGACCGGGTAATCCTCGGTCGGAGTCCGCTTGGCGTAGCCGCCGCCGGTGGCGACGAGGAGGAACTTGTCCGGCTGGACGACGTTGATGCCGAGCAGTTCGTCGCCGTCGTTGAACCGCATGCCCAGCACACCGGACGTCGCGCGGCCCATCGGGCGCAGGGCTTCGTCGGTGGCGTGGAAGCGGATCGACTGGCCTTCCGCGGACACGAGGAGCAGGTCGTCCTCGGCGGCCGCGAGGACCGCGCCGACCAGCTCGTCCCCTTCGCGCAGGTTGACGGCGATGAGGCCGCCGGCGCGGTTGGAGTCGAAGTCGGTGAGCTTGGTCTTCTTCACCAGGCCGCGGCGGGTCGCGAGCACGAGGTACGGGGCGACCTCGTAGTTCGGGATCTCGATGACCTGGGCGATCTGCTCGTCGGGCTGGAACGCGAGCAGGTTCGCGACGTGCTGGCCGCGCGCGTTGCGGTTGGCCTCGGGCAGGTCGTACGCCTTCGCCCGGTACACGCGGCCCTTGTTCGTGAAGAACAGGATCCAGTCGTGCGTCGAGCAGACGAAGAAGTGCTGGACGATGTCGTCCTGTTTGAGGGTCGCGCCCTGGACGCCCTTGCCGCCGCGTTTCTGCGAGCGGTACAGATCGGTTTTCGTTCGCTTGGCGTAACCCGTGCGGGTGATCGTGACGACCACGTCCTCGACCGCGATGAGGTCTTCGACCGAGACCTCGCCGTCGAACGGGATGATCTTGGTGCGCCGGTCGTCGCCGTACTTGTCGACGATCTCCTGGAGCTCCTCGGCGATGATCGCGCGCTGCCGCTCGGGCTTCTCGAGGATGTCCTTGAGGTCGGCGATCTCGAGTTCGATCTCGGCCAGGGTGTCGATGATCCGCTGCCGCTCCAGTGCCGCGAGGCGGCGGAGCTGCATGTCGAGGATCGCGGTCGCCTGGATCTCGTCGACGTCGAGCAGGCTCATCAGGGCGGGCCGGGCCTCTTCGGCCGAGGGCGAGCGCCGGATGAGGGCGATGACCTCGTCGAGCATGTCCAGCGCCTTGACCAGACCGCGCAGGATGTGGGCGCGTTCCTCGGCCTTGCGCAGCCGGAACCGGGTCCGGCGGACGATGACGTCGATCTGGTGCTTCACGTAGTGCCGGATCATCTGGTCGAGCCGCAGCGTGCGGGGCACGCCGTCGACCAGGGCCAGCATGTTGACACCGAAGTTCTGCTGCAGCTGGGTGTGCTTGTACAGGTTGTTCAGCACGACCTTGGCGACCGCGTCACGTTTGATCGTGACGACGATCCGCATCCCGCTGCGGCTGTTGGACTCGTCGGCGATGTCGGAGATGCCGGTGAGCTTGCCGTCGCGGACCAGGTTCGCGATGTTCTCCACCAGGTTGTCCGGGTTGACCTGGTACGGCAGCTCGGACACGACCAGGATCGTGCGGCCCTTGGCGTCCTCTTCGACCTCGACGACCGCGCGCATGCGCACGGAACCGCGGCCGGTGCGGTACGCGTCCTCGATCCCGGAGTTGCCGAGGATCATCGCCTTGGTCGGGAAGTCCGGGCCCTTGATCCGGACCAGCAGCGCGGCGAGCAGCTCGTCGTCGCTGGCCTCGTAGTTCTCCAGCGCCCATTTGACGCCGTCGGCGACCTCGCGCAGGTTGTGCGGCGGGATGTTGGTCGCCATCCCGACCGCGATCCCGGAACCACCGTTGACCAGCAGGTTCGGGAACCGCGACGGCAGGACGTCGGGCTCCTGCGTGCGGCCGTCGTAGTTGTCGGAGAAGTCGACGGTCTCTTCTTCGATGTCCTGCAGCATGTGCATCGCGAGAGGCGCGAGCCGGGACTCGGTGTACCGCATGGCGGCGGCTGGGTCGTTGCCCGACGAACCGAAGTTGCCCTGGCCGTCGATCAGCGGGTACCGCAGCGACCACGGCTGCGCGAGCCGCACCAGCGCGTCGTAGATCGCGGAGTCACCGTGCGGGTGGTAGTTGCCCATCACGTCGCCGACGACGCGGGAGCACTTGTTGTACCCGCGGTCGGGGCGGAAGCCGGAGTCGAACATCGAGTACAGCACGCGGCGGTGCACCGGCTTGAGGCCGTCCCGCACGTCCGGCAGCGCCCGCGACACGATGACGCTCATCGCGTAGTCGATGTAGGAGCGCTGCATCTCCTGCTGGATGTCGACCGGTTCGATCCGGTCGTGGTCCGGAGCCGGCGGCAAGGTTTCCGTCATGAGGTCCTTCTCGTGGGAGCAGTCCTAAGGGGACAAAGAGGAACGGGGACGTCTACACGTCCAGGAAGCGCACGTCCTTGGCGTTACGCGTGATGAAGGAACGGCGCGCTTCGACGTCCTCGCCCATCAGGACGGAGAACAGGTCGTCGGCCTGCGCGGCGTCGTCCAGGGTGACCTGGCCGAGCAGCCGGTTCGCCGGGTCCATCGTGGTCTCCCACAGCTCTTCCGCGTTCATCTCGCCGAGACCCTTGTAGCGCTGGATCGCGTCGTCCTTCGGCAGCTTCCGGCCGGCCTCGACACCCGCCTGGATGACGGCGTCGCGTTCCCTGTCGGAGTACGCGTATTCCGGGTCCTGCCGCGGCCACTTGATCTTGTACAGCGGCGGGCGCGAGAGGAACACGTGCCCGTGCTCGATCAGCGGGGGCATGAACCGGAACAGGAAGGTGAGCAGCAGCGTGGTGATGTGCTGGCCGTCGACGTCGGCGTCGGCCATCAGCACGATCTTGTGGTAGCGCAGCTTCTCGATGTCGAACTCTTCGTGGATACCGGTGCCGAGCGCGGTGATCAGCGACTGGACCTCGGTGTTCTTGAGGACGCGGTCGATACGTGCCTTCTCGACGTTGATGATCTTGCCCCGGATCGGCAGGATCGCCTGGTACATCGAGTCGCGGCCTTCCTTGGCCGAACCGCCCGCCGAGTCACCCTCGACGATGTAGAGCTCGCATTCCGACGGGTTGGTCGAGCGGCAGTCCTTGAGCTTGCCGGGCAGCCCGCCGATCTCCAGCGCGCCCTTGCGGCGGACCAGGTCGCGCGCCTTGCGGGCGGCCATCCGCGCCTGCGCCGAGGAGATCGACTTGTTGATGATCGTCTTCGCCTCGGTGGGGTTGCGCTCGAACCAGTCGGCCAGCCATTCGTTCGAGGTCTGCTGCACGAACGTCTTGGCCTCGCTGTTGCCCAGCTTGGTCTTGGTCTGGCCTTCGAACTGCGGCTCGGAGAGCTTGATCGAGACGATCGCGGCGAGCCCCTCGCGCACGTCGTCACCGGAGAGGTTGGCGTCCTTCTCCTTGAGCAGCTTCTTCTCGCGCGCGTACGCGTTGACGACGCGGGTGAGCGCGGCGCGGAAGCCCTCTTCGTGCGTGCCGCCCTCGTGCGTGTTGATCGTGTTGGCGAAGGTGTACACCGACGGCGTGAAGCCGTTGTTCCACTGCATGGCGACCTCGACCTCGAGGCCGGTGCCCTTGGCCTCGAAGGAGATCACGGACGCGTGGATCGGGTCCTTGCTGCCGTTGATGTGCTTGACGAAGTCTTCGAGACCGCCCGGGTAGCAGTAGGTCTTCTCCTTGACCCGCGCCGCCTGGCCGGAAGCGTCGGCTTCGGTCTCTTCGTCGGCGACGCGCTCGTCGCGCAGCGAAAGGGTCAGGCCCTTGTTGAGGAAGGCCATCTCCTGAAGACGCCGGGAGATCGTCTCGAAGTTGTACGTCGTGGTCTCGAAGATGTCGCCGTCGGCCCAGAAGGTGATCGTGGTGCCGGTGTCCTCGGCCGGGCCGAGGTCTTCCAGCTCGCCGGGGATCTGGTCGGTGTACACCTGCCGCCAGCTGTGCCCGCCGCGTTTGACCTCGGCGATCAGCTTGGTCGAGAGCGCGTTCACCACGGAGACGCCGACGCCGTGCAGACCACCGGAGACCGCGTAGGAGTCGCTGTCGAACTTGCCGCCCGCGTGGAGCACGGTGAGCACGACCTCCAGGGTCGGCTTCTGCTCCTTGGGGTGGATGTCGACCGGGATGCCGCGGCCATCGTCGACGACTCGCACCCCGCCGTCGGCCAGCAAGGTAACCTCGACCTTGGTCGCGTAGCCGGCCATCGCCTCGTCGACGGAGTTGTCGACCACCTCCTGGACGAGGTGGTGGAGGCCGCGTTCACCGGTGGAACCGATGTACATACCGGGACGCTTGCGGACGGCTTCGAGGCCTTCGAGCACCGTGATCGACGACGCGTTGTACTCGCTCTTGTTCTCGGTCACAGGCGTTGATTCTCCTCGTCTCGCCCGAGCGGACGCTCGCTCATCTCCAGTGTACTTGGCCGCGTCCGCAGACATGCGGCAAGGACACCCCTGATTTGCTCACAGGCGCGCTAATTCGTTCGAAGAAGAGTCTTGACGTTCGCGAAGCACTCTGGAGGCGTTCTCGGCGCTTTAATGGGCACTGTCGCGGCGAAGCGCAACTCGGGTCAGCCGTACGTGTCACGCGGGCCGCGTCCCGGGACGTGCCGCGGCCCTTTCCGCCAGCTCGGCGCCGTCGGTCCCTGGATCCGCATCTTCTTCACCACGCCGTTCCCGACGCCCTTGGCGATCTTCGCCAGCAGCTGCCCCTGAAGCAGGCGAAGCTGCGTCGCCCACGCCGTCGAACTCGCGCGGACGGTCAGCTCGCCGTCCTTCAAGGCCACCGGCTGAGCGTGTTCGGCGACCTCTTCACCCACAAGCCGCGTCCAGCTCCCGAAGACCTGGCCGTTGGCCAGCCGCGTGTTCCAGCCGCGGTCGACCGCGATCCGAGAGGCGAGCCTGCCGAGCGGCTGCGGGTCGCGAGCGTCGGCGCCTGGTCCTGACCAGCGACGACGTCGCGGGCTTTGGCCGACCGAAGCGGCTCCCCCTCCGGTGATACGGCCGCGGCGCACGCCCGGTTCAACTCCACGGGCCTTGGCTTTCGCCTTCGCGGCGTCCAGCGCGGCGCGCGCGAGGTCACGCCCCGTCGCCGGTTCCTTGCTTTCGGTATCGGTTGCACCGTTCGATACCGCGATGGGTTCACGCTGCGTATCGAACAAGGCTCCCTCACTTGGGTCACCACCCGAGTGAGGGGTGTCAAGCCGCTTATCAGGCCCCTTGGTCACGCGGGGCGATAACGCTTTCCTGGTGTTATCCACACTGTCCACAGGTTTGTCCCCAGATCGGTGGGCAACTGCTGTGGCGCCGATCACCCGGGGTGTCCGCCGCGCGGATTCACCCTCGGTTGATCTCACCATCGGCCACGAGGAAGCGATGTCCGGCCAGTTCGGCGGGCACGTCCTCGTCCACGGCGGCGGTCACCAGCACCTGCTCGGCGCCTGCCGCCACCTCCGCCAGCCGGGCCCGGCGACGCCGGTCCAGCTCGGCGAACACATCATCCAGCAGAAGCACCGGTTCCCCGGCCTCGCCACGCAGGAGCTCGTAGCTTCCCAGACGCAACGCGAGGGCGAACGACCAGGACTCCCCATGGCTCGCGTAGCCCTTCGCAGGCGCTTCGCCGAGGATGAGATCGAGCTCGTCCCGATGCGGGCCGACCATGCTCACCCCACGTTCGAGCTCCAGGTTCCGCGACCGTTTCAGGGCCTCCACCAGCACTTCCTTGAGGACCGCTTGGTCGGCGCGAGGACCGTCCGGAGTGCCGTAGCCCTCCGGCATCGCTTCACCCAGGCTCGACTTGTACGCGATCTTCGCCGGTCTCGAGTCGGGCGCGACCCCCATGTACGCGGCGGCCGCGTACGGCGCGAGATCCGCGATCAGGTTGAGCCGCGCGGCCAGCAGCGCGGCGCCCGCCACCGACAAGTGGTCGTCCCAGACGTCGAGCGTCGACAACGCGTACGGGTCTTCGCGTCCCGTACGCCGCTTGCCCGCCGTCTTGAGCAGGGCGTTCCGCTGCTTCAGCACCTTCTCGTAGTCGGCGCGGACCCCGGCGTACCGGGGCGCGCGCAGCACGAGGAGTTCGTCCATGAAGCGGCGGCGCTCCCCGGGATCCCCGCGCACGAGCGCCAGATCCTCCGGGGAGAACAGCACCGTGCGCAGGATCCCGAGCACGTCACGGGGCTTGCCGACCGCGCCGCGGTTGACCCGCGCGCGGTTCGCCTTGCCGGGCGTGATCTCCAGCTCGACCGTCAGCTCGCGGTCCTCGTTGACCACCGCGACCCTGATGAGCGCGCGTTCGCACCCGTGCCGTACCAACGGCGCGTCGGTCGCGACGCGGTGCGAGCCCAGGGTCGCGATGTAGCCGATCGCCTCCAGGAGGTTCGTCTTGCCGCGGCCGTTCTGTCCGACGAGGACGGTCGGGCCGGGTTCGAGCGCGAGATCGGCTTGTGGCCAGGACCGGAAGTCGGTGACCTGCAGATGTCTTAAATACAACCCGCTCGCCTAGTCGCCGGCCTTCTTGACCGAGTGCCCGCCGAACTGGTTGCGCAGCGCGGCGACGGCCCGCATGGCGGCCGAGTCCTCCTGGCGCGAGGCGAACCGCGCGAACAGCGCGGCCGAGATGACCGGCGCCGGGACCGCGTTGTTGATCGCCTCTTCCAGCGTCCACCGGCCTTCGCCGGAATCCTCGACATAGCCCTCGAGGTCGTCCAGCTCCGGGTCCTCGTCGAGCGCGCGGACGAGCAGGTCGAGCAGCCACGAGCGGACGACGGTCCCCCGCTGCCAGCCCTTGATCACCGCGGGCACGTTCTCGACGACCTTCGCGGCTTCGAGCAGCTCGAAGCCTTCGGCGAAGGCCTGCATCATGCCGTACTCGATGCCGTTGTGGATCATCTTCGCGTAGTGACCGGAGCCGACGGCGCCGGCGTGCGAGAAGCCCTCGTCACGCGGACCTTCGGGGCGAAGCGCGTCGAAGATCGGCATGGCCTTCTCGACGTCCGAAGCCGCGCCGCCGACCATCAGGCCGTAGCCGTTGTCCTTGCCCCACACGCCACCGGAAACCCCGCAGTCGAGGTAACCGACCTTCTTGGCGGCGAGCAGGTCCGCGTTGATCCGGTCGTCGGTGTACTTCGAGTTGCCGCCGTCGATCACGAGGTCGCCCTCGGACAGCAGGTTGCCGAGCTCCGCGACGGTCTGCCGGGTCGGTTCGCCGGCGGGCACCATGATCCAGACGATCCTCGGACCGTCCAGTTTGGACACCATGTCCTCGAGTGAGGTGGAGTCGGTGACGTCGGGGTTGCGGTCGTAGCCGACCACCTCGTGACCGGCCGCGCGCAGCCGCTCACGCATGTTGAACCCCATTTTGCCGAGGCCGATGAGTCCCAGCTGAGCCATGAAGATCCCCTTTGGTGCGAACAGAAAGTGGCGGCCGGTCAGCCCGGGAGGCGAACCGGCATCAGGAGGTACAGGTAGCCGGGGACGACGTTGCCCTCCTCGTCGGCGGGCTTGATCAGCGCCGGCCGGTTCGGAGTGGTGAACGTCAGTTCCGCCCGGTTCGCGTTCAGCGCGCCGAGCCCGTCGACGAGGTAACCCGGGTTGAACGCGATGGTCACCGGCTCACCCTCGTAGTCGACCTGAAGCTCTTCTTCGGCCGAACCCTCGTCGTCGCCACCGGCGGACAGCCGCAGCGAACCGTCGTTGAACTCCAGCCGCACCTGGGTGCCACGCTCGGCGACCAGCGAAACACGCTTGATGGACTCGGCGAGCGCGGAGACCTCGATGACCGCGCGCGACGTGTGCTGCGCCGGCAGCAGCTGCCGGTACGGCGGGAACTCCGCGTCGAGGAGACGGGTCGTGGTGTAGCGACCGGAACCGGAGAGACCGAGCAGGCCTTCACCGCTGGCGAGCGCGAGCCGGATCTTGGCACCGCTGGCGCCGAGCGTCTTCGCGGCCTCGGCGAGCGTGCGCGCCGGGACGAGCACGGCGGCGTCGGACAGCCCCTCGGCCGGCTCCCAGGTGAACTCGCGCATGGCGAGCCGGAAGCGGTCGGTGGCGACCAGGGTCAGCGAGGAGCCGGAGATCTCCAGGCGCATACCGGTCAGCATCGGGAGGGTGTCGTCCTTGCCCGCGGCGACGACGACCTGGGTGACCGCCTGGCCGAACGCGTCACCGGTGAGCTCGCCTGCGAAGGCGGGCTGGGACGGGAGCTGCGGGTAGTCCTCGACCGGCATGGTCGGCAGGGAGAAGCGCGCGGACCCGCAGGTGATGGTCGCGCGGGCGCCGTCGACGGAGATCTCGACGGGCTGCGCGGGCAGTGACTTGGTGATGTCGGCCAGCAGACGACCGGAGACCAGGAGGCGGCCGCCGTCGGCGATGGTGGCCGGCACGCCGACCGTTGCGGAGACCTCGTAGTCGAATCCGGAGACGGTGAGGGCGTCACTCGTCCCGTCGGATCCCGCATCGAGCAGGACACCGCCCAGAACCGGGACCGGAGGCCGCGACGGGAGGCTTCTCGCCACCCACGCGACGGCGTCGGCCAGCCCGTCACGCTCGACGCGGATCTTCATGCGCGCTTCCTTTCGACAGCCGAGCCCCTGACGGCTCGAAAGCTCAACGGGTCACCTCGGCCGGAGAGCGCGATGGCCAGGTGCCTCGCAGGTGTGTTCGGTCCGTGCGAGGACGCGAACGCACGTCGACACGCAGACCAGGTGCAGGGACCCACGTTAGGCCGTCCCCGGGGTCCACGTCACCTCGGCCTCCCCTTGCTTTTGTCGACAAGACGACACGACTCCGGAGCTGTCCCCAACTTCGTCCTTCGCCTGTTTTTGTTTTGTTCTCTTCTAGAGAAGAAGAAAAGACAGCAGTAGTAATAGGTGTTGTGGATTGTGTGGACAAGGCTCGTTCGCGCAGGTCCGGGCGCTCGGAAGCCTGTGGACTCCGGGTGTGTACGGACGGTGGACAGCTGAGGGTGTCCGTGGATGGATTCGGGCGGCGCTCGATCTGTCCACAGTCATCCACAGTTGTCCCCACGGTTATCCCCAGTCGCGGGGCGGTTTGTACCCAGGGTTGTGGGCGGCGTTCGTGACCGGAATCGCTCGGGAGAGTGATCTGTGCAGCCCGCATCACCCTTGTGCACAAGATGTGGGCAACCTGGGGACAGCGTGTGGATCTTGGTGTGGAAATACTGTGGATTCCCTGTGAGTGCGATGTGGACGGAACCCCGGTCGCCGCAGCTCTCCGCCCCGCCGGAGTTGTGCACAAGCTGCCCACAGCATGTGGATTCCTTTGTACACAAGGAAAAACGCGAAGGCGACTCAAGCGCGCTTCGCCTCCTTCGCGCCCTTCGCCGCTTCTCCTCATGTACCCGTGCTTCGCGGCTCTACACGCGTTTCAGGCCTATGTGGACACGAAGAAGGGGCTCCCACCTGGACGGTGAGAGCCCCTGAAAAGCGTTGTGTACTAGAGGATTACTGCCGAGCGCGCTGTTTGATCCTGGAGGTCAGCTCCTGGACCTGGTCGTAGATGCGCCGTCGTTCGGCCATCTCCTTGCGGATCTTCTTGTCCGCGTGCATGACCGTGGTGTGGTCGCGGCCGCCGAAGGTCTGCCCGATCTTCGGGAGCGACATGTCGGTCAATTCGCGGCAGAGGTACATCGCGATCTGGCGTGCGGTGGCGAGCGCCTTCGTCTTGCCGGGGCCGCAGAGGTCGTCGAGCGTCACGTCGAAGAACTCGGAAGTGACGCCCATGATGGTCGGCGCGGTGATCTCCGGCGCGTGCGAATCCGGGATGAGGTCCCGGAGCACGATCTCGGCGAGGGCCACGTCGACCGGCTGCTGGTTCAGCGACGCGAAGGCGGTGACGCGGATGAGCGCGCCTTCGAGTTCCCGGATGTTCGCCTCGACGCGCGAAGCGATGAACTCCAGGACCTCGCCGGGAACCGCGAGCCGGTCCTGCGCCGCCTTCTTGCGAAGGATCGCGATACGCGTTTCGAGTTCCGGCGGCTGGATGTCGGTGATGAGGCCCCACTCGAACCGCGTGCGAAGCCGGTCTTCCAGCGTTTCGAGGCGCTTCGGCGGGCGGTCGGAGGAGACGACGATCTGCTTGTTCGCGTTGTGGAGGGTGTTGAAGGTGTGGAAGAACTCTTCCTGCGTACCTTCTTTGCCCTCCAGGAACTGGATGTCGTCGACGAGCAGGATGTCGATGTCGCGGTAGCGGCGCTGGAACGCGACCTTGCGGTCGTCGCGCAGCGAGTTGATGAAGTCGTTGGTGAACTCTTCGGTCGACACGTACCGCACGCGCATACCGGGGAACAGCCGCTGGGCGTAATGCCCGACGGCGTGCAGCAGGTGGGTCTTCCCGAGCCCGGACTCTCCCCAGATGAACAACGGGTTGTACGCGCGCGCCGGTGCTTCGGCGACGGCGACCGCGGCCGCGTGCGCGAAGCGGTTCGACGCACCGATGACGAAGGTGTCGAACGTGTACTTCTCGTTGAGCTTCGTCTTCGACGTCTGCGGCTGCGCCGGCGCGGTGTAGGGCTGGCCGGCGATCGGCTGACCGGAGAACGTCGGCCAGATCTCGGTCACGGCGGCGAGGGCCTCGCCCTCTTCGTCGACTTCTTCATCGCTGTCATCGCCATCGTTGAGGCTGTTGTCCACCGGCTGCTGCCTCGGCGGCCTGGGCTTCGGAGGCTCGGGCCGGGGCCTGGTCGGGGACAGCATGCCGTCACCCTCGGGCAGCGGAGGAGTACCCGGCACCGGGCCGGACCCGTTTTCCACCCGGCTGGGTGACGTCGGTTCGTAGCGAGGACCCGGCGAAGGCGGAGGCATCGGAGTGTGGGGCTCGGTGCTGTCGACCTTCACCGCGAGCGAGACCGCGCGGCCGAGCCGTCGCGAGAGGGCTTCGGTGATCGCGCCGCGCAGGGCGCGTTCGATCGCTTCCTTGGCGAAGTCGCTGGGGGCGGCGAGGAGCGCGGTGCCGTCGAGCAGGCCGATCGGCCGGGTCACCCGCATCCAGGCGCGCTGCTGCGGGGAGAGGGTGCCATCGGACAGCTCGCGCACGACCTGTTCCCAGATGACGCCAAGATTGTGCTGGTGATCGGACACCTGCCTGACTCCCCTCCCCTCGTCGGTGCGCTGCGGCGAGATCACTCAGCGGCCCGAACGCCGGGTCGAGCGTCATCATGGCCCGGTCGGCTCGTGCGCACAGCAAATATCCACATAGTTGTCCACAGCTGTGCACTAATGTACGGCGGCCCGCGGTGACGCCACCTGCGGGATCGTCGTATGCCGACGGGACGCCTCCACATCCCCAAGGACACCCGGGCGCCTGCACCGTTCCACCTCGGCGAAAACCCGGGAGGGGCACGCTAACAAGCCCCGCTCGTTGCCACAAGGCGTCCTCGCGCGCAAGCATTTCACGGTGTACGGCGTGTTGCCATTCGGTGCCCTCGCGTCGCCGGTGATCACTCTCCACGTACGGTCGCGGTCCGTGGTCGAGGGGGTGCCTGCCGGGCCCGGGCGGTGGGTGCGTACCCTCGTAAGGTCTCCCGTATACAGCGGGGGCGTTTCGCGTGCCCACGTTGTCGTCGCTCGACGTGACGAGGCCACACGTTGGTAGGAGACACCAGAGACTGCCGTGCGTCAGCACGACACGCCAGGAACGGGTCGAACCGTTCCCGGCGGCCGAGAAACAGGAGAAGTTAGTCGTGAGCAAGGGTAAGCGCACCTTCCAGCCGAACAACCGCCGCCGCGCCCGGGTCCACGGATTCCGGCTGCGCATGCGGACCCGCGCCGGCCGGGCCATCCTGGCGGCTCGCCGTCGCAAGGGCCGCGGCGCGCTGTCCGCCTGATCCGGCCGTCGTCGAGGGACGTCGTGCTGCCGGCCGCCGCGAGGTTGCGGCGCAGTGAGGATTTCCGTGCCGTGATGCGGCGTGGGGCCAAGGCAGGCAGGCGCCGCCTCGTCGTCCATGCGTTGACCACGGACCCGCCCGATGCCGCCGAAGCGGCGCGGGCGGGTTTTGTGGTGAGCAAGGCGGTGGGCAATTCGGTGGTCCGCCACCGGGTCACCCGCCGGTTGAGGCATCTCGTTTCCGCCAGGATCGGAACACTGCCGCCGGGCAGCACGTTGGTGATACGGGCACTACCTCCGGCCGCGGACGCGTCCAGCGCGGAACTCGGCTCGGACCTCGACGCGTCGTTGCGGCGTCTCGGGCTGTCCCGCCAGACGCGACCTTCCGACCACGGATCAGCGGTGTAACGGCATGCGAGCCACCGAGAACGAGACCACCGAAGACGCCCGCCCAGGCCCGGTGGCATGGGTGCTGCTCCTGCCCATCAAGCTGTACCGCAAGGCGATCTCGCCCTTCCTTCCTCCGGCGTGCCGGTTCTACCCGAGCTGTAGCGCGTACGCCGTCGAGGCACTGACCCGGCACGGCGCCGGCCGCGGCACCTATCTCGCGGTCCGGCGTCTGCTGCGCTGTGGCCCGTGGACCATGCCCGGCCGCGACCCGGTACCCGAGACGT
The DNA here is from genome assembly GCF_001620365.2 of Amycolatopsis keratiniphila subsp. keratiniphila. Taxonomy (GTDB): domain Bacteria; phylum Actinomycetota; class Actinomycetes; order Mycobacteriales; family Pseudonocardiaceae; genus Amycolatopsis; species Amycolatopsis keratiniphila. Next base: position 164,217 of record NZ_LQMT02000039.1, read on the forward strand.
TCTCGTGGCGCCACCGCCGACCTGAAACACCGATCGAGGAGTAGCTCAGTGCTCGACTTCATCTACTACCCCGTGTCCTTCATCTTGTGGTGTTGGCACAAGGTCTTCGGGCTCGTGTTCGGTGAGGCGAACGCGGTTTCTTGGGTCCTGGCGATCATCTTCTTGACGTTCACGGTCCGCGGCATCATGTTCAAGCCGTTCGTGAACCAGGTCCGGTCGATGAAGAAGATGCAGGACTTCGCGCCGGAAATGAAGAAGATCCAGAAGAAGTACGCGAACGACCGGCAGCGCCAGGCGATGGAGATGCAGAAGCTCCAGAAGGAGCACGGCGTCAACCCGCTGGGCAGCTGCCTGCCGATGCTGCTTCAGATCCCGGTCTTCATCGGTCTGAACCACGTCCTGCGGATGTTCACCATCAACCCGTACGGCGGGCCGAAGACCGAGAACTACTTCTTCGACCAGGCCGGTGTCGAGTCGTACGTCAACGCGAAGCTGTTCGGGACCAACCTCGGTGAAGCCATCTACACCGGTGTCGACATGGTCAGCGGCGGCAACACGGCCGCCGGCTTCCACTGGCACGTCGCCCCGGTCGCGATCCCGCTGATGATCGTCGCCAGCATCGCCACGCACCTCACCGCGCGTCACTCGGTCCAGCGCCAGAACCCCGAGTCGGCCACGCCGCAGACCGCGATGATGAACAAGCTGACGATGTACATCTTCCCGCTCGGTGTCCTCGTCTTCGGTGCCCTCTTCCCGATCGGTCTGCTCTTCTACTGGCTCGCCAACAACGGCTGGACCCTGATGCAGCAGCGTCTCGTCTACACGAAGATCGACAAGGAAGAAGAGGCCCGCAAGGCCGCCGAGAAGGAGAAGCGCTCCAACCTCGGCCCGAAGCCCGGCCAGAAGCCGACCGCGCCGCGCCCCGGTCAGAAGCCGGTCCAGCAGAAGAAGAACAAGCCGTCCTCCGGTGGTCAGGTCAAGAAGGCGGGCTCGCCGCACGGCTTCGCCCAGACCGGATCGTCCGCCGCGGAGAAGAAGGACGCCAAAGACGCAACAGCCGAGTCGTCGACGAACGGCTCGAAGGAGAACGGTGCGGACGTGCCCGGTCTCATCTCGGACTCGACTAAGAAATCGGGCCGGAAGCGTCGCTGACGCCGACCGGGCCGGAGAGGAGACCAGTAATGGCGGAGACGATCGACACGATCGACGCCGAGGAGAACAGCGCGCCCGAGGTTGAGGGCGCCGCTGAAGAGACCGCTCGCAAGGGAGGTGTCGACGACGACGTCCTCGTGAAGGAGGGCGACATCGCCGGTGACTACCTCGAGCGGCTGCTCGACCTTTTGGACTACGACGGCGACATCGACCTCGATGTCGAAGCGGGCCGTGCGATCGTCAGCATCGACGGCGGCGAGGACCTGGAGAAGCTCGTCGGTCCCCGCGGCACCGTCCTCGAGGCACTGCAGGAGCTGACCCGGCTGGCGGTGCAGCAGGAGACCGGTTCGCGGAGCCGGCTGATGCTGGACATCGCGGGCTGGCGCGCGGACCGCCGCGAGGAGCTCCGCGAGCTCGGTCGCTCGACCGCCGAGACGGTCGTCTCGTCCGGCGAGCGTGTCCGGCTTCAGCCGATGAGCCCGTTCGAACGGAAGGTCGTGCACGACGCGGTCGCCGCCGTCGACGGCGTCAAGAGCGAGAGTGAAGGAGAGGACCCGAAGCGCCGGGTCGTCATCTTCCCCGCCTGACGGTTACTCGAACGAAGCGGCCCGCCGGTCATCCGGCGGGCCGCTTCTTTGTGTCCGGGGTGAATTACAGCCGTGGGGTTTCACGTGAAACGAGGGAAGCCGAGTGGAGTTGTCCACAACTTCGGACTGTCTCCCCGTTTTGCGGTCGGCGTCATGGACAATCAGTGGAGCGCGTTTCACGTGAAACGGCGTCGAGGGTTGAGGAGCGAGAGTGGGCTTGGACGGGGTCGCCGCATCGGTACGGAATGCGGCGTCGGAAGTATTCGGAGACCGCGTCGAGCAAGCCGCCGGCTACGTCGAACTCCTGGAACGGCATGGCGTCGAGCGCGGGCTCATCGGCCCTCGCGAGGTCGACCGGTTGTGGGAGCGGCACGTCCTCAACTCCGCCGTGATCGGTGAGCGGATCCCCGAAGGCGCCCGTGTGGTCGACGTCGGCTCGGGTGCGGGGCTGCCGGGTGTACCGCTCGCGATCAGCCGACCGGACCTCGATATCGTTCTGCTCGAACCGATGGCTCGCCGGGTCGACTGGCTGGCCGAGGTTGCCGAGAAGCTGGAACTCCCCATCACCGTTGTCCGCGGGCGCGCGGAAGAGCGGCAGGTACGTGAGGAGCTCGGTGGCGCGGATGTCGTCACCGCCCGGGCGGTCGCTCCCTTGGCCCGGCTCGCGAACTGGTGCCTCCCGCTCGTGCGTTCCCAAGGCGCTCTGGTCGCCCTCAAAGGAGCGAGCGCTGGAGAGGAAATCGAACGCGATCGCGCCGACGTCCGGAAGGCCGGCGGCGGCGAACCGGAAGTCTTCGAGTGCGGCACCAAGGTGCTCGAGGTTCCGAGCACGGTCGTCGTGATCCACCGTCTGCCCCCGAAACCGTCTCGATCGCGCAGGCGTAGCTAGACCGGTTCCACGTGAAACAACGCAGAACGACTCTCACGTCCACTACAGAGGAGGCTCGAGACCGGTGACTCCCCCGCCGTCCGACCCTGCGAGCGCCGGCCAGGAACTCGGCTGGACGCCCATCGCCGAAGAAGCCGTCCGCGCCGCCAGCGTGCTGCACCCCAAGGAGGGTGCGCTCCCCCGGCCGAACCGTCGGCGGGTGCTGACGGTCGCCAACCAGAAGGGCGGCGTCGGCAAGACGACGAGCACGGTGAACCTCGCCGCCGCCCTCGCCGTCCACGGGCTCAAGACGCTCGTGATCGACCTGGACCCCCAGGGCAACGCGAGCACCGCGCTCGACATCGACCACCGATCCGGCACGCCGTCGATCTACGAGGTGCTGATCGGTGAGGTGTCGCTGGCCGAGGCGGCGGCGCAGAGCGAGCAGTCGCCCAATCTCTACTGCGTGCCCGCGACCATCGACCTCGCCGGTGCCGAGATCGAACTCGTCTCCATGGCGTCCCGTGAGATGCGGCTCAAGGAGGCGCTCTCGTCCGAGATCCTCGACGAGATCGGCGTCGACTACGTCTTCATCGACTGCCCGCCGTCGCTCGGTCTGCTGACCGTCAACGCGATGGTCGCCGCGCAGGAGGTGCTGATCCCGATCCAATGCGAGTACTACGCGCTCGAAGGTCTGGGGCAACTGCTGAGCAACATCGAGCTCGTTCAGGCGCACCTGAACCGCGAACTCAGCGTCTCCACGATTCTGCTCACCATGTACGACGGCCGGACGAAGCTGGCCGATCAGGTGACGAACGAGGTCCGAAACCACTTCGGGGACACTGTTCTCAAGACGGTGATCCCGCGCAGTGTGAAGGTCTCCGAGGCGCCCGGATACGGGCAGACCGTCCTCGCGTACGACCCGGGTTCGCGGGGCGCGATGAGCTACGTGGACGCGGCGAAGGAGATCGCCCAGCGCGGAGTGGAGATGAAGGAAAGGAGCGGTACGGCATGAGCGAGCGCAGAGGGGGGCTCGGGCGCGGGCTCGCCGCCCTGATCCCCACCGGTCCGCCGCCGGGTTCCGCGGCTCCGGCCGAGAACGGTTCCCCCGTCCCCGCCGCTCCCCCGAGCAAGCCCGCGGGGCCGGATGACAAGGGTTGGTTCGCGGCCAACGGCGCGGCCGGTTCGCACGGCGGAACGGTCGCCGGCGCGGTCTACCGCGAGGTGCCGGTCAGCCAGATCAAGCCGAACCCGAAGCAGCCGCGGCAGGTCTTCGACGAAGACGCGCTCAACGAGCTGGAGCACTCGATCCGCGAGTTCGGGCTCATGCAGCCCATCGTGGTCCGCGAGCTCGGCAACGACGAGTACGAGCTCGTCATGGGCGAGCGGCGGCTGCGTGCCTCGCAGCTGGCGGAGCTGGAGGCGATCCCGGCGATCGTCCGCCAGACCGCCGACGAGGCGATGCTGCGCGACGCGCTGCTGGAGAACATCCACCGCGTTCAGCTCAACCCGCTCGAAGAGGCGGCCGCGTATCAGCAGCTGCTCGACGAATTCGCGGTCACGCACGAGGAGCTGGCGAGCCGGATCGGGCGCAGCCGCCCGGTCATCACGAACACGATCCGCTTGCTCAAACTCCCCCTCGCGGTCCAGCGACGAGTCGCGGCCGGGGTGCTTTCGGCGGGCCACGCGCGGGCGCTGCTGTCTCTCGAGGACGCCGACAGTCAGGAAGAGCTCGCCGCACGGATCGTCGCGGAGGGCATGTCGGTCCGCGCGACCGAGGAAGCCGTCACGCTCAAAAAGAGCGAAAAGCCGGCCAAGCCGAAGCCCGCTCCCCGCAAGCCGATCCAGGCGCCCGGTCTCCAAGAACTGGCGAACCGTCTTTCGGACCGATTCGACACTCGGGTGAAGGTCGACTTGGGTCGTCGCAAGGGGCGGATCACGCTCGAATTCGGCTCCGTTGACGATCTTGAACGCATCGTGGCGCTCATGGATCAAAATCAGGCAAATCGGGCATCGGAAACCGATTAGGGATCACCCCGGGTCGTTTTGTCACGGTGACGATAGCTGAGTGTTGACGATTCGGTGACGTTGAGTGCTTGACTGGGGGCAAGTGTGAAGGCGCTTTTCGGCGGTCGAAATCCGCGCGCGGTCGTCTTCGATTGCGACGGATTGCTCATGGACACCGAGCCGTGTTGGTCCGTCGCCGAGACCGAACTGTTCGCGCGGCGCGGGCTCCCCTTCGGCGCGGACGAGAAGGCATTGGTGATCGGCAAGTCGCTCCCGGCCGCCGCCGACGCGATGGCGGAGGCGTTCGGTGAACCGGATGCCGGCGCCGAGATCGCGGACGAGTTGCTGAGGTTGGTGACCGAAGTCGTCACCGCGAAGGCGGAGGCGATGCCCGGCGCGCGTGAGTTGGTCGAACTGGCCGCCGCCGCCGTACCGGTCGCCGTCGCGAGCAACTCGCCCCGAGCTCTGCTGGACGCCGCGCTCGCTCGCGGTGGCCTCGCGGAAATGTTTCCCGTGAAACTGGCCGCCGACGAGGTGACCGCGCCGAAGCCGGATCCGGAGATGTACTCGACCGCTTGTGTCCTCCTGAACGTCGAGCCTGCCGACGCGCTGGCGTTCGAGGACTCCATGACCGGCCTCCGATCGGCGCGAGCGGCCGGCGTACCCGTCATCGGGGTGCCCACGTTGAAGCACCAGGACTTCCCCGCCGATGTCGTGATCGGCTCCCTGCGCGACGAAGAGCTGTTGTCGTGGGTGCGCGGATGGCCCCGGCGATGACCGGCCTCCCCTTCGTCCGCTTCCAGAGTCCGACCCGCGATGAACGAGGGAACTTCACCGGGGTCTTCGGTCTCGTCAACGGGCTCGCCCGCGCCGGACGCCTCACCGTCGAGCAGGAAGCGTTCCGCCGGACGAACAACGACTGGTACGACGCGAACTTCATCAACCCCGCGCGCACCGACCCGAGCGTCTACGACGCGGAGGTCAATCCAGGGGCCGCGGCGTGGTTCAAGGCGACCGCTCGCGTCTTCATCGAGCGAGTCGATGGCTACCTGTCGATCCTGGAGACGCACGAAGTTCCGTGTGAAACCGTCTGGTCGGCGAACCCGGGACAGGTCGTCTACGAGGACGAGCACCAGATCGTCGTCGTGGCCCGGCAATAGAAAAAGAGGACTTGCCCGCAGCGGGCAAGTCCTCTTCGCCGAATCCGATTCAGCTCTTGCGGGAAATCGCCCGTCCGACGAGGTCGGCGAAGACCGAGCCGAGGGTGGAGCCGGCCGCCTCGATCGCCACGGGCACGATCGACGTCTCGGTGAGACCCGGCGAGGGGTTCACCGCGAGGAAGTGGACCGTGCCGTCGTCGGTGATCACCGCGTCGGTGCGTGAGATGTCGCGCAGCCCGAGTTGCCGGTGCACGGCGACGGCCAGCTCGCCGACCGCCTTGGCGGCGTCGTCGGGGATCCGCGCGGGGGTGAAGAAATCGGTCAGCCCGGCGGTGTAGCGGGCGGTGTAGTCGTACACGCCGCTCTCAGGCACGATTTCGACCGCCGGCAGGGCCTCAGGTCCCTCTTCGCCTTCGATGACCGTCACGGCCACCTCGACGCCGGAAACGAACTTCTCGGCGAGGACGGTGTCGCCGTAGGCGAAGCAGCCCACCATCGCGCCGGGCATTTCCGCGGCTTCCCTGACGACCTGGGCGCCCAGCGCCGATCCACCCTGGTCGGGCTTCAGGATCATGGGCAGCCCCAGCGTGTCGACCATCGAGTCCAGCACGGCTTGCGCGCCGAGCTCGCGGAAGGTGCTGTGCGGCAGCACGACCCAATCCGGCGTGGTGAAGCCGGCGTCGGCGACGAGTGCCTTGGCCGTCGGCTTGTCCCACGCGCGCCGGCAGCCTCGCGAACTGGTGCCGACGTAAGGCACGTCGAGCATCTCCAGGATCGTCTGCACCGCACCGTTCTCCCCTTCACCACCGTGAAGGGCGACGATGGCCGCGTCGGGCCGCTGGGTGCGAAGGCGTTCGAGCAGACCCGCGTCGGTGTCCCATTCTTCGACGATGAGACCTTCCGCCCGCAACGCGACCGAGAGCCGGCGCCCGGAGCGGAGGGAGACGTCGCGTTCGTGGGAAAGGCCGCCTGCGAGTACGGCAACGGTGCGGTCGACCACCGGGACTCCTTTGTACTTTGGGGACGTCCGGTCGATCAGACCGTGTCCGGAGAGGGGTTCTGCGGCCCCGAGATCGAGCGTGGGCTCGCGTTACCGAAGGTACGCGCCAAGTCCATTTCGGACTCGAGCACCGCGGCGAGCCGCCGGACGCCTTCGCGGATCCGTTCGGGTGTCGGGTAGCAGTAGGAAAGACGAAGCTGTCTGCTGCCGAAACCGTCGGCGTAGAAACCGGTTCCGGAGGCGTACGCGACCCGGGCCGTGACGGCCCTCGGCAGCATCGCCTTCGTGTCCACGCCTTCGGGGACGGTCATCCAGACGTAGAAACCGCCATCGGGTTTGGTCCAGCTGCAGCCGGCTGGCATGTGCTGTTCGAGCGCGGACAGGATCGCGTCCCGGCGCTCCCGGTAGTTTTCGCGGAAGGTCTTGATCTGACCCATCCAGTCGTGAGTCGAGAGGTATCGCGACACGATCAACTGGTTAAGCGTCGGCGGACAAAGCGTCGCGGACTCGGCCGCGAGCACGAGCTTCTCCCGGACGGCGTGGGGTGCGAGCACCCAGCCGACCCGCAGGCCCGAGGCGAATGTCTTCGAAAAAGAGCCCAGGTACACGACGTTGTCGGGATCGATCGAGCGAAGCGCCGGGTACGTCTGACCGCTGAAGCCGAGCAGACCGTACGGGTTGTCCTCGACGATGAGGATGTCGTTCTCGCGGCAGATCTCCACGATCTCCGCGCGCCGCTCAACGGCCAGTGTGACGCCGCCGGGGTTGTGGAAGTTCGGGATCGTGTAGAGGAACTTGACCCGGCGGCCCGCTTTCCGCGTCTCCGCGAGCGCGGCGCGCAGCCCCTCGGGGACCAGGCCGTGGTCGTCCATCGCGACGTGGACGACGTCCGCCTGGTACGCGGCGAAGGAGCCGAGCGCGCCGACGTACGACGGGCCCTCGGCGATGATGACGTCGCCCGGATCGCAGAACAGCCGGGTGACCATGTCGAGCCCCATCTGGGAGCCGACCGTCACGACGACGTCGTCCGGGTGGGCCTTGATGCCTTCGAGGGCCATGATTTCGCAGATCTGCTCGCGCAGGGCGGGGACGCCGTGCGCGGAGCCGTACTGGAGCGCGACCAGGCCGTCCTCGGCGATGAGCTCGCCGACCTGCGCGGACAGTGTGTCCAGCGGGAGCGCCGCGAGGTTCGGCATCCCGCCGGCGAGCGATACCACTTCGGGGCGGCTGGCCACCGCGAACAACGCCCTGATCTCGGAAGCAGTCATCCCGGCCGTACGCGCGGCGTAGCGGTCGAGGTGAGGGTCGAGGTTGTGGCGGCCGGGCTCCGGCCGGACAGGGCGGTTCTCGGTCATCAGGCGCTTCACCCGGCTTCGAAGTGGACATAGTCGCTACCGACTGGTAGTTCCATCGAGTGTAACCACCCTCCCTCTAGGGGCCCTGGCCTTCCGGTGTTCATCACATCGGCCTATCCTCGGTCTGGACCCCTTCGGTGAGCCCTGCTCGGGACAAGGCTGCGTCGGGTGTCGTCATTCAGGGAGGTTTGTCTGTGTCGCGTCGCGTCGTGGGCGTAACCCTGGACAACCTCGAGCACCTGCCCAAGAGCTGCCGCCGCTGCGTGTACTGGGAGCTGGCGCCGCATCTGAAGGCGCAGGCCGAGGAATACGGCGCGACCGAGGTCGAAAAGGAAGCTTGGGTCTCCAGCGTGCTGCTGGAGTGGGGTTCCTGCGGCCGGATCGTCTACAGCGACACCTTGCCCGTCGGTTTCGTGCTCTACGCGCCGCCGAACGCCGTGCCGCGCTCGCTGGCCTTCCCGACTTCGCCTCCCGGCCCGGACGCGGTCCTGCTGACCGCCTTCCAGGTGCTTCCCGAATTCCAGGGTGGCGGACTCGGCCGGATGCTGGTGCAGGCCGTCGCGAAGGACCTCACCAAACGAGGTGTCCGCGCGATCGAGGCCTTCGGGGATGCCAAGCCCGACGAGACCGATCCGGACGGCGGGCACAGCTGTGTGCTGCCTGCCGCGTTCCTGCAGAGCGTCGGGTTCAAGACCGTGCGGCCGCATCCGCGGTGGCCGCGGCTGCGACTGGAACTGCGGTCGGCGATTTCGTGGAAGGAAGACGTGGAGGCGGCCCTCGAGCGGCTGCTCGGCCAGGTCTCCATCACGACGGCCGAGCCGAGCCTGGGCCGCGCCTGACCCTCTCCGCCGGCGCCATTTAGCAGAGTTTTCGAGCGCGCGCAGCAGCCATCCCCCGGCCTGGGGACAGCTGTGGGTAACCCGCCGAGTTATCCACAGATCGCTGATAGGAGCGGTGGAAAATCTGTGGATGGGTAGGCTGGACCTGGGGACGCCCCCCGGGAAGGGCGGGGGCTGCGCGCCGGGTGGATCTAGGGGTGGCGTGCTCGGCCGAGAGGGCACACAACCGGTTGTGCCGAGGGATTCGGCGGAGGGATGTGCGCCCGCGTGCGGGTGTGGAGGACTGGCTACTCCGCTTTGGCGAGTTCGTGGGCCAGGACGTCCGCGAAGGTGAACGTGCCGGTCGGCTGGTCCCCTTCGCCGAGCAGATACAGCCGCTTCACGGCGACCAGGATGCCTTCGGCGACGACGTCGCGGAAAGCCGGGTCCGCCAGTTTGCGGCTGTCTTCCGGGTTGGTCAGGTAGCCGATCTCGATCCGCACCGCCGGGCAGCGGGTACGGGTGAAGATCTCCCAGGTCTTGTAGTGCGTGCGGCAGTCGAGCATGCCGGTGCGGGCGGCCAGCTCACGCTGGATGAAGCCCGCCAGCAGCTCGCCGACGGTCGACGTGGTGCCGTTGCCGGTACCGAAGTGGAAACTCGCGACCCCCTGCGCCTTGGGCGAGGAGTTCTTGTCGTTGTGCAGCGAAAGGAACAGGTCGGCGCCCGCCTCGTTCGCGAATTTCGCCCGGTCGCCCTCGCTCGGGCTCTGGTTCGGGCCGCGCGAGATCAGCGCCTCCATGCCGGTCGCCTGCATCCGGCCTTCGAGCCGCCGCGCCAGGTCCCAGGCGATGTCCGCCTCACGCAGGCCACCGGCGACGACACCGAGGTCCTCGCCGCCGTGGCCCGGGTCGATCACGATGCGCTTGCCGCGCAGCCGGGGACCCGCCTGCCGCACCTGCTCCTGCTCACGCAGGAAAACGGGGCGGCCGCCGCGGGCCCGCGGCGAGGAGAGCCGGTGCAGCTCACGGATGGTGGCCGGGCCGCACATACCGTCGGCGACCAGGCGCATGTCGCGCTGGAAGGTCTTGAGCGCGCGTTCGGTCTGCGGGCCGAAATGCCCGTCCGGGCGGCCGGCGTCGAAACCGAGTTCGGTCAGCCGCTCCTGGAGCGCGAAAACGTCGTCACCCTGCATGGGGGCGGAGAACATGTAGGTCAGCGGGCGGCTGCCCAGATGGAAGCCCGCGCCGCGAAGCGCCTGATAGGTCGCCGGGCCCACCAGGCCGTCGGTGATGAGCCCACGGCGCTGCTGGAACGCCCGGACGGCGTGTTCCATCGCCGTGTCGAAGACCTCGTACTCCCCGGATTCGGTCACCGGCGGGAGCAGCTCCATCGCCGCCAGCGTGGACCTGATCTCGGCGACGTCCGGTCCGGCGTCACCGCGGCGGAGTACCCGCATGCACTCCTCGCTCTTCCCTTTGGGGCACCGATCGAGCTCGATGCACGACTATGAAAACCCTGCGGGGCGAACCCCGGTGCTCTATTGTGCCCTGTGAACTCTCGGTGAGCGCGGAGGCCCGGTCGGTGCGTCAAGTCGCCGTTCGTGGAACTCGTCCAGGCGTTCCCGTAACAGGGAGTTTTACCCATTCCGGCGAACGACGAAACCCGGAGCCTGAGCAGGCCCCGGGTTTCGGCTGGTGAAACGCGAGATCAGAGGACGTCGGCGAGGTCCGAGAGCAACGCGGCCTTCGGCTTGGCGCCGACGATCTGCTTCACCGGCTTGCCGCCCTGGAACAGGATCAGCGTCGGGATCGACATCACCTGGTAGTCACGCGCAGTGTTCGGGTTCGCATCGATGTCGAGCTTCGCGATGGTCAGCTTCTCGCCGTTCTCCGCCGCGATCTCCTCGAGCACCGGGGCGACCATCTTGCACGGGCCACACCAGGTCGCCCAGAAGTCGACCAGGACGGGCTTCTCGCTCGTCAGCACGTCGTCGACGAAGGTCTTGTCGGTCACCGTCACGGTGTTGGCCATGGTGTCTCCTTCTGGGGGTGGTGAACGGGCTGGGAAAAGTCAGTTGGTGGTGGCGCCGTAGCCGCCGCCGACCAGCTCGGGCGTCTCCTGGGCGGCCTCGACCCCGGCGTGCTCCGCCAGCCATCGTTCTGCATCGATGGCGGCCGCGCAGCCCGAGCCCGCGGCGGTGATCGCCTGCCGGTACGTGCGGTCGACCAGGTCGCCGGCCGCGAAGACACCGGGGAGGTTCGTGTACGAGGTCCGGCCCTGGGTGAGCACGTAGCCGTCCTCGTCGAGGTCCACCTGACCGCGCACCAGTTCGCTGCGCGGGTCGTGCCCGATCGCCACGAAGAACCCGGTCACGTCCAGCTTGGACTCCTCGCCGGTCACCGTGTCCTTGAGCGTCAGGCCCTCGACCTTGCCCTCACCCTCGACCCCGGTGATCTGCTTGTTGAGCGCCCACTTGATCTTCTCGTTCTCGCGGGCGCGCTCCAGCATGATCTTGGAGGCACGGAACTCCTCGCGACGGTGGACGATCGTGACGGACTTGGCGAACTTCGTCAGGAAGGTCGCCTCCTCCATCGCGGAGTCGCCGCCGCCCGCGACCACGATGTCGTGGTCGCGGAAGAAGAAGCCGTCGCAGGTGGCGCAGGCCGAAACACCGCGGCCGAGCAGTTCCTGCTCGCCGGGCACGTTCAGATAGCGGGCGGCGGCACCCATCGAGAGCACGACCGCGCGGGCGGCGTAGCGCTTGCCGTTCGCGACGACGTACTTGACGTCACCGGTCAGCTCGACGGACTCGACGTCCTCCTGGCGCAGGTCGGCGCCGAAACGCTTCGCCTGCTCACGCATCTCTTCCATGAGGTCGGGGCCCTGGATGCCTTCGCGGAAGCCGGGGAAGTTCTCGACCTCCGTCGTCGTCATCAACGCACCGCCGAACTGAGTGCCCTCGAACACCAGCGGTTCGAGCTGCGCTCGTGCCGCGTAGACAGCGGCGGTGTATCCCGCAGGACCCGACCCCACAATGATCAGGTTCCTGATCTCCTCGGCAGCCACCCGTGACCTCCGCTCGTAGTGACCTGTTCACCAGGCTCAACACGATCGTAAGGGCCGGTGTTCCCGTGGTGACCGGCGCTACTTTCTCCCGCCTTGCGCCACGGCGGAGATCCGACCTCTAGCGCCGCTAGGAAAACTAGCGTGGTAGCAAAGGTCCCCCGCTCCCCCGGAATTGGGGCTGGTGGGGAGCGGGGGACCAATGAGGTTTCGGCCGGTTACTTCGCTCCGATGATTTTGTCGAAGAGGACCGACGGGTTGCCCGGGCCGCAGTCGGCACCGAAGGCGACGATGCGGAACTGGGCGAGTTTGCCTGTGGTGTAGATCACCATCACGCCGTCCTTGCCCGCCACGTTCACCGGCCGGATGCCCTCCGGCCGCACGTCGGCGTCCATGCCGGCAGCGGCGACGCACGCGTCGAGGCGCTCTTCGGTCTTCAGTGAGCCGAAGTCGCGGACGCCGATCGCCTTGCCGACGAGGGCTTCGGCCCCTCCGCCGTCTCCGCCGACCGAAGGTCCGGCAGGAGCCGAAGGCGCCGGCTGGGCGATACCGCCCGAATCCGGCTCCCGGGTGGTCGGGACGACGATCGCCACGGCGGCGATGGCCGCCGCGGCAACCGTCGCTATCCCGGCGCCCCAGCCGATCCGTTTGTTCCGCCGCCGCCGTGCGGCCGCGAGGTCCACCACCGGGGCGACCTGCTCCTGCTGCCTTTCAGATGCGCCTTGAAACGCAGGCGTCGCCCGCATTTCGGCGGCCAGCGCGGCATCGATCCGTGCCGCGTACTCGGCAGGCATCGGAGCGACCGGCTCGTTCGCGAGTTCCGCGAGGTCGGCCGTGGTCGCTTCCAGTGCTTCGATGATCGCCAGTGCTTCGGGGTCGGCGTTCACCAACGGCCAGAGTTCGGCCGCCTCACGCTCGTCCAGCACACCTGCGTGCAGGTCGGCGAGCACATCGACAGACCACGGCGGACCGACGGTCCCACCGATCCCCCTGCTCTCGTCTGTCATCGTCCCTCCCCGTCACCCGGCGTGCCCTGAGGACGCCTGGCACCCCGTTGCGGGGTAGCGCGCTCTCGTTTGCTTTCGTGAGTTGGGACGTTCGCAATAGCATCGGGGTTCCGTAGATGTCCGAGAACCTTCGCGAGCTTTCCGCGACCTCGGGCACACCGGCTCTTGACCGTGCCCTCGGCGATGCCGAGCATCTTCGCCGTCTCGGCGACGGAGTATCCCTCGACGTCGACCAACACGATCGGGGCACGTTGCTCTTCGGGGAGCTGGTCGAGGGCTTCCTTGACGACCAGGCTCGTCTCGCGCTCGGACATCGAGTCGCGCGGCGAAGCCGGCTCGTTGAACTGCCCGGTCTCGGGCAGCGGGACGGTCGGTCTGGCCTTGCCCCGCCGGATGCGGTCGAGGCACGCGTTCACGACGATACGGTGCAACCACGTCGTGACCTGCGATTCCGCTCTGAAGTTGCCCGCTGCTCGGAACGCGGAGATGAAGGCGTCCTGCAGGGCGTCCGCGGCTTCTTCCGGATCCCGCAAGGTGCGCAGGGCCACCGCCCACATGCGGTCTCGATGTCGCTGGACCAGTTCACTGAACGCGTGCGGATCCCCAGCGGCATGCGCCGCTATGAGATCCGCGTCCGTGGGAGCTGCAGCTGTCACCCGGGAGAGCCTACTGACCCGGTGTCTGACGTCACCCCGCAGGCAGGAAGGTCAGCTCTTTGAGTTCGGTGACCAACTTTCCTTTGTCATCTTCACCCAGCTGAGTGATCCAGATGATGAAGTACTGACCCTGCTGAGGCTGCTGCAAAGCGATGGTCGACTCGCCCGCCGCGAGGTCCCCGCTCCCGACGACCTTCGTCTCGTCGAGTTTCGGGTTCTTCTTGTCGGCGGAGCGGATCTCGACCTTCGAACCGGCGTTCGCCGCGTCGATCTTGACCTGGCTCAGGTTGATCGGGTCCTTGAACGTCACGACCAGCCCGACACCGTCCTTGAGCACCGGGAACTGCTCGTCGTACTGGTCGGTCTTCCACGAGGTGACCGAGTCGCCGTCGGTGGCGTTCCTGGCCTTGCCGGGGCTGTCGCCCTTGCTGCCCGGGTTGTAGACGGCCACGGCCGACGGCTTGACCGCGGCACCCACGGCGGGTGCCGGCGGCTTCTGCGCGGGCGGCTGCTGTTCACCCGGGGGTGGCGCGACCTGTGAGGACGACGCGGCGACGTTGATCTTCGGGCCGCTGGACTTCGATTCGCCCTGGAACAGGTTGATCAGCATCATCCCGCCCCAGGCGAGGATGACCACGGTCGCGACGACCAGCACGGTCACGCCGAACGCCAGCTTCTTGCGCCGCGCGACGTCCTTGACCGGTTTCTTCGTCGTCCAGACCGTGCCGTCCGATTCGGCGACGGCCTCTTCCTCGCCGACGGCCTTGATCAGCTGGGTGCGTTCCTCGGCTTCGGCGACCTGGTCCAGCACGCGCAGGATCGCCGCGCTGGTGCGGATGCCGCCGTGGCCGCCGTCCTCGATGGTGCGGACGGCGAGCGAGGACAGCTCGACGGGCACCGTCGGGACCAGCGAACGCGGCGGGATGACGCGGCCGGTCGGCGCGTGCGGCGCCGCCGGGATCGCGGCCGGGCCGCCGGGAAGCGCCCAACGGCCGGTCAGCAGCAGGTACAGGACGGCGCCGAGTGCTTTGACGTCGTCGCGAAGAGTCGCTTCGGGCAACGGGCCCGGGAAGGCGAGCTTCAGCGCGCCGTCCGGGGTGAGCCGCAGACGCTGCGGGTGGTCGAGGCCGAGGACGAGACCGTTCTGATGGGCATGGTCGACGGCTTCCGCCAGTGCCTGCACCATCCGGGCCGCCGCCGCGGGCGCCACCGGGCGTTGCGCCACGAGGTCGACCAGGTCGCTGCCCTTGGTCCATTCCGCCACGACGACACCGAGCAGGCCTTCGCTCGAGGTGACGCCGCTGCCGAGACTGAGCACGTCGAGGACGCGCGCGACCCCGCCGTGGCCGAACTTCGAGGCGTGCGCCGCACGCTCCAGCGTCCGGCGCGCGAGCCGGGCGGCTTCCGCGTCCGCGGGGTCGCCGACCAGCAGCGTCAGCGCGACATCTCGCTTCAGCTGCCCGTCTCGGGCGCGCCAAAGATGCGCGGCCGCCCGCTCGTCCACCCCGAACTGTGCGAGCAGGCGATACCGGCCGTCACCGACGACCCGGCCAGGGGCCAGCGACCCGCCTTGGGCCCGGATGCCCACCTGGCTCGCCTCCCCTGCCTGTTCGCTCCGTCTCGTATCCACCGCACTCTCCCGCGTAGCTCCCGCCCCGAGGGTACCCAGAATACGACCCGTGAACGCGCGCCATCCGTACGTGAATCGTTATCCACGCTTGATCAACCGGGTGATCCTCGCCGTGGCGGGCTTCAATTCCTCGACCTTCAAGGCGATGAGCACGCCGAACGACACCGCGATCCCGACCACCGTCTGCAGGAGAAGTTTCACCCAGGCATGGAAAGTAGGCCCGAACGAGTCAGGCACGATCTGCCCGGCGAGCCACGCCGCGCCGACTCCGAGCACACTCGCGACGACCGTGAAGAGGATCACCCCGAGCACTCGCTTGCTCCGGAGGTTTCCGAGGGTCACCCACAGCCAGACCTGACCGAGGATCGCGCCGACGACGAACGTGAGGCCGTTGACCATCATCACGCCGAGCACGATGTTGTCCGGCGACAGCAGCGCCGGGCACAGGTACAGCAGCGGCACCTTGACCACGGTCATCACGATCATGATCAGCACCGGCGTCCGCGCGTCCTTCATCGCGTAGAACACCCGCATCTGGAGCATGACCAGCGCGTACGGCAGCAGCGCGAACGCGGAGATGGCCAGCGCCTCGCCCATGCGCGAGGCGTCTTCGACGGTGCCCTTGCCCAGGGTGAACAGGGCGATACCGACCGAACCGCCCACCACGGTCATCACCGCGGAGATCGGCACGAGCATCACCGTCGAGATCCGCGACGCGTAGGAGAGGTCGCCGATCAGCTTCTTGTGGTCGCCGTCGGCGGCCGCGCGGCTCATCCGAGGCATGATCGCGGTCAGCAGCGACACGCCGATGACGCCGTACGGCAGCTGGAAGAGCAGCCACGCGTTGCTGTACGCGGTCACACCGCCCTGCGAACCGCTGGTCAGCACCCGGGTGGTGATCGTGTAGCCGATCTGGCTGACCGCGACGTAGCCGACGGTCCACAGCGCCAGCCCGCCGAACTCCTTCATGCGCTTGTCGATGCCCCAGCGCCATTTGAACTTGAACCCGGACCGCAGCAGCGGCGGGACCAGCAGCACCGACTGCGCCACGATGCCCGAGGTCACGCCGATGCCGAGGGTCAGCAGCTTCGGGTCGGTGATCGACACCGGATCGGTGGAGATGTTCCCCGGCATGATCCACACGACGAGGATCGTGAAGATGACGACGAGGTTGTTGATCACCGGCGCCCACGCCGTCGGGCCGAAGATGTTCTTCGCGTTCAGCACCGCCGACAGCAGCGCGAACACGCCGTAGAAGAAGATCTGCGGCAGCAGCAGGTACGCGAACGCCGTGACCAGCTCGGGATTCGCCTGACCCTTGTCGTCGACGTAGAGCTTGGTGATCAGCGGCGCCGCGAACACGGCGATCGTCGTCCCGACGACGAGCAGCGTGCCCGCCACGGTGACCAGCCGTTGGGTGTAGGCCTCGCCGCCGTCCTTGTCGTCCTGCGACCGCACGAGCAGCGGGACCACCAGGCTGGACAGCACGCCGCCCATCAGCAGTTCGAAGATGATGTTCGGCATGGTGTTGGCGACGTTGAACGAGTCGTTCTCCACCTGGGCGCCGATGGCCGCGACCAACAGCAGCTTCCACGCGAAGCCGGTGATGCGGCTGATCAGCGAGGCGATCGCCATCCGGCCGCTGGACTTCGCGATCGACGGCGCCTTCGCCGGGGCGGCGACATCCTGTTCGCCGGTGTCCCCTGGACGCGGTTTGACCAGCGGCGCGTCCTTGATCGCCGGCATGACCTGCGTGGCGAGCTGGTCGTACGGGCGGAGGACGTCGGGGTCGGCGACCGGCCAGCGCGAGCCCATCGGGACGCCGGGGGTGCGCGGGATGAACCGCGTCGCGTCGGCTTCGTCACGCCGGTCGACCTGCCACGGGCGGACCGGCGGCGGCTGGCGGCGCCCGCGATGCGGCGGGGGCGGTGTCTGGTTGAGAGCCTGAGGAGCCGTCGGACGGCGCGGCGGCTGGTTCTGCGACGGCTGCGGCAGCGGCGGCCCCTGCGGAGGCGGCACCGGTTGACGGCGGGTCGGCGGAGGCGGCGTCCCCTGCCCAGGGGGCATTTTCCGCGGTGGTGGCGGCGGGTTCTGGGGTGGCCTCAGCCGTCGCGTTTCGTCGTCGGGACGGCCCACCACCCGCTGGCGGCGGCCGTCCGGCGGGGGCTGCTGGGGAGGCGGCGGCACGGCCCGCCGCGGCCGCTCACCGCGTTCGGGCGGAGGCTGCTGCGGGGGCGGCTGGCGACGCTCCGGACGGCGTGGCTGCCCTTCGGTGCGACGGGGCGGTGGCGGAGTACCTTCGCGCCGGGGACGGCCTGCACGCTCGGGCGGTACACCCGGCTCTCTTTCCAACGCGCGCCCAATCCTCGGTGCTCGGCTACGTGATGCCCGGCGGCATCGTTCGACCCAGGGTAATCGGGAACGGCCGGAAACACTTAAACCTGTGCGTCCTCGGTCACACGTGGGGCGGTTTCGTTCGTCCGATCGGCCCGCGAGTCCTTGATCCTCCGGTAGATCCGCCGGGACGACAGGAGCAGCAGCGCACCCGCCGCGGTGATGGTGATGATGATGGTGATCGCGCCGTACTCCGTGGAGGTCAGCTCGAACCGCGCGTCGGAACCGAGCGGGGTCCCGTCGGGCGTGGTCAGCGCCACGTCGACGCTGAACCGGCCGGCGCGCAGCGCCTCGACCGGGAGCAGCTGGTTGATGGCGCCGTTCGCCGGGACGGTGCGCTCCGGGACCGCTTCGGTGGGGCGCAGGCCCACGTTGTTCTTGAGCACGGTGCGGACGTTGATACCGACCGGAAGGCCGTTGGTGATGTACGCGGGCAGGGGCGACGCGCCGGAGGCCAGCGCGATCGTCTGCTTCGGCCGCTCCACGGTGACCTGGCTGCGGATCGCTTCGAGGTCGCCGCGCGCGTTGCCGGTGACGATCGCCGCGTCCGCGCCGCGCCACGAGGTCGACGCGGCCCGGATGAGGGCGAACCGGACCGGGGCGATCACGTCGGCCGGATTCACTCGTTTGGTGGCATCCATCGTCATCGCCGACGACAGGCCGAGCGTCTCGTTGTCGATCTGGGACATCTTCGCGGTGACCTCACCGCTGGTCGCGGCCGTCAGATCCTGCGGGTCGTAGTTGACCGACGCCGTCCCGGACGGGCTGTCACCGAGCAGCTCGGGCAACGGCGCCGCCTTGATCAGTCCGGCGGTGTAGAAGTCGCCCATCCGCTCCAGGAACGTGGTGAGTTCGGTGCCGCTCGCCGCCCAGTGCCGCGGCGGCGCGATCAGCAGCCGCGAGCGCGCCGGTCCCTCGGGCTGCCCGCCGAGGCCCGCCCGGAAGGCGATGGCGCCGAGCCCGTTCTGCGTGGACCCCGAGCCGTTCAGCGCGGACGAGATCAGCGCGTCGATCGGCTGCGCGCGCAGGTCCGTGCCCTCGATCGACACCCCGCCCGAAAGCGGCGAGCCGGACTGGAGCCTGCCCGAATCGGTCAGCACGGTCTTGACGCCGGCTTTGGCGATCGCTTCGACGGTCTGCGAGTCGAGGGAGCCGCCGGGCCAGAGCACGCCGTCCTGCGGCTGGATGCCGAGCAGGTTCTTGATCGTCCCGGCACCGCCCAGCGCGCTCGCCATGAGCGCGGTGTCGGTGGCGTCGCCCGCGCGGACCTTCGTCAGCGCGGTGAGGTCGGCATCGGCGAACGGGAGGGTGACCACGCACCGCCCCGCGACCAGCGCCTTCAGCCTGCCGAGCCAGTTCTTCGCGGTCTCGACGCCCTTGCCGGGAGCGCCGCCGGCGACCTGGTAGCCGCGGCTCATCCCGTCGACGGTCGCGACCAGGTCGGGGTCGATGGCCAGGCACAACGACGACGAGACCTTCGTGTCCGCCTCGGCCGCTCGCGCCGCCTCGACCAGCGAGTCGAGCCGTCCACCGGCGGCCAGTTCACCGGCGAGCCGCTCGTCCGCCAGGGTCAGCGGACCGCCGAGCGGGGACGAGACGACGTGCACGGTGCTGTTGGCGATCGGCCACAGCAGGCTCGTGGACGGCGCCGACGTGGGACGTGACGCGGGAGCCCTGCCGGGGACGCCGAGCACCGGCATCAGCAGGGTGACCGCCGCCAGCCGCTCGGGGCCGCCGAAATCCGGGGTGCCGTTGACGTTGACCAGCAACGGGTACACGCCGGGCTTCGGGAACTGTAGCTTCGACGACTGGCCGAGCGGGACGGACAGGTTCAGCGCGGCGCTCTGCCCCGGCTCCAGTTCGTCCGGTTCGAGGTCGACGAACTCGGTCGCCCCGAGGTCCTTGAACTTGTCACCGGCCAGGACGTCGCCGATCTGCTGCTCGCTCTGCAGCCTGGTGCCCAGCTGCAGCCGGACGCCCAGTTTGCTGATCCGCCGGTCGCCGATGTTGGTGACGCGGCCGGTGACCGTGAGCGAAGCCGAGTTCGTGCTGATCACGCGGGGGTTCAGCTGGTCGAGGTCCACGCGCAGCCGGGGCTGTTCCTGTGCCTGCGCGACCGCGACGGGCGAGGCGGCCAGGGCCAGGAACAGGATCGACAGGACAGTGGCGGCAAGCCGCTTCACTCAGGTGCTCCCTCGGCGGTGTGCTGTTGCTGCGCGAAGAGTTCTTTGGCCTTCCGGACCAGCTTGCGCTCGTCGGAGTAGGCGAGTTTGGTCTCCAGGTCGGCGAGCGGCACCCAGGCGACCTCGGTCACCTCGACATCCTCGTCCGAAAGTTCGCCGCCGGTGGATTCCAGGATGAAATGGTGCACCGTCTTGTGCACACGCCGTCGCTCGGCCACGAACCAGTAGTCGATGGTGCCGAGGGGCTGCAGGACGCGCGCCGAGATTCCGGTCTCTTCCTTCACCTCGCGCACCGCCGTCTGCTCCACCGTCTCACCGTCCTCGATGTGGCCCTTGGGCAGCGACCACAGCAGTCTGCCGTGCCGGTCGAGCCGCCCGATCAGCGCGGCGTTCGCCCGTTCGGCGTCGACGACGAGTCCGCCGGCCGAGGTTTCGTCGACCGTGGTCAGCCGCCGCCCCCGCCTGCGCCTCCGCCGGCGGCCCGGCTTCGAAGCGCCGGAGCGGCCGGCTGATCCAGACATGCTGCGATGCTAGAGCAAACGGCGGTACGGGTACGCTGGCTCACCGTGCCCGTGTTGGGCCGGGCCGTAGTAGTACATCCAAATCGTGGTGGGATTGTCGTGAACAAGGTGGTCGCCGGGCAGGCGATTGCGGGGAAGAGCACTGCGATGCAGAACGCTGTGACCGAGCTGATGCGCATCTCCCCGCTGGCGGACGAGCTCGCGAAGCTCTTCGCGAAGGCGGGGCACAGCCTGTACCTGGTCGGCGGCAGCGTCCGCGACATGATGCTCCGCAGGCTGTCGAGCGACCTCGACTTCACCACCGACGCCCGGCCGGACCAGGTGCTCAAGATCGTCAGCGCCTGGGGCGACGCGGTGTGGGACGTCGGCATCGCGTTCGGCACCGTCGGTGTGACCAAACAGGGCATGACCCTGGAGATCACCACGTTCCGCGCCGACAGCTACGACCGCGTCGGCCGCAACCCCGAGGTCACCTTCGGCGACAGCATCGAGGGAGACCTGCTCCGCCGCGACTTCACGGTCAACGCGATGGCGATCGACCTGGCGAACAAGACCTTCGTCGACCCGCACGACGGGCTCCAGGCGCTGCAGGACAAGGTGCTCGACACGCCCGCGACCCCGCAGGAGTCCTTCGCCGACGATCCGCTGCGCATGCTGCGGGCCGCGCGGTTCTCCGCGCAGCTCGGGTTCACCGCGGCGCCGCGCGTGGTCGACGCGATGTCGTCGATGGCCGAGGAGATCGACCGGATCACCGCCGAGCGCGTCCAGGCCGAGCTGTCGAAGCTGCTGCTCGCGGACGACCCCCGGCCCGGGATCGAGCTGCTGGTGGACACCCGTCTCGCCGATCGCGTGCTCCCCGAAGTGCCGGGGATGCGGCTGGCGATCGACGAGCACCACCAGCACAAGGACGTCTACCAGCACTCGCTGACCGTGCTCGCGCAGGCGATCGACCTGGAGAAGTCGCACGAACCGACCTCCGAGCCGGATCTGATCCTGCGGCTCGCGGCGCTCCTGCACGACATCGGCAAGCCCGCGACGCGCGAGTTCCAGCCCGGTGGCGGCGTGAGCTTCCACCACCACGAGGTCGTCGGCGCGAAAATGGCGCGCAAGCGTTTGCGGGCGCTGAAGTTCTCGAAGGAGATCGTCCAGGACGTCAGCCAGCTCGTGTTCCTTCACCTGCGGTTCCACGGCTACGGCAAGGGCGAATGGACGGATTCGGCGGTGCGGCGCTACGTCACCGACGCCGGTGACCTGCTGCCCCGGCTGCACAAGCTCGTGCGCGCCGACTGCACCACGCGAAACCGCAAGAAGGCGGCCGCGCTGCAGGCGACCTACGACGACCTCGAGCGGCGGATCGCGGCGATCCAGGCACAGGAGGACCTCGACCGGGTCCGGCCGGACCTCAACGGCGAGGAGATCATGCGGATCCTCGGGCTCAAGCCGGGGCCGGACGTCGGCAAGGCGTGGAAGCACCTGAAGGAACTGCGGCTCGACCGCGGCCCGCTGGAGCACGACGAGGCGGTGGCCGAATTGAAGAAGTGGGCCGCCGAGAACGGCATAGGCTGAGATAAACCCCCTTGGTCTCTGGATCCACACGGCGTAACCGGAGATACTCCTGCCGGTGCTCCGGGCAGGGGGAAAATCCATGGCGAAGCGGCCGCCCAGTTTCCTGGTGACTTTGCTGCGCCGTGGCGCGCCCGCGCTGGCGACGGCGACGAGCGAGCTTTCGGACGAGGTCGGCGATCCGACACCGATGCGCGCGCTGCGGCGGATCCAGCAGATGTCCGGTCCCATCGACACGGCACATCGCGACAACCTGCTGCTCAGAGCCGCCCGCTACGTCGCCCTCGTCCCGCTGGTCTACCGGCTTTTCGCGGTGCCCGGCGCGTTCGGCGTCTACGTCTCCACGCACGGCATGATCGGGATCGGCCCGGTCGGGCTGGTGGCGCTCGGTTCGGTCGGGCTCTCGCTGTACGGGATCCGGTGGATGCTGCGCTCGGCGCCGTTCCGCCCGCAGCACGCCGCCCGGCTGCTCGCGATCGACCTCGTGTTCACCCTGCTCGCGCCGCTGGCCGTCGGCGCGCTGGTGCCGGCTTCGGTCTTCACCGAGGCGATGGCGGTTCCCGGCAAACACCTGCTCGGCGAGGTCGCGCTGCTGGCGCTGGCGCTGGGCATGCCCGCCGCCGCGGCGCTCGCCGTCGTCAGCTTCCCGGTGCGGATGCTGGCGTCGGTGTTCGGCACCGGTCACGCCGCGCCCGGCGACGCCATGGCCACCTTCCCGGCGATCCTCGGTGTGCTCTTCACCGCGAGCGGCGCCCTCGTCCTGATCGGGCTCGGCACCCGGCTCGCTCTCGCGTACGGCATCCGCAACGGCCGGATCGCCGAACGTGCCCGCCAGCACCGGATGCTGCACGACTCCGTGCTGCAGACCCTCGAAGCGATCGCGCTGGCCAACAAGGGCGATCCGGCCGCGCGGCTCGCCGAGGTGCAGCGGCTGGCGCGGGCGCAGTCGATGGAGCTGCGGCGGACGATCGAGAACGAGGCTTCGGAACGCTCGGAGGCCGGGTCGCGGCCGCTCGGCGAGAAGCTCGCCTCGCTGGCCGCGGAGATGGCGCGGGACGGGTTGCGTGCCCAGCTCGTGATCGCGGAGCTCGACGACGACACGCTTTCCGAGGTACGGCAGATCGCCATCCGCGACGCCGTCCGCGAGTCGCTGCGCAACACGCTCAAGCACGCGGGGACGGACAAGGTCGTGGTGCGGGTCGAGGAGCAGGAAGGCGGCGTCGCGGTGATCACGCGCGACCACGGCGCCGGGTTCAGCCTCGACACCCGGCCCGCCGGTTTCGGGATCAGCGAGTCCATCACCGCCCGCCTGAACGAGGTCGGCGGGACCGCGCGGGTGGAGTCGGCTCCGGGCAATGGCACCAGAGTCACCCTTTGGGTGCCTTTCTGACGGTAAACAGGAGAACATGAAGAAAACGGACGTCCTGGCCGAAGCGCTCACCGCGTACCGCGACGGTGACCGGGCCAAGGCAGCGGACCTCGCCGAGCGGGCCGGATCCACGCTCGGCATCGAACTGCACCGATACCTGACCGAGGGCGGCGGTGGTGCCGTCTACGACCGGCCCGCCGCGTTCACCGCGTTCATCCGCGGGGGCGGGAACGTCAAGCTCTACCGGCAGCTCAGCGCCATGCTCGCCCGGCGCTACGGCACCGTCGGTTCGCTGCTCGACCTCGGTTGCGGAGACGGGCTCGCCGTCGTCCCGGCCCTCGAACAGGCGGACCGGCAGCCGGGCCGGATCGATCTCGTCGAGCCGTCGCGCGCTCTGCTGGCGGAAACGCGCAAGCACCTCGACGGCACCCGCGGCCTGCACACCTGGGAGGCCACCGCGCAGGAGTTCCTCGACCGCGACGACGACCAGCAGTGGCAGCTGACGCAGTCGACCTTCGCGCTCCAGTCGATCCCGACCGAGGAACGCACCGAGGTCCTGCGGGCGCTCCGGCCCCGAACCTCCTGTCTGGTGCTGGCCGAGTTCGACGTGCCCGAGTACGACGAGGACTCCGCCGAGTACCTGCTTTCCCTGGTCACGCGCTACGAACGCGGGATCGCTGAGTACGGCAAGGAGGCGTCGCTGGTGGCGCAGGGGTTCCTGCTGCCGGTCCTGCTCGGCCTGGTCGAACCCGGGACGGGCCGGACGAACTGGGAGCAGCCCGCCACCGATTGGGCTTCGCAGCTGAAGGAAGCGGGCTTCACCGGCATCCGGATCGAGCCGCTCGCGGACTACTGGTGGTCGCCCGCGGTGCTGATCACCGCGTCCTGAGTTTGGCTACGTTGGGGGTATGGGGATCCCGCTTTCCGCGCTCGAACTCGCCATCGTCGAGGACGGCCGCGCGGCCACCGAAGTACTCGCTTCGACAGCCACCGTCACCACGAAACTGGAGGAACTGGGGTACCACCGCGTCTGGATCGCGGAGCACCACGGCTCGCCGGCCATCGCCACGGCTTCGCCGCCGGTGCTTGCCGCGCATCTGGCGGCGGTGACGTCGTCGATCCGGGTCGGTTCCGGCGGGGTGATGGCGCCGAACCACGCCCCGCTGGCGGTCGCCGAGCAGTTCGCGACGCTTTCGGCGCTGCACCCCGGCCGGATCGACCTCGGCGTCGGGCGTGGTCCGGGCACCTTCGACGAGAAGATCGTCCGGGCGCTGCGACGCGGCGCGGATCCGGCGACGGACGGCGAATACCGCGCCGACGTCGCCGAGTTGCTGCGTCATCTGGCCGGGGAGACGGGGATCCGGGTGCTGCCCGGCGAGGTGCCGACGCCGGAGCCGTGGCTGTTGTGCTCGAGTGCGGCCGGCGCCGGTCTCGCCGCCGAGCTCGGCCTGCCGATCGCGGTCGCGCACCACATCCGGCCGCAGAACACGGCCGAGGTGCTGCAGGCGTATCGCGAGAACTTCAAGCCATCCCGGTGGCGCGAAGAGCCGTACGTGATCCTTTGCGTCGAGACCATCTGCGCGGACACGGACGCCGAAGCGGCCTACGTCGCCGGGCCGTGCGCGGTGATCAAGTCGTACCTGCTCAACGGCGAGGGCGGCGACCTCGCCTTCCCGACCAGGGAGCAGGCCGCCGCACACGAGTTCACGCCGGAGTCGAAGGAGCTGATCGCGCAGTTCACCGCCGCGCAGGCACACGGCGGACCGGAGAAGGTGGTGCGGTCGCTGAAGGATCTCGCCGCGGCCACCGGTGCCGACGAGCTGATGCTGACGGCACCGGTGTACGACGCGGCCGCGCGGGCCCGGTCCTACGAGCTGGTCGCGAAGGCCTTCTGACTACTGGACCCGGGAGAGCGCGCCGGTTTCGAGATGCTGGGCGATCGGCCGGGGCAGCACGTAGGCCACGGCCCCGCCCGGCGTCCCGTTCCACGGCGCGGTGATACCGGTGACCACGCGCAGCGGCCGCAGGACGCGGTAGAGACGGCGCTCCCGTTCGCGGTCGGCGGCCAGCGACGTCTCGATGAACCGCGCCGATTCGGCGTGCACGAGGTTGCCGGTCTCGTTCCCGAACCGCTGCACCGTGGTGCCCGCCGGGAGGACGACGATCCGCTTGCGCCGGAAGAAGTTCAGCGGCGGCTCGCCCCGCAGCGGCAGGATCGGCCAGTCGGCCGGGTTGTCGGCCTCCTCGCTCGCGCCCGCCGCGGCCCGTGCCGGATACAGCAGCAGGGTGCCGAGGAAGAACCGCGCCGCCTCTTCGAGTTTGGCGAACGCCACCGGCTCGTCGGTCGGCGGACGGGACACCTCCCAGCCGCTTTCGGTGCGGCGCAAGGTCCAGAGCCCCGGCTCCGGTACCGCGTTCGCGCCGATCCGGTACGACGTCGGCGCCACGCCGTGCTCGGCCAGCCGCTGGTACAGGACGTCCAGCACCTCGACGGCCCGGATGTCGCGAGACGGTTCGCCGTCGCGTTCGACCCGGGTGCGGGCACTGTCGTCCGGCAGGTCCGCGGCGGTCTGCGGCGGCCGGGGCTTGCCGACGATCTCCGCCTCGGCGGTCGCCCGCACCAGCTCGCCGATCAGCGGCGGCCGGAAACCGGCGGCCCGGATGTGCTCGACCAGCTCGGGTTCCGGCGGCACCCCGTACTTCCGCAGGTAGTGGGGGACGGCCGCGGGCCAGATCCAGACGCCGTCGGTGTGGAAGGCGTTCGGCACGTCCGGCGGGCCGTTCGGGGTGAAGATGTCGGGCTGCGGGCCCGGCCGGGTCAGCGCCACCGGCGAGCGGAAGAGGTAGTCGAGGACGCCGCGCATCATGTCCGGCGGCACCGGCGGCCGGTTGACGACCGGTCGTTCGCCCTCGTTGTGCGCGTCGACGACCTGCGCGTGCCGGAACACGATGTCGAGCGGCAGGCCCGCCTTGGCCGAAAGCCAGGCCGGGACGTGTTTCTGGTCGCGCGGGAAGATCGCGAGCTCGGTCGCGTACGCGCGCGGAGACGGCTTCCCGCCTTCGTTCGGCGCGAGCCGCCACGTCGGTTCCTGGTCGGCGTCGAAGTCGAAGTCGAAGTGCGACTCCGAGTCGAGCGTGAACGTGCCCTGGAACCAGGTGCCGGTCTCGGGCTGGTGCATCGCCGCGCGCAGCCGCGCGAACAGCGAGCCGAGCTCCGGCGGCGCCGCGATCGACACCGACACCGGGCCGTTGCCCTCGTCGCCGACCGAGCGGACCTCGAGTTCGGAGTAGTCGCCGACCTGCCGGAACTGGGCGCCGACCCGCTGCCAGCCCGGCGGCAGCACGCGCAGCAGCGTCCGGCCGATGGCGCGTAGCAGCGCGCCCTGATCGCCCGTACCCGGCTGAAGCCGGGCTTCCGGCGTCTCGACGAAGTCGTGCCTGGTCTGCCACAAGGCCGTCAGCCGCGTCGGCGCGGCCGTGGTCGAGAAGTCCGTCAGGCCCAGTTCGGCCGCGCGGGCCGCGTCCTCGCCGGCCCAGCGCAACGTCAGGTCGCCGCCGCCGGTGCTCGGCGCGATCTGGAAGTGCTCGTCGTCGAACCGGCCGTACGACTGGAGGCTGAAGGTCGCTCCCGCCTCGCCGTTCAGCACGACCCTGGCCGGACGGCCGTTCCAGTCGCGGTCGAAGCCCTCGGGCGCCGCTTCCCCCGGCGGCGCGATGAGCAGCAGCGTGCCGTCTTCGGTCGACCGCTGGGCCGCGAAGACGGTGTCCCCCCAGACGGCGTACAGGCCATCCGGCCGCTCCGCCGCTTGAACCCGGTAACGCACTATGTGTCCCCTCCCCAAGTACCCCAAACCGGAGGTAAATCTAGTGGGCCGGATAGCGGGCGTACCACCGGTCGTCACCCGGTGCGCTCCCGCCGAACTCCGCGAGCGCGTCGTCCGCCAGCCCGCCGATGACCTCGGCCAGCTCCAGCTTCGCGAGCCAGTCGGTGTTGAGCGCTTCCTCGCCGTACATCGCGCCGACGAGGTTTCCGCAGATCGACCCGGTCGAGTCGCTGTCGCCGCTGTGGTTCACCGACGCGAGCAGCGCGGCGTTCGCGTCCGTGGTGGTCAGCGCGACGTAGACCGACATCGAAAGCGCGGTTTCGCCGATGTTCCCCTGGCCGAGTGTTTCGAGCTTCTCCGGCGTCGGGGCGCCTTCCTTCGCGAGGGCGAGTGCCTGGTCGAGTGCGACGCTCTGCTCCTCGTGACCCTGGTACTTCTCCAGCTCGGCACGGGCGGTCGCGATGGCGTCGAGCAGCGGTTTCCCGAGTAGCAGTTCGCGCACGATCACCGCGAAGGCACCCGACGAGAGATACCCGCTCGGGTGACCGTGCGTCAGCGCCGCGCTCTCGGCGCCGAGCCGGAACACCTCGGCGAGGTCGTCCGACCACAGCGCGACCGGTGCCGCGCGCATGATCCCGCCGCAGCCCTTCGAGTTGTTCACCGGCTTGTCCATGCCGGCGCGCACGCCCGTCCTGCCGTACGCCTCCAGCTCGCTGAAGCAGGTGAGCCCGGGTGCGCGACGGCTGAACAGCTCGCGGTTCGTGATCAGCCAGCCGTCCGGTTCCGCGCTCGTGTCCTGCGGGCCGCGGGCGCGCTCCCACGAGACGCCCTGGGTGTGCAGCCAGCGCTGGTAGGCCAGCTGGAGCGACTGCTCGACGGGCACCGTTCCGTGGTGGGCCCTGATCAGGCCTTCGAGGGTGAAGAGCGTCATCTGGGTGTCGTCGGTGATGCGCCCGACGCCGCCGTACGCGGGGATGAGGTCGGTGATCCCGGCGGGGCCGGCGATCTCGCGGATGCGGTCGATCGAGTCGAACTCGGTCTTCGCGCCGAGCGCGTCACCGATCGCCCCGGCGAACAGGCTGCCGCGCAGCCGCGACCTGGTCGCCGGATGTTGAAGCCACTCGCGCATTGCTCTACTGATCTCCTCGTGGATACCGCTTCGCTTCCCAGCGCCGCCGCTCTTCGGGCTCGCGGGGCAGGCCGAAGCGGTTGAAGTAGTAATAGGCGTCGCCCGCCAGATTGTCGATGACGCCGAGGCCGGCGTACGCGGCGAGCCAGGCCTCCGGCAGACCGGGCACGGTGAGCCTCGCGCCCACCATCGCGCCGGTCAGCGCGGCCGTCACCGAACCGCCGCGAGCGGCCAGCGCCAGCGCCGCTTCGGCGTCGTACCCGCGCTTGGCGGCGGCGAACAGGGCCCGGCCGAGCACCGAAAGCGGCGTCCGGCCGTCGCCGATGCTGTCGAACTGCTCGATGTCGTCTCCGCCGATGTCGTTGCGGAGGTCGAGCACCGTCTTGACCAGCTCGCCGACCTCGCCGCTGTACTCGTCGAAGCCTTCGAGGAAGTTCGCGACCGCCGGTTCGCCGTTCTGGGCCGCGAGTTGGGCGCGGAACACGTTCACCAGCAGTTCGGCGCCGTGGACGACCTCGTGACCGGCCGCGGAACCGACCAGTTCGCGGACCACCTTCATCGCGTAGAAGGTACTGTCGGCGGGACCCTGCACGCCACCGGTCACCGTCGCGGCGAGCGCGGTCGCCAGCATGGCCGAGAACTCGGCGGGTGCCGGTCCGGCGGCCGCGGTGGCCTTGGCGACCCAGCCGTCCGGCCGTCCACCCGCGGGCAGCGAGGCCGGGATCTCGGGTTTGTCCGGCGTCGGGTCCAGGCCGCGGATCACCGATTCGGTGTGGAACAGCAGCTGCCGGGTCAGGCCGCCGAGCGGCAGGCCGTCGGCAGGATCGGCGCCAGAGCCGAGTGCGTCTCCGAGCGCGAAGCCGACGTACGCGCCGAGAAGCCTCGGGTACGCAAAGCTGCCGACGGGGAGCGTCGGGTCGTAGAACTTCCCGAACGTCCAGGCGCTCGGACGCGGCTCACCATTGTCGTAAAAGTGCGTGACCAGCCCGTTCGCGAACAGGTCTTCGGGCAGTTCGGGCAGCGGACGGCCGTCGTACTTCGCCCGCGAGCGCTCGAACGACAGCGTCGCGGCCTGCGTGAAGAGAGTGAGCTCTTCGCTGCTCAGCGGGTAGCCGTTGTCCCGCGCCTGGTCGACGAGGCTCCGCAGGTTCGCGACGGCCGGAGTGTCGTACTCCCCGCTGAAGTAGGCGGGACGCCCGACGGACTCCGGCCGCTCGGTACCGGCCGGGAGTTCGAGGTCGGCGACCTGCCGCAGCGTCTCCGGGTAGACGTTGAACGTCTCCGGACGCCCGGGGTTGACCAGCAGACCGACGCCGGGGTTGTCCTTGCCCCGGCGCAGGAGCACGCGGGGCTGGATCCGCTGCCACACCGTGTACTCGGACGGCACCTGAGCCTCGGAGGTGTAGACGACGAAACGCACGCCCGCGTCACCGAAGTCGCGGACCTGCAGGTGGCCGTCCTTCGCCGGGGCCAGCACGTCGAGGTCGAGCATCCAGTGGACGAACTCCTCCGGCGTGATCCACTCGACGCGGAGATAGCCGAGAAGTGTCTCGACGGGGCTTTCCGGTGCCGGGCGGCCGGCGAACCGCGGCCCCGGCCGGTGGTCGGGGTTCGCGCGGACCGCGCCGGTCGGCTCCCCGAGGAGCGTGTGCTGCTCCCAGCGCAGGATCGCCGCCTTCGGCACGGGCAAGCCGGGGACCGCGGCCGGATCGAATTCGGGATCGACGACTTCCGCCCACCGGGTGAACGCGTCCGGATCGTCTCCCGCCGCCGAAACGGCCATCAGCTCCAGGTCGAGGCGGATCTCTCCGCCGTCGTCCGGGACGAAGGCGACCGGGCTGGGGAACAGGCCCGCGCCGGGGTCGGTGCCGTCGAGCCAGCCGACGGTGTTGTACGTGACGTTCCAGCCGTCGGTCGCGCGCACGACGTAGTCGCGGCGGACCCGCAACGCGCCGGTGCCCTCCCCGCCTCGGTCCGTCAGCCACTCCTCGACACGGCTGACGGCTTCCTCTTCGTTCATCGTCCCCATTCCAGTTGCCTGTCGGTGAACCCGCGCCTACGGCCGGAGTGGGTTCACGCCTTCGGTCGCTTTTCCAGGCTTCATCTCAGCTCCGCCCCCCATTCCAGTTTCACCAGCGGGGATACCGCTGGGACCAGCCGTCGACCTCGTGCAGCGCCGAATGGCGGTCGAAGTGCCAGAACGCGTCCGTGGCGATGTTCTCCAGCAGGTAACGCAGTTCCAGCTGCTCGACCCACTTCTGCGGCAGCCCGGGGATACCGGTGCGGGCGCCGAGCAGCGCGCCGGCGATGGCGCCGGTGATCGCGCTGCGGCCCGAGTGGTTGACCGCCCGCAGCAGCGCCTGCTCCGGGTAGTTCTCGAAGCCGGACAGCGCCGCGAACGCGCGGCCCAGCACGGAAAGCGTGCTCTTGCCGTCGCCGATCAGCTCCGGGACCCGCAGGTCGGGCAGGCCGTGCTTGCCGAAGAACGGCACCGATTCCGCGACCATCGCCTTGAGATCCGCCCAGACCGGCCCCCGCTGGTGCGGGTTCTGGTCGCTGAAGATCTCGCGGGAGGTGTTCCAGATCGGGTAGCTGAACGCCTCCGAGGTCAGCGCGGGTTCGAACAGCCAGGTCAGGTAGGTCGCCGCTTCGACGTCGACCTCGCCGGGATGCGTGACCGCGACGAGGTCGCGCACCGCCTGCCGGACGCCGCCGCTCATCGCGCTCCCCGGCCCGGCCGCGGTCATCGCCGCCGGCAGCGCCGCGACCAGCGCGTCCGGCCCGCTCATCGGCATCGCCGTCGGCGAGACGGTCGCCAGCGCGTGGTAGGCGTTCAGCTCGGCGTCGTCGGGGGTGCGGCGGACACGGAGTTCCGGCACCTTCACGAGCCAGCCGTCGGCGTTGTCCAGCGGCGCGCCCTGGGTGTGCAGCCAGCGCATCAGCGAGTTGCGGGCGACCGTGCCGAGCGCCTTCTCGGCGTCGCGGTTCTCCGGCTGCTCGCGATGCGGGCTGCGGATCACGGCCTCGGTGTAGAACAGCAGCCGCTGGGTGAGCGGCCCGACGCGACCGGGCAGGTCGAAGGCGACCGTCAGGTCGGAGACGCCCTCGGGGCCGTAGGTGTTGTGGATTTCGTCGAGCCGCATGCGGTCGACGGCCGCCCCGAGCGCCTCTCCGAGCGCGAAGCCCACGTACGCGCCCGTGACGCGCTGCCAGCCGTAGCGCGAGCTGGAGCGGTCTCGGTCGAAGTACTTGCCGAAGGTGTCCAGACGCGGCTGGATCTGGCCTTCGTTGTCGTAACCCGGCGCCAGCCCGTTCGCCCGCAGGTCGTTCGGCCGGGCGCGGGTCGGTTCCGGCTGCTTGAGCCGGGCCAGCCAGGACTGGCCGAGGACGGTCTTCTGGCATTCCTCGGCACTCAGCTCGAACCCGCGGCGGCGTGCCCGCTCGGCCGCGGCCAGTGGCGGCTTCACCGGCTCGGACAGGCCCATCTTCGCGGCGGTTTCGACCGCGAGGGTCTCCAGCTCCGGTTCCGCTTCCGGGCAGCGTTCGTTGACGTCGACCCCCGGGCCCCGGCGGGGGAACCGCTGCGCGGTCTCGGCGAGCTCGGCGCCGCTGACGTCCTCGAACGTCGCGGGACCGCCGTTGATCACGAGGTTCGGCGGGCTCTCGTACCCGGCCAGGGTGGCGATGTCGACCTTCCAGTACCCGTGTTCGCGGGACGGGAGGTTCCTGGTGGAGCTGAACACGCGCAGCTCGGCGCGTTCCTCGTTGAAGTAGAACCGCTCCGTCTTGCCCGACGCCAGGTCGAGCGGGACGTAGACCTCGCAGCGCAGCAGCCCGATGAGCAGCTGTTCCCTGGTCAGCCAGCCGACACTGGCGAACGACAGCAGCGTTTCGAGCTTGTTCTCCGGTTTCGGGTAGCCGCGGCGGACCGGACCGGCCTTGTACTCGGGGTTCTCCCGTTCCTCCCCGGTCTGCACGCCTTCCGCGTTGACCTTGACCCAGCCCGCGACCACCGCCGGCGGGACGCCGAGGTCACCGAGACCGGACTTGGCGTACTCGGGGTCGACGACCTCGCGCCAGGCCTCCTGGCCGGGGAACGCGACCGGGACGCTGAGCCCGCCGGGCTGCGGATGCGCCTGGCGCAGCTCGCCGTCGGGCTCGCGCACGATCACCGACGGCGGCGGGAAGATCTCCTTCTCGGCGTGACCCTCGTCGAGGAAGGCGATCGTGTTGTAGGGGACAGACCAGCCCTCAGGGATGCGCAGGACCTTCTCGTGGTTCACGCGCAGGCCGGCGCCGCCCGGTTCGGACACGTCCGGACCGTGGACCGCGCGCAGCCACTCTTCGACCTTGGCTACCGCTTCCGCCGATTCCACCTACTCGATCCTCTCCAGGCTGCCGTCGGACACGTGCTCGGCGATGGTCCTCGGGAGCACGTAGGCCACCGCCCCACCGGGCATGTTCGCCCAAGGGACGGTGACACCGATGATCACGTGGAGCGGGCGTCGCAGCCGGTAGGTCCCACCGACACGCTCCCGTTCCAGCGGCAGGGACGTCGTGGCGAACCGTACCCCTCCGTGGTGAACCAGATTGCCGGTTTCCTCGCCGAACCGCAGTACGACCGTACCGGCGACCATCCGGCTGACGCGCTTGTTGCGGAGCAAGGTGAGGGGAGGCTCACCCGGCGCCGCCTGCACCGGCCAGTCGGCGAGTTCCTTCGCCGTCTCCAGTGGCGTCTCATGTCCGGCGGTCATCCTCGCCGGATGCAGCAGAAGCGCGCCGAGTAGCTGATGCGACGCGTCTTCGAGCTTGTCGAAATACTTCGGTGAGACCGCGGCGCCATCCGAGTAAGCCGCGACCTCCCAGCCCTTCTCGGTGAAGTTGAGGCACCAGGCGCCGTCCGCGCGGTCGCCGATGCGGTAGGCCTCGGGCCAGACGGCGTGTTCGCCGAGCCTGCTGACCAGCACGACCAGGAGTTCTTCGTCGATCAGCTGCGGATTGGGCGACGTCTCCAGCTCCGCGGCGATGTCGCCCTCGGTCCTCTTGACGTCGGAGCGGCCCGGTCTCGGCCGCGGCTTGCCGAGCAGATCCGCCTCCGCGGTACGCCGCACCAGATGCTCGACGTACGGCGGCTGGAAGCGCTGACCGCGGATGTGCTCGACCAGCTCCGGCTCCGGCGGGACCCCGTATTTCCGCAGGTAGTGCGGCACGGACGCGTGCCAGATCCAGGTGCCGTCGGTGTGGTAGCTCTCCGGGACGTCGCCATCGGCCTCCGGATCGAAGATGTCCTTGCCGAGTCCGCTGCCGGACAGGATCGCCGGTTCACGTTCGAGGTACTGCGCGACCAGCGGCGCCTCGGACTCGTCGAGCTCCGGTCTGTCCACCACCGGCGGCTCGCCCTCGGTGTACGCGTCGACGATCCGGGCGTGCCGGAACTCGACTCGCAACGGCAGCTGAGCGCGTAGCCGCCACCAGTCCGGGACGTGCTCGTCCTCGCGCGGGAACGCGGCCAGCTCGTCCGGGTACGCCGAAGACGGTGGTGCCTCGGTCCACGACGGCTCGTCGTCGAGAGTGAAGTCGAAGTCGAAGGTGCCGTCGGGTTTCAGCGTGAACCGCGACTGGAGCCAGGTCCCCCGGCCGGTCGCGTACATCCCGGTGCGAAGCCTGCCGAAGAGCTCGTTCAGCTCGGACGCGGGCGCGAGGTTGTGGCCCTCGAGTTCGGTGTGCTCCCCGGCCTGCCGGAAATCGGCGACCGCGGCGTGGGCGGGGTCGGTGATACCCGCCAGGATGAGCCTGCCGATCTGGACCAGCAGCCCGCGCTGTTGTTCCGGAGTGAGTTGTTCCACGTGAATCATCGCGCCCGGTTCGGGAAACGCGGCTCCGCGCGGAACGACGGCGGCTCACCGGCGGCGCGGCGGGCCAGCTCGTCCTCCCACATCTTGAAGGTGCGCTTGCGAAGTGCCTTGATCAACGCCGATTCCTGCGGTTCCACGCGCCGGTTCTCGCTCTTGGCCTGCCGGTAGAGGCCGTCGATGGTCTCGTACAACGCGAAGATCGGACCGTCGCCTTTGAGTTCGTACGCGCGGGCTCGTTCGGTCTCCTGGACGAATTTCTCCTCGGGCACCTTGCTGATGTCCGAACTCGCCATCGCCCGCAGGACCTCGCGCACGTGCTCCGGCTTTTCGTCGAACTCGCCGGAGCTCAGGTTGAGGAGGTAACCCGTCAGGCCACCGTCGGGAGTCGACTCGACGCGGTACGTCTTCCCGAAGTACGTGTAGAAGGACGGTGTCTGGATCACGTGTTCTCCTCCGGCGGCAGGCCCTTGCGGAGACCGGCCATGAACTTCTCCCGGACCCGGTCCATCAGCGCCGCTTCCAGCAGGGCCTGCTCCGGGGACAACCGCTTCTTGTTGTCCGCGTCCAGTGTCCGGTTGTACGTCGGGAAGTCGCGGCGGACCTCGTACAAGGCGTGTTCGTAGGCCGAAACGGTGTCGATATGCCGCAGGTGCAGCCTCAGTTCGGCGACATGCCCGTTCGGCAGCCGGACATTCATCTGCAGATCGCGGTACCCGCTGTCCTGCGGATTCGCGAACCGGTCGTCGAAGCTGACGATCCGGAGATCCGGATCGGCCATCACCGCGTTCAGCGCGTTGTAGACGTCGGCCAGCGTGTCGAACTGGATCTTCACACCCACCAGGTCGGTGAGTTTCGACGCGTCGCCGTCGTAGCCCGCGATCTTCGCTTTCGCGCGGTCGTCGTCCTTCGGGCCGGGACGCCCTGAAGACTCGCCGTTGTTCTCCTCCGCGATCCGTTCGGCGATCCGGTTGAGATCGCCCTGGTTCCGCGGCCACGCCGCCCGTTCGGCGTCGAGGAATTCCTGGATCTTCGCGGCATCGCCCTTGTCCGCGCGATCGAAGCCGGCGTGGTACTGGTCGCCGGGGTCCACGTCGGCGGCGATGTCCGCCGCCGTGTTCGCGAGGTCCCGCTGCTCCTGCGTCAGCGGCGTGTCGCCGGGGCCGTCCTCACGGACGTCGTCGATCATCTGGTAGCCGCGTTCCTCGACGTCACGCAGGGCGTCTTCGAGGATCGGGATGGCCTCCGGGTGCAGCAGCAGGCTGCCGATCGTCATCGGGTTGTTCAGCAGCGAAGCCCGCAGGTACGCGTTGTCGGGGTGCTCCATCAGCCGGACGAGTTCCGGATGCGCGGGCAGGTGCTCGCGGATGAAGTCCCGCATCGGCCCGACGTCGTGCTTGACGCCGTTTTCGTCCTCGTGGACGGCCCGCTTCTTGTCCGGGTCGAGTCCGTCCACCGCGGCCGCGACCTCGGGATCGTTCAGGAACCGTTCGGCGTCGGCCCGGGGCTGCTCGTCGTGGGCCATGCCGTAGCCCGCGTCGTGCGGCGGCGTCACGATCGGACGGCCGTCCGGCCCGATCCGCGACGGCTGCACGTCGGGCGTGTCTTCCCTGGCGTAGGCGATCCGCGGGTCGACTGGCTGCGCGGCCGGGCCCTCCGGGACACCGACGTGCATCAGCTTCATGCTCAGCGGCGGATGCGGCAGGTTCATCAGCGCACCCGACTGCGGGTCGATGAACGCGACACCGTCACGCGTGTTCGCCACCATCGCGACGTGGCCGCGCTCGACACCGTTCTCGTCGAGGTACTTCACCGCGACGACCGCGTGGTGGTCGGTCGGCATGCCGCGCATCTCGCGGATCACGGTGTCGTAGTCGGCGCGGTCGGAGAACTGCCCGCCGAACCGCTCTTCGACGTGCTCCAGCGTGCCGCGGCTGTCCATCTCGTGCACGAGCAGCGGGTCGGCGGTCGAATCGATGCCGTTCAGCCGGTCCATGTACGCGCCCGGAGTGCGGGTGCAGTTGGAGCGGTAGCCGTTCGCGAGCGCGTCGGGGTCGTTGAAATGCGGGTTGACCTCGCCGAGCCGCGGGTGCCGGTCGGCGATGTACGCGGCCTGCTGCTCGGGGCTCGCCGAACCGGCGTGGATCGCCGGTTCGCTCGGCGGGTTCGTCGCGACCGCCATCGACGAGTAGTCCCGCTCGGGGGTGGGCAGCTCGATCGTGTCGTCGGTGACGGGCTGCTCGCCGTACTCGGGTCCCTTGTCGGCGTCCGCGACCGTGTGCTGTGCCGGGTTCTCCGTGGTGACGTGCGGGGTCTGCGGCTCGTCGAAGCCGCCGAGGCGCGCCATCGACTGCGCCTGGGCGAGACGCGCGAGTTCCGGCGCCTCCGCGGCGTGCCGGGCCCGCCGCTCGTCCATCTTCTGCTTGGCGGTCTCGGGGTCGAGGTAGCGCGGGTCGCCGGGAGTGACCTCTTCGGCGTGGATGACCCACTTCGGCCGGTCGACCAGCGGCGGAGTCTTGAACTCCTTGCTGTGCACGTAAAGCTGCGTGGCCGGCTTGTTGATGGCCTCGTTCTCGCCGGGGTTCTCGGCGAGCGACGAGACGTCCTTGCCCGTCTTCGAGACGATGTGGATCTCGACGTCCTGGCCGAATTTCGACTTCGTGTCCGGCGACGTCTTGATCGTGGAGCTGGTCATGGTCGGCTCGGGGACGGTCTGCCCCGGCTCGTAGTGCGCCGCCATGATCGCGGCGGCCTGCATGTCGCCCTTGGTGTCGATGCCGCGGATGGCCTCACCGTGGAAGTCCGGCAGCTCGTTGAGCGCGCCGACGATCGCCCGGGTGCTGCGCTG
The DNA here is from genome assembly GCF_001620365.2 of Amycolatopsis keratiniphila subsp. keratiniphila. Classification (GTDB taxonomy): domain Bacteria; phylum Actinomycetota; class Actinomycetes; order Mycobacteriales; family Pseudonocardiaceae; genus Amycolatopsis; species Amycolatopsis keratiniphila. The sequence goes on from NZ_LQMT02000039.1 coordinate 201,204, forward strand.
GGCGTTCTCGAAGTCGGGGTGCGACTCACCCTTGCGGTTGGCTTCGTTGATCGCGTAGGCGTGTTCGCGCGAGTACGAGTAGATCGCTTCGGCGGCTTCGGGTGAGACGCGGTCCTTCAGCGGGCTTGCTTCAAGACGCTTAAGCGCCTTTTCGCGGGCCTGCTCGGCGAGTTCGGCGCTGTCGTAGCGGTCACGGAGGCTCTTGTGATCCTCAGGCGTGCCACGGAAGTTCTCGTCGCCGAGATAGCTCTCGTCGATTCGCGTGGGCGTTTCTTCCGGGCCCTTGAGCCGCTCGGCGATGTCGAGTTCGGTCTTGGGCGCCTGCTCCTGGACCGGGGTTTCCGTATGCGTGCGCTCCGGTGCTTCCGGCGTGTGCGGAGCGTCAGGAGCCTCACTGCCGCCCATCGGCATCGCCTTGATCGACGTCGGATCGTCGGGCAGCGTCGCGAGCCGCCCGGTCATCGGGTCGGCGAAGACCACGCCGTGCGGCGTGTTCACCGCGGCGACGATGCGCGTCTCGATCCGGTCCTTCGACCGCGGCGAGCCCTCCGGCGCGTTCGGATCGGCGGGGGCGTGATGCTCGAACGCCACCGCGGTCCGCGCGCCGACCGGACGTTCGCCCAGCTCACGGGCGATGTCGGCGAAACCGTTCCGATCCGACCACTGCCCGCCGAGCCGGTCGCTGACGTGCTGCAGCGGCGAACCAGCCGTCGACGGCCCCGCGACGGCGTCGCCACCGTTCATCCGGTTCTCGAACGCGACCAGTGCCTCGGCCGAGTTCGTCTGGTAGCCGTCCTTCCACGATTCGGGCGCGTAGTAGTTGCGGGTGTTGGCCTCGCCGATCGCGGGCAGTTCGTCCATGACCAGCCGGACCTGCTGGTGCGGCGTCTCGGTCGAACCGGCGTGGATGACCGGCGTCCCACCCTCTTCGAGCGGCTTCGCCAGCTCGGACCAGCCACCGTCGGGAGCGTGCTCCCTCGGCGGCTTCGGGGTCTCCCTGGCCGGGGCGTCGGTGGCGTCGATCCAGCCACCCTTGCCGTCGGCCAGCTTGGTTTCGAGCCCGCCGAGACCCTGGTTCTGGAACAGCTCCGGGTGATCGCGGCGCAGCTGTGCTTCCTGGTCGGCGGCTTCCTGCGCCAGCCGCTCCTGCACGGCGTTGTTGTACTCACGCCGTTCCGCGACCTTCTGCTGCACCTGCTCCGCGGTCAGGTGGCCGTCGTCGCCCTTGACGACCTCCTCGCATTCGACGATCCACTTCGGCAGGTCGTTCGGCGAACCGTCGTCGAGGCGCTTCTTGTAGTCCGGGTGGTCGGGATGCCCCGGGCCCATCTTGACGTCGGTGACGCGCAGCTGCGTCGCCGACTTCATCAGCACTTCGCGTTCGTCCTTTTTGGACGCGAGGTCTTCGATGTGGCGCCCGGTCTTCGACTGGATGCGCATCTCGACTTCGCCGGGGAAGTTGCTGCGCGGATGCTCGGGCGTGACCCGCGACGTGCTCAGCATCTGCGGGTCGACGATGACCTTGCCCTCGGCGTGCGCTTCGAGGAAGGCCCGGATCGCGCTTTCGTTGCCGTTGAAGTTCACCCGCCGCGAGACGAGGCCCTCGTAAGCGGGCATCTCGTTGAGGCCCGAGGTGATCGCCTCGATATGCGGCCGGAGCGCGTCCAGCTCGGGGCCGCCGTGGCGCTGGGCGTGCGTGATCCGCTCGGCCATGTCGGTACGCGTGTAGCTGTGCACCGCGTACGCGCCCTGATCCGACATTTCCTTGACACGCGGGTCTTCGTGGGCGTCGCGTTTGGCGAGGCCTTCGCGGCGGACCTGCTCGCTCCGCGCTTCCCCGGTGTCCTTGTCGAAACCGCGTTTGTCGATCTGCGTCTCGGCGAGCGCGCGGTAGGCGGCGGGATCGTCCGTGTGGAAGTCCGGGTCGGTCAGGTACGGCTCGTCGATGGTCGGCTTGTCGTCGGGCGTTGGCGCGTCGGTGTCCTTGGGGCTCTCGACGTCCTTCGGCGTCTCGGTGTCCTTGGGGACTTCCGTGTCCTTGGGGGCCTCGACGTCCTTCGGCGCCTGGGTGTCCTTCGGGAGCTCGGTGTCCTTGGGCGCGTTCGCGCCGTGGTCCTGAGGCACCTGCCGCGGCGCGTGCTCCACCGGCCGCACCGGCGGCTGCTGCTGCGGCGGACGCTGGGGCCCCGCGTTCGGGTCGTGGCCAGGACGCGGTGACGGCACCTGCGGCGGACGCTGCGGACCACCGAAACGCGGCGGCTCGGCACCGGGCGGCATCGGCCGTCCGGGCTGCTGTCCGGGACGTCCCGGCTGACCGGGGTGGTGCCCGGGCGGAGGCGGCGGCATCGGGCCGCGGTTGCCGGGGAACGGACCGTTGCCCGGGTGCTGGGGTCGCGGCGGAGGCGGCGGGTAGCCCCCCGGACCGCGGTTGCCCGGAGGCGGTCCGGGCGGAGGTGTCTGCGGGCGCGGCGGAACCCCGCCGTTCGGCCCCGGACCAGGTCCGGGCCTGCCCTGGTAACCCTGGGGCGGCCTCGGCGGACCCTGCGGACCAGGGGGCTGCGGTGGTTGCTGAGGACGCTGACGCGGTCCGCGGTCCTGCGGATGTCCACCCTGGCCGGGATGCTGCTGCGGTGGACGGGGGCCCATCGGACCCGGCTGACCCTGCGGTCCTCGCGGTGGCATGGGGCCGCCACCACCGGGCGGAGGCGGCGCGAACCCACCCGGAGGCGGCGGCTGCATCGGCTGCTGACCCTGGAAGGGCATCGGCGCGGGCGGCTGGTCGAACCGCGGCTGCTGCGGTCCGCCGTTGCTCGCGAAACCCGCGGCCTGGACGCCGTCGTTCGGCCGGGGAGGCCGGGATGGGTCGTGCCCGGGAGGCGGGAAACCGCCGCCGGGGGTGGGCCCGTTGCCGCCGGGCGTCATGCCGTAACCGCCTGACGGAGCGGGCGAGCTCGAACCCGGGTTCGACGCCATGCCGTATCCGCCCGAACTCGACGGCGCGCCCGTGGAAGCGGCCGGCGGCATCGCGCTGGATGGCGAAGGACTCGGTGCCGGACCGGACGCCGGTCCCGGTGCCGGGCTCGGCGCGGGACCCGAAGCCGGCGCTTGCGACTGGGCGGCGGGTGCCTGTTGCTGATTACCCGCCGCGGCTTGCTGCTGACCGGATCCGTTGTCGGCGGCGGCCGCTGGGGCGTTCTGGTGGGTCTGCGCCGCACGCTGACCGTCCCCGGTGTTCGCCGGGGCGTCGGCCGGACGTTCCGGAGCCTGCGTCGACGACTGGCTGACCCGGTCGCTCTCCGCCGTCCGCTGCGGGCCGCTCTCGGAACGCGGCTGCGGATCGCCGGAGCCGTCCGAACCCCGGCTCGAAGCCGCCTGACCGTCCGAAGTGGACCGCGGTGCCGGATCCGGCGAGGAGTCCGACCGCGAAGAGGAACCGGAATCCGATGAAGAACGCGGTTCCGCCGAAGTGCCCGAATCCGAGGAGGAGCCAGAGTCCGAGGAGGAGCGCGAGTCCGAGGAGGAACTCGAATCCGAAGAATCCGAAGAAGAAGAGCGCGAGTCCGAAGACCCCGGAGTACGCGAACCCGTCCCCGCATCCCCGGTATCCACATCCGGCGTGGAAGGACCCGAATCGCCGGGCGTGTTCGCGGCCTTGATGTCGCCGATCTGGCTCTTCGCCCCGTCGACACCCCCGCCGACCGCTCCGCCGGACGCGCCCATCAGCACGTCCTTGGCCGAAAGCTTGTCCAGGTCACCGGTGACGGCGGCCTGCCCGACCGTGCTGGCGACGCCTTCGGCCGCGCCGCGCACGGCACCCCGCGCCGCGCTGTCGACGATCTGGCCGCCGACGCTGTCGGAAAGTCCCTTGGTGGCGCCCTTGCCGATACTGCTGCTGCCCGCGCCCACCACACCGTCGACGGCGCCGCTGATCGCGGAATCCTTGGTCTTGCTGAAATCCCAGCTGTCGCGGTCGCCCTTGGCCATCTGCAGGCCCTGGATCCCCGCGTCCATGGCGAGGTTCATCGCCGTGTTCTGCAGGACTTCCTTGCCGATCTTCTTCAGGCCCTCCTTGAGAAGTTTCTCCAGGAGTTCCTTCGCGACCTTCTTGAAGCCTTCCTGCGCGAGCTTCTGCATCAGCTGGCGGAAGATCATCTGGACGGTCATGCGGGTGGCGATCTGCGCCGGCGCGATCCCGGCCGTCGAACCGCCGAACGTCACCGCTGCGGCCGCGATCATCGCGACGATCTGCGCGGCCAGGATCACCAGCGAGATGATGATCATGTACTTCGTGTACTCGACGTCCAGCGCGGTCGCGTTGCACGAGTCGCCGAGCGCCTTCGACGAATCGGCGAGCGACTTGAAGTACGCCTCGTCGCCCTCGACGAACTTCTTCCAGGCCTCGGCGAACTTTTCCGCGCCCTGACCGCTCCAGCCGCCGAGGACCTCGGTGGCGCCCTTGGTCGCGGTGTCGGCGATCGGCTGGATCGCCTTCGAGGCGTTGTGCCAGGCGTCGCGCAGTTCGCGGAGCTTGTCCTCGTCGCCTTCGGGCCAGCTTTCCCCGACGACGATCGGCAAGAGCCACTTGACCGCGTCGGGCATCTCCATACCCACGGCGCTAGACCTTCTTGTCCAGCGTCGACTTGATCTCTTCCTCGGCGTTCGTGAACGCGGTCATCGACCGTTCGACGTTGTGCTGCATCCCCCGCAGCGCCTCGACGACGTTCGCGAATCCCTCGGACGAGCCCTGCGCGCCCGGCTCGTAGTCCTTCGCGAACTCCTTGCCCGCGTCGTCGTCGCCCCAGCACGCGCCGAGCGAATTCATCGCGGCCAGCAGTTCCTTGCCCGCCTCGTCCAGCTGGTCCGCGGCGATCCCCAGTTTGGCCGCGGCCGATTTCACCGCGTCCGGGTCCGCGGTGAACCCGGCGCCACCCCCACCGTTCGGCATCAGACTCCCCTGGTCAGCCAGCTCGAGGGCGGCTCTTCCTCATCGTCGTCCTGCTGACGCACCCGTTTCGGAACCGGTTTCGGTGTCGGCGGGGCAGGCGGCGGAGGCGGCGGTGCGTCCTCCTTGATCATCAGCGGGGCGTCGAAGTCTTCGTCGGACTTCGCCGGTGCCTCTTCCTCTTCGGCCGCGAGGAAGTCCGGGATGGCCGGCATCAGCCCTTGGAGCGAAGGCGCGCCTTCGATGAGGTCCGAGAGGTCCGGCAGCCCTTCGGTGATCGGGGCCATCAGCTCGGCGACCTGCTGCTTGACCTGCAGCGATCCCTGGCGGACCAGGGTCAGCACGGTGTTGGCCAGCTGTGCGGGGTTGGTGCGCTCGAAGGCGTTCGGCTGGATCTCGAGCTTGGCCAGGGTGCCGGTCGCGTCGATGGTGGCGCGGACGAGGCCGTCCTGCGAGACCACCGTCGCCGACGTCTGCGAAGCGGCTTCCTGCGCGTCCCGGAGCTGGGCCGTCTGGCGCTCGAACTGTTCGAGCAGCGTGTCGACCTGGTCCTTCATGGCGGCATTGCGCGCTTCGAGGCGTGCGCTGTCGTCGCCGGCCGTCGTCACTTGAGCCCCCGCTGGTGCTGGATCCCGGGCATACGCCACCCGGTGTCGGTAAGCGTCACCCTAATGCCAACGCTTGCGTCATATCACCGGATCTGGCGTTTTCGCACGGCGAGCAGATGACCGGCCGCTCCCGCCAGGTAGAGGACGGTCGCCGTGACGAGCAGTTCCGGTGAGCGGCCGTCGGCCGGGATCACCGTCGCGGCCAGCGAGACCGCGACGACCTGGGTGATGTTGAAAAGCGTGTCGTAGAGCGCGAAGACCCGTCCCCTCGCTTCGTCGGCGACGTCGAGCTGCACCGAGGAATCGACGGACAGTTTCAGCACCTGCCCGGCGCCGGTCACCAGGAACGCCGCGAGCAACGCGGTGGGGATCGCCATCGGCAGGCCGAGCGCGGATTGCGCGACCGCCGCCAGCACCAGCGCCCCCACCACGACGCGGACCCTGCCGAACCGCTCGATCAGCCGGGCGGTCAGCAATCCGGCGACGAGGATCCCGGCACCGGCGAACGCCGCCATCTGGCCCAGCCCCGTCATCCCGGCGGCGAAGTGGTTGCGCATCAACAGCACGGTCACCAGCAGCGAGATGCCGTACGACGCGCGATGGGCGAACAGCGCGACGAACCCGGCCGTGACGCTGGGCGTGCGCCAGGCCGCCTTCGCGCCGTCGGCCAGGCCGCGGGCAACGGCTAGGGCAGGGTTCGACGGCTCGTCGACCGTCGACGGCCCGAGCAGCCCGCGCGCGAATCCGGCGGCGAGGACGGCGGCGCCGATCCCGCCCAGCGCGGCGACGGCGGTGACCCAGGCGGAACCGGCGTCGTCCGCGCCGGTCAGCGCCCGGAGGCCGATCGCGCAGCCGCCGCCGACGACGGCGAGCACCGAACCCCAGGTGGCCGCGAAGGCGTTCGCGGCCACCACGGACTTCTCTTCGACGACGTGAGGGAGCGACGCGGACAGACCCGAGCCGATGAACCGCGAGATGCCTTCGGAGGCCAAGGCGAGGGAAAAGAGCCCGATCCCGGCCACACCCGTGCCCACGGCGACGGCCGTCGCGAGGATGGTGGCCGACCGCAGCAGGCTCGCGAAGATCAAGACCTTGCGGCGATCCCAGCGGTCGAGCAGCGCGCCCGCGAACGGGCCGACGATCGAGTACGGCAGCAGCAGCGCCGCGAACCCGCCCGCCATGGCGAGCGCGTCGGCGGCGCGTTCGGGGTTGAAGAGGACGGCGCCGGCCAGCCCGGCCTGGTACATGCCGTTGCCCCAGTGCGCGGAAAACCGCGTGAACAGCAGTCGGAGGAAGTCACGGTCGCGGACGAACGCCCTGGTGGGCGCCGTGGCGGTGGTCGTCACGGCACCAGCCTATTGAAGGTGGCCGATGCGCTTTGAGGTCGCCTCTCGGCGGCTATGCGCAGTGTGGCTCCAGCCGGACGGTATTCCACAAAGGCGGTTCTTCAGTGAGCCCGGGGGACACGGAAAGCGCACCGACCGTTGTGTCCAACGGTGCTCGTGATGCTGTTGTTCCCAGAGCCGGACGATTTGTCTCCGCTCGAAGTGGGATCATGGCGGACGTGCCAGCGGACGCCGAGGTCGAACCGGGAACGCTCCTGGTCGCCGCCCCCACGATGTTCGATCCCAACTTCAGGCGGACCGTCGTGTTCGTCATCGATCACCGGGACGAGGGAACGCTCGGCGTCGTGCTCAACCGGCCGAGTGACGTGCCGGTGTACGACGTGCTCCCGAACTGGGGCGGGCACGTCGCCGAGCCGCAGTCGGTGTTCGTCGGTGGTCCGGTCGAGAAGAAGACGGCGTTGTGCCTGGCCGCGCTGCGGACCGGCGAGACGGCGTCGAGCGTGCCCGGCGTGATCGCCGTCCGCGGCCCGGTCGCGCTGGTCGACCTCGACACCGATCCCGAGATCCTGGTGCCGAAGGTCCGCGGCGTGCGGGTGTTCGCCGGGTACGCGGGCTGGGATTCCGGCCAGTTGGCGAACGAGATCGAACGCGACGACTGGGTGATCGTCCCGGCGCTGCCGAGTGACGTCCTCGCCTCGCCGCACCAGGACCTGTGGGGTCAGGTGCTGCGGCGGCAGGGAATCCCGCTGGCGCTGCTGGCCACCCATCCGGGAGACCTCCAGCGTAATTAGGCGGTGGCGGTGTCGGCCTTCTTGAAGACACCGCAGGTGCCGCAAGCGCAGCCACTGCAGCCGGCGGGCCGCTCCGGTTCGGGCTCCGGCACCGTCGCGGCGGCGCGGTTGCCGAGCACTCCCCCGGCCGCGACCAGGGCGACCAGCCCGACCACGCCCACGAACGAGGCCAGCAGCAGCCCGAAGGTCGTCGGCATGACCAGCGCGGCGATCCCCGCGAGCACGGCGATCACGCCGCCCGCCAGCGTCGGGACCCCGGCGACCTTGTTGCCGAGCCGGAAGGCGTCTTCGCTGCGCATCGTGGCGGCGGTGCGCACGCCGGCGCCGCGGTCACGCGGCAGCTTCTCACGCAGGCCGAGGAACCCACCCCAGCCGACGAGGACACCCAGCACGATCGGGACCAGCGCTATGACGAACACTCCACGAGGATAAGCGTGACGTCCCGGCAACCTGCCGGATACCCTGATCGACTGTGCTACAGGCCATGTCACGCCGAGTTCTCACTGCCGCCCTGATCGGGGCCGTTCCCCTCACCCTGATGGCCGCACCGGCCGCCGAAGCGGGTCACCGTCCGCTTCGCCTGATCGGGGAACAGATCGTCCCGAACGCCCTGCCCTACGAGGGCACCGTCGTCGGTGGCCTGTCCAGCATCGATTACGACCCCCGCACCGGCGAGTACGCGCTGATCTGCGACGACCGCTCCGCCCTCAACCCGGCGCGCTTCTACACGGCGAAGTTCTCCCTCGACGCCAAAGGGCTCGGCCCGGTGACCTTCACCGGCACCAAGCCGCTCTTGCGTCCCGACGGCACGCCGTACCCGCCGCTCGCGAAGAACGATCCCGCGCAGCCGCCGAACATGCAGACGATCGACCCCGAAGAGCTGCGCGTCGACCCCTGGACCGGCCAGTACGTCTGGTCGCAGGAGGGCGAACGGTCGGCGGCGGCGCTGATCGACCCGTCGATCCGTGAGGCGAAGCGCGACGGCGCGTACGTCCGTGACCTGCCGATTCCCGCCAACGAGAAGATGACCGCGACGGCAGGGCCGCGGCAGAACCTCGCGCTCGAAGGCCTCACCTTCGCGGGCTTCGGCTCGCTGGTCGCCAGCTCGGCCGAGGGGCCGCTGCTTCAGGACGGCCCGGAGGCGAACACCACGTCGGGCGCCCTTTCGCGCATCACCGTCCAGTCGCGGTTCGGGCCGGTCCTCGCGCAGTACGCGTACCCGCAGGAGAAGGTCTTCGCGTCGCCGAACCCGCCCGGCGCGTTCGCGACCACCGGCATCTCGTCGCTGCTGGCCGTCGACCAGGCCGATCCGACGCGCTACCTGGTGATGGAGCGGTCGTTCGTCACCGGTGTCGGCAACAAGATCCGCATCTACGAAATCGACACCAAGGGCGCCACGAACATCCTGAACACGCCCTCCCTCGCCGACGCGAAGAAGGTCAAGCCGGTCAAGAAGCGCCTGCTCGCGGATCTCGCGGACTTCAAGCTGTCCACGGTGGACAACGTCGAGGGCATGACCTGGGGCCCGCGCCTCCCGAACGGGGAGCGCAGCCTGGTCCTGGTCAGCGACAACAACTTCTCCGCGACCCAGGTGACCCAGTTCATCGCTCTGGCGGTCCCCTCGGAACGCCTTTGACCTGGGCGTTAAACTGGACCCATGAACACGGCTCGGCTGCTCCTTAGCCTGCCGCGCTGAACTCGGTCGAACGGCCGGGACCAGCGCGGCGACCCCTCATGCCCTCCGGGCTGAGGGGTCGAGTTGTTTCTGGAGTGGCTTGACGTGGATGAGCACGGAGGATTTCGGCGATGAACCAGGCGAGCGAAGGCGCCGACGCGGCCCCTCAGCACCGCTACACCGCGGAGCTGGCGGGCCAGATCGAGCAGCGTTGGCAGGACTACTGGTCCGACCACGGCACCTACCACGCACCGAACCCGGTGGGCCCGCTCGCGGACGAGAGCGGCGAGGTCCCGTCGGACAAGCTGTTCGTCCAGGACATGTTCCCGTACCCGTCGGGCTCCGGCCTGCACGTCGGGCACCCGCTGGGCTTCATCGCGACCGACGTCTTCGCGCGGTATCACCGCATGATCGGCCGCAACGTGCTGCACACGATGGGCTTCGACGCCTTCGGGCTGCCCGCCGAGCAGTACGCGGTGCAGACCGGGCAGCACCCGCGCAAGACGACCGAAGAGAACATGGAGACCTACCTGCGCCAGATCCGGCGCCTGGGCCTGGGTCACGACGAGCGTCGCCGGATTTCGACGATCGATCCGGAGTACTACAAGTGGACCCAGTGGATCTTCCTGCAGATCTTCAACTCCTGGTACGACGAAAAGGCGGGCAAGGCCCGGCCGATCGTCGAGCTGGAGACCGAGTACGCCCAGGACAAGCGCCGGACGCCTGACGGCCGAAACTGGTGCGAGCTGACCCGTGCCGAGCAGCTGGAGATCATCGACACGCATCGGCTGGTCTACTTCTCCGAGGCGCCGGTGAACTGGTGCCCCGGGCTGGGCACGGTGCTGTCGAACGAAGAGGTCACCGCCGACGGCCGCAGCGAACGCGGCAACTTCCCGGTGTTCCGGCGCAATCTGCGTCAGTGGATGATGCGCATCACCGCGTACGCCGACCGCCTGGTCGACGATCTGGACCTGCTGGACTGGCCCGAGAAGGTCAAGTCCATGCAGCGCAACTGGATCGGCCGTTCGCACGGCGCGCGGGTGTCGTTCGAGTCCGGCGACAAGAAGATCGAGGTCTTCACGACCCGTCCGGACACCCTGTTCGGCGCCACGTACCTGGTGGTCGCGCCCGAGCACCCGCTGGTCGACGAGCTGACCGCCGCCACGTGGCCGGAAGGCGTCGACGCGAGCTGGACCGGTGGCGCCGCCACCCCGGCCGAAGCCATCGCCGAGTACCGCGCCGCCGCTTCGCGGAAGTCCGAATTGGACCGTCAGGAGAACAAGGAGAAGACCGGCGTCTTCACCGGCTCCTACGCGGTGAATCCGGCCGACGGCAAGGAAATCCCGGTCTTCGTCGCCGACTACGTGCTGATGGGCTACGGCACCGGCGCGATCATGGCCGTCCCCGGCCAGGACACGCGCGACTGGGAGTTCGCCGAGAAGTTCGGTCTGGAGATCATCCGCACGGTCCAGCCGACGGAAGGCTTCGACGGCAAGGCGTTCACCGGAGACGGGCCCGCGATCAACTCGGGCTTCCTGGACGGAATGGGCGTCGACGAAGCCAAGAAGACGATGATCGGCTGGCTGGAGGAGAACGAGCACGGCCGCGGCACCGTCCAGTACAAGCTGCGCGACTGGCTGTTCTCGCGTCAGCGCTACTGGGGCGAGCCGTTCCCGGTGGTCTACGACGAGGACGGCCACGTCCACGCGCTGCCGGAAAGCATGCTGCCGGTCGAGCTGCCCGAGGTCGCCGACTACTCGCCCGTGACGTTCGACCCGGAGGACAAGGACAGCACGCCGTCCTCGCCGCTGGCGCGCGCCACCGACTGGGTCGAGGTCGAACTGGACCTGGGCGAGGGCAAGAAGACCTACCGCCGCGACATCAACACCATGCCGAACTGGGCGGGTTCCTGCTGGTACCAGCTGCGGTACCTGGACCCGACCAACCAGGACGTGTTCGTCGCGCCGGAGAACGAGGCGTACTGGGTCGGCCCGCGGCCCGCCGAGCACGGCGTCGACGACCCCGGCGGCACGGACCTGTACGTCGGCGGTGTCGAGCACGCGGTGCTGCACCTGCTGTACTCGCGGTTCTGGCACAAGGTGCTGTTCGACCTGGGCCACGTGTCGTCCAAGGAGCCGTACCGGAAGCTGTTCAACCAGGGTTACGTGCAGGCGTACGCGTACACCGATGCCCGAGGTGTGCACGTCCAGGCCGACCAGGTCGTGGAGCGGGACGGCAAGTTCTTCTTCGGCGACGAAGAGGTCAACCAGGAATACGGCAAGATGGGCAAGAGCCTGAAGAATGTCGTGACTCCTGACCAGATGGCCGCCGACTACGGTGCCGACACCTTCCGTTTCTACGAGATGTCGATGGGCCCGCTGGACGTCTCGCGGCCGTGGGCGACCAAGGACGTCGTCGGCGCGCAGCGCTTCCTGCAGCGCCTGTGGCGCCTGGTCGTCAACGAGGAGACCGGTGAGCTGCGTGTGTCCACCGTGGACGCCACGGACGCCGACCGCAAGCAGCTGCACAAGGCGATCGCCGGGGTCCGCGAGGACTACGCGGAGCTGCGGTTCAACACGGCCGGCGCGAAGCTGATCGAGCTGAACAACCACGTCACCAAGGTCTACGGCGGTGCCGAGGCGACTCCGCGTGAGCTGGTGGAGCCGCTGGTGCTGATGCTGGCGCCGCTGGCCCCGCACCTGGCCGAGGAGCTGTGGAAGCGCCTGGGCCACGCGGACTCCCTGGTGCACGGGCCGTTCCCGGTCGTCGACGAGAAGTACCTGGTCGAGGATTCGGTGGAGTACCCGATCCAGGTCAACGGCAAGGTGCGCTCCCGCGTCACCGTGCCCGCCGACGCGGGCAAGGACGCGGTGCAGGCGGCCGCGCTGGCCGACGAGAAGGTCGCCGCACTGGTCGGCGACGGCACCCCGCGCAAGGTGATCGTCGTGCCGGGACGGTTGGTCAACATCGTGCTGTAACGCCGTGGCCGAAAGGCGCCAGCGTCGAGGGTCATGAGGCGATTCGATGGAGTTGTTCAAGGACAACGAAATCGAACGGAGAACACCGCATGACCCTCGACGGCAAGGTGGCTTTGGTGACCGGCGGCAGCCGCGGGATCGGTGCCGCCACGGCGATCCGGCTCGCCGAGGACGGCGCCGACGTCGCGCTCACCTACCAGAACAACGCCGAACTCGCGGCCGGTGTCGTGGACAAGATCAAGGCGCTCGGCCGCCGCGCGCTGGCCATCCAGGCCGACAGCGCCGACGCCGCGGCCGTGGTCTCCGCGGTCGACACCGCGGTCGCCGAATTCGGCAGGCTCGACGTGCTGGTCAACAACGGGGGCGTCGGCTTCGTCGGCCCGCTCGACCAGACGAGCCTGGAGGACATCGACCGCGTGCTCGCGGTCAACGTCCGCGGTGTCTACGTGGCCACCCAGGCCGCTGCCCGGCACCTCGGCGACGGCGGCCGCGTGATCAGCATCGGCAGCTGTGTCTCGGACCGGGTGCCCGGCCCCGGGATGTCGCTGTACGCGGTGAGCAAGACCGCGCTGCTGGGCATGACCAAGGGCCTGGCCAGGGAACTGGGGCCGCGCGGCATCACGGTGAACATCGTCCACCCCGGCCCGACCGACACCGACATGAACCCGGCCGACGGCCCGTACGCCGCCGACCAGCGGAGCCTGACGGCGTTCGACCGCTACGGTTCGCCGTCGGAGGTCGCCGCCACCGTGTCGTTCCTGGCACGGCCGGAAAGCAAGTACGTGACCGGCTCGACCGTCTCGGTCGACGGCGGGCACGCGGCGTAGCTACTCGGTGGACAGGCCGATCTCGCGCGCGAGATCGGCCAGCATCGCGTCGAAGAGGACGTCCGGTTTCGAGAACGGGATCGGGTAGTTGCCGAAGACCTCGAGCGTGACGTGCCCGTAGAGCCGGGCCCAGAACTGGATCATCAGGTACGTCACGCCGAGGTCGAGCTTTTCGAGCGGGAACGTCGCCCCGGACTCCTTCAGCACGGCGAGCAGTTCTTCTTGGAACGACGTGAGATCGTCGCGCAGCTCGGCCGGGACCACGTCGTTCGACGGCGTCACCAGATCGTGCATCGCGAGCACCCGCCCAGCCGCCGCCAGGAAGATCCGCCCGAACGGCTCGCCCAGCCTGCTCAACGTGTCGTCGCCCGCCGGCGACGCGAAGACCAGCGTGAACTCCTTGGTGTGCGCGAGCGCCCAGCGCCGGAATCCCTTGCAGATGGCGAAAAGCTGCAGCGCGCCCTCGTCCGGCAGCTGCGCGATGTCCTCGGCGAGCTCGGCCGCAAGATCCGCCACGACGTCCGCGCGCAGATGCTCGACCAGATCGTCGCGGGACCCGTAGTAGCGATACAACGCCGGCGCCGTGATGCCGAGCTCGCGCGCGATCGCCCGCAGGGTCACGGCCTCCGGCCCCTGCTCGACCAGGAGCGCCCGCGCCGTCCGGCGGATGTCCTGATCGGTCGCGGCCCGCTCGCGACCCCTGCGGCCGGTGTTCGTCATCCGGGCATTCTAGGTGGTCAGTACGGGATTCGCGGCAAATGGACCACTCCGGAGTGGGCTGGCTTCCGCGATCGCAAATCGTAACGTTCCGGCTTGATGAAACGCGTACTTCTGCTGGTCGTGCCCGCCTTGCTCTGCGCCGCTTGCGTACCCCGATCCGGGCCCGCCGCCGACCCTCCTCCGCCAGCTCGGCGCTTCATCCTGAAGGAAACCCCGAGCGCCGAACCACCCGCCACCTTCCAGGGCGGGTTCGTCCACAACGCCTGCGCGGTCCTCACCCATGAGGTGCTGGCCGCCGCGGGCATGGTGCTGAAGGACGGCTTTCTCCAGGGCGGACAACGCTTGAGCACCACCGACGGAGACCGTCCGGATCTCGCCGGAACGGGGCTGTGGGCGAGTACGTGCGGCGGCGTCACCGTGTCCGGCGCGAGCGTGAACCTGAAGGTCCTGCACTCGCGATTCTCGAGGAGGATGGATTGGCGGGACGCCGTCCTGAAGGTCGGTACTCACCGAGAGGGCGACGACGTCAGGGTGAGTCTCCAGACCGACTACAACATCCTGGAACTCGGCATCACCGGCTTCACCAAGCTCCCCGATCCCGAAGCCGCCTTGGCCACGCTGCTCGACGGCATCCGCCGTAACATCGCCCAAGGCCCGCGGTCCATGCCCGTGCACACGTACCCCGCGCCTTACGACCTCGTCGCCGACCCGTGTGCCGCCTTTCCCGCGGAGGTCTTCACCACGATCACCGAGCGGCCGACCGATGGTCTGCAGCAGGATCTGTTCAGTTTGAGCGAAACCCCTGGCTCGAAGTACAACAGTGTCGAGATGCGCTGTGATCGGACCGGCCTGGTGGCGCTTTCGGAGGGAATCGCACCGAACGTCACCGTGAGCCAGACCGTGCTGTCCGTGCCGCACCCCGATGCCGCGATCGCCGCCGTTCGCGAGCAGTGCGATTTCGAACGCGGCGAGGCGCTGGCCAGGCCGGTCGGCGAGGCGAGCTGCGCCCATCGACGCGCCGACGGCGGCCAGGTTCTGTTCCAGAGAGGCCGCTCGATGGTGCGGATCAGTCTCGTCGCCGCGAAGACCGACCCGGCCACCACCCGCGAAAACCTGGCCAAAGGTGCGGAGGCCGTCTATGCGCGGCTTACGCCCTCCCCTTGACGTTCTTCAGGACTTCCGCGGCCACGTCGCGGCCGAGTTCACACGAGTCCTTGCCCTCGCGGCCCGCTTTGTCTCCTCGAGAGAGAGAAACCGAGTAGGCGAGCTGATCAGAGACCCCGACCACCACGACGCAATGCCGCTCGTCGCCCGGAGCATTTCCGCCGTACCCAATCGCGGGATAGCCGTCGACAGGAGTGAGCTCCACCCATCGAGCTACCTTTGATTTCACGCTCTGGTAGGCGAGGCTGATGCCTTGGTCCGATTTGGTTTGGTAACTGACCGTGAATCCTGCGCCACTGCCGGACGCGGCATTCCACCTGCAAGCGGCGCCGAGAGCGTCGGTGCTGGGTTTGGCGGGATCCGGTTCGCCGAGGAAGGTTTCGAGTTGCTGGGCGGTGAGCGCACTATCGCAAGGGCTTCCGTCGAGAACCTTTGCTGGTAGCGGGTTCTGCACAGCGGGCGCTCCGCTGTGCGGGACACCCGCCGCGCTTGACGATGCGGCAGGTGTGCTTGTACCTGGAGTCGGAGTGCCAGGAGCGACGCGGTTGCCATCGCAAGCCGTCAGGAGCAAGGTGCCGGTCGCCATGAGTACGAGAGTGGCCACCTGGTGCCGTGAAGTCATTCGAGTGACCCGCGTTTCTTGGTTGCTTCGGCTGCTTGCCGGTCGGTTTCCTCGGTCATCCCCAGTGCTTTTTCCAGTCGGAGGATCAGTTCGGTGAAATAGTTATCTTGGAATCGCAAGTGTCCTTCATAGTACACCCCGGTTTCTTTTATTCCGTTTGGGCCATAGACCGCATGCCTGCTCGCGGGTTCATTGCCTGGCGCTGTGACTTGCTGTAATTTCCAAGCGGTATCTTGCATTTCCCGGACCAATTTTCGTTGGTCTTGGCACTTCTTGAGCAGGGCCCGCATTTCATCGCCGCTCATGGTGAAGCCCTGACCACTGGCAGGCGCCGCTCCACCGCCTCCGACGTCATCACTGTTCTGAAACCAGACGTCCCCGAAGAACGAAGTCATCGAATCCCCTTTACTTCAGTCCGTGCAGGGTCGCGTAGAGGACGTCGACAAGGACATCCCTCCGCCCCGGTTCGAAGCTGACCAGCGGTTCGCCGTCCTCGCCCGGCAGCACGTACGTGAGGACGCGTCCGGCGTGAACGGTGTCGACCACGGTCAGCGGAGTGCTCCTGGTGCCGCTATTGGCCGCGTAGAGCTGGTGCACGCCGGTGCGTTTCGCCGCCATCAGCTCCCGTGCCGAGGGCAAGGGGTCGTAGTCGGGCTCTTCGGTCGGGTCCTCGAGATCGTACGAATCCTCGTAGACCGGCTGGCCCGAGAAGCGGGATTTCGGGATCTTGACCGGGTCGATCCGGGCCGGTTCGACCGGGGGCAACATGTCGACCAGCGATTCGGCGCCGTAACCCGGGTCGATGACATCGATTCGGACCTTCTCGTCCTGGCGGATCACCCGGACCGCGTCCCGGCCGGACGCCGACACGAGGATGTTCCCGGTCTCCTCCGACTCGATGTCGCCGAGCCAGGCGGTGAACCGGAGCGGACCGGTGGCCAGCACGCGGAGGAGGTCGCGGAACTCCCTGGTCAAAGTGCCACCGGAGGCCAGCTTCAACTCGGTGAGGGTGTCGAGCACCGCGTCGTCGAGCTTCTTCTTGGTGTCCTCGGCGAGCCACAGGTGGTCCGGGCCGAGCACCGCGAGCGGAGTGCCGTGGCGCTCCCACTCCCACGCGGTGAGCAGAACGGTCTTCGGCAGGTACAGGGGTGCTTCGAACACGATCAGAGCCCGATCACCGGCGGGACCGGCTTTGTCTCAGTGCCGCCGAAGACGCTGTCAGGGTCGGCTTCCTGCAGGTACGAGGCGCGCTTGTGTTCCTCGTCCTCGCCGCCCTTGCCCTTGCCCGCACCGGCACCCAGCGGGCCCATTCCCGGTGCGCCAGGCCTGCCCGCGCCCCCGGCGGGGCCACCGGGCATTCCGGGCCGCGCGATTTGACCGGGCTGACCGGGCGCCATCGCCCCACTGCCGCGACCGGGTCCAGGCGCCGAGCCGCTTCCAGGACCGCCGGACGAGCCCGAGCCTGGCCCGAAACCGCCGCCTGCGCCGGGCCCGAAGCCCGGCCCGAAACCGCCTCCGCCACCACCAGGGCCGAAGTTGGTCCCGCCGCCGGTGCCGGGACCGAAGGACGGCGGCTGGTAACCCGGATAGGACGAAGGCTGCGGAGGCGTGTACCCCGCCGCCCGAGTGCCGTCGTCGTACTGCCCGGGGCGGTAGCCCGGATCTGACGGCTGTGGGCGAGGGATCTCGTACGGCCTGTGGTTCGGCGTTTCGGGGCCGGACGGTGGAGGTCCCGACGACGGGATCGGCGGCTGCACCCCGCCGGGAGGCGGCCGATACCCGTCTCCACCGGAATCGGAGCGCCCGTCGAACCCGCGAACCTTGCCGCCGTCGCCAGGGCCGGGCCGGCTGTCGTCGACCTTGAAATCCCCGCCGTCGAAAGCGCCGAGCTGCCCGTAGTCGATGGTCCGGCCTGCGTTGTTCGAAGTGGACTGGGCGTTGTAGGCGTTGTAGCGCTCGAGATTCGCCTGCGCCTTTTGGTTGTACTGGTTGACCTTGTCTTCGGTGTCGGTGTCCCACGGCGTCACGTCGTCGTAGGTGCCCGTGGTCGGTGGGTCGGCGGCGACTTCGCGGTCCAGCGAGTTCTTCAGCGACACGAACTGATCCAGCTGCGTCTGCGTCAGCCCCGAATTGCGCTCCAGGCTCGATGACGCCGAGGTGGAGGAGTCGGCGAGCGGCTGAAGCTTCGCTCGCGCGGCGTCCGCGGCTCCACCGGTCCAGGCGGACTCCAACGCTGTCATCACGTCGCGGGTCCCGTCATGGAGCTGGGTCTGGTTCCGCGCCTGCTCACCGCCGACCCTGCGCGCCTCTTCCAACGAGCCGGTGCCAGGGCCGTTCACGACGGCTTCGAGCAGCTGCTTGGGCGTCAAGCCGCCTTGATTGACCGCGCCGGAGCCGTCACTCGCGTTCGAGGCGACGATGCCACCGACGATCGCGCCGACCGGCCCGCCCACGGCGAAACCGGCCACCGCACCGGCCCCGGTCTTGCCGAGCAGG
Organism: Amycolatopsis keratiniphila subsp. keratiniphila; assembly: GCF_001620365.2. Lineage (GTDB taxonomy): Bacteria > Actinomycetota > Actinomycetes > Mycobacteriales > Pseudonocardiaceae > Amycolatopsis > Amycolatopsis keratiniphila. Next base: position 219,373 of record NZ_LQMT02000039.1, read on the forward strand.
CCGGTGGCCGCCTCCCACACATCCCCGAACAAACCCATCGAAGCCCTCCCCGGCCCAATCGGTCGATGTCTTGCGCTCACGCACAATACCGTGCCGATCACACCTGGTAGACGGGTTTCAGCCGAGAAGGCGAGCCTGGAGCCTGGTGAGCGGCCGGAGCGCCAGGAAGATCGGAACGGCCATCCCGGCGGCGATGAGGAAGTGCACGATCCACGCTCCCGCCAGCGTCGGCCCGCCCCACGTGCCCTCGGGATCGCTGCCGGTCCAGAAGAGCCCGTAGGTCGCGATGCGCCCGACGAGGTAGAACAGCAGCAAAGCGAGCAGGAACGCGACCGCGCTCGGACCGAAGGCCGCCACGTACCGCGGCCGCGACCCGCTCTCGTGCCCGAGCCAGCGCCGCGTCAGTCCACGCTGGACCTTCGCGCCACCGAAATACCCCGGAAGCGCGAGAAGCGCGTAGACCGCGCGTTTCCAGTCCGAAATCGTCATATCCGGCACGCTACGGCCCGCTGACCTGCGGGAACATGGGGTAAGCCGTCGGATCCGGTAGGGAAAACCGGAGGCCGCCTGTGGTGATCCACACGACCGGGGTGCGGATGTCCGCCAAACGTTCCCCGATGTCAGACGCGTATGCCACACTCGGTCGCCGAACGGCTACGACGTGAACAGGGGAGGTTCGCGTGTCGAACCCTGAGCAGCTCTTCGCTGATTTCGAGGCCAAACTGGCCGACGCCCAGCGGAAGGCGAATCAGATGCGCACCGAGATCGAAAGCGTCTCGGTGTCCGAACGCAGCAAAGACGGCCAGATCTCGGTCAAGGTCAACTACGCGGGGAACCTCGTCGGCCTGGAGATCGGCCCGTCCGTGCGGGACAACCCGGCGCTCGCGCAGGAGATCCTCCGCGTCGTCCAAAGCGCGCAGAGCAAACTCGCGGGCGCGATGCAGACCGGCGTGCCGTCCATCGCGGGCACCGAAACGATGAACGAGCTGGTCAACCAGCTGCACAACGAGTACCCGGAACCCGAACCGACGGGCTACGTCGAGGGCGGCCACCAGGAAGCGGACGAGGACGACCGCTTCGTCGCCGAAGACGAGCTCGACGCGCCTCCGCCCCCTCCCGCCCCGAAGCCGCCGACACCCCCGGCCCCGCCCGCGCCGCCGCGAGCCGCGCGACGGCAGCAGACGGACCACGAGGACGACTACTTCACCGGCGGCGACTTCCTGCGCTGAGCGGGTTCTTGAGGGAGGGAAAGCATGGGAGAGCCACAAGGCAGTGAAGATTTCAAGGTCGATCCCGCGGAGCTCGCCGCACATCGCAACACGATCGACTATCTGGGGCAACGAGTCGCGATGACGGGATCTGCCGCAGACGCGGCAATGGGCGACGAAGCATTCGGCCTCGTCGGAATCCCGCTCGCCGCGATCTGCGCCACCGTCCAAAGCTTGGCGCGGAGCGCGATCGAGTCGGCTGTCGAAGCTTCGGCCGACCATGCCGATCGTGTGCACACCTGGCAGCAAAGGAAGCAAATGCAGGAGGACGAGTTCAAAAGCCTCTTCAAGGTGGAGGACTGACCGATGGCAGAAACCCCCGTTGCGGCTCCGGGCCCCAATCCGCTGATCAAGACAGACGCCGCTCAGGATGAGAGCTCGCTCGAAGGCGCGGGAATCCTCCAAGACTTCTGGGACACCGGCGCCAAGATCGCGAGCGGAGACTGGGCGGAAGGGTTGGCGAACCTCGCCAACGGGGCGATGGGCTTGGCCGATCTCGTCGCCGATCCCATCGGGACTCTGGCGGCTTCGGCGTTCGGTTGGATCATCGAGCACGTCCCGTTTCTCCGTGAGCCACTCGATTGGCTCGTCGGTGATCAGGTCGCCTTGGACAACATGATCGGGACCTGGGAGAACATAGGCAAAGAACTCGAGTCGGTCAGCGAAGACCTGGGCAAGGCCGTCGACCGCGAAAGTGCGAATTGGACCGGTGATGCTGCGGACGCCTATCGGGCCTTCGCCAAGAATCGGGCCGATCTGTACGCGGGTATCGCCTCGGGTGCGAACTCCATCGGGACGCTGGTCAGCGTATGCAAGATGATCCTCGCGGTCGTGCGAACCATCGTCCGTGACTTGATCTCCGAGTGTCTCGGGAAGCTCATAAGCATCGCGATGCGTTACCCCGGGCCGGCGATGCCCGCCGGTATCGCCGCCGAGGGGACACCGAAGGCCATCGGCTACGCGAACAAATGCGTCGGTTGGATCAAGAAGCTGACCAAGGCGTTCGACAAGGCGAAGGGCCTCTTCAAGCGTCTCACGGATGGCTTCGACAAGATCAAGGACGCCCTGACTCCGAAGGCGCTGAAGAAGTTCACCGGTGGTGGGAAGAAGGCAGTCGACAGCCCAGTTGACACCACCTTCGCGTCGAAGGTCGCAGAGGCGAGAAAGGATCTGCCTGAGACTCGCAAGCACATCTTTGGTTTGGAAGGCACAGCCAAAGACAAAAGCCTCACCGACAACCTGGCGCAAGTGAAGGAAAATATGACTGGGCGCCTCAAGGAAAAATACGGCGAAGACTTCCAGTCGAACCTCGTCAAGGAGAAACGCAAGGCTATCGGGAAAAAGATCGACGAGACGGTAGGCGACGTTTTCGGCGAGGAGGAGGAGCCGCCCAGCAAGAAGGCGCCGCCTCCAGCCGGGGTCATGGGTCCATACAGTGCGGCAGGCGCACCACAAAAGTCTCCTGACTCCGAGAATCAAGCAGCCGAGCCACCGATCTTCGAGCAACAGGGTGGGCAGCGGATCTCTGGGTCCCTGTAGGACTCTAAGCGACGTGAAAGGAACGCCAAGTGATCGATGACCGGTTGGTGATCTCACGAACGCCCGGCGTCATCGGTCATCTGGTGCTGGTGATCCTTTTCGGCACCTTGACCGTGGTCATGGCGATCGCCGTGGTCGGCGATTACCAGTTGGCAGTGCGCATCGTGGCCGGGGTCCTCTGCGCCGTGTTCATCTACTGCGGAACCATCGAGTTCCGTAACTACCGGACGCCCCCTCCCGCTGATGAACTGATTTTCGATCTTGCGGGAATCAGGCGCATCAAGGGTGGCGTGGTGGCCTGGAGCGCCAGGTGGGAGGACATCGCGAAAGTCATCCTGAGCCTCAAGTTTCGCGAGTACTCCCCGTACCGTTCCGGATCTGACGACTTCACTCTGGTCATTCGCCCGGGATCGGGTTTCGACGCGCTGTCCGCTGGATTGGCCCGTGAACCCGATGGAGACCTCCAAGTGGCCGACGTGGACCTCAGGCATCGTGAGCTGAAGCTGCTGATGCCCTTTCTCGTGAAACATGTCGATGTCGCGATCGAGGACGACAACACCGCCGTGCGGACTGTGCCCGACGAACCGGTGGTGGTCACGGCCCACGAGGAAGCTCTTGACGTCGTGGACGACGTGGTGAAGATCCACGTCAACGGATGGGACAAGCGCAAGCTGGGGGTCTTTCGGTTCGCGGCCCTGATGATCGAGGTCACGGCCGTGGTGGTCGCTGCCGCCGCTGAGGGCTCAGTGCGCGTCTGCGCGCTTGTAGTGCTCTTCGGACTCTTTGTGGTGACGATGGTGGTCGAAGCCTTCGAAGGAGCGACGCACGAGAAGAAGAGAAAGGTCGTCCTGGAACTCGGACCTCGCGGCTTCTACTTCCGGACCTACGGCACCTTCGTCGGAGTGTGGTGGCACGAGATCGACGCGGTGCGGTGGGGAGTCGACCATGGCTCCACCTACTTGGACTTCCTGCCGGGATCGGACATGTTCGCGATCCGCCATCCGAAGCTGGCTGAATTGACCAGAAGTGATCCGTACAACGACGAGTCCGAAAGTCTCGCCGGTGGTTGGTATCGGCTGGGGCGCCCGTTCAGCGTGAACGCGAGGCGTGAGTTCGAAAGCAGTATGCGGACATCAGACCGTGTGGAATTCCGGGAGACGGCGGTAGCAAGCTGAGGAGCCCGCCCACCGGGGCGCCGCCGGCGCCGATCACTCGGGGGGCTACGTGATCGACGCCGGCGACCCGATGCCCTCTTCCCGACGGAAGCCGGGATCGGGGCAACGTCACCGCTTGGACGCGGCAACGCATCTCAAGAGCGGGCGTGATCGCCGAAGTGACGCCCGGGGGAAGGTTATCCCCCGAAAGAGTGACGGCGTTCCGCTGCTCGCCTGATTGTCGCACTACGCGCCGAGAAAGTTACAAAGTTCTTCACATCTTCGCCTGGAGAAGGGTCTCGACCGGACAACTGCTGGTCATGGCATGGTCTCTTCCATGACTTCTCAGGTGCTGGTCATCGGGTCCGCCAATGCCGATCTCGTCGTCCCGGTCGATCGGCGACCTGGTGGTGGCGAAACCGTACTCGGTGGCGACACGATCTTGTCGCCGGGTGGCAAGGGCGCCAACACCGCGGTCGCCGCGGCCCGGCTCGGGGCGGATGTCGCGTTGCTCGGCGCGGTCGGCGACGACCCGTACGGCGATTTGCTCAAGCGGTCGCTCGCCGAGTCCGGGGTGGACACGGGTTCGCTGCGCACGAGCGAGCGCCCGACGGGGATCGCGTACATCACAGTCACGCCGGACGGCGAGAACTCGATCCTCGTCTCGCCCGGCGCCAATTCCGCCTTGCGGCCCGAGGACGTCGACCTCGACGGCGCCGAGATCGTGGTGTTGTCGCTGGAGATCCCGCTCGAAACCGTCGAGCACGCCGTCGCGAAGGCCGTCGAACACCAAGTGAAGACGCTGCTGAATCTGTCCCCGGCGGCCGAACTGTCGACGAAGACCCTGAAGGGGCTCGACGTCCTCCTGGTCAATGAGCACGAGGCCGCGTTCCTGCTCGGTGGCGAGGCGGATTTCCCCAAGTTGCTCAACCTCGGGCCGAAGGCCGCGGTCGTGACGCTCGGCGCGAAGGGGGCGGCGGTGGTGACGGCCGACGGGGTGACGGAGGTGTCGTCACCGAAGGTCGAGGCCGTCGACACGACGGGTGCCGGCGACGCTTTCGCGGGGGCGCTCGCCACTTCGCTCGCGAAGGGCGAGGAACTGGTCGATGCGGCGCGCAAGGCGGTGAAGGTGGCGGCGATCACGGTGACCCGCCAAGGCGCGCAGCCTTCGTATCCGACGGCGTCCGAACTGGAATGATGTCTTCTTCTGTGTTCTGCTGATGGCTATGAGCCAGCTCACGCCGCTTATGAGATATGGTCTAGACCATGCCGTCTGAGTCACTGTCCGGGGTCGCCGTCAGTCCCGGCCGCGCGAGCGGTCCTGTCGTCCGGGTCGCCGAACCGCTCGGTGAACCCGCGAGCACGCCGGCACCGGCCGATCCCGCCGCCGAGGCCGCCCGGATCGCCCCGGCCGCGCAGATCGTGGCGGGCAGGCTCGAGAAGCTCGCCGAGACGGCGACCGGTGAGGCCGCGACGATCCTCATCACCACCGCGGCGATGGCAGCCGACCCGGCGCTCGTCTCCTCGGCGGAGCAGCTGGTCAAGGAGCAGAACTTGCCCGCGCCGCGTGCGGTGCACCAGGCGGCGGGGAAGTTCGCCGACGCGCTCGCGGCCGCCGGCGGCTACATGGCCGAGCGGGCCCGCGACGTCCTCGACGTGCGCGACAGGCTCATCGCCGAACTGCTCGGCATCGCACCTCCCGGCGTTCCCGACCTCGCCTCGCCGAGCGTGCTCGTCGCCCGCGACCTCGCGCCCGCCGACACCGCGGGCCTCGACCCGGACAAGGTGCTCGCGCTCGTCACCGAAGAGGGCGGCCCCACCAGCCACACCGCGATCCTCGCCCGCGCGCTCGGCATTCCCGCCGTCGTCGCGGTCCGCGGGCTCCTCGCGCTCGACGCGCAAGCGCTTGCGGTGGACGGTGACACCGGCGTCGTCGAGGTCGCGGACCCGGACGCCGAGGTCGTCACGGCCGCCAAGATCGGCGCGATCGAGTGGGACGGCACCGGCGCGACCTCCGACGGCCACCGCGTGAAGGTGCTCGGCAACGTCGGTTCCGCCACCGACGCCAAGGCCGCCGCGGAGGCGGGCGCGGAAGGCGTCGGCCTCTTCCGCACCGAGTTCTGCTACCTCGACGCCTCTTCCGAGCCGAGCGTCGAAGAACAGCGCAAGGCCTACACCGCCGTGCTCACGCCGTTCCGCGGCAAGCCGGTCATCGTCCGCACCCTCGACGCGGGCGCGGACAAACCCCTCGCCTTCCTGGAGCCCGAGGACGAGCCCAACCCGGCCCTCGGCGTACGCGGCCTTCGCGTCGCTTTCGACCGTCCCGAGATCCTCGACCGCCAGCTCGAAGCCATCGCTGGCGCCGCTCAGGACTCCGGCGCCGAGGTCTCGGTGATGGCTCCGATGGTCGCCACCGCCGCCGAGGCAGCCTGGTTCGCCGAGCGCGTCCGCGCCGCCGGAATCGCCCGCGCGGGTGTGATGATCGAGATCCCGGCCGCCGCGCTGACCGCCCGCGAGATCCTCGACGCGGTCGACTTCGTCTCCGTCGGCACCAACGACCTCGCGCAGTACACCTTCGCCGCGGATCGCCAGCTCGGCGCGGTCGCCAAGCTCAACGACCCGTGGCAGCCGGGGCTGCTGCGCCTGCTCAAGGTCATCGGCCAGGCCGCGAAGGACACCGGCAAGCCCGCCGGCGTCTGCGGTGAGGCCGCCGCCGACCCGAGGCTCGCGCTGGTGCTGGCCGGGCTCGGCCTGACCAGCCTCTCGATGAACGCGCCCGCCGTGCGCGCGGTCGGCGCGAGCGTGGCGGCCACGACGCTGGCCGAATGCGAGGCACTGGCCGACGCGGTTCTGGCCACGTCGGACCCGGTGTCCGCGAGGCAGGCCGCCGCCAAGCGGTAGCAAAGGTCCCCCGCTCCCAAAATCGGATCCGGGGGCATGTCGAAATCCGGTCCACCACTTCGACGCCTAGGTGAAGACACCGAAGCGACGAAAGGACCGGACCATGACGACCACCATGACCCCGACGCGGGCCGGACGCCGGGAATGGGTCGGGCTGGCCGTGCTGGCCCTGCCCACCTTCCTGGTCTCCCTCGACGTGTTCGTGCTGATCCTCGCGCTGCCGAAGCTCAGCCAGAGCCTCGGCGCCGACGGCACCCAGCAGCTGTGGATCATGGACGTCTACGGTTTCATGATCGCCGGGTTCATGGTCACCATGGGCACCCTCGGCGACCGCATCGGCCGCCGGAAACTGCTGCTCATCGGCGCCACGGCGTTCGGGCTGGCCTCCGTGCTGGCCGCGTTCTCGACCAGCGCGCTGATGCTCATCGCCGCCCGCGCGATCCTCGGGATCGCCGGTGCGACGCTGGCGCCGTCGACGCTCGCCCTGATCAGCAACCTGTTCTCCGACAGCCGTCAGCGTTCGCTCGCGATCGGTATCTGGGCGGGCTGCTTCACCGTCGGCGCGATCGTGGGGCCGATGGTCGGCGGCGTGCTGCTGGAGCACTTCTGGTGGGGTTCGGTGTTCCTGCTCGGCGTTCCCGCCATGGTCCTGCTGCTCGTCGTCGGCCCGAAGCTCCTGCCCGAGTACCGCAACGAGAACGCCGGCCGTCTCGACCTGGTGAGCGTCGCGCTTTCGCTGGTCACGATCCTTCCCGCGGTCTACGGCATCAAGGAACTCGCCCGCGAGGGTGTGCACGTGGTCCCGGTGGCCTCGCTCCTGATCGGTCTCGGCTTCGGCGTGGTGTTCGTGCGGCGCCAGCGAATCCTCCAGGACCCGCTGATCGACCTGGCGCTGTTCCGCGGCCGGGCGTTCTCGACGGCGTTGGGCGGGATGTGCGCGTTCTCCATGCTGGGCGGCACGACCATGCTCTTCGTCGCGCAGTTCTTCCAGATCGTCCTGGAACTTTCCCCGGTCGGCGCCGCGCTGGCGCTGCTGCCCGGCATGCTGGCCTCGACCGTCAGCTTCCTGGCCGCCCCGATCCTCGCCCGTCGTATCCGCCCCGCGACCCTGATCGCCACCGGGCTGGCCGGCGCGATCGCGGGGTTCCTGCTGCTCACGCAGGTCGAGCCCGGAGCCGGTCCGGTCGTCCCGTCGATCGCCTTCGCCATCACCTGCCTGTGCGGCGGCCCGCTGATCACCCTGGGCACGGATCTGGTCGTCGGCTCCGTGCCGCCGGAGAAGGCCGGTTCGGCGGCCTCGCTTTCGCAGACCGGCAACGAATTCGGCTACGCGCTGGGGATCGCGACCGTCGGGACGCTGGGCAACGCGGTCACCCGGTCCCGGCTCGCCGACGCCGTTCCGGCGCATGACGCGTTCGCCAGCGGGATGCACGCGGTGTCCGCGCTGGCGGCGCTGGTGCTGGCCGCGGTCGCGTACTTCGTGGTCCGGCACCTGCGCCACATCTAGCCGAAAAACCCCCGCCGCGGGTACTTGATGATCAGCGACCCCCCGTGCACGCGCCCGGTGATGACGAACCGGGGCGTGCCGGGGCGGCCGTTCGAGCGGGTCCGGTCGTCGAGGTTGCCGAACTTGATGTCGGTGATCGAGTTCGTGTCGACGGCGCCGTCCTCGGGGATGGTGATCTCCACCGGCCCCCATTTGGCCTGCAGTTCGATGTGCACCACGGGATACCGGATCTCGGCCTGGGAGAAGTCCAGTTTCGTGGCGCCGTACTTGTTCCGGATCACCATCGACTCGGGGACGAGCCAGTTCCCGTTGCGCTGCAACGCCGAGTACTTGCCGTTGAGTTCCATGACACCGGACGTCGAGGCGTAGGCGGGCTGCTGCTGCGGCGGCGCCCACGGGTTCTGCTGTTGCCGCACCATCCCGGCTTCGGGATGCACCAGGCCGGGCAGATCGGTGAGCACCGCGTTCAGCTCACCGCGGGTCTTCGAGGCGAGGGCGCGGTCGGTCCGTTCGGTGAACTCGTCGAGGTTCAGCATCCCGAGGCCGATCGCCTTCTGCAGGACCTCGACGACGTGTTCGCGCTCCGCGTCGGAGACCCGGATGTCCCGTCCGGTCAACGGCTTGGTTTCGGTCGCCGGCTGCTCTTCCTCGCCCATGCCAGGAATGGTAGAACCGATTCTCACGCGCGAGATCGGGGAAATACCCTGAACAGACCCGCATTTCTCCCCTGTGCCGCCCTGGTGGCGGCTGTCCTGCTGCTGACCGGATGCACTGTCGAAGCGAACCCGCCGGAAGCCGTCCCGGAGCCGACGGCCCCGCCGGCGTCGAAGCTCGAAGGCATCCCGGTGGACTACAGCGGTTTCCGGCTCGTCATGGCGACCTCACCGCCGTCGATGCTCGATCCCGCCACCGGCGCCACCACCCCGCTGCCCGGTGTTCCGGGCGGTGACCGGGTCAACGACGTCATCCGCGTCGGCAAGTTCCCGGTCGTGCTGTCGGCAGGCCGCTGCGGGCCGTCGTGCCTGGAACCGTCCGAGGTGCTCGTCTACGGCGATCCCAAGAACCAGCCCTGGAGACTCGGCAAGGCCCGCAGTGTGGCCCCGGCCGCCGACGAGAGCGGTGTCTGGCTGATCCGCGACGACGGCGACGACCTCTGCCGCCTCCAATACGTCTCCTTGCTCGGCGTCGAGCGCGGGCGCGGCCGTCCGGCGAGCTGCACGATGGCGGTGCGCCAAGAGGTGCCGCAGGGCCTGCTGATCACGGTGAACACCGGGACGGCCACCGCCGAGGACGTGCTGATCGACCCCGCCACCGGCCGCGCCGTGCACCAGTTCCCGCGTGTCCTCGCGATCACCAAGGAGCGGATGCTGCTGGCCGAGCTGACCGAGTTCTCCGTGCTCGACCTGCGGAACAACCAGCGCACACCGGTCAAGCTGCCGGTGGCCAACGGCAAACCGGGACCGGTGGTGCCGAGCCGCGACGGTTACAAGGTCGCCGTGCTGTTCGGCGACCCGGCCTGGGCGGGGACGGCCACGCAGACCGCCGACGTCTGGGTGCTCGCCCTCGACACGCTGACCTGGACACATGCGCCCTCGACCCCGATCGCGACCGAGCTCAAGCGGGCCGCGGTCGAATGGACCGAGGACGACAGCCTGGTGCTCGCCACGGACGTCGTCGCGAGCTGGCGGCTCGACCGGCCACAGTGGACGGTCGTCAAAACCCCGCTGCCCGCCGAGCGGAACCAGCGGGTGGTGACGATCGGCCAGGGGTGAGCTACTCCTCGTCCAACCCGTGCTCGATGGCGTAGCGGGCGAGTTCGACGCGGTTGTGCAGCTGGAGTTTCCGCAGCGTCGACTGGACGTGGTTCTCCACCGTCCGGTGCGAAAGCACGAGCTTCTCGGCGATCTGCCGCGCCGTCATCCCCTTCGCGACCAGGCGCAGGACGTCGGTCTCGCGTTCGGTCAGCCGCGGCGGCGCGGGCCCGTCGTCCGGCGCGTCGGCCATGCGGCGGTACTCGCCGAGGACGAGCCCGGCCAGTCCGGCGGTGAACACCGGGTCGCCGGCCGCGGTCCGCTTGACCGCGTCCACCAGCTCGCTCGCCGAGGCCGATTTCACCAGGTATCCCGACGCTCCGGCCTTGACCGCCTCGAGGACGTCGCTGTGCTCGCCGCTCGCGGACAGTACGAGCACCTTCGTCGACGGCAGTTCCGCGGTGATCTCGCGGGTGGCTTCGACACCCGACGTCTCGCCGAGGTTGAGGTCCATCAGCACGACGTCCGGCCGGACCGTCCGCGCGATCCGCACCGCGGCGGGCGCGTCCGGCGCGGTGGCCTTCACGTCGAACCCGTGCTCGGCCAGGTCGCGCGCGACGCCGTCCCGCCACATCGGATGGTCGTCGACCACCATCACCGAGACCTGAGGCGCTTCGGTCATCGCTTCCCCCTCGCCGCCACTGGAACCTTGACTTCCCATTCCGTGCCCTGGCCGGGCGCGGTGTCCAGGGCGACGCTCCCGCCCAGATCCCGCACCCGTCCCTTGATGGACTCCGCGATACCTAGATGTCCCTCGGCCGCCGCGCGTTCCAGGACACCGGGCGCGATTCCCGGGCCGTCGTCGCGGACGCTGACCACGACCTCGGTGCCCAGGTCCTCCAGCAGCACCCAGGCATGCGCGTCTTCGCCCGCGTGCTTTTCGACGTTCGACAACGCCTCGCGCGCCACGGCCACCAGCTCCGAGGTCACGTGCTCGGGCAATTGGACCTCGCCCGCCGGCGTCGAGACCTGCACGGACGGCGTCGCGAGCAGCTGCAGCGCGGACCGGAGGTCGGTGGTCCCGTTCTCGCTCGAATGCGTGGGCTCAGTGGTGACCAGCGCGCGCAGCGCGATCTCCTGCTCACCGGCCAGTTTCGCCAGTTCGGCGGCCTCCCCGCCGAATTCGGCGCCGCGTTTGCGCACCCGTGCGAGCACCTGGAGGACGCTGTCGTGGATCGAACGGGCGAGCCGCTCCCGTTCGGCCGTCGCGGCCTCCATGCGCAACGCCCTGGTCAGCGCGTCGGCGGACCGGCGGGCCATGGTCGCGGCGAGCCCGATGACGAACCCGCTCGCGGTGAGCAGGAAACCGTCCCTCGCGACGTCGACGTCGAACCGCCAGCGCACCAGCCCGGTGACCACCGAGACCACCAGCCCGGCGAGCACCCCGCCGAGCGCGCCGAACCGAGTCCCGGCGGCCGCGGGCGGGACCGCCGCCCACACCGTCGTGATGAGCGGGGTGTTGGCGTCGAACTGCGCGGTGGTCAGGATCCACGCCGAGGTGAACATGAGGGCGACGGTCAGCGCGAGATCGACGCCGACCAGCCACGGCCAACGGCTCGACGGCCGCGCGTAGAACACGCTGCTCAGCACCGTCCACAGCGTCATCACGCCGAACGACGTCCACGCGAGCCACTTATTCGCGTAGCCGTCGTAATGGACGATGAACGAGCCGAGCGCGAAGAGCAGCGTCGTCACGCGAAGCACGATCACCCCGCGCCACAGCGGGGTGGCCGGGTCCCGCGTGCCGAGCGCCGAAACGGCGCGCCAGAGCGGGGGTTCGGTCATGACTTGGCTTCGGACTCTTCCCCGGAATCGTTCGGCTGCGCCGCCTGATCCCGCAGGACGTCGATCTCGGCCGGATCGGGATCTTGTTCGTGCAACAGGGACCGGATACCGGCGTTGAGCACCGCGAGCAGCGGCACCGACAGCAGCGCGCCGGCGATCCCGGCGGCGACGAGACCGGCGGTGATCGCGAGCACCACGGCGAGCGGGTGCAGCTTCACCGCGCGGCCGAGCAGGATCGGCTGCAGCACGTGGCTCTCCAGCTGCATGACGCCGATGACGATGGCCAGCACGATCAGCGCGCCGACGACGCCCTTCGTCACCAGCGCGATCAGCACCGCGACCGCGCCCGCGATCACCGCGCCGATGATCGGGATGAAGGCGCCGAGGAACACCAGCGTCGCCAGCGGGATCACCAGCGGCACGCCGACGATCGCCAGGCCGATGCCGATACCGACCGCGTCGACCACGGCCACCGCCGCCGTCGCGCGCACGTAGCTGACCAGCGACGCGAAGCCACGCCGTCCCGCGACGTCGACGCGGTTCCGCACCCGGCCCGGCACCCCGCGGACCAGGAACTTCCAGATCTGGTCGCCGCCGGAGAGGAAGAAGATGAGGATGAACAGCGTCAGGATGAAACCGGTGACGATCTCGCCGACCGTGCCCGCGGTGGTGAGCGCCGTGGTGGTGATCGACGCCTGGTTGTTCTGCAGGAAGCTGATCGCCTGGTTGATGAACTCCTGGATCTGCTCCTGGCGCAGGTGCAGCGGCCCGTCGATGAGCCAGACCTTGATCTGGTTGAGGCTCTCCGTCAGCTGTTTCTGCAGCTCCGGCAGGCCGGAGGAGAACTGCGCGACGACGAACGTCAGCAGCCCGCCGAGCACCGCGAGGCCCGCGATCAGCACTATCCCGGCGGCCAGCCCGCGCGGGAATCTCAGCGCCGTCAGCTTGGAGACCGCCGGCGCGAGCAGCGCGGCCAGCAGCAGCGCGATCGACAACGGGATCACGACCACCGACAGATAGCCGATGAGGAACACGATGACGTAGAGCGCGGCGATCACCACGATGAAGCGCCACGACAACGCCGCGCCGATCCGCAGGCCGCGGGGCACGAGGTTGGTGACGTCTTCGGTGGATTCCGAAAGGAACGGGTTCGCCGGGTCGAATTCCGGCTGCTTGCGCTGGGGCTCGCTCACGCGGACACCGTATCGGTCCGAGGCGACGTTTCTTGAACATTCAGGGCAACGCGCGAGAGGCGAATTCGCCCGATGCGACGCTTGACACATCGCCCGTTGATCGACTCGGGAGTAACCGGGCCCCGCCAGCCTTGATCACCGATCGTGATTTCGGGTTACACCGTGTGTTCTTCACACGATCGTGCCATCAAGTCCCTTCAAACTCGCGCAAGCCTTCCGCACTTTGCTTACCTCGGTCCCGCAACCACGAACCGAAGCGACAGGAGACCGAGTGACGAACGCGGCGAAGAACGAGAGGCGGGGCGCTGTGCGCTTCGGCCGTCTCGCTTCGCGTGCGCTGTTCGTGCTCGGTGGTGCCGTCGCCGGTTCCGCCGCGGCGTGGGCCCTTTCCGGTGCTTCCGCCTCCGCGGACGTCGCCCCGGTGGTCTCCGCTCCCGAAACCAGCGTCACCCCGGTCACCGACGCCACCGCGGCAGGCCTGACCGATGTTTCCGGCGGCGCCTCGAAGTTCGCCGGCGACGTCGCAGGCGCGATGTGCGGCGAAGCCCACCAGGACGCCACCACGTGGTCGATGCCGGGCGAGAACGCGTCCGCTCCCGCGAAGCACCACTGCGGCGACCTCCGTGCCGATCAGCACGAGGTCTCGACCCGCGTCAGCGACGCGGTCACCGACTTCGCGGACCGCTCGGTGGTCACCCCGGTCAAGCGGACCCTCGGCGCGGTCGAGCACATCGTGCGCAAGCCGCAGGACACCCGACAGGTGCTGGACGAGACCTTCGCTCCGACGCCCGGCGTCTGGGAACTCCTGGACCGGAACGGCCACGGCGACCTCGTCCCGGAACTCCCGGTCGGCGAATCCCCGGTGGACCCCGACTCCCCGCTGGACACCATCGGCGCCGGCGAACAGGTCACCGACTTCGCGCAGCTGGCGACGACGCAGTTCCCCGCTTCCGCCGAGACCGTCCTCCCGATGCCGGCCTTCGTGCAGTCGCACGATGCCTTCGACCAGGTCGAGGACGTCCCGTCGCGTGACGGTCACCGTGGTGACCTCCCGCGTCCGATCACCCCGGCGCCGCTTCCCGCCGCGCCTTCCTTCCCGACTGTCCCCGGCGGCTCCGCCCCCGGTGGTCACCTCGACGGCCTGACCCACGGCGTTCCCGCCTGGGTCGCCGCCGCCGTCGAGCGTTCCCTGACCGGCTACGCGCTGGCAGGCACGCGGTACATGCCGCTCACCCCGGGCTCGCAGCCCGGCGTCACTCCCGACTGAACACCTCCCTCCGCGGGGTAGCCGACGCGCCTCACGCCTCCCGATTCCGGGCTTGGCTTCGCGTCCGCTCCTGATCCCCCGCGAAACGGCGGTGCGCTTTGTCGCGCCCGCACTCGCTCCACCCCCCTCTGGTGCCTGTTCGAAGGCACCTCCTCAGACCCGAAAGGGAACCCGAAATGAAGGAGAAAAACCCCATGCAATCCTGGGCAAAGCGCGGACTCCAGACCGCGTTGGTCACGGGTGGGTTGTTGATGCTGGGCACCGGCATCGCCTCGGCTGACGAACAGGTCAACCCCGACACCCCGGCCTCCCCGCTCGACGCGAACGTCACCGTTCCGGTCGAGATCGACAACAACGCCGTTGGCACGCCCCTCGGCCAGGCCGACCTCCCCGGCTACAAGGGCGAGATCAGCACCAAGGCCGTCACCAAGCCCGTCTCGGAGGCGCTGGACTCGGCTTCGTCGCCCGGCGGCAGCACCGACGGCATCGGTGGAGGGCTCCCCAGCCTTTCCGGCAAGAACGCGGTCCCGGCCCCGCTGGCGGCCAAGGACTCGGCCCGTCAGGTCAGCGGCGGGGTGACCGGCGGTGGGTTCACCACCACCGACGACATCCTCAAGGGCAACAAGGTCGTCGGTGACGTCGTCGTCCCGATCCAGATCGTCGACAACGCCATCGGCGTGATCGGCGACGCCGAGGTCGAGGGCGGCACGCACGACCAGACCTGGGCGCACAACCAGGACATCGAGACCACCGGTGAGGACTCCAGCCTCGCCGGGAACGTCGTGTCCCTCGACTGGGCACTGCCCGTGCAGATCGCAGGCAACGGCGGCGGGCTCGCCGGCGGCACCGGCCGCGTGGTCGGCGGTTCCGCCAGCCAGAGCACCACCGAGACCGGCAACATCACCACCGACGGCGAGGGCTCCGCCCTGTCCGGCAACGTGGTGGCCGGCCAGTTCGCCACCCCGGTCCAGGTCACCGGCAACGCCGCCTCCTGGATCATCGGCAACGCCAACAGCTCCGGCTACGAGGCCGAGACCGAAGCCACCTCCGGCGGCTGGGTCGAGACCGACGGTGACGACTCCGCCCTCGGCGGCAACGTCGGCGCGGTGCCGATCGCCCTCCCGGTGAAGGTGAACGACAACGCGGCCGCCGCGTGGGGCTCGCTCGCGAACTCCAACAGCAGCTCCTCCGCGGACGCCACCGCCGGTGACACCACCCCCGGCTGGAGCAACGTCCCCAGCTACGTGCAGACCTCCGGCGAGGACTCGGCCGTCGCGGGTAACGCGATCGTGCCGCAGACCGCGGACGTCGCGAACGTCGGCGGCGTGGCCGCCAGCTGGATCGGCCTCGCGAACACCGGCACGGAAGGCGGGACCAGCCAGTCCAGCACCGTCGACGCCGGTGGGTTCATCAGCAGCGAGGGCGAAGGCTCCGCGGGCGGCGGCAACATCGTCGACCCGGCCGTGGCCGCTCCCGTCGAGGTGACCTGCATCGCGGGCACCTACATCGGCAGCGCCAACGTCGCCTCGTGCGAGAACACCGTCGACGCGAACGCCGGGAACGGCACCCACACCACGGGTGACGACTCCACCCTGGCGGGCAACGTCGTCAACACCCAGGCCGCGCTGGCCCCCGAGGTGTTCGGCGTCGCCGGCTCGCACATCGGACAGGCGACCGCCGAGGCGTCCGAGACGAAGACCGTGACCGCGGGTGCGTACGACGGCACCACGGGCAACGACTCGTCCGGCTCGGGCAACATCGTCCAGGTCCCGGCCGCCGTTCCGGCCGAGGTCTTCGGCGTCGGTGGCTCGTTCATCGGTCAGAGCACCGCCTCGGCCGAGGAGACCAAGGTCGTCTCCGGCGGCGGCGGCGGGAACACCGCCGACGACAACGGCTTCCTCAGCTCCAACCTGGGCACCGTGCCGGTTTCGCTGCCGGTGCAGGCGTTCGGGATCGGTGGCGCGTTCATCGGCCAGGGCCACGGCGGCGCCGACGGTGACACCACCTCCAACGCGGGCGGCGACGTCCACGCGACCGGTGACGGTGGCGCGGGCTCGGGCAACCTGGTCTACGGTCCGGTCTCCCTGCCGGTCCAGGCGCACAACTTCGCCGCGGTGCTCGGCGGGATCGCCTCGGGCACGGGCACGAACCTCACCGACTCGAACGCGGGCGGCGACGCCACCGCGAACGGTGAAGAAGGCGCGCTGGCGGGCAACATCGTCCAGACGCCGGTCGGCGGCGCGGTTCCGGTGACCGGGCACGGCATCGCCGGTGCGGGCATCGCCGAGGGCGACAGCGTCAGCGACGTCCTGTCGGAGGCCGGCGGCGACGCCACCACCACCGGTGACGAGGGCGCGGTTTCGGGCAACATCATCGGCGCGCAGGCGCTGCCGATCGTGCCGGTCACCCACGACGCGGTCGCGGCGGCCGGTCTGGCCGACGCCGAGGGCGCCAACACCGTCGACGCCCTTTCGGGTGGCGACGTGGAGACCTCCGGTCTCGACGGATCGCTCTCGGGCAACATCCTCGACATCCCGGCCGCGGTCGACCCCGAGGTGTTCGGGAACGCCGTCGCGGTGGCGGGTGCCGTGTCCGAGACCGAAGCCGACAGCATGATCACCGGCCAGGCCGGTGGCGACAGCATCACCGACGGCAGCGGATCGGCCCTCTCGGGCTTCAACTTCCACCACCCGCTGGTCTTCGTGATCCCGCTGAACGAGTTCGAGATCCCGATCCTGGCGATCGCGGACGAGAACTCGACCGACTCCACCGTGATCAACGAGGAGGAGTTCACCCGCGCCTTCACCGACTCGGTCGGTTCGGAGATGCCGATCGACGCGCTGCCCGCGCTGCCGTTCGGTGCCCCCGCGCTCGACGGTGCCGGCGCACTGCCGTCCACCCCGGCGATCGGTGGCGCCCGCGCCGACGGTCCCCAGGTGGCGACCCTGCCCGTGCAGGTGGCCGGCCTGACCGCGCTGAAGCAGCTGCAGAACATCCCGGCGCAGCTGCCGAAGTCGGACCTGCCCGAGCTGCCCGGCACCCCGGCCCTGCCCGGTGTCCCGGCCCTGCCGAAGACCCCGGGTCTGCCCGGTGACGCCGCTCGTGCGGACGCCCCCAAGGTCGCGCAGCTGCCGACCCTCCCGGCGCTGACCAAGGGCCTGCCCACCACGGGCAAGCTGCCGGTGCAGCTCCCGGGCGCGGGCAACCTGCCCACCGCGGGTGCGCTGCCCACCGCCGGTGCGCTGCCGGTGCAGCTGCCCACCACGGGCACCCTGCCCGCGGTGAACAGCACCCCGGCGATGCCGACCGCGCAGGTCCCGGCTCTGGCTGGCGTCGACTCGTCGCCGCTGAGCATGTTCCAGCGCTTCATCGGCACCCTGACCGGCAAGAAGTTCCACACCATGTGAACCTGCCAGTCGGCTAGCGCCACTGAATGAACCGAAGCGGGCCCGGGAGACACTCCCGGGCCCGCTTTGCGTGTTCAGCCCCTCGGGGTGAAAAGCGCGTCCTGCGCGGCGCCCATCGCGGTCAGCACCGCGCCTGCCAGCACCGCGCCCCCGCCGACGGTCCCCGCCCGCACCTCGGTCCGCAGCGGTGAGATCTCCGAGAGCCGCCGGCTCACCCGTGCCGCCAGCGCGTCGCCGCCTGCCCGGCCGATCTCCCCGCCGAGGACGAGACAGCCCGGGTCCAGTACCGCGGTGACCGCGGCGGCGCCGATCGCGATCCGCTCCGCGACGATCTCCAGGAAGTCCTCGGCGTTCGAGTCGATCGCGTACCCGATGGCCGCTTCGGCCGCGGCGGCGTCGTCGGCAGGCGACGCCGGGATGCCGTGCGCGCGGGCCAGTTCGCAGAGCGCGGCGCTGCCGGCCAGCGTGTGGAAGCCGCCGTCGCAGTCCGTCGCGGTCGGGAGCCGACCGGGGCCCAGCATCGGCAGGAACCCGATCTCGCCCGCGCCGCCCGACGCGCCCCGCCGCAGCGAACCGTCGAGGACGACGGCCGCACCGACCCCGAAGCCCAGCCACAGCAGGACGAACGTGTCCCGGTCGCGGGCGGCGCCGAGCCGCTGTTCGGCGGCGGCCGCGAGGTTGACCTCGTTCTCCAGCAGCACCGGGACACCCAGCCGCCGCCGGAGTTCGTCGACGAGTTTCCCGTGCCACGCGGGCAATCCCCCGGCGTGCCGCAGCCCGCCGGTCGCCGGGTCGACCAGACCGGGGGCGCCGACGGCGATCGTGTGCAGCGCGGACGCGCCCGCTTCGGCGGTGGTGGACTTCAGCAGGGCGATCGCCCGCTCCACGGCCTCGTCGGTGTCGACGTCCAGGTCGAACGGCAGCGACGCCTCCGCGCGAGTCAGGCCCAGCAGGTCGGCGACCGAAACGGCGATGCCGTGGGTGCGGACGTCGAGCCCGGCGAGGTACGCGCGTTCGGCGACGATGCCGTACAGCTTCGCGTTCGGGCCCCGGCGGTCCGCGCCCGCCTCGCCGACGATTTCGATCAGGCCCGCGTCCCGCAGCCGCTCGACGAGGTCCGCGACCGTCGGCCGGGAAAGCCCGGTCAACGTCTTGAGCTGGGCGGCCGTCAGCGAGCCCTCGCGGTGGAGCAGGTCGAGGGCGAGACGGTCGTTGATGGCACGCGCCGTGCTCGGGGAGGCGGACGGCGTCCGGATGACACTCACCGGCAGATCCTCCCAGAATTAATTATCAGGTTCCCTTCCTGATAGTTTACGCTGACGCCGTCGAGTCGTCTCATGGACCTTGGGGGCCCAGTGACCAACACAGTGGAAACCGTCGGCGGGCCGACGCGGCGGGTGCGGCAGGCGCGGGTCGCCATCGCCGCCGTCTTCGCCGTACACGGCGCGGTGACCGGCAGTTTCGCCACCCGGATCCCCTGGATCCAGGAACACGCGGGGATCAGCGCGGGCCAGCTCGGCCTCGCGCTCGCCTTTCCCGCCATCGGTGCCTCGCTCACCATGCCGCTCGCCGCGCGGATCGGGCACCGGCTCGGCGGCAGGCTGGGGCTCCGGCTGTTGCTCGCGTACTGGACGCTGGCGCTGATCCTCCCGTCCCTGGCGGGAAACCTCGTCACCCTGTGTCTCGCGCTGTTCGTCATGGGCACCGCGGCCGGGACTTCGGACGTGCTGATGAACGCCCTCGGCGTCGACGTCGAGGAGAAGATGGGCAAGTCGGTCATGTCGGGGCTGCACGGCATGTGGACCACGGGCGCGCTCGTCGGCTCCGCGGCGGGCACGCTCGCCGCGCACGCCGGCTTGGACGCCCGGATCCACTTCGTGATCGCGTCGGCCGTGCTCACCGTCGCCGGCGCACTCATCTGCCAGGGGGTTTTCGACGTCCGGAGCGCACCCGACGAGCACCCGCCGCCGAGGTTCGCGCTGCCGCCGAAGTCGGCCGTGATCATCGGTGCCGTCGCGTTCTGCGCCGTCTTCGCCGAGGGGGCGAGCCTCGACTGGTCCGCCGTCTACCTGCGTGACGTCCTCGGCACCTCACCGGGCATCGCGGCCGCGTCGACCACCGCGTTCACCTGCACGATGGCGGTCGCGCGGCTCTCGGGCGACGCGCTGGTGCGGCGCTTCGGCTCGGTCAAGACCGTCCGCGCGGGCGGGGTGTTCGCGACCGCGGGCGGCCTGCTGGTCGTCTTCGCCGTCCATCCGGTGATGGCGATGGCCGGTTTCGCCTTGATCGGACTCGGTGTCTCCGTCGTCGTGCCGCTCGCCTTCGCGGCGGCAGGACGCAGCGGGCCGACGCCGAGCCAGTCGATCGCTGGCGTCGCGACCATCACCTATTCGTCGGGTCTCGTCGCGCCGTCGCTCATCGGCGGGATCGCCGACCTGACGTCGCTGACGGTGTCCTTCGCGGTGGTCACGTTGCTGGCGCTCGGTTTGGTGGCGGGCGCCGGTGTACTGCGATCCCGCTAGTCGAACTGGAGGGAACGCTTGGCGAGGCCGTGCCAGTAGCCGTCGATCACGGTCTCGCCTTTGCCCTCCGAAGAGCTCGCGCCGAGCGAAACGAACAGCGGCGCGAAGTGCTCGATCCTGGGGTGCGCGATCGCCGCGGCGGGGGCCTTGCGCTGGAAGTCCAGCAACGCGTCGAGGTCGCCTTCGCGCAGGGTTTCCGCACCCCAGTGGTCGAATTCGCTCGACCATGACGGCGGCGTCCCGTCGGTGCCGTCGGTCTCGCGCATGGCGCTCAGGTTGTGGGTGAAGAAGCCGCTGCCGATGATCAGCACGCCTTCGTCGCGCAGTGGCGCGAGCTTCCGGCCCAGGTCGAACAGCTCCCGCGGGTCCAGCGACGGCATCGACACCTGCAGCACCGGGATGTCGGCGTCGGGGTACATCTCCACGAGCGGGACGTACGCGCCGTGATCGAGGCCGCGGTCGGGCGCGTCGTGGACCGGAGTCTGGGACGAGCGCAGGAGTTTGCGCACCTTGTCCGCCAGTGCGGGAGCGCCGGGCGCGGCGTATTCCACCTGGTAGTAGCGATCCGGGAAGCCCCAGAAGTCGTAGACCAGCGGCACCGTTGTGGTGGCGCCGAGGGTCAGCGGCGCCTCTTCCCAGTGCGCCGAGACGACGAGGATCGCCTTCGGTTTCTCGAGGTCCGCCGACCAGCCGGCGAGCTGGCGGGTCCAGGTGGCGTCGTCGGCGAGCGGCGGCGCGCCGTGGCTGAGGTAGAGCACCGGCGTCATGTCAGCTCCAGGTGTTTGAACTTTCAACTACCAGGATAGACGACGTCGGCCGCCTTCGCCTTATTCCCGGGCGAGGTTCGCCGCCATGCGTTCCAGTACGCCGACCGTCGCCCGGTACTCGTCGTCGCCGATGCCTTCGGTCACGCGAGTTCGGAACTCATCGACCTTGGTCTTCAGCCGGAGGTGCGCCGCCCGGCCTGCTCCGGTCAGGCCGTCCTCGTCGATCCAGCCGCGAAGGCGCAGGTCGGCGATGGTTTCCCGGAGATCTCCGAACGGCTTCAGTGCCTCGGCGGGCGACGCTCCCGTGTTCAGGACCTGCCAGTGGCGGCGGGTCAGTGCCTCGGTGGCGAGGATGCGGTCCAGTGAAGATTCGAGAGCCTGGTGAAGGTGGGCGAACCAGAATCCGATGGGCTTCATGGATACTCCTGAGGCAGACGACAACTACATGTAAAAATACATGCATTTGGTGAGGACGGGCAATGACGGACGCCGTGGCCGACGTGGAACGCGCGATGATCGCCATCCGGCGAAGCCAGGCGAGGCGATCGCTGTCGAAACTCGCCCGCGACCGCGCCGAAACGATGCCGGACCAGGCGATACAGGGGCTCCTGGACGCCGTCGAGGCGGCTGAAGAGAGCGGCGAACCGGGCACCGTCACCAGCCTCGCGGCGGCGTTGGCCATCGACCAGCCGCGGGCGAGCCGCCTGGTCGCCCGCGCGGTCGAGGGTGGTTTCCTCCGGCGCGAGGCCGATCAGCGCGACGGCCGCCGCGCCGTCCTCGTGCTCACCGAGGCCGGGCGCGCCGAAGTGACGCGGATGCACGAATTCCGCCGCTCTGTGTTCGCCGAGGCGATGGCGGACTGGCCGGACGGCGACCGTCGCGAATTCGCGCGGTTGCTGACCGCGTTCGTCCGGAACTACGGGGCACTCGGCGTGAAGTAGTTGACCAGGTTGCCGTCGGGGTCGCGGAACAGCAGCGACCGGTTGCCCCACGGCATCGTGGTCGGCTCCTGCACGATCTCGGTCAGGTCCGCCAGCCGCTCGTACTCGCGGTCGACGTCCTCGACGCGGAATTCGAGGATCACGGTCCGGTTCGATTCGGGCACGGCGGCGCCCGCGCCGAACAACCGCATCGTCTCGGCGCTGCCGATCGCCAAGGTGCACGACGGGCCGACGAGTTCGGCGAACTGCTCGGAGCGCCACCGCGCGTCGAGGCCGGTCGCCTTCTCGTAGAAACCGGCGAGGCGGGCGACGTCGTGGGTGATCACACGGACGGAAACGAACTGCACGATGGATCCTTTCGGGTGCCAGAAAGCGGGACACCGGTCACGCTAGGAGCAATACCGGGCAGAATCCGCCCGGTATTCTCCGGCTTGTGACCAGGCCCATCGCCCGTGTGCTCGCCCTGCTGGAGATCCTGCAGAGCGGCGGCACACGCACCGTCGGGGAGCTCGCCGAGCGGCTGGACGTGGACGAGCGCACTGTCCGCCGCTACGCCGAACACCTCGTCGACCTGGACATCCCGGTCCGCTCGGTGCGCGGCCGGTACGGCGGCTACCGGCTGGCCCCCGGCTACCGGATGCCGCCGCTGATGCTCACCGACGAGGAGGCACTGGCCGTCCTGCTCGGCCTGGTCGCGGGACGGCGTGCGGGGCTGATCACCACGTCGGTCGCGGCCGTCGAGAGCGCGGTCGCGAAGGTCCGGCGGGTGCTTCCCGAAGCGCTGGGACGCCGGTTGGACGCACTGCTGGAGACCGCCGACTTCACCGCTCCCGCCCGCAAGGCCTTGTCGGCCGAGGCCGAAGTGCTGCTCACCGTCGCGGAGGCGGCGCGGGACCGGCGTCCCGTCGGGCTCGCGTATCTCGCCGGTCACGGCGGGGCGAGCGAACGCGTCGTCCATCCGTACGGCGTGGTGGCGCACTCCGGACGGTGGTACCTGACCGGCTTCGATTCGGCCAGCGGTGAGGTGCGCACCTTCCGCGTCGACCGGATCAAGTCGGCCGAGACGCGGTCCGGGACCTTCGAGGCGCCGGACGGTTTCGATCCGGCCGAGCGAGTGCTGACCGCGCTGGCCGAGACGCCGTACCGGCACGACGTCTCCGTGCGGATCCAGGCGACGCCGGAGGAGATCCGCGCGGTCTTCCCGCCGTCGGTGGCCACCCTCGAAACCGACGGCGACCGGGTGCGTGCCCGCATCCGGGCGCAGCGGCTGGACTGGATCCCGCCGCTGCTGGCCGCACTCGACCGGCCGTTCGACATCGAACGGCCGGCCGAGCTTCGTGACCTGTTCGGCGCGCTGGCGGCCCGGCTGGCCGAGCGGGCGCGCTGATCGCTCACTTGCCGCAGAACACCGTCCGGACGAGCTTGTCCAGCGCCGCCGGGTACGACGGCAGCGGGTCCTTCGCGGAGTCCCCGCCGGTGATCGACGCGGTCAGTGTCTTGCTGCCGTCGGGCGAGCTGTACATCAGCGAGCCGTAGCCGTTGACGCCGCCGTTGTGGTTGAGGACGGTGCCGCAGCCCGGACCCAAGTCCTGGGTGAACTGCCCGAGACCGTAGAAACCGTAAAGGCTTTCGCTGCCGGGGTGCGTCTCGCGCATCTCGGCCAGCAGCCGGGCCGGGAGGAGCTTTCCGCTCTGCAGTGCGGAGAAGTACGTCTGGAGATCCTTGGTCGTCGAGATCATGTCGCCCGCGCTGGAGATCCACGACGGGTTCTGGTGGGTGACGTCGATCGTCTTCCACTGGCCGGCGTCTTCGTAGCGGTAGTAGGCGTGGGCGTACGGCTTGGGCATGCCTGCCCACGCCCCCGGCGAAACGGTGTCACGCAGCTTGAGCGGCCGCAGGATCCGCCGGTCCAGCTCGTCGGCGAAGGGACGGCCGGTGAGCTTCTCGACCAGCAGCCTCGCCACCACGTAGTTCGTGTTCGAGTAGCTCCAGCTCGCTCCCGGCGCGAACACCGCGGGCTTGGACACGGCCAGCCGCACCAGCTCCTCCGGCTGGTAGGTGTGGAAGCGCTTGTCCACCCATTCCTGTCCGGCCCACGGGATCCCCGGCGTGACCGTGCCGTCCGGGTGGTACTGGCCGGTGTGGTTGAACAGCCCGCTGGTGTGCTGCAGCAGCATCCGCACGGTGATCCGCGGATCGAGCCCGAACTGCGGGAGGAACCCGGCGACCGGGGTGTCGAGTCCGATCCGGCCCTCGGCCACCAGTTGCAGCACCAGCGTCGCGGTGAAGTTCTTCGTCGTGCTGCCGACGCGGAAATGGCCGTTCGTCGGCGGTTTCGCGGTCCCGCCCCGCTCGCGGACCCCGGCGCTGCCGGTCCACTCGCCCCGCTCGTCACGGACGCGCAGCTGCATCCCGCCGAAGCCCGCGTCGACGAATTCCTGGGCCGCCTGCCGTAGTTCCGGGCGGTCCTGGCCGGCGGAGGCGGCGGGCGCGGTGACGCCCGCCAGCAGCGCGGCGGCCAACGCGGTGAGACCGATGCGGCGGAAGGTCTTCAGTGTCTTGGTCATGGCGACCACGTTCGCGGGCCGCGCTGACACGGGACGGTCACGGCGCTGACATGGGAGTCTCGATCATGGACGAATTCAGGTTCGAGCAGGACTTGGTGCGGGCTCTGCTGCGGGAACAGCATCCGGATCTCGCGGAGCTCGAACTCCGCGACGTCGAAGGCGGCTGGGACAACCAGCAGTGGCGCCTCGGATCGGAGCTGGCCGTGCGCCTGCCGCGCACCGAACGCGCGCCGGAGTTGTTGCGCGGCGAGCAGAAATGGCTTCCCGTGCTGGCCGGGTGCCTGCCGCTGCCCACTCCCGTGCCGGTCCGGATCGGTGAGCCTTCGGCCCTGTTCGAGCACACCTGGACGGTCACGCGCTGGGTCGAGGGCGAGCCTTCGGATCGTGCGCCGATCACCCGTCCGGACGCCGCCGGGACACTCGCGGGTTTTCTCGCGGCACTGCATCGGGAGGCGCCCGCGGATGCCCCCGTCAGCTCGACGCGCGGCATCCCGCTCGCCGACCTGCGCGACGGTTTCGACCAGGGGCTGGAGTTCATCGAGGGCGACGCGAACACCGACTCCGCACGGGAGATCTGGGACAAGGCCCTCGCGGCGCCCACGTGGGACGGGGCGCCGATCTGGCTGCACGGCGACCTTCATGCCGCGAACGTGATCGTGCGGGACGGAACACTCGCCGGGGTGATCGATTTCGGCGACCTGTGCGCGGGCGATCCCGCGACCGACCTGTCGGCTGCCTGGCTCCTGCTGCCCGAAGGCACGGCGGGCGGGTTCTTCGAGGCCTACGCGGTCGCGGACGAGGCCACCATCGCGCGGGCCCGCGGCTGGGCCGTCCTGCGCGCGTTGCACCTGATCGGCATCGGTCGCAACGGCAGGCTCGGCCGTCCCGGCGGAAAGCCGACCTGGGAGCCGGCGGCCAGGGCCGCCCTCGAACGCGCGTCAGCCTGAGACGCGGGCCTCGATGCCGTCGAGGAGGAAATCAAGGCCCATCCGGAAGGTCTCGTCGGCGTCGAGGTGGACGGCGTCGCGGACGACCGTGGCCAGCGAGGGGAGATTCCCGCCGGCGAACGCGCGCGTCAGATAGGGCCCGAGCGTGGTCTGCCACCGCTGCTCGTCCAGCCCGGTGGCCCGTTCCGCGCGCCGCTCGGCGATCTCCCGGCGGACCGCACCGATCGTGTACGCGTTGACCGCCGAGACCACCGGCATCGCGGAATCCACGCCGACGTCGCCCAGCGCCGACATGACGGCCTCGGCGGTGGCCAGCGCGTGCGGGCCCAGCTGGGGCCTGCCGCCGAGGAGATCGGCGAGCCATTCGTGCCGGTGGACGGCGCGGCGCATCGCGTCGGCGAGCGACCGCAGCACTTCCCGCCAGCCGTCCCCGGCCGGCCGGATCTCGGCGTGGGCGGCGTCGACCATCAGGTCGAGCAGCTCCTCCTTGTTCTCGATGTAGCCGTACAGCCGCATCGGGCCGACGTCCAGCGCGGTCGCCATCTTGCGCAGGGACACCGCGTCCAGGCCGTCCGCGTCGGCGAGCCGGATCGCCGCCCGCACGATCAGCTCCCGGCTCAACGGGGCCAGAGCAGGCCGTTCCGGCGGCTCCGGCCGCTCCCACACCACCATGGCGGTGACAATACATCGCATCGCTCGATACAGTGTATTGACCAATACAGTGTATCGAGAGGTGTGAATCATGACCATCGCCATCGTCGGAGCGGGCCTCGGCGGCCTGGCCCTCGCCCGTGTCCTGCACGGCCACGGCATCGAGGCCGTCGTGTACGAGCGGGAGACGTCACGTGACGCCCGTGGCCAGGGCGGCATGCTCGACATCCACGCCGACACCGGGCAGCGGGCGCTCCGCGAAGCAGGCCTGATCGACCGGTTCTCCGAGATCGCCCGCGGCGAGGGCCAGGACATGCGGCTTCTGGAACCGGACGGCACCCTGCTGCTGCAGGAAGACACGCCGGACGACGCGCCTTTCGAGCGACCCGAGGTCGATCGGGCCGATCTGCGTGACCTGCTGCTGGATTCGCTCCCCGAGCACACGGTGCGCTGGGGACACGCGTTCGAATCGGCCGGGGACGGCGTCTTGCGCTTCGCGAATGGGCACAGCGCGACGTACGACCTCCTGGTCGGTGCCGATGGCGCCAACTCTCGCGTGCGTGCCTTGGTCACCGACGCCCGCCCGGCGCATCTCGGCCACAACCTGGTGGAACTCCGCATCCCCGACATCGACCGCACCCATCCCGGCCTCGCGGCGATGGTCGGACGCGGCACCTACTGGGTGCTCGGCGACGGGAAATCCCTCGCCGCGCAGCGCAACGGCGACGGCACCGTTCGCGTCGGCCTCAGCTTCTACAACACCGCCGAGGACTGGTTCGCCACCGGCGGGATGCCGCTCGACGATCCGGCCGCCGCCCGGAAGTGGCTGATCGGGCGGCTCGACGGCTGGGACACGCGGTTCACCTCGCTGATCGAAGCCTGTGACGACGTGGTCGTGCCACGGCCGGTCACCGCCCTCCCCGTGGGCCTGACCTGGCCATCGGCACCGGACGTCACCCTGCTCGGCGATGCCGCGCATCTGATGCCGGCGGTGGGCGAAGGTGCCAACATGGCCCTGCTCGACGGCGCCCTCCTCGGCCTCGCGCTGGCCGGGCAGCCGGGCGATTTCCCCGCCGCCGTCAAGGAGTACGAACGGGAGATGTTCGACCGCACCAGTGCCGCCGCCCGGATGTCCGAGCGGGTCCACGAACTCCTGACGGCTCCGGACGCTTCCCGGAAAATGCTCGCGTTCTTCCAGCGAGACTGAGGCTAAGGTGCTATGAACGAAAACTGATTTCGTTCATAGCCCACGGGGAGCCGGATGCCGAGCCCGTTCAGTGCCGAGGACCGCGCCAGGATCACCGAGCGGCTCCTGGACGCCGGACGTGCCCTCTTCGCCACGCAGGGCCTGCGCAAGACCTCTCTGGACGACCTCGTGACCCCGGCCGGGATCGCCAAAAGCAGCTTCTACGCCTTCTTCGACTCGAAGGAGGCGCTGTACCTGGAGCTTGTGCTGCGCCAGGCCCCCGAGCTGCACGAACAGCTGGCCACGGTGACGAAGGAGGCCGAAAACGCGCGCGAGGCCCTCGGCGGTTTCCTGCGTGCCACGGTACGGATCTTGGCGGAGAACCCGCTCTACCACCGGCTGATCACCCATCCCGAGGAGATGCGGGCGGTGGCGCGGCGGATGGGTCCCGAGGAGATGGCCAGAGCCGAGCAGGTCCTGCCGCTGCCCGGATTCCTGGCGGCGGCCAGAGCAAAGGGTCAGCTCGTCGACGCCGACGACGACGAGCTGACCGGGGTGCTCCAAGCCGTGTTGCTGCTTCCCATGCACCGGCAGGACATCGGCGAGCAGCGCTACCCCGCCGTACTCGACCGGCTCATCGACATCGTCGCGGCGGGACTGATCAAGGAGTGACCATGCGCGAAGGTGTACTGGCCGGTGGTGCCCCGTACTTCGAGTTCGGCACGGGAAGCCCGCTCGTGGTCTTCCGGACGGTGCTGCCCGACTCGGCCAACCCCACCGGCGTCGCCCGCTGGGCGGAGGTGCGGTCCCTCAAACCGCTGGCCGCGCGGTTCACCGTGCTGACGGTCGGCAGGCGACCGGGCCTCGAACCCGGCGTCACCATGGCCGATCTCGCCGCCCACCACGCCGAAGAGCTGCGGGAACGGTTCGACCGCCCGGTCGACGTGCTCGGCGTGTCCATGGCCGGTTGCCTGGCGCTGCAGTTCGCCGCCGACCACCCCGGCCTGGTGCGGCGGCTGGTGGTCGGGGCCGCGGGCACCCGGCTCGGCTCGACCGGCCGCCGCGTCCAGCGTGAATACGCGGATCTTTTGGCCGCCGGACGGCATCGGGCGGCGGCCATGGCGCTGGCGCCCACGGTCGCGGAAACCCGGCCCGGCCGGGCTCTGCTGGCCGGGCTGCTGGCGCTGACCTCCGGCCGCCCGGCGGACCCGAACGGCATGGTGGCCATGCTGCGGGCGGAAGACGCCTTCGACATCGAAGACCGGCTCGGCGAGATCACCGCGCCCACCTTGATGATCGCCGGCTCGCGGGACGCCCTCTACCCGCTCGAACTCGCCGAGCGGGTGGCCGACAAGACGCGCCGCGGCGATCTCAAGGTCTACCCGGGACGGCGGCACCACACCGTGATGAGCGATCGGCGCTTCACCAAGGACGTCTTCGAGTTCTTGCTTTAGTCGTGTGACAGGTCGACGAAGCGGCTGTAGTGCAGCTGGTGCGCCACGGTGATCGTCGCCGTCGGCCCGGCACGGTGCTTCGCGATGATCAGGTCCGCCTCGCCCGCCCGCGGGTCGTCGCGCTCCCACGCGTCGGGGCGGTTGACCAGGATGACGAGGTCGGCGTCCTGTTCCAGCGAACCGGACTCACGGAGGTCGGACAGCATCGGGCGTTTGTCGGTCCGCTGCTCGGGACCACGGTTCAGCTGACTGATCGCGATCACCGGGACCTCGATCTCCTTCGCCAGCAGCTTCATCTGCCGCGAGAACTCCGAGACCTCCTGCTGCCGCGACTCGACGCGCTTCCCCGAGGTCATCAGCTGGAGATAGTCGAGGACGACGAGTTTGAGGTCGTTGCGCTGCTTGAGCCGCCGGGCCTTCGCGCGGATCTCCATCATCGTCATGTTCGGCGAGTCGTCGACGAACAGCGGCGCCTCGGAGACCTCGCTCATCCGGCGCGCGAGCCGCGTCCAGTCGTCGTCGGACATCTTGCCACCGCGCATATCCGCCAGGCGGATTCGAGCCTCGGCCGAGAGCATGCGCATGACGATCTCGGTCCTGCTCATTTCCAGCGAGAAGATGACGCTGGTCAGACCGTGTTTGATGGACGCCGAACGCGCGAAATCGAGTCCCAGCGTCGATTTCCCGACACCGGGCCGGGCCGCGACGATGATCATCTGGCCGGGGTGCAGGCCGTTGGTCAGATCGTCGAAGTCGGCGAATCCGGTCGGGATGCCCTGCGACTGGCCGCCGCGCGACGCGATCGCGTCGATCTCGTCCATGGTCGGCTGGAGCAGCTCCTCCAGCGCGACGTAGTCCTCGCTGGTGCGCCGCTCGGTGACGTCGTAGATCGCGGCCTGCGCGCGGTCGACGACCTCGTCGATGTTCGCGCCGTCGGCCGCTGCCGCGCCGTAGCCGTACTGCACGATCCGGGTGCCCGCCTCGACCAGACGCCGCAGCACCGCCTTCTCGGAGACGATCTCGGCGTAGTACCCGGCGTTCGCCGCCGTCGGCACCGTCGCGATCAGGGTGTGCAGATACGGGGCGCCGCCGACGCGGCCCAGCTCGCCTCGGCGTTCCAGCTCGGCGGAGACGGTGATCGGGTCGGCGGGTTCGCCTCGGCCGTAGAGATCGAGGATGACGTCGTAGATCGCTTGATGGGCGGGGCGGTAGAAGTCGTCGGGGCCGAGGGCTTCGATGACGTCGGCGACCGCGTCCTTCGACAGCAGCATGCCGCCGAGCACGGATTGCTCGGCCGCGATGTCCTGCGGAGGCTGGCGGTCGTACTCGCCGCCACGCGGACCGGGGTCGCTGGGACCCGGGTCGGACTCCGCGTACATCGGATTGCGGTCGTCGGTCAGCGCCACCGCTGCTGCCACCTCCTCAAGACATCGAACACGCGTTCGATTATGCCAGAATTTCCCCGGTCGATCCGCCCGTGCCCGTCCGCCCCTCCCGCGGCTTCGGGCCCTCCCCTGTCTTCCCCTTGCCGGCCGGTCGACCACCACGGTGTGTACCGGCCCGGCGGGCACGCTAGGCCCCCCGAAAGGACGAGCGCAATTTCGCCTGGGGACCGCCCTGTGGACAACCTGGGGATGACTGCGGGCATCCCTTCACAGGTGGCCGAAACCCTGTGTACAACTTGTGGGCAACGCTGGGATGGTCTGACAAAAGCGCTGGTCAGCCCCTGTGGAGAGACTGTGGAGAACTTTATTCACCTCGCGACGGCGTGTCGGGCAAAACTCGTCGTTCGGCGTGTCGCACGCGGGCGCACAGGGGCGCCCTGTGGATGAATGCTACGGAGGGTAGAGGGGTGACCCGCCGGGCTGAACGGGCCGGAACTCAGGACGCGAACAACCTGCCCTGTGCGCTCCGTAGTCGTTCCGCGAGAACCTGCTGGTCGGCGGGTGTGAAGGCGATCCTCGGCTCGCCACTTCCCGGTACCTCTTCGGTCAGCCACCGGCCCTCGGTCGTATCGATGTAGTTCACCGGGCGTTCGATCCGCTGCCGCGCGCCGCTCCGGCCGCGGGCCGCGACGTAGAGGCTTCCGCTCCCCAAACGGCGTAACGCGAGGATACGGCGAAGCTCGTCGGCTTCCTGGCTCCCGGTGCTCTGCCGCCCGCTGCGAAGCACCTCGAAGCCCTCGTCCTGCGCCGTCGACGACGAGCGCGGAGCCTCGACCTGACTCTTCGGCACGGCGAGCGGACGGCCGCGTCCCGGCGCGAGCTTCGGGATCTGGTCGAGGAACTCGGTGAGCAGCTCTTCCGGCCGCGCGGAGGCCAGCGCGACACCGTCGTGCTCGCTGTGCCGGGCGAGCACGAAACCCTCGCCGCCGGCGCTCCCCGCGAGCAGGCTGAAGCTCAGCGCCTTGCCCTCGAACCCGCCGTCGACCCAGCCGTAGTACTCCAGCGACGGCCTGGCGATCGCTTCGAGGGTCGCCTTGAAACCGGGGTGCAGTCCTCGTGCGCCGAAGAGGCCCTGGCTTGCCAGTTCCTCATTGGTCCGCTCGTCCTCGGCCCGCTGCGCGTCCTCGTCGTACCAGGTCGGGGTCTCCGACAGGATCGTGTGCGGTTCGCCGCCTCGGCGGCGGATCAGCGTGATGAGGGTGCCGGTCGTGATCGTGACCTGTTTGTCCAGCACCGGAACTGCCCCCTAGTCGTTCTGTTCGTCCAGCCCGGAACAAGACAAGCCGGGCGCGCGGCCCCAATCTTGGCACGCGCCCGGCCTGCTCGTGATAGCTAGTCCTTCATCGGTGAACCCGCGACCGCGATCGAAGAGGCGGGTTCACTTCTGTGCCGTATTCCGCCATAGCGCCGGCTCCGCCCCGACACTTATTCGCCGATCACCGGCGGTGCGGTGAGTTCGTCGGTTCCGAAGATCTCGTTGGGGTCGTCGCCGACCAGGAACTTGGCGCTGCGCTCCTCGTCTTCACCGCCCTTACCCCGGGCGCCACCGGCTCCCATACCGCCCATGCCGCCCATCATTCCGCCCGCGCCGCGGCCCGCTCCGGAACCGGCGCCACCGGCGCCGCCGCCCACGCCGGCGCCACCCATCGCACCCGCGTTGCCGGGCAGGGCCGCGCCACTTCCGCCACCGGGACCGAAGCCGCCACCGGGACCGAAGCCACCGTCCGGGCCGAAGCCGCCCGCACCGGGGATGTCGGTGCCGCCGAAGCCACCGCCACCGCCGCCTCCGCCGCCACCCGGGCCGAAGCCGCCGGCGCCGGGGATCTTCGGCGGGGTGTAGCCGGACGCGTTCGTCCCGTCGTCCCAGGACGGCGGCTTGTAGTTGCTGCCGGGGATGTTCGGGTTGTACTGCCCGCCGGGCAGGTTCGAACCCGGCAGGTTCGAGCCGGGAAGGTTCGACCCCGGCAGGTTGCTGCCCGGAAGGTTCGAGCCGGGCGTGCCGATACCCGGCATGTTCGAACCGGGGATGTTCGGTGTGCCCGAACCGGGGATGCTCGGCATCGAACCGGGCGGCGTCGAGATGCCCGGCATGCCGTTGTGGCCGTTCCGGTCGCCCTGGCCGCCGCCGTCCTTGTCCTTGCCGTCTTTGTCCTTGCCGCCGCCGTTGACGTCGACGTTGGTGTTCTGCCCCTCCAGCTTGTTGTAGGTGGGCAGCTTCTTGCCGTTCTCGGAACTGGCCTTGAAGTACTCGTTGAACGCGTCGACGTTCGCTTGACCCTTTTGGTTGTAGTCCCGGATCGCGCGGTCGGTGTCGGTGGTCCACGGGGTGATGGAGTTGAGCAGGTTGTTCTTCGGCGGGTCCTTCGGGACCTGCTGCACCTTCGCCTTCACCGTGGTGAAGGCGGTGTTCTGCTCGCCGAGGTACTTGTCGGAGTCCACCAGCTTCTTGCCGGAGTCCTCCATCCACGCCCGCAGCGGATGCGCGCCCGACTGCTGCGCGGCCTCGGCGCTCTTACCGGTCCAGGCGGCGTCCATCTCCTTCGACAGGTTGTCGATGGTGGTCAGCCTGTCCTGGTAGCCGGCCTTGAGCCGGGTCGCGGCGGCCTGGCCCTCCTGGATCGACCCGGTACCCGGACCGGTGACGATCTTCTCCCAGATGTGGTAGCAGTCGATCTTGCGATCGCCGCCGGACGCTTCGAAGTCGCCGGATTTCGTGGTCGCCAGGTTGTAGGCCGAATACCCGGCGATGATCGGCAGCAGGAACACGTGTCAGCCCTCCTTCAACGTCTCGATCATCGCTTCCCCCACTTTGAGCGCGACCGGGCACGGATCACTCGCGCCGGGTCCGTTGTCGTACTGCACCAGGATGTTCACGGAGAGCTGGTCGGTCACGCCGACGAACAGACCGCATTTGCCGTTCTTGCGGTGGTCGAGCGACGCGGCGTACACCGCCGGGTAGCCCGCGACCTCGGTCGGCTCGAAGTACTCGTTGTTGGCCTTCGTGTCGTAGACGTCGCTCAGGCCGTTCTTGTTCGCGAGCACCGGGCTGATCTCGATCTGGTTCAGCTTGTCGTCGGCGGCGAAGATCGAGCAGCCGGGTCCGGCGCTCGTGGTCCGCCGCTCGCCTTCGCCGAGGCCGAGCTCGGTCCGCTTCGCCGCGGAAAGCGCGGCGCAGGCGTCGCTCTCGATCGACGAGGTCTTCAGCGGGTTCGACACCTTGGGCGCGGAGCCGGACGAGCCGCTCGACTCGCTCGAGGCGCCGGCCCCGGTCGTGTAGGAAGGCTCCGACGAGGCGGTGCCGTTCTTGGTGCCGGAACAGCCGGCGACCAGCGCGCCCGCGGCCAGGAGGAGAACGAGGGAACGTCGCATCACACGGCCTTGTGCTTGTTGAGCGAAGCCTGCGTTTCGGCCTCGTTCGTGGCGATCTTCTGCTTCGCGGCGGTCAGCTGGTCGATGTAGTTCTTGACGTAGTCCTGCATCTTCTGGTTCTGCTCCAGGAACGCCTTGCCCGACGGGTTGGCGAGCTTCTCCCAGTCCCCGCTCGCGAACTCCTTGCCGGGCGCCTTGACGTTCGCCATCAGGTTCGCGTCGGCGTAGTCCCGCTTGAGCTCGGCCTGCAGGTCCGTCCACTTCTTGATGATGCCGTCGATCTTGTCCTTGTCGAAGGTGAACCCGCCGCCGCCTCCGCCCGACGCCGGCTTGTCCGGGTTGGCCGGTGCGGACACCGAGACCTTCTCCTGCCGGTTCTGCTCGGCGTTGCTGTCGTAAGCCATTGCGTCCAGATCTCCCCGTGCCTCGACGTCGAGTCTCGATAATGCCTCGATCCCCAGTCAAGCTTAAGACGTGACCTGATGGGGTGCGGTTCCCCGTAAAACAAAGGGCGGGACACCTCCGTGATGGAGACGTCCCGCCCGTTGCCGAAGCGGTGTTACTTGGCCTTGACCTCGAGCCGCACGTCGACGCGGACGTCGGGGTGCAGACGGGCGCCGACCGAGTGCTTGCCCACGGTCTTGATGTGGTCCTTCAGCTCGATGACGCGCTTGTCGAGCAGCGGGCCGCCCGCGGCCTTGATCGCGTCCACGATCTCGGCGGTGGTGATCGAACCGAAGAGCTTCTTCGAGCCCTCGGCCGCCTTGCCGCTCAGCTGGATGGCGCCGAGGCCCTCCAGGGTCGCCTTGATCTCCTTGGCGTGGTCGAGGTCGCGGATGCGACGGCTCTCCTGCGCCCGCTTGATCGTGCGCACGTTCTTCTCCGCGCCCTTGGTGGCCACGATGGCGTAGCCGCGGGGGAGCAGGTAGTTGCGTGCGTAGCCGTCCTTGACCTCGACGATGTCGCCGGGCCCACCGAGGTTGGCGACGTCGGTGGTGAGAATGATCTTCGCCATTGACGTGCCTCCTTAGCGCGCGGTCGAGGTGTAGGGCAGCAGCGCCATTTCGCGGGAGTTCTTGACCGCGATGGCGATGTCACGCTGGTGCTGGCTGCAGTTGCCGGTCACCCGGCGGGCACGGATCTTCCCGCGGTCGGAGATGTACTTCCGAAGCAGGTTGGTGTCCTTGTAGTCGATGTTCTCCGGGCGGCCCTTCTTCTCGGCCTTGCAGAACACGCAGACCTTCTTCTTGGGCTTGCGGATGGGTGGCTTGGCCACGGTATTACTCCTGAATTTCTACGTAGTGGTTGTCTCGAGGCGTCTCGCGGAGCTGCTCGCCCGCGGTGGACGCCGGATCAGAAGGGCGGCTCGTCGGAGAAACCGCCGCCACCGCCACCGGCGGGCGGGGCGGAACCCCACGGGTCGTCGGCGGGCGGGGCGCTCTGGCCACCACCGCCACCACCGAAGCCGCCGCCACCGCCACCGGTGCCACGGCTGACCTTGTTCACCTTGGCGGTGGCGTAGCGCAGCGACGGGCCGATCTCGTCGACCTCGAGCTCGACGACGGTGCGCTTCTCGCCTTCCTTGGTCTCGAACGACCGCTGCTTGAGGCGCCCCTGCACGACGACTCGCGCGCCACGCGTCAGCGACTCGGCGACGTTCTCGGCCGCCTGACGCCAGATGTTGCAGCGCAGGAACAGGGCCTCGCCGTCCTTCCACTCACCGGACTGACGGTCCAGCGTGCGCGGGGTGGACGCGACGGTGAAGTTCGCGACCGCCGCACCGGAAGGGGTGAAGCGAAGCTCCGGGTCGGACGTGAGGTTGCCGATCACCGTGATGACGGTGTCTCCAGCCATCGGGAAAGTCCTTCGGCTCAGGCCTTGGCGGCGGCGGTCGCGGCGCGCTTGATCTCGCGGCGCATGACCTTGGTGCGGAGCACGGTCTCCTGCAGCGAGAGCTGACGGTCCAGCTCCTTGACCGCTTCCGAAGTCGAGTTCAGGTCGAGGAGCGCGTAGATGCCCTCGGCGTGCTTCTTGATCTCGTAGGACAGCCGGCGACGGCCCCAGACGTCGACCTTCTCGACGCTTCCGCCCGAAGTGCGGATCACGTTGAGGAAGTTGTCCAGGGTCGGGGCCACCGTACGCTCGTCGAGCGTGGGGTCCAGGATGACCATTACCTCGTAATGGCGTGACACAACCACTCACCTCCTATGGGCTCGCGGCCACGGACTGTCCGTGGCAGGAGGGTTTGTCCAGGTAAGCGTACCTGGCGGTCAGGAGACGCGGCGCAGGACCCAGGTGCGGACCAGCGCGGCGGTCACCCCGGCGAGCACGAGCACCGCGAGCAGCATCGGCAGCTGGACGTCGCCGCCGGGCATGCCGTCGGTCGCGAGCGCTTCGGCGTTGCCCGCGTTGCGGACGTCGGGACCCTGCCCCGCCTGGCCCTCGGTGCCGTACTGCGGGGCACCCTCGCCGGGGAGCGGGCTGTTGGCCGGGTAGCGCACGCCCGGCGCCACCGCGACACCCGGCTGCGCGACCGGCAGGTTGCCGTAGTCGCGCGGCGGGGCGTAGCCGGTGCCGTTGTTGCTGCCGCCGGGCAGCAGGCTCGGCGAGGACGGGAGGCCGTTGGTGCCGCCGCCGTTGCCGCCCTGCTGCGGGGCGGTGGTGCCCGGCGACGGCAGGGTGGGCGCGACGTAGTTCGT
Organism: Amycolatopsis keratiniphila subsp. keratiniphila; assembly: GCF_001620365.2. GTDB lineage: Bacteria > Actinomycetota > Actinomycetes > Mycobacteriales > Pseudonocardiaceae > Amycolatopsis > Amycolatopsis keratiniphila. The sequence continues at coordinate 255,753 of NZ_LQMT02000039.1, forward strand.
GGCGACCGTGGTCAGCCCGCAGCTGCCGGCGACCTTGTGCTCGATGGAATTCAGCGTCTTTTCGGGGTTCAGCCCGAGACCCCAGGACTTGGTGTCCTTGACGGCCTGGCGCACGGCCGCGCCGATCGCCTTGCCGTCGATCGAACCGCCCGCGGCGTTCGGGACGGAGCCGAGGTCGATCTTGTTGACCTTCGCGATGTCGTTCGCGGCGACGTCGTACAGCGCCAGCGTGCCCGCTTCCCGCGCGCCCGCCCGCACCAGTTCCTTGACCGAGGTGCCGGTGATCGCGACGGTGTCGCCCATCCCGCCGTTCACGGTGCCGCTGCACGCGTTCGCCAGCGTGGTGGCCGCCGAGGCGGTACCGGCCGTCAGGAGCGCGCCACCGGTGACCATGGTCGCGAGTGCGGTGACGGTGAGCGCCTTGCGGGTGGTCTGCCAGATGGTGGTCTTCCGCACGGGCGCGATCCTCCGGGTCGGTGGGGGCGTGAAGCAGTGCATGAGGAATCACTGCAACGGGGATAACGAGGGAGTGACCAGAAAGATACTAGGCGGTAGGCCTAACTTGTAGCGGCCATTCGGCGGAGGACCCAGGTGCGTACGAGGCCCGCGCTGACTCCGGAGAGTGCCAAAACGGCGATCAGCAGCGGCAGTTTCCCGTCCTGAGTGAATCCGTCGCTCACACTCGGTAGCGCTTCAGCCTGTCCCGCGTTCTGGACGTCCGGGTTTCCGGCCTGGTTCTCGGTCTCGATGCCGAACTGGGGCGCGTAACCCGGGATCTGGCCGCCGTACCGGAGGCCGGGCGACGGGCTGAAGAGACCGGCCGTCGCCATCGGGATGGAGCTGTAGTCGCGCATCGGGGCGTAGCCCGTGCTGATACCCCACGGCAGGCCGCCGAAGTTCGGGGTGAAGGTGCCGGGCAGGAGCGGGCTGTTCGCCGCCGGAATGCCGCCCGCCGGGGCGCCGCCCTGCGCGGGAGCACCCGGTCCGCCGGTCTGCGGACCGCCGCTGCCGGGTGTTCCGGGAGCGGGTTTCCCAGGCTGAGGCTGGGTTCCGGGAGCGGGCTTGGCGCCACCACCGGTCAGGGCTTCGTGGGTTCCGCTGACGGCGCCGTTCAGCGCCTCCGCGGCGGGCGCGCCGACGACCGGGACCGGCGCGACGACGGTGTTCACCACGGTCACCGTCACCTTGCAGACCGTGCCGAGCAGCGCGTTGATCGTCCCCGTGAGCACCCCGGACACCGGTCCGGCCTGGCCGAGGTTGAGCGGAATGCCGAGCAACGGGGTCTTGCCGAGGATCGTGTCGCCGGTCTTCGCGGTCACCGAGCCGCCGCAGGTGGCGGTCTTGGTCTCCGCGGCGGCGGCCGTGCCGGGCATGGCGAGGGCGGCCGAGCCCGCGAGAATGAAGGCCGACGCACCCAGGGCCGTCGCCCTCCGTGTCCGTTCGCGCATGCCTTCGACTCCTCCGTCGTCGGGGTCACCTACCCGGACAACGACGCTAATGGAGACAAGTAACGCCCGCTCACTCGAAGAGGTCAGGCATTCGAGTGGAAGCGGGCGTCACTGACGGTGAAGATCAGGCGGGCTTGCCCCGCAGCCAGGCGCGGACCAGAGCCGCGGCGACGACGGCCAGCGCCAGCACCGCGAGCAGCAGCGGCAGCTTGGCCGGGGCGACCGGCGCCTGGACGGCCTGCGCGTTGCCGGTGTCCTTTTCGTCGACGGTGGGCGGCGGCACCTCGCCGGGGATGATCTCGGTGATCACCGGCGCCTGGACGAAGCTGCCGGGGAGCAGTGCCGCGTTGCTGATCACGCCGGCGATCGAGTCCCCGCCGATGCCGGTGGAGGAACCCGGGGCGGTCTCGACCGGGAGTTCGCTGCCCGGGCCACCGGGCTGTCCAGGGCCCGGCTTCGGGGGCTCAGGCTTGGGCGGCTCCGGCTGGGGCGGGTTCGGGCCGGGTGGGATCTCCGGGACCCCCGGGATCTCCCCGACGACGCCCTGGGTCAGATTCCCGACCGCGTTCACCGCGCCCTGCGCCGGTTTGCAGACACCCTGCGCGACGAGGTCGCCCGCCGCGTTGTCGGTGAGGCCGGTCGTCTTGACGAGATCGCCGACCGGCAGCGAAAGCAGGGGCTTCCGGCCCTCGGCGGTCTTGGCCTTCGAATCGAGGCCGACCGTCAGCACCTCGGACGAACCGAGCGGCGCGCCCACGTCGGCGGTGAGGCCGTTGCCGGACTTCCCGTTCTGCAGGGTCGATCCGCATTCACCGGAAAGGGTCGGGCTCGGTTCCTCGGCGGCCGTCGCGGTCATCGGGAACGCGAGTCCGGCCGTGACCGAAAGCGCGAATCCCCAAGCCGTGATCCGCCCGGCAGTCTTCCCCATCGAGTTCGTCCTCCGCCCCTCAAAGACCCACGCGGTTTTAACGGAACGCGCTCACGCTACCCCACGAGCGTGACGGACTGGGGCGCGCCGGTGAGAATTGGCCAAGGGTAGTTTGCTGGCATGAAAATCGGTGCCCATGTCCGCGACGACGATCCCCTCTCCGCGGTCGCCGAACGCGAAGCCGAGGTCCTCCAGTTCTTCCTTTCGGACCCGCAGGGCTGGAAGGCTCCCAAACCCCACCCGCACGGCGAAGCGATCAAGGAATCGCCGGTCGAGGTGTTCATCCACTCGCCGTACCTGATCAATGTGGCGTCGATGAACAACCGCATCCGCATCCCGTCGCGGAAGAACGTCACGCAGCACGCGAACGGCGCCGCCGAAATCGGCGCGAAAGGGCTCGTCGTGCACGGCGGCCACGTCGGTTCCGGGGAAGACGTCGAAGAGGGCCTCGTCAACTGGCGCAAGCTTTTCGAGCGGGAACAGGAAAAGGGCGGCTTCGCCGTGCCGATCCTGATCGAGAACACCGCGGGCGGCGACAACGCGATGACCCGCGACCTCGACACGATCGCCCGGCTCTGGGACAAGGTCGGCGAATTCGGCGCGGGTTTCTGTTTCGACACCTGCCACGCGTACGCGGCCGGCTGGGATCTGACCGAGGCGGTCAAGAAGGTCAAGGCCATCACCGGCCGGATCGACCTCGTGCACCTCAACAACTCGCGCGACGAGTTCGGTTCCACCCGGGACCGGCACGCCAACGTGGTCGGCGGCGACGGCACGATCGATCCCGAGGTGCTGGCCGCGGTCGCGGCCGAAGCGGGCGCTCCGGTGGTGGTCGAGACTCCGTCGGACGGGCAGGCGGCGGACATCGCCTTCGTCCGGGAGCGCGTCGCGTCCGCCTAGGGCTACTCGCGCGGGAGGCCGTTCCCTCTCCAGCGGGAGTGCCAGGCACACCGATCGAGGAAGGCTCGAATCCAGCCGGGACACACCCGGTACTGGAGGGAAAGCCATGAAGCTCAAGGCCAAGATCGCCGCCGTCGCAGTGCTCGCCGTCGCCGCGGGAACGCTGGGGGCGACCCAGGCGACGGCGACGCAGGCGGCGGGGTCCGCGGTCATCGGGTCGGCGGGCGGGCCGCTGACGTTCCCCGCTTACGAAGGCGAGCCGGTCCGATTCGACTTCGCCGCTTTCGGGGAACCCGGGAGGTCTTCCGGCCGGTTCCACGTGAATCACCTGACGAAGGACGGCAAACTCGTCGCCGATTTCGAGGGCAAGGTCGACTGCGTCTCGCGTGACGGCGACCTCGCCGTCCTGACCGGCGTGATCGAACGCGCCGACATCCCCGCCTTCCCGGTGAACGTGGTCGGCCGCCGCGTCGGTTTCTCGGTGCGGGACGTGCCGCGCGGCCACGACCGGATCGGCTGGAGCTGGGGGTACGGCGGTTTCGAACAGGACGTCCTGCCCTGCACCGGGCCGGTGCCGTTCTTCGAAACGAGCACGGGCGGCTACCTCGTGCGCTGAATCGGCTTGACCCTCTCGCCACGGGAGGGTCGAGTCTTGGCCGCATGAAGAATCGGACCGTGTACCGGGCGGAGGACGGCGAGCACGTCGGCTACGTCGTCCCCGCGCCGGTAACCCGTTGGCAGGCACTGACCGTTTTCGGCTACCCGCTCGGCGGGCCCGCCGCCTTCGACGACTCCGTCGCGTTGCTGGAGGCGGAGGGCCTGGCCATCCTCGCCGAGCGCTGGTCGGTCAGGCACGGCGAAGACTGGTTCGCCTGCAGGCTCGTCGAGACCTCGCCCGAAGCCGTCGTCGTGCGGATCGAAGACTTCGGGGCCGAGGACTTCGGCAAGCACATCAGGCTCGAACGTCCTGGACCTGAGGTGTTGAAGCGTGCTTGACCGCGCGTAGGTCGGGGGCGCCGTCGAGGAATCCGCCGATCGGATCGTCGTCGCCGGCGAGGCGGACCGGGTCTTTGCGCGGCTGGTAGACGTCGCGGATCACCAGCGCGCAAAGGCCGATCACCGCCAGATCGCGGATCACGACGGCGCCAAGGAACCAGTCCTGCGGCAGGCCTTTGTTGTCGACGCCGAGGTAGTACATCATCCGCGGCGCCCAGACCAGCGCGTCGAGGATCATCCAGCCGAGCAGCAGCCGCCAGCGCGGGATCGCGAGCACCGCCAGCGGGACCAGCCACAGCGAGTACTGCGGGCTCCACACCTTGTTGGTCAGCAGGAACGCGGCCACCACGAGGAAGGCGAGCTGGCCGAGCCGCGGACGGCGCGGCGCCTTCAGCGCGACGTAGCCGATGCCGGCGCAGGCGGCGAGGAAAAGCACCGCGACGACGGCGTTGAGCACGACCGGTGTCTCACCCGTGGCGAGCTTCCCGTCGAATCCGGCCCAGCCGGAAAGGTGGGAGATCACGTTGTAGAGCGAGTCCGGGTCCATCGGGCGCGCCGTGTTGAGCCGGAAGAACTCCCACCAGCCGGTCGGCGCGGCGAGCGCGAACGGGACGTTGATCACGACGAACGTCGCCACGGCGAGCCCGGCGGTGAGCGCCCACTGTTTGACCTTGCCCGCGCGCAGGCACAGGAAGAGCAACGGGATGAGCAGGAGCAGCGGATACAGCTTCGCCGCCGCGCCGAGCCCGAGCAGGAAACCCGCGACCTCGGGCCGTCGCCGCGCCCACGCGAGCAGCGCGGTCGCGGTGAACGCGGTCGCGATGGCGTCGAAGTTGGTGAAGACGTGCACCAGCACCAGCGGCGAGATCGCGACCAGCGCGGCGTCCCACGGGCGACGTTTCAGCGATCGGCCGGTCGCCCACACCGTCACGAGCCAGGCCAGCGCGAGCCACAGTGCCGAGATGTTGAAGTACACGGCCACCGGGAGCGCGCCGGGCAGCCAGCCCGCTTCCGCGACCGAGAGCCAGGCTTCGGTGAGCTTCGCGTTGATCCACTGGAACAGCCCGGTCGCCACCGGGTACTCCATGTACCGCGTGGTCTCCTTCGCCGTTCCCTCGTTTTCGGTCCACGAAGTCACGTACGGGAAGGTGTCCGGATCGTTCAGCCGCTCGGAGCTGTAGAGCGGGACGATGTCCGAGTAACACATCGCGACGAACGGGCGGCCCGCCCGCCAGTCGAGCTGATGGGTGCCGGAGTCGTCGGTGTACTGCTGGATGCACGACGCCTTGCCGAACCACGAGAGCACCAGCGCGAGGCAGGCCAGCAGCAGCCCGACCCGCTGCGGTGACCAGAACCAGTGCCGCCCCACGGCCGCGTGCTCGCCGAGCGGACCGCCGATCGGCCGGGTCGCCGCGGCCACGAGCGGTTCGTTCCAGCTCGGGATGACCCGCTCGCCGGGGGTGAGGGAGAGCGGAGCCTCGGGCTGGGGCGTCTGGTCGGGCACGTGGCGGATGTTAGCGCCTATCCGGGTGACCACCCGGTGATGTCGCCGCTCTCGTAGAACCCCGCCGGCGATCTACTGGTGTCCGCAGGCCCACTTCCAGGTGGCGTCCCCGTATGCCTTGGCCGCGGTGTCGGGGTCCTTGCCGCGAGCCGGCATCGCCGTCCGGTCGGCCATTTCAGGTGTCAGAACGGTGCGGGCGAGCCCGCTGATCGCCAGCGCGGATCCCGCGCTGCAGAAATTCTTCGCCGCCTCGAACATCTCGTCATAAGTGCGCGGGGAGTTCGGTACGAAACCCGCACTCTTCATCGCGGCCGTCCATTCGGCCTTGGGATCGGGTGGCGACACGGCGGTGCCGCATCCGGACAGCAGAACCCCGCAGGTCACGGTGATGGTCGCGATGATCGTCCTGGCGCGCAACTGACTCCCTTTGCTACCGAATGTCGATGCAAGGTCGTCGTGGGAGCATCGTCCGTTACAAACGGCTTCCTAGGTGATGTCGCCGCTCTCGTAGAACCCCGCCAGCACCTCCGCCGCCGCGCCGAACGCCACGACGTCGTCGCCCATCTCGTCGAGATCGACCTGGATCCGTTGCCAGTGCGGCAAAGGCAGGAGTTCGCGCAGCCGCGCGGCGACGGTGTCGCGGTACACCCCGGGTGCCGCGCGGACCGAACGGCCGGTGAGCACGACACGTTCGAGGTCGAGCACCTGGACGAGGTCGGCGAGCCCGATCGCCAGCAGGCCCGCCGCCTCCTCCGTGGTCGCCGCCGCGTTGTGCAGCACCTCCACGCAGCCGCGGCGGCCGCACGCGCAGCGAGGTCCGTCGAAGGCGAGCGTCGTATGCCCGAACTCGCCCGCGTTGGTCCGCGGTCCTCGGTACAACCTGCCGTCGATCAGCAGTCCGACGCCGATCCCGGTCCCGACGAGCACGACGGCGGTCGCGGCCTGGTCGCCCTCCGGCCAGTGCTGGGCGAAGGCGGCGGCGTTGGTGTTCTTGTCGAGCCGCACGGGCAGCCCGGTGCGTTCCGCGAGCAGGTCGCGCAGGGGAACGTCGTGCCAGCCCGGCATGTTCGTGGCGTCCCGGACCACTCCTTCGTGGTGATCGAGCGGGCCGACGCTGCCGACGCCGAGGCCGAGGACACCGTCGACGCCGTCGAGTAGCGCTTCGGCCGCTTCGCCGAGGGCGGAGACGGCCTCGGCGGGGGTGAATCCCGGGATCAGCGGCCCGCCGCGCGACGCGATGATCTTGCCGGTCAGGTCGGTCATGACCACCCGGAAGGAGTCCCGGTCGAGCTGGGCGCCGAGCGCGTGCCGGGCGTCCGCGCGGACGCGCAGCAGGGTGCGCGGCTTGCCGACACCGGTCGCGGGCTGGCGTTCTTCGTCCAGCAGGCCGGCTTCGAGCAGTTCGGGGACGATCTTCGAGACGGCCTGCTGGGTGAGCCGGGTGCGCTCGGCGAGTTCGACGCGGCTGAGACCGCCCGCGCGCAGGATATGTGTGAGCAGCAGTGTCCGATTGTGCTGGCGCAGGCCGCGCAGATTGACCCCGGTCTCCGGCATAGCGCGCATCCTGCCATGGCTGGCTGATTACGCAACACTGTTGTTTAATGGGGTCATGGCTGACTTGCGAGTGGGGATCTTCGGATACGGCACCGGCGGACGCGTCTTCCATGCGCCGCTGGTCGACGCGACACCGGGGCTGACCCCGGCCGCCATCGTCACCTCGAACCCGGACCGGGTCGCGCAGGCGCGCGCCGACTACCCGGCCGCCGACGTGCTGCCCGACGCGGACGCGTTGTTCGCGAAGGCCGGCGAGCTGGACCTGGTCGTCGTCAGCACGCCGAACCGCACCCACGTTCCGCTCGCGCTCCGGGCGATCGAGGCGGGTCTGCCCGTCGTCGTCGACAAGCCCTTCGCGCCGACGGCGGCCGAAGCGTCGAAGGTCGTCGAAGCCGCGAAGGCCAAGGGCGTCGGGCTGACGGTGTTCCAGAACCGCCGGTTCGACTCGGACTTCCTCACCGTCCGGAAGGTCCTCGAAACCGGACGCCTCGGCGACGTCTTCCGCTTCGAGTCACGCTACGACCGCTGGGTGCCGAAGCCGCGGGACAACTGGCGCGAGTTCGGCGACCCCGCCGAGGCGGGCGGGCTCCTCTACGACCTCGGCGCGCACATCGTCGACCAGGCGCTGCAGCTGTTCGGCCCGGTCTCCGAGGTCTACGCGGAGGTCGACAGGCGCCGCGCCGGGGTGTCGGTCGACGACGACGCCTTCGTCGCCCTTCAGCACACCAACGGCGTGCGTTCGCACCTGTGGGCGTCCGCGCTCGCGGGCACCCGGAACCCGCGATTCCGCGTGCTCGGCGACAAGGCGACCTTCACGAAGTACGGCCTCGACGTCCAGGAGCCGCAGATCAAGGACGGCCTGCGGCCCGGCGACCCCGGCTGGGGCATCGAGCCGCTGTCGGACGCGGGCGTGCTCGGCGTGAACGAAGACGTCGAGACCGTGCCCACCGAGGTCGGCCGCTACGAGGACTTCTACGCGCAGGTGCGCGACGCGCTGCTCGGCAAGGGCGGCTTCCCGGTCGATCCCGCCTCCGCGGTCGAGACGCTCCGGGTCATCGAAGCCGCTCACCTCGCGGGTGCCGAACGGCGCGTCGTCACCCTCTAGCTATTCGGTATCGCCTCTGCCCCCGCCGCCCCGGCCGGGACCGTTGCCGCCCTCTTCGTTGTTCTCACTGGACGAAGGCGGGTTCTTCGAGCTGGAAGGCGGGTCCTCTTCGTTCCGCGAAGACGAAGATCCGGTCGACGGGCCGGTCGACGGCGTGCCGGTCTCGGTCGAGCCCTCGTCGTCGTCCGGCGGGGTCTGCGTCGACGGGACGGTGTTGTTGTCGTCCCCGCCGATGATCTTGACCTTGTCGAAGCGCTCCCCCGGTTTCCCGTTCAGGTACAGGGAAAGGAACTTCTGCCAGATCGGGCCGGCGATCGTCGAACCGAAGATCGACTTGCCGTTCTTGCCCTTCAGCGCCTTGTCACCGTCGCCGCCGACCCACACCGCGGCCGAGATCGACGGCGTGTAGCCGACCATCCAGGTCTGCGAGTTGGCGTCCTTCGCCGACGCGGGCTCGCCCGGCCGGTAGGTGTGCTGCTGGGTCCCGGTCTTTCCGGCGCACTCGTGGTTGTTGGGGCACTTGAGCTTCGAGAACGGGACGACACCCTTGAGGGACTCGGTGACGTTGCCGGCGATCTGCTTGCTCTTGTCGGCGTCGTCGGCGAACGCGGGCTTCGCCTCTTCCGGAGCGGAGTACGCGGCCTCGTCCTGCGAGTTGGTCACCTTGACGACGAAGTGCTTGTCCCGCCGCTGTCCTTCACCCGCGAAGGTGGCGTACGCGGCGGCCATGTCCTCCGGGGTGATGGCCGTCTTGCCGCCGCCGAGCGCGATGTTGTTGTCGGCGAACAGTTCGGAGCTGCCGTCGGGGGCGGGTTTCACCCCGGCGTCCTTGGCCGCCTGTGCCACCGGCCCGGGTTTGGTCACGTTCACGACCATGTCGTAGAACACCGTGTTGGCCGACCGCTGCATCGCCTCGGACACCGTGCACTGCTGCGAACAGGTGCTGCCGGGACCGGCGTTCCGGATCGTCTGCTTCCCGAACTGCCGGTTGTTGGAGCCGTCGAACGTCGAATTGATGCCGCCCTTGCCGAGCTGCATGTACGCGGTGAGGTCGAACGGCTTCATCGACGACCCGGGGTTCTGCGGTGTGTTCGCCCAGTCGCGGCCCTTTTGGTCCTTGCCGTTGGGCCCCTTCACGATGGTCGGGCCACCGTAGTACGCCTTCACCCCACCGGTTTTGGGATCGATCGCGACGAGCGCGTTGAGCAGGTTCTCGTCGGTCTGGCCCTTCATCCCGTCGGCCACCGCCTGCTCGGCCGCGGCCTGCGCCTTCGGGTCGATGGTCGTGTAGACCTTGTAGCCACCGCGGTAGTAGACGTCGTCGGTGATGCCGTTCGCGGCGAGCTCTTCCTTGACCTTGTCGCGGATGAACGGGTTGACCACGCCGGCCTGCTGCTTGTCCTCCTGCGGGATCGGCGTCGGGAACTGCAGGTTCGCGCGGTCGGCGGCGGAGAGGAAACCGTTCTGCACCATCCGGTTCAGCGCGACGGTCCAGCGTTCGTTCGCCACCTTCGGGTTCTCCGAGCGGCCCGGCTGCTGGATGAGGCCCGCGAGGAGCGCCGCCTCGGACGCGTTCAGCTCACCGGCGGGCTTGCCGAAGAACGCCTGCGCGGCCGACTCGATCCCGTACGCACCGCGCCCGAAGTAGATGATGTTCAGGTACGCCGTGATGATGTCCTTCTTCTCGTACGTCTGGTTCATCTTGAAGGACTTGGCGAGTTCGGTCCATTTGCGCGCGAGCGACGATTCGTCGTCCCCGCTGGCGACCTTGATGTACTGCTGGGAGATGGTCGAACCACCGCCCTTGCCCGCGGTGACCTGGTTGTAGACCGCGCGCAGGATGCCGCCGATGTCGAAGCCCGAGTTCGTCTCGAAGGAGGCGTCCTCGGTGGCGATCACGGCCTTCTTGACGATGTCCGGGATCTGCTCCGGCGTCAGGATCTGCCGGTTGCCGCCCTTGGGGACGTCCTTGCCCATCTCGGTGTTGTCGGCGTAGTAGTACGTCACCGCCTGGCCCTGTGTGGCCGCGACGGACTGCGGCGACGGCACGTCGACGGAGAAGTAGGTGATCACGAACGCGATCGCCGGGATGACGACGAACAGGCAGAACAGCGCGAGCAGCACCCGCCGGATCCGTCTCCACCGGCGCTTCTTGCGCTGGGCCGGGGTGAGGATCGGTTTCCCGTTCTCGTCGGTCTCCGGGCCGTACTGCTCGTCCTCGTACGGCTCTTCGTACCCGCGATCGGTGGTGCCGTTGTGCTCGTGATGCGTGATGAGGTCCGGCTCGTGCTGCGGCGCGACCGGCGGCCGCTGCGGACGGCGCGGGGGTGGCTGCTGCTGGGACGGACCCTGGCGCTGCCACGGCGCCTGTCCCTGCGGACCGGGTCCCGGCCGCTGCCCGTATCCCGGGGGCGGACCGGCGGGACGACGGGGCGGTCCGGCCGGGCGTTGCGGACGACGGGCGGGGTCAGGGTCCTGACCTGGCCATCCGCCGTGGGGATCGTCGTTCACTGGGACGTCCTCCGAACCTTCCGTGGGTGAGCGCGGTCCTGCGGTCGCAGGTCTCCTTCTACTGAAGACGTATCGGATCGGTTCAGGTTCACCGATGCGACGAAAAAACCCGCGTACGCCCACGAATCAGTAGCCACACTCCCACTATGACCAGTAGCCCGAGGGGGCCGAGCCACCACGTCAAAGCGCTGCTTTCCGTCTCCGTCGCAGCCGGCGAGAGCAAAGCAGCGACGGGATCGACCGTCCCGTATCCGTACTCCGGATCCCGCCCGGGAGCCCCCATGTCCTTGGCGGTGCGAGCGAGCCGCTCAACCACCTGCTCGGCCGTCAGCTGAGGAAAACGAGCCCTGACCAGTGCGACTACGCCAGTCATCAGAGCCGCTGCATGGCTGGTACCCGATGTCGGCGCCGCTCTCTTCGAAGCCGTGGTGATACCAACACCAGGGGCAGCGAAGCTGACCTCGTGTCCCGACACACTTACATTTCGGGCGAAATGACCGTTTTTGTCTACAGCGGACACCGCGACCACGCCGGGTCGGTCGGCGGGGCTTGTGACTTCGCTGTCGACGTCGGCGTTGCCCGCGGCGGCGACCACGACCGCGTCGTGTTCCATCGCGTACCGGAGTCCAGTGTCGAACGCAGGCGAATCGACCGGCCCGCCGAGTGAGAGGTTGATCACCGTGGCGCCGTCGTCGACTGCCCAGCGAATGGCGCTGTTCGCGTCCTCGGGGCCGCCGGTCATCCGCGCGGAGAGGATCTTCGCTTGTGGTGCGACTTCTGCGACCAGGGAAGCCATGATGGTGCCGTGGCCTTCCCCGCTCGCCGCGCCACCACCGAGGTCGGGGAAGTCCGCTTGGGCTAAGACTCGCCCCGTCAGTGCGGGCTCGGACAGGTCCACGCCCGTGTCGACGAGGCCGACTCGGACACCTTCACCACGCGAGTGGGACCAGGCTTGGGCAAGGCCGAGTTGATCGACCCACTGCGGCTCCCCGGCAGGCGCGCCTGCCGGGGAGCCGAGGAGAACGATCACACTGACCGCGAGAGCGGGTATCACGAAGGCGGCGCCTCCATACTCAGTCGCCATGACTGGCTGGGATCGGTCGAGTTGCCGTTTTCGTCAGCCTTTTCGGGTTCCAGTACCAGTGGAGTTCCGCTCAGGTATGAAGAGTCCTTCGGTGTTATGAACATTCCGCGATCTCGATTGCGGATCATTTTCGGTTCGGGAGTGTTCACAAGGTCGGGTACAACCCATAGCTGAGCAAGGTTGTTGCTGTCGCAAGTGGCTTCTATGACTGGCACCCCCCAGCCGGTCGACCCGTCGGGCGACTGTAGACATCGGCCATTCCCTCGGTCGATGATTCTGCTGATCGCCGCATTGCTTTCGGGTTCGGTGCCGACCTTTTCGAAGTACCAGTAGTTGGCGCTGAATTTGTTGCAATCGCGTTGCTCGACCACGGTTTCGGAAGTGGAATTGTTGCGCAACATCATGCATCTGCCGTTGGCGTCATTCCATACAGTGGGCTGGTACAGAGTGGTTGATCCGGTCTGGTAGGCGGGTTCCAGGGCGGCGGCATCCCAGGCGATGGTCTTCTCCCCGTTGGTTTCCGGCTGAATTGTGCCGAGGTGGATCTTCGGCGGGGAAGACTTCGAAAAGGGGTGCACGCCCAGATCGACCCATCGATTGTCATTAGATTTCTGGTCGACGATAACCGGGACGGTACCGTTGGCGTTCTCGACACGATACGTGACGAGCGAACCCTTGTTCATATGGGCGGGTATGTGTACCTTCACGCGCGCTAGACCGTCGATTGGTTCGAAAGTCCAGGTCCCGTTGATTTCGAGGTCCAAGCCCTCTTGATAACTACCGCGAGTGTGGCTGAACCAGAAATGAGAACCGAGTCCTCCGCCGAGTTGGTGGAGGTCGATCTTTCCGGGTTCGAACCCTTGAGCGTTCTTCTTGAAGGTGAAGTCGAAACTTCCGTAGTTTCTCCCGATTCCGTTGCAGCCGGGGTTTTGGACCGGTTTTGTTTCATTGGGCACGTCATCGACGGTGATGGCATCCGCTACCAGGCCTGCCGGGGTGCAGACGGGAGGATAGCTGATTCCGTCGTCGGGCTCCTGTGCGTACTCCGGATATGGATATCGAATGAATTCGAACCCGCAGGTTCTGGCGCAATCGTCTTTCGACATGAGCGGATAGGTTATCCAGCATTTCAAGTCGAACTTGCCCGCCGCGTTCTTGTGCTGGCAAGGGCCGGCGGGTTCGTCTTCCACTCCCTCGCCGTCGGGCTTTGTCGATGTCCCCCATGCGCACGAGTTCTGTTGGACGCAGAACAGCCAAGGGGGCGGCACGGCTGCTTCCCTGAAGAGGTCGGTGAGCCATCGCGCGGCGCGGAAGAAGGGAACGGCAAGCTCCGGATTCTCGTAACCGCTCGGTGGATACGACGCGAAACCCAGTACTTTTTCCGGATAAGGCCAACGGCTTGGCGTCGCGAAGTCTCGAGGGTTCTTGCCGAACGCGGTACGGCCTGGGGGGTAACGCGGGTTGGCCGGGTTGTTCAGCCAGCCCAATCCAGCGACACCGTCGTCGTCCTTGCCTTTTCCGGTGTGGTAACCGGAGTTGTACGCCCAGGTTGCGTAGAACCAGTTCTCAATCTTCGACGGATCGTTGTTGTTGATGGTTACTCCGGCGCGCTGCAGCTGGTTCCATTTCGACTTCAATATCCGGAGGCCGGCCACGAGATTCGCTGCATAGTCGGTGGCTGCTGCGATCTGTTCGTCAGCTGGCAGCAGCTGTTCGTCTGGCCGCGCGTGACCGGCAAGGCGCATTCCGTCGGTCAGCTGGGAGACTCCGTAGCCGCAATCGGCCCTGTCCCACCGGATATCCCAGTCATTGGTGGTCGGCTCGTCGTAGATCGCGAGACCGTAGTAGTTGCCGATCAGAGGATTTCCGACCTCACCTGGAAGAGTGTGCCTGCTCGCCTGCCACAGGTTGGACTCCTGGCCAAGGATCCCCAAGAGGATCTGTGCCGGGACTTGCACGTCTCCCCCTGTTTCGATGGACCTGAACAGCTGCTGAGGTACATACGCGCCCAGCCCGTTACCTCGCCAGTTGGCGGGACGGGTGATCGAGAGCTGCCCCTTGACGGCCATGTTCGCCGCCCATTCCACCTGCTTGGGTTTGGGCTGATACACCTGCCTGCCGGTGCTGTTCCGTGGAACGGCGCAGGTCCGAGCCGGATCCCGTGGGTCGGTCCACCGGGGCTTCAACGTCTCGCCGGGGTTCACGGTGAAGGCCAGCGCCTTGCCCGTCCTCGCGCTCCTGGCCTCGATATGTACCAGTTCGGGAGTGCTTGCGTCAGGTGACGACGGGGTCGTCCGAACGACCTCGGCAACCGCCTCGCCGAGGGTGGAGACGCTGGCGGACACCGGTGCGTCCACTTTTGAGATCGAGGGGGGCAGCTGGGTGAGGCTATCGGCCGCGCCGGTGATGAACAGCCGCCCTCCTGAGCCGGACGACAGGCCAAGGGCGCCGCGCTTGCCCGACGCCAGCTGGTGCACTTGCGCCTTCTTGCCCGACCCTTCCGTAACTGCGCGGAAGATCCTCGTGGCGTCTCTTGTCTGGTCCATGAACACGATGCCGCGATCGCCGTCGGCCTTCACGGCGAATGGGACACCTGCGGTGTTCGCGACCAAGCGTGTCGATTTCCCGTCATCCGCGACCTTCAGAAGGCCTTTTGAGTCCGCGACCACGAAGCCGTCCGGGACAGGCAGCGCCGAGGTGACCTGCCCTGCCAGCTCCTTACGGGAGCCGACTTTGCCGGAGGCGGCATCGGCGAGGAGTACGCCGGTCTTGCCAAGGTCTTCAGTGGCTTCTTGAGTCAAAGCCGCGGTTTCGCCCGCGCCGCAGCCGGGGTTGTAATACGCGAGCGAAGTGCGTACAGGCAGCTGGGTGATCGCGCCGGAAACAAGATCGACGATCGCGGTGAAACCACCCCTGGAGGTCAGCTTCTCCTTGTTCGTGAACGTCCGCGGCGCGTAGACGACGACTGCTCGGTCGCCGGAGCCGGTGATGCAGGCGTTGCCGATCCACTGATCAGCTTCCAGACCAGGCTGACGCAGGGTCGCGGCAGTTCGCCAGGAATATCCTGTCTTAGCCTCGGCCACTAGGACGTGAAAGCCATTTGCGTCGCCGCTGGTCGTCCACAGCCGGTCTTGGGACGCCTTCCAACCTGGTCCGAGCAGGTCGTTTCGCTGGGCGAGGTCGACCGCTGCCGGTCGGATCGAGGGCGCGGGCGACGCAGGGGCTTGCTCGGTACCGGAAGAAACGGCGTCAGGCGTGGTCATCGCGACACTGGACATCACGGACACCACGGCTAAAGCGGCTATTGCGGCTCTATGGCCGACCTTTCTCATTCTTCCCCCTTCGAAAGCTCATCAAAACGAAGGCGTGATTCGATCGAGCAGGTTACTTCCTTTCGGTGAAGCGTTCGGCAAATCAAACAAATGAGTAACCGTGTCCTCGGTGTGCTGCAGAGAAGTGCTCCCGCGAGCGCTCGCCAGCGCGGGCTGGTGATGCTGATCATCAAACCGGCCTGGTGCACGCGGTGTCATCCGCCATTCGGGTAGCGTGCGGGCCGGCCCAGGTTTTCGTATGTTTGAATGAAAAATTCTTCGAATAACGAAGAATTTGACGAGTTTACGCAAAAAATCGCAAGTATCGGGTCGAACTCATGTTCGCAGTATCTTCTTTGCTTGGAGGGTCTTTGCTGCTAAGGTTTCCGGTCGGTGGTCGATCTGAGTGGTCACCTAATCGGCGGTAATTCGAGGGGTTCATGTGAAGAATCTCGGTACCCACGGTTTCCTCGCACGTGTCGGAGCCTTGGCGGCGGTCGTGGGACTGATCGCGGGGGTCGGCGTTGTCGCGCCGTCGCCCGCGATGGCCGCAGCGAGGGATTGTGCAGGCGGAGCCAACGGCTTCGTCGATATCCCGGACAACCTGTCAGGGCTGGAGGTCGAACAGGTCAGAAGCGGTTCACATTGGCTGGTTCTCAACTTCGGCAAGGTCAACGGTGTGACCCGTGGCTGGGCGATGCTGTTCGCGAGCGACAACGGACCTGTGCAGGACTGGCTGCCGAAGGAGAGCAGCGTGTGGCTGGACTGGTCACAGGACGGGGGCCGCACTTGGTTGCAGTGCGGGCCGTTCTACAACTCGAAGGGGAAGATGTCCATCACGTCGGCAGCCAAGCAGACCAGCTCAAGTTCTCAATGGGTCTTCCGCGCAGGCGCACGGGACGGCGGTGTTCAGGTGCTTTCACGCTGGCACTGAGCGGGTTTCATGATCGTAGGACCGTAGTTCGTCCTGTCCGATAAAGAAGGTGTGCCAGGCATGGCCCGGCACACCTTCTTTATGCTATCCGCCCGATCGTCACGGATCTTCGCCGTTCGGGAACAACGGATCCGAAGTCCCCGGCCCCGGCCTCGTCCAGCTCGGCTTGGTGGGCTTCGTCGGCTTGCCAGTGTCCGTCGGCTCGGTGGGCTCGGTGGGAGTTGTCGGCGTCGTGGTGGTTGACGGTGTCTCGGGCGGAGGCGTCGATGTCTGCGGCGGTTTCTGAACCGTCGTCGTCGGCACAGAACGCGCGTCCTTGCCGATCGGCTTGACGCTGTCGAACTTCTCCGACGGCTTGCCGGTCATGTACCGGGACATGAAATCTTCCCAGATGGGCCCGGCGATCGTCCGGCCGTAGATCGGCTTACCGCTCTTGTCGTGCAGCGGCTTGTTGCCGTCGCCGCCGACCCATACCGCGGTCGAAATGCTCGGCGTGTAGCCCACCATCCAGGTCTGCGCGTTGCGGTCGCGGTAATTTGCCGGATCGCTGTCCCTGGGGTCGTACTGCTGCGTCCCGGTCTTGCCGGCGCACTCGTGCTTCGACGGGCACTTCAGCTTCGAATAGGGGATGACCTCTTCGAGCGCGTCGGTGACGTTGCCCGCGATCTGCTTGCTCTTGTCGGCGTCGTCGCTGAAGGCGGGAGCGCCCTTGGGAGCCGTCTCGTCGAACTCGACCTCGTCCTGGGAGTTCGTGAGTTTGGCGACGAAGTGCTGTTTCTGCCGAACGCCTTCACTTGCGAAGGTTGCGAACCCGGCTGCCATGTCTTCGGCGGTCGTAACCGTTCGGCCACCGCCGAGGGCGATGTTCAGGTCAGGGTAGAGAACCGACTTGCCGCCTTCGTCCTCGGTCTTGACGCCGGCTTCCTTCGCGGCCTTCGCCACAGGGTCGACCTTCGTCTTGTTGATCACCATGTCGTAGAACACGGTGTTCGCGGAGACCTTCATCGCCTCGGCGACAGTGCACTGCGTGCCGCAGTTGGAGCTCTCGCCCGCGTTCCGGATCGTGCGGTAGTTGCCGCCGCCGACGTCGAACTTCCGGTTGTTGGAGCCGTCGAACGTCTCGCCGAGACCGCGGCCCATCTTGAGGAACGCGGCCAGGTCGAAGGCCTTGAACGCCGAACCGGGGTTGTGCGGCACGTTCGCCCAGTCCATGGCCTGGACGTCCTGGCCCTGCGCGTTCTTCGTCCAGTCCGGGCCGCCCCAGTACGCGACCACGCCGCCGGTCTTGGGGTCGATCGCGACCAGCGCGTTCAGGATGTTCTCGTCCGTCTGGCCCTTCATCCCCTCGGCGACGGATTCCTCGGCCATCTTCTGCGCCTTGGGGTCGATCGTCGTGGTGATCTTGTAGCCACCCTGGTGGAGCCGGTCCTGGTCGTAACCGCGGGCTTCGAGCTCGTCGATCACGCGGTTGCGGATGTGCAGGCTCATGGTCCCGGCGTTGTCGGCCTTCGCCTGCGCCTTCGGGATCGGCTTCGGGAACGTGGCGGTGGCGCGCGCACCCGGGTCGAGCCACTTGTTCGCCACCATCTGGTCCATCACGAAGGTCCACCGCCTGGTGGCGTAAGCCTCGTTCTCGGACTTGCTCGGGCCCTGGATCAGACCGGCGAGCAGGGCCGCCTCGGACGCGTTGAGCTCCTTGGCCGGCTTCTTGAAGTAAGCCTGCGCGGCCGCTTCGATGCCGTTCGCCCCGCGACCGAAGTAGATGGTGTTGAGGTAGGCGGTGATGATCTCCTCTTTGGACATCTGGTTGTTCATCTTGAAGGATTTCGCCAGCTCGGTCCATTTACGCGTGAGCGTCGGTGCCTCGTTGGCCGTGGCCTTCTTGATGTACTGCTGGGAGATCGTCGAACCGCCGCCCTGGCCGCCGGTCAGGTTGTTGTAGACCGCGCGCAGGATGCCGCCGACGTCGAAACCGGAGTTGGTCTCGAACGACGAGTCCTCGGCCGCGTAAACGGCCTTCTTGACCACTTCCGGGACGTCGCCCGGCTGCAGCAGGTACCGGCTTCCGCCGCTGGCTGGCGCGATCTTGCCCATCGGGCTGCCGTCGGCGTACATCAGCGTGATCGGCTGGCTCTGCAGGCTCGCGACGCTTTCCTGCGACGGGACGTCCACCAGGAAGTAGGTGATGACGAACGCGATCGCGGGCACCACGACGAACAGGCCGAACATCGCGTAGAGGACCCGGCGGACGATCCGCCAGCGGCGCTTCTTGCGCTGCTTCGGCGTGAGGACCTTCTTCTTGCCGTCCTGATCGTCTTCGGCGGGCTCGTCGTCGTAGGGCTCCTCGCCCTCGGCGCCGAGGGCGGTGCTTTCGTGACGATCGTCATAGCGGTCGTCGTACGGGTCGTAGCCGTACGGGTCTTCGGTGCCGTTGTGCGCGTGATGCGTGATGAGCTCGGGCTCGCGCTCGTACGGCTCCGGCTCCACCGGCCGGACCATCGCGGTCGCCTGGTCGGCCGGTGCCGGCGGACGGCGGTTGCCGGGCGGGGGCGGCGGCGGGCGGTGCCCGGCGGCACCCTGGCGGGACCGCGGGTCACCGGCGGGGCCTCGGGCTCCCGGCGGCGGGGGCCCCTGCCTGCGCGGGGGCATGCCGTTCGCGCGACGCGGGGCCGCTGGACGGCGGGGTTCGTTGTCGGAGGGCCACTCCGGGCCGCCGGCGTCGGCGCCCGGCCACTGCGGATCGTTCGCGGACCGGGGCCGGGCCGAGCGGGGGGTGCCGTTCGGAGGTGTCCGGCGCTGCGGGCGGCGCGGCGGTTCTTCGCTCGGCCAGCCCGGATCGTCGGTTTCGCCCGGCCATTGGGCACGGCGAGGTGCATCAGGCTCCTGGCCAGGCCAGGAGCGCTTGCGGTCGTCGTTCACGAATGGGCCTCCCAGACCGGCGCTTCGGGGGACGCCGCTCTGTGGTCAACTGCGTTTTCGATACCTGTCACTGACCCGCTGTCCTCTGCGACCGGGTCCGTGGCCGGGTGGTTCCCGGTTCTCCTGTTCCGAGGACGTAGGACCGCACCAGGTGGTTCCAGTGACAGCTCCGGCAGACCTCGACTTCGTAGACGGTGAACTCCGCGAAGAGCCCGTCCATCCGCATCAGTTCCTCCGGCGTCTTGGCCGATCCGGCGGCGTGCTTGAGCTCGTCGCCGTACACCCAGGACACCAGGGTCAGTTCCTCCCGATGACAGACCGGGCAGTCCTGCTCGCCTGGTCGGCCGTGGAATTTCGCGGCCCGCAGGAGGTACGGACCCGCGTCGCAGACGTCGTATGTGCCGACCCGTCCGGAGTGGACGCCCTTGAGCAGCGCGCGCCGCTGTAAGGCGTAGTCCACGACCTGCCGCTGGTTTCGCACGCCAACAGAGTACGGGCTCTTGCTGTGTGGTCCACGCCCCGTTCTCGGGGAGACGGTCCGCGCACGGTCGGACACGCCGACGATTCGATAACTCTCCGGTGAATTTCGTCCGGATCCACCGGGTCTCGATCGGGTTAGCTACGCCACTTCGATGTATCGGCGCGATATAGTGGGCCGGTAGGTTGACCGAGCCGGTCACGGTGGCCAACGCGACCGGTCGCGGTTTGTTCCCGGAAGGGGGTGCGGTGTGCTGGAGCTCGCGATCTTGGGGCTGTTGCACGAGACCCCCATGCACGGTTACGTGCTGCGCAAACGTTTGCACGAGACGCTCGGGATGTTCCGGACGTTCTCGTACGGCTCGCTGTATCCGACCTTGCGCCGGTTGCTTCGCGCCGGTTACCTCGTCGAGGAGCTCGAAGAGGTGGAAGACCGGGCGTGGGCACGCCGGGGCAAGCGGGTGTACAAGCTCACCGCCGAGGGCAAGGAACGGTTCGCCGAACTGCTCGGCGACGCCGGGCCGCAGACGTGGGACGACGAAGGCTTCGGCGTCCACCTGGCGTTCTTTTCGAGGACACCGGCCGACGTCAGGATGCGAATCCTGGAAGGCCGTCGTCGTCGGGTCGAGGAACGCCGAGAAGGACTTCGGACGGCAATGGCGCGGGCCGAGGAGAAGATCGACCGCTACACCCGTGAGCTGCACCGGCTCGGGCTGGAGTCCAGTGAGCGGGAGGTGCGCTGGCTCAACGAGCTGATCGCGCACGAACAGGCCGAGCAGCGAGGACCGGAGACCTGAGGCGCTCCGCGGTCCCGGCTGCGCATTACCTACAACTGTTGGACTAATGAAGGAGAAACCGGCATGGGCGAGAACCGCCGCGTTCGGGTGGCCATCGTGGGCGTCGGCAACTGTGCGGCCTCGCTGGTCCAGGGCGTTCAGTACTACCGCGACGCGGATGCCGGCACCCGCGTGCCCGGGTTGATGCACGTCGTGTTCGGCGAGTACCACGTCCGCGACATCGAGTTCGTCGCCGCGTTCGACGTGGACGCCAAGAAGGTCAGCCGCGACCTGTCCGAGGCGATCTTCGCCTCGGAGAACAACACGATCAAGATCGCGGACGTGCCGCCGCTGGGTGTCACCGTGCAGCGCGGTCACACCTACGACGGTCTCGGCCGCTTCTACCGCGAGACCATCGAGGAGTCCGACGAGACCCCCGTCGACGTCGTCGCCGCGCTGCGCGAGGCCGAGGTCGACGTGCTCGTCTCCTACCTGCCGGTGGGTTCCGAAGAGGCCGACAAGTTCTACGCGCAGGCGTGCATCGACGCCGGTGTGGCGTTCGTCAACGCGCTGCCGGTGTTCATCGCCTCCGACCCGGAGTGGGCGGAGAAGTTCCGCGCGGCCGGCGTCCCGATCGTCGGTGACGACATCAAGTCCCAGGTCGGGGCCACCATCACGCACCGCGTGCTGGCGAAGCTGTTCGAAGACCGCGGCGTCCAGCTCGACCGGACGATGCAGCTCAACGTGGGCGGGAACATGGACTTCCTGAACATGAAGGAGCTGGAGCGGCTCGAGTCGAAGAAGATCTCGAAGACCCAGTCGGTCACCTCACAGGTCGACCGCGAGCTCGGCAAGGGCAACGTCCACATCGGGCCGTCCGACTACGTGCAGTGGCTCGACGACCGCAAGTGGGCCTACGTCCGGCTCGAAGGCCGCGCCTTCGGCGACGTGCCGCTGAACCTGGAGTACAAGCTCGAGGTGTGGGACTCGCCGAACTCGGCGGGCATCATCATCGACGCCGTGCGCGCCGCGAAGATCGCGAAGGACCGCGGCATCGGCGGCCCGATCCTCTCGGCTTCCTCGTACTTCATGAAGTCGCCGCCGGAGCAGTACGACGACGCGACCGCCCGCGACGCGGTGGAGAAGTTCATCGCCGGCGAGGCGTGACCCTCCCGGTCGCTCAAATGTCATGAAAGGGTCGTTCCTGACGTTTTTCGTCAGGAACGGCCCTTTCATGACATACAGGGAGCCTTCGCTGCGTGTTGTGAGCGAGGACTCCAGGCCGTGCTCCACCGTAGGTCACTTTGCGGAGAGTCGTGAGTGGCAAAGAGGGGCAGAGCCAACCGTGTCCTGGGTACCTACTGGCGATCACGCGGTCGTCCACGCGTTTCTTGCTCGCCGTGGCCCCGCTGGGTGCCGGCCTTGACCGGCGGGGTTGCGAGAGCCACTTTCGCAACGTTGAAGGTTGCGAAAGTGGCTTTCGCAACGTCGGCCGCGGTCGTCCAAGGCCCTTCAGTCCGCCTGAAGCACCGACGGCAGGTCCGTGATCACCGAGACCACCGTCGTCTGCTCCAGCACCGCCGGATCCGGCGGGAAATGCGGATTCGGCACCGCGTACACCGTCATCCCCGCCGCCAGCGCCGCGCGCAGCCCGTTCGTGGTGTCCTCCACGGCCG
This sequence comes from Amycolatopsis keratiniphila subsp. keratiniphila, assembly GCF_001620365.2. Taxonomy (GTDB): domain Bacteria; phylum Actinomycetota; class Actinomycetes; order Mycobacteriales; family Pseudonocardiaceae; genus Amycolatopsis; species Amycolatopsis keratiniphila. The sequence goes on from NZ_LQMT02000039.1 coordinate 277,876, forward strand.
CGCAGTTCTTCGGCTCCGCGCCCAGCAGCTCGGCCGCTTTCAGATACACATCGGGCGCCGGTTTCCCCGCGCCGACCTGCTCCGACGAGACCGCAGTCGGCACCGGCAGCCGCGTGATGTCGAGGAACGCCTTGATCAGCAGCGGCGGCGACGAGCTGGCGATCGCCACCGGCCAGTGCTTCGCGACCTCGCGGACGACGCCCGGCGCACCCGGGATGATCGGCGGTTTTTCCGCGTACCGCCGCGCCATCCGGTCGATCACCACCTGCGCCACGTCCTCGGGCCGCAGCTGGACGCCGAGGTCGTGCGCCAGGTAGGCGGCCCATTCCGGGGTGCTCATCCCCTGCATGGCCCTGGTCGATTCCTCCCGCCAGGTGCCGTGGAACTCGTGGACGACCGCCCGGCGGACCTCGTCCCACATCTTTTCCGAATCCACCAGGACACCGTCGAGATCGAAGATCACCGCTTCCACGCCTTCAACCCTAGGCCGTTGAAACCTGTGCGGCAGATTACTTAGCCATGCTCAGTAATTTTAGTTAGCATAGCTAAGTGGCCACGGAAGTCGCCGACCCGCAGGTGCTGCTCACCCTCACGCAGGGTTCGGTGCTGTCGCAGCTGCTCAACGGCGGTCCGCGCCGGATGAGCACGCTCGCCGACCTGGAACGGCTGGGCCTGGTCAGCCGTCGCCGTGATCCCGCCGACGGCCGCGCCGTGCTCGTCGAGGTCACCGAGGTCGGGCAGCGCTTCCATCGGCGATTGATCGTCGCGCGGGAGGAGTTCCTCCGCGAGCCGCGCTTCCCGCCCTCACCAGGTTGCTGCACGAAGACAAGAAGGAGGAACTGATCCGCGATGAGCGCTGAGCCCCACTCGAGCCTGTTGGACGCCGTCAAGGGGCAGCCCAAACAGGTATGGATCACCGCGTTCGCCGCGGTCATCGCGTTCATGGGCATCGGGCTGGTCGACCCGATCCTGCTGTCGATCGCGGAAGGCCTGAAGGCGACGCCGTCCGAAGTGACGCTGCTGTTCTCCAGCTATCTCGGCGTCCAGGCGGTCGCCATGCTGGTGACCGGCGCGATGAGCGCCCGGTTCGGGGCCAAGCGGACCGTGGTCGTCGGGCTGACGCTGGTCGTCGTCGCCACCGCGCTGTGCGCCGCGTCCGGGTCGATCGAGCAGCTCATCGGGCTGCGCGCGATCTGGGGACTCGGCAACGCCTTCTTCATCGCGACCGCGCTTTCGGTGATCGTCGGCGCCGCGACCGGCGGCCAGGCGGGCGCGATCCTGCTGTACGAAGCCGCGCTCGGCGTCGGCCTCGCGGTCGGCCCTCTGCTGGGTGCCCTGCTCGGCAGCATCTCGTGGCGCGGCCCGTTCCTCGGCACTTCGCTGCTGATGCTGTGCGGTCTCGTGCTCTGCTCGATCTTCCTGACCGCCGACGCGAAGGAGAAGCGGCCGAAGATCCGCCTGCTCGACCCGTTCCGCGCGCTGAAACACGGCGGGTTGCTGCGTACTTCGATCGGTTCCGCGCTGTACACGGCCGCGTTCTTCGTGGTGCTGGCCTGGTCGCCGTTCGTGCTGGAGTGGAGCGCCGTCGCCGTCGGCCTGATCTTCTGCGGCTGGGGCCTCTCGGTCGCCGTCGCGGGTGTGGTGCTGGCGCCGAAGCTCGCCGCGAAGCTCGGCGAGCGGCACGCGACCGTCGTCGCCGTCTTCGGCTACGCCGTGTTGCTGCTGATCATGGCGATCCCGAGCAAGCCGGTGCTGGTGGTCGGCATCATCCTGTCCGGTCTGGTGTCCGGCCTGCTCAACACGCTCTTCACCGGGACGGCGATGTCGATCAGCGGCGCCCCGCGTCCGGTCGCGAGCGCCGGGTACAACTTCTGCCGCTGGCTCGGCGGCGCGGTCGCCGCGACCGTCGTCGGTCACCTGGCCGAGTGGTTCGGTGCCAAGCAGGCGCCGTTCGTGATCGCCGCGATCCTGTGCGTGCTCGCCGGTGCCCTGCTGACGATCCGCGAGAAGACCGCCGACCCGCGCACGATCCCGGCCGAAGCGGTCCTCGTCGGCGAAGAGATGTAAATCGGAACAAAGGGTGAACACCGGACCAACGAGGGGTTTCCTCTCGTCGGTCCGGTGCCTTAGCGTCGACCTCCCGAACTGCAGATGCGAGGTCCGCGTGAAATTCCTTCCGTTGCTGGCCGGCCACTCACCAAGCCGGGCGTCAGTGACCTGTACCTACCGCTGTGGCGACGCGTGCTTCCACGACGCGCCGAACACCTCGGACAACCCCACCTTCGCCGACGTGCTCGGCGCGGTGAGCCGCCGTGGCGCGCTGAAGGCGACGGCCGTCGTCGCACTGGCCGCCGGGACGCCGCTCGCGCTCGCGGCGCCGGCGTCCGCCGCTCCCGAGGGGCGCCCGAAACCGCCGCCCGGCACCGACTACCAGCGGGTTCAACCGAACACGCTCGACGCCGTCGTGGTGCCCGAAGGCTACGAACAGGGCATTGTGATCCGCTGGGGTGACGCGGTGCTGCCCGGCGCGCCGGAGTTCGACTTCGACCACCAGACCGCCGAGGCGCAGGCGAAGCAGTTCGGCTACAACTGCGACTTCGCCGCGCTGCTGCCGCTCGACCACTGGGGCCTCACTTCGCTCCTGGTCACGAACCACGAGTACACCTCGGAAGAGTTCATGTTCCGCGGTTACGACAAGGACAACCCGACGGAGGAGCAGGTCAAGATCGCGTGGGCGGCCCACGGGCTGACCGTCGTCCAGGTGTCGCGCGGACGCGACACCGGGCACCTGCGGCCGAAGATGTCCCGCTACAACCGGCGGATCACGCTGCACACGCCGTTCAAGGTGACCGGGCCCGCCGCGGGCAGCGACCTGCTCAAAACCGCCGCCGACCCCACCGGCACGGTGGTGCTGGGCACGATGAACAACTGCGCGGGCGGCGTCACGCCGTGGGGCACGATCCTGTCCGGCGAGGAGAACATCAACCAGTACTTCGGGAACGCCGAAACGGTGACCGATCCCGTGAAGCGCAAGCGCTACGCGCGCTACGGCATCAGGGGCACCGCGACCACCCGCAAATGGGAGCGGTTCGACGCGCGCTGGGACATCGCCAGGGAGCCGAACGAAGCCCACCGCTTCGGCTGGGTGATCGAGCTGGACCCGCACGATCCCGACAGCACCCCGGTCAAGCACACGCATCTGGGCCGGTTCAAGCACGAGACGGCCAACATCCGCGTCGCCAAGGACGGCCGCGTGGTCGCCTACTCCGGCGACGACGAGCGTTTCGAGTACATCTACAAGTTCATCTCGAAGGGCCGGATGAAGCCGGGGAACAGCGCGCATGCCCGGCGCCACAACATGACCCTGCTCGACGACGGCACGCTCTACGTCGGCCGGTTCACCGGCGACAGCCCGCCCGCCGAGATCGACGGCACCGGGAAACTGCCCAGTGACGGCGAATTCGACGGCGGCGGCGAATGGATCCCGCTGGCGTCCGGCAAGAAGTCCTTTGTGGACGGAATGACCGCCGAAGAGGTGTACGTCTTCACCCGCGAGGCGGCCGACCGGGTCGGCGCCACCAAGATGGACCGCCCGGAGGACATCCAGGCCCATCCGTACACCGGCCGGATCTACTGCGCGCTCAGCAACAACGTCGAACGCGGCAACCCCGGCAAGGAAGGCGCCACCGAGCCCAACCCGCGGCTGAACAACAAGCACGGCCAGGTGCTGGAACTCGAAGAGCGGCGCGGGGACGCGCTCGCGCTGACCTTCAGCTGGCGGCTCTTCCTGGTGTGCGGCGATCCGGCCTCGCCGGACACCTACTTCGCCGGCTTCCCCAAGGACCAGGTCTCGCCGATCTCCAGCCCGGACAACGTGGCCTTCGACCGGCACGGCAACCTCTGGATCTCCACCGACTCGGCCGGCGCGCTCGGCATCAACGACGGCCTCTACTCCGTGCCTCTGGAGGGCCGCAACCGCGGCGAGCTGAAGCTGTTCCTCACCGTGCCCCGCGGCGCGGAGACCTGCGGGCCGATCGTCGAGCGGAAGATCGTCACGGTGTGTGTCCAGCATCCGGGTGAAGTGGACGGCGCGAACGCCGACAAACCGGCCTCCCATTGGCCGGACGGCGAGGAAACCCAGCCTCGTCCCTCCGTGGTGGCGGTGTGGAAACCGGGCAGGCATGGCCTGGAAGACATCGGCTCCTAGTCGAAAAGCAACGATCTAGCAGTACTTTTGGTCGATGGCGCGCTGCCGGGTCCGGCAGCGCGCCATCGCTCGTTCGCGCGCTGTTCATCTTCTGGCCAGAGCTGGATCGTTTTGGTCGCTTAACGTCACGGCGTTCCCCCGACTGGACTACGTGTACCCACCGCGACCATGGAGGCCCTGTGTCCTTCGAGCCTCAGCGGCTCCTGCCGTTGATCACCTCCCACCCCGGTGGCCGCTCCGCGGTCACCTGCGAGTACCGCTGCGGCAACGCGTGCGCCCACCCCGAGCCGAACACGTCGGACAACGAATACTTCGGCGACGTCGTCAAGAACGTGCTTTCCCGTCGTGGCGCGCTGAAGGCGGGCGCCGTGATGGCCGCCACCGCGGGCGGTTTCGCCGCGCTGTCCGGCACGGCCGCCGCCGAAACCCCGGCTGACGTCTCCGCCGCGGGCCACGGCAAGCCGGGCCGCCCCGGGCGTCCGGTGCCCGGCACCGACTTCGAAGCGGTGCCGCCGAACACCCTCGACGCGATCACCATCCCCGAGGGTTACGAGCAGCGTGTCGTCATCCGCTGGGGCGACGCCGTCGAATGGGGCGCGCCGAAGTTCGACTTCCACAAGCAGACCGCGGCCGCGCAGGCCAAGCAGTTCGGCTACAACTGCGACTTCGTCGGTCTGATCCCGCAGGATCCGCTGGGCATCCGCAACCTGCTGGTGGTGAACCACGAGTACACCACCGAGGTCCACATGTTCCCGGCCGACCAGTACGACCCGAAGAACCCGACCGAGGAGCAGGTCAAGATCGCGTGGGCCGCGCACGGCCTTTCGGTCGTCCAGGCCTTCCGCGACCCGATCGGTGGCGCCCTGCGCGTGACGCCGAGCCCGTTCAACCGCCGCATCACGCTGAACACCGCCTTCGAGGTGCGTGGCCCGGCCGCCGGTTCGAAGTACCTCAAGACCTCCGCGGACCCGACGGGCCGCAAGGTCTTCGGCACGCAGAACAACTGCGCCGGCGGCGTGACCCCTTGGGGCACCGTGCTTTCCGGCGAGGAGAACGTCAACCAGTACTTCGCCAACGCGGCGAGCGTCACCGACCCGGTCGCCGCCGCGCGGTTGAAGCGGTACGGCTTCTCCGGCACCGAAAGCACCCGTAAGTGGGAGCGGTTCGACAAGCGCTGGGACCTCGCGAAGGAGCCCAACGAGGCCAACCGCTTCGGCTGGGTCGTCGAGATCGACCCGAACGACCCGAACTCGACGCCGATCAAGCACACCGCGCTCGGCCGGTTCAAGCACGAGGCCGCGAACATCAAGATCACCAAGGACGGCCGCGTCGCCGTCTACTCGGGTGACGACGAGCGCTTCGAGTACATCTACAAGTTCGTCTCCAAGGGCAAGTACAAGCCGGGCAAGAGCGCGCACGCGCGCCGCCACAACTCGGCGCTGCTCGACGACGGCACCCTGTACGTCGGCCGCTTCACCGGCGACAGCCCGGCCGCCGAGATCGACGGCACCGGGAAACTGCCCTCGGACGGTGAATTCGACGGTGTCGGCGAGTGGATCCCGCTGGCGTCGGGCGACAAGTCCTTTGTGGACGGTTTCACCGCCGAAGAGGTCTACATCTTCACCCGCGAGGCGGCGGACAAGGTCAAGCCGACCAAGATGGACCGCCCCGAGGACATCGAGCCGAACCCGGTCAACGGCCGGATCTACGCCGCGCTGACCAACAACAGCCAGCGTGGCCCCGCCGGCAAGGCGAACGTCGACGAGGCGAACCCGCGGCCGAACAACCGCAACGGCCACGTCCTGGAATGGGAAGAGGACCGGGGCGACGCCGCGTCGACGAAGTTCTCCTGGCGCCTCCTGCTGGTCTGCGGTGACCCGAAGACGGCGGACACCTACTTCGGCGGTTTCCCGAAGGAGCAGGTCAGCCCGATCTCCTGCCCGGACAACGTCGCGTTCGACCGGCACGGCAACCTGTGGATCTCCACCGACGGCAACGCGCTCGGCGCGCACGACGGTCTGTTCTCGGTGCCGGTCGACGGTCCGGAACGCGGGCACGTCAAGCAGTTCCTGTCGGTCCCGGTCGGCGCGGAATGCTGCGGCCCGGTGGTGACCGACCACCTGGTGCTCGTCGCCGTGCAGCACCCGGGTGAGGACGCGGACAGCTCCGCGAACCCGACGTCGCACTGGCCGGACGGCGGCACTTCGCAGCCGCGTCCGTCGATCGTGTCGGTGTGGAAGAAGGGTCGCTGGGGCCAGGTCGGCCGCATCGGCGTCAAGTAGTCGCTTCCGGCGCCCCGATCACTCTCGGCGAGACTTGTTCTCCCTGATCGGGGCGCCGGACGACACCGTTCGGTGATGACGGAAGCCCGCCGCGCTCATTAGCTTCAGCCCTGTGAAAAGGGCACTGGTGTTCATGACGGCGGGCGCGCTCGTCTTCGGCTTCGTCCCTTCCTACGCGCAGGCGGCGGCGATCCCGTCCGGCTGCACCGGCGGCGCCGCGCCGAATCCGAGCGTCGAGCAGGGCAGCCCGCCCGCCGGGTACACGTTCAGCCCGGCCGCCCCGGTGCCACCAGGAACGCCGCGGAGCAAGCAGCCGCGGCTGTCGACGGCGAGTGGCTACCAGCCCGACGGCGGCCGATACGCCCTCATCGCGACCCCGGACAAGATGGTCAGCACCGCCTACGCGGCACTGAAGTTCGTGCCCGGTGCCGTGTACACCCTGACCGACTGGACCGGCACGAACCTCCAGCGCACGGACGCCGTCCAGGAGACGGGCCTGCGGTTCTACGACGGGTCCGGCAAGGTCGTCCTGGAGAACAAGCTCAAGGTCACGCACGCCGTCGAAAGCGACGGCGCGCTGGCGCGGCAGGACTTCCCGCCGTCCATCGCGCCGCCGTCGGCGGGCTCCGTGAAGTTCTTCGCCGCCACCGACCGCAACTGGGTCATGTGGGACTGCGTCCACCTGCAGGTCGCCTCGTTCTCGGCCAAGGCCGAGGTGCGGGATCCGGCGAGCGGCACCTGGGGCGCCACGGCCACCGTCGAGGCGGGCACCACCGCGAACTACCGGTTCACCGTCACCAACGACGGCACCACGACGCTGACCGACATCAAGGTCGAAGACCCGTATTGCGACGTGAAACCAGCGCCGATCGCGACCCTCGACAGCGGCAAGTCCGCGACCGTCACCTGCGACCACAAGAACGTCACCGAAGCGGACAACGGCCACGTCAGCACCGTGACCGTCTCCAGCGGCACCCTGCCGAAGAAGACCGCGACGACGACCATCAAGGTCACCCCGCCGCCCGCGATCGACGAGATCGGCGAGCTCGTCTGGGACGACGTCGACCGCGACGGCCTGCAGGACGCCGGGGAGCCGGGCGTTCAGGGCGTGAAGGTGACATTGAAGGACGCCTCGGGCAAGGCGCTCGGGACGATCACCACGGACGCCGGTGGGAAGTATCGCTTCACGAAGCTGAAGGACGGCATCTACCAGGTCTGCTTCGACATCGCCGGGCTTCCCTACACGTACACGGCGAAGGACGCAGGCGACGACGCGAAGGATTCGGACGCCGACCCGGCGACCGGCTGCACCGCGACCACCACCGTCGGCCCTCGCAAACGGATCGACCTGACACTCGCCGCGGGTCTCGTCGCGCCGCTGAGCAGGCTGGGCGACTTCGTGTGGCTGGACAAGGACAAGGACGGCCTCCAGAGCCGCGACGAACTCGGCGTCCCGGACGTGAAGGTGATTTTGAAGGACGCGTCGGGCAAGGAGGTCGGCTCGGCCGTCACCGGGCCGGACGGCCGATACGCCTTCGAGCGGCTGGCTCCGGGCTCGTACCAGGTGTGCTTCGACGTCGGCTCGCGTCAGCTGACCCGATCCGGCGCCGCGCACCACAACGGCACGGATTCGGCGGCGGATCCCGCGACCGGGTGCACGCCGGTGGCTTCGGTGGCGGCGCCGGAGGACCTGACCAGGGACGCCGGGCTGCTCGAACCGTGAATTGTCGGTGGGTGCCGCTAGCGTCGCCCACCGTGACCTCACATCTCGACGCCACCCGCGAGTCCTACGACACAGTCGCCGAGGACTACGCCGCGCTGATCGGCCCGCGCTTCGACCAGGAGCCGATCAGCCGCGCGATGCTGGCCGCGTTCGCCGAGCAGGTACGCGGGCCGGTCGCCGACGTCGGCTGCGGTCCCGGTCACGTCACCGCTCACCTGGCGTCGCTCGGCCTCGACGTCTCGGGTGTCGACTTGTCGCCGAAAATGATCGAGGTGGCTCGTCGTCAGTATCCTGACCAGCGGTTTTTCGTCGGCTCGATGACAGCCTTGGATTTCCGCGACGGCTCTTTGGGTGGTCTGGTCGCCTGGTGGTCGATCTTCCATCTACCGCCGGAGGTGCTCCCCGAGGTGTTCGCGGAGTTCCGCCGCACGCTCGCGCCCGGAGGCCGTCTCCTGGTCGGATTCCACGTCGGTGACGAGCGGCTGAGCCCGGAAACGGCGTACGGCCACCCGGTCAGCTACGACGCCTACCTGCTGGATCCCGGCCGGATCGCCGACCAGCTGGGCGAGGCCGGCTTCGAGGTCACCGCGCGGCTGACCATGGAAGGGAGGAAATGGCCACAAGCCTGTCTGTCCGCCCGCGCGGTTTGACGCGCGGGCCGCGGACCTGATCTCCTGCGCACGCAACCGAGCCGGGCGGGGCCATGACGCAGACGAACACGACCACGGGTGAGAACACGCCCGACTGGCCTTCGCGCGCCTGGTTCCGCCGGCCGTCGACCTGGACGTGGTTCGGGTTCGGCCTGGTGCTGATGGTCTACGCCGACCTGGCCTGGCGCCGTCGCTGGATGAGCGATGACGGGCTGATCGTGCTGCGCACGGTTCGCCAGATCCTCGCCGGCAACGGGCCGGTGTTCAACATCGGCGAACGCGTCGAGACGAACACCAGTCCTTTGTGGACGGCGGTGCTGAGCGTGCTCGGGCTGCTTCCCGGCGTGCCGCTGGAGTGGATCTCCGTGGTCACCGGGCTGGTCTTCTCGGTCGCCGGGCTGTTCTTCGGCCTGGACGGCGCCCGGCGGCTCTACCAGCCGCTGGCGTTCCACGGACTCGCGCCCGCCGGGGCGCTGGTGGTCTGCGCGCTGCCGCCGTTCCGTGACTTCGCGACGTCCGGGCTGGAAACCGGCCTGATCACGTTGTGGCTGGGCGGCACCTGGTGGCTGCTCGTCCGCCGTTCGTCCACAATGGACGATCTGCGGACCTGGCCGGTCGCGGTGGTCGCCGGGCTCGGGCCGTTGGTGCGGCCGGACCTCGCGCTCTTCAGCGTCGTCGCCTTGGTGGCGCTGCTCGTGCTGGTGCGGCCGGGACGCCGTCGTGCGCTGGGTCTGCTGGCCGCGGCGGGTGCGCTCCCGTTGGCGTATCAGGTGTTCCGCATGGGCTACTACGGTCTGCTGACACCGAACACCGCCCTGGTCAAGGAAGCGTCGGAGGCGAACTGGGCCCGCGGCTGGGCCTACCTGGTCGATCTCGTCCAGCCGTACTGGTTGTGGCTCCCGCTGCTGGTGCTCGCCGCCGCGGCCGTCACGGTTTCGTCCACTGTGGACAAGACGTTCGTGGTGCTCACCGCGGTCCCGCTCGTCGGCGCGGTGCTGCTCGCGGGGTACGTGATCCGCGTCGGCGGGGATTTCATGCACGGCCGCATGCTGCTTCCTGCGCTGTTCTGCCTGCTGTTGCCCGTGCTGGCCTTACCGGTGACGAGACTGACCGTGGTGTTCCTGGTCGTCGTCGGGGTCTGGGCGTTGGTGGCCGCCGCGTCGCTTCGTCCGGCGTCCTCGGCTTCTCCGCGCGCCGTCGGCGTCACGGACGAGCGAGCGTTCTGGTCGCGGTCGACCGGGCACGAACACCCGGTCCTGGCCGCCGACTACGCCGACCACCCGCTGATGCCGTCGGCGCTGGACGCCGTCCACGGCGCGACCGGCCCGGCGGTGCTTGTCCAGGACTACGCGACCAGGCGCTGGTACGCGTACCCGACGGACCGGCCGTACGTGACCGTCGCGGCGGACAGCATGGGCGCCCTCGGCCTGCTGATCCCGCTCGACATGCGGCTGCGCGACGGCTACGGCCTCGCCAACCCGTTCGCCGCGCATTCGACTTCGCTCCCCAACGGCCGCCCCGGTCACCAGAAATGGCTGCCGCCGGTCTGGGAACTGGCGAACTCCGCCCGGCTCCCGATCGCCGAGGGCGGCCCGGCCCGCGCCGAGGACGTCGCCGCCGCCCGCGCCGCCCTCGACTGCCCGGCCCTCCGCGCGATCGACGCTTCGGTACGCGACCCGCTCACCGCCGCCCGCTTCGCGGACAACTTCGCCGGTTCGTTCACGCGCGGTTCCGTACGGTTCCCGCGGGTGGTGACCCCTCCCGTCGTGTGCGCCCCCTGATCACGCGAGTTACGCCTCCAATCACGCGAGTTCGCCCTCCAATCACGTGAGTTCGCTTCCCAATCACGCGAGACACGCTTTCGATCACGTGAGGCCGCCGTACTAGCGTGGCGGCCATGGCTGATCTCCCCCTGGCTCTCGTCACCGGCGCCACCCGCGGCATCGGTGCCGCGGTCGCCCGCGCGCTCGCTCCGACCCACCGGCTGCTGCTCGGCGGTCGCGATGCCGACGCGCTCGGCGAGCTCGCGGGCACGCTGCCCGACGCCCGGCCGTGGCCGATCGACCTCACCGACGACGAGGCACTGGAAACGGCGACGGCCGAATTCGGCGAGCTGGACGTGCTGGTGCACTCCGCGGGCGTGGCACGGCTCGGCACGGTCGAGACCGCGACCGACGCCGACTGGCGGGCGAACTTCGAGGTCAACGTGCTCGGGGTGGTCACGCTGACCAGGCGGCTGCTGCCCGCGCTGCGTGCTTCGAAGGGGCACGTCGTCGTGATCAACTCGGGCGCCGGGCACAACGCCCGCCCGGGCTGGGGCCCGTACGCCGCGAGCAAGTTCGCCGTCCGCGCCTTCGCCGACTCGCTGCGGGAGGAGGAGTCCACGCTTCGGGTGACGTCGATCTACCCCGGCCGCACGGACACCGAAATGCAGCAGGCGATCATCGCCGACGAAGGCCGCGCCTACGAGCCGGAACGCTTCCTGCGCCCCGAATCGGTGGCGTCCGCCGTCCTCGCCGCGGTCTCCGCGACCGGAGACGCGCACCCGACCGAGGTGACCCTCCGGCCGCGGGGCCTGGTGTAACGCGGCTCCGCTCGCCCGCCGCCAGCTCGCGGTGTGCGCCCAATGTGGCATTAGGGGCGCTCAACGTCCCCAATGCCACATTGGGCGCACGAGCCCAGTTGTCCACAGCCCCGCCCCATTGTGGACAACCAGCCCCTGAGCAGCACTTTTCCGCAGGCCCCGCCCTCGACCCCCGATAGACTGGCTTCGGGGCCGCCCCCTGGGACGGGTGGGGGGCTGGGTAGGTGAGTTAAGAGCGAAGGCGTGCGGAGGTGTCGGCGACTTCGGCTTGCACCTGGGCGCGGTCCACCCGCAGGGATTCGCCGTCGCCGACGACCTGTTCGCCGGCCACCCAGACGTCGCGCACGCGGCGCGAGCCCGCGGCCCACACCAGGTTCGAGAGCAGCTGCACGTCCGGCACGTCGATGCCTGCCGCGAAGGCCGGGTCGTCGAGGTCGACGTGCACCATATCCGCCCACCGGCCGGTTTCCAGCGCGCCGATGTCGGTCCGGCCCAGCGCGTCCGCGCCGCCGCGGGTGCCGAGCAGGAACGCGTCTGCCGCGGTCAGCACGGTCGAGTCGCCGGTCGCGAGCCGCGCGAACATCGCCGAGAGCTGCAGTTCCTCCCACAGGTCGATGTCGTCGTTCGACGCCGGGCCGTCCGTGCCGAGCCCGATGGCGACGCCCGCCTTTCGCAGCTCCGTCACGCGCGCGATGCCCGAAGCGAGCTTCGCGTTCGAGCCCGGGCAGTGCGCCATGCCGACACCACGCGCGGCGAACAGCGCGATGTCCTCGTCGGACAGGTGGATGGCGTGCGCGGCCAGCGTCCGGCCCCGCAGCATCCCGACCTTCTCCAGCAGCGCAGGCACCGAGCCGTGCGCCTCACGCTGCTTGACGTCTTCGAGCGCCGCCTCGGCCACGTGGATCTGCACCAGCGCGCCCCGCTCGGCCGCCGATTCCGCGGTCGCCCGCAGCGCCTCCTCGTTCAGCATGTACGCCGAGTGCGGCCCGTAGCCGACCTCGATCCGCTCGCCCGGCCCGAACCGCAGGCCGTCGGTGTCGATCCAGCGTTCGATGCTCGTCAGCATCGCGCGCCAGTCCATCCCGGGCAGCTCCATGATCGGCGGGCCCAGCACCACGCGGCCACCGGTGGTGAGCACCGCGTCGGCGAGCTGCTCACCTTCGAAATACATCTCCGCGCTGGTCGTGACACCGTGCCGCAGCATCTCGACCGAGCCCAGCAGCATGCCGGTGCGGATGTCGGCCGGCTTCAGCTTCGCTTCGGTCGGCCAGATGATCTCGGTCAGCCACGGCAGCAGCGGCAGGTCGCCGCCCATCCCGCGCAACAGCGTCATCGGGCTGTGCGCGTGCGCGTTGACCAGACCGGGCAGGAGGATGCCGCTCAACCGGGTCACGGGAGCGGAAGTTCCGGGCGCCTCGGAAGCGGGACCGACATGGGCGATACGCCCCGCCTCGTCCACGTCGACCACGGCGTCACGCAGCAACGAGCAGGCGGGGTCGGCGGGGAGAACGACGGGAGCGTGGAAACGGCGTTGCATGACCCGAGCTTACGGTCACTCCACGACGCCACTCCGCCACGCCCACGCCGCGATCTCCACCCGGTTCCGCGCACCGACCTTCCCCTGCACAGAGGCCAGATGCGTCTTCACCGTCGACAGCGACAGGAACAGCTCCGCCCCGATCTCGGTGTTCGTCAGCCCCTTCGCGGCCGCCTTCACGACGTCCAGCTCCCGCGCGGTCAGCGGCTCCGAAGGCGGGCTGACGTCGCGCTTCACCGCACCGCCGTCGAAATGCTTCAGCAGCCGGACGGTGATCTGCGGCGAGACCAGCGCGTCCCCACGCGCCGCCGCGCGCACGGCTTCGATCAGCAGCGCCGGCCCGGCGTCCTTCAGCAGAAAACCGCTCGCACCGTTCCGCAGCGCGGTGTGCACGTATTCGTCGAGGTCGAACGTCGTGACCACCACCACCTTCAGCGGATCGGTGACGTCCGGGCCCGCCAGCTGCTTGGTGACCTCGAGCCCGTCGATGCCGGGCATACGGATGTCCAGCAGGCAGACGTCCGGCCGCAGTTCGCGCGCCTTCGCGACCGCCGAGACGCCGTCCGCCACGTCGGCGACCACCTCGATGTCGTCCTGCGCGTCCAGGATCATCCGGAAGCCGATCCGCACCATGTCCTGGTCGTCGGCGATCAATACCCGGATCACTCTTCTCCTTCAAGTGGTAGCCACGCTTCGACGCGCCATCCGCCGCCCGGCGCCCGTCCGGCGGAGAGCCGGCCGTGCAGCAGGGCGACCCGTTCGCGCATGCCGATCAGACCGTAGCCGCCCGACCCGCCCGCCGGACGACGCTGGGGCTCCTGTCCGTCATCGGTCACCTGGAGGTGCAGTTCGTTCCCACTCACCTCGGCGATGACCAGCGCCTCCTTCGCCCCCGACGCGTGCTTGCCGACGTTCGTCAGCGACTCCTGCACCAGCCGCAACGCCGACCGCCCGACCTCGTGCGGCACGTTCGACGGCAGTTCGAGCTTCATCGACGTCTTCACACCGTGGTTCGACCGTTCGATCAACGTCCGCAGGTCGGCGGCGAGATCGGTGGTGGCCTGTTCGCTGAACTCGCTGCTCCCGGCCGGGGCGTCGCCGCGCATGCTCCGCACGAGCCGCCGCATCGCCGCCAGCGCCTCCACCCCGGCGTCCTCGATCCGGCCCATCGCCTCGACCGCGACCTGCGGATTCTTCTCGCCCATCATCTTCGCCGCCTGCGCCTGCACGACGATCCCGGTCACGTGGTGGGCGACCACGTCGTGCAGTTCCCGCGCCAGCGCCATCCGTTCCGACGTCTGCGCGTCGGTGATCGCCGACTGGATGACCTGCGTGCGTTCCGAATCCCGCGAACGCAACGCCAGACCGACCGCCACCGAGATGCCGAGCAGCAGCACCGCGGCCACGGCGAGACCGGCGATCTCGTCCGGGTCGGTCATCAGCTTGGGGCCCGGCCGTTTGGTGTTGAGGATCGAGGCGACGGCGACCACGGCCGAAAGCCCCACGATCCGGGACACGGCCTTGCTCAGCCCGACCGCCCGGACCAGGGTGACGACCAGCCCCATCCCCGCGACGATCTGCGTCCCCGGTACCCCGCCGGGCGTGGCGTAGTCGTAGCGGAGCCGGAGGAACGGCGTCACCAGCGCCGAAAGCAGCATGACCGCGGTGAGCGCGACCATCGCGTCGGCGGGCCGCCGCGGCGCCGCGACCGCGATGATCGCCGCCACGATCGAGCAGACCAGGATCGGGAAGCCGTGCGCGCCGCTCTCATAGGTGAAGCCGAACTCCAGGAGCAGCGCCACACCCAGCAGACCGATGAGCGGCCACTGGCCCATCACCAGCTTGTTGAGCTTCTGCAGCTTCTCGTAGCGTCTCGGATTCGCCGCGCGGTCGCGCCCGGGGATCGCGAAGAGCAGCGTGCCGCCCAGCAGGATGCCGCCGAAAAGCATCGCCTGCGCCATGGTGCCGTTCGACTCGCTGCCGTAGTAGTACCGGCCCGACACCGCGGTCAACGTGGCCAGCACCAGACCCGAGATCACGGCCAAGGCGACCCCCGGCCGCGTCCGGCGCGCGGCGTAGAACAGGATCTCGACCCCCGCCACCACCTCGGTGATGGACAGATGCGCGAGCACGCTCGAGTAGGTCGGGATGTTGAAGTACCGGACGACCAGCGTGTACGCCACCAGCACGACCGAGGCCGCGACAGCGGCGACGGCGGCCCGTTTCTGCGCCCAGAGCGCGCAGAACACCATCGCGAAGATGCCGGGGAACAGCAGGAGGTCGATGCCGCGCGGCCCCGTGTCGTCGAAAGCCGCGTCGGTCACGAAGACCAGGTCGAACACGAGCGCGGCCAGCAGGACGACGGCGGGCATGCCGATACGTCGCGCGAGCGCACTCACCCGCGCGGGGAACTTGTTCTGGGCCGGACCTGCTGTCACACCGTGACGGTAGAGGATCGGCCGCCGTCCGCACCTTGGCCGACCGGCCCGAGCCGGGTCGGCCGATCGGCCGATGCGCGGGTGATCAGCACTGGCCGTCTGCCCGAAGTGGACACAGGTGGTTCACCGCGAAGCTCTTTCCCGAAGCAGAACACACAGTGACTGACTAGGGAGAATCACGGTGGTGGATCCACAGTGGACAGGGCAGCCGGTGCTTTCGGGCCGGGGGCTGGTGAAGCGGTACGGCACACAGCACGCGCTGGCCGGGATCGACATCGACATCCAGCCGGGTGACGCGGTCGCCATCGTCGGGCCCTCCGGCTCGGGCAAGACCTCCCTGCTGCACGTGCTCGCCGGCATCCTCCGCGCCGACTCCGGGCAGATCTTCCTGGCCGGCCAGCGCGTCGACCAGCTCAACGAGCGCAAGCGCAGCGAACTGCGGCGCACCGAGTTCGGCTTCGTGTTCCAGTCCGGGATGCTCGTCGCCGAACTGAGCGCCGAGGAGAACGTCGCCCTGCCGTCGCTGCTGGGTGGCAAGGGCCGCAAGGAATCCATCGAAGCCGGCCGCGAATGGCTGGCGAAGCTCGGCCTCGCGGGCAAGGAGAAGCGCCGCCCCGGCGAGCTTTCCGGCGGTGAGGCGCAACGCGTCGCGATCGCCCGTGCGCTGACGCACCGGCCGAAGGTGATCTTCGCCGACGAGCCGACCGGCGCACTCGACACCCGCACCGGCCGCGCCACCATGGACGCGCTGCTCGCCGCGGCCGCCGACAGCGGCGCCGCGGTGATCGTGGTGACCCACGACCGCGAGCTCGCCGAAGCCATGCCCCGCACCGTCTCCATCCGGGACGGCCTGATCGCGACGAGGCTGGCCGCCTGATGAACAGCTTCCAGCTGGCCATGCGGGTGCTCCGGGTCGACCGCCGGACCCGCACGTCGGCCATCCTCACCGCGGTCGGGGTCGCCGTCGCGACCAGTCTGGTGCTCCTGCTCGCCTCACTTCCCGGTGCCACGCAGGCCCGTTCGCAGCGGGCGATCTGGCAGGACATCGGCAGCTACTACTCCCAATCCGGGGAGAGCCAGCGGCCGGCGCCGCTGCTGATGGCGTCGAACAAGGACTACTCGGGCGACCGCGAGATCATCCGCGTCGACATCGCACTGACCGGTACCTCACCGATGCTCAGCCTGCCGCCCGGTATCCCGAGGCTGCCCGGCCCCGGCGAGTCGATCGTTTCCCCCGAACTCGGGAAACTGATCCAGTCCGCGCCGAAGGAGCAACTCGGCGACCGGTTCGGCAAACTCGTCGACGCGCTCGGACCCGAATCCCTGATGTACCCGGAGCAGCTGGTCGCCGTCGTCGGCCACACGCCGGAGTCGATGCCGCAGACGGCGCTCGCCGCGGACGGCTTCCCCAACAAGCAGGCGAAGCCCGATCCGCTGCTCGAACTGCTCGCCTGGGTCGGCGTGATCGTTCTGCTCGTGCCGAGCCTGGTGCTCGTCGCGTCTTCGGCCAGGCTCACCGCCGCCCGGCGTGAGCTGCGGATGGCCGCGCTGCGACTGGCGGGGGCGACCCCTGGCCAGGTGACGAAGATCGTCGCCGCCGAGACGGCGTTGTCCGCCACCGTCGGCGCGCTGCTCGGCATCCTCGTGGCACCCGCGCTGCAAGGGCTCTCGACGTTCGTCCCGTGGGGCGGCGGCACCTGGCTCGCGTCGGACTTCAGCCTGTCGGTCGGCTCGACCATCGCGGTCGCCGTCGCGATCCCGCTGCTGGTCGTCTTCGCCGGGATCCTCGGCATCCGCCGGGTGCTGAAGACGCCGCTGTTCGCGGCATCGGCGCACGCTCGAAAGCCGCTGCACTGGTGGCGGCTGCTCGCGGTCCCGGTGGCCGGCGCGTTCTTCCTCTTCGCGGTCGCCCAGGACGACGCCAGCCTGCCGATGGTGATGCTCGGCCTGTTCCTGCTGGTCGGCTCGGCCGCCATCATCGGCCCCTGGGTCACCTCGGCGGTCGGTGGCACGTTCGTCCGCATCTGGCGCAAACCGGCGTCGCTGCTGGCCGGACGCAGGCTCCGCGACGACCCGAAGAGCGCCTACCGCGCCACCGCGGGCGTCGTGCTCGCCGTCTTCACCGGCTCGATGGCGCTCACCCTGCTGCCCTCGTTCGAGTCGATGGCGGGCGGCGGCCGGACCTTCAAGGACAACGTCCTCTACGCCCAATCCGACGCGACCCAGGCGAAGCAGATCGCCGATCAGACCAACGCGTCCCTCGCCCGCTACGGCATCACCGAGAAGGCCGTCTCGGTCGGGCAGGTCTACCTGTCCACCGGCGAGCCGGGCACCCGCTCACAGAATCTGAACCGAGCCTTCGTGATGACCTGCGAGGACGCCTCGAAACTCCTGCGGGTGAATCTCGGCGGCTCCTGCCAACCGGGACCCGCGATCTACAGCAGGTACGCCATCAATCCGGCGGAGTACCGCGTGCTGGCGGAGTACGACAAGGCCGGTCCGCCGCTGGACCCGAAGGCTCCCGTGCACCTCTTCCCGCAGGGTGACGAGGACACGTCCAGCACGATCGTCATCGACCCGGCCCTGGTGCCCGCGGGGGTCACACCGGAGCGCTTCGACGTGATCGTGCCGACGACCCCGCAGAACGCCGAGACCGTGCGGACCGCCCTGGTCGGCGCCGCTCCCGGCCAGGAGGTCGGCAGCCGCGGCCTGCACCTGATCGGCCAGCAGCAGGAACTCGGCGACCTGCGCCGGGTCACCGTCATCGGCCTGATCGCCGCCGGGGTGCTCGCCGGCTGCAGTGCGGCCGTGGCGACCGCCGGTTCGGTGATGGACCGCCGCCGCACCTTCGGGGCGCTCATCGCGGCCGGGACACCGGTCCGGGTGCTGGCGAGGGCGTTGCGGATGGAAGCGGCCCTGCCCGCGATGGTGGCCACCATCGGTGCGGGTGCGGTCGGGATCGGCGTCGGCATGGGGCTCTACAGCCTGGTCGAGAAGGACGCGGTCGTGCTGAGCCCGTGGCTGCTGGCGCCCGTGGTGCTGGGAATCGGGGTGGCGTTGCTCGGGGCATCCGTCTCGACCCCGGCGCTCAAGCGGGTGCAGTCGGAGCCCCTGGCCGACGAGTAGGAAAAAGGTTCGCCCGAATGGCGTCATGGCGCCTGGGCGGGCAGGTCTCGTGGGTGGAGTCGGTGGTGATCCACCCACGGGCCGGGTGCCCGGTCGTCTCTCTGTCGGGGGAGGGACGAACGGGCACCGGGGACGCGCAGGGGGCGTTCCGAGGTGCGGGGGTGTGAAGAAAGGGCCGGTCAGGGACGTGGGGACGTCCTGACCGGCCCTTTCAATGCGCTCAGACCCGCTCGAAGATCAGGTCGTGCGAGATCCGGCCCTCGACGTCGGCGCGGTTCTCGAACTTCGTGATCGGCCGCCACTCCGGCCGCGGCGCCCAGCCGCCGGGCTCGCCGGCGTGACGGTTGCGCAGGAGCGGCTCGGCCGAGCAGACCTCCATCATCTGCTCGGCGTAGTTCTCCCAGTCGGTCGCCATGTGGAAGGTCCCGCCCGGCGCGAGCCGCGAGGCCACCAGCGCGACGAACCCGGGCTGCACGATCCGCCGCTTGTGGTGCCGCTTCTTCGGCCACGGGTCCGGGAAGAACAGCCGGACGCCGGACAGCGAGCCCGGCTCCACGTGCGAGGTCAGCAGCACGACGGCGTCACCGTGCATCAGCCGCAGGTTCTCCACCCCGAGCTTCTCGGCGCGCAGCATCAGCTGGCCGAGCCCCGGGTCGTACACCTCGACCGCGACGTAGTTGAGTTCCGGCGCGGCGGCGGCGAGCTGGGACGTCGTCTCGCCCATGCCCGAACCGATCTCCACCATGACCGGGGCCTGCCTGCCGAACCAGTCGTCGAAGTCCACCGGTCCTTCGGGCAGTTCGCCGACGGTGCGGCCGAGGGACGGCCAGAGTTCGTTCCAGGCGCGCTGCTGCCCGACGGTCATACGGCCGCCGCGTTTGACATAGCTGACCACGCTGCGCATCCGTGGCTGGTCCTCGTTTTCCACCAGCCCATTAAACGCGGCGGTTACCTGACGGCTTCGAACTCCCCCAGCCGCGAGCGCAGCCCGGCGAATCCGCCGACCGCGATCGGGGTGGGCGTCGGGCTGGAGTGCGCGGGAAGAACGTCGATCCAGCCGTCGTGGCGGCTGGTGTTCAGCACCGTGGTCGGGATCGAATGCCCGGACGCGCCGCGTTCGGAAGGCATGAACTCCCAGTAACCGGATTCTCCGTCCGCGGCCCACGGCACGAATTCCCAGCCGGGTCGCCTGCCGAGCAGGCCGGCGATGCGATCTTCGATGCGGAAACCGAGCTCCCGCGATTCGAGCCGTCCTTCCACGATGGCGCGAAGCCACCAAGGCGCGGGAATTTCGCCGTGCATTCCGCTCGACGCGCGGTACAACGCGACGACGAGATCTTCGGGGGCGCGATGCACCCAGGCGCGGCGGATATCCGACGGCCGGGTCGCGGACGCCACCGTGCGGGGCAGTTCGATCGCCTGTGACCATTCGAGGTCGAGCATGGGCTCGAGGCGGGGCTGCATACTTTCCGTGCGGGCTTGCGGGATCATGCGTTCTACTCCCTGACCGGAATCCACCGTCAAGGATCACCTCCGGGGCCGAGAGCCGAAAAATAGGCTCGTCCCGAGCATCGCCCGGTCAGGAACAGTATGTCCGCTCCCTGTGAGAGAAGCCACAGGCTCTTAACGTGGACTTAACTCCTTTGGCCGCGGTAAAAGCTCACGCGTCCCTTCGATGGGTGATCATCAGCCCGGCCGCATAAACAATCACGCAGATGCCGCCGAAATAAGCCAAATAGCCCCACGGTCCCAACGGTGGTTCGAGTTTCAGCATCGAAACCGTCAGATCCGGTCCCGAAAACTGATTCGCCGCGAAGAACGGCATCCACTGGTAGATGTCGTCGCCGACTTTCGGGATCAGCACGACGAGTCCCTCGAGCACCTGCGTCCAGGCCAGCGCGAACCCGAGCGCGAACGCGGGGCTGCGGAACAGCAGCCCGAGGCCCACCCCGAGCAGACCGGTCAGGAAGAAGGTCAGGCCCTGGCCCGCCACCGCGCGCCAGTCGGCGCCCGAAGCCAGGCCCAGGTCGGCGGCCGGTTTGATCAGATACGCGACAGCCCACGAGCCGAAACCCACCAGCAGCCCGATCAGCCCCGAGAACACCCCGACGACGGCGCCCTTCGCCAGCAAGGCGGGCACGCGCGAGGGCACCGCCTGGAAGGTGAGCTTCATCGTGCCCCAGTTGAACTCCGTCGCCGCCGCGAGAATCGCGAGCACCAGCACCACGGTGCGGCCGAGTGCGCTGGCGACCTGTGTCGAGTTCACGCCTGTCTGGCCCTCCAGCGGCACGAAGCCGAAGAAGAGCGCGGTGTAGGCGAGCGCGACCACGACCGCGATGGCCGCGCACCACCAGGGTGCGCGGGTGCTCAGCAGTTTGATCCGCTCCGCGCGGAGCATGTTCGCCGCGGTCATCCGACGACCTCCGGTACCTGGCCGGCGCCGTACTCGACGGCTTCGGCGGTGAGTTGCATGTATGCCTGTTCGAGCGAGCCGGCGAGCGGCTTCAGCTCGTGGAGGGTCGCCCCCGCGGCGAACGCGAGCTCGCCGATGGTGTCGCTGTCCATTTCGGACACGACGAGCGCGCCGTCCTCCTCGCGGAATTCGGCGCCCTTCTCGGTCAGCGCCGTCCGCAGCTCGGGCAGATGCGGGCTGCGGACCCGCACGCCGAGGCCCTTCGCGCGGCCGACGAAGTCTTCCATCGTGCCCTGGTAGATCAGCTTTCCCCGCCCGATCACGACGAGGTCCTGCGCGGTCTGCGCCATCTCCGGCAGCAGGTGGCTGGACACGAACACGGTGCGCCCCTCGGCGGCGAGCGCGTGCATCAGCTTCCTGATCCAGACGATGCCCTCGGGGTCGAGCCCGTTCACCGGCTCGTCGAATAGCAGCACCCGGGGGTCGCCCAGCAGCGCCGTGGCGATCCCGAGCCGCTGCGACATCCCGAGCGAGAACTGCCCGGCTCGTTTGCGGGCGACCGGCTCCAGCCCGACGAGCCGGAGCACCTCGTCGACGCGTTTGTCCGGGAGGCCGTTGGTCGCGGCGATCCACCGGAGGTGTTCGCGCGCGGTGCGGCCGGGATGCCGCCAGGTGGCGTCGATCATGCCGCCGACCGTCCGAAGTGGATCATGCAGCTCGCGGTAGGCCTTGCCGTCGATCGTCACCGAACCCGACGTGGGGTTGTCGAGGCCGAGCATCATCCGCATGGTGGTGGACTTCCCCGCCCCGTTGGGGCCGAGGAATCCGGTCACCCGTCCTGCTTCGGCGGTGAAGGAAAGATCGTCGACGGCGAGCTTGTCGCCGTAGCGTTTCGTGAGTCCGGTGGCTTCGATCATCAGCCCTCCCTCCAGGTGGATTCCGACATTACGCGGGAAAGGACCGGGCTGCCCCCCGATAAGGCGGCCCGGTCCTTGTTCCCCTTTTTCTCCCCGTCCGGACGTCTCGCTCCCCCGAGTGGGACGTCCGGCCTTCTCCCCTGTGGAAGTCCTTACGCGTCGCGCTTGTTCGCGACGACCAGCGAGATGACCAGCAGCACCAGCGCGAAACCGGCGAAGTAGGCCAGCGAGCCGGCTTGGCTCAGCGGAGCGTCCGCCGCGGCGGGGCCCCCGGTGAGGAACCGGTCGGCGACGTGGAACGGCATCCAGTCGTAGATGTCCTTGCCGATCTTCGGGATGAGCTGGATCAGGTTCTCCACCGCGAGGGCGTAGATCAGCACGAGCGAGATGGCGCCGGCGCTGTGCCGGATCAGGATGCCGACGGCGATCGCGATCACCGAGGCGAGGGCGAACACCACGCCCACCCCGGCGACGCTGATCCATTCCGCGGTGGTGTTCAGCATGAGGTCTTCCGGCCGCATGGCCGAAGCGAGGCCCCAGGCGCCGAACGCGGCGATCTCGCCGATCACGAGCGACAGGATCGCGACCACGCCGGTCTTGGCCAGCAGTGCCGAAGTGCGGTTCGGCACGGCCTGGAAGGTGGTCCGGATGGTGCTGAAACGGTATTCGGTGGTCACCGAAAGCGCGGCGAGCACCATGATCACGGCCATGCCGAAGCCGTAACCGAACTGGGTGAGGCTGACGTCGGTGAGTTCCCCGTCGGGCGCGGCACTGGAGATGATGGCGGCGAAGCCGATCACGACCGCGAGTGCGGCCAGCGCGCACCACCACGGTGAGCGGGTGGTGAACAGCTTGATGCGTTCCACGGCGAGCAGAGTCATGGCTTTTCTTTCCTCGAAAGGTGGCGGCTACTGGGCGGCGGTGACCACTTCGGCGGCCTCGGCTTCGAGACCGGTGTGGTACTCGACCGAATCGCCGGTGATCTGCATGAAGGCCTGCTCCAGGGAGCCGGTCTGCGGGCTGAGCTCGTGCAGCACGATCTGATTGGCCGCGGCGATCTCGCCG
This sequence comes from Amycolatopsis keratiniphila subsp. keratiniphila, assembly GCF_001620365.2. Lineage (GTDB taxonomy): Bacteria > Actinomycetota > Actinomycetes > Mycobacteriales > Pseudonocardiaceae > Amycolatopsis > Amycolatopsis keratiniphila. Next base: position 300,818 of record NZ_LQMT02000039.1, read on the forward strand.
ATCTTGTCACTGTCCAAACCGGACACCACGAGCGCGCGGTCGGCGTCGGTGACCTGAGCGCTCGCCTGCGTCAGCGCGGTGCGCAACGCGGGCAGCTGCGGAGAACGGACCTTGACCGTGTTTTCGGCGGCCCGCGCCACGAAGTCCTCGGTGGAGGACTGGGAGATCAGCCGGCCCTTGCCGATCACGACCAGGTGGCTCGCGGTCAGCGCCATCTCCGAAAGCAGGTGCGAGGAAACGAATACCGTGCGGCCTTCGTCGGCAAGCCGGTGCATGAACTTCCGGATCCAGAGGATGCCTTCGGGGTCGAGGCCGTTGACGGGCTCGTCGAAGAGAAGGACCTCCGGGTCGCCCAGCAGTGCCGCCGCGATCCCCAGCCGCTGCGACATGCCGAGGGAGAAACCGCCGGCGCGCTTTCCGGCGACGCTGGTGAGCCCGACGATCTCGAGCACCTCGTCGACCCGGCTTTCCGCGATCTTGTTGGACTTCGCCATCCACCGCAGATGCGCCCGCGCCGACCGGTTGGGGTGCACCCATTTGGCGTCCAGCAGCGCGCCGACGGTCCGCAGCGGTTCCTTGAGCTCGCGGTAGAGCTTGCCCCCGATGCGCACCTGGCCCGCGGTCGGGTTGTCCAGGCCCAGGATCATCCGCATGGTCGTGGACTTGCCCGCCCCGTTGGGGCCGAGGAACCCGGTGACCTCACCCGCCGCGACGGAGAAGGACAGGTCGTTCACCGCCAGTGTCTTGCCGTACCGCTTGGTGAGGCCCACTGCCTCGATCATGTCTGCTCCCCTCGGCGACTGCGAGAACAATCGTCGTCCATGTGGGTGGCCGAGCGCGTCATCCTGAGGTGCCAACCTGATACCCGACCTGAGACGTAGCTTGCCGTCTTCCGGCGGCGTACGCGATCGGTGATACCCCTGAGAGTGACCCTGATTCGCCAGGGTTAATGAACCGTGGTTCAATAATCGCATGGCGAGGCCCCGGAGCATCACGGACGAACGATTGCTGACCGCGGCGGGAACCGTGATCGGCATGGTCGGGCCGGGTTTCACGCTGGCCCAGGTGGCGGCGGAGGCCGGGGTGGCGGTCGGCACCGTCGCCCAGCGGTTCGGTTCGAAGAACGGTCTCCTGCTGGCGTTGAGCCGGGAGAACACGCGCTCCGTCGTGGAAGCGATGCGGGAATGCGGTGAGCTGGCCGATCCCGTGGAAGCGCTACGGGCGGCGGTCGTCGTGGTCTACGAGGGCCTTGGCGACGGGGAGACCGCGGCGAACCATCTCGGGCAGCTGGGGGTGGACATCGGCGATCCGGGGTTGCGTGCGCTGCTCGGTGAACATTTCACCGCCGTGGAAGCGGAATTGCGCAAGCTGGTGCGCGTCGCGGCGCGTGACCTGCCGGGCGCGCCCGGTGTCGTCCGCGCCGCGCGAGTGCTGCTGGGGGTGGCGAACGGGGCCGCGCTGGACTGGTCGATCCGGCCGAAGGGCCGGATCACCGAACGGTTGGGGCAAGACGTGGACGCGGTGCTGACCGCGTGGAAGGGAGTGTCCTGAATGGACCGGAAAGTGGCCGTGGTCACGGGGGCGACGCGGGGATGTGGCCGGGCGATCGCGGTGGAACTGGGCAGGCTCGGCTGGACGGTGTTCGTCACCGGCCGCACGACGCGGGAGCACCAGTCCCCGATGAAGCGTTCGGAGACGATCGAAGACACCGCTGAGCTCGTCGACGCGGCGGGCGGCCGGGGGATCCCCGTCCGGACCGACTTCACCGTCGTGTCCGATGTGGACGCGCTGAAGGCGCGGATCGAGTCCGAAGTGGACGGCCGGATCGACGTCCTGGTCGACGACGTCTGGGGCGGCGACCAGTTCGCGGATTTCGAGGGGGCGTACTGGGACTCCAGCCTCGACGACGCGCTCACGCTGGTGCACAACGCGATCGACACGCATCTGATCGCGCTGCACCGGCTGCTCCCGCTGGTGGTGAAGCGGGAGGGCGGGCTCGTCCTCGAGGTCACCGACGGCGACCACGACGAGTACGTCGGCGCGGGGATCCCGTATTTCCTCGCGAAATGCGGGATCCGCGCGATCGGCAGGGCGCTCGGCGCCGAGCTGAAGAAGTACGGCTGCGTCGGGATGACCGTCACGCCGGGCTTCCTGCGTTCGGAAGCCATGCTCGACTACTTCAAGGTCACCGAGGAGACGTGGCGTGACGCGGTCGGCAAGGCCGCGCCGGTCGATTTCGCGATCTCGGAGACCCCGGCGCTGCTCGGGCGCGGTGTCGCGAAGCTGGCGACCGACCCGGAGGTCTCGCGGTTCGCGGGCAAGACGCTGGCGTCGTGGACGTTGATGAACGAGTACGGCCTCACCGACGTCGACGGCTCGCGTCCCGACTTCGGCAAGTGGATGGCCGAAGTCCGGGACACGGGCAAGGACCCGGCGACGGCGGATCACTCGCTGTACCGCTGAGGGATCGTGCCGGCCGGGGAGCTACTTCTTCCCGGCCAGCACGTCCAGGTAGTGCTGGTTGAACATGACGCCGAGGACGTTGGCGAACGGGTCGACGACGGCCGCGGTCACGAAGCCCGGCCCGCGCTCGATGATCGGCTCGTACTCCTTCGCGCCCTTCTCCAGCAGCTTCGCGAAGGCGTCCTCGACGTTGTCGACGGCCCAGTTCGCGATGGCGCCACCGGGGCCGGGCTGGGCCATCGGCGGCCGGAAGTCGCCGCGGACCAGGCCGAACTCGTGCTGGTAGTCGCCGATCCGGAACTCGACGTACGCCGGCGTCCCGTCGGGGCCGTTGCGGACGAAGTACGGCTCGATCCCGAAGAGATCGGAGTACCACTCGATCGCGGCGGCCATGTCGTCAGCGTAGAACGTGGTGGTGGTGAGACCTCGCAGCATTTCCTTCTCCTCAGGTAGTGGCTCTGAGAAGAAGGATTCACTGCAAAGTGCTCACCGAATGACCACTTTTCCGAACTCGCGTGATCGAAGGCCGATCACGCGAGTTCCGCCTCCAAGCACGCGTGATCGGGTTTCCGAAGGGACTCGTGAGTGGCGAGACTGCTCTGCGACACCACCAGACCCATCAGTCCCGCCAGTCACAGCAGGTGCGCGTGAAGGCCCCCTTCCCTCGGCTCAGCCGAGGAAACTCGACCTTCACACCTTCCCCAAGTACATGAAGGCCCCCTTCACTGCGCTAGGCGCAATGAAGGGGGCCTTCATGTACTACATGAGCGAGCGAGCGTGACAGTGGCGCAGTGAGGCTCAGGTGACCCCGGGACGCGCCAGCCCGGTCTCGTAGGCGAGCACCACGGCCTGCACCCGGTCGCGCAGATCCAGCTTCGACAAAATCCGCCCCACGTGCGTCTTCACCGTCGCCTCGGACAGGAACAGCGTCTCCGCGATCTCCAGGTTCGAGAGGCCCTTCGCGATCAGCACGAGCACCTCCCGCTCCCGTTCGGTGAGGACGTCCAGCTCGGCCGCGTCGCGCATCGGCTTCCCGCCGCCGCCGACGAACCGGTCGAGCAGCCGCCTGGTCACCGACGGCGAGACCACGGCGTCGCCCGAAGCGACCGCCCGCAGCGCCGACACCAGGTGATCCGGCTGCGTGTCCTTCAGCAGGAAGCCGCTGGCCCCGCCCTGCAACGCCGAATAGACGTACTCGTCCAGATCGAACGTCGTCATCACGAGCACACGCGCCGTCCCGGCCTCGACGATCCGCTTAGTCGCTTCGACCCCGTCCAGCACCGGCATCCGGACGTCCATCAGCACGACATCGGGCCGCAGTTCTTCGGCCAGCCGGATGGCCTGCGCGCCGTCACCCGCCTCACCGACGACATCGATGTCGGCCTGCGCGCCCAGGACCATCCGGAACCCGACGCGCATCAATTCCTGGTCGTCGACGACCACCACCCGTATCACGTCGCCAACCTAACCGGGAGCCTCGCGTGCACCTGCCACCCTCCACCGGGAGCGGGGCCGACCTCCAGCGTGCCGCCGAAGACGTTCGCCCGTTCCCTCATTCCGATCAATCCGTTCCCACCGGGGACGGTGAGCTTCCGCGGCGGCGCGGTGTGCGCCGCCACCTTCGTCGCCACGGGCACCAGCTGTTTCGCGCGGCCGGCGCCGTCGTCGGTGACCTTGACGTCGATCACGTCGGCCTCGCGGCGCACCACCACCTCGGCCTGCGCGCCCTGACCGGCGTGTTTCAGCGTGTTCGTCAGCGATTCCTGCACGATCCGGTACACGCCGAGGGAGACACCGGCGGGCAGCCCGGCCAGCGCTTCCGGACCGATCGCCAGCGTCACCGGCACACCCGCCTGGCGGATCCGGTCCGCCAGGTCGGTCAGCGCGGTGGCGTCCGGCTGCGGCACCCGCGGCTCGTCGTCACCGTCGCTGCGGAGCACGTCCAGCAGGCGCCGCAGTTCGGCGAGCGCGCCGCGGCCGGTCTCCGAAATCGTCTGCAGGGCCCGTTTCGCCATCTCGGGATTCCCGTCGACCGCGTAGGACGCGCCGTCGGCCTGCACGACCATCACGCTCACCGCGTGCGCGACGACGTCGTGCAGCTCACGGGCGATACGTCCGCGCTCCTCGCCGACGGCGATCCTGGTCGCCTGGTCCCGTTCCGTCTCAAGCAGATGCAACCTGGCTTCCACCTCCTCGTGATAGGCGCGCCTCGCGCCGGCGAACTCACCGAGCGTCCAGCACAGCGCGGTGGAGAACAGGGCGATGATCGCCAGGATCCACACGTCCTCCGGTGTGTCGATCCACAGCTGGAGCCCCGAGACGACGACGGTCGCCAGCAGGTACAGCAGCCCCTGTTTGCGCCCGACGTACACCAGCACCGAGTAGATACTGATCATCATCGCGAACGCGCTGGCCGCGCCCAGCTCCAGCGCGCTGTGCGGGATGCCGATCAGCAGCAGGAGATACGCCGACCACAGCGTCGCCTTCCGCCGGAAGACCAGCGGGGCGACCATCGCGATGTCCAGCGGCAGGACCACGTACCAGGGCGGCATCGGGACTTCGGGAGTCTCGGCCGCCGCCACGAAGAACAGCAGGTCCGTGAGCAGCAGGGCGACGGCGATGACACTGTCCCCGGCCATGGGGTGGGCACGCATCCAGAGGCTTAACCGTCGCACCTGGTAACACTATGTCGGGCGATGCCGTCCGCGCGTCGGTCGCCGGTACCACCTTCGGTGCGACCCGAGGATGAGCGGCATGGCACGATTCTCCTCGGCGTGCTCGACGACTGGGAGGGGTGGGCGCCGTGACCTCAGCGACGGAGCAGGGCCGTCTCGCCGGTCCGTTGTCGATGTCGGTGGCGAATCTCTGCCATCGCCTCCAGCCCCAGGTGTCCGCGCGGACCGCGGCGGGCTTCGCCGAAGTGCTGCGCAGGCTGGGCGGCCCGCTGCAGGTCGCCGTCGCGGGCCGGATCAAATCGGGGAAGTCCACCCTGGTCAACGCGCTGATCGGGCGCCGGGTCGCACCGACCGACGTCGGCGAGTGCACCCGGCTGGTCACCCGGTTCCAGTACGGCACGGTCGACCGCGTCGAGATCGTCTTCAACGACGGCCGCAAACAGGTGCTGCCCTTCTCCGCCGACGGGATGATCCCGGCCGAGCTGGGCATCGACATCGACCAGGTCTCGCATATCGAGGCGTACCTCACCAACGCGGTCCTGCAGGGCATGACCGTCATCGACACCCCGGGCCTCGGCTCGCTCGACGCCGCTTCGGTGTCGCGGACCGAGGAGCTGCTGGGCGCGGCGAAGCACCGCAAGCCCGACGATGACGAGGAGGAAGAAGAAGGTTCCGACGAGCTGGACGACACCTCGCGCAACGCCGTCGCGGGCGCGGAGGCCGTGCTCTACGTGGTCACCCAGGGCGTGCGCGCCGACGACCAGCAGGCGCTGGCCGCGTTCACCGCCGCGACCGCGAGCCGCGACGCGGGCCCGGTCAACGCGATCGCGGTGCTCAACAAGGCGGACACCATCGCGCCGGAGTCGGTCGAAGGCTCGGGCGGCGACGTGTGGAAGGCCGCGACGCTGCTGTCGGAAAAGCAGGCCTCGACACTGAAGCCCCGCGTCGCGGACGTGCTGCCGGTGATCGGGCTGATCGCGGAGTCGGCCGAGTCCGGCGGGTTCACCTCCCCTGACGCCGAGGCGCTGCGCCAGCTGGCCGAGATGGACGACGACATCCTCGAGACCATGCTGATCTCGGCGGACATCTTCACGAGCTGGGAATGCGACGTCGCGGCGGGCACCCGGCTGCGGCTGCTGGAGAAACTGGACCTGTTCGGCATCCGGTACGCCGTCGAGGCGATCCGGAAGGAACCCGAGATCACCGCGGGCTCGTTGCGGCGGAAGCTGCTCGACGCCTCCGGGCTCGAAGCCGTCCGCCAGCGGCTGAGCATCGTCTTCGCCGCCCGCGCCGACGGCATCAAGGCCGCCGCCGCGCTGGCTTCGGTCACCGCGCTGGCCCACGCGTCCGGCGACCCGGCCGAGCGGCAGCGCGTCCACGACGCGATCGAGGTCCTCCTCGCCAAACCCGAGGCGCATCAGCTGCGGCTGCTCGAAGCGCTCACGCTGGTCGCGTCCGGCGCGGTCGACATGCCCGAGGACCTGTCCGAGGAGGTGCTGAGGGTCGGGAGCAACGCCGACATCGGCGCCCAGCTCGGCAAGCCGGGCGCTCCCCGCGCCGAGCTCGCCGCCCATGCCCTCGAACGCGCCGGCTGGTGGCGCTCCTTCGCGTCCTTCGGCGCGACGCCCGCCCAGAGCCGCGTCGCGCACGTCGTGCACCGGGCCTACTTCCTCATCTGGCAGCAGATCCGCGACTGACCTCCCGCATTGATAAACCGAGCGCTCGGTCTAATAATGAGTGCATGGAAACGATCGTCGACGAGCCCCAGTGGCTGCGCACGGCCTCCTGGATCGGCTGCCCGCTGGCGGGGGCGGCCCTCGGCTGGTTCCTCCAGTCGATCTCGGGTTGGGTGGCGTCCCTGAGCTGGATCCCGTTCAAAGGCCCGTTCCAGCTCGTCTCGGAGATCCCCCAGCCCTGGGGCACGGTCGTCGGCATCGGCGTGGGCCTGGTCCTCGGCCTGCTGTTCGCCGCGGTCTGGGCGCACGAACGGCTGATCGTCAAGGTGACGCCGGCCCGCATCACGCTCACCACGAAGGGCCGCAGCCGCGCGTACGAAGCCGAGCTGGAAGCCGTCTTCCTCGACGGCAAGGAGCTCGTCCTCCTCGCCGCCGACGGCAGGGAACTGGTGCGGCAAAAGGGCGACGTCGACCGCAAAGCCGTCGCCAAGGCCTTCCTCGACCACGGCTATCCGTGGCTCGACGAGCCGCCGGCGGTGAAATGAGGACGGTCGATCCCGCCAAGCACGAGGCCAAACGCCGCGCGATCCTCGACGCCGCCGCCGGTTGTTTCGCGATGAAGGGCTTCGAGAAGACCACAACGGCGGAGATCTGCCGCGCGGCGGGGATCAGCACCGGCAGCCTGTTCCACTACTTCCCGAACAAACGCGCGGTGTTCATTGGCATCTTCGAGCAGGACGCCGACGAGACCGCGGCCCTGCTCGCGGAGGCCGGGGAGATCGAGGATCCGTGGGAGTCGGTCCTCCACGTCGTCGTCCACGTGTCCGAACAGCTCCTGCACCCGGTCGCGGCCAAGCTCGTCCTCGAGGTCGCCGCGCAGTGCTCCCGCGACGCCGACCTGGCCCGGCTCATCCAGGGCAACGACCGCGCCCTGCGCGACGGGCTCACCCGCCTCGTGACGCGGGCGGTGGACGCGGGCCGGATCGACCCCGGGTTGCCCCCGCCGACGGTGGCCAGCTGGCTCGTCGCGTTGGTCGACGCGCCGCTTTCCCGCGTGATTCTGGAGCCGGACCTCGATCCGGCGGCGGAACTCGCGGTGATGAAGGAGCTGATCGCCAGATTCCTTCGTCCCGTTCTGGCGATTTCGGCCCCGGCGGCCGGGCGGGTGGCCGACACTGGTGAAATCTCCCCGGGCTGATCGGTAAGCCCGGGACATCAGTTACGGGGGTCGAATCGGTGGGTGCCTGGCTGCGCAAGAAGGCGGTCGACGAGGAAAATCCGGACGATGTGCCGACCGGCCAGATCTCGGCGGCGATCATCGCCGAAGCGGACGGCGAGACTTCGCGATCCGAGGGAACCACGGAGGTCGAAGCCGCGTCGAAACCCGATGTGGAGTCCACGACCACGGGTCCGGCCGACCTCGAACAGGCTCTCGCCGACAGGCAGGCACTGATCCAGATGTGCCTGTACGCCCTCGATCGCGCCCGCAGCGGCGGTGTCGTCGAGCGGCTCGAACACGGTCTCGCCGCGATCGGCGTCCGTGCCCTGCGCCCGGACGGCGAGCGGTTCGACCCCGCCGTGCACGAGGCGGGCGGCGCGGTCGCGACCGAGGATCCGGCACTCGAAGGGCTCGTCGCGGAGACCGAGGTCGTCGGGTTCGCCGATCACGACCGGGTGCTGCGCGCGCCGATCGTCATCGTCTACGCGAAGAAGGCACAGTGACCGCTCCGAGCGCGGCGGCCAATCTGCCCGCGGTCGTGAAGAGCACTCGCGAACAGCTGCTCACGGTCGTCCGCGAAGCCGATCCCCAGGCCGCGAAATGGGTCGAAGACATCCGGAAGGCGCGGCCGAAGAAGCCGTCGGTCGTGGTGGTCGGCGAGACCAACCGCGGCAAGAGCTCGCTCGTGAACGCGCTCCTGTCCATGCCGGGACTGTCCCCTGTGGACGCCGACGTCGCCACGGCCACGTATCTCGTCTTCGAGCACGCCGAGCAGTGGTCCGCGCAGGCCTGCTACCCGGGCCAGCTGGCGCCGGTGCCGATCAACCTGAACGACCTGATCCACTGGGTCTCGGCTGCCCACGAGTTGCCGGAAGGGCAGATCCCGCCGCGGTACGTCGAGGTCTCCGGTCCGGTCCCGCTGCTCGAGCGGGTGTCCATTGTGGACACCCCGGGCGTCGGCGGGCTCGATTCGATGCACGGCGAGCTGGCGAAGGAGGCCGCCGCCGGTGCCACCGCGCTCCTGTTCGTCGTCGACTCCTCCTCACCGTTCACCGCGCAGGAGCTCCAGTTCCTGCACGACATGGGCGAACGCGTCGAGACCGTGCTGTTCGCGCTGACGAAGACCGACCAGTTCCGCGGCTGGCGCGAGGTGCTCGAAGCCGACCGGCGGCTGCTCGCCGAGCACGCCCCCCGGTTCGCCGACGCGGTGTTCCACCCGGTGTCCGCGCGTATGTTCGAGACGGCGGCCAAGGCCCCGAACGAGCAGATGGCCATGATGCTGCGCGAGAAGGCGGGTATCGCCGCGCTGCAGGGCGCGTTGCAGGAGATGCTGGTCGGCCGGTCGGCGATGCTGGGCGAGGCCAACACCCTGCGGGCGCTGTCGAGCGCGCTCGGCGAACTCAAGGCGAAGCTGCAGGCGGAAAGCCGCGCGTTGTCCGCAGGCGAGGCCGAAGCGGAGCAGTTGCGCCAGCGCCGCGACGATCTGACCACCGAGCGCCGGTCTTCGACCCGCGGCTGGCAGCTGAAACTGCGCGCGGAGATCCAACGGACCCGCGTCGAGGTCGGGCACGAGACCAGCAGGCAGATGCGTGACGCGTCGACCCGCTTCCGCCAGCGGATCGACGGCGCGAAACGGGACGAGCTCGCCGCGCTGCCGCAGCAGGTCGACATCGCGTTGCAGACGACGTCGCAGCGGATCTCGATGCTGCTCTCCCAGCGGCTCAACCAGGTCACCAACGTCGCGCTTTCGGAGCTGTTCTCGGCCGAGGAGCTCGACATCATCCGCGGCCAGTTCGCCAGGGCGGGCGGCCCACCGGTCGTGCTGCGCCCGCCGGACAAGAAGCCGCCGACGGCCGAGGACAAACTGCTCATCTTCATGGGGGTTTCCGGCGGTCTCGGCGCCGGGAAGGTCGCCGCGCTGCCGCTGGCGGGCGTCGCGATCCTGAACCCGGTGATCCTGCCCGCCACGATCGTCATCGGGCTCGGGGCCGGCTGGTGGATGGCGCGGACGCGCAAACACGCGTCGGACAAGCAGCATATGAAGCAATGGCTGGTCGAGGCGATCGCCGACGCGCGGTCCACGTTGGACCAGCTCGTCGCGGAGCAGCTGATCGAAGCCGAACAGCAGCTCTCGATGGCGCTCGACGAAGCCCTCGGCCGCCGCATCGACGCGATCGAGGCGGAGCTGAAGGAAGTCGACAAGACGATCAAGATGGGCGCGCAGGAACGGGCGAAGAAGATCTCGGTCGTCGCGAAGCGCCTGAAGGACGTCTCGGACGGCCGAGACCGCGCCGAGGCACTGCTCGGTCGCATCCGGTCACTGCGCGACAATCAAGCGTGACTTTTCCTCAGCAGCCGCAGCAGCCGTTCGCCGAGCCGCCTTGGGTGGTCGAGAAGAGGGCGAAGAAGAAAAAGAGGCTCTTCATCGGCCTCGGGGTCTTGGCCGGGGTGATCGTGCTGACCATCGCGACGGTGGTCGTGCTGGGCGTCGTCGTCGCTAACTCGGACAAGGTGGCCTATCAGCGTCTTCCCGGTGGCCCGGACGAGATCGCCCGTGCCTACGCCGACGCGGTGGAGACTCGGGATCCCGCCAAGCTGACGAATGTCGACTGTGCCCCTTCGGCCGAGTACCCGGCTTCGAAATCAGTGGCCGGGTTCGCGGAGCACGGCACCACGGTGATGATCGGTGCGCGACGGCAGAACGAAGCGACGCGGGTGTCCTTCGACGTGGAAATCCGCAGGACGGACGCGGCGCCCGACCCGAGCATCCTGTGGGTGACGCAGGAGGAGGGCGGCTCGTGGTGCGTCGGTCTGGGCGGCACGGGGCTCCCAGCCTGACGAACCTCCGGACTGCCCGCGCGGGTGGTCCTGTTGTGGACCGGAACCGAACCGGCTTACGGTGAGTCTTAAGCTTCGACACACCAGCAGGTCAACGAGGGGGTTATCCCATGTGGGTCGACGAGAGCGGCGGCACGGACACCGAGTCGGGCTCCACCGAAGCGGTCACCGTCCACGTTGACGGCGAGGAGTACCAGGCCGAGCTCAACTACGACCTCGACAAGGACGGCGTGAACGACGCCGCGGTCATCCAGCACGAGGACGGCACCGGCCAGGCGTTCGTCGACAGCGACGGTGACGGCGAGGCCGACCAGTACGCGGTGCTCGACGAGAACGGCAAGGTCGTCCAGGAAGCCGTCTACGACGAGGCGTCCGGCTCCTGGGTCGAAGCGGGTGGCAGTGGCAGCGACGACGGTTCCGACGCGGGTACCAGCGGTACCATGCACGCCGACATGCCCAGCGGCGACGTCGAGGTCGGCCCGCCGACCGTCGACACCAACAACGACGGGACCCCGGACACCGCCATCGTCCACACCGAGGACGGCCGCACGATCGCCTTCACCGACAAGGACGGCGACGGCAGCGCCGACATCGCGGTGGAGACCGACGCCTCCGGCAACTCCAAGACCTACGAGCACACCGGCCCCGGCCAGTGGACCGAGGTCGGCAGTGGCCTGGTCAGCAACGACATCGACTCGGCCTTCACGAGCGCTCCGGCGGCCGAAGGCAACACGGCAGCCGACCCGGCCGGCGACGCCGCGTGGGGTGGCGAGGGCACCGAAACACTCGAAGGTGTGGCGAAGATCGATTCCGCCACCGGTCAGTGGATCAGCCCGAACTGAATCCTGAAATGGCCTGGACCAATACAAGAATGGTTTAGTCCATTTTATAGGCGACAAATGTAATCCTGGTCACAGGACAACCCGGCGCGAGACCTCGTGCCGGGTTTTCTCATGTCCGATTCGTCCGAGGGCTGTGCGATCGATCACCGGAAGAATTTTTGCGTATGGCCCATTCCGGTGATACTGAATCGATTCCCTTATCGTTCTTGTGAGAGAACCGACAGGTCAGCTCTCGGTTACCTGCCGGTCATCCGGCTACTCTCGGGGAATCCCAAAACCTGCACGCCGGTCTTCCCGCCGGTGTGCGAAGCCATTCGGTCGCCGGCATCGAAGCCCGCATCGGAACAGCGTCGTTCCCGGTGTGGGCTTCTGCCGTCGGAAGTCAGGAGTAGAGATGACCGCAGTCGCCATCCCCGGACTGGAAAATGCGCCGACGACGCACAGTGGCGTGCTGTCCTGGGTCCGGGAGGTCGCCGAACTGACCACTCCGGACCGTGTGGTGTGGGTCGACGGGTCCGACGAAGAGGCCGCCCGGATCAACGCCGAGCTGGTCTCCGCCGGCACGTTCGTGCAGCTCGACGCGAAGCCCAACTCGTTCTGGGCGGCTTCCGACCCGAATGACGTCGCCCGCGTCGAAGAGCGCACCTTCATCTGTTCGGAGAACGAAGCCGACGCCGGTCCCACCAACAACTGGATGGACCCGGCCGAGATGAAGGCCACGATGACCGAGCTGTACCGCGGATGCATGCGCGGTCGCACGATGTACGTCATCCCCTTCTGCATGGGCCCCCTCGGCGCCGACGACCCCAAGCTCGGCATCGAAATCACCGACTTCGCCTACGTCGTCGCTTCCATGCGCGTGATGACCCGCGCCGGCAAGGCCGCGCTGGACAAGTTCGTCACCGAGGACGGCACCGAGCGCGAGTTCGTCCCCGCCCTGCACTCCGTCGGCGCGCCGCTGGAGCCGGGCCAGGAGGACGTCTCGTGGCCGTGCAACACCACCAAGTACATCTCGCACTTCCCCGAGACCCGGGAGATCTGGAGCTACGGCTCCGGCTACGGCGGAAACTCGCTGCTCGGCAAGAAGTGCTACTCGCTGCGCATCGGCTCGGTCATCGCCCGCGACGAGGGCTGGCTGGCCGAGCACATGCTGATCCTCAAGCTGATCTCGCCCGAGGACAAGGTCCACTACGTCGCGGCGGCTTTCCCGAGCGCCTGCGGCAAGACCAACCTCGCCATGCTGCAGCCGACCATCCCCGGCTGGCGCGCCGAGACCCTCGGTGACGACATCGCGTGGATGCGGTTCGGCGAGGACGGCCGCCTGTACGCGGTGAACCCCGAGTTTGGCTTCTTCGGCGTCGCGCCGGGCACCGACTGGCACACCAACCCCAACGCGATGCGCACCATCGAAAAGGGCAACACGGTCTACACGAACGTCGCGCTCACCGACGACGGCGACGTCTGGTGGGAGGGCATGGGCGAGAAGCCCGAGCACGCCACCTCCTGGAAGAAGCAGGACTGGACGCCGGAGTCGGAAGAGAAGGCCGCGCACCCGAACTCGCGCTACTGCACCCCGATGTCGCAGTGCCCGATCCTCGCGCCGGAGTGGGACGACCCGAAGGGCGTGCCGATCTCGGCGATCCTGTTCGGCGGCCGCCGCAAGACCACGGTCCCGCTGGTGAACGAGGCCCGCGACTGGCAGCACGGCGTGTTCATGGGCGCCACCATGTCGTCGGAGACCACCGCGGCCGCCGCCGGCGCCGTCGGCAACGTGCGCCGCGACCCGATGGCCATGCTGCCGTTCCTCGGCTACCACGCCGGTGACTACTTCAAGCACTGGCTGGACCTCGGCAAGAACGCCGACGCGAACAAGCTGCCGAAGATCTTCTACGTCAACTGGTTCCGCCGTGGCGACGACGGCCGCTTCCTGTGGCCGGGCTTCGGCGAGAACTCGCGGATCCTGAAGTGGGTCATCGAGCGCGTCGAGGGCAAGGGCAACGCGAACGAGACCCCGGTCGGCTTCGTGCCGAACGCCGAGGACCTCGACACCGAGGGCCTCAAGGAGCCGCTGGCCGACATCCAGGCCGCGCTGGACGTCTCCGCCGAAGAGTGGCGCCAGGAACTGCCGCTCATCGAGGAGTGGTTCGAGAAGATCGGCGACAAGGTCCCGTCGTCGCTGCGTGACGAGCTGGACGCGCTGCGTACTCGGCTCGAGCGCTGACGAAAACTCGCCGAAGGGGCGCCGTTCCGCATCTCACTCACGTGATGCGGGGAGGCGCCCCTTCATCGAGTTTCCGGGGGCCTTCGGCCCGAGAGAGGGCGCTCGAGCGGTGAAGTCTCCGTCGGGCGCGGGGGCGCCCTTGGGGAGACCGATTGGTGCTGGAGAAGGCCTCATCCTCGGAGTCATTCCCGAGGATGAGGCCTTCTTCTTTCGCGCTCGGTACCGTGGCCGCATGGTCAAATTCGGCGTCAACATGGTCGTCCCGGAAAGCCGTGCCGCGTGGGTCGAAAAGTGCCGGAAGGCCGAGGATCTCGGCTTCGACGTGATCGGTGCGGCCGACCATCTCGGCATGGCACCGCCGTTCCCGGCCCTCGTGCTCGCCGCCGAGGTGACGGACCGCCCTCGGCTCAACACCTTCGTCATCAACACCGCCTTCTACAACCCGGTGCTGCTGGCCCGCGACGTCACCGGCACGGACCAGTTCACCGAAGGCAGGCTGGAGCTCGGCCTGGGGGCCGGTTACGTGAAGGCCGAATTCCAAGCGGCGGGAATGGAGTTCCCGCGTGCGGGCAAACGCGTGGACCATCTCGAAAACACCATCAAAGTGCTGAAAAGGCTCTATGCCGACGAAAACCACAAACCGCCGACGGTGCAGAAACCCGGCCCGCCGCTGATGATCGCCGGCCGTGGCGACAGGCTTCTCGGTCTCGCCGCCGAACACGCCGACATCATCGGCTTCACCGGCACGGCGGCCGTTCCCGACGGGGGCGCGCTCGCCGTCGACGACGCGGCCGGAATCGAAGAACGGGTGAATTTCGTCCGTGGGAAATTGAACGGCCGTACCGTCGAATTCAACATCCTCTCGCATTTCGTCGCCGTGGTCGAAGATCGGCGACAGGGTTTGGAAAGCCTGCGAGAGCTGCTTGACGGGAAGCTCACCGTCGATCAGCTCGCCGAACTGCCGACGGCCCTGGTCGGCACCCACGAGCAGATCGCCGAACAGATCCTGGCGCATCGCGAACGTTTCGGTTTCACCTACTTCACCGTGCTGGAGCACAACATGGACGCGCTCGCGCCGGTGATCGAAACCTTGCGCGGCCGATGATCGACGTACGCGGGCTCGGCGTCCAGGCCGGGGAGCACTGGTTGTTCGACGGCCTCGACTTCGAGGTCGAGGCGGGCGAATGCGCGGTCATCGTCGGCCCCAACGGGGTCGGGAAATCGACCCTGCTGCGGTGCCTGTACGGAACGCAGACACCGCAGCGCGGCCGGGTCGTCGTCGCGGGCGGGAAACCCGACGAACGCGATGTTTCCTTCCGCCGCAAGGTTTCCGTCCTGTTCGACGATTCCGATTTCTTCGCCGAGCTGACCCCGCTCCAGCATCTCGAACTGCTGGAGGGTTCGTTCGGCGCCGATCTCGGCGACTACGACGCGCTCCTCGCGGACGCCGGGCTCGCCGAGCGGGCGAAGGTCACCGCGGGCAAATTCTCGGCCGGGCAACGCCGCCGACTGTTGCTCCTCGGCGCGACGGCGCGACCGCACGACGTCCTCCTGCTCGACGAGCCGGAGCGGGCGCTCGACGTCGCCGGGAAGGAATGGCTGACGTCGTTGATCAAGCGCTCGACCTCCGCCGGAGCCGCCGTCGTCGTGGCCACACATCATCCTCCGCTGCTCGAAGCGGCCGACTCCACCCTCGAGTTGTGGTGACCACGAAAGCCCCCACGCATGTCCCGGGACGACAGCGCTTCGGCGGCCTGTTCAACGGCGACTACCAGGCCTTCCTGGCACTGTTCGGATTCGGTGCGCTGTTCACCGCTTTCCAGAACCTGCCGAAGCTCCGCGATTTCCTCTTTGGACAGTCCCTTGTGGACTTTCCGGCGGTTTTCGGGTTGTTGATCGTGCTGTGCGCGATGTTCTGGCGCGCCCTGCTGCGCCGCGGCTTCGTCTGGGCCGAACCGGCGGCACTGACGTGGATGGACTTCGCCCGCGTCGACAGGCGCCGCGTCGTGGTCAAGCGGATGTGGACGCTCTGGGCCGGGCTGGTCCTGGTGGTCGGCTACACCGGCGCGCTGGTCACCGCGATCGGCGGCGGGGCGAGGGACGTGTGGATCGCGATGTCGGCGTTGACCGCCTCCGGCGCGATCCTGGCCGCCGTCACCGCGCGGCGGACGGCGATCCGCGGGGAAACGCTCGCGCCGGTCGTGCTCGCGGTCGCCGGCCTGGCGTTCGCGGCCGCGGGCCTGGGCCCGGTCGCGGTCGAGGTGCTGGCCGGTGCCCTGTTCGTGGTGGCGGTCGCGGCGGCCTTCGGCGGCGAGCCGATGTCCGGGGTCGGCCGTCAGGAACTCGTCGACGGCTGGAACGCGCGGCTCCTGAGGGCGATGGCCGCGGTCTTCATGGATCCCATGCTGCTGATCCCGGAGTCGAAGCCGGTGCCGTGGCTGTCGCTCCGGCGTCCGACGACGCTGCGGCTCGCCTGGGCGGGGGTGCTCGGCCGGACGCGATACGCGGCGGCGAGTGTGGTGATCGCGAGCCTGGTGGGCGTCGCTCACCTGGCCTTCCCGGCGATCCCCGCGGCGGCGCTGTTCACGCTCGGCGCGTACGCGGCGCTCGTGCCGTTCGTCGGCGGGCTCGGCGAGCTGTGGCGCAACCCCGGCCGCCGGCGGTGGCTCGGCGCGTCCGACTGGGAGTTGCGGCTGGTCAACGGGCTGGTGATCGCGCTGCTCGGGCTCGCCTGGGGGATCCTGCTCGGGCTGGCGACGCTGCTCCTCGGGGTGGTCCCGGCCTGGCCGGTGTGGCTCGCGCTCCCGCTCGCGGTCTTCGCCGCGGTGCGGACGGCGACCCGGCCGCCGATGAACTACGACGTCAGCGGCGGTGCGGCCGGGCTACAGGCCTTGCGCGGCGTCGACGTGCTCGTGGTCGGTGCCGTCTTGCTCAGCGTGATCACCTGAGGTCACCCGTTCCCGCGTTCGGATCATTCGGATACTCCGAACGCGGGTTACCCTCGATGCGACGAAAGGAGCACGAGTGGGCGGCGGGCACGCACCGGGAAAGGGGCGGCGGGCGACCAGCGAGTTCCCCGCGGGCTGGACCGACGAGCAGATCATCGCGGTGATCAAGGACGTCGCGAACGATCCGAGCGAACCCCGCCTCAGACTCCACAACGGCCGCTGGCGCTGCGCCGGCGAACGGTACGGCGTGCACCTGATCGTGCTGGTCGAAGACAACGGCCACGTCAAGACGGGCTATCCGGTGGCGGGCCCCGGCGTGGTCCGCAACCCCGACACCGCCGCCGACCCGGCGAACCCCACCGTCGCCGACCTCGCCGCCGGCCGGATCAGCTTCTTCGGCGACAGCCTGCTCGACCAGATCGGCGACCGGATCGCGCCGGACCTCCTGGCCTTCTACCGCACCTTGCACTGGTCGGGTGAGTGGGAAGAACTGGCCGACGTCCTCGTCGCGCACGCGATGAACGAGAACCTGCACCTCGGCGTGGACGAATACGCCACCTTGGACAGCCTGCTGAACAGCTTCGACCTGCCGATCGACGGCTTCCTCTACCTGAACGACCGGGCACACGCCCTGGCCGCGCTGCGCCCCTGATCTCGGCCTCACGCGCGCACCCCACCCCCCACCCGTCCCTGGGGGGCGCGCCCTGCACCAGCGTATCGGCGGTGGGGGACGGGAACGGGGCGGAAGGTGATCGGCGGCGGTAGTTGTCCACAACGGCGGGGCCCTGTGGAAAGTGGGATGAAGGGGGCCTTGACCGCATGCGATGCGGCGAAAGCGTCCTTCACCGCCGTCGCGTACGCCCATTGCTCACGAAGCGGTGTTGAAGCCCTCGTCAACTCGCTTCGGCGACCTCTTCGGCGCCGCCCTCGGCGGCCGAACGCAGCGCGTCCAGCGGCAGCGCGACGGCGTCCGCGATCGCCATCACCGTGAAGAAGGCGGGCGTCGGGATCCGCCCGGTCTCGATCTTCCGGAGCGTCTCCACCGAGATCCCGGCCTCGGCCGCGACCTCGACCATGCTCCGCGACGACGCCGCGCGCGCGTCCCGGAGCGCCAGCCCCAGCCGCTCGCCGCGTTCGCGTTCCTCGTCCGTCAACGGCACTCGCACCATGAGCCCAATAGTAATACCGCTCGCGTGCCGAGTTACCCCCAGCCTGTGGACAACTCTGTGCACAGGTCGTGGACAACCCCAAGAAAAGGGCCCCGCCGAGCCGGAACTCGACGGGGCCACAATCCCTAGTGGCTTCAGGCGCCCGCGGGCACCGGAAGTGGGAGTCCGGGGAGGCTCTGGTCGTTCGGCACCTTGCCGTCGACGAGGAAGTCCTCCACGACCTTGTCCACACCCGCGTTGCCGCCGGCGTAGATACCGTGGTCGCCTTCACCGGTCACGGTGATCATCCGCGAACCGGCGAACGCGCGGTGCGCACGGGTCGCGCCCTCGATCGGGGTCGCCGGGTCGTTCACCGACTGGACGATCAGCACCGGCGGGACGCCGCGGCCGTCGAGCTTCGGCAGGTCGACCGGCTTGTTCTTCCAGAAGATGCACGGCTGGATCAGCCAGCCCGCGCCGAGCAGCGGCAGATCACGGTCGATCAGCTTCTGCGACTGACGGATGACGCTGTTCCGGTTGCCGGTCCACTTGCCCTCGTTGCAGGGGATGGTCCAGAAGCTGGCGTTGTACGAGTCGCCGTCGGTCGGGACGAACAGCGGCTGCGGGCCGATGACGCCGTCACCGTCGACCGTCTCGGCCTTGACCTTCTGCGCGGCCGAGGACTTCTGCTGCTGCGTCGAGGTGCCCTCGGTCAGCGTCTTCAGGTTGACCAGGTAGTCGGCCAGCGCCGGGAAGTTGCGCTTCGAGTAGAGGTACGACGCGATGGTCGAGTCGAGGGCGTTGGCCGAAACCGGGACGCCGTCCACCTCCACCGGGTTCTGGGTCAGCGCGAAGCGGACCTTCTCGTACGTCTGGCGGGCGGCCTCACCGGTCTTGCCG
The DNA here is from genome assembly GCF_001620365.2 of Amycolatopsis keratiniphila subsp. keratiniphila. Classification (GTDB taxonomy): domain Bacteria; phylum Actinomycetota; class Actinomycetes; order Mycobacteriales; family Pseudonocardiaceae; genus Amycolatopsis; species Amycolatopsis keratiniphila. The sequence continues at coordinate 319,748 of NZ_LQMT02000039.1, forward strand.
AAGCCGTAGAGCTTGTCGTACTTGCCCATCCACGGCAGGAAGTCCTGACGCCAGCGGCGCTCGAAGCCGAGCGGCTGCCCGTCGAACGAGTTCTGCCAGGTGGTGGTGAACTCGGTCGAGGAGTCGAGCAGGAAGCGGCCGGTCCGGGTGGGGAACTGCTGCGCGTAGTGCGCGCCCATCCAGGTGCCCGCCGAGTAGCCGACCCAGTTGATCTTGTCGCGGCCCAGGAGGACACGCAGCAGGTCGATGTCGCGGATGGTCTGGGCGGTGTTGATGAGCGGGCCCAGCTCGCCGGACTTCACCTGGCACGAGTCCGCCGCGTACTTGGTGGCGTCCAGGATCAGGTTGAGGTTCGCCCGGCTGCGGTCGCGCGGGTCCAGGTCGGAGCCCGTGCCGATCGCGTTGCCGCAGGTGATGTTGGTGCTCTTGCCGGTGCCGCGCGGGTCGAGACCGATAATCTCCTGGTTCGCGCGCAGCTTCGTCTGGTTACGCAGACGGGCCGGGAAGTTACGGCCCGGAGCGCCGGGGCCACCCGGGTTCGTGATGACACTGGCCGTCGCTTTGCCGCTGGTGGCGGCGAGGCGGCTGACGGCGATCGTCAGGTCGATGGCCTCGTTCGTCTTGTACCAGTTACGCGGCGCGCGGTAGGTCGCACACTCGATGTTCTCGGCCCCCGGAGGCGGCGCGGACGGCAGCTCACTGGCGGTGCACTTGTGCCAGTCCAGCTTCTGGTCCGCGTACTTCGCCGGAATATTGGTGGAGTTCAGCGGCTGCTGCCCGGCAGCCTCCGGACCTGCGAACGCAGGCGTGAACCCGGCCAGCATGGTGCCGGCGACAGCCGGGATCACCACCGCATAGCGGAGTTTCTTCATCCGATGCCCCTTTGATGTTGCGTGCGAAGTTCCTGTTCGCGACTTGCGGCTATTGATATCCGCCGGGGACTCCGACGGCAACCGCCCTTCGTCGTATGAGGTGTCGCTGATCAAATCGATATCCGGCACGCGTGACCCGGGCGGGTGAGAGGTTCTAGGGTCATCGGGTCGATCCGGGGGTACGGGAACGTTAGGTGAGGTCCGATGGCGTCAGGTAAGGCAGACGGGAAGGTGAGGGGTTTTCAGTTCAGCCCCTGGAACCTCCTGTTGATCATCCCGTTGCTGGTGCTGATCACGTCCTTGTTCAATTCGGACGGTCCCCGGCTGTTCGGGATGCCGTTCTTCTACTGGTTCCAATTCGTGTTCGTGGCGGTCGGCGTCCTGTGCACTTGGATCGTCTACGTGATGACCAAGGACAAGCCGACCAGTGAGCGTCCCGACCGGCTGTCCGTGGACCAGCTCGACGAGGGGGACGTCAAGTGACCAACATCCAATGGCCCGAGCTGATCATCTTCACGATCCTCTTCGCGGTGGTCACCGTGCTCGGCTTCGTCGCGTCGCGCTGGAAGGCCGGCAACACCCTCGACCACCTGGACGAATGGGGTCTCGGCGGCCGCAAGTTCGGCTCGTGGATCACCTGGTTCCTGCTCGGGGGTGACCTCTACACGGCTTACACGTTCGTGGCCGTCCCGGCGCTGATGTTCAGTGCCGGCGCGATGGGCCTGTTCGCGCTGCCGTACACGATCATCGTCTACCCGATCGTGTTGATGCCGGCGCTGCGCATGTGGTCGGTCTCGCGCGTCCGCGGTTACGTCACGCCCGCCGACTTCGTCCGCGGCCGGTTCGGTTCGCCGACGCTGGCGCTGCTGATCGCGATCACCGGCATCGTCGCGACGATGCCGTACATCGCGCTGCAGCTCGTCGGCCTCGAGGCGGTCCTGCGGACCATGGGCATCAACGGCTCCGGCATCGTCGGCCACCTGCCGCTGCTGGTCGCCTTCATCATCCTGGCGGTCTACACCTACCAGTCGGGCCTTCGCGCGCCCGCGCTGATCGCGTTCGTCAAGGACATCCTGATCTACCTGGTGATCATCGTCGCGATCATCTACCTGCCCTCGAAGCTCGGCGGCTGGTCGGCGATCTTCGACGCGGCCGACGCGAAGTTCGACCAGACGCCGTCGCCGGCGGACGGCATCCTGCTCAACACCAACAACCAGTTGCAGTACGCCACGCTGGCGCTCGGTTCGGCGCTCGCGCTGTTCCTGTACCCGCACTCGCTCACCAGCGTGCTCGCCTCGCGCGGCCGCAGCGTGATCAAGCGGAACATGGTCGCGCTGCCGGCGTACTCGCTGGTCCTGGGCCTGCTGGCGCTGCTCGGCTACGTCGCGATCAGCGCCTCGGTCAAGCCGATCACCAACAACGCCACCGGCAAGCCCGACACGAACACCGTGGTCCCGGTGCTGTTCGACTCGCAGTTCTCGTCGTGGTTCGCCGGGATCGCGTTCGCCGCGATCGGCATCGGCGCGCTGGTGCCCGCGGCGATCATGTCGATCGCGGCGGCCAACCTGTGGACCCGCAACATCTACAAGGAGTACATCAAGAAGGACGCGACGCCGGGCCAGGAGGCGAAGCAGGCCAAGCTCGCTTCGCTGATCGTGAAGTTCGGTGCGGTGGCGTTCATCCTGTTCATCGATCCGCAGTTCTCGATCGACCTGCAGCTCATCGGCGGTGTGCTGATCCTGCAGACGTTGCCCGCGGTGGCGATCTCGCTCTACACGCGGTGGTTCCATCGCTGGGGCCTGATCGCCGGCTGGGTGGTCGGCATCGGGTGGGGCATGATCATGCTCTACAACATCCCGAACCCGGCGACCGGCAAGGCGCATTTCGGTGGTTCGGCGCTGAAGCTCGGGGACCTGTCGATCTTCGGCTGGCACCCGTTCAGCGGCTCGCAGCTGCAGATCTACGTCGGGTTCGTGGCGCTGATCGCGAACCTGCTGGTCGCCGTGATCTTCACGGTGATCGCGCGGCGGCTGAAGGTCTTCAACGGCACGGACGACACCGAGGCCGAGGACTACCACGCCGACGAACACGACAAGGACCTCCGCGAAATCGGCGTCCACTAGTCACCGCTGATCGAAGGGGCCGCGTCCTGCCGGGACGCGGCCCTTTTCGTGGCCGCGGTCGCCGCCAGGTAGAGGGTGAGGCCGTTCAGCAGATGCCAGAGGAAGTGCGTTCCGGCGGGGAAGCTCCCGCAGACCGTGTGGTCGGCCGTGCGGAACGAAAGGGACACCCCGAAAACGCCCGCGGCGAGGGCGAACCTGCGGCGGTGTTCACCCCTGAGGACGATCGCGAAGATCACGAGCCCGAGCAAGGCCGAGAGGTACAGCCCGCCACCCAGCGACGCGACGACGGCGGTGAAGGCGAGGAACACGGGGATGCCGAGCCACGACGGCCCGCGGCGGACGCCGAAGAACAGATGTGGGAACACGGCGGCGCAGTACAGGACGAACACCAGGATGAAGGCGGTGTCGGCGGCCGCGGACCAGCGGGTGGCGAGCAGGTGGAAGGCCGTGCTGCCGAGGAACACCAGTCCGATGAGGACGGCGAAAACACGGCCCCTCGGCTGCCGCCAGACCGCGATCGCCGCGATCAGGAACGCGAGATTGCTGAGACTGTTGAGCGGCTCGCCCCAGAGGCCGGGGGCGTGACGTTCGCAGTAGCCGTCGACATACGCCGTCCAGTTCACTCCCCCAGGTAACCGTGCCCACGTGAACTGGGGGTGTCTTCCGCGCTGGACGTGTCACCCGCCGGATCTCCGAGTCCTGAAGGGCCCCTTTGAGACGCTCAATGTCCCAAAGGCCCCCTTTGAGACGCCCACCCCGAGTTGTCCACACCCACCCCGCCGTTGTGGACAACTCGGCCCCCTTGACCGCCGGAACCCATCCCGCGTCACCCCCTCCCGATACGCTGGTGCGGGGCGCGCCCTCCTGGGAGCGGTGGGGGGTGGGGTACGCGCGGGGAGGCGAAAAAGGCCTGGTCAATCGGGTGAGCAGGCCGCCAGGCGTCGGGTGAGGAAACGCCGCTGCGGTTCCGAGCAGGGCAGCGCGAGCGCCCGGCGGTAGTGCTCCGCGGCCCGTCCTGGATCGCCGGCCCGCAGCCACAGCGCGCCGAGCACGGCGGGCAGCAGCGTGTAGTCCGGCAGGTCGGACTCGACGGCTTCGAGTTCGGCGATCCCGGCCGCCGCACCGTCCACCATCGAAAGCGCGATCGCGCGATTCAGCCGCGCCACCGGCGACGGCCGCAGCGCCAGCAGGTCGTCGTACAGGCCGACGATCCGGCGCCAGTCCGGCGACGAAGCCGTGCCGTGGCACAGCGCGATCGCCGCTTCGACGTGATACGCCGACATCTCCGGCCCGGTGCACGCCCGCTCGAACAGCCGCGTCCCCTCGGCGATCATCGCGTGATCCCAGCGGTCACGGTCCTGCTCCTCGAGAAGCAGCAGGTCACCGTCCCGGTCGACCCGCGCGGGCAGCCTGCTCCCCTGCAACAGCATCAGCGCGACCAGCGCCCGCACCCTCGGCAGATCCGTCTTCGGCTCGGCCAGCAGCAGCCGACCCAGCCGGATCGCCTCGCCGCACAGTTCGCCGCGCACCGCGACCTCGCCGGTGGTCGCGTCGTAGCCCTCGTTGAACAGCAGATAGAGCACGGCCAGCACACTGTCCACTCTGGACTCAAGCGCGTCCGGTCCGGGCAGGGTGAGCGGCTTCCCCGACTCTCGCAGCCATTTCTTCGCCCGCACGAGCCGCTGCGCCACGGTCGCCGGTTTCGTCAGCAGGGCCGCCGCGATCTCGTTCACCCCGAGCCCGCCGACGGTCTTCAGCGTCAGCGCCACCTGCGAGACCTTCGGCAGCGCGGGATGGCAGCACAGCAACATCAACACGAGTTCGTCGTCCGTGCGCCCGTCGGCTTCGTGGCCGTTCAGCTCCACGAGCCGCGGCACCAGCGCGCGCAAGGTCTGCTCGCGCCGGACGACGTCCATCGCCCGGTTCCGCGCGGCCCGGAACAGCCAGCCGCGCGGATTGTCCGGCACCCCGCTCTGCGGCCAGGTCCGCAGCGCTTGTTCCAGCGCGTCGGCGACGGCCTCCTCCGCCAGGTCCAGGCGTTCGGGGCCCAGCGCCCTGGCCAGCGTGGCGACGATCCGCCCGGCACTGTGCCGGAACAGATGCTCCACCACGCCGGCCGGGCCCATCAGTCCTCACAACCGCGTTCGCCGATCTTGCGCACCTCGATCGGTCCGAACTTCAAATGCGGATGCGTCGCGAAGATCTTCTCCGCCTGGTCGAGGTCCACGGCCTCGATCACCTGATAGCCGCCGACGATCTCGGTGGCTTCGGTGTGCGGCCCGTCGGTCGCGCCGACCTCGCCGCCGGAACCTCGCAGCACCCGGCCGCCCCTCGACAGCCCGCCACCGCCGACGAAACGGCCTTCCTTCGTGCGTTCGTCCGCCCAGGCGATGTAGCTCTCGAGCACGCGTTGCGCCTCGTCGGGGCCGAGGTGATCGTGCGAATCCGACTGGGATCGCAGGAAACCGACGTAGTTGGGCATGGTGTCCTCCTTGGGGAATCGATGGCCCCTAGACGAACGAGCCCCCGGCGAATCGACATCAATAACGGAAGAGCCGGTCGTGCAGTTCACGCTGCCGCGCGAACCAGGCACTAAGCCTGGTCCGGCGGCGACGGCGTTTCAACACCTGCTGGACTTCGCGCACGCAGGGCTCTTCTGGCGCGAAGGACTTCCCGGTCAGCAGGACGGCGTAGTGGCCGTCCGGGCAGCGGCCGGAAACGGAGATCATGCCCGGGGTCAGGTCGTCGACGAAATCGATCGAGCCGATCCCGACCACGGACCGCCGATCGCAGACGGGGCAGTAGACGACGAACACGTCACAGCTCCAGCCGCCAGGTCTGCCCGGTCAGCTCGTAACCGAAGCCTGTGATCGTCTCTTCGCTGACCAGCTGGAAGCCGGCCTTCCGATAGATCGCCCGCGCCGCCTCCAGCAACGAGACCGTCCAGAGCTCCATCGCCGGGTAGCCCGCCGCCCTCGCGAACTCGACGCACTCGGTGACCAGGCGTTTCCCGACACCCCGCCCGCGTGCGGCCGGTTCGAGCAGCAACATCCGCAGCTTCGCGGTGACGCCGTCTTCGGCGGGCATGCAGAAGATGCTGCCGACGCGCTCCCCGTCGAGTTCGGCGATCCAGCCGGCTTGGCGCGGATCGTCGCGCCTGTCGACGTACTCCGCGACGACGCGGGCGACGAGCGCTTCGAAGCGTTCGTCCCAGCCGTACTCGCGGGAGTAGAGGGCGCCGTGGCGGTGGACCACCCAGCCGAAGTCACCCGGCCGGGGCGGGCGCAGGACCAGCGTGGGATCCGCGGCGCGCTCGCCGACCAGCGAGGTGATCGTGTCCATGGCACCGAGCAGCCGTCGCTGCTCGTCGTCCCCGAACCGGCCGAGCAGTGTGCCGATCCTGCCCACCGACCGTTCGTCGAGGACGGCGAAGGCCTTGCGGCCGTTCTCAGTCAGCCGGACGATCTGACGGCGGGCGTCCTCGTCGCTGCGTTCACGGGTGAGCAGGCCGCGTGCCTCGAGCCTCGCGAGCAGCCTGCTCGCGTACCCGGCGTCGAGGTCGAGACGTTTGCGCAGATCGGTGACCTGAGTCTGATCCTGCTGCGCGAGTTCGAAGATGACCCTGGCTTCGCTCAGGGAGTACTCGGCGTCGGCCGGCCCTTCGTCGAGGACGCCGATCACGCCGGTGTACAGGCGGTTGAAGGCCCGGACGGTCGCCACCCGGTCCGCGGATCGATTCATTTGACCACCTCAACAGATTCGTTGACGAAGTCAAGTGTTACTCCGCGAAGCGGTGAAGGCAAGAAATCTTTCGGGTCCGGACATATGGAAACCCCGTGATGCTGCCAGGTCGGGGGTCCGCCAGCATCACGGGGTCGTAGTGGGTATCGACGCCGCGTTCCACGGCGTTACACCTCACGCACTATGTGTCGTAGGTCACTCGAACGGGCGACACCTACAACGGTTGTTGTCGGGTCAGCGCATGTGCGTGTGACGCGCCTGGGAGATAGCGATGAGCTCCTGACGAACGGTCGCGGTGGCCGCGGTGTCGATCGCCCGGTTCAGCGCCCGGCGAGTGCGAGCCTCGGCGCGACGGGCACGGAGCTTGGCGGCGATGTTGTTCATCGGTTTTTGTCATCCCCTTGGGAGTAGGTCTTGCGTCTTCGTGGCTGTGCTCCTAGTATGCACCCTTTTTCACAAGGAAGCCAACGATTATCCGGTGACTTGGCACACCTGCCGATGAATCATCGGCAACATGAGCGTAAAACCGGAGAGATTTGGTGGCGCCGGTCACTTCTTGATAACGCTGACGCTCTCTATGCGGCGGAAGAGTGCGGCTAGCGCAGAACCGCGTCGGCCCAGACCGCCGTGGCGCTGCACGGCGAGTCGATGTTGTCCACCTCGAGGAGCAACTGCTTGCCCTGGCCCACGGGCAGGTCCAGCACGTCGACCTGTCCGGCGCGAAGGTCTCGGGTGGCCAGCGCTCGCCCGTCGAGCTTCACCGCGAACCGTGTGACGGTCTCGGCGGGCGCGCCGTCCGCGATGCCCAGCGTCACGTGGAAACGCTGAAAACGCTGATCGATGGTGAAGACCTCATGGCCGTCGTCGGATTTCGAGCATGTGGTGCCGACATAGCTGTGCTTGAAGATCCGTCCGCCGACAGCGGCTTCGCCACGTCGCCAATCTCCGTAGCCGCCCTCGATCTTCGGCAGATCGATGAGCCACGCTCCGCCGTCCGCCGGCACGGGGGCTGACGAGGCCGAGGGTGGCGTGCCGGCCGCCGGGCCCGAGCCGGGCGGTCGATCGGGAGTGTTGTGTTCCGTTGCCAGCGAGAAGCCGAAGACTCCCGCGCCGGCGACCGCGACCGCGGCGCCGGCGGCGAGCCGGACGTCGACCGAGGTGCCCCATCGCCGCCAGATGGCGAACACTCCGAGGAGTACCGCGCCGAGGCTCGTCGCCCAGACGATCGGCAGTCCACCGCCGACGATCAGGACCGATACCGCCGCCACGTCGGCGACCACACCGAGCGTCTGGGGGAGGAATCGGGTGGGGGGCGCACTTCCCGGAGCACCGCCGACACGACGGAAGTTCATGAACGACTCTTCGCCGACCGAGCCTGCATGGCAGCGACGGTAGCGATTCTCGCCGCCGGGCTTCCGGGCGACTTTTTGCCGTTCTTGCGGGGCGTAGGTCCGCCATCGCTCGATGGTGCTGCGAATTCAGCAGCATCCTGCCGGTCGTCACCTGGTTTTCGTCGCCGCGGGCGACTTTCAAGGCGGTCGGCGTCCGAGCGCGAGAGGAGAAAGCCACTCGATCGAGTGGTGCAGTAGAGGTCTCTACCGCTTTCTAAAGCTGAATCTATAAAGCCTGAGAGAGGCTTAGTCCCGGCCGAGCAGGTAGTGGCCGAAGTGCGGAACGGTGAACGCGATGTGCCCGCGCTCGGCGGAGTACACCAGGCCCTTCTTCATCAGGCTGTCCCGCGCAGGCGACAGCGATGAAGGCTTCCGCCCCAGGTAGACGGCCACATCGGCGGTCCCGGCGGACTCGTCCCGGCCTTGCGTCAGCTCCGCCATCGCGAGCAGGTACTCGCGTTCCGCGGGTGTCGCGCGTTCGTAGCGGGAGCCGAAGAAGCCGACCGCGAGCTCGGACTCGGCCTCTGGAGCGGCGACCTGGACGTCCTTCACGGTGATGGGGTCCGCCGGCGCGGCGTCCCAGGCGGCCTTGCCGTAGGCCTGGATGAAGTACGGATAGCCGCCGGATGCGTCGAACAGGGCGTCCAGTGCCTCCGGTTCGATACCCGCGTCCTCACGTTCGATCGGCGCCATCACCGCGAGGTCGGCGTCTTCGCGCTCCAGCCGGTCGATGCGCGCGTAGCGGAAGAGGCGTTCCGAGTACGACTTCGACGCCGAAAGGACGGCGGGCACGTGCGGCAGTCCCGCGCCGACCACGACCAACGGCGCCCCGGACTGCGAAAGTTCGTGGCAGGCGGCGCAGAGCGCGGAAACGTCCTCCGGCAGCAGATCTTGGATCTCGTCGATCAGCAGCGCGACCCCGGTGCCGACGTCGGCCGCCAGCTCGGCGACCTCGGTGAATAGTTCGACCAGGTCGATCTCGATGTCGCCGGAATCGGCGCGGCCCTGTGCGGCGGGTACGTCGATGCCGGGCTGCCAGCGGTCGCGGAGCTTCGCGTCCGGTTTGTTGGCGCGCAGCGCGAACGCCTTGAGCACGCCGAGCACCTGCTCGACCCGGTCCGGCGCGCGATGCCGTACGGCGAGGTCGCGGATCGCGCGGTGCAGCGCGGCCGAGAGCGGCCGCCGAAGTTCGGTGTCCGGGCGGGCCTCGATCTTGCCCGCGCCCCAGCCGTGTTTGATGGCCCGAGAGCGCAGCTCGCCCAGCAATACGGTCTTTCCCACGCCGCGCAGGCCGGTCAGCATGAGGCTGCGTTCGGGTCTCCCCCGCGCGACCCGTTCGAGCACGACCTCGAAGGCCTGGAGCTCGCGGACGCGACCTGCCAGCTCGGGTGGGCGTTGGCCGGCACCCGGGGCGAAGGGGTTGCGGATGGGATCCACTCTCCCACGCTATCGGGGTTTCTAGCTCTCGCCCGATATTCCGCCATAGAGGGATAGGTGTGTCGTGGCGGGTTACTCCGAGTGGACGGGTCTGCAGCCCCGTCCCTCGTTCTTACTCACTCAGGTTGCGTTCCGCGTAGATCTTCATCGCGTCACGGATGTATTCCGCGGTGCCCGCGCCGTGCTTCTCGTCGTACTGCCCGTAGCGCGGGTCGTCGACGTACAGCTGCCCGAGACCGGCGAAGTAGCCCTTCGACACGGCCCGCACCCCCGGCCGGAGCCATTCGTACAGCCGCCGCGTGATCGCCTGGGCCTCGTCACCGTCGACGGGCAGGCCCTGCGCGCGGGCCTCGCCGAACGCGGCCGCGATGTCCTTCTGTTCCTGCTGGTGCGCCTTCTTGTCTTCGGCGCTCAGCGACTTCCACCACCGGTCACCCTGCTTGTAGGCGTCGGCGCCCCAGCGCTCGGTGACCTCCTTCTCGTACTTCGTGTGGTCGAAGCCGTCGAACACTTCCGTTGCCATCAGCTGTTCACCTCTCTCTGTTTTCCTCAAGGTCGTTTTGACCGATTCGATCTGCCGTCCGAGCCGCTGTCGCTCCTGCTCCAGCCACTTCAGGTGGGTGCGTAGCGCCGCTGTCGTGTCCTGCTCCCCTTCGAGGACTTCGCCGATCGCGGGCAGGCTCAGCCCGAGTTCGCGAAGCAGCAGGATCCGTTGCAGCCGCACCAGCGCGTCCTGGTCGTAGTAGCGGTATCCGTTGCTCCCCACCCGGCTCGGTTCGAGCAGCCCGATGTCGCCGTAGTGGCGCAGTGTGCGGCTCGTGGTCCCGGCCGAGCGGGCGATGTCCTGGATCGACCACTCCGTCTCGTTCGGCATGTCCACGAAGGTAGAGGTTGACGTTGCGTCAAAGTCAATCGAAGTTCACCCGACCGTGGCATGGTTCACGAATGAAGACATTCGCGCTGGTCATGGCCGCTGCGCTGACCTTGACGACGGCCGGGGTCGCCGACGCGCAGCCGCGTCGCGCCTTCGACATCCAGGCCCACCGCGGCGGGCTCGGCCTCACGGTCGAGAGCACGCTCGCGTCCTTCGGCAAGGCGATGGAGCTGGGGGTGACCACGCTCGAACTCGACATCCAGATCACCAAGGACGGTCGCGAGGTGATCACCCACGACCGCAAGACGACGGCCGCGAAGTGCCGCGACACCGCGCCCGCGACTCCCGGCGACCCGGCGTACCCGTACGTCGGCAAGTACGTGAAGGACCTGACGTTCGCGCAGGTCCGCACGCTCGACTGCGGCTCGATCCGGCAGCCCGCCCACCCCGGCCAGACGCTCTCCCCCGGCGCCAAGATGCCGACGCTCGCCGAGCTGTTCCAGCTCGCCCGCGACCACCGTGCCTGGGGGATCAAGTTCAACATCGAGACGAAGGTCGAGGCCGCCGCCCCGCACGAGACGGCGCCGCGTGAGCAGTTCGTCCAGCGGGCGGTGCGCGAGATCGTGCGTGGCGGGTTCGCGCACAACGTCTCGATCCAGAGCTTCGACTGGGGCGCGCTGATGCGGTTCCGCGAGGTCGCGCCGTGGATCCCGACGGTCGCGCTGACCCAGCCCGAGTTCTTGCAGGTCGGGCAGCCGGGCAAATCGCCGTGGCTCGGCGGGTTGGACATCGACGACTTCGGCGGCAGCCCCGTCCGCGCGGTGAAGTCGTTCGGTGCGAAGGCGCTCTCGCCGGTGCACGGCAACCCGCAGGGCGGCAAGATCGGCGACCCCGACTACCGGCCGTTCACCACGAAGGCGCTGGTCACCGAGGCGCACCGGGCGGGGATCAAGGTCGTGCCCTGGACGATGAACGACCCGGCGACCATGCACAAGCTCATCGACGACGGCGTCGACGGCATCATCACCGACTACCCGGACCGGCTGCGGCAGGTCGCGGCCGATCGCGGCTTCAAGCTGCCGAAGGCGTATCGAGCCCGCTAGCGAAATCTAGCGCTTTCTAGCGTCAGAGAAATATTCCGGGATACACCGTTAGCGCGGTTCGGCGCGGTGGCGGGCGGGAAGACTGGGGATAGGTTTGTTTCCCGGGTCCGGATCCAGAAAGGTTTACGACCGTGATTCTCCGTCGCGTCGCACGTCCGCTCCTCGCCGCGATCTTCATCTCCGGCGGGATCGGCGCGCTGAGGGACACCCAGGGGCACGCCAAAGCCGTGGAGCCGTTCCTCACCGAGTCCTTCGACAAGCTGGAGGGCGTGGTGCCGGAATCGGTGCCGCGCGACCCCGCCACCCTCGTCCGGATCGACGCCGCGGTGAAGGTCGGCGCCGGGGTCGCGCTCGCCGCGGGCAAGGCGCCACGCCTGGCCTCACTGCTGCTGCTCGGCAGCCTGGTCCCGACCACGCTGGCCGCGCACCGGTTCTGGGAGATCAAGGAACCGGCCGAGCGTCAGCAGCAGCAGATCCAGTTCATCAAGAACGCCGGCCTCGCCGGTGGCCTGCTGCTCGCCGCCGCCGACACCGCGGGCAAGCCGTCGCTCGGCTGGCGCGCCAAGCGGGCTGCCGCCAAGACGGAGAAGCGCGCCGAGAAGCTGGCGAAGAAGGCCGAGAAGGCCATCACAAAGTAGCTCGGTTCCCCGCGGGAGTGTCATGAACGACCCTTTCCTGACGTTTTTCGTCAGGAAAGGGTCGTTCATGACATCCGCCGAACCGGTACCTCACTCGGTGAAAGCGGCGATGTCCTCCGCCTCGACGACGGTGCGGACCTCGACCTCGATCTCCTCGAACAGCGCCGCGTAGGTCTCCGCGAACGCGACGGCCTCCGCGAGGTCCTTGGCGTTGATCAGCGCGAACCCGCCGATGACCTCCTTGGCCTCGGTGAACGGGCCGTCGGTCGCGGTGATCTTGCCGCCGCGCGCCTTGCGGACCCGCGCGCCCCGCTCGGAGGGGTGCACACCCTCCGCCGTGATGAGGATGCCCTTCTCGAACGAGTCCTCGATGAAGGCACCCATCTTCTCGATGAACTCCTTGCTGGGGTTCCAGGCCTCCGGGGCGCTCTCGTCCAGCCGGTGCATCATCAGAAACCGCATCGTCGCTCCTCAGTGTCTTGGCGGGGCTGTTTCTACCCCGCCTTCACCGACGCGTCGAGCGGCTCGACGGCGGTTCGACATTTCTGCACAAAAGTTTTCTAGCGGCTCGCGACCTTCTTGTACTGGGCCGTCGCCAGCGGCGCGAAGATCGCGATGATGGCGATGCAGCACAGGATCGCGTACAGCGACGCGTGCTCGGCAGGCCAGCCCGTCGGGGGTGCGCCGAAACGGTTTCCGAACAGGTCACGGGCCGAGTTGATCACCGCGGTGAACGGGTTCCAGTCGGCGATCGCCTTCAGCACGCCCGGCAGCTTGTCCGCCGGGACGAACGCCGTCGAGATGAAGCTCAGCGGGAACATCCACATCAGCCCGGCGCTCTGGGCCACCTCCACACTGCGCGCGACGAGCCCGATCCAGGCGCCGACCCAGGACAGCGCCCAGGCGAACATCAGCATCACCAGGTAGCCGAGCACGGCGTCGAGGAAGCTGCCGCGGATCCGCCAGCCGACCAGCAGCCCGCACAGCGACATGACGACCAGCGCGACCACGCTGATCACCAGGTCGGACGTCGTGCGGCCGAAGATCACCGCGAGCCGCGAGATCGGCAGCGAACGGAACCGGTCGATGATGCCCTTCTGCAGGTCGTTCGCGAACCCGATCACGGTGAACGCCGAGTTGAACGCGACCGTCTGCGCGAAGATGCCGGCGATCAGGAACTCCCGGTACGCGAGCCCGCCCGCCTCCCCGCCGATCGCGTCTCCGAAGACGTACGCGAACAGCAGCACGAACATGATCGGCTGCAGGGTCGCCGCCATCAGCCAGTCCGGGTTGCGCTGGACGTTCTTCAGGTTCCGCCAGGTGATCACGCCACCGTCGGAAAAGGCCTTCGCGACCGCGCTCACTTCTTTTCCCCCTCGTCCGTGGCGTGCCCTGTCAGCGAAAGGAAGACGTCGTCGAGGGTCGGCCGGTGCAGCGCGACGTCCTGGACGGCGACACCTTGCGCGTCCAGCCGCCGCAAAGCTTCGATCAGCGCCTTCGGTCCGCCCTCGACCAGCACGTCGACCTTGCGGGTGTGCTCGTCGACCGACGGTGTGCCCGAGCCGACCTCGGTGAGCACCTGCGTGGTCATGGCGAGGTCGCTCGTATTCGCCACGACGAGCTCCAGCCGCTCGCCGCCGATCTCCTGCTTGAGCTCGTCGGCGGTGCCGCGCGCGATGACCTTCCCCTTGTCGATCACCACGATGGAGTCGGCGAGCTGATCGGCCTCCTCCAGGTACTGCGTGGTCAGCAGCACGGTGGTGCCGTCGGCGACGAGTTCCTTGATGACCTCCCAGGTGTCGATCCGGCCGCGCGGATCGAGCCCGGTCGTCGGCTCGTCGAGGATCACCACGGTCGGCTCGGCGACCAGCGCGCCCGCGAGGTCGAGCCGTCGCCGCATACCGCCGGAGTACGTCTTGGCGGGCCGATCCGCCGCGTCCTCCAGCCGGAACCGGGCGAGCAGCTCACGCGCCCGTGACTTCGCCGCGGCCTTCTTGCTCCCGTACAGCCTGCCGACCATGTACAGGTTCTCGAAGCCCGTGAGGTTCTCGTCCACGGCGGCGTACTGCCCGGACAGCCCGATCGACCGCCGGACGGCGTCGGGCTGGGCCAGCACGTCGTGCCCGGCCACCTCCGCCTCACCCGAATCCGGGCGGAGCAGCGTGGTCAGGATGCGGACCGTCGTCGTCTTGCCGGCGCCGTTCGGCCCCAGCAGGCCCAGCACCTTGCCCGTCGGGATCGACAGATCGACCCCGTCGAGCGCCCGGGTGGACCCATAGGTTTTGACCAGCGCTTTCGCCTGAACCGCGAACATGCGGTCAACCTAGACCCCGGCACCGACAAAGGCACCGGGGTTTTTCCCCGATCCGCTCCAGGCGAACGGTCTACTTCTCCAGGATGGCCGTCACGCCCTGGCCGCCCGCGGCGCAGATCGAGATGAGCCCGCGGCCGGATCCCTTCTCGCTCAACAGCTTCGCGAGGGTGGCGACGATACGGCCGCCGGTCGCGGCGAACGGGTGCCCGGCCGCCAGCGACGAGCCGTTGACGTTCAGCTTCGCCCGATCGATGGAGCCGAGCGGCTCGTCGAGGCCCAGCTTCGACTTCGCGAACTGCGGGTCCTCCCACGCCTTGAGGGTGGCGAGCACCTGCGAGGCGAAGGCCTCGTGGATCTCGTAGAAGTCGAAGTCCTGCAAGGTGAGCCCGGCGCGCGTGAGCATCTGCGGGACGGCGTACGCGGGCGCCATCAGCAGGCCTTCGTCGCCGTGGACGTAGTCGACGGCCGCGGTCTGCGAGAACGTCAGGTACGCCAGCACCGGCAGCTTGCGCGCCTTCGCCCACTGCTCGGTCGCGAGCAGGACCGTCGACGCGCCGTCGGACAGCGGCGTCGAGTTGCCCGCGGTCATCGTGCCGTCAGGGCCACCGAAGGCGGGCTTCAGCTTCGCGAGCTTCTCGACGCTGGAGTCCGGCCGCAGGTTCTGGTCGCGCGCCAGTTTGAGGTACGGCGTCACCAGGTCGTCGAAGAAGCCCTTGTCGTACGCGGCGCCGAGCCGCTGGTGGCTGGTGGCGGCGAGTTCGTCCTGCGCCTCGCGCGTGATCTCCCAGACCTTCGCGGTCAGCGCGGCGTGCTCGCCCATCGACAGGCCCGTGCGCGGCTCGGAGTTGCGCGGGATCTCGGGGACGATGTGCCCGGGGCGCAGCTTCGCGGCGAGCTTCAACCGATCGGGGAGCGTCTTCGCGGCGTTGAGCTGCACGAGGATCTGGCGCAGGTCGTCGTTGACCGCGAGCGGCGCGTCGGACGTGGTGTCGACGCCGCCCGCGATGGCCGAGTCGATCTGGCCGAGGGCGATTTTGTTGGCGACGTTGATGATCGCCTGGAGGCCGGTGCCGCACGCCATCTGCACGTCGGAGGCCGGGGTGGCGGGGTTCAGCCTGCTGCCGAGGACGCTCTCGCGGGCGAGGTTGAAGTCGCGGGCGTGCTTGAGCACCGCGCCGGCGGCGACCTCGCCGATCACCTCGTCCTGCAGGGAGAAGCGGCTGACCAGGCCGTCGAGGGCGGCCGTGAACATGTCCTGGTTCGACGCTTTCGCGTACGGACCGTTCGAGCGGGCGAAGGGGATCCGGTTGCCGCCGATGATCGCGACCTTGCGCACGGGTGCCGTCCTTTTCGTGGCCATTTTTTCCACTCCTCCGTAGGCTCTCTCACACTGTAACCTACTAGCGAGTAGGTTAGAATGCGACGTGACGCAAACTGCACGGGAGGCACGTAATGGCTGACAGGTACCAGCAGTTCACGAAGAGCCCCGTGGGGAAATTCGTGGTGCCGAAGCTCGGCCTGCCGAACCCCGCGACGCTCCGCCGGTACAAGCCCGGCCAGCCCGCTCTCGAGGGTCCCGCACTTCTGGGTGCCGCGCCGGGCGGCCGCCTCGAAAAGGTGATCGAGGCGCAGCTGCACCGCGCGGGTATCGAGGTCGTCTCGGCCGCGACGGACAGGCACGCCGCGCTCGTCTTCGACGCGACAGGCGTGAAGGACCCGAAGCAGCTTCGCGAGGTCTACAACTTCTTCCACCCGGTGATCCGGAGCGTCGGGCCGTCGGGCCGAGTCGTCGTCCTCGGGACGCCGCCGGAGCTGGCCGAAGGCAACGAGCGGATCGCCCAGCGCGCGCTCGAAGGCTTCGTCCGCTCCGTCGGTAAGGAACTGAAGCGCGGCGCGACCGCTCAGCTCGTGTACGTCGCCGAAGGAGCCGAAGAGGCTACTGAGTCCACGCTCCGCTTCCTGCTCTCGTCGAAGTCCGCCTTCGTCGACGCCCAGGTCATCCGCGTCGGCACCGAGACCAAGACCGCCTCCGCGCCCGCCGACTGGGCGAAGCCGCTGGACGGCAAGATCGCCCTGGTCACCGGCGCTTCCCGCGGTATCGGCGCCGCCATCGCCGAGGTGCTGGGCCGCGACGGCGCCCACGTCGTCGCGCTCGACATCCCCGCACAGGGCGCGGACCTGTCGAAGGTGGCCAACAAGGTCGGCGGCTCGGCGCTGCAGATGGACATCACCGCCGCCGACGCGCCCGAGAGGCTCGCCGAGTACCTCGTCACCCGCCACGGCGGCGTCGACATCGTCGTGCACAACGCGGGCATCACGCGCGACAAGACGCTGGGCAACATGACCGAAGGCGGCTGGGATTCGGTCATCGCGGTCAACCTCGCCTCGCAGCTCGCGGTGAACGAGAAGCTGCTCACGGACAAGGTGCTGCGCGAGAACGGCCGCATCATCGGCGTCTCCTCGATCGCCGGCATCGCGGGCAACGTCGGCCAGACCAACTACGCCACCAGCAAGGCGGGCGTCATCGGCATGGTGAACGTCGGTGCGCCGAAGCTCGCCGAGTACGGCGGGACGATCAACGCCGTCGCGCCCGGTTTCATCGAGACCAAGATGACCGCCGCCGTCCCGCTGTTCATCCGCGAAGCCGGACGGCGGCTGTCCAGCCTCGGCCAGGGCGGGCTCCCGGTCGACGTCGCCGAGACGATCGCCTGGTACGCGAACCCGGCTTCGGCCGCGGTCAACGGCAACGTGGTCCGCGTCTGCGGCCAGGCACTGCTGGGGGCGTGAACATGGCGGTCAAGGAACTCCACGAGTCGCCGAGCCTGTCTTCGTTGTACCCCAAGGCGTTGCTCGGTTCGCTGCGCAAAAGCGGCGGGAACACGCTGCCGTCGACCGAATTCGTCCGTGAGGGCGTCGTCGTCGACCCGGCCCACCTCGCCGCGTACAACCAGGTGTGCGGATTCCGGCTCGACGACGTGCTCCCGGCGACGTATCCGCACATCCTCGCCTTCCCGCTGCAGATGGCGCTGATGACCGAGGACGACTTCCCGTTCCCGTTGCTGGGCATGGTGCACGTCGCCAACCGGATCACCCAGCACCGGCAGCTGCGGCTCGACGAGTCGTTCACCCTGCGCGTGCGCGCCGAGGATCTGCGCCCGCACGAGAAGGGCAGGCAGTTCGACGTGATCAGCGAGCTGCTCGTCAACGACAGTCCTGTGTGGACGGACGTCAGCACGTACCTGCGCCGCGGTGGCGGCAGTGGCGAGAAGGCCGCACGCGGTCAGCTCTCGCAGCCCTCGCCCAGCGCGATCTGGCACGTGCCCGGCGACATCGGCCGCCGCTACGCCGAGGTCTCCGGCGACCGCAACCCGATCCACCTGCACCCGATCACCGCGAAGGCCTTCGGCTTCCCGTCCGCGATCGCGCACGGCATGTGGACGAAGGCGCACGCGCTCGCGGCGTTCGAAGGCAGGCTGCCGGAGGCGTTCACCGTCGACGTCAAGTTCAAGCAGCCGGTCCTGCTGCCCGCCAAGGCCGCTTTCACCACGTGGAGCGAAGGCGACGGCTGGGCATTCGAGCTGTGGAACGCGCGCAAGCCGAAGCCGCACCTGGAAGGCTCAGTCGTCGCTCTCTGACGGCTTCCAGATCTCGCCTTCGACCAGGTCGTTGAACCCGAGCCAGACCAGGTTCATCAGCCACGAGGCGAGCACGCCGTCGGAGACATCGGGGTGGTCGAGCGCCCAGTCGGCCAGCGACTCGGCCGCCCCGACCAGCGCGGCGGACAGCCCGGCGCCGGAGAACTCGGCCTGCTCGCCGAGGCCCTTGCGCGTGCCCGCGGAGACGACCAGCGCGGCGACCAGCTCGATCGCGCGGGTGCGCATGTCGGTGATCTCCGCGGCGAAGGTTCCGCCGACGGTCATGGCTTGGCGGTGCAGCACCGTCCAGGACTCGCGATAGTCGGCGACGAAGCGGTAGAACGCGCGCAGACCGTGCCAAAGCTGCATGTCGGGCGGCAGATCGGGTTTGATCCCGTCCTGCACCGCCTCCAGCAGGCGGGTGGCTTCGCGGCGGATGCACGCGCCGAAGAGGTCTTCCTTGGAGCCGAGGTAGGTGTAGATCATCGGCTTGGACACGCCGGCGACCTCGGAGATCTCGTCCATCGACGCGGAGTGATAGCCGTAGCGCGAGAACACCGAGACCGCTGCGTCCAGGATCTGGCGTTCCCGCACCGCTCTCGGCAGCCTTTTGGCGCGTTCGGCGGGACGCGGCACTTCCTCGGACAACTCAAGACCTCCCATTAGCTCGCGTAAGACGCTACCGGGCTACCACCGTCGTGGGTGATTTCGGCACGCTTGCCCGCCTACCTACTGGCGGGTAGCCTTACGCCTTGGTAGGTGGAACTGGAGGGAAGATGACCGAGATCGTGGGGCTGACCGGCCGCGCGCTGGTCGACGCGCTGGAACGGATCGAGCCGGATTCGGCCGAAGCGCACTCTCTCGACGTCAACGAGGTCGCGGGCGCCATCGACCCGAAGGACCTCGGCAAGGACGACGTCCGGCGGCTGCTCACCGCGCTGGGACGGCTCGCCGAATCCGCGCCCGCGTTCGACCTCCGCAAGGTCGACCCGGCCCGGTTCGCGAACCTCGTCGCCCGCGCCTCACGCACGCAACTCGAAAGTGTCGTCGCCGAACGGCCGCTCCGGGAACGCGTGCTGCGCGAGATCTTCGACCGTATGGGCGCCCACATCCGGCAGGACCGCGCGAAGACGCTGCACGCCGTCGTCCACTGGCGGCTTTCCGGTGGCACCGGCGACGGCGGATACGACCGCTACGAGACGGTGATCTCGCACGGCGAGTGCACGGTCAGCCGCGACATGAGGGAGAAGCCGAGGGTGACGATCACGATCGCGCCCGTCGATTTCTTCCGGCTCATCACCCATCAGGCGACACCGGCTGTGCTATTCGTCACCGGAAAGATCAAAGTAAAAGGTGACCTGGCATTCGCGGCGGGCTTGATCGGTTTCTTCGACCTGCCGAAGCCGTCCTGAAGCCGGCCGAGCAGATACACTTCCGTGCCGTGCCCCGAAATTCCCCGAACCGGCGCTGGCGGGAGAAGGTACGCCTTTCCCGTCCGTTGAGGACGCACAAGACGCGCACCGGCGGCGAGCACGTCGTCAACGCGTTCGCGGAGAAGCTCGAGCTCGCCAAATTGAGCCCGGAGCAGTTCACGCAGGTGCTGGAAACCCTGCACATGCTGGGCGAAACCGGTGCGGGCATCGAGCTGAGCTCACTGGAGACCGAGGTGCTGGTCGACGTCGTGCAACGGGCGTCACGGGAGCAGCTCAAGGCGATCGCCGATCACCCGGAACTGCGTTCGGCGTTCCTCGACGAGATTTTCCGCAGAATGTCGGATCATTTCGTTCCCGAACGCGCGCGACATGTGGACTTCGTCGTCGCATGGCGTTTCACCGATGGTGACGGAGAAGACGGTTTCGATCGTTTTCAAACCGTCATCGAAGACGGTGTCTGCGTTTCGAGCACGGATCTCGCGCGGACTCCGGACACCACCATCACCCTTTCCGTCGACGACTTCATCCGGATGGCGACCGGCAACGCGGCGGTGGCGGCGATGTTCGTGACGGGCAAGGTGAAGGTGAAGGGCGAGTACGCGCCTGCCGTGCGGTTCAGCGGGTACTTCGACATCCCGAAGCCGAGCGGCGCCTAGCCACTTGTTTCGTCGAGAGTCCGCTGCCGTGTCCGGCGGTAGCGGACGTTCGGACTGCGCAGATTCTTCTCTGTCGCCTCGATCAGGCCTTGGCGAAGAAGAACGCCGATCCACCGGGACACTGTCCGGTCAGGAAGCCCTGTCTCCGCGACCAAATCGGCACGGCTCGCTTCCTTTTCGTCCAGCGCCGAAAGAATCTCCTCACGGCGATCGGCACGGCGTTGTTCCCGGACCGGGCCGTCGACGGATGCTGGAACGACGTCGTCGGCGAGCGTGTAGTGCGCGTACCTCCGCCCGCCGGCAGGGACGAGCAGGCCGCGGGCGACCAGATCGCCGAGTTCTTCGGTAGCGACACGGGAGTCCAGGTCGTTCGCGTTGCGGTAAGCCTGATTGTTGAGTGTTTCGCCGTGGAACAACATCGCGAGACCATGGCATTGACTGTCGGTCAGTCCATGTTCGTGAAGTGACGCGATCCACTGGACGGCACCGTCTCCCATCAGTGTGTGATTGGGGAACGTGGCCGAGAACGTGGAGATGTCATCGGCGAACCGTGGTGGACTGAGCTTGGCGTCTCGCATGGCGGCCAGCATCGCCGGAATTCCGGAGCCGCGATTTTCGCAGATCGGACGGTCCGAGCCGGGCAGTGGCGTGTCTTCCAGGACCTTCAGCAAGGTCGCGTTGCGAGCCGAGGAGGTGCCTTCCACGCCGAGATTTTCCTCGCGAACCGACCCGTAGAGGCCTCCGGGATTGCGAATGACGAGGCGGTCGGGATACATCTCGACCTGCACTTGAGTTCCCTGCGACGGGCCGGAGTAGTCGCGATGGACCAAGGCGTTCACCACTGCCTCACGTAGAGCCGTTTCGGGATACTCCCAAGTCTCGGCTCGCCCCGCGCCACGAATCGTGGATCGACGCTTCATGTTGCGGCGAAGAGCGACAAGGGCTTCGTCGACGATCGCCGGGATCGGTCCTTCTGCCGCGATGTTGTCGATGAACCTCGTGCCACTCCGAGGGTCTGGTCCCGACTTGGTCGGATAGTGGACGAAGGTCAGCATGAGCTGAGGGAAGAACTCCTGCGGATATTCGCCCAACGAGAGGAGCCCGGCCAAGGACAGCTCGTCTCCGACGAGGATCTTCGCGCGACGCAGCGCCGAGGTGTCGTCGAGGTTCGCGAAGGCCCTGCCGCGGTGACGGCGGAGGCGGCTCAGGAAGGTACCGGTCAGGGCTCCGTCGAGGTTGGCGACCGTGGTGCCGGGGACGGGCTGCTCGTCGTCTCGGGGTTGACCACGGTTCGCCAGCATCAACTGGACCTCGTAGGGACTCAGTTTCCGGTCTCCATCGGCGACCCTGATGAAGCTGCCCTGTGTCATGCCGGTGCCGCGGTTGTACGCGGGTTTGCTGCCGGCGGGCAGTTCGGCGATCTCGGCCACTACCAGATCAGCGTCTTCGAAGCGGTGCGTCCCGATCAGCGGCCGGAGAGGGGGCTCCAGGTTCTCCGAACACATCGCGGCCAGATCGGCCTCCAGCTTCGCCGCATCTCGGACGCCGGTCGCTTCGAACCCCTGGGTTTCGTCGAGGCCGAGGATCAGTACGCCGCCGTTGGTGTTGGCGAAGGCGGAGAGTGTCTCGCGGACGCTCTTGGGCAGCTTCGTCTCTGCGCGTTTTGCCTCCACGAACGCATGATCACCGCCTAGTACGCGGAGATTCGCGATGATCTCGATCAGTTCTTCGTGGAGCATGTCGCCGTCCTAGCTTCGCCACTAGCTTCGCCACTAACAGTGTAGTGGCGAAGCTAGTGGCGA
>NZ_LQMT02000004.1 GCF_001620365.2 Amycolatopsis keratiniphila subsp. keratiniphila
GCCATCCGGGGGCAACTCCACTCGCGTGCTTGGAGGCGTAACACTCAGATCCGTCCCGAAGCACGCGTGATACGGCTCCAGGCACGCGTGATACGGCTTCCGGCACACGGGGTCCGGCCTGGGGCGAAGGACGCTTTCCCCGCATCGCACGAGCGGAAAGCGTCCTTCGCCCCGTGTCCGTCTCGAGTGGCCTTCGTCGGGGTGGCTAAACGCGCCGGGCGGTCGAGCCTCGGACGACGAGTTCGGGCGCGAACAGGAGTTCCTCGGCCGCCACCTCGCCGCCGTTTATGCGTTTGACCAGCAGTTCGACCACGGCCCGGCCCATCGCCTCGATCGGCTGGCGGGTGGTGGTGAGCGGCGGATCGGTGCAGTTCATCAGGGCGGAATCGTCGTAGCCGACCACCGAGACGTCTTCGGGGACGGACAGCCCTTGCCGCCGGGCCGCGCGGATCGCGCCCAGGGCCAGGAGGTCGCTGGCGCACAGGACGGCCGTCGCGCCGCGCGGGTACAGCCGGGCCGCGGCCGCGTGCCCGCCTTCGATGGAGAACATGCCGTGTTCGACGAGTTCGTCCAGGACCGGGAGGCCGAGTTTGCCCGCATAGGCGCGGAAGGCCTCGAGTTTGCGCTGCGAGGGCACGTGGTCGTTCGGGCCGAGGACGAGGCCGATCTTCTCGTGGCCGAGCGAGCTCAGATGCCCGACGACCTGCTCGACGGCGACCGCGTCGTCGCACGAGATCTGCGGCAGCCCGAGATGGTCGACGGCGGCGTTGATCAGCACCGTCGGCAGGCGGCGCTCGGCGAGATGGTGGTAGTGGGAGTGCACCGCGTCGGCCTGGGCGTACAGCCCGCCGGCGAACACGACCCCGGAGACCTGTTGCTGCAAGAGCAGTTCGACGTACTCCGCTTCGGAGACGCCGCCCGCGGTGCGGGTGCACAGCACCGGGGTGAATCCCTGCTGGGCGAGTGCGTTGCCCATGATTTCGGCCAGTGCGGGGAAGATGGGGTTCTGGAGTTCGGGAAGGACCAGTCCGACCAGGCGGGCGCGATCCCCGCGCAGCTGGGTCGGCCGTTCGTAGCCCATCACGTCCAGCGCGGTGAGGACGGCGGCCCGGGTGCTCGCGGAGACCCCGGACCGGCCGTTGAGTACCCGGCTGACCGTGGCTTCACTGACCCCGACCTTGCGGGCGACTTCGGCAAGACGACGCGTCATGCGTGAAACATTACCGCAAGCGAGCGCAAGAACTAGACACTCTTGATCGGTGCGGTTGCCCGGAAGTCCCGCGAAGAAGGAACGAGGGCGGCGGCCGCCGGAGCGGCGAAGCAGACGACCGCGCACGCCGCCAGCACCGGCGCCGCCCCGAACCGGTCGATCGCGGGCGCGATGAGCGCGAGCCCGGCGGGTGCGAGGCCGTAGGAGAACAGGAAGTCCAAAGAGGACACCCGGGCGAGCTTCCCCGGTTCGACCTCCCGCTGGGTCGCGGTGAACCAGGGGACGTTGAACAGTTCGATGCCCAGCCCGGCGACGGTGTAGGCGGCGACGACGAACGCCGGGTGCACCGGGAACAGCAGGCTCAGTGGCGCGAAACCGTAGCAGCCGAGCCCCGCCAGCGCCGTCCAGCCTTGCCGCTTCGGGCGCCAGCGCGCGATGACGACGGCGCCCGCGAGCGCGCCGAGCGTGTACGCGGTGAGCCCGGCGGCCAGTACCGTTTCGCTGTCGTAGCGGTCGCGGCTGACCAGCGGCAGCACCACACCGGTGGCGGAATAGCCGGTGGCGACGACGGCGGTCAGCGCGCCGAGCCCGGCCAGGAACCACGGATGGCGGCGGGCTTCGCGGAGACCGTCGGCGAACTCGCCGAAGAAGCGGGTTCCGGCGGCGGCCGGGGCGGGGGTGAAAGTGCCTCGGGGCGGGATCAGCGCCGCGCCCAGCCACAGCACGCCGGTCCCGATCACCAGGGCCGACGTCGAGGCGAACTGGGAGAGCAGGGCGGTGAGCCCCGGTGCGACCAAGGTCGTGACCCGGACGGCGAGGGTCATCGCGGCGTTGGCCTGCTGGCGCCGGTCTTCGGCGATCACCTCGGCCGTCAGCGCCTGGAACGCCGGGCGGCACGCACCCTGCCCGACGCCGACGGCGGCGGCAGCGGTGGCCATCAGCAGGACCGATCGGCCCATCCCGGTGGCGATCAGCGGAGTGGCGAGACCGGCGATGAGACCTGCCCAGAGCACGACCCCGCGACGGGAATGCCGGTCGGCCAGTACACCGGCCACCGGGACGGCCACGAGGAATCCCGCCGTCCGCGCGGCGAGCACGATGCCGAGGTCCACAGCCGGAAGCGATCGTTGCAGCACCGCCAGCCCGAGGATGAACGGCAGGGCCCAGGTCGCCAGCCCGGAGGCGGTGTTCCCGGTCCAGAGCCGGAGGAACGACAGGCTGCGGAGCACCGGGCCGACGATATCAAGGAGAGACAACGGACCCGTTCGCGCTCTACTCTGCCTCCCGTGCGCACGCCGACCCCGCCCCGAGGCCCGGCCCGGCGCCTCCGCGGCGGGGCCGTGGGGGTCCTGACCGGCACTTTGGCGACCGGCGCCCACGCCGGGACCAGCGGCCGCGTCCCGGATCTCGGGGTCGTCGTGCTGCTCGTCGCCCTGCTGAGCTGGGTGGCGTACGCGTTCGCCGGACGCCGCCGCGGCCCGCTCGCGATCCTCGGCCTGGTGGCGGGCGGGCAACTGGCGATGCACGCCTGCCTGACCTTCCTGACCTGGCAGTCGCACGCCCATCACGCCGAATCCCCGGGCAACGGCCTGGCGATGGCGGCCGGGCACGCCGCCGCGACCTTGGTGGTGGCGATGGTGCTCGCGGGCGCCGAGCACGTCATGTACGCGCTCACGACGCTCATCGCTTCGGTCCTTCCCCGGCGGTTGACCCCGCGGCCGGCGACCGCGCCGCTGCGGATCCACGTCCCGCTCGCGGTGGAGTTCCCCGCGACCGAGGCGCTCCTGCGAGACGTGCTCTCGCGGCGCGGCCCGCCGGTGACGTCCGCCTGATCCCCGAAACCCTGCCGAGACCCGTGTCGCGGCAGGGCTCAGCACGCGTGCCGTGACCACCCCGGCGCGCGGCGCAGGCGCACGCCTCCCCATCGACGCCTCAGGAGTTCCCCCATGGCAACGCGAATCGAATCGACCACGAGCCCACCGCGCGCGACCGGCTGGCGCGGGCTGTCCCTCCGCTTCCACTTCTACGCCGGCGTTCTCGTCGGACCGTTCATCCTCATCGCCGCGCTCAGCGGCGTTCTCTATGCGGCGACGCCGCAGATGGAGTCCTGGATCTACTCCGACCAGCTTCGCGCCCCCGTCGGGCTGAACCAGGCTTCACTCGCGGATCAGGTCAAGGCGGCTCAAGCGGCCCATCCCGGCGGCGACCTGGTCGCCGTCCGGCCCGCTCCCGAACCAGGCGACACGACTCGTGTGCTGTTCGCCGAGGAAGGGCTCGGCGAATCCGAACGGCGCGCGGTGTTCGTCGATCCGGCCACCGCGCAGGTGCGCGGGGACCTCGTCGCGTACGGCTCGAGTGGCGCCTTGCCCTTCCGGACCACGCTCGACCAGTTGCACCGCAACCTGCTGCTAGGTGAGCCGGGGCGGCTCTACAGCGAACTCGCCGCGTCCTGGCTGTGGGCGGTCGCGCTCGGCGGACTCGTGCTGTGGGTGAGCCGCCGTCGTGCCCGCCGGGCCGAGAAGACGGAGTCCGCGCGCGGGAAGTCGGTGCGCCGTCACGGTTCCGTCGGCCTGTGGGTGCTGCTCGGTGCGTTGTTCCTCTCCGCGACAGGGCTGACGTGGTCGGCGTACGCGGGCGAGAACGTCTCAGCGCTGCGCGAATCCCTCGGCTGGGAGACCCCGGCGTTGAAGGTGACCGGCGGCGACGAGCATGCCGGACACGCGGGTCACGGCGAAGCCCCCGCCGCACCGGCTCCCGCGAAGCCCGAGAGCGTGGACGCGATGCTGGCCTCCGCCCGCGCGGCCGGGATCGACGCCGCCTCGGTGGAGATCGGGCTGCCCACGAAACCCGGTGCTCCTTGGCAGGTGGCGGAAATCGAGCGTGGCTGGCCGACGCAGGTCGACGCCGTCGCGGTCGACGGGACCACCGGGCAGATCCTGGGCGAGGTGCGGTTCGCCGACTACCCGCTGATGGCGAAGCTCGCCCGCTGGGGGATCGACGCGCATATGGGCGTGCTGTTCGGCTGGCCCAACCAGCTCGTACTGCTCGTACTCGGCGCCGGTCTGGTCACGCTGGTCGTGCTCGGCTACCGGATGTGGTGGCGACGCAGGCCGACCAGGGCGACCGGGCTGACCTTCGGGCGGCCCATCCCGCGCGGTCAGTGGCGTAAGGCGCCGCCCTGGCTGCTGGTGGGTCTCCTCGTCCTGGCCGCCGCGATCGGCTGGTTCGTGCCGCTGCTCGGGATCAGCCTGCTGGCGTTCCTGGTGATCGACCTGTTGCTGGGCCTGCGATCCCGCGGCAAGTCCACACCGGACTCGACCGACGTCACGGTGTGAGCTCCGCGCTCGCCGCCCGCAACCGGGCGGCGAGCGCGGTATATCAGGAAATCGAGCGCGCCACCGGGCTGGGCGCCGCGTTCGGCTTCCCGCCGCCGTTGGAGGTTTTCAACGACGTCTTCCGGCAGGCGGACCCGCGGCCGGCGGCCGTCGACGCCATGCGATCGCTGGTGGCCTTACGTGAATCCGTTGGCGTGCTTGAGGTTCCCGAGGCTCCTCGGCTGGGCGGGCACGCCTTCGCGGACCTCGGTTTCGCGCACGTCGGGACACATCGCTCGAAACCGGTCCAGCTGCGGCAACAGGGATCCGCGGCGTGCGGAAACGTTGCTCGCCCCCGTGCTGCCCCGCGAGCACGGCCCCGGCGAGGCGGACCTTTCCGCCGTCGCCGCGCCGGACGGCACCGAGATCTTCTTCTGCGGCGGCGATGAATGGCTCCGGGACTTCGTGCCGGCCGGGGCGGCGCCGTCCGGGGCGGGGATCACCGGCATCGACCACGTCGCCTTGACCCAGCCTTTCGACCATTTCGACGAAGCGACGCTGTTCTACCGTTCGGTGCTGGGCCTGCGGCCCGAACCGGTGGCGGAGTTCGCGGCGCCGTTCGGGCTCGTGCGCAGCCGGGCGGTCGGTGAGGGCAACGTCCGGCTGACGCTGGACAGCGCACTGGTGAGGCGAGGGGAGTGGGCTCCGGGAGTGCCTTCGCCGCAACACATCGCGCTCGCTTGCGACGGCGCTCTTGCCGTCGCGGAGCTGCGGGAGAACTCGGTGCTGTACGACCGTGACGAGCACGGCGAATTCCTGCACTTCTGCACCGAGCTGGTCGGGTCCCGGGTCTTTTTCGAGGTGGTGCAACGGATCGGCGGGTACGGGGTCGTGAACACGCCGGTGTACATGACCGCGCATCGGGAGCGGCGCCTCAGCCTCGCGCGCTGAGCTGGGCGTGCCGGCCGAGGCGGAGCGCTGAGACGAGGAAGAAGATCCCGCCGAGCACGGCGTATCCGGCCAGGTTGCGCAGTGACGCGTCCGGCTGCGTGGCTTGCAGGACGAAAGCGGTGCCGGCGAGGGTCGAGATGCCCCCGCTGGCGATCATCGCCCACTGGCCGCCCAGCTTGCGGCGGCCGATGCCGACGGCGAGCTGGACGAGGCCCGACACGACCGCCCAAGCACCCCACACGCGCAGCACCGCCGGGATGCCGGACGCGGCGGCGAACGCGAGGCCGATTCCGGCGATCGCGCTGATCGCGATGTTCACGTACAGGCCTGTTACGTCCTTTGACGAACGAAGGTCGATGACGGCGGCGACCACGTCGAACAGCGGGTACAGCACGAGCAGCGCGACACTGACCGGCCCGAGCTTCGACGCGCTCGTGAACAGCAGGCCCGCCCACACGAGGGCGAAGCCGAAACGAACGAAGTACAAGCGCCGGAGGGTGGCGGTCTGGCTGCTCACGGGAGCTCCTTGAAGTGGTGAGGAGAACGTTCGGTCTACTGCGACTTTGGCAGTGCTGTGCGGCAGCGTCAAGACCGAACGTTCTATCCCGTAAGATGGCCGTAATGGTCAAAGGTCAAGCTTCCGAAGCGCGCACAAGGTTGCTCACCACGGCGACGAGGCTCTTCTACACGGAGGGCATCCACGCCGTGGGCATCGATCGGATCGTCGCCGAGGCGAAGGTGACCCGCGCGACCCTCTACCGGCATTTCCCGGGCAAGGACGATCTGATCGTCTACTACCTGCAGGAAGCCGACCAGTCGATCCGTGGGGACCTCGACGCCATCATCGCCAAGGGAGCCCCGGCGCCCGACACGCTGCGGGCGATCGCCGCGAACATCACGGAGGGCATCCGGTCACCCGGGTTCCGCGGTTGCGCCTTTCTCAACGCCGCGTCGGAGTATCCGGACCCGGAGCATCCCGTGCACAAAGCCGTCCTCACCCATCGCCACTGGTTCGCGGGAGTGGTCACCGACGTGCTGGCCCACTTGGGAAACGCGCGGGCCGAGGTCGCGGCCCGGCGCTTCGTCCTGCTGCGGGACGGCGCGATGGCGACCGGTTGCCTGACCGATCCCGCGCCGGTCTGTGAAACCTTCCTCGAGGGAGTCGAAGACCTGTTGCGGCTTCACGTCACGTCAAGGGGCAATGTTTGAGCAGAAATACCCGATTTGACCACTTTGCGCGGGGGTCGTGAGTGATTTGGGTGGTTCCAACCCTCATTATCACTCACGACCCAGCGCAGAACCGGGCATCTGGACATCGATCGGGTACTCGATCGGCATGAGATGTCCCTTGTGGACACTCGGGGCCGGTCAGCCCGCTCAGCTCGGCGGCTGCGGAGGCTGCTGCGCCGGAGGCGTGGGCTGCTGAACCTGTGGGGCGTAGCCCGGCTGCGCGGGCGGGTAGCCCGGCTGGGCCGTCATCGGGTAGCCGGCCGGCGGCGCGAAGCCCTGCTGCTGCCGCGAAGAACGACCACTCTTGACGACCGCGATCGCGACCAGCAGCCACGAGAGCAGCGAGGCGATGTCGAACACCATGCCCACCGCGAGGTAGATCCAGCGGATGGATTCGATGGACAGGTTGCCCGACTCGCTCCAGTCCGGCACGTTCAACGCCAGGAACTGCCACACGATGGCCATCACCGTCGTGGCGAGCATGATCGCGAAAGCGGCCACCATCAGGCCGGAGACTCCCCGGGCACGTCCTTTGACCGAGACGATCAGGCCGAGTAGGCCCACCGCGAGTTGCAGTACCAGGGGGATGGTCTCGATGCTCGCGAACGATAAGGGGGACATGCCTGCCTTCCACAGCTCTCCGCCGGACGTCCGGCCACGTCGAGGGATCCTATGCGGTGACGGCCCCGCGTGTGGTCAGAACCCGATGGGCAGTCCCGCGTAGTTCTCCGCGAGCCCGGCCCGGCCCGCCTCGCTCCGTGCCAGCCACTGCAGCTGCGAAAGCTGCAACTGCCGGTCGAACGGGTCGTCCGAGCGGTGCAGCATCGTCGTCATCCACCACGAGAAATGCGTACACCGCCAGACCCTGCGCAGCGCGGTGTCGGAGTAGGCGTCGGCGAGCGTGAAGTCCTTGTCCCGCACCAAAGCGGCCAGCGCGGGGGCCAGGAGGGCGACGTCGGCGACGGCGAGGTTGAGGCCCTTGGCGCCGGTGGGCGGCACGATGTGGGCGGCGTCGCCGGCGAGGAAGAGGCGGCCGTGCCGCATGGGCTGCTGCACGAAACTGCGCATGGGCAGCACACTCTTGTCGGTGATCGGCCCCGGAGTGAGGGTCCAGCCGTCCTGGCCGTGGCCGAGCCGGGTCGCGAGCGCCTCCCAGATCCGCTCGTCGGACCAGGTGCCGATGTCGGTGCCGTTGGGCACCTGCAGGTACAGCCGGCTGACGGTGGCGGAGCGCATCGAGTGCATGGCGAAACCGTCGGGATGCCACGCGTAGATGAGCTCGTCGGTCGACGGGGCGACGTCGGCGAGGACACCGAGCCACGAGTACGGATAGGTGCGCTCCCACGTCTGCTTAGCGGCGTCGGGGATCGCGGTGCGGCAAGGCCCGAAGGAGCCGTCGCAGCCGACGACGACGTCGGCATCCAGCCGCTGCTGTACGCCGTCCGCGTCGGTGAAGGTGATGTAGGGCCGGTCGGTCTCGATGTCGTGCACGGCGGTGCCGGTGACCTCGTAGTGGATCTGTTGCCCGGCCGCCGCACGCGCCTTGCCGAGATCCTTCGTCACCTCGGTCTGGCCGTACACGGTGACGCTTCGCCCGACCAGGTCCACGAAGTCGAGATGGTGCCGCTCCTCCGGCCACTGCAGGTAGATACCGCGGTGCTCGTCGCCCTCGCGGTCGAGCCGGTCGCCGAGACCGGTATCCCGGAGCAGGTCCACTGTGGACTGTTCGAGGATGCCTGCCCGGATCCGCGCCTCGACGTAGTCACGTGAGCGGGTCTCCACGAGTACCGACTCGACCCCCGCAAGATCGAGCAGATGCGACAGGAGGAGTCCGGCCGGGCCGGCGCCGACGATGGCGACTGGGGTACGCATGACCGGAGTCTGGTCGCGTGACCGCCGAACGCCTAGCGCTCGCTTTCACTCAGTGAAACTCGCAGGCTCCGGCCGATCCCGGCGGCCGCGACCTGGAGCGCGGAGATCAGCCGCGCCCGGCCCCGGCTCAGATCCGGGACGACCAGGCCGAGTGCCGCGACGACGTCCCCACCGGACGGCCGGATCGGGACGGCGACCGAGCAGGCGCCGCGGCTCATCTCCTCGACGGTCTGCGCGTAGCCCTCCCGGCGGGCGCGCCGCAACTGCTCGCGCAGGCGCCCGGGCTGGGTGATGGTGTACGGCGTGACGCGGGTGAGCGAGGCGAGCACCCGACGCTGGACGTCCTCCGGTGCCCAGGCCAACAGGACCTTCCCGACCCCGGTGGCGTGCAGTGGCAGCCGCCCGCCGATCCGGCTGACGACCGGCACGGACGCGTTCCCGGACAGCCGGTCGAGGTAGAGCACCTGGTCACCGTCGCGTTCGCCGAGATGCACGGTGGCGCCGGTCGCGCCGTAGAGGTCCTGGAGGAACGGAGCGGCGACCTGCCGCAGTTCGAACTGGACGGGCGCGAGCAGCCCGAGGTCCCATAGTCGCCTGCCGACGGCGTACCGATCTTCGCGCCGCTCCAGTGCGCCCAGGCCGACGAGATCTCGGGCGAGCCGGTGCACCGTGGGTAGGGGCAGGCCGGCGCGGCTCGCGAGTTCGGTCAGCGACAGCTCGCGATGGTCGACGTCGAAGGCGCCGAGCAGCGCGAACGCCCGCGAGACGACACTGGCACCGGGGGTGGACAGATTGCCGGGCATTCGCGCATGTTCTCACTGAGTGGAAGTCAGCGCGAGCCCGAGCCACAGGCCGGCGACGGCGAGCACGATGGACGCCGGAACGGTCAGCAGGCCGAGCCGGGTGAACTCGCCCAGATCGGGCCGGGTGTCGTGCCGGTGCAGGATCCGCCGCCACAACAGCGTGGCCAGCGAACCGACATAGGTCAGGTTCGGGCCGAGGTTGACCCCGATCAGCACGGCCAGCACCACCGGTGTCCCGCCCGCGGTGGCCAGCGGAAGCAGCACGAGCACCGCGGGCAGGTTGTTGATCAGGTTGGCGAGCACGGCGGCCACCGCGGCGGCGCCGAGCAGGGCGAGGAACGAGGTCGACGTCGGCACCAAGTGGCCGAGAGCCTCGTCCAGTCCGTTGTCGACCACGGCGCGGACCACGATCGCCAGTGCGAGCACGAAAGCGACGAAGGGGATGCTCGCCGAGCGGACGATCGCGGCGGGGGAGGTCCGCCGCTGCGCGAGGGCGCGGCAGGCCAGGACGGCGGCTCCGGCGAACGCGGCCCACGCGGGACTGACGTCCATCAGCGAGGTGATCACGAAACCGGCCAGCGTCAGGCCGAGCACGACCAGGACGAACGCCGGGACCTTCCCGGCGGCGACCACCTTCCCGCCACGCGGCCGGGCCGCCAGGTCGGCGGCGAAGAACCGGCGGAACACGACGTATTCGGTGAGGACCGCCGCTAGCCAGGGCAAGGTCATCAGCGCGGTGAACCGCAGGAACGAGATCCCGGTCGCGGCGACGGCGAGCAGATTGGTCAGATTCGACACCGGCAGCAGAAGCGAGGCCGAGTTCGCGAGATGCGTGCAGGCGTAGGCGTGCGGTTTGGCCCGTGCGCCCATCCGCGCGGCGGTGGCGAACACGACGGGGGTCAGCAGCACGACGGTGGCGTCCAGGCTGAGCACCACGGTGACCGCCGCCGCGACCGCGAACACCGCGGGCAGCAGCCGTCGCGGCTTTCCCCGGCTGAACCGTGCCATGAGCGTTCCCGCTGCTTGGAACAGTCCTTCGTCGTCGCACAGTTTGGCGAGGACAAGGACCGCGGCGAGGAAACCGACGACCGGCGCGAGCCTGGTGACCTCGTCGAGGGCGTCGGGGAACGAGATCGCCCCGGACGCCAGCACGATCCCGGCGGCGGGGACGGCGGCGACCGCCTCCGGGAGGCCGCGTGGCCGGATCACCGCGAAGGCGAGGACGATCAGCAGGAGAGCGATGGACAAAAGCTCGCCGGGAATGCCGGTCAGCGTGGACCTCCTCAGGGTGGAGCCGACCTCGGCAATCTAGGCTGGGCCTGGTGCGCGAGACGAACTGGGCAGGCAATCGGACCTTCACCGCGGAGCGGATCGTTCACCCGCGCGACCTCGACGAAGTACAAGAAGCGGTCGCCCGAGCGGCTGAGGTCAAGGCTCTCGGCAGCAGGCACTGTTTCAACGACATCGCGGACTGCCCGGGTGGTGTCCTGCTCGACTTGTCCGCGCTCGGCACCGAGGTCGTCCTCGACCCGGAATCGGCGACGGTCACGGTGCCCGCGGCGGCCCGCTACGGCGACATCGCGGTCCAGGTGTACGCGGCCGGTTTCGCGTTGGCCAACCTCGCTTCGCTGCCTCATTGCACCGTGGCGGGCACCGTCGCGACGGCGACCCACGGTTCGGGGCGGCGTAACCAGAGCCTCGCGTCGGCCGTGTCCGGGTTGGAGCTCGTCACCGCGGACGGTGAGGTGAAGACGTACAGCCGCCACGACGGGGTCGTGGTCGGGCTCGGCGCGCTGGGTGTGGTGACGCGGCTGACCCTCGACCTGGTGCCGTCCTTCGACCTCCGCCAGGACGTGTTCGACGGCCTGCCCTGGGAGTCGGTGTACGAGCATTTCGACGAGATCCAGGACGCGGGGTACAGCGTCAGCCTCTTCACGAACTGGGCCCGCGACGAAATCGACCAGGTCTGGATCAAGGGACCGGGGCGACCGGACGCGGACTTCTTCGGCGCGAAGGCGGCGGACGGGCCGCGGCATCCGGCCCACGCGGCGGGCATCCCGCCGGACAACTGCACGCGGCAGCTCGGGGAGCCGGGCCCGTGGCACGAACGGATCCCGCATTTCCGCCTGGATTTCACGCCCAGCATCGGGAACGAACTCCAGACCGAGTACTTCGTGCCCGTCCGGCACGCCGTCGCGGCGATGGAGGCGATGCGCGCCATCGGGGACCGGCTGGCACCGGTGCTGCTCACCTCGGAGATCCGCACGGTCGCGGGAGACGGGCTGTGGCTCAGCCCGTTCCACGGCGGCGACCGGGTGGCACTGCACTTCACCTGGCTTCCGGACGAGGACGCGGTCCGGGCGCTGCTACCCGTGATGGAGGACCGGCTGGCGCCGTTCGACGTCCGGCCGCATTGGGGGAAGCTCTTCCACCGGGCGGCGGAGTACCCGAAGCTGGCGGATTTCCGGGCGCTGGCCACCGAACTGGACCCGGACGGCAAGTTCCGGAGCCCGTTCGTCCGGCGGCACGTGTTCGGCGAGCGCTAGTCCGACTGCGACCAAGCGGCGACGGGCAGTGCGAGATACACGCCGACGTCGTCGATGCCGGTCGCGGACTCGATGCTCGTGCGCAGCAGGTCCACCCGCTCCTGGCGGTTGTCCGCCCGGCTCGGGAACCACTTCGACCGGACTTCGACGAGGAGGTCGAGCCCGAAGCGGTCGAACGGACCCGGGGTGCGGAAGCGCAGTTCCACGTCGCCCGGCTGGAGGTCACCGTCGTAGGGCTCTTCGGGGCATTCCACCGCGAGGGACACGAGGTGCGGCAGGACCGAGCCGAGTTCGCGCAGGGTGGTTTCGGGAAGATGGGGCGTGTAGGTGATTTCCACGAGTGGCACGAACAACAGCCTAGGACAGGCGAAACTGCTATCGTGGCGGTAGTTGCTTGCTCGCGCGGGAAGATCCCCGGCTGCTGCACTGGAGCCGCACGTTTCTCCCGAGGAGCTGCCATGTCTCTTCCCCTTGCCCGTCGTATGGACGGTGTCACCAGTTCTCCCGTGCGCGATCTGCTCGCGCTCACCGCCCGTCCGGGCGTGATCTCGTTCGCCGGCGGCATACCCGCGCCGGAACTGTTCGATGTGGACGGCCTCCGCGCCGCCTTCGACCGGGCACTCGTGGACGGGGACGCCCAGCGCGCGTTGCAGTATTCGCCCACTGAAGGGAATCCGCGGCTGCGTGAGCTGCTCGCGCAGCGGCTGTCCGGCCGCGGGCTCCCGACCACTGTGGACGATCTCCTGATCACCACGGGTTCGCAGCAGGGCCTGCAACTGCTGAGCACCGCGTTGCTCGACCCCGGCGCCACCGTGCTGGTGGAAGAACCGGTGTATCTCTCGGCGCTGCAGTGCTTCCAGCTCGCGGAGGCGCGCATCGTGCCCGTCCCCGGTGACGAGGATGGGATCGACCCTGCGGCGCTGGACGAGATCGCGGCCAGGGAACGGCCTTCGCTGCTGTATCTGGTCCCGACGTTCTCGAACCCGTCCGGGCGCACGGTCAGCCCGGCGCGCCGGCGTGCGCTCGCGGAAGTTATCGCACGTCACGGTTTCTGGCTCGTCGAGGACGACCCGTACCACGAACTCCGGTATCGCGGCGAACGCGAGGAACCGCTGTCGTCCCGTCCGGAACTCGCCGGGCGCACCATCTACCTCGGCACCTTCTCGAAGGTGATCTCCCCGGGGATGCGGCTGGGCTGGTTCCGGGCGCCGGGCGAGCTCCTGCGACGGGTCACGATCCTCAAGCAGGCGACCGATCTGCACACCTCGACCATCGATCAGGCGGCCGCGGCCGAGTATCTGGCCGCCGCGGATCTCGACGCGCACGTGCGGCGGCTGTGCGCGACCTACCGCGTGCGCCGCGACGCGATGATGGCCGAACTGCCCGCGGTCACCCCGCCCGGAACGACCTGGACCGACCCGGACGGCGGGATGTTCGTCTGGGTCACCCTGCCCAGTGGTGCGGACACGGACCGGCTGCTCCCCGAGGCGTTGCGTCACGACGTCGCTTTCGTGCCGGGCTCGGCGTTCCAGGTGGGGGAGCCGGACCGGTCGGCGTTGCGGCTGTCGTTCGCCGCGCACGGTCCGGAGACGATCGCCGAAGGGTTACGGCGGTTGGGCAAGGTCTTGTCGCCGTGAGGTGAGTGGCGTTCCCGCAGCCGGGCGGTGTCGCGTGATCCGACGGACGACACGCGTGATCAGATGGACGACACGCGTGTCCAGGCGGACGTCTCGTGGCGCACCCGGCCGCGGGTGTGTCGTCCCTCCTCACGCGAAGTCGCTGGTTCGGTCCAGGGTGTCTGGTGAGGTAGTCCGCTGACGTTGCGAAAGCCACTTTCCCAACCTTCAACGTTGCGAAAGTGGCTTTCGCGACACGCCACCTTTGCCTTACCCCCCGATTGATCCCGAATCGCCGCTCACGACCGGCCTCAAGGAAGTTGCCGTGCCCATTCGGTGATCACGGCGGCCGTCTTCGCCGGTTGGTCCTCTGCCGTGTAGGCGTAGCTGCCGGAAATGGTCTTCAGCGGCGCGTCCAGCCGCTCGGCGAACCGCCGGGCGTGGGCGAGTGGGAACACGCGGTCCTCGGCGGCCCAGGCAAGCAAGATCGGCTTGGCGAAGCGGTCGGTGAGGTGGGCCGCCGCCTCGCGGGTGTACCGCGCGGACACGCTGCCGATGGCCTTGCGGCCGTCGTGCCGGATCGCCGGATCGGTCAGCACCGGGCCGATGAAGCTCTCCATGGCCCGCGCGTCGATCGGGTACTTGGCCAGCCAGCCGTAGGTGTTGCGCCAGCGCCAGGTGCGGCGGATCCGCAGCGCCTGGTAGAGCGCCCGATAGGTCGCGGGATGGGCGGCGGTCGTCTTGAGGAGCCCGAAGCCACCGGGGCCGGGCGGCCAGGAGCACTCCGGGGTTTCGCAGCTGTTGAGGACCAGACGCGCGATCCGGTCGGGGTACGTCGTGGCGGTGATC
The DNA here is from genome assembly GCF_001620365.2 of Amycolatopsis keratiniphila subsp. keratiniphila. Taxonomy (GTDB): domain Bacteria; phylum Actinomycetota; class Actinomycetes; order Mycobacteriales; family Pseudonocardiaceae; genus Amycolatopsis; species Amycolatopsis keratiniphila. The sequence continues at coordinate 14,392 of NZ_LQMT02000004.1, forward strand.
TGGCTGTAGGCACCACCGGAATCGTTGCCGATCAGCGTGACGTCGGTCAGATCGAGCGCCTCGAGGAACTGCGCGATCATGGCGGCCATCCCCGGCGGCGTCAGGTCGGCGTCCCGCCGCATCGGGACGAGGTGCCCGCCGAGCGGCCAGTCCGGGGTGACACAACGGAAAGCGGGGGAGAGCAGCGGGACGAGCGCCCGCCAGAGATTCGCGTTCACCAGGTAGCCGTGGACGAAGACGAGCACCGGCCCCGTCCCGGTCTCGTGATACCGCACGGTCCCCGAGGGGAGTCCGACCTCCTTGACGGCGCCGAGCCGGGAATCGCGCCAGCCGGTACCCGCCCAGTTCGTCATGGCCGCCACCTTTCTTGTAACCGTTGCAAGAANNTTCTTGCAACGGTTACAAGAACCGCTAAGCTCACTGGGTGGACCCGCGCAAGGAACGGACCATCGCCGCGCTCCTGCGCGCCGCGGACGAGGTCTTTCGAGAACGCCCAGTCGACGACGTCACCGTCGAGGAGATCGCCGAGCGGGCGAACGTCGCGGTCGGCTCGCTCTACAACCATTTCGGCTCGAAGGCGGGCCTGCACGCGGCGGTGGTGGAGCGCGCGCTCCAGGCCGATCGCGAGTACATGGACCGCGCCTATGTCGCCGGCCGCACGCCGATCGAGCAGATCTACGCCGCGGCCGACGAGTACCTGGCGTTCTATCTGGCCAACCCCGACTACTTCCGGATGCTGGCGTTCCCGCGCGAGCCCGGCGGGTACGCGGCCGGCCACGAACTCGCCGAGCGGCTTGCCCGGTCGGTCGCCGAGCAGAACGCGCGGCTCGTGCGCGCCCTGCGGGAAGGCGCGGAGGCGGGCGACTTACGGGACATCGACGCCGAGGAGGCCGCCACCGTGCTGTGGGCGGCGTGGAACGGCGTCATCAGTCTCGGCTGGCGGCCGGATGCCTTGCGGCGTGACGAAAAGCAGCTTCGCCGGCTGCTCACCGTGGCCACGGAGATCGCCGCGAAAGGCCTGCTCGTGCGCTAGGACAAGGCGCTAGTCGGCCTGCGGGTCCCAGGTCAGCAGCCGGACCTTGCTGACGGTCTGGACGTGCTGTCGCATCGCGGTCGCCGCCGCCTTCGGCGCACCTTCCCGGATGGCCTCGGCGATCCTCTGGTGCTGGCTCAGCGAACGCCACGGCCTGCCGGGCTGCCGCAGTGACTCGTTCCGGCTTTCCGCGATCTGCGTGTCGATCGAGCGCATGAACTCGGCGAGAAGGGCGTTCTTCGCGGCCGCGGTGATCGCTTCGTGGAACCGGCGGTCGCCTTCGGCGCCGTGTCCGCCGTCCTCGATCTCGGATTTCATGAACTCCAGCGCCGCGTCGATGGCGGCTAGATCCTCGTCGGTTCGCCGCAGCGCGGCCAGTTCCGCCAGCTTGGTCTCCATCGCTTCCCGTGCTTCGAGCACTTCCGGAAGACGGCTGCGGCGGGCGACCAGTTCGTCGACCGGTTCGACGTCGAGGTGATCGTTCCGCAGGTAGGTGCCACCACCGTGGCGTGACTCCAGTAGCCCCTGTACTTCCAGCACGACGATCGCCTGCTTGATCGACGCACGGCTGACCCCGAGCCGCTCGGCGAGATCGCGTTCGCTGGGGAGCTTGTCTCCCGCGTGCAGGCCGGACTCCTCGACGTGCGCCTTGATCCGCTCGACGACCTGCTCGTAGAGCTTCGCCCGGTTCAACCGGCTCAACGCCTCCGGCACTCGGTCCCCTCCCATGACTGGACAAGTGGCTCAGCCAATTTACCACTCATCCCTTGACAGGGTGAGCCACTCGCAGGGAAAGTGGCTCAGCCACTAGTCCACTCGGCCACTCGCCAGGGGGCTTCCCGCCGTCAAGGAGGACGGTCATGTCCGCCCAGCTGATCTCGATCCTCGTCCTCGTGGTGATCTTCGCGCTCGCCACGACCCGCTCGATCAACATGGGGGCGCTCGCCTTCGCCGGCGCGTTCCTCGTCGGCACCCTCGCCGGTGGACTGGACACCGACGGCATCTTCGCCGGCTTCCCCGGCGACATCTTCGTGGTGCTGGTGGGGGTCACCTATCTGTTCGCCATCGCCAGGGCCAACGGCACCACCGACTGGCTCGTGGCCGCGGCCGTCCGGCTGGTCGGCGGCCGGATCGCGCTCATCCCGTGGGTGATGTTCGTGGTCACCGGCGCGCTGACCGCGATCGGCGCGGTGAGCCCGGCGGCCTGCGCGATCGTCGCGCCGATCGCACTCGGTTTCGCCGCCCGCTACAAGATCAGCCCGCTGCTCATGGGCGCGATGGTGGTGCACGGCGCGCAAGGCGGCGGATTCTCGCCGATCAGCGTCTACGGCTCGATCGTCAACGGGATCGTCGAACGCAACCACATCGCCGGCAGCCCCGTGGTGCTGTTCTTCGCGAGCCTGGGCATGAACCTCGCCATCGCGGGCGTCCTCTTCGTCGTCCTCGGCGGGACCAAACTGCGGCGCCGCCAGCTCGTGACGGCGGGCGCCGGCGGAGCCGGGACCGACGAGGAACCGCTGCCGCACGAACAACGCATTCCCTTGGACGGCCCCAAGATCGTGACGCTGACCGGGCTGGTCGCGCTCGTCGTCGGGACCCTGGTGTTCGACCTCGACCCCGGGCTGACCGCGATCACCGTCGCCGTCCTGCTGAGCGTCGCGTGGCCCAAGACCAGCCGTTCCGCGGTCTCCGAGATCACCTGGCCGACGGTGCTGCTGATCTGCGGCGTGCTGACCTACGTGGCGGTGCTGAAGGAGATCGGCACCATCGACTACGTCGGCAACGCGGTCACCACCGTGGGAATCCCGCTCCTCGCGGCGCTTCTCCTTTGCTACATCGGCGGTGTCGTCTCCGCGTTCGCGTCTTCGGTCGGGCTGATGGGCGCGCTCATCCCGCTCGCCGTCCCGTTCCTGGCGCAGGGCACGATCGGGCCGGTCGGCATGATCGCCGCCCTCGCGGTTTCGGCGACGATGGTGGACGTCAGTCCCTTCTCCACCAACGGTGCGCTCGTCCTCGCCAACGCGAAGGACGTCGACCGCGACAAGTTCTTCAAACAACTTCTGGTCTACGGGGCGCTCGTGGTGGCCATCGTGCCGCTGATCGCCTGGCTCGTGTTCGTCGTGCCCAACTGGGGCTGAGGAGGAGATCCATGCTGTCCGGACTGACCGCCGGGAACGACCGCGTCGCCCTGCGCTTCGGTGACGAATCCCTGACCTACGGCGAACTCGCGTCCGTCGCGGGGCCGATCGCCGCCGGACTCGCGGGCCGCACGCGGGTCGCGGTGTGGGCGACGCCGACGCTGCGGACCTGTGTCGCGATCGTGGCCGCGCTGACCGCCGGAGTCCCGGTGGTGCCGATCAACCCGAAGGCCGGATCGCGCGAACTGGCGCATATCGTCGCCGACAGCGCGCCGGATCTCGTGCTGGCCAAGCCGGATGCCGCCTTGCCACCGGAACTCGGGGCGCTGCACCGGGTTCCGGTCGAGCTGGACGTCTCGGGCACGCCGTGGCGAGGCGGCGAACCGGACCCGGAGGCTCCGGCGTTCGTCATCTACACGTCGGGCACCACCGGGCCACCGAAGGGAGTCCTGCTCCCGCGTCGCGCGGTGGCGTCGAATCTCGACGCGCTCGCGGAGATCTGGGACTGGACCGGGGCCGACGTCCTCGTGCACGCCCTCCCGCTCTTCCATGTGCACGGCCTGATCCTGGGCGTGGTCGGCCCGCTGCGGCGGGGCGGCTCGCTGCGCCACCTCGGGCGGTTCTCGAGTGAGGCCGCCGCGAAGGAACTCGCCGGGGACGGGACGATGCTCTTCGGCGTCCCGACGATGTATCACCGGCTGGCGGCCGATTGCGAGGCCGATCCCGTGCTGGCCGCCGGGGTGGGCGCGGCGCGGCTGCTCGTCTCGGGCTCGGCGGCCCTGCCCGCGACCGACCACGAGCGGATCACCGCCGCGACCGGGCAACGCGTCGTCGAACGCTATGGCATGACCGAGACGCTGATGAACTGCGGTGTCCGCGCCACGGGGGACCGGCGGCCCGGCGCGGTCGGCCCGCCGGTGCCCGGGGTCGAACTGAGGCTGGTCGACGACGCCGGGGAGCCACTCGACGGCGAGACGGTCGGCGAGATCGAGGTCCGCGGCCCGAACCTGTTCCTCGGCTACCTGAACCGGCCCGACGCCACGGAAGCCGCGCTGCACGACGGATGGTTCAAGACCGGCGACATGGCGATCCGCGATCCGGACGGCTACGTGCGCATCGTCGGTCGCCGGGCCACCGACCTGATCAAGAGCGGCGGCTACAAGATCGGCGCGGGCGAGATCGAGAACGCGCTCCTGGAACATCCGGGGGTCGCCGAAGCGGCCGTCACCGGGGAACCCGACGACGACCTCGGCGAGCGCATCGTGGCCTGGATCGTCCCCGCCGCGGACAAACCGACTGCGGCCGAACTCGCCGACCACGTCGCCGGACTGCTGTCACCGCACAAGCGGCCGCGGGTGGTGCACTACCTGGAAGCGTTGCCCCGCAACGAGATGGGCAAGGTCCTCAAGCGGGCGCTCCATGACTGACCCGCTGGGCTGGGCCGGTTACGCCGATTCCCTGGCGCGCGCCAGGGACCGCACGGGCACGGACGAGTCGGTCGTCTGGGAACGCGCGAAGTTCGGCGGCCACGAGGCCGTGACGATCCGCTTCGAGTTCGGCTTCCTCGGCGGCTCGGTCGGCACCGGCACCGGCGCGCTGCTCGAAGAAGCGCTCGATCAGGCCCGTTCACACCGGCTGCCGGTCGTTTCGCTGCTGTCCACGGGCGGCACGCGGATGCAGGAAGGCGTTCCCGCGCTCCGGCAACTGCAACGGATCGCGCGTGGTCTCGCGCGGTTGCGGGAAGCGGGCCTGCCGCACGTCACCGTCGCGCGGCACCCGACCACCGGGGGCGTGTGGGCCTCCCTCGGCGCCGACGCCGATGTCGTGCTCGCCGTGCCCGGCGCCCAGGTGGGCTTCGCCGGACGCCGGGTGCGGCCGCGGCGGTACGCCGACGATCCCGCCTACACGGCGGAGAGCCAGTACGCGGCCGGATATGTCGACGAACTGGTGGCCGAGGGCGCGATCGCCGATCGGCTGGAGATCTGGCTCGGTCTGCTGTCCGGCGGTTCCCGGAACCATCCGGCGGAGCTGCCCCGCGCGCTCGGTGCCCTCGATGCCGCGCCGGACGGCTGGCGTGCCGTCCAGCGCGCCCGGTCGGCGGACCGGCCCCGCGCGGACGCTTACCTCGACGACTACTTCGACACCCGCGTCACCCTCCGCGGTGGCGTCGACGACGGTGCCGTCTGCGGGATCGGCAGCCGGGGCGGACGTGCCATCGCGTTCGCGGCGCAGACCGGGACGGCGACCACCCCCGGCGGTTTCCGCTCGGCGACCCGGCTGATCCGTCTCGCCGACCGGCTGGCGCTGCCGGTGCTGACGCTCGTGGACACCCCGGGCGCGGCCGCCGATCCGGCCGCGGAGACCGACGGCGCCGGGAACGCGATCGCCGAACTGTTCGGCACCATCGCGACGGCGGAGGTGCCGATCACTACCCTGGTGATCGGTGAAGGGGGATCGGGCGGCGCGCTCGCCTTCTGCTCGGCGGACCGGATCTGGCTCACCCCGGACGCCTGTTTCTCCGTCATCGCCCCGGAACTGGCGGCCGGGATCCTCAAACGGGGGCCCGAAGACGTCCCCGCCCTCGCCGGCGCGCTGAAGCCACGCCCCGAAGATCTGCTCGCCCTCGGTGCCATCGACGGCATCGCGGGACCGGAACCGGTCACCTTTACGAGATAAGGGGTTCGACATGTTCAAGCGGATATCCGCCGCGGTGCTCGCCGCGGCCTCGGTCGCTCTTCTGGCCACCCCGCCCGCGCAGGCGGTCGCGCCTGCCCGCTACGTCGCCATGGGCAGTTCCTTCGCAGCGGGCCCGGGAATTCCGCCACAGCAGCCCGGGACCCCGGCGGCGTGCGGACGTTCGACGAAGAACTACGCGAGTCTCGTCGCAGGGTCACGCGGTCTCGCCCTCACCGACGTCACCTGCAGCGGGGCGACGACGGCGAACATCCTCACCACTGGACAGGCCGGGCAACCACCGCAGATCGAGGCCGTCACCAAGGACACCCGGCTCGTGACGATCACCATCGGCGGCAACGACGTCGGCTACGTCGGGAGCCTGTTCACCTACGGCTGCCAGAACACCGGCGGCGCGAACTGCGGCCAGGTCGACCGGAACGCCGTCCGCGCGGCGCTCACCACGGTGCACGAGAAGATCGGCGCCGTCATCGCGGCGGTCCATCGGCGCGCGCCGCGGGCACGGGTGCTGGTCGTCGACTACCTGACGATCGTTCCCGGTGAAAGGCCCGCCTGCGACGGTGTTCCGCTGACGCCGGAGCAGCTCGTCTTCGAACGCGAGGTGGCGGGCCGGCTTGCGGCGGCGACCCGGCGGGCAGCTCGCGCCGAGCGGGCCACCCTGATCCCGGCGGCCGCGGCCAGCGCCGATCACGACGCCTGCGCGGCCGTCCCGTGGATGGAGCGTTACTCGACCACGCAGGGACGCGTGCCGTACCACCCGAACGAGGCCGGGATGACGGCCGTCGCGGACCTGATCACGGCACGGCTGCGGTAGCGGCGCGGAAGGTGCGGCGGTAGCTGTCCGGCGGCACGCCGACCGTCCGGTTGAAATGCCGCCGCAAGGTCGCGGCGGTACCCATCCCGGTGGCCTCCGCGATCAGGTCGATGCTGTCGTCGGTCCGCTCCAGGAGTTCCTGCGCGCGGCGGATGCGCTGGGTCAGCAGCCAGCGCAGCGGCGTCGTCCCGGTCGCCGACCGGAAATGCCGGGCCAGGTTGCGGGAACTCATGTTGGCCTGCCGGGCGAGGTCCTCGACGGTCAGCGGCCGGTCCAGCCGCTCGGTGACCCAGGGGAGCAGCCCGCCGAGCGGATGGTCGTCCTGGTCGGGTACCGGGGTGGTGACGAACTGGGCCTGCCCGCCCGCGCGGTGCGGCGGCACGACCAGACGGCGGGCGACGGTGTTCGCGACCGCCGAACCGTGGTCGCGGCGGACCAGGTGCAGGCACAGGTCCATCGCGGCGGCCTTGCCCGCCGAGGTCAGCACGCTGCCGTTGTCGACGTAGAGGACGCCGGGATCGACCTCGACCGCGGGATACCGGGCGGCGAGGACGTCGGTGTGCGCCCAATGCGTCGTCGCGCGGCGGCCGTCGAGCAGGCCGGCGGCCGCCAGGACGAACGCGCCCGTGCACAGGGAGGCGACCCGCGCGCCCGCATCGTGGGCGGCACGCACGGCCTCGACCAGGTCCGCGGGCGGATCGGTGTCGATGTCTGCCCAGCCGGGGACGATGACGGTATGGGCACGCGCGAGGCGTTCGAGCCCGTGATCCGGTTCGAGCAGGAAGCGTCCGACCTTCACCGCTTCCGAGCCGTAGACCCCGAATTCGTACAGGCCCGTGTCGAAGACCTCGTGCGCGATGGACAGCTCGAACTGCAGCATGCCGTCCGTGGCGGCGAGGGCGACCGTACTCATGTCCGAAAGTGTACGCATGATGGCATTCCGGACACTGTCGATCGGCGTCCTCCGCCGACAGGATGGTCCACAGTGGATCAACCGAGGGCAGGAGAAACCATGGGTACGTACGACATCGCGGTGTTCGGGGCCTACGGGCACACCGGGCGGTTCGTGGTGGCGGATTTGCGCGAGCGCGGCTTCGGCGTTGTCGCCGTCGGTCGCGACGAGGCCAAACTGCGCGACCTGCCTTGGTCCGACGTCGAGATCCGCCGGGCTTCGGTCGACGATCCGGCTTCGCTCGACCGCGCGTTCGTGGGCGCGGACGCGGTGATCAACGCCGCCGGGCCGTTCGCGGACACCGCCGCGCCGGTGATCGAAGCAGCGCTGCGGGCAGGCGTCCCGTATCTGGACGTGGCGGCGGAACTCGAAGCGAACATGGACACCTTCGCGGACTTCGCCGACCGTGCCGGGAGAGCGACGGTGGTCCCGGCGATGGCGTTCTTCGGCGGGCTCGGCGACCTGATGGTCACCGCCGCCATGGGTGAGTGGACTTCAGCGGACGAAGCGCATATCGCCTACGCGCTGAGCAGCTGGCATCCGACGGAGGGGACCCGTGCGGCGGGCAAGGTCTCGCGGGAACGGCGCGACGGCAAGCGGATCCGGTTCGCCGGCGGCCGCATCGAACGCCGCGAGGACGCGCTGCCGGAGCTGGACTGGGACTTCCCCGCGCCGCTCGGGACCCGTGCCGTGCTGGGCGAGTTCACGATGGCCGACGTCGTCACCGTGCCGAGTCACCTCGACATCCCCGAAGTGACCACGTACATGACCGTGGACGCGGCGCGCGAGGTGGTGACGCCCGAGACGCCCGCGCCTCCCTCCGACGGCCCGTCCTCGCAGGAGTTCGTGGTCGACGTCGTCGTGCGGTCCGGTGGGGAGGAACGGCGGATCGTCGCGCGGGGCCAGGACATCTACGCGATCACGGCGCCGCTGGTGGTGGAGGCCGTCCAGCGCGTGCTCGACGGACGGGTCAAGGCGACGGGGGTCGTGTCGGCGGGCGAGATCTTCGACGCGCCCGATTTCCTGGCCGCGCTGGCACCGCGGATCACGGTCACCGGCTGACACCGGCCCGCCAGCCAGGATGTGGCAACCGCTCGGGCGGAACCTCGCCGGGCCGGTACTCGAAATGCCACCATTCGTTGTCGTAGATCCGGTAAAGCGCGAAGCGGGCGCCGTGGTCCTCCAGCCACTGCGCGCCTTCGCGCGGCCGGACGTCCAGCGCGGTTCCCCGGACGTGCGCGGAATCCTTCGGCGGCAGGACCCGCTTTCGCCCGGCTTCGGCGAGGAACAGCCGATGCTGCTCGGCGGCGTCGCGATGTCCCGAGGTCACGCCGAGGAGCGTGCGATGCCGCCAGAACGCCTCGGTCCTGGCCTCGGTGAACGCGGCGAGTGTTCCGGGGGTGAGCCCGGCGAGGTTCTCGGCGGGGAACCGCAGCGCCAGCGCCCAGCCGCAGGCGAGACGGCGGGCCCGGCCGGGGGAGGCCAGCCACGCCGGGATCAGCAGCAGGACCGCGAGGACTCGGGTGATCGCCGCGAGCAGGAGTTCTTTCATACCGTCAACGGTCGCGGCCGCCTGTCCGAACCCGATCGCGGCGACGTGCGCGGACGCCGACGAAAATGTCACCGTTCCGCACGGTTCGCGTCGTGACACGACGATGACATTCCGTGGACGTTCCGCGGAAACAGGATGGGCATCATGGCGTGTCATGGACGAGCGGATTCCGTCCGGCGCTGCGATAGTCGTCGGCATGCCCAGGGTGCTGCTCATCGAGGACGACCAAGCCGTGCGTGACGGGCTCAGCATGGCGTTGGGCGGACGCGGCCACGCGGTCGACGCGGTGGCCACCGGCGAGGAAGGCCTCGCCCGGCTCGCGTCGAAACCGCCGGACATCGTCGTGCTGGACCTCATGCTGCCCGGACTCGACGGCTTCGAGGTCTGCCGCCGGATCCGCGCGGCGGGGGACCTGCCGATCATCATGCTCACCGCGCGCAACGAGGACATCGACGTGGTGGCCGGGCTCGCCGCCGGCGCGGACGACTACGTGGTCAAACCCGCCAGGGCCCAGGTGCTGGAGGCCAGGATCCGCGCGGTGCTGCGCCGCACCGGGCAACCGGCGCCCGCGGTGCCCGCGCCCGCCGAGATCGAACGTCACGGCGATCTCGGCATCGACCGCGCCGGGCTGACGGTGACCAAGGCGGGCAAGCCGCTCGCCCTGGCCCCGACCGAACTGCGGCTGCTGCTCGAACTCACCCAGGTCCCCGGCCGGGTACTCAGCCGCCAGTACCTGCTGGAAAGCGTGTGGGAGCACGGCTATTTCGGCGATTCCCGCGTCGTCGACGCCTGCGTACAGAGGCTGCGCGCGAAGATCGAGGACGACTCGTCCGCACCGGTGTACGTGCAGACGGTCCGCGGATTCGGTTACCGGTTCGGGCCACTGTGAAACTTTGGGGTCTGCGTACGCGGCTGCTGGTGGCGTTCAGCCTGCTGGTCGTGATCACCGCCGCGACCGTCGCCGGCGGCACCTATGTCCAGTCCCGGACACTGATCCTCCAACAGGCGCAGGACGCCACCGCCCGTGTCCTGGTCGACAAGGCCACCGCGCTGTATCCGCTCGGCCCGCTGCCGCCGAGCGACGCGACGTTGAACCGGATCAGCGGGGAACTGGCGGATCGCGATCTGAACTCCCTGGTCTTCTACGAGGACAAGGCGGTCGGGAGCGCGCAGATGCGAGCGCTGATCTCGCCGGAACTCCGGGCGGAGGTCAAGTCGGGGTCGGTCGCCTGGCAGCGGGTCATGTCCGAAGGGACACCGATGCTGGTGGTGGGAACCGCGTTCACCGTCGTCCTCCCGAACGGCAAGCGGCAGGCCTCCGGAATCGAGGCCTATGTCGCCCGGTGGCTGGTACCGGAGCAACAGAACATCGGTGAACTCGCCACCCGGGCCTGGCTGATCGGCGGGCTGGCGCTCGTCTTCGCCATCGGGCTGGCGCTGCTGGCCGCCCGCGGGGTCCTGCGGCCCGTGCGGGAACTGGGTGACGCGGCGAAGCGGCTGGGCGAGGGCGACCTGCGGGCCCGGATCAGCGTCCGCGGCTCGGACGAACTGGCCGGGGTGGCGCGGACGTTCAACGAGACGGCCGAGTCGCTGGAACGCCACGTCGGTGAGCTGGAACGGATGGAAGCCGACGCACGGCGGTTCGTCGCCGACGTCTCGCACGAACTGCGCACCCCGCTGGCCGCGATGACCGCGGTCGCGGACGTGCTGGAGCAGGAGGCGTCGAGCCTGCCGGGGGACGCCGGGCGCGCGGCGAAGATGAGCATCGAGGAGACGCACAATCTGACGCGGCTGGTGAACGACCTCATCGAGGTCTCGCGCTTCGACGCCGGGGCCGCCGCATTGGCACCGGAGGAGGTCGACGTCGCCGAGGTGGTCGCGGCGAGCCTGCGCATCCGGGGCTGGACCAACGAGGTGGAGGGAGACCTGCCTTCCGGGATCTTCGCCGGGTGGGATCCGCGGCGGATCGACGTCATCGTGGCGAATCTGGTCGGGAACGCCTTGCGGCACGGGGAAAAGCCCGTCTCGCTCCGGCTGTCCGAGACGGGGGAGCAGATCACGCTGGAGGTCTCGGATCGCGGTCCCGGACTGGCGCCCGAGGTGCTGCCGCACGTGTTCGACCGGTTCTACAAGGCGGATTCGGCCAGGGCTAGGTCCGGCGGCAGCGGGCTCGGGCTGGCGATCGCCTGGGAGAACGCCCGGCTGCACGGCGGCACCTTGAGCGCGGCCAACGGTACCGACGGTGGCGCGGTGTTCACCCTGCGCTTGCCCCGGCGGGGAGCGGCGGAATGAGGAAGATCTGGTTCTCGGCGCTTCTGCTCGTCTCGATGGTCGCGGGCTGCGGTGTCCGGCCGAGCGCGGTGATCACCGGAGCGCCCGCACCGGCGGGCCCGGCCAACGCCGCGGTGCTCTACTTCCTGTCCGGTGGGCAACCGGTCCGGGTGCTGCGCCCGCTCGCCGAGGAGTCGCCGCCGGCGAGCCCCGTCGACCTGCTCGCCGCCGGACCGGACGAAAGCGAGCGGGAACGGCACTACACCACCGAAGTCCCGTCCGGCACCACGGTGCTGGACCAGACACCCGCGCCGAACGGGGTCACGGTGACCCTGTCGATCGGCGTCGCCGGGCTGTCGGCGAAGGCGGTCGACCAGATCGTGTGCACTGCCAGGGATTCTCTGGGGGGAAGCGCGCAGATCACGTTGCGGGGCGAGGGGTCCGAGCGCGGTCCGCTGTCGTGTCCTTTGCCTGGTTAGGGGTCGTGAGTGGCGTTTCGGGTTAGAACACGAATCGCCACTCACGACCACCCCGACCAACTCGGTGCCGGTGCTGCGTCGGCACTTCACCGGGTGCGGGTCCGCGCACCACGGTATTTTTGCCGTCCCCGGCCCGAAGGGAAGTGTCCCGAATCACCGGTGTCGGTCCCTCGCTTTGTCCGAGCGGGCCCGATAGCTTAGGCAAGGCTAAGCAAACGGGACGTGGGGTGGTTGTGGCGTGGAGGGGATCGAGGGCAAGGTCGCGCTCGTCACCGGAGGCGCGCGCGGGATCGGGGCGGCCGTCGTGGACGGGCTCGCCGAGGCGGGCGCGATCGTGGCGGCGGTGGACCTGGCCGAAAGCGCTTCCCGGGACGGTGTGACCTCGTTCGTCGCGGACGTCGGGGATCCTGCCGCCGTCGCGAGGGTGGTCGAAGAGGTCGAAAGCGAACTCGGGCCGATCGGCATCGGGGCGTCCGTCGCGGGCGTACTGAAGCCGGGGTCCGTCTGCGACACGAGCGACGAGGACTGGGCGGCGACCTTCGCGGTCAACTCCACCGGAGTCTTCACCGTGCTCCGCGAGATTTCCCGCCGGATGCTGCCCCGCCGGAGCGGTGTGCTGGTGACGGTCGGGTCGAACGCGGCGGGAGTCCCACGCAGCGGGATGGCCGCGTACGCCGCGTCGAAGGCGGCCGCGACGATGCTGACCCGCTGTCTGGGGCTCGAACTCGCCGGTTCCGGCATTCGCTGCAACATCGTCTCGCCCGGTTCGACCGACACCGACATGCAACGTCTACTGTGGACGGACGAGAACGGCGCGGACCGTGTCATCGCGGGGAATCCGGAGCAATACCGTGTCGGCATACCACTGGGCCGGATAGCCGAACCCGCCGATATCGCCGACGCGGTCCTGTTTTTGGCCTCCGATCGCGCGCGGCACATCACGATGCAGAACCTCTACGTCGACGGCGGCGCGACGCTCCGCGCGTGATCTCGATGACGCAACGAGGACTTTTCGGGTCCGTACGATTAGGTTAGGCTAACCGAAAAGTCGTAGTCGGTGCTTTCGTGTGGGGGTATCACGAGCGCCTGTTCGGTCAGTAGTATTCGCGAAAGGGAATCCAGTCGTGTCCTCACCTGCACCGGCCCGGCCAAGGCCGGTCCATCAGGCGGCCGATCTGCTGGCGGCATACCTGCCCGGATCGTTCTACTACTCGTCCGCTCGAGGATCGCTGCTCGCCGACGGGGTGTACGCGCCGGTCCACGCGGCGCCGGGCAAGCGTGCCCGCGCCGCCGCCGAAGTCCTCGACGCCGCTCTCGTGGCGGGAGTGACCGAACCCGTCGTCGCCGGAGCGATCGGATTCCGGCCCGACGCGCCGAGCAGCCTGGTGGTTCCCGCCTTGGTGCGCAAGGCAGGACCACCGAAGGCGAGTGGTCCGGTCGCCCCGCTCGGCGGGAACTGGACGGTGTCGCCGCGGCCCGCGCCGGAGGTCTACACCACTGCCGTGGCGAGGGCGCTGGACGAGATCCGCGACGGTGACCTGCGCAAGATCGTGCTGGCCCGCTGCCTCGACGTCACCGGCGGCGGCCCCGTCGCCGTGCCGCGGCTGCTGGCACGCCTCGTCCACGCGGATCCGGCCGCCCACGCCTTCGCCGTCGACGTCAGCGCGCCGGGGGATCCCGCGCCGCGCACCCTGATCGGCGCGAGCCCGGAACTCCTGGTCTCCCGCCGCGGTCGCGTCGTCATGGCCAACCCGCTGGCGGGATCGCGGCCCCGGGTGGCCGACGACGCCGAGAACTCCCGGCGGATCAAGGATCTTCTGGCGTCCGAAAAGGACCGTGACGAACACGCGCACGTCGCCGCCCAGGTGGCGGAAGTACTGGGCAGGTTCTGCGTCGACCTCGACGTCCCCGCCGAACCCGAGGTGATCGGCACGCCCACGATGTGGCATCTCTCGACCAAGATCAGCGGACGCCTCGCCGACGCGAGTGACGCCGGTTCGTCCGCGCTCGGGCTGGCCGAGGCACTGCATCCGACACCGGCGGTCTGCGGTGTCCCGACCGGACTCGCCCGCGACACCATCGCCGCGCTCGAACCCGAGGATCGCGGCTATTACGCGGGTCTCGTCGGCTGGACCGATCAGGACGGTGACGGCGAATGGGTCGTCACCATCCGCTGCGCCGAGGTCCGGGACCGGACCGTCCGGCTGTTCGCCGGCGCGGGAGTGGTGGCGGGTTCCGATCCGGCGGCCGAACTCGCCGAGACCGGCGCGAAATTCGGCACCATGCTCCGGGCCCTCGGTCTGGAGGGAGTGGAATGACCGCCGATCACGTGCCCTGGCCGCCGGAAACCGCGGCGCGCTACCGGGCTTCGGGGTACTGGCGCGGCCAGACCTTCGGCAAGCTCCTGACCAGCCTCGCCGAGGCGTACGCCGAGCGCCCCGCCGTGATCGGCGACAACGCCCGCTGGACGTTCGCCGAACTCGACGAGCGCGCGCACCGGCTCGCCGCCGGATTCGCCGGCGCCGGGATCCAGGCCGGTGACCGGGTCGTCGTGCAACTGCCGAACGTGCCGGAGTTCGCGTCCGTCGTGTTCGGACTGTGGCGGGCCGGCGCGCTGCCGGTGTTCGCGTTGCCCGCGCACCGCGCGAGCGAGCTGCGGCATTTCGCCGAGCAGAGCGAGGCCGCGGCGATCCTCACCGTCGGCGAACACGAACGGTTCGACCACGCGGCGATGGCGCGGGCGGTCGCCTCCGAGACCCCCTCGGTGCGCAACGTCTTCGTCGTCGGCACGGAGGAATTCGCCGTCCTCGAAGCGGCGACTCCGCGCGCTCTGCCGGATCCCGATCCCGCCGGGGTCGCGTTCCTCCAGCTGTCCGGGGGAAGCACCGGATTGCCCAAGCTCATCCCGCGCACGCACGACGACTATCTCTACAGCGTCCGGGAAAGCGCCCGGATCTGCGGCCTGCGCCCGGAAAGCGTGTACCTGGCCGCGTTGCCGGTCGCGCACAACTTCCCGCTCAGCTCGCCCGGTCTGCTCGGCGCGCTGCACGCGGGCGCGGCGACGGTGTTCGCGCCGCGGCCCGACGCCGACACCGCGTTCCGGCTCATCGAGGCCGAAGGCGTGACGATCACCGGCCTCGTGCCGCCGCTCGCCGCGGCGTGGGCGCAGGCGGCCGCGCGGACCGAGCGGGATCTGTCCTCTTTGGACGTCCTGCTGGTCGGCGGTGCGAAGTGCGCCCGTGAACTGGCCGAGAAGATCGGGCCCGCGCTGGGATGCCGTCTGCAGCAGGTGTTCGGCATGGCCGAGGGGCTGGTCTGCTACACCCGGCTCGACGACCCGGACGAGTACGTCCTCGCCACACAGGGACGGCCGATCTCGCCGGACGACGAGATCCGCGTGGTGAACCCGGACGACCCACTGTCCACTTCGGACGACGTCGTCGCGCCGGGGGAGATCGGCGCGCTGCTGACCCGCGGCCCGTACACGATCCGCGGCTATCACCGCGCCGAGGAACACAACAAGACCGCGTTCACCGAGGACGGTTTCTACCGCACCGGTGACCTCGTGCGGCGGCATCCGTCCGGGCATCTGGAAGTGGTCGGCCGGGCCAAGGAACAGATCAACCGCGGTGGCGAGAAGGTGGCCGCGGAAGAGGTCGAGAACCACCTGATGGCGCACCCCGACGTGCTCGACGCCGCCGTCGTCGCGGTGCCGGACCCGTACCTGGGCGAGCGCACCTGCGCCTACGTCGTCCCCGCGGCCGGTGCCGAACCCGGGGCGGCGGAGCTGCGCCGGTTCGTCCGCGAACGCGGGGTCGCGGCGTTCAAGGTGCCCGATCTGGTCCAGGTGGTGCCGGAGTTCCCGGTGACCGGGGTCGGCAAGACCAGCAAACGCGAGCTGCGGGCGGCGCTGGCCGCTCTGGCGAAGGAGAAGTGAGAGTGTCACTGCCCAAGATCGAGCCCTACGCCCTCCCGACGGAGGCCGAGCTGCCCGCCGGACGGGTCGGCTGGAAACCCGACGCCGCCCGTGCCGCGCTGCTGGTGCACGACGCGCAGCGGTACTTCCTCGCGCCGTACGCGGGATCCCCGGTCCCGGAGATGGTCGCGAACATCGCGGCGCTGGCCGATGCCGCCCGTGCCGCGGGGGTCCCGGTGTTCTACACCGCGCAGCCCGGTCACCAGGCCGCCGAGGACCGCGGCCTGCTCACCGAGTTCTGGGGCGACGGGATCGGCGCGGTCATCGATGACGACCCCGCCGCGGCCGACGTGGTGGCCGAGCTCGCCCCGAAGCCGGGGGACAAGGTGCTGACGAAGTGGCGCTACAGCGCCTTCCAGCGCAGCACGTTCACCGAGCAGCTCGCCGAAGCGGGCCGGGATCAGCTGCTGATCACCGGGGTCTACGCGCATATCGGCTGCCAGGCCACCGCCGTCGAGGCGTTCATGCGCGACATCCAGCCGTTCCTGGTCGGCGACGCGGTCGCGGACTTCTCCCGCGAACGCCACGACCAGGCCTGCGAGTACGTCGCCCAGCGCTGCGGCGCACTGACCACCACGGCCGCCGCGCTCGCCGCGCTGGCCCCGATCCACGCCGGAGCACCGCGATGAGCTTGACCGTCGAAAAGATCCACGCCGACGTCGCCGAACTCCTCGGCTGTGACCCGGCCGAGCTGAAGCCGGAGACCGACCTCACCGACCTCGGCCTCGACTCGATGCGGATCATGGGCCTGGTCGAGCAGTGGCGTACCGAGGGCGCCGACACGCTCGAATTCGCCGATCTCGCCGAACAGCCGACCCTCGGCCACTGGACGCGGGTCCTCACCGGGAGCACCGCGTGAGCCGCGCCGACCATCGTCACCGGCATCTGGAGCGCATCGCCGAAGTCCGCGCGGGACGGCACGCGGAGAAGGTGCCGTATCCGATCCGCATCCGGCAAGCCGAGGTCGTCCGCACCGAGATGGTCGGCTCCGGGCTGCTCCGGGTCACTCTCGGAGGGCCGGGAACGGCGGGTTTCGAGGCGCATTCGCCCGACGAGCACGTGAAGATCCTGTTCCCCGAACTCGACGCCGAGCCGAGGCTGCCGGTGCAGGACGGCGACATGCTGCGCTGGCCGAAGCCGTCGCCGACGTCACGCGAATACACGGTCCGCCGGTACGACCCTGCCTCCGGGGAGCTCCACCTCGACGTCGCGCTGCACGAAGGCGGGCTCGGTTCCGGATGGGCCGAGAAGGTCACGCCCGGCACGCCGGTGCACGTCGCCGGCCCGCCCGGCGGGCTGATCGTGCCGCACACCTACGACCGCTACCTGCTCGCCGGCGACGTCACCGCGCTGCCGGCGATCGCGCGCTGGCTCGAAGAACTGCCGCGCACCGCCGCGGGCTGGGCGTTCATCGAGGTCACCGACGCGAGCGAGGAGATCGAGCTGTCCGCGCCCGAAGACGTCGAGGTGCGCTGGCTGCATCGAGGCGACGTCGCGCCGGGCGCCTCCGAAGTCCTCGCCCGCGCGGTCCAGACCATCGAGGTCCCCGCCGGGGAACGGCTCTACGCCTGGGTCGCCGGTGAAGCGGGGCAGATCAAACCGCTGCGCCGCTGGCTCAAGAACGACCTCGGGCTCGGCAAGGACGACCACGACGTGACCGGCTACTGGAAACGCGGCGTCGCGGACTTCGACGACGAGCACGACCACTGATCCCCACCAAGAAAACCGAGGAAAACCCATGCGCACCACAAGAACCCGCCGTCTCGCCGGAGCGCTCGCGCTCGCTTTGACGGTCGTGACCGCGGCCACCGCCTGTGGGTCCGGCGACGCCGGGCAGGCCGATGGCGGTCCGACCCGGGTGTTCGCCGCCGACAACGGCCAGATCACCATCCCGGTCACGCCGAAGCGCGTCATCGCCACCGGTTACGCCGTGCCCGCCCTGCTCGAAGCGGGCGCGCCGCTGGTCGGGGTGTCCAGCTGGAAGCGCGGGATCCCGCTGTTCAACGAGCAGGAGCGCAAGAAGTACGACGAGCTGGCGAAGGTCGCGGGCGAGTCGGCGTCGGAGACGAACTACGAGGCGATCGCGCAGGCGGATCCGGATCTCATCGTGATCGGCGTGCCGAAGCCGGTGCTCGCCGACATCGACATCAAGCGGCTCGAAGCGATCGCGCCGGTCGTGGCGATCGGCCCGTCGGTGCCGTCGATGTGGCGTGAGCTGTCGCGCAAACAGGCCGACGCCGCCGGTGCGGCGGCCGGGTTCGACGCGCTGAAGACCGCGTACGACACCAAGGCCAAGGGAATCGCCGAGAAGTACAAGGCCGTGCTGCCGCAGCTGAAGCTGGGCCACGTCGGTGCCTACGGCGAGGTCGCCAAGGGCAACTTCCAGCGTGAGTTCAACGGTTCCTGGGGCACCAACGTCGCGCAGGACATCGGCGCCACCTACTACGGCCAGGTCAAGGTCAAGGGCGGCGGCTCGAAGGACGTCAGCGAGTACCCGTCGATCGAGGAGCTGACGACCGCGTTCGCCGAGGCCGACGCGATCACCTACTCGGTCGCCGCCGACGGCTCCGTGCCCGCCCCGGTCAAGTACGTCCTCGACTCGCCGCTGTGGAAGGAACTCCCCGCGGTGAAGGCGGGCAAGGTCTACCCGTTCCGCTTCACCGAGGCCGCCACCTACCGGGCCGCGACGTCCACTTTGGACGCCGTCGACCAGGCGTTCGCGCCGCTGCTGAAGAAGTGACCACCACCGGGCGGTCCGCGCTGCTCGGCGCCGCACTGCTCGGGCTCGTCGTGGTCGCCGTGCTGAGCGTCGGCGTCGGCGCGCACGCCATCGCCCCCGGCGAGGTCGTGCGCGCCCTGCTGGGCGACGGGAATCCGAGTGACCGGGCGGTGGTCCTGGACATCCGGATGCCGAGGGCGGTGCTGGCGATCGGGGTCGGCGCGGCGCTCGCCGTCGGCGGTGTGCTCGTGCAGGCCTTGTCGCGCAACGCTTTGGCCGAACCCGGCGTGCTCGGCGTGACCGCCGGGGCCGGGTTCGCCATCGCGGTGGGGTCCTCGTTCGGGCTCGCCGCGTCGGCGCCCGCCGAACTGGGCCTGGCGGTGCTGGGCGCTGTCGGCGCGTCGGCGCTGGTGTACGCGGTCGGCAGCAAGTCGCCGCTGCGGCTCGTGCTCGCCGGGACCGCGTTGAGCGCCGTGCTGCTGGGGCTCACCCTCGGCCTGCGGCTGCTGTTCCCGGACACCTTCGACGTCTACCGGTTCTGGTCGGTGGGTTCGCTGGCCGGTCGCGAACAGGCGCCGGTAACGGTCCCGCTGATCGTCATCGGCCTGTCCCTGCTGGGCGCGTTCGCGGTGAGCCGTCAGCTGAACGCCATCGCGCTCGGCGAGACGGTCGCGCATACGCTCGGCGCGAACGTCGCACGCGTCCGGACGGTCACCCTGCTGCTGATCACGCTGATGGCGGGCGCGGCGACCGCGCTGGCCGGGCCGATCCTGTTCGTCGGGCTGATCGTGCCGCATCTGGCCAGGCGGGTGGCGGGGGCGTCGATCCCGTGGCTGATCGCGTTCGCCGCGCTGCTCGGCCCGGTGCTGATGCTGGCCGCGGACGTCGGCTCTCGGATCCTGCTGCCGACCGGCGAGGTGCCGGTCGCGATCGTGACCGCGTTCCTCGGCGGCCCGGTGCTGATCTGGGCCGTCCGCAAATACGGGGCGGCGCCGCTGTGAGCACCCTTGTCCTGCGGCGCGGGCGGTTCTCCGCCCGGATGGAACGCCGCACCCTCGTCTTCTTCGTGGCGATGCTGGTGGTCATCGCCGGTCTGACGCTGCTCGGGCTCTGCTACGGCGCGGCGTGGGCGAGCCCCGCCCGGGTGTTCGCCGCGCTCACCGGATCCGGTGGCGGGCCGGGCGTGGTCATCCGCGAATGGCGGCTGCCCAGGGTACTGGCCGGGCTGGTGTTCGGTGCCGCGCTCGGCCTGGCGGGCGCGATCTTCCAGAACGTCACCCGCAACCCGCTCGGCAGTCCGGACGTGATCGGTCTCGACGCCGGCGCGTACACCGGCGCGCTGTTCGCGATCACCGTGCTCTCGGGGACGTCGACGCAGCTGACCATCGGTTCGGTGCTCGGCGGTGTGATCACGGCGGCCATCGTCTACGCGCTCTCACTTGGCGGCGGACTGTCCGGGCTGCGGCTGATCGTCATCGGGATCGCGATCAACGCGATGCTGACCGCGCTCAATTCGTGGATCGTGCTGCGTGCCGAACTCGAGATCGCGATCGCGGCCGTCGGCTGGAACGCCGGTTCCCTCAACGGGGTCGGCTGGGACGACGTCGCCATCCCGTTCGCGGTACTCGCGGTGCTGTTCGTCGTGCTGTTCACCAGGGCACCCGCGCTGCACCAGGCCGCGCTCGGCGGCGCGCTGGCCGTCACCACCGGGGTCCGCTGGGACCGGCTGCGGCTGGTCCTGGTGCTGATCGGGGTGGGCTGCACGGCCACGGTGACCGCCGTGGCGGGCCCGATCGCGTTCATCGCGCTGGCCGCACCGCAGATCGGGCGGCGGCTGGCCCGCACGCCCGGTATCGCCCTGCTACCCGCCGCCCTCACCGGCGCCGTGCTGCTGACCAGTGCCGACCTGGCCGCCCAGATGTTGCTCGCGCCGGAATCGCTGCCGGTCGGTGTGGTCAGCACCGTGATCGGCGGCGGCTACCTGATCTGGCTGCTCACCAAGGAGGTTCGGCGCACATGAGTGCCCGCTTGACCGCTCGGGACCTGACCCTGCGCTACGGCGACCGGGTCGTGTCGACCCGGCTGAGCCTCGACGTGCCCGACCGCGCGTTCACCGCCGTCGTCGGACCGAACGCGTGCGGCAAGTCCACGCTGCTACGTGCCTTCGTCCGGCTGCTGCGCCCGGCGGACGGTGAGGTCCTGCTCGACGGCAAGGACGTGGGTTCCTTCCCCGGCAAGGGTTTGGCACGGGAGCTCGGCTTCCTGCCGCAGGATCCGGTCGCCCCGGAGGACGTCCGCGTCCGGCAGCTGATCGCACGCGGCCGGTTCCCGCACCAGTCGTTGTTCGCCACCTGGTCCGAAGAGGACGAACGCGCGGTGCTCGACGCGATGACCGCGGCCGGGGTGGCGGGGCTGGCCGACCGGCCGGTGCAGGAGCTCTCGGGCGGACAGCGTCAGCGCGTGTGGGTGGCGCTGGTGCTGGCGCAGAAGACGCCGTACCTGTTGCTCGACGAACCGACGTCCTTTTTGGACATCGCGCACCAGTACCAGTTGCTGAGCCTGCTGGCCCGCCTGCGCGACGAGGGCCGCACGGTGATCGCCGTCCTGCACGACATCAACCAGGCCTGCCGGTACGCCGATCACCTCGTCGCCCTGCGGGACGGCCGGATCGTCGCCGAGGGCGCGCCGTCCGACATCGTCGACGCGGAATTGATGAAGGAGGTCTTCGATCTCCCCAGTGTCGTCGTGCCCGACCCGGTGACCGGAACCCCGATGGTGGTGCCTTCATGCTGAATCTCACCGGTGCCCAGCTGGGTATCTGGACCGCGCAGCGCCTCGAACCCGATTCGCCTTACTACGTCGTCGGAGACGTCATCGAGATCGTCGGCGACGACCCGGTCGACGTCGTCGCGCTGACCGAAGCGATCCGGGCGACCGCCGAAGAGGCGGACAGCCTGCGGCTGCGGGTCTTCGAGACGCCGGACGGTCCGCGTCAGGTCGTGTCGGAACAAGCGCTGCCGCTGCCGGACGTGGTGGATCTGCGTGGTGAGGCCGATCCGGTCGCCGCCGCGCACGAGCGCGTGGACGCCGAACGCCGCCGGGTCGCCGAAGCCTGCCGCGGGATGGTGGACCGGCCCCTGTTCGCTCATCTCGTGCTGCGGCTGTCCGAGTCGCACGTGTGGTTCACCCAGCTCGGGCATCACCTGGTGTTCGACGGCTACACCGCGGCGATGCTCGCGCGCCGGACGGCGGCCCGCTACACCGCTTCGGTGCAGGGCAAGGACGTCCCGGCTTCGACGTTCGCCCGGTTCGCCGACCTCGTCGAGGCCGACCGCGCCTATCGCGAGAGCGAACGATTCACCCAGGACCGCGAGTACTGGCGGGAGCGGTTCACGCCGTTGCCGGATCTCGACGACGCCGGCGGCGCGGCGGGTCCGCCTGAGCAGACTGTCACCGCCCGGTCTGTCCTGCCCGCTTCCGATCTGGCCCGGCTTCGTGAACTGGGCAAACGCGCCGGGACGACGTGGGGCGACGCGCTGATCGCCTGCTACGCCGCGTTCCTGCACCGCGTGCTCGGCTGGACCGACGTCGTGTTCGCGATGCCGTTGATGTGCCGCGAAGGTGCGGCGCTGCGGACCCCGGCGATGGCGGTCAACGTGCTGCCGTTGCGGGTCACGGTGCTCCCGGAGGATTCGGCGGCCGAGCTGACCGCGCGGGTCGCGGGCGCGCTGAAGGAAATGCGCACGCATCAGCGGTATCGCGGCGAGGACCTGCCGCAGGATCTCGCGGTGCCCGGCGCAGGGGCGCTGCTGCACGGCCGTGGCATCAACCTCAAGGCGTTCGATCTGAAGCTCGACTTCGCGGGCTCGCACGGCACGATGCGCAACGTCGCGGGCGGGCCGCCCGAGGACATGGGGCTGTCGGTGCTGCCGACCTCGGACGGCGGGCTGCTGCTCGGGTTCGAGGTCGACGCGCGGACACACGACCAGGCCGCCGTCGACGCGAAGCTGACCGCGTTGCGCTGCCTGATCACCGCATTGACAGGGCCGGACGGCCCGCCGGTCGCCGGCGCGGATCTGGTCCCGGCGGGGGAGCGTGACGCGCTGCTGCAGGCGTGGTCGACACCCGCACCGGAGAGCGAACTCCTTGACGTATCCGAACTTCTCGACCGGCTGGATCCCGGCCAGACCGCCTTGGTCTTCGGCGACGAACGGCTGACCGCGGGCGAACTCGTCGCGCGGGTCCACCGCCTCGCCCGGGCACTGCGGGCTCGCGGCGCCGGGGCGGACGACGTCGTCGCGCTGGCCCTGCCGCGGTCCGCGGATCTCGTCGTCGCCCTGCTGGCGGTGCTCGACGCCGGGGCCGTCTTCCTGCCGCTGGATCTGGCGCATCCCGTCGAACGCCTGCGGGAACTCGCCGCCGAAGCCGGTGCGGTGCTCACGGTGGCCCACGAGCCGGGAATCGTGCCGGGACCGCATTTGCTGCTCGATGAGACCGATCTGTCCACTCTGGACTCTTCGCCGCTGGGGATTCCCCGCCATCCGGAGCATCTGGCGTACGTCATCTTCACCTCCGGCTCGACCGGACGGCCCAAGGGCGTCCTCGGCCGGGTGGGCGGACTCGCGACGCTGCTGCGCCACCACCGCGCGACGACGGTCGCCGAGACCGAACGCGCCGCGGGCAGGCGGCTGCGCGTCGCGCACACCTACTCGTTCGCCTTCGACTCCGCGCTCGACCAGTTGATGTGGCTGCTGTTCGGGCACGAACTCCACGTCTACGGCACCGATGTCGCGAGGGACGCCGACGAACTGTTGGCCGCCTTCGCCCGCGACCGGATCGACGTCGTCGATACCACGCCGTCGATGGCCGCACCGCTCGTCGACGCCGGACTGCTCGACGGCCCCGACGCGCCCGCGCTGCTCGTCCTCGGCGGCGAGGCGACTCCGCCCGCGCTGTGGCGTCGCGTCGCGGCCTCCGGTGTCCGCGCCCGCAACATGTACGGCCCGACCGAGGCCACTGTGGACGGTGCCGGATCGTGGCTGGACGATGGGGAACCGACCATCGGCACCGCGGTGCCGGGTACGGCGGTCCGGGTGCTCGACGCCGCGTTGCGGCCCGCGCCCGCCGGAACGCCGGGAGAGCTGTATCTGGCGGGCCCGCATCTGGCGCGCGGCTACCTCGGACGTCCCGGCGCGACCGCGGAACGGTTCGTCGCCGATCCGTTCGGCGCGCCCGGCGACCGGATGTACCGCACCGGGGATCTCGTCCGCTGGGTGCCCGGCCGTGGGCTGGAGTACCTGGGCCGCCGCGACGGCCAGGTGAAGGTGCGTGGGTACCGCGTCGAACTCGGCGAGGTCGAGGCCGCTCTGGCAGCCGTTCCCGGCGTGCGTGCGGCGGCCGCCGCGGTGCGCGGGCCCAGGCTCGTCGGCTACGTCGTCGGCGAGGTCGTCCCGGACGAGGTCCGCGCGGAACTCGCCGGTCGGGTGCCGGAGCATCTCGTGCCCGCCGCCGTCGTCGTGCTCGACACGCTTCCGTTGACCCCCAACGGGAAGATCGACCGTCCCGCCCTGCCCGCCCCGCGGGCGGCGGCCGGACGCGCCGCGGCCACCGACCGCGAGCGACTGCTGTGCGCCACCATCGCCGAGGTGATCGGCGTCGACGAGGTCGCCGTCGACGACGACTTCTTCGCGCTGGGCGGCGACAGCATCACCGCGATCAGCGTCAGCAGCAGGCTGCGCGCGCACGGCCTCGACCTGCGCCCGCGTGATCTGCTGGCCCGCCGCAGCTTCGAGGCGCTGGCGGCGGCGAGCGCGGAGCTCGGCACGCCGGCCGCCCCGCCGGACGAGCCGGTCGGCACGGTGCCCGTCCCGCCGATCGCCCGCGCGCTGCTCGATCCGCATCCGGACGTCACGACGATTTCCGGATACACCCAGTGGACCGCCGTCCGGCTCGACGAGGACCTCCCACCCGCCCTGCTGACCGAGGGCGTGCAAACGCTGCTGGACCACCACGACGTCCTCCGTCTGCATTTAGAGGACGAAATGCGGGTCCGGGAACGCGGAGCGGTGCGGGCGTCGGACGTGGTCATCGAGACGACCGGCGAACCGGCCGAGGTCGCGGCGGAACTCGCGGAGTCGCTCGATCTCCGGGCCGGGGTGCTCAAGGTCGCGTTGCTGCCGGACCACCTCGTGATCGTGCTGCACCACTTGGCGGTGGACGGGGTTTCGTGGCGGGTCCTCCTGCCGGATCTGCGTGCGGCCTGTGCCGGTGAGCCGCTCGAAGCGGTCGGGACGTCGTGGCGGCGGCACGCGCTTCTCCTTGCCGAGCAAGGCACTTCCGGGGCCCGGCGGGGCGAACTCGACCACTGGCGCGACGCGCTCGGCGGTCCGCGTCTCGGCCACCGGCCGCTCGACCGGGCCACCGACACGGTCGCGACAGCGCGGCGGTCGGTCACCCTCGCCACCCCGGAGCAGACCGAGGCGGTGCTCACCGCGTTGCCCGCGGCTTACCGCGCCGGACCGGACGACGTCCTGCTCGCCGCGCTCGTGCTGGCACTGCGGTCTTGGCGTGCTGTCCCGGTCGAGGCCGAAACCGTGTCGCTCGAAGGACACGGCCGGGACCATGATGGCCTGGACCTCTCACGCACCGTCGGCTGGTTCACCGCCGAGTATCCCGTGCGCGTTCCCGCCGGAGTGGCGGCGGCCGGAGAGATGCTGCGGGCCGCCAAAGAGGCCAAACGCGCGGTCCCTGACAACGGTGTCGGCTTCGGTGTCCTGCGGTACCTCGACCCGCTCACCCGGGACGAATTGGCCGCCGTCCCGCCGCCGGACGTCGTCCTGAACTACCTCGGCCGGTTCGCGGCCCTGCCCGGCACCGGCTGGCGGCTGCCCGAGGAGGACCCGTTCGCGGTCACCGAACCGGACGCCAAGTCGCTGGAACAGGTGCTGGCGCTGAACTGCTTCGTCCGCGAGGAAGGCCGTCCTCAGCTCGCCGTCGAATGGACCGCGGCCGGTGCCGTCCTGTCCGAGGAAAGCGTTGCCGCGCTTCAAGAAGCGTGGTCGCTTGCGCTGGAAGCGATGGCGGCGCACGCCGCCCGGATCGGTCCGGACGGCGGCGGGCTCACCCCGTCGGATCTCCCGCTGGTCGGACTCGACCAGGCCGACATCGACGCGCTCGAACGCCTCGGCCGCGTCGAGGACGTCCTGCCCGCGACCCCGCTGCAGACCGGGCTTTCGTTCCACACCCTGGCACGCGGCACCGAAGACACCGACGTCTACGTGGTCCAGGCCGTCACGCTGCTCAGTGGCGCGCTCGACGCGGACCGCATGCGCGAGGCCGCGGCTGAAGTACTGCGGCGGCACCCGGCGCTGCGCGTCCACCTGCACACCACCGACGCGGGCGAGGTCGTCCAGGTGGTGCCCGCCGAGGTCACGCTGGACTGGCGGTTCGCGAACGTCTCGCCGGACCGGGTCGAGGCCGAATGTCGCACCGAACTCGCCCGCCCCTTCGACCCGGCGACCCCGCCGCTGATCCGGTTCCTGCTGCTCACGCTCGGTCCGGACGAGCACCGCCTGGTGCTCACGAATCACCACGCACTGCTCGACGGCTGGTCGATGCCGCTGGTCGGCCGCACCCTGCTGGCCACCTACGCCGAACTCGGCGGCGGACCGGCGGCCCCGGTCGCACCCCCGCTTTCGGAGTACCACCGGGTGCTCGGCGAACGCGACCCGGACGCCGCGCTGGAAGCGTGGCGCGAAGCACTGTCCGGATTGGACGAAGGAACGCGGCTCGCCCCGGCCAGCGTCGAGTCCACTGTGGAGCGTCCGGAACGCGTCACCGTGGAACTCGGCGGGGAGTTCAGCGAACGGCTGCGCGCTTTCGCCCGCGAACGCGGCATCACCCCGACGACGGTGTTCCAGACCGCCTGGGGAGCGTTGCTCGCCAGGCTGACCGGCCGCCGCGACGTGGTCTTCGGCTGCCCGGTCTCCGGCCGCCCCGCCGACGTCCCCGGCGTCGAGCGCATGATCGGCCAGCTGGGCAGCACGATCCCGGTGCGCGTGCGGTTCGGCGCAGCCGAGACCGCGGCCACCGTGCTGGAACGCGTGCACACCGACAGCGTGCGGCTCACCGATCACCATCACGCCGGGCTACCGGACATCCAGCGCGCGGCCGGGGTCGGCGACCTGTTCGACACGATGCTGGTGATGGAGAACTTCCCGCTCTCCAGCCGCGCCCGCACCACGCTGGCGCCCGGTCTCGACCTCGTCGGCGTCGACATCACCGACGCGACGCACTACCCGCTCACGGTGATCGTGCTGCCCGGCGACGAGTTCACGATCGGCCTCGGCTACCAGCCCCAGTCGTTCACCCGCGAGGAGGCCGAGTCCTACGGCCGCTGGCTGCGGGCGATACTGCACGAGATCGTCGCCGGCCCGACGCGACCGGTCTCCCGGTTGCGGGCGCTCGGCGCCGAGGAAGAACGCGCGATGCTGCGTCTCGGCGAAGGACCGGAACCGAAACGCGAACGCGGCGGCATGCTGGAGGAGTTCGGCCGTTGGGTCCGCGAGACGCCGGCCGCCGAAGCCGTCGTGTGCCGCGACCGGAGCCTGACCTACGCAGAACTGGACCGCCGTGCGAACCGGCTCGCGCACACCCTGATCGACGCCGGGGTGAAACCGCAGGACCCGGTCGCGGTCCTGTTGCGCCGCGACGTCGACCTCGTGGTCGCGCTGTTCGGCGTGATCAAGGCCGGTGCGGTGCACGTGCCGATGGACCCGGACTACCCGGCCGACCGGCTCGCCTACATGCTGGGCGACATCCGGCCCGCCGCCGTCGTGTCCACTTCGGCCGTCGAAGGTCTCCCGGTGATCGACCCGGCCGAACTGTCCACTGAGGACTCGGATCCGGCCGTACCTTCGTGCGCGGACGCGATCGCTTACGTCATCTACACCTCCGGCACCACCGGCAAACCCAAGGGTGTGGCGGTGCCGCACCGCGGCGTCCCGAGCCTGATCGCACTGCAGGAGGACGTCGTCGGGATCGGGACCGCCGAGCGGTACCTGCATTTCGCCTCGACGAGTTTCGACGTCGCGTTCTGGCAGTTCATGCTGCCGTTGCTGTCCGGCGGCACGTCGGTGATCGCGCCGGAGGAGGTGAGGATCTCCGGCGACGACCTCCTGGCGTACGCCGCCGAACACCGCGTCACCGGGCTCAACCTGTTGCCCTCGTTCCTGTCCGCGATGCCCGACGACGCGACCGTCGACCCGGACGTGTTCTTCGTCGTCGGCGCTGAGCGGCTCGATCCGGAACTGGCGCGGCGCTGGGGAAACCGGCGGGCGCTGTTCAACGCCTACGGGCCGACCGAGGTCACCATCAACTCGGTCACCTGGCACTACGATCCGGCCGACCCCGGCCCGCTGCCGATCGGCCGTCCGGACCCGGAGGTCCGCGCGTACGTGCTGGACGGCGGGCTGCTCCCGGTCGGCACGAACGTCACGGGCGAGCTGTATCTGGCCGGGCCGAAGCTCGCACAGGGCTACGTCGGCCGGGCGGCGCTGACGGCGGAACGGTTCGTCGCCGACCCGTTCGGGCCGCCGGGGGAGCGGATGTACCGCACCGGCGACCTGGTCCGCTGGCGTCCGGACGGGCAGATCGTCTTCCTCGGCCGCGCCGACCACCAGGTCAAACTGCGCGGGTTCCGGATCGAACTCGGCGAGATCGAGACCGCGCTGACCGCGCACGACGACGTGCGTGCCGCCGCGGTGATCGTCCGCGAGGACCGGCTGGTCGCCTACGTCGTACCCGTGGACGGCGCCGACCCCGATCCCGCCGCGCTGCGCGAGTACCTCGCCGCGGAACTGCCCGCGTACATGGTGCCGACCGCGTTCGTGCCGCTGGACCGGCTTCCGCTCGGCCCGAGCGGCAAGCTGGACCGGGCCGCGCTGCCCGCGCCGGAAGCCCGCTCCGACGGCGGACGGGAACCCGCCACCCCGGCGGAAGCCGTGCTGCTGCGAGTGGTCCGCGAGCTGCTCGGCCCCGACGTCGGCCTCGACGACGGGTTCCTCGACGCGGGCGGCGACAGCATCGCCTCGCTGCGGGTGGTCTCCCGCGCCCGCCGCGAAGGGCTGCACCTGACCGCGCGCGACGTCCTCGAAGGCGGCACGGTCGCCGGGATCGCCGCGCGCTGCGGCGAACCCGGACGGGCCGAGGAAGCCCACGCGGTCGGCGACGCCCCGCTCACGCCGATCATGTGGGATCTGCTGCGGCGCGCGGGAAAGGCGGCCGACGGGTTCTGCCAGTGGGTCGAGATCTGCGTGCCTTCGGCGGACGACGTCCCGCGCTGGACCGCGGTGCTCGACGCCGTTCTCGCCCGCCACGACGTCCTGCGCGCACATCTGGTCGAGGACGCGCTGCGCGTCCCGGACGTCGGTGCCGTGACCGGTGCCGACGTGCTCACCGCCGTCCGCGTCTCCGGTGATCCTCGTGCAGCGCTGGACGAGCAGGTCGAGGAGATCGTCGCGCGGATGGACCCGCGCACCGGACCGCTGGTGCGGGCGGTGCTGGCGGACGCCGGGGACCGGCCCGGACGGTTGCTGCTGGTGGCGCACCACCTGGTGGCCGACGCGGTGACCTGGCGTGTCCTGCTCGACGACGTCGAACAGGCCTTCCACGGCAACACCCTGCACCGGCGCGGCCAGTCGTTCCTGGGCTGGGCGCGGTCGCTGCGCGCGGCCGCCCCGCATCGAGAGGACGAAATGCGGCACTGGCAGGGCGTCGCCGCCGCTTCGGCGAGCACGCTCGGCCGGAGCAAGCTCGATCCGGTGCGGGATACCGTGGCGACCGCACGGCATCACCGGATCGACCTCGGCGAGGCCACGACCCACGCCGTGCTCACCGCGCTGCCGACGGCCTACCGCACCGGTCCGGACACCGTGCTGCTGACCGCGCTGGCCCGCGCCGTCGCCGCCTGGCGCGGGACCGGCGCCGATCTGCTCGTCGCCGTCGAGAGCCACGGACGTCCGGGACACACCCCGGACTTCGCGGGCACGGTCGACCTGGCGCAGACCGCCGGCTGGTTCACCGCCGTGCATCCGGCGCGGATCGCCCCGCCGTCCGGGCCGGTGCCGGACACGCTGCGGGCGGTGCGTGATCACCTGCGCGCGGCTGGAGACGGGCTCGGATACGGGATTCTGGAGGTCGGCGGCCCACGGCCGGAGGTGGCCTGGAACTACCTCGGTCGCTTCCCCGCGGCCCCGGTCGAGGAGACCCTGTGGCAGCGCCCACCGGACGCGGATCCGCTCGGTTCGGGCGGCGGGGCGGAGATGCCGCTGCCGTACGCGCTGACGGTGAACGCGATGGTCCCCGACGGCGGCACGCTCGGCGTCCGCTTCACCTGGCCGTCCGCGCTGTTCACCGAGGACGAGATCACCGTGCTGGGCGAGCACTTCCGTCGCGAGCTGGACGCTCTCGCCGCCGACGTGCCCGGGCCCGGCGAGATCCTGCCGCTGACCCCGTTGCAGGAGGTGATCCTGCGCGAATCCCGGGCGGCGGAGGACGATCCGTATCGAGTGCAGGCGGCGTTCACGCTGTCCGGCGACCTGGACGTCGACGCGCTGCGGAGGGCGGCGGACGCCTTGGTGCGACGGCAGCCGAATCTGGGCGCGGTGTTCCCGCCGTCGCACGAGGTCCAGGTGATCCCCGCCGAGCCGCGGGCCGGGTTCCGCGTGCGCGACGCGTCCGAAGTGGACACGGCGTTGGACGAGGAACTGGCGGAACCGTTCGACCTGGCGCACGGTCCGCTGTGGCGGGTCACCGTCCTGAGGCACGGCAATCAGACGCTCGTGCTGACCAGCCATCATCTGCTGTCCGACGGCTGGTCCGCGCCGCGCATCCTGGGCGAGCTGTTCGCGTTGTACGCGGGGAAGCCGTTGCCGGAGCCGGTGCCGCCGACGCGGTACACGCGACTGCTCGCCGCGGCCGATCACTCGGCCGACGTCCGGGCGTGGCGCAGGGAACTCGACGGCCTGCCCGAAGGCGACCACCTGCCGCGTACCGGAGGCTCCGCCGATCCTGCTCTGTTCACTGTGGACGGTCGGCTGGTCGCGAGGCTGACCAAACTGGGCGCGGAACGAGGGCTCACCGTCAACACCCTGCTGCAAGGTGCGTGGGCGGCCGTGCTCGCGACCCACGCCGGACGCCCCGACGTCAGCTTCGGGGTGATGACCTCGAACCGGACGTCCGATGTGGACGGTGTCGAGGACATCATCGGTCTCCTGGCGAACAGCGTCCCGGTCCGGGCCAGGTTCACCGGGACCGTCGCCGAGGCACTCGCCGACCTGCAGGCGCGGCAGCAGGCGATGGCCGCGCATCACCGGATGGGCCTGCCGGAACTCGCGTCGCTGGCCGGACGCGAGCGGCTGTTCGACAGCCTGCTCGTCTTCGAGAATTATCCGGTGGATCCGGCGAAGCTGCGCGAACCGGCGCCCGGCCTGACCGTCACCGGGACGAGGTTCCGCGAACGCACGCATCACCCGGTGAGCGTCACGGTCGTCCCCGGCGAGCAAGGCTGGGAAGGCGTTCTGTACGCGAAGGAAGCCGACGCCCGGTCGCTGGCCGACGACCTGGTCGGGTATCTGCGGAAGCTGCCGTCCTGGCTCGACGGCGACGCCGCCGGGTTCGTGGGGGAGCGGTGACCGCGCGCCCGATCGACGCCGCGCTGTGGCGCACTGCGGCCGTGCTGGTGCTCGGCACCTTCATGGCCACTTTGGACAGCACGATCGTCTCGGTCGGCGTCGACACCCTCGCCGACGAGTTCGGGGCGCCGGTCACCGGCGTCCAATGGGTGACGACGGCGTATCTGCTGGCCGTGGTCACCGCCGTGCCGGCGTCCGGCTGGCTCGCCGACCGGTTCGGCGGCCGCCGCGTCTGGCTCACCGCCGTCGTCGTGTTCCTGCTGGCGTCCCTGTTGTGCGCGCTGGCGCCGACACTGCCCGCGCTCATCGCGTTCCGTGTCCTGCAAGGGCTCGCGGGCGGCCTGCTCCCGCCGACCGGTCAGGCGTTGCTGGCGCGGGCCGCCGGACGGGACCGCATCGGCCGCGTGATCGCCGTCGTCGGCCTCGTCCCGCTTTTGTCACCGGTGCTCGGCCCGCTGGCGAGCGGCACGATCCTCGCGGTCGCCGACTGGCCGTGGCTGTTCTACGTCAATCTCCCGATCGGTGTGGTGGCGGTTTTCCTGGCCCGGCGCTGGGTTCCCGAGAGTGAACCCGGGGGTAAGGGCGAGCGCTTCGACTTCCGGGGTGCGCTTTTGCTCTCGCCGGGGTTGGCCGTCCTGGTCTTCGGGCTCACCTGGTTCGAACAGGGGACACCGATGGTCGCCGGGATCGCCGTCGCGCTCGGTGTAGTGATGCTGGCGGCGTTCGTCCGGCATGGTCTGCGGGCCGAAGCCCCGTTGCTGGATCCACGCTTGTTCACCAAGCCGCCGTTCGGGGGCGCCGCGCTGGCACTGGTACTGCTCGGCGCGTCGGTGTTCGGCACGATGTTCCTGCTCCCGCTCTACCTCCAGCGCGGTCCCGGACTGTCCACTTGGGACACCGGCCTGCTGCTGGTGCCCCAGGGCATCGGCGCGGCGGCCGGTTCGGTACTGGTGAACCGGCTCGTAGACCGGATCCCGCCGCGCACGCTGGTGCTGAGCGGGATCGGGCTGGTCGCCCTCGGCACCGCCCCGTTCACCCAGCTCGGCCCGGGGCTTCCGGACTGGGTGATCGTGGTTTCCCTGCTGCTGCGCGGTTTCGGCGCGGCGCTGATCGGCGCACCGGTGATGACGATCGTCTACCGCCGCGTCGAACCCGCCCGGCTGCCCCGCGCGGCCGGGGCGCTGAATCTGCTCAACACGCTCGGCGGCTCGATCGGCACCGCGGTGCTGGCCGTGGTGCTGCAGGCCCGGCTGGCCGCGCGCGGCACGGATGTCGCCGCCGCCTTCGCCGACGCGTTCTGGTGTGTTCTCGGCCTCGCCGTCGTGGCGGTGGCCGGTGCGACGCGGCTGCCCCAGGCCGCCCCCGACAAGAAGAAAGGTCATGCGGATGCTTGACCAGCTGCCCAGCCCGGCCGAGGTGGCCACGAGCGGCTTCGTGCCGGAGGAGATCATCCGGCACCGCGAAACCGTCGCCGACGTGCTGGCTCGGCGCGACTCGCGGCTGCTCGTCGTCGTGGGCCCGTGTTCGGTGCACGACACCGACGGCGCGCTCGAGTACGCGCACCGGCTCGCGGAGGCGTCGCGCCGGTTCGCCGACGACCTCGTCGTGGTCCTGCGCGCCTACCTGGAGAAACCGCGGACGATCGCGGGCTGGACCGGCCTGGTGCCCGACCCCACCCTGGACGGCAAGGGCGATCTCGCGTCCGGGGTCCGGATCGGACGGCGGTTCCTGGACGAGGCCGCCGCGACCGGGCTGCCGCTGGCCTACGAGTTCGTCGACCCGTTCCTGGCGCCGTACTTCGCGGACACCATCAGCTGGGGCGCGATCGGCGCGCGGACCGTCGCCAGCCAGCCGCACCGTCAGCTGGCGTCGTGGCTGCCGATGCCGGTGGGCATGAAGAACTGTGTGTCCGGGCGGCTGGACACCGCCGTCGCCGCGGTCCGGGCGGCCGCGCTGCCCCACGTCTTCCCGGGCGCCGCCGCCGACGGACGGCCGCGGATCCAGCGCAGCGCCGGGAATCCGGACGCGCATCTCGTGCTGCGCGGCGGCCCGAAACCCAATCACCACGCCCACGCGGTCGCGGACGCCCTCGACGCGCTGACCGCCGCCGGCCTGCCGCACCGGCTCGTCGTCGACGCCTCGCACGGCAACAGCGGCAAAGACCACAACCGGCAGCCCGTCGTCGTCGCCGACCTGGCGGACCAGATCTCGGCGGGCAACGACGCCCTGGCCGGCGTGATGATCGAGTCGTACCTCGCCGACGGCAGGCAGGACGTCGGCTCCGCACGGCCCCGGCCCGACCTGAGCATCACCGACGCCTGCCTGGGCTGGGACCGGACGGTCCCGCTCCTGGAGTCCCTCGCCTGCGCGAACGCGGTGCGACGCCTGAGCGGCCCACGGAAATGATCGCCTCGTGAGTAGCGTTTCGGGTTAGAGCCAAGCGTGTCCTGGTCACCTACTGGCGGGCTTGCGTGACTGGTTGGACGACACGTGTGATCAGACGGACGACACGCGTGTCTGGACGGACGACTCGCGGCGAAGGCTTCGCCACGGCCGTGTCGTCCATCTGATCACGAGTGTCGTCCGTCTGATCACACGTGTCGTCCGTTCAAGCACGCGAAGGCGCCGTTCGGTATAGGTGGTCGTGAGTGGCGATTCGGGTTAGAACCGTCCTCAACACTCACGAGGCTGGAAGCGCTTCGAGGGTCGCCTTCATCGCCGGGACCAGCTCGTCGCCCATCTTCTCGAATTGCCGTTTGAGGAAGGGGTCCGCGAGTTTCGCCAGGCCGTGGAACTCGATGGTGGCGTGGTAGCTGACGGTCGTCGTGCCGTCCGCTTCGGAAATGGTCAGATCGTCGGTGGACGTCGCGGTCTTGTTGCTGCCGACGAACACGATCCGGTCCGGCTCCAGCCGGTCGAGCCGATAGGTGAGCTCCGTCTTCTTGCCGCGGAACTCCGACACGTTGTGCCACCGCGAGCCGACGACGATCGGGCCGGTGTCGGTGCGGGTGCAGGACACGGTGCCGGGATCCCACGACTCGGCGTGCGCGAAGTCCCGCAGATAGCCGACGACGGTCTGGGCGGGGGTTCGGACGGTGATCGTCCGGTGCACGTGGACCATCACGACAACGCTACGCAGGAGAACCAGCTCCCGCAGTCTCAGTGAGGCGCGTGAAGGCCCCCTTCCCTCGGCTCAGCCGAGGGAAGGGGGCCTTCACGCGCGATCAGGCTACTTCTTCCAGACGATCGGGTCGTCCTTGTACCCGTCGCCATCGTTGAATTCCGCGCCGCCGACCTCGCCGCCGTCCCTGATGGCCTGCAGCTCACAGGTCTCGTAGGTCGCGCCGGCGGTCTTGAAGTCCTTCTTCGCCGACTCGGACTGGCAGGCGGTGGTCTCGCCGGTGATGATCACGCCGGTGCTCTTGTTGTCCGGGCCGACCGCGCGCATCCGCACCGTGCTGTAGCTGAGGTCCGTGCCGCCGACGTTCTCCACCGTCATCCGGATGTACACCGGCGTCATGCCCTTGGCCTTCTCACCGTAGGAGGCGAGGTCTTCCTTCGGGCC
>NZ_LQMT02000040.1:0-1705 GCF_001620365.2 Amycolatopsis keratiniphila subsp. keratiniphila
GCGACGGGCCCCTCGGCATGCGCTCGCTCAGTTGAACCAGGTTCCGAACATCGAGCTCTGCGACCGCCCCGCCAATCGCTTCCCGAGATCGACGGCCTGCGCCTCGGTGAGCAGACAGATGTAGTCGGTGACAGCCCTGGCACACCGAGCCTCCTTGTTGCCCTTGAAAGTCCCGTTCGCCTCCTCGTCACGCTTGATGTCGCGGTAGATCACACGAAGATGGATGGGGATCTTCGGACTGTTCGGTGATTTCTCCAGGCACATGAGCAACCGATCGAAGAGCGAACCGATGATCCTCTTCTGACCTTCCTGCTGGATGGCCAACGGAGGCCTGTCGATCACGTAGAACCACGTGAGTTCCTTCAGTGCGGCAACCCGGTACTGGCTGTCTTGGTCGACCTCCACGTACGGAGGCTCATCGAGGAGCCGGACCGCATCGACGAATCCGGTGAGATGGTCGCTGGTGATCTTGTTCATCCGAACCCGGTTCTCACGGGTGTCCCAGCACTGCGACTTGAGGTGTTCGCCGAACTCGTCGACGATCACGTCGATCTGCTCACGAAAGCGATGTTCGTTGAAACCGACATCCCCCTTCAGTCGACGGCGGCCGTGCTTGAGGATTCGCTTCTTGTCGGTCGCGAGATTGTGCAAGGGGATCAATCCGGCCCGGAAGTAGTCCTCGAGGTCATGGGTCGCGTAGCTGATGTCATCGGCCCAGTCCATCAGGACCGCGTTCGCGGACCGCAGCTCATCGCGACAGGAATTCCTCACCCACTCGAAGTCCTTCCATTCGGTTTGATACGCGCCCCATTTCTCGCCATAGCCGCGGTCGGTCCACGAAGTCCTGGGCTTGGCCGAATCCCGCGGCTTGAGACGCGGATACTTGAGGATCGCGTTCAACGTCGCCTGTGTCAGGTTGAGCCCCATGTGCTCTTCCTTGCGCCGGGCGAGCTTCGTCACCACACGGAAGGATTGGGCATTGCCCTCGAACCCTTCCAATCCGGAGATCTGGGCCAGGCGCTGATCGAGCACCTCCTCGGCGATGTGCCCGAACGGCGGGTGCCCGATGTCGTGCACGAGACCCGCCGTCTCGACGACGTCCTCGTTCAGGTCCGATCCCTCCGGAAAACCCGCCCCCCTCGATCTACGACGAAGATGCTGGACGAGTCTTCGCCCCATCTGGGCGACCTTCAAACTGTGGGTCAGCCGGTTGTGCAACACGAGTTGCTCGTTGACCGCGGCGACCTGCGCCACCCCGGCCAACCGCCGGAACGCGGACGAGTACAGCACCCGGTCCCGATCTCGCTGATATTCGTCCCGATACGAATCCATCTCCCGCACGTTGTGGCGTCGATCGGTTCCGACTGTCCCCTCCGACATGGCCGCCTCCTCGTCGTGACTCAAAAGAGCTTCGAAAAGAAGGCGGCCACCACCAGAAGACCGTTAACCAATCCGGCGAAGACACCGAACCATCGGTATTCGTTCGCGACCGAACCGCAACCTCGGATCAGTCCACCATCACCAGATCCAGCCCCCGCACCCGTTCCCGGTCCGCGATGACGTCGATCTCGCTGATCTTCCCGTCCACGAACTCGAACGCGAGCACCACCGAAGGCCGTCCTTCGTCGGCCATCACGAGACCGATGCCGCCGTTCACCAGCGCGAGCTGGGTGACCGCCGCCCGCACCGAAGCGGCCGCCGCGCC
>NZ_LQMT02000040.1:1931-83927 GCF_001620365.2 Amycolatopsis keratiniphila subsp. keratiniphila
AACGCGAGCCGTTCGGCGGGGGCCAGCGTGTCCAGCACCACCAGCATCGCGAGCCCCACCGAGTCGGCGAGCACCGCGTCGGCGGCGGGATCGGCCGAGGAGTCGGCCGGTTCGGCGAGCCGGTCGTCGAGGGATTCCTCCCGCCGGTGGTCGCGCGAGCGCAACACGTTCAGGCACACCCGCGCCACCACCGTGGTCAGCCAGCCGCCGAGGTTCTCGATCTCCGCCGCGTCGGTGCGGTTCAGCCGCAGCCACGTGTCCTGGACGGCGTCTTCGGCCTCACTGGCCGAGCCCAGCATCCGGTAGGCCACCGCCCGCAGCCTGGTCCGGTGTTCCTCGAAACGTTCCGTCAGCCGATCCACCGTTCACATCTAACAGCCACCGAGATCGTCGGTGAACCGCACGCCCGAAGACCGGTACGACGCGGCCCGATCGGCGGCGGCCTGCGGCGTCAGCACCTCGTTCTTCGCGTAGTAGACCCAGTCCACCTGTTCGAGGTAGGTGCTCGTCCCGCCGCTGTGCTGCGTGAGGTCGATGAACCACTGGTTCACGTTGAGGGACATGTTCTGCCGCGGGTACACGTCGAACGGCCCGCCGCGGTCGTGGTCGGCCACCAGGGCGCCGTCGATGTAGTACCGCACATGGCCGTCGGACACCGTCGCGACAACGGAGCGCCAGCCGTCGATGCTGCGGCGCTGGCTGTCGCTCTTGTTCTCGGCGTACCAAGGATCCGGCGTGTAGGTGTGCCAGCTGGTCTGGAAGTTCACCGGCCCCGCCTCGCCCCATCCGCCGTTGGGCAGGTACTCCGAGAAGTCCAGCTCGCTGTAGATCGGGTCGTTGGCGTAGCGGAGCGGGCTGATCGTGAAGAACGTCTGGTTGATCCGGTCGCCGTCGGGGCCGGACGCCGGCGCGTCGGAGAAGCGGATCCGCGCCGCGTACGTGCCTTCGAAGAACCGCCGATCGGGCTGCATGATCTCGGCCTGCGTCGTCCCCGCGGGTGTGCCGTCGGTGGTGGAGGCGAGTTGCAGCACCTTGTCGCCGTCGGACGTCGGGAACGTGATGCCCTCGGGCGCCCAGCGCGCACCGCCGACACCGGGGCCGCCCGCTCCGGAGCGCACCTGCCAGCCGTGCTGGGCGAGGAGACCGTCGGTGTGCGAGCCGTAGTGGAAGTCGTCGAACAGCGCCCCGCAACCGGCCGCTCCCGAAGCGGCGCCCGGCGCCAGAGCCAGTGCGGTGACCGACAAGGCCGCGACGGCGGCGGCGCGGAACTTCCCTGAGGTCGACATCCCGTCTCCTTTACCACTGGTCAGTTTCTTTCCACCGTCGCCCGGTGAAGTGGTAAAGTCAATAGGTCTAGACAACTTGTCCACCAGCCAATTCGCCGTGACCACTGGGTAAGCTGTGGTCATGCGGCGCACAGAGGTCAAGGATCGGCTACGCCAGCTCATCGAGCGGCGGCAGCCGGGCGAGGTCCTGCCTTCGGAACGCGCGCTGAGCACCGAAATCGGCGTCTCGCGCCCCACTCTGCGGGCCGCGATCGACGAACTGGAGCGCGACGGTCTCGTGGTCCGCGAGCACGGCCGCGGCACGTTCACCGCGCCGCGCAAGATCTCCCAGGACCTCCTGCCCGCCACCGGCGGCGAGCAGTTCGCCCCGCCCGCCGAGGGTCACTGGACGAGCCGCGTGATCGACTTCGCCACCACGCCGGCGGGTGCCCGGCTGGGCAAACGGCTCGAAGTCTCTCCCGGTCACGTCCTGGTGGCCGTCACCCGCGTCCGCGTCGTCGAAGAGGCACCGATGGCGATCGAGCGGATCCTGGTCCCGCGCGACCTCGTGCCCGACATCACGGCCGCGGGGTTCGAGTCCGGCTCGTTCTACGAACTGCTCCGCACGCGGTACGAGGTCGTGCCCGCGACGGCCGTGCAGATCATCGAGCCGACCGTCACCGACCCCGACGAGTCCGGCCTGCTCGGCGTCCCGCAGCACTCCCCCGCGCTGCTGTTCGAACGCACCACCCGCGGCGACGGCGGCCGCGTGATCGAGTACACCCGCTCGATCTACCGGGGCGACCGCTACCGGATCACCTCGCACCTGACGTTCGACCACACCTCGGGCTGACTCCGGCGCGCCGGGCCGGTCGCGGCCGGAGTCCATGTAAGACTCCCGGGCGATGTACACCCCGTCCGATCTCGCCGACCTGCTCGAATGCGAGCACCGCAGCATCCTCAACCAGGCGCTGGCCGCGGGCCTGCCGGGCGCGCCGAGGCCGGGTTCCGGGCCGGATCAGCTCGCGGTCACGCACGGGCGCGCGCACGAGGCCGCGACGCTGGACAAGCTTCGCGGCGAGCGGAGCGCCGTCGTCGAGATCGACGAACGCGATCCGGCCGTCGCCGCGAAGGCCACCGAAGAAGCGCTTCGGGCCGGTGCTCCGGTGATCTACCAGGCGGTCTTCCACGACGGCGAGTTCTCCGGCCGGGCCGACTTCCTGATGCGGGACGACGAAGGCCGCTACGAGGTCTACGACACGAAGCTGGCCCGGCACGCGAAACCCGCCGCCGTCGTCCAGCTGACCGCCTACGCCGACGCCCTGCGCAGGGCGGGCTGGCCCGCCGGCCCGCAAATGCACCTGCTGCTCGGCGATCACAGCACGCGCTCGTTCCGCGTCGACGACTTCCTCCCGCTGGTGGACCGGCTCCGCGCCCGGCTGCGTAACCGGCCGCCGACCCTGCCGGTCCAGCTCTGGGCCGACGAACGGCCCGCGTGCGCCGGCTGCTCCTACGCCGCGCACTGCGCGAGCGCCCGCGAAGCCGACCGCGACCTTTCGCTGGTCGCTGGGATGCGCGGCGATCAGCGGCGCAAGCTCGTCGCGGCGGGACTCGGCACCATCGACGCGCTCGCGGCCGCCGCACCGGAAGACCGTCCGCGCGACATCTCGACGACGTCGTTCACCACGCTGCGCGCCCAGGCCGCGATCCAGGTCCGGCAGGACGAAACCGGGCAGATCGCCTACGAGGTCATCGATCCGGACGCGCTGGCCGAACTGCCGCCGCCCGCCCCCGGCGACGTCTTCTTCGACATGGAGGGTGACCCGTACGCGCTTGCGGGCGAAGGGCTCGAATACCTCTTCGGCGCCGTGACCGCCGACGACGGCACGAAGTTCACCCCGTTCTGGGCGCACAACCGGTCGCAGGAGAAGCGGGCCTTCGAAGAGTTCGTAGACTTCGCCACCGCGAGGCTCGCCGAGCATCCGGGCTCGCACGTCTACCACTACGCGCCGTACGAGGTCACCGCGATCAAACGGCTCGCCGCCGTGCACGGGACCCGTGAGGACGCCGTCGACCATCTGCTGCGCAGCGGCGGTCTGGTCGACCTGTATTCCGTGGTGCGCAAGGCACTCCGGGTCTCGCAGCGGTCGTACTCGATCAAGTATCTCGAGCCGCTCTACATGCCTGAAGCCCGCGACGGGGACGTCAAGACGGCGGTGTCGAGCATCGAGGCCTACGAGGAGTATCTGACGCTCACCGCCTCCGGCGAGACCGAGCACGCCGACGAGGTGCTGCGCGGGATCAGCGACTACAACGAATACGACTGCGTCTCCACGCTGCGGCTCTTCGAGTTCCTCCACGAGATCCGCGTGGTGGAAGGGATCGCGCTCGCGGAGCCGCCCGAAGAGTCCGATGTGGACGCTCTGCTCCGCCAGACCGAAGAGGACGTCGCCGCTCAGAAACGCGCCGAACGCGCGGCGCAGCTGGCCGCGCTGGTCGATCCGCTGCTGGACGGGCTGCCCGACGATCCGGCCGAGTTCACCGGCGAGGACCGCGCCCGCGCGCTGCTGGCCGCGTCGGTCGGCTATCACCGCCGCGAGACGAATCCGGCGTGGTGGGAGTACTTCCGCCAGCTGGCCGCCCCGCTAGGCGATCTGGAGACCGACAACGCCTGCACCGTCCCGATCTCGCTGGAAGCCGGGGAATGGGTTCCGCCGTCGGGCCGGGTCCGCAAGGCGAAGCGCTCACTCGTCCTCCGCTGCGACCCGGACCGCCCGCATCCCTTCGCCCCCGGCGACGACGTCCGCTTGCGGTACGGCGCCGCCGCGCGCGACGCCAAGGTCGTCTCGGCCACCGCCGTCGAACTGACCCTCGAAGAAAGCTGCGCGCCCGACGAGACCACCGCCGACCGGCCGGTCGCGGTGCTGCCCGGGAGCCCGGTCCGCCCCTCCCCCAAGGACGACGCCGTCGCGGACCTCGCCCGCCTCGTCGTCGACGGCCTGCCGGCGCTGCCCGCGCATCCCGGCGTCGATCTGCTCCGGCGCACGACACCCCGGCTTCGCGACGACAAGACCCTGCCCGAACCCGGGGCCGACCTGGTGACCACGGTGATCGAGGCCGTCGAGGCGCTCGATGGCTCCACGCTGGCCGTCCAAGGCCCGCCGGGCGCGGGCAAGACCTATCTGGCAGGCAGGCTGATCGCGAAACTCGTGCGCGCGGGCAAGACGATCGCCGTCACCTCGACCAGTCACAAGGCCGTGGAGAACGTGCTGTCCGCCACGCTGAAGAACGCGCCGGATCTGCCGTGCGCGAAACGCGCCAAGCGCACCCCGGATCCGGCCGCGCCGTGGGAGCAGCCGAAGACCAATCCCGCGCTGGTGAAATGGCGCGAGGAGCACGACACCGGTCATCTGGTCGGCGGCACCGCCTGGACCTTCGCGAACGCCGCGATCCGGGAAGAGCCCTTCGACCTGCTGATCATCGACGAGGCGGGCCAGTTCGCCCTCGCCGACGCGCTCGCGGTGTCGATGTGCGCCAAGAATCTCCTACTGCTGGGCGATCCGCAGCAGCTGCCGCAGGTCGTACAGGGCACGCATCCCGCCGGCGCCGAGGCGTCCGCGCTCGGGCACCTGATCGGCGAGGCGGACATCATCCCGGCCGAACTCGGGTACTTCCTCGACGAGACCCGGCGGATGCATCCCGCCGTCTGCGCGCCGGTGTCACGGCTGTCCTACGCGGGCCGTCTGCACTCGCATCCCTCGGCGGCCGAACGCGCGATCGACGGTGTCGAATCGGGCCTGTACCTCGCCGAGGTCGACCACCACGGCAACACGACGCGGTCGGTCGAGGAGGCCGAGGCGGTCACCTCTCTGGTCGCCGAACTCCACGGCCGCCCCTGGACCGATCACGGCGAGCCCCGGCCGCTCGGCGACGAGGACATCCTGGTCGTGGCGCCGTACAACCTGCAGGCCAGGGTCGTCGCTCGCGCGCTGGACGAGGCCGGGCATCCCGGCGTGCGGGTGGGCACGGTGGACCGGTTCCAGGGCCAGGAGGCGCCGGTGGTGATCACCACGATGACCTCGTCGTCGGCGGTCGATCTGCCGCGTGGCCTGGACTTCCTGCTCTCCCGGAACCGGCTCAACGTGGCGCTTTCGCGGGCGCAGGCGCTCGCGATCGTGGTCTGTTCGCCGCGCCTGGTCGAGGCCGACATCCGCACGGTCGACCAGATGCGGCTGGTTTCGGGCATGCTCGGGTTGATGACCGAAGCCGTGCCGTGGCACGCAGGACGGAGTGGACGATGACCGAGAACGACCCGGACAAGGAAATCCTCGACGCCGAGATCGTCGAAGAGTCCCCGACGGCCCCTGTCGAGGTACCGGAGCCGGATTACAGCGAGGGTGGCGTGCCCTCGTTCGACCACGTGCGGGACCGGATCGAGCAGCGCTACACGACCTCGCTGGGCTCGACCGAACTCGCGGGCCTCGGCGGCAAGGAAGACGTCGCTTCGCTGGACAAGAAGATCGCCGACCGCGACAAGGCCGCGAAGGACAAGCTGGCCGAGATCCGCCGCGCGATGCGGGAGCAGTGAGCTAATCCCAATGCGGTGAACCGGCTTTCACCGCGAGGGCCCGCGCCTTCCGGTAGTGCCCGGCGGCGGCCTCCGGCCTGCCGAGAGCCGTGGCCAGGTCGCCGAGGTAGCGGGCGACCGGGCGGAGGGTGAGCATCCCGCTCCCGGCACCGGCGATCTCGTCCTCGGCGGGCAGCAGGTCGGCGTACAGGCGTTCCATCGCCGGCCGGTCGCCGAGTTCGATCGCGACCACGGCGTGCAGACAGGATCGGGCCTCGAACAGCAGGTCCCGGGGCGAATCCGGGATCGGGAGGATCGGACGGCACCAGCTTTCGTAGGCGCCGTAGCTCTCCTCCAGCGCTCGCGGTGGCAAACCTCGCTGGAGCCGGTCGCAGTACAGGGCGAGCGCGAGGATCCCGTTGTCCACTCCGGACATGGCCGTTCCGGCGAGCCCCGCCGCCGCGGCACGATAGGCGGCTGCCCCGCCGGGGCCGGTCATCGCGGTCCGCATCGCGCGATACCACCGGGTGAACACGCCGACGAGCGGCAGGCCGTACTTCTCCCCGAGTTCGTCGGCCGACGCGGCGTGCCGGTCCGCGGCGGCGAACTCCGCGAGCGCGCTCTTCGCCTGCAGGAGCACGAGATGTCCGAGTACCTCGAACGTCACCAGCCCGTGCCGTGAGGCGAGATCGACCAGTTCGGCGCCGATCGCGGCCCGCTCGGGGGCGAGCCCCGCGCGGTCGAAGGACTGCAGGAACCGGGCGTTGAGCGCGAACGCGAGCAGCGCCGGGTCTCCGAGTCCGCGGGCGAGCGTCTCGGCTTCCCATGCCGCCTCACGAGCCCGCCGTCCGCCCGTGTTGCGCAGTTCGACGGCGAGGGTGGCCAGCAGGCGGCACCGCTCGGCCCGCCGATCCCGCGGTAGCGCGGCGAGGGTCCGCTCGACGGCGTCCGCGATCCGGGAAGCGAGCTCCCTGTCGTCGCTTTCGGTCCAGCTGGCGGGGACGTCGAAGGCGCCGATCGTCCGTGCGGTCAGCAGCGGATCGTCCAGCTTTTCCGCCAGTTCCAACGCTTCGGCCCGATACCGCCGCGACCG
The DNA here is from genome assembly GCF_001620365.2 of Amycolatopsis keratiniphila subsp. keratiniphila. Lineage (GTDB taxonomy): Bacteria > Actinomycetota > Actinomycetes > Mycobacteriales > Pseudonocardiaceae > Amycolatopsis > Amycolatopsis keratiniphila. The sequence goes on from NZ_LQMT02000040.1 coordinate 8,857, forward strand.
GCCGAGGCCGCCGGCGACGGCCGAAGCGCGGGCCAGGCCCATGATCAGCTCCAGCCGCTTCTCCGGGTCGGAGCCGCCGGATCGGTCGTACGCGGTGAGCGCCGCCTCCCAGAGCCGTGCCGCTTCCGTTGGGGCGAAACGACTTTCGGCACGTTCCGCGGCCGCCCGCGCGTACCGTGCGGCCCGGTCACCATGCTCCTCCGACAGCAGGAAATGGTGTGCCAGCGCGTCGACGTCGTCCGGGCGAAGACGTTCCAGCGCTTGAGCGATCCCGCCGTGCTCGCGGGTCCGTCGCGAACGGGAGAGGTCGTGGTAGAGCGTGTCGCGGACGAGCGCGTGCGCGAACCGGAACCGGTTCGGCGCCCGCTCGGTCAGGATTCCTTGCCTGGCCGCGATTTCCACCGCGTCGAGCGCGGTTTCCCCCGCCAGCGCCTCGAGTACGTCCAGATCGACGTCCGTACCGAGCACCGCCGCGCGCCGCACCACACCGCGGACCTCGTCCGGTAACGCGGCCACCCGGTGCCGGACGACGTCGCGGACTCCCGGCGGCACCGCGGCCAAGGCGGCGGGCCCCTCGTCGGCCAGCAGCCGGGCGAGTTCACGGACGAAGAACGCGTTTCCGCCGCTTCGCCGGTGGAGTACCGCGGCGGTCTCCGGCTCGACGTCTTCCCCGGTCGTGGCCCTGACCAGCGCGGCGATCTCGGTCTCGGGCAGCCCTCCGAGATAGATCCGCTCCGGCTCGTGCCGAGCGGCCCGGCCGAGGAAGTCCGTCAACCGGGCGGGCGGGTCGGTGCCGCGATAGGTCGCGACGATCAGCACCGGCTCGCTCAGCACCGAGGCCAGCAGCGCCAGCGTCTCCTCGCCCGCCCAGTGCAGATCGTCGAGGACGAGCAGCAAGGGCGCGGCACCGGACAGGTAGGAGGCGACCGCCCGGTGCCATCGCCAGCGCGCGGCGAGGGGATCTTCGGTCGCGGGCTCCGCGGTCGGTGGCGCTCCGTAGCCGGCGTCGGCGAGGGTGGCGAGGATCCGGGTCCAGGCGTAGGCGGGCGGCGCGCCCTCGTCGTCGGGGTTGCTCCCCCAGGCCGTGGTCCAGCCTCGCGCGGCGAGACGGGCGGAGAACGCCTCGGCGAGCGCGGTCTTCCCCACCCCCGCCTCACCCGACACGAGCACCAGCCGCGACCCAACCGAGGCTTCTTCGAGCCTGGCCAGTTCCGCGTCCCGCCCGATCAGCGGCCGCTCGGGGATCTCGGGCACGGACGGCTCCAGCCGGGGCGCTTGCGCGAGGATGTCGGCTTCCAGGTCCCGCAGGCCCGCGCCGGGATCGATGCCGAGCTCGTCGGCGAGCCGTTCTCGCGTCGCGCGCAACACCGCCAGAGCGTCGCCTTGCCGTCCGGAGCGGTAGAGCGCCAGTGCCAAGAGCCGGGAACCGTTCTCCCGCAAGGGGAACTCGCGTACCCGTGGCTCCAGCTCGGGGATCACCTCGGCGGCCCGGCCGAGCGCGAGAAGGGCATCGGCACGAAGTTCGCCCGCCAGTAACCGGAGTTCGGTCAGCCGGGAGACCTCGCCGAGTGCCCAGCCTTCCTCGGCGAACTCGGCGTACGCGGGACCGCGCCACAGCGCGAGCGCGGTGTCCACTTGAGACAGTGCCGCGTCCGCCCGGCGGGCGTCGAGGAGCTCACGGGCCGTGGCGACGGCGGCCTCGAAATCCCACGCGTCGACGGAATCCGCGCGCAGGGCGTAGCCGCGGGCGACCGTGACGAGCAGCCGCGCGGGCTCACGGGGCGCACGATCCGGTTCCAGCGCGCGGCGCAGGGCACCGACGAAGGTCTGGACCGCGCCGACCGCGCCCTCGGGCGGGCGTTCCCACAGGTCGTCGACCAGGCGTTCCACCGGCACGACCCGGCCGCGGGCGATCAGCAGCCTGGCCAGCACCGCGCGGTGCCGAGGGCCCTTGAGCCCGACTTCGCCCCGCCCGTCCTCGGCCACGAGCGGGCCGAGCACACCGAACCGCATCGTCACCTCCTTCACCGACGGTGATCATCGTGCCCTGGCCGCTCGGTCGTCGCTGACCGGGCGCTGATTCGGGCCGGGGACGCTGGCGGTCATCACGGAACGACCAGGAAGGTACCCATGCGCATCACCGGATTCGACTACCAGCGTGTGCCCGTGGCGGACGGCGTGGCACTCGACGTCGCCGTCGCCGGGACGGGCAGCCCGATCGTGCTCCTGCACGGCTTCCCCCAGACCCACCTCATGTGGCGGCACGTCGCGGCGGATCTGGCGGCCGACCACACCGTCCTCTGCCCTGACCTGCGAGGATACGGCGAAAGCGACAAGCCCGCCGACACCGGCGAGACCTACTCGAAGCGGTCGATGGCGGCCGACGTCGTCACCGTCGCGAAGGCCTTCGGCCACGACCGGTTCGCCCTCGCCGGGCACGACCGGGGCGCGCTGGTGGCCATCCGGGCCGGGCTCGACCACCCGGACAAGGTGAGTCACCTCGCGATCCTCGACGTGCTGCCGACGCTGGACATGTGGGACGTGCTGCACGGCGCCGGCGCCGCGGTCGGCTTCCACCTCTACCTGATGGCCCAACCGCCCGGACTGCCGGAACAGCTGATCGCGGGCGCGCCGGACGCGTTCTTCGGTCACTTCCTCGACGCGTGGACGCGCGACGGCGACGCGATCCCCGCCGACGTCCGCGCCGCGTACCTGGAGGCGTCTCGCAACGCGGTGCCCTCGATCGTCGCCGACTACCGCGCGTCGGCGGGCATCGACGTCGAGCACGACGAGGCGGACCGCGCGGCGGGCAACCGGCTCACCATGCCGCTCACCGTGCTCCAGCAGGACTGGGGCGCCGTGCTCGGCTACGACGCCGCCGCGCTCTGGCGGGCGTGGGCGACGGACCTGGACCACCGGACGGTCACGTCGGGTCACTTCATGGCCGAGGAGTCGCCGTCGGAGGTGACGAAGGCGCTTCGCGACCTGTTGACACGCTAGGCCTGGGGCGGGTCCCTTGAAACGCCGTGGCGCCTGCCGGACCACGCACCGTATCGTCGCCGCATGTCCAGGCTCATTCCGGTGGTGGAATCCTTGCCGCCCGGCTATTCGTCGTTCGATCTGTGGCCGTTCCGCGGCCACGACGGCGAGTGGATCCCCCTGCGCCGTGAGATGTCCTCCGACGACGTCGGGGCGGTCGTGCTCTCGCTGCTCGGGCACAGCACGAGCGGCGAGCTCGCCCGCCCCGACCTCGGGACCGCGTTCGACGAGCTGGCGCGGCTCGAGACCCTCTTCCTCCCCGGGGGTCTGCTGCTCGAAGCCGAGGGAATCGCCGTGACTCCAGGCTGCTGCTGTGACCTGACCGACTGGCCGGACTGGCACGGGATGCCGGACGGGAACTTGCCCGACCTCGGTCACGGACCGGGGACGGTGGTCGAGTTCGACGGCGACATCATCCGGTTCTGGCCGGACGTGGACGACGAGGACTGGGAGACCCCCGAAGGACGACGGCTGGAGATCCGGCGTCAGGATCTCCCCGGCCTTCTCCAGGGCGTGCGCCGAGATCTCGCCGGTTTTCTCGAAGCGCTCCGGGTGTGGGTGCGAAACCTCGAGCCGTCTCACGCGGATCAGGTGGTCGCCGCCGTAAGTGGCTACCTGCGCGTCGGAGCGAGCCCATCGGCTTGAGCCGAACGGCCCAACCCGCGCCCCCACAGGCGGCAATCGACCGCCATTCGGGTTTGGCCACCACTCGGACGGGTATCGGGAGGCGGCATACCGAACGAGGGACCCCGCCATGAAACCCACCACCGAACGCGCGCACACCGTCGCGCGCGATCTCCTTTCGCTCACCAGATCGGGTGAAGCCGATCGGCTCGCCACCGCACTGGTGTCCGTCGCCACCTCCACCCGGCGAAAACCGGCGCTCGACGACGTCGTCGGCCGGCTGGTCGACACGTTTTCCTTGGCGGCCAAGGATCGTCGTCGTTCGCTGCGGATCGGCGAACCGTTCACCCTGCGTCTTCGGGATCACGCGGGCCTGACGGTCCGGCCCGACCGCCTCGACCCTGGCGTGGCCGCGATCGTCCGGGCCATCGCCGCCAGCGTCCGCGACGACCGGGACACCTGCGCCGACCAGATCGGGCAAGCCTGCGAGAACGCCGATCTCGATCAGCGGATCCGGGTGCTCGCGCACTGTGTGGTCTGGACGGCGGATCTTCTCAGCACCGACACCACCGCCTATCCCCCGGTGTTGTCCTGCCTCAAGGCGCCGAAAGATAACAGTCCACAATAGACATTGCGCGGTTCGGATGACTTCCGGGCCGCCGTATGGACATCCCCTGCACGGAACGGCAAGCTGGACAACCGCGCACGAAGTCCCGGCCCCCGATGACGGGCGCACCTTGGCGGCCAATTCCCCCGAACCAGGAGTGCAGACTTGGACGAGGTAGCGCCCTCGACGGTACCCGCGGACTCCCGTGCCGCCGCCACGGCGGGACGGCTGCCCAACCCGGACAGCAGATTGGTCCGGGCGGCCGTGGCCGGTGACCCGGACGCGCTCCGGGACCTGACCCGTTTCCTTTCCCCGCACGTGTTCCGCTACTGCGCGAGCAGGCTCGGAAGTGCCGGAACGGGTGCCTGCGACGCACAGGACTGCGCGCAGGAGGTGTTGCAGGCGGTGCTGATCGCCTTGCCCCGCTACCGGTACCGCCCGGACCGGTTCCTCGCGTTCGTCCTCGGGATCGCCGGGCACAAGGTGGCCGACCTGCACCGGCGCCGGTCTCGCGAACCGGTCGCCTGCGTGCCGGAGATCGGCGACGGACTGACGGCGTGGGCGCGCCGCGACCCGGACGAGATCGAACGGCTGGAACACCGGTTGCAGGCCGGGGTCCTGCTGGCGCGGTTGCCGATGCCGCACCGGCAGGTGCTCGCGCTGCGGTTCGTGTTCGGGCTGTCGGCCGAGGAGACGGCGGAGCGGCTCGGCCTGCCGAGCGCGGGGGCGGTCCGCGCGGCCCAGTTCCGGGCGCTCGCCCGGTTGCGGGTCCTGCTCACCGAGCGGAACGCCCGGCACGCGAGTGACGTCCCGATCATCGGACAAATCGCGGAACCGGAGCTCGTCCCGGTATAGAACAGTCCACTTCGGACGATCGGGTTCTTGTACGGGCCTTGTACGGCGATCCTCCATCCTGGCCCCCTATTCGGGGAAACCACGGGAGGACACAGATGAAGATCCGATCGAGGATCGCCAGAGGCATGGTGGGGGCGGCGGGCACCATCGCGCTGACCGGGGCGATCATGCTCGGCGGTGCGGGCCAGGCGCTCGCGGCGACGGGCACGGTGAACACCGACTCCGGTGTGGCGGTGACCGTACGGTCGAGCCCGAGCACCAGCGCGAGTTCGGTCGGCACCGTCGCGAGCGGCACCGCCGTCACCATCGACTGCCAGACCAACGGCTCGACGGTGACCGGGAAGTACGGCACCACCGACATCTGGGACTACGTGCCGTCGAAGGGCGGCTACATCAGCGACGCCTACGTCTACACCGGTTCGGACGGCCGGGTCGCCCCGGACTGCGCCGGCAGCACCCTCTCCTGCTCCACCGCGGGCACCGGCAACCCGCGGACCTGCGCCGAAGCCATCGCGTGGGCGAAGGCGCACGTGCACACCCACAACGACCCGGACTACTACCGCTGGTGCGACCGGATCAACGCGTGGGCCTACGGCTGGAACGCGAGCGGTTCGGAGACGGCCTACGTCCACTGGACCCAGATCCCGGGTTCGTTCAAGCACCCCGGTGACACCCAGGTCCCCGCGGGCGGGCTCGCCTTCTTCAGCAACGGCGGTACCGGGCACGCGATGTTCTCCATCGGCGGCGGCAAGTTCCTGTCGAACGACATCCACGGCCCCGGCAGCTTCACCGAGACCACGATCGCGGAGATCAAGAACACCTGGGGCTACACCTATCTCGGCTGGTCGCAGCCGTGGTTCAAGATCAACCACTGACCGCACGAGTGGCCTCGAAACGCTGCCGGACGAAGGGGTCCTCGTCCGGCAGCGTTTCCTCCGCCCGCCAGGAGAAACTCGTGGCGGTCAGCTCGGAGAAGATCCACCGGCGCCGGACGCCGCCGGTGTCCGCCTCGATCTCGAAGCCGTCCTCCGTCGGCTTGCCGAGGAACGGGATAACCCAGCCGTTGCCGGGGCCGAGCCAGGTCGACCGGAACGCGTCGATCTTCTCGTCGTAGAAGCGCAGGCTCATCCCCCACTCCCCGTCCACACCGCCGGTCCTGCTCGCCCTGGCCGGGCTGATCCACACGTCGGCCAGCGCACGGCCGTCCAGCGCCCAGCCGAAATGCCATTCGCCGTCGACGGTCCGGACACTCCCGTCCTCTGCGTGGTTGTGCACCACCAGATCCCAGCTGCCGATCAGCGGCTCGAACACGCTCAACCGGGCGGCGAGTTCGGGGCGTGGCCCGGCGGCGGTGAACACGGCGGCGATCCGTTCGGTGACGTCCATGCGGCCAGGATGGGCACTTTGACAGTATGCTGTCAACTATGAGCGAGCTCGTCCACGACTACCGGTTGCTGATCGCCGACGTCTACGAACTGGCCGGGGTGAGCCGCCGGATCAGCGAACGGGAGGCCGCCGGAGAGGGCACGACGGTCGCCCGCTGGCACGTGCTGAGCACGGTGTCCGAAGAACCACTGGCCGTCCCCGCCATCGCGCGACGGCTCGGCCAGGTCCGCCAAGCCGTCCAGCGCGTCGTGGACGACCTCACCGAAGCCGGCGAACTGTGCGCGCGGCCCAATCCCGCGCATCGGCGCTCGGCCTTGTACGCCATCACCCCCGAGGGCGAACGACTGCTGCGACGACTGTGGGACGCGAGCGAAACCCGGCGCCGGGACGTGCTCGACCACAGCGGTGTCACCCCCGATGAGCTGCGGCGAGCCCGCGAAACCCTGCGCAGGTTGTCAACCGCGCTCAGCTCGTGAAACCGCCCTTTCGTCGCATCGTGATAAAAAGCGGCCGCTCCATCGGGTTAGAGTTGACGGATGGGCACCGAAGCTCTCGCTACTCCCGCACCCCGGGAGCAGCGTGTGCTCATGCAGGCGATGCTCACCCGGCTGCCCGAGTTCAGTGATCGCCTCGCCCAGCTGCTCAGCGACGAGGACGAGTTCTACCACCAGGTGGACAGCACCGCGCCGGACGAGTTGCGCAAGGTCTGCCGGGCCAACCTCGAACGTGCGCTGACGGCACTCGTCGAGGGGCGTGGACTGCCGCTCGACGCGGCCCGCAAGACCGGGCTGGCCCAGGCCAGGCAGGGTATCCCGCTGCCGTCCGTGCTCCGCGCCTTCCGGATCGGCGGGATCTTCGTCTACGAGCGCCTCCTGGAACTGGCGGGTCCCGGTTTCATCAACCCGGCGCGCACGGTGGAGATCAACTCCAACGTATGGAAGACCATCGACCTCTACTCCGACGCGCTGACCACCGCGTACAGCGAGGTCGCCGCCGAACTCTCCCAGGAGAAGCTCGCCCTGCTCGACGGTCTGTTGCAGGGCCGGTTCGCCACCCAGCCGGAGCTCGAGAACGCCGCGAAGGAACTCGACCTCCCGGCCGCGGGCACGTTCGTCGCCGTCGTGACCGAGGCCGTCGAGCCGGAGGAACGGCCCGGCGTCGAGGCACTGCTGAGGGCGCGGCGCTGGAAATCGGCCTGGCGGCCGGGCGCCGAGGTCGGCCTGGTGGTGATCGATCGCGTCGAGGACGTCCGGCGGCTGCGCGACCTGCTGGGCACCCTGCCCCTGGCTGCGGGGATGAGCAGGCCGTTCAACGGATTCCTCGAAGTGCCGGACGCGGTCCACCGGGCCCGGATCGCCCGCCGCTCGCTGGCCGCGGGCGCCGCCGGTGTCGCCGTGTTCGGCGACTCGCCGGTCACCACGCTGGTCGCGAGCGCGCCGGAGATGTCGCGGGACGTGCTGCGTTCGGTGCTGGCCGGGCTGCTGGTGCTGCCCCAAGCCGAGCGGCAGGTCCTGCTCGACACCCTGATCGCGTGGTTCGCCGGACACGGCTCGGCCAAGGAGGCCGCGGACCGGCTGATCGTCCACCCGAACACGGTCCGCTACCGGCTGCGCCGGGTGCAGGAACTGACCCGGCGCGACCTGTCCGACCCGGTCGACGTCGGCGAACTCTACGTCGCGCTGGAAGCGGTCCGGCTGACGGAGGCTTAGCCTCTTCTCTCCGGCGCCATGTCGGCGTCGATGATCCTCGCGAGGTCCAGCAGCGTGTGCCCGAGACCGGGCCGCGCGGTGAGCCGCACCGCGAGTGTCCGGCCGCGCGCGGTGGTGGCGACCGGCAGGGTCACTTCGGGATTCGCGGATCTCGTCCACTGTGGACGGCGCCCGGCCGCGGACAGGACGATGTCGGGATGCGGCGACCGCCGTCCGGGACGCCACCGTGACCTCCTGGCGTCGAGATCACGGATCACGTTGCCGTGCAACGAAAGCAGCGCGGCGACGTCGGCGACGGCGTCGCGGAGCTCGATGTCGGTGATGGAATCCGAGTAGGCGCCGATGTCCAGCGCGCGACGATCGTTCGGGTCCTGCGGCACAGAGTTCCTTTCCACGCACCGGAAGTCGTCCGATGGTGGTCCCCATCACGTTGTTCCGGGGAACAAACATGTTTGGCGGACTGCGCCGAATGGGTGCGCCCGTACCACCTTCCGGTCGCACGGCGTGCCTGTGACCGTCGGTCACACCTTTGACGCCGACCGGCGCGCGGGCCAGTATCTGGCGACTGATTACCGATGGGTAATGTGTCTCACCAGGAGGACCGTTGCGTCGAGCGTTGAGCCTGATCTTCTTGGCACTAGGGGTGTTCGCCGTCGCCGGCGCGGTGCTGTTGCCGACCTATGTGAAACCCCAGCTCGCCAAGGTGCCGCTGAACCAGGAATCGACGTCGGTCCTCGAAGGCACCGCGTCGAAGGTGCTCGCGGTGAAGACGGTGGACGGCAAGACCGTCACGGAGATCCGTGACGACGCCAAGCTGAAGGCGACCGCCCGCGTGGTGGCGAACTTCGCGCCGCCGGAGATGCAGGAAGGCACGGACGTCGCCGTGTGGCTGATGGCCGTGTCGGTGGTCGACACCAGCGACCAGACCGTCGTCAGCGCGAGCAAGCGCCAGGTCTGCTTCGACCGCCGCACCGCGGAAGGCTACGTGCCGCCGGGCGGCGGCCAGGAGTCGAAGTGCTCCGACAACAGCAGCTTCGTCACCAAGCTCAAGGAGAAGCCCGCGAAGGAGGGCGAGAAGCCCGAAGAGGTCCAGGAGTACAAGCCGCAGCCCGGCCTGAACTTCAAGTTCCCCTTCGACACCGAGCAGAAGGACTACCAGGTCTACGACGACAACACCGGCCGCGCGGTCCAGGCCCGGTTCAAGGGCGTCGAAGAGATCAAGGGCGTCGAGGTCTACAAGTTCGTCCAGGAGATCCCCGACACGAAGATCTCGATGAAGAAGGTGCCGGGCTCCCTCATCGGCGCCACCGGCGATTCCGTCGAAGCGGGGCAGTTCTACCAGGGCACCATCACGAGCTGGATCGAGCCGGTGACGGGCATCCAGGTCAAGCAGGAACAGCAGTCGCATCAGGAACTGCGGTCGGCCGCCAACCCCACCCCCACAGTGGTCTTCGACGGCAAGCTGGCCTTCACCGACGCCACCGTCGACGCGATGGTCAAGCAGGTCGACGAGAACAAGGGCAAGCTCGACTTCATCGGGAGCACCGGGCCGATCGTGCTCGGAGTGGCCGGCGCGGTCTTCCTCGCACTCGGGGTCTTCCTTCTCGCGAAGCGCCGCCCCGCTCCCTCACGTCACTAACGCTTGCGCAGCACCATCACCAGATTCCACGACGCGACCTCCCGCACACCCGGGACACGCGCGATCCATTGGGCCCAGGAGGGGTGGTAGCGCGGGTAGACCTCCTGGAGATCGGCGAGCGGCGCGGACTTCCCCCACCGGATGGCCGCGCCGGCCGAAAAGGCGAAAAGACTCTCGCCGAATTTGTTCTTCGGCTCCTTTCCGTTCTTTTCGACATAACGCCGGCGGGCGTAGTGGCCACCGAGGAAATGCCACGGTGCCGTCTCGTGCCCACCCCACGGTGAATACCACGGTGTGAACGAGGCGAAAATCGTTCCGCCGGGTTTGGTCACCCGGCACATCTCGGTCAGCATGACCTCGGGTTCGGAAACGTGTTCGAGGACGTTCGACGAATAGCAGACGTCGACGGACGCGGTGCGGACGGGCAGTTTCGTCCCGCTGCCGCGCACCATGTTCTCCCCGGCCTCGCCTCGCGCCGTCAACTCGCCGACGTCGGGATCTATGCCCAGGTACGTGGCTCCCGCGGCACGGAACGCGTCGGAGAAATAGCCGGGGCCACCACCGACGTCGACGATGGTTCGGCCGTTCAACGGAGTGTGCTGCGCCAATTGCCGGACCGAGTCCTCGGCGAGCACCGAGTAGAAACCGTCCGGATCCGTCTGTTCGGTGAGAAAAGCCCGGAACAACGTCACCGATCTGCGCAAGGTGGCGCGATGAGGCATCGTCACTGGGGTCACCGACCGATTACCGACCATCGAACCATCGCTTTCCGAGAATGATTCATCTACCGTGTACGCACCGGTAACCTAGCATTGTCGCTAACAGGTTGGGAGAACCACGATGGAAAGGCCACGTGTGCTGCTCGTCAACTGGCGCGACACCGGGCATCCGGAGGGCGGCGGCTCCGAGCGGTACGTCGAGCGGATGGCCGAAGGGCTCGCCAAGGCCGGATACCGGGTCGAGATCCAGTGCGCGGCGTATCCGGGCGCGAACGCCGGGGAATGGCGTGACGGTGTCCGCTATCGCCGCCGCGGCAACAAGTTCGGCGTGTACCTGCACGCGCTCAGGGCGATCCGGAAGGCACACGCCGATCTCGTCGTCGACGTGCAGAACGGGATGCCGTTCTTCGCCAGGCTCGTCGCGGGCTGCCCGGTCCTCGTGCTGGTGCACCACGTCCACAAGGAACAGTGGATCAGCGCGCTGGGCGAGACACTGGGCCGCATCGGCTGGTGGATCGAGTCGAGGCTGGCACCGTGGCTGTTCCGCCACTGCCGCTACGTCACGGTTTCCGAGATCACCAAGGGCGAACTGGCGGGCCTCGGCATCGAGGGCTCACGGATCACCGTGGTACCCAACGGATTGGACACTCCCCCGCGCGGCAAGGCCGTGCGGGAGACCGAACCGACGCTGGTCGCGGTCAGCAGGCTGGTGCCGCACAAGCGGATCGAGCACGCGATCGACGTCGTCGCCGAACTGTCCCGGCGCTGGCCGACGCTGAAGCTGGAGGTCGTGGGACAGGGTCCGTGGGAAGAGGTCTTGCGCGAGCACGCCCGCGACAGGGGCGTCGAGGACCGGGTGCGGCTGCACGGCTGGGTGGACGAAGACGAGAAACACGAAATTCTGGAACGGTCATGGCTGCATCTGTGCCCTTCGGTCAAGGAGGGCTGGGGCATCGTCATCATGGAGGCCGCTGCGCACGGTGTGCCGTCGGTGGCCTACCGGGCGGCGGGCGGGGTCGCCGAGTCCATTGTGGAGGGCAAGACCGGACTGCTGGCCGACGACTTCGCCGATTTCACCGCGCAGGTCGACGGGCTGCTCGCCGACCGGGCGCGGCGGACCGAAATGGGCCGGGCCGGGGTCACGTGGGCCGGTCTGTTCGACTGGGAGCACAGCGTGAACCGCTTCGAATCACTCGTGCGCGACGTGGCCGGGGTGGCTATTCCCCACCCGCGGGTCCTGACGCCGCAGGGCTTCCACGATCCCGTCGGCCAGGTCGGCCGTGGCGGCGTCGTCGAAGTCCTTGCGGCGTGCGCGCACGGTGACGGTGCTCGTCTCGCCGACGGTCACCGCGCCGAACGCCACGCCTGAGCGGCCGCTGGCGGCGGGATAGAACGCGATCGAGGTGACCGCGTCGGCCGCCGAAACGACGCCGAGGTTGGAAACCAGATAGGTCGAACCGAGCCTGCCCGCCAGCAGCCGGGTGCCCAGCCGGGCGATCCGGCTGCTGCGGGCGGGGAAATCGGGCTCCGGCGGCCGCGTGGCCAGCAGCGCGCCGACTTCGGCGACCGCGGGTCTCCTGCCGAGCCGCAACCGGAAAAAAGCGCTGTCGTGCACGGGTTCCGGGGCGGCTCCGCCTCGCCACGACGCGCCGACCGCGGCCACCACACGTGTGGTTTCCTCGCCGTGCCGGGCATTCCACGTCTCGGTCAGGTCGGCGGCGGCTGCGGCGAAGGCGGAGGACCCGAACCGTGAGCGCGGGAGGGTCCTGGCGCTGAACACGTCCCCAGGCCCGCTTTCGACTCGTTCCGGGGTGATTCTCGCCGGAGGCGCGAAAAGCGCTTCAGCGAGCCGTTGGAAGGCCGAGACGAGAAAGGACCGGTCCGCCGTGCGGGCGCCGATTCCCTTGGCGGCGGACGAAATCGGGACGTCGAGCGCCAGCCCGAGGACGGCGAGCAGGCCGAGACCGTCGAGCGCGCCGTGGTGCGCGGCGATCAGTACAACCGGTTCGTCGGTGCCGACGGCGACCCGGAGCAGCGGGGCGCCGCGTTCGTACGCCGCCTCGGCGAACCGATCGCGGACCGCCGGAAGTTCTTCGCTCCGAACGGCTTCGACGTCCGGAGCGGCGCCGAGCCACGGCCGTTCCTCGACCGCGACCGCCAGCCGCATCCGCGCCTTTTCCGGCGTCAGGGCCGAAGACAGCCTCGCTTCCAGGAGGATGCTCCAGGAAACGGTGGGGTCGCCGTAGAGCCCGACGACCCGGCCGGCGTGGTCGGAAGCGAGCTCGGACACCGGCTCAGCGGTTGCCGTAAATGACGTGCTCGGGGCTCGAGTTCGGGTTGAACTGCTCCTTGATCTTCGCCTGCACCTGGGGGGCGGCGTCCGGATCGGCGGTGTTCGTCAGCGCGTAACTCCCGCCCGCGGCCGTTGCGAGCCCGATGATGACGGCGGCGGCCGCGCCGATGAGGGTGCCCAAGACCTACTCCTTCCGCGACAGGGAATTCCTGCGTCGGCTCAATGTACGCACCGGTAACTTGAGGCACAACAGTGCGGCCGCGATCGACACCAGCGCTACTCCGTTTGCCAGCACCACGGGCGCCGATGATCGCGTCCCGGTCACGGCGGGCTCACCGGGAGTGCGGTAAAGCGTGAGCCAATCACCGGACCACACCGGTTTCGCGCCGGTCAGCAACCGCGGATCGACCCGCCCCGGCGTTCCGTGCTCGACGAGGATCCAGCCGATTCCCGCCGCGGACAGGTCTTCCGGCGATTTCGCCGCCCGCACTCGGTCCATTCTGGAATCCTCGCCGGAGATCTCCTCGCCGCCGACCCGCAGCGTGTCGTCGACGAGCACCGTCTTCGGGAGTGCTCGTGGCGCCGGGTCCAGCTGGGTGCGGTGGTCGTTCCAGGCGAAACTCCGGAACGTGGACAGCGGCAGCGCGACGACGTCGCCGGGCCGGTCGTCTTCGGCGAGCACCCGGTGGACGGCGTTCCAGTCGTCCGGGTAGCGCACCGCTTCGATCCTTCCCCAGCCGCCCCAGGCGAGATCGGGCATGGTGAGCAAGGGAAAGAGCGCGGCGGCAGCGACGAGCGTCCCACGCGCCGCCCCGGTCCGCAGGCGCGCGGCGGCGGCCTCGACCGCGAGCGCGAACCCGAGCGCGACCGGAAGCGCCCACCAGGCCACCCATTTCTGCGCGTCACGCAGGAGGCCCACGCCGGGAACGTGTCCCGTCGCCCAGGACAGCACGGGCTCGCCGAACGGCAGGGTCGCCAGCGCGGCGAGTACGACACCGAGAACTCCCAGCACCAGCAACGCTCTCGCCGGCGGCGTGCCCCACTTCCGCGCCAGCGGGCGGAGACCTGCCACGGCCACGGCGACCGTGACGAGGATCAGCACCGGCGCCATCGGCGCGCCCCGGCTGCCGGGGACGACATCGCCGTTCCAGATCCCGCCGAGCCCGAGCACGCTCAGGATGGCCGGGCCCCAGCTTTCCGCGCGGGCGCTGAACGCGGCCACCCCGGCGGGATCGGACAGCGTTCCGCCTTCGTGCAGGAGCGTCGGGACGAGCCACGGCAGGTTGAGCACCACGGCGAGACCGAGGGTGTGGCCGAGTTTCCGCGGTCCGGCCAGGGCGATCGCGGTGAGGGCGGCCAGCACTCCGCCGGGCGGGGTGAGCATCGCGGGGGCACAGGCGAGGATCAGCCGCGCGAGCGCCCTCGGTTCGTTCCGGCGCAACGAAAGCGCGGCGCGCACGATCCACGGGAGGCAGGCGTAGGTGAGCAGGAGCGGCCAATGCCCGATGAACAACCGCTCCGCGAAGTAGGCCGTCCACGCGTAACCGGTGGCGGCGACGATCCGCGTACCGAGTTGCTCCGTCGGGACCAGCCGCGCTGCGCCGTATGCCGCCACGAACAATGAAAGCAGCAGAATGATTTTCTGGACGATGTCGCCGGGAACGACGGCGGTCGCGAGCGCGATCACGGCGTCGGCGGGGACCGATCGCGACAGCGCGGAACCGAGCCCGACCGCGTCCGGGATCAGCGACTGACGCTGGGCGAACACCATGTCGTAGCTCAAGACGAAGCCGCGTCCGAGCACGGGCAGGAACACCAGCAGCGCCAGCCCCGCCGACACCGCGGCCAGGGCGAGACGTTCGCGCCGTGCGTCCAAGTGCCCTTCCCTTTCCGCCTCGTTCGCGGTTATGGTCGCCGAGATTACTCGCCGGTAATGGGAGCTCTGTTGAGCGTAGACGTCGAGGTCGGCCAGACCAGGACCGACAAGCGTGTCGCGGCGATCCTCGTCTCGCTCGCGCTGGCCGCGAACAACGCCGGCGCCTACGCGCTGAGCATCGTCGCAGCCAGGCTGCTCGCGCCGAGCGCGTTCGGCGAGCTGAGTTCGCTGCTGGCGGTGCTGGTGATCGGCGTCGTGCCCGCGATGGGGTTGCAGACCGTGGTCGCGCTGCGGGTGGCCCGCAAACCACAAGACAGCGGGACACTGCTCGCGCTCGGCCTCACGACGAGCGCCATCGTCGCGACCATCGGGCTGATCCTGGCGCCGGTGCTGGTCTTCGTGCTGCACCTGGACTCGGTGGTGCCCGCGCTGCTGCTCGCCGTCACACTCGGGCCGCTCACGCTGCTCGGCCTCTTCCACGGCCTGCTGCAGGGCAGCGGCCGGTTCGCGCTGCTGGCCGGGCTCATGTCGCTCGAAGGCGCCGGGAAGGTCGGCGGCTCGCTGGTCGGCCTGCTGATCGGCGGTGACGCCACCGGCGCCCTGGCAGGCACCGCGATCGGCTCGTACCTGGTGATCTTCTGCGGCTGGGTCCTCTGTGGACGGCCGCGGCCCCGCAAGGCGGGCTGGCACGCGGGCGAGGTCCTGCACGCGGCTCAAGCGATGCTGGCGCTGGTCCTGCTGGTGAATCTCGACCTCGTGCTGGCACGCCACACCCTCCCCGCCGGGGAAGCAGGTGAATACGCGCTCGGCGCGATCGTCACGAAGATCGCCTACTGGCTCCCCCAAGCCGTCGGTGTCCTGGTGCTGCCCCGTTTCGCGAACGGCGACGACCGGCGCCGCATCCTGCCCGCCGCCCTGACCGTCTGCGCTGCACTGGACGCCTTCGTGCTGTTGGTTTCTTTCGCTTTCGGGTCGCGCCTGCTCGCGTTCATCGGCGGCTCCGGCTACGCCGCCAGCACCATGCCGGTCTGGCCGTTCGCCCTCGCCGGCTCGATGCTCGCGCTGGTGCAGATCCTGCTGTTCTCGCGCCTCGCCGCCGGTGACCGGCGGGTGACCTTGCTGATGTGGACGACCGTGGTGGTGGAGACGGTGCTGGTGACGACTTGGCTGCACTCTTCGGCCGCTCAGGTGGTGACCGTCGCTGCTTGCTGTGCCGGGGGTTTGGCGCTTTCCGGGGCTTTGCTGGAGCTGCGGTCGCGACGGCGGTGAGGCGGGACTGTGTGGATTTTGGGACGTCAGATGTCCAGAAATCCACACAGTCACGCATGAAAGGCCCAGTCACGACGCCAAGCCGCCCGGTTCTGTCGTTGATCGGCTCCAAGCTGTTCGAGTGCGTAGAGGAGATTGGGCACGCCACCCCTTGATCACCAACGGCCCGAAAGTGATCACGGCGAAACAGCTCGAAGCCATCGGCATGCCGCGCCGGACGATCTCGCGAAGGTGCGAGCCCGGCGGGCAGTGGCGAATGCTGCTGCCCGGCGTCGTGCTGCTCCAGAACGGCGAGGCCACCGACGAGCACAAGATCCACGCCGCGCTCCTGCATTCCGGGCCCGGCTCGATCCTGACCGGCGTACGCGCGTTGGATCGCTACGGGCTGCGCAACCTCCCGCACACCGACGAGGTCCACATGCTCATTCCCGCGAACCGCTCGGCAGCGGACTGCGGGTTCGTCCACATCGAACGGTCTCGACGTCTCCCGAAGCCCAGACCTCGGTCCGGAGTCCCGACGGCTCCAGTACCCCGCGCGGTGATCGACGCGGCGCGAAGGACACCGCACAAGGACGCGATCACGGCGATGATGGCCGAATCCGTCCAGCGAGGTTTCTGCCTGCCGCAATCCCTCGCCGACGAACTCGACGCAGGCCGCCGGGCGAGTAAGGAACCCCTGCGAGGCGCTCTCCTCCCGATCCTGGGCGGCGCGCGGTCGGTCGCCGAAGCCGACGCCTGGCGCCTCTGGCAGCGATCGGACCTGCCCGAGTGCCGCTGGAACGTCAAGCTCTTCGGCGCGGACGGCACCTACATCGCGCAGCCCGACGGCTGGTGTGACGAACTGGGCTTCGCCTGGGAAATCGATTCCCTCGGGCATCACGCGGGAGACACGGGGTTTCGCGACACCCTCGCCCGCAACGCCCGTTATGCCGCGGCCGGGATCGTCGTCGTCCAGACATTGCCATCAAGGCTGCGTTCGGAGCCCGACAGAGTTGTAGCCGAGCTCCGGGCGGCGCTGGACAGCGCTCGCCTACGACCGCGGCCCGACGTCCGGCTCGGCTGAGCGGCCGGCGAACCAAGGCACACACATCGCCACCATCGCCGCCGCGGCCAGCAGCAGCGAAGCCTGCGTCACCGGCCCATAGGCCCACTCCTGCCCATGCCCCAGCAGCCGCCCCACCACAGCGACGAGCGTTCCCACGACCATCCCACCGAAGGCGAGGTATCGCGGCGCGCGTTCGCTGAACTGGCGGGCCAGCAGGACGGCGATCAGCAGCACGATCGGCAGCATCCCGCCCAGTACGGCCAGCAGTCCGATCAGGACCACCGGCACCACCGGCCCGGAACCGGCTTCCACCGAAATACGACGACGGCGGACCGGCCACAGCGCCCCGGCCAGCACCAGCAGGATCGCGACCGCCCCGATCAGCAGGCCTGAGCGGTACTTCCAGTCCGGCGTGAACTCGAGTTGCACGACACCACCGGAGCCCGCGGGCAGGATCCACGCCTGCTGCCAGCCGTCGACGCGCGTCTTCACCAGCGGAGTTCCGTTCAGCGAGGCGGTCCAGCCCGCGTTCGCGTTCTCCGGAACGGCCAAAATGGACTCGCCGCCGCCCGCCACGGTGACCGATCGGGACGTCGCGTCCCACGAGTCCACGGTGACGGCGCGATGCGTGGCGGGCGAAACGGCCCGGCCCGCCGGTTTGAGCCAGAGGTCTTGGACCACGAAGGACTCGGAACGGTCGGTCCGCAGTTCGTGCCCGCCGGCCGCCAGGTCCACGCCGCCCGCCGAATCGGGACACGCGGACAACGTCAGCGGCCGGTGCGCGACGAAGTCGGCGAGCGTGCCGCGCACGGAGGTGTCGTAGTCGAAGCCGTCCAGGCGGACGTTCGGGCCCGATCCGCAGGGCAGGGCGAATTCCGCGGCCGGGGCGGGAAGTTCCGCGCCGGTCAGGGAAAGGCTCCCGATTCCGAGCGAGTGCCGGGTCCGCTGGTCGTCGTCGAGGCCGGCGAACGCGATCTTCAGCTGCGAGGTCTCCAACGGCGGAAAAGTCGCCGCGCCGGAGGCGTCGAGTTCGACGGAACGGCTCGACGTCGGAGTCGTCAGTTCCAACCGCGCTGGGGCACGCGAGTCGGCGACACGGATCCCGGAGATCGTCTGCGGTTTCGCCCAGTCCAGGGTCATCGTCGGCCGCAGATCCGTGACGTCGGGCTGCCAGGCGGTCACGGGATTCCCGTCCACCGCGGCGAACGCGCTCGCGGACGGATCCCCGCCCAGTTGCGACGTCGCCGAAACCTGCAAGCCCGGAAGCGCCACCGGGACCCGTCCACCGCCCGCCGGCAGCACGGTGCCGCCGAACTCGTAGGTACTCTGCGACGTCGTCGAGAACAGCCGCCGGATCCCGGCCGGTTCCTCGCCGTCACGGCCCGCGTTGGCGTCACAGCGGCCGGACACGCACGCGTACCTCGGCTGCGACCCTCGGGTGAACGCGAATCCCGGAGCCGTACCCGCCCCGAGATCGGCGGGGACTTCCAGCGCACGCTGCGGTTCCACGCCGGGGATCTTCAGCTCCGAGATCCCGACGTTCCCGTCCTGCCTGCCGACCACGAGCGACAGCAACGTGATCCGCACCTTGCGCGTCACCCCTTCCGGCACCGGATAGGTGTGCGCCCCCGCACCGCGGACGACCTGGTGATCGACGGAACCGTTGTCCGTGGTGATCCGGATCCTGGTCGGCGGCCAGCCGACGCGGATGTCGTCGACCATCGCGAGATCGACCGAGTTCACCAGCCGCGGGGTGTCGAGCTCGACTTCGAGCCACTCCCCGATCGGCCCCGTGAAGCTCGACGAATGCCAGGCGGTGCGCGGATCCCCGTCCAGCGCGGCGAACGGCTGATGGCTCGGATCCGAGCCGCCGAAGGCGTCCGCGAACGAAGCCGCCGTCGACGCGGTGACCGAGCGGATCCCCCGGTACGCGGCCACGGTCTGGTGCTGCTCACCAGGAAACGGCAGGACGTCCAGCGCGGCTCGTTGCTGGCGCGGGGATTCCCCGGCGGTCAGCGTCTGGCTCAGGTTGTCCCGCACCCCGCCGACGTTGCGTTCGGCGCGGCGCAGCCCGTCGGTGACCAGCCTCGGCCCCGTCGGCGAACCGCCGTCCCCGGTCAGCACCGTCGGCGTACCCGGGTCGAGCTGGCCGGAGTTCATCAGCGGCAACAGGTTCTCCGGGCCACCGCTCACCGTCGGGACGTCCTTCGTGGACGTCGCGGTGACGAGCGGCACCGGCCGTTTCACCTCGAAGACCTCCAGCGGCCCGAACTGGGCCGACTTCTCGATCCCCGGCGATCCGGCCAGCCCGGCGCGCAACGTCGTGAAGTCGGGCGCGCCGACCTTGGCGCGGTCGACGTCGCCGCGCAGCAGCAGGAACCGGTAGCCCGACCGCGCGAGCAGCGCCGCGAGCCCGGGATCCCCTCTGCCGTCGGCCAGGGCCGCGTCGACCGAGTCCATCAGGCGGGTGTTGCCCTCCGAGCCCAACGGCACCTGGTTGCGCACCGCCCACGGGCTGTCAGCGATGGCCTGCGCCGGTTCGTCCACCGTGCGACCCCAGTCGTACTCGCCGAACCCGGTCGCGGGCAGCAGCAGCGTGCGCGCCGTCGCGTCGGTCTTGGCGACGTAGCCCATCGCGTCGTACCAATATCCCGGCACCTCGTCCCAGCCAGGCCCCGGCCGCAGCGTCAGCAGCCACACCGGCGCGGCCATCACCACGACCAGCAGGGCACCCAGCGCGGGCCGCAGATTTCGCCGCAGCGCGGGCGCGGCGCTGGTGATGCCGTGGACGAACGCCAGCATCAACGGCAGCCGCAGCACCGGTTCGAACTTGTGCACGTTCCGCAGCGGCGCGAGCGGGCCGTCGAGCAGATGCCGCACGGGTTCCGCCAGCGGGCTGTCGAGCGTCCCGACGTAGCCGACGGTCAGCAGCGTCAACCCGGTCAGCACGCCGAGCACCAGGAACCGCCGTTCGGGCAGCCCACGCCGCGCGAGACCGAACAACCCGACCGCGGCCACCAGCCCGGTCGCCGTCATCAGCACCGGGTTGTCGATCAGCGCCCAGCCCGAGGGCCACCATGGCGTGCCCTGCACGACGTAGGCGACCCACTGGTTCGTGCCGCGCAGCACCTCGAACAGCGACATCGGCGCCGTGGTGTTCGTCGCGGATTCGATGTAGTCGAGGAACGGCAGGCTGTACTGGCCGAGCAGTACCAGCGGCAGGAACCACCACAGCACCACCCCGACGACGAAGACGAACCACCAGATCACCAGCGCGACATGCGTGCTCCGCCATTTCCGGGTCAGCAGCCACAATCCCGGGAGCACGAGCGCCATCACGACCATCGCGCCGTTGATCCCGCCCATGCACAGCACGGCGAGCGCGGACAGCCCGGCGGCACGGCGCGGCGAGCCGATGCGATCGGCGAGGATCAACGGCAGCAGAACCCACGGCAGCAGGACGGCGGGCAGCATTTCCGAGGACAGCGAACCGATTTCGGTGACCATCCTCGGCGCGAGGGCGTAACCCACTGCTCCGATCAGCCGAGTCCGTTCGTTCCCTATTTTCAGCGCGCGGGCCACCAGCAGGGCGCCGCCGAACGCGACCGAGAGCAGGATCGCGCACCACAGCCGCTGCGCGATCCACACCGGTATCCCGACGGCTTGGCACGCCGCGAAGAACGGCCCCATCGGGAACAGGTAGCCGTAGGCCTGGTTCTGCAGCTCCCCCGCCGTCGCCTGGGGATTCCACAGGTGCAGCGCCCGGCCGAGGAAGGCCAGCGGATCCACGGCGAGGTCGAGTTTCGTGTCGAAGGTCGTCCTGCCGGGACGCTGCACAAAGGACAGCACGGTGAGTGCCAGCACGATCCACGTGCTCGGCCTCTTCACGAGCGCGCCGGGGGTTACCATCCGGTAGATACTAGGCGGAAACGTGGCTATTATGCGCCCTATGACAGACGGTTTCGAAGAAGCGTGGTCGCTCGCCGAACCCGTCAAGGGCTGGATGACGCGGGATCAGGGACTCGCCTTGTGGAACGCCGCGTGCCGGCTGGACAAGGGCGATCTCATCGTGGAGATCGGCAGCCACCAGGGCCGTTCGACGATCGTGCTCGCGAGCGCCGCCCGCACGGTCGGGGCGCGGGTGGTCGCCGTCGACCCGTTCGTCGACGGCCGGTTGTTCGGCGGATCGCCGACACGCCAACGGTTCGAGGCGAACCTGAGGCAGGCGGGAGTCGACGACGTCGTCGAGCTCGTGGCGGAGTACAGCACGAAGCTCCGCCCGCGCTGGGACCGTCCGATCCAGTTGCTCTACATCGACGGCAAACACGACTACTGGACCTACACCGACGACCTGCGCTGGTCGGCGAACCTCGACGACGGCCGGGAAATCCTGGTCCACGACTGCTTTTCCTCGATCGGCGTCACACTGGGCACAATCGCGAAAGTCCTCTTCGGACGGCGCTACACCTATCTCGACCGCGCGACCTCGCTGGCCCGGTTCCGGCTCGCTCCTCCGTCGGCGAAGGACAGGCTGCGCGTGCTCGCCCAGCTGCCGTGGTTCGCGCGCAACGTCGGGATCAAGATCCTGCTGCGACTGCGCCTGGCCCCCGTCGCGAAGATCTTCGGCCACGACAGCCCGTACGACCCCTACTGAGTGAGCGGTTTGCCGACGTCGACCTTGGCGAGACAGACTGGAGCACCCTTCGCGGACAGCTGAAAGCCGATCTTGTCGAACAGACCCTCGATCGGCAGGTACATCGTGTGCAGGCCGGGCTGGAACCACACCGGCACGCGGGTCCCGTCGCGATCCACGAACCCTTCGCCGCCGTCCGCGGTGAAGTAGTCGATACGGAGCAGGTACCGGCCGAGAACGGGCGTGTCCAACGGAACCCGGACCAGTTGCTCGCCGACGGTGTACCCACAGCCCGCCACCGGACCGGGCACGCCGCGGGAAACCGGTTCCACGCCGGTGATCGTCCTCGCGGTACCCGAGTCGTCCAAAAGGGACATCCGGCTGGCCGGCTGATCGAACTGGAAACCCGGGATCAGGCCCACCACCCGTGAAGTCCGGGCGTTCTCGCCGAACCAGCCGTGCAGGATGTCGTTCGGCACGGGCGAGTCGAACAGGACGAGGTCGGGATCCCGCTCGATCGAAGCTCGCGCGTTGGCGAGGAACTCCCGGGAGTGCTCGAACCGTAATCCGGGCGCCAGGCGGGAAAAGCCCACGGCGGAACTCGCGAGCAAGGCGAGACACAACGCCAGGGCGAACGGACGTTTCGCCGAAGACGGCACGGGATCCGAAGGCCGGTCGAGCGGTTTGGGCTCCAGGAAGGCGAAAGCGAGACACAGCGCGACGACGAGCGCCAGATCGGCGACGTAACGGGGATCGCTGCCCAGTTCCGGGCCGACCTCGGTGAGCCTGGTGGCCGCCGAAAGCCCGATGTCCGCCACGAACACCAGGCCCAGCAGGATCCACGCCTTCCTGGCCCGTAGCCCGCCCACGCGGCTCCCGAACACCAGCACCGCGACGGCCACGAGCAGCAGCACGATCCGCACCACCACGGGGGAAGCGGTGAACGTCGCGCCGGGGCCCGGTCCCGACCATGGTCCGCCCACCATCCCGGGGATCAGGGTGTCGCCGAGCATCCTGCCCGTCATGTCCGCGACCGTGCCGACGGTGACGGGACCGCCGCCCTGCCCGACCTGGCTCGTGGTCAACGTCAGGAAAACGGCGGCGTAGCCAGCGAGAACGGCAGCCAAGACACCCATCAGCACGAGGTGGCGGCGCAAGGAAATCCCGAGCAGCACGGTGATCCCGGCGATCAGCACCGGGATGAACACCGCCTTTTCGTAGAAGGCGAGCCCGAACACGGTCCACGCCACGGTCGCGATCGCCCAGCGGCCGCCGTCGGCGAGGTAGCGCACGTGCGCGTGCAAGGCGGCCGTGGCCGCCAGTAGCACGGGCGCGATCTGGATGGCGTACGCCCACCACAGTGTCGGGACGAGCAGCAAGGTCGATGTCGTGAACATCGTGAACGGGACGAGAATCCCCCACCGCCGCCCGAAACAGCGCACCAGCACCGCCCACAGCAGCACCGACGACGCCGCCTGCATCACCAGGACCGGTGCCATCAGCACGGCGAAGTTCAGTGGTGCCAACGCGGTCACCACGTCGGCGAGCAGGAATCCGCCGGGCGCGAGATGACCGTGGTAGTCCTGGAAAAAGTAGCCGAAGTCGAACGGGCCCGCCTTCGCGGCGTGATAGGTGATGACGAAGTCGTCCTGCGCGAGGCTGCCGCGCAGCGCGGCCCACACGTGCAGGACGAACGGGATCACGCCGGCCGCGAAGGCGGCGAGCGCGACCGGCGAAGGTCTTTTCCCCCGGAGAGCCACGGGTCGCCTCAATTCTTGCAGGTCGGCGGCTGGCACATGATCTTGCTCAGCGCCTGGTAGAAGACGTCCGAGATCTTCCTCGGATCGGGGGTGGTGAACGATTCCCCGCCGGTGGCGGTGGAAACCTGCCGCAGTTCGGACGCGTCGATATCCGGCCCGATGCCGATCCCGATGACCGGCAACGGTTTCCGCGGATCCTGGAGCTTGCCCAGTTCCTCCAGCAGCCGGGGCAGCCCGATCGTCTCGCTGTCCTCGTTGCGCCCGTCGGTGAGCACGACGACCAGGTTGATCCGGCCGGGTTTCCAGTTCTGCCTGGCGTTCTGATACGCGGCGAGGATGGAGTCGTAGAGGCCGGTCGCGCCACCGGCTTTCGGGCGTACGGCTTGGAGTCGCGCGACACCGCCCGAAGCCGTCTGCTCGGCGATCGTCTTCATCGGCAGCAGGACACGATGGTCCTTGTCACCGTCCAATTTGGTCGAGAACAGCCACAAACCCAGTTCCGTCGTGGGTTTGAACAGGCCGAGCCCCTGCGTCGCGGCTTGCAGGGTGAGTTCCATCCGGCTCTTCCCCGTACCCGGCACGGCGGCGGCCATCGAACCGGAGACGTCGAGCAGCACCTGGACGCGGGCGCTCAGGTTCGTCCCTGCCCAGGCCTGCAGGACGGCGTACAGGTCCGCCACCGGCGGGGCTCCCGGCGGACGCGGCGCCGGATCGGTCCGGCCGTCCTGCGCCCGCGGCACGGCGAACTGGCCGCTGGGAGCCCGGAATCCCGCGTCGGCGAAGATGCCGCCGGCGAGCGGGTCGAGCAGCAACCGCAGGAAGCGTTCCGCCGCGGTCCTCGACGCTTCGGACGCCTTGGGCAGCACGACATACGGATAGTCGAAGCCCTGCACCGGGACACCCGGGTAGGCCGCCACCAGGTTCCGCGCGAGGACGGATTGTTCGGTCGTGGGAAAGGCGGCCGGGAACCCGTCCGGCGCCGGGTTCAGTTTCCGCATGGCGGCGGTGAACGCCGCGGCCGGGTCGGGTTCCTTCTCGGTCAGCTTCCGCAGCGCGAGCAACGTGCCGACGCCGAGCGGATCGCGTGCCGGATCCGGGATCCCGATCGGTGCCCCGTCGAGGATCTCCTGCCACGACGGGGTTTTCCCCGGCCAGCCGAACCGCCGCGCGGTTTCGTCGGGAAGTCCCAGTACCACCGGGGAATTCGCCACCGACTGACCGGATTCCGGCAGGTTCCACGCGCCGGCGTCCCTGGCCTGCGACAACATCGTGCTCGACTCGGGGACCCAGACGTCGGGCCCGCCGGAGGCGGTGGTCCCGAGCAGGTCGGCGGTCTTGGCCGACTCGCTCGCGGTCACGTTGACACTGAAGCATTCTTCCTGCGGCACGGTCTTCGCGAGCCGCGTGAGCACCGGCGCCACGTCGGGCGCCGCGGTGATCTCGACCGGTGTCAACGCGTCACATCCGTTGCCAGCCAACCGGGCCCGCAGGTAGTCGACACCCCACCAGGCGCCGAGCGCGATCACCAACAACAGACTCAAGACGACCACGGGCGCACGCCTCGGGCCGTCCTGCATGTGCGTGCCTCCGAGGTGCGGGGTGAGGACCTGGGATGTTGCCCAATCCGCCCGCGAACGTCAACCCTCGGGTAACTTAGCGCGCCCCGTTGCGGCAAACGGCCTAACGAAACCCGTGACTCACGTGATCAGAGCCGTGACTCGCGTGATTGGAGGCGGAACTCGTGAGTTCCGCCTCCAATCACGCGAGTCACGGCTCCAAGCACGCGAGTTCGGCCTAGCCGAAATACCGTCCGGCGCCGATGTGGGCACCGACGGACTGCCACCAGCCCGCATCGCCGGTCGAATCGATGCCGTCCGCGATCACCGTCACGCCCGCCATCGTCGCGGTGTCGATGAGGTTCCGCAGCGCGCGTTCCGCCAGCGGTTCCGTCCGCCGCTCCGCCAGCCGGGGCGCGATCCGGACCGTCCGCACGGGCACGTCGACCAGGCAGACGACGTCGCCGCCCGCGCCGAAGCCCTGCAGTTCCGCGTCCACCCCGATCTCGGCGAGCAGGTGCAGGTTGTCGACCGTCTCGCCGAGGTCCGCGAGCACGGCCTCGGTGGGAAAGCCCAGGCGAAGCCGTGACGGTCCGAGACCGGTCGTGGCCAGGATGTTCCGCACCGTCCCGACGAGATCGGGGTCGGCGGCCTGATGCGGGGTCAGTCCCACGACCATCGGGAGCCTGTCGTCCGATTCCTCGCAGGCGGTGCGGATGAGCCATTCGCCGAGCGGCACGATCAGGCCGGTCTCGTCGGCGAAGCGGACGCAGGTGTCGTGACCGATCCGGCCGTGACGCGGATGGTTCCACGCGAGCCTCAGCTCGATACCCGCCGGCCTGCTGTCCGCGAGCCACGTCAGCGGCCGGAAGCCGACCTCGATCTCACCGGTCTCCCAGGCGCCCGCCATGGAGACGGCGAGGCCGAACTCGTGCCGCTCCCTGCTGTCGAGCACGGAATCCGACAGCGCCCACTGCCGGTAGCCGTTGGCCTGCGCCCGGCGCAGCGTCATATCCGAGACGCGCAGCAGTTCGTTCGGCGCGATGTCCCTCGGCGGCCGGTGCACGACGCCGACGCAGGCCGAAACCGCGACGCCGCTGCCGCTCTCGAGGTAGACCGGTTCGGACAGCTCCTGGTTGATCATGCCGATGACGGTGGCGACGTCCGGGCTGGTCGCGGTGTTCTGGATGAGGATGCCGAATTCGTCGCCGCCGATCCTGGCGACGAGCGCGTCCTCGCCGCCGACGACGGTCCGCAGCTTCGCCGCGACGTTCTTCAGCAGGTCGTCGCTCTGCCTCTGGCCGAGCCCGCCCGCGATCAGCGAGAACCCGTCCAGGTCGAGGTGATAGACCGTGACGCCGAAGGACGGATCGGCGTGCCGCAACGCCTTCTCCAGGCGGGTGCCGAAGCACTGCCGGTTCGGCAGGCCGGTGAGCGGATCGTGCAGGGCCTGACGGCTGAGCTGGCGCTGCAGCAACGAAACGTCCGTGTCGCCGTCGACGAGGGTGATCAACTGCTGGGCTTCACCCGCCGGGTCTCGGATGACGGCGCCGGTGAACGCGGCCCACGGCGGTTCCTCGTCCTCGGTCACGAGTCTTCGCGACAGCTCGAGCCGCTGGCTTTCGCCGTCGAGCAACTTCCGGTAGCCCTCGCGCAGGCCGTCGACGTCGTCCGGGTGCACGAGGTCGTAGAGGTTGAGCCCGATCAGATCCGCGACGGGCCGGTTCAGCATTTCGGCGAACGCCGGGTTCACCCGCTGGACGCGGCCGTCGACCCTGGTGACGGCCACGCCGGTCGCCGAGCCGGTGAACAGCTGCTCGAAACGCGCCTGCGTCAGCACCAGCTCACGCCGCGTCTCGCGTTCGAGCGTGACCAGCGTGCGGCTCAGATCCTCTTGCTGCGTCTGGATGCTCTCGCGCAACGCCTCGCCGTAGCCGGACGCGAGCGCGCCGAGCACCTGCAACACCCGTTCAGGGAGCGACTTCACGCCCCGCAACTCCGGCTCGTGCAGGAGCCCCTTGCCGAGTACGTCCATCGTGCGGCGCAGGCTGTCCGGCCCGACGCATCTGAGCGCGACGAGCCGCGCGCCGGCCTCGGTGGCCTGCGCGGGCTCGGCGTCCTCGCTCAGCACCGCGTCGAAGATCTCGTCCAGCAGAGTGGCGAAATGCTCTTCGATCTGGGCGTGGGTATACGGAAGATACGCCGTACCGGTGACCAGGTAGGCCCACTTGCGGGCCAGCGTGGCACGGGTCGGCGCGGCGTTCTTCCGCTTCGGCGCTGCGGAGGATGAAGTTCTCTTCGGGGCGTCCGGCGATACGGGGAACTCATCGCCGTCCGGAAGTGGGGCAGTCACGTCCGCCGGTCCTGGGGTCGCTTTCGTATTCCGTCGTGGAGGGACATCCTCCACGATTCTGATGCCGTACTCACGGTTTGACGGTAACCCAATCGGGTGGTCACCCTACGGTACTGCAACACCGACCTTTTCCCTCAGCCAATCGCGGGTGGCGTCCCGATACTGGGACGCGTTGCGATGTAACGCCAGCGAATGTCCGGCACCGGACAGAACATACGTGGAAAGCTCGGCCTCCGGCCGGTAGAACGGCGCTTCCGCCGGACGCAGCGACTCGGCGCTCGAGCAGTCGCGAAGCGAGAAAAGACCGCAGAACAGGATGTCCTCCGACCCGATGGCCTGGAGAACGGGTACCCGGATGTCTTTCGTCGCGGGCAGCACGATGCCGAACACGGCGACCGTCCCCATTCCCGGGACCGAAACCTGATCCTTGGTCGCCTCGTCCGCTTCGATGACCCGCGGGTCGGTATTTTCCGTCGCGTAGAAAAGTCCGGCACGCGCTCCCGGTTTCGTCGTGAAATAGAGCGGATCGCTGCCCAGCGAACCGAGCCGCCCATCGGTGAACGCGGGCTGAAGGCCGAAAAGCACCCCGAACGTCAAGGCGGGGACGGACGGCAGATGCGTCATTCCGGTGAGGATCACGCCGTCGACGTCGTGATACGTCGAGGCCTCGGCCGCGACGATGCCCGAACCGACCGAATGCCCGACGATCACGACCTTCTCGAACGGCGTGCCGCCGACCCGCCCGGCGCGCAGATGACCGACCACCTCGTGCATCGACCGCGCCAGCACCGGCAGCAGGAGCGGCAGGCTGGCCGGTTTGCTGCTCCCGCCCGAACCGAGCTGGTCCGCGGCGAAGGTCGCATATCCGTGCTTCGCCATGTCCCGCTGATAGGAGTAGCGATCCGGGTCGTAGGGCAGGTCCCAGTAGGCGCTGTTGTAGGTGCCGCCGTGCACCAGCAGCTGGACCGCCTCGGGCGCCGGGCCCTCGGGCAGGCAGAACCGGCCGTGCACCGTGGCGGGTTCGCCGAGCGGGCCGGTGACCGGGAGGTCCAGATCGGAACAGCGGACGTCGACGGCCTCTGCCGGGGCCGCGACCAGGAAACCACCGAGGAGCACGCAGCAGGCGGCCACCGCCGTGGCCAGTTTGAGCGGCATTCGCACAGGACCCTCTCCGGAATCGGGACGCTCGGAAGGAGCATGAACCCTACACCTGGTGATCGAACGTTCACCGTCAGCCTTGACTTCGCGGCCGCGCGATCATCGGCAACCGATTCGGCTGCATCGTCGCTTTGATCTTGGGGAACACCTTCACCCCAGGTACCGGTTCCAGCCGCCATCGGGCGCCGATCGTCGCCGCCACCAACGCGATCTCCGTGGGCGCGAACTGATGTCCGGGGCACAGCCGGGCCCCGGCGCCGAACGGGATGAACGCGCCCTTCGGCACCTCGGCGGCGCGCTCGGGTTCCCAGCGATCCGGGTCGAAGCGCTCCGGATCGGGGAACCAGCGCGGATCGCGGTGCAAGGTGTGCTGGCTGACCGCGACCTCGGTACCGGCGGGAAGGCGTACCCCGCCCAGTTCGACGTCCTCCCGTGCCCGCCGCATCAGGATCACCGGCGGCGTCCGGCGGACGACCTCGTTGATGATCCGCTGCGTGTAGACCAGCCGCGGCAGGTGTTCGAACCGTGCCGGCCCGCTGGCCAGCACCTCGTCGACCTCGGCGTGGAAACGGCGCTCGATATCCGGCCTCGCCCCGATCTCGTGGAAGAACCAAGCGAGCGCGACGGCCGTGGTCTCGGCGCCGGTGGTGAGGATCGTGATGACCTCGTCCTCCACCTGCCGGTCGGTCATCCTCTCGCCGGTCTCCTCGTCCTCGGCCAGCAACAACATCGACAGCAGATCGCCCTGATCACCGCCCTTCTCACGCGCTTCGAGGACGGCGTCGCCGATGACCCGTCGCAGCCGCGCGGCCGCCGCGTCGAACTCGCGGTTCGCCGGGATCGGCAGGCGTTCCACGAATTTCGGCGAGAACGCCCGGACCATGACGTACTTCAACATGATCGGGATCGACCGCTGGATCTCGGTGAGCGCGTCGTCGCCGAGTTCGGTGGAGAACAGCGTGCGCCCGGAGATGGTCAGCGCGAGGTCCTGCATACGCCGGTCGAATTCGACCACCTCGCCCGGTTTCCAGCTGCCGGCAAGTTCTACAGCGAGCTTCGTCATCGTCGTCTCGGCGTAGAGCGCGATCCGGCTTCGCTGGAACGCGGGCAGCATCATCCGGCGTTGCCGCTGGTTGAAGGCGCCGTTGGAGGTCGCGAGCCCGTCGCCGAACAACGGCCGCATCTTGTCGAACACGATGCCTTTGTCGAACTTCCCCGCGTCGACGGCGAGCAGCCGCCACGCCAGCTCCGGCGTCGTGACCAGATAGACCGGCATCGGGCCGAAGTCGAGCCGTACGACGTCGCCGTACGAGGGCAATGAGGACAACAGTTTCAGCGGGTCACGAAGCATCGGCACGGTATGCCCGAGCACCGGCCACCGGCCCGGTGCGACAGCGACGTCCGGAGGTGCTGCCATCGTGTTCGTCTCCCGGTGCCTGGACGCTGAACCCGGCCACCTTAGGGCCGGCGAGCGGCGAAGAGGCTTCCGCCGCCGCACTTCCACACGATCGGACGATGGCCGCCCGGTCCCGCGAGGCCGCTAGACTCCTGTGCCCCAACGGATCCCAACCGAACGGCGGCGACGAAGGTGACTTCGAACCTGAGCTGGGTGCCCCCCGAGGTCGACACGACCGTGCCGAATCCCGCCCGGGTCTACGACTACTGGCTCAACGGCGACCACAACTTCCAGGCCGACCGTGAACTGGGCGAACAGATCCTGAAGATCATGCCGGGTATCCGCGACGCGGCCCGGCTCAACCGTGCCTTCCTGAGGCGTGCCGCGGTGCACATGGCGGAGGCGGGAGTGCGGCAGTTCCTCGACATCGGCTCCGGTATCCCGACCGTCGGCAACCTCCACGAGATCGTCCAGCGGATCGACCCTTCCTGCCGGGTGGTCTACGTCGACCGCGAATCGGTCGCCGTGGCACACGCCAAACTGCTGCTGCGCGGCAACGACCGGTGCGCGGCGATCCAGGCCGACCTCCGCGACGTCAACGACATCTTCGACGCGCCCGAAACCAGGGACCTGCTGGACCTCGACCGGCCGATCGGCCTGTTCATGTTGCTGCTGCTGCATTTCGTGCCGGACTCGTGGGAGCCGCACGCGATACTGGCCCGCTACCGGGAGCGGATGGCCTCCGGCAGCTTCCTGGCGATCTCGCACGTCGCCGCCGACGCGAATTCGAGCGGCCTCGACGAGGCCATCGAGGCGTACAAGAGCACCCAGAACGACCCCATCCCCCGGACCCACGACCAGGTGCTTTCGTTCTTCGAGGGGTTCGACGTCCTCGAGCCCGGCGTCGTCGGCTGCGCGATGTGGAAACCCCAGGGCGCCGGTGACATGTCCGAAGACCCGGAGATCAACTCGCTGCCGTACGCCGGGGTCGGCCGGAAACCCTGAGCCCAGGATGTCAGGAAAGGGTCGTTCAGGACGAAAGATGTCCTGAACGACCCTTTCCTGACGTTTCCCCCTCGCCTCCCCCGGCTCAGGGCAGCACGTCGGTCACGGTGTCCTTGATGACCTGCCACTTCCCGTGCTCGCGTACCAGCGTCAGGCTGATCGTGTAGTGCCGGTCGATGTTCTGCGACGGCACCTTGTAGTACGCGTCGAGGATCGCGAAGCCCATCTTGCAGTCCTCGACGACGGTGTGGGTCACCGTCCAGGGCATGCTGTACTCGTACGGGAGCTTGAACTGCACGTCGACCACCGGCTCCACGTTGGCCTCGTAGCCGATGAACAGCTGCCCCTTGCGCCCGACGGTCACCATGTTCTGGTGGATGATCGCCCGGTAGCGGGCCTCGTCGCGTTTGTTGAAGCTGTCCATGTCCTCCCAGACCGCGCGGTCGAACGAGCGCTGGCACGCCTGCCGCTCCGACTCGGCCTGCTGCTCTCCCGCCGCCGCGGCGGGCACGCCGATTCCCGCCGCGGCCACGACCAGTCCGGCCAACGCCGCGTAATACCGCTTGCGCATGGGGTTCTCCTCATCACGTCCCGTATTCCGTCCACCAGGAGATTCGCCGGGCGGCGCATCACAGCTGCATCACTTCCGCACCGGCGCGGGCGCGGGGCCGGTTAACCTCGCGGAAGGGGGTGCGATGGAGTTCCGGATCTTGGGGCCGGTGCAGTGCCGGAACGGGGCACGGCCGGTGAAGCTGGCGGGCCCGCGGCAGGAGCGGATCCTCGCCGCGCTGCTGCTCGGCGCCGATCGCGTCGTCTCGGTCTCACGGCTGGTGGACGTCGTCTGGGACGAGGAGCCGCCCGCCACGGCCACGCGTCAGATCCGCAACCTCACCACCGCGCTGAAGCGCACGCTCGTCGCCGAGGGCGCCGCCGACGACGTTTTGGCCGCCGAGGGCCCGGGCTTCGTCCTTCGCCCGAGCTCCTTCGACCTGCGCACGTTCGAGGAGCACGTCTCGCGTGGCGAGTTCCGTGAAGCACTCGCGTGCTGGAGCGGGCCCGCACTGTCCGGTGTGGACAGTGCGGCATTGCGCGGTGAGGCCGAAGAGCTCGACGAGCGTCGTCTGTCCGTTGTGGAGCGTTGCCTCGACGAAGAGATCTCCGCCGGCGAAGACTCCGTCGCGGAGCTGACGGCATTGGTCGCCGAACACCCGCTCCGGGAGCCGTTCGCCGGCTTGCTCATGCGCGCACTGCACCAGCAGGGCAGGCAGGCCGACGCACTGAACGTCTACCGGCAGGCGCGAACGCGGCTGGTGGAGGAACTCGGGATCGACCCCGGGCCGAAACTGCGCGAACTCTACGAGCGGATCCTGCGTGACGAGCCGGAATACGGCAAGACCCGCTGCTTCCTCCCTTACGACGTCCCGGATTTCACCGGGCGCGAGGCCGAGATCGGCCGCCTGGCCGACGCCGTCCGGCTCGGCCGCCCGGTCGTCGTCGACGGGATGGCCGGTGTCGGCAAGACCTCGCTCGCCGTCCACGCGGCGCATCGGCTCGCCGCCGATTTCCCCGACGGGCAGCTGTTCGTGGATCTGCACGGCCACTCCCCCGCGCGCGAACCGCTTCCGCCCGAGGCCGCGCTCGAAGCCCTGCTCGGGCAGCTGGACGTCCCGGCTTCGCGGCTTCCCGGCGGCGTGGACCGGAGGGCCGAGTTGTGGCGGACCAGGACGGCGGGCCGGTCGCTGCTCGTGGTACTCGACAACGCCGCGAGCGCGGAACAGCTGCGGCCGCTGGTGCCGGGCTCGGCGACGGTCGCCCTACTGGTCACCGGGAGGCGCCGCCTCGCCGCGGTCGACGGTGCCGCGTCGATCAGTCTCGAAGTGTTGCCGGACGAAGAGGCGGGCGCGCTGTTCGCGGCGGCGTCCGGGCGGCCGGACTCGGGGGTGGCCGCGTTGTGCGGGAACCTGCCGCTGGCGATCCGCATCGCGGCCGCCCGGCTGCAGAATCGTCCACAGTGGACCGTCCAGGCCCTGGTCGAGCGGCTGGGCTCCGAACACGACCGGTTGGCCGAGCTGAAGGTCGCCGGGCGTGACGTGGCCGCGGCCTTCGCACTGTCCTATCGGGAACTCGACGCCGCGCAGCAGCGGATGTTCCGTTTACTGGGGCGCAATCCCGGTGCCGACATCGGCGTACCCGCGGCGGCCGCACTGGCGGGCACCGGCGAACGCGAGGCCGAACGCCTGCTGGAGGACCTGCTCGACGCCCACCTGCTCAGGCAGCCCGCGCTGGGCCGCTACGCGTTCCACGACCTGATCGCCGAACACGCCCGCAACGCCGCACGCGACGAGGAATCCGGTCCGGCCGTGCATCGGCTCCTCGATCACTACCGCGACGGCGGCGGCCCCGGCTGGTACCGGGCGGAACGGGCGAACCTCGTCGCGGTGACCCGGCACGCGCTCGACGCCGGTCTCGACGAACACGCCTGGCGGATCGCCGCGGACACCGCGGAGCACCTCCGGGAGAGCGGGCACCTCGACGAACTGCTCGCCGTGGCACGAGCCGGGATCGCCGCCGCCCGCCGGATCGGCGACCCGCACGCGATCCAGCTGAGCCTGGCGAGCCTCACCCTGGCGTTCTGGGAGAACGGGCGGCTCACCGAGGGAATGGCCTGCGCCCTCGAACGGCTGGACGTCGTCCGCGCGTCCGGCGACCGCGCGGCCGAGGCGATCGCGCTGTCCAGGGCGGGCGCGCTGCACGCCATGCTCGGCCGGTACCCCGAGGCGATCCGGTTCTACGAGGACGGTCTGGCCGTCGTGGGCGAGACCGGCGCCGCCACCCTGTGGACCAATCTCAGCAACGCACAGGAAGTCCTCGGCAGGCTGGACGACGCGCTGGTTTCGGCCCGGCGCGCGGTGGCGCTGCGTGAGGACGAGCGCGGCGCGATCCTGAGTTCGGCCCAGCTCGGCCTCGTCCTCTCCAAGCTGGGCAGGTTCGACGAGGCCTTCGAGATCATCGAACGGTCGATCACCGCCTCGCGGGATCTCGGTTACCTGTTCGGCGAGGCGTGGAGCCTGATCGATCTCGCCGACGCCCTCCTGCTCGCCCACCGGCCGGGCGACGCGCGCGAGCAAGCCGATCGCGCGTGCGCGATCCTCACGCGGCTCAACCATCCGCTGCTACTGGCGATGGCGGCCAACAGCCTGGGCACCGCCTGCCTCGCGCTCGGCGAGACGACGGTGGGCCTGAGCCGGCATCGGCTCGCGCTCGAAACGGCGAAGCGGATCGGCTACCGGCTGCAGGAAGCCCGCGCGCTGGCCGGATTGGGGCAGGCCGGGGCGGCGCGGGACCACTACGCCGCGATGGGCCTGCCCGCCGGACCGCTGCAGGTCGTCACCTGAAGAACCCCGTGAGCAGATCGCGCAGGGTGTCCGGCCGGTGGAGGACACCGTGGTCCTGTCCCTCGACGGTGGCGTACCGCGCGCCGGGAACCGTGTCGGCGACCGCGCGGGTACCCGCCCGCATCCAGGCGTCGCTCTCCCCGCCGTCGATGACCAGCGTGGGCACCGAGACCTTCGCCAGCCTTTCCGCGGGCAGCACGTTTCCGGGACCGCAGAGCGCGAGGTCGTAGGGCAGTGTGTGGGCGAGCCCGGTGAACCACGCCCAGAACGGGTCGTCCCGCATCCCCTTGACGACCTCTTCCGGCGTCGCCGTCCCCTCGACCAGGAACAGTTCCGCCGCGCCGTCGCGGTCGCCGTCGGCGATCAACGCACGGACCCGGTCGAAGAGGTCGGCCCCGGGCCGCTCCCGGCTGTCGTCGACGACGTACGGCGGCTCGTACACGGCGAGTTTGGTCATGGCGACGCCTCTGGCGGCCGCCTCCAGCCCCAGCACCGCACCCGACGAGTGCCCGAACACCGCCGCCGAACCGCCCACGTGCTCGATCAACGTGGCGAGATCCTCGACCTCGCGCTCCACCGAATAGACCGCGCCGGCTCCGCTGTCACCCCGGCCGCGACGGTCGTAGGCGATCACGGTGTGCTCCGGCGCCAGGGTGGCGGCCAGGCCGGCGACGGTCGTCCGGTCGTTGAACGCGCCGCCGGCCAGGATCACCGGCGTGCCGTTCCCGGTGCGCTCGAAGGCGATCGGGGTGCCGTCGGCCGAAGTCACGGTCTCGAACGAGGTGGTCATCAGGTCCTCCGCAGGGTCGCTTCACTCTAGCTTCGGCACTGGGTCGGAGCCGATGACCACCGCTCGACATCACTTCCGGAGATTTCCGAAGAATTCCCGGAGCTCGGCCACCACGTCGCCTGGGACGGCCATCGCGACCATGTGGCTGGGGCTGTCGTGATCGGCCCAGCGCACGACGTCGTTCTTGCGGGAGGCGATCGTGCGCAGCGCGGACGGCCCGCCGTGGGAGACGCCGGTCGGCACCACCGTCTGGTCCATCGGCATCGCGGCCTGGCCCTCGTAGTAGGGCCACAGCGACGTGCCGCCGGTCCCGGTCAGCCAGTACAGCGTCGCGTTGGTGAGGAGCAGGTCGCGGTCGATCGGCTCGGCGGGCGCGGTGCCGTCGGGCCAGCCGTCGAACTCCTTGAACCGTTCCACCAGGTACGCCAGCTGCGCGACCGGCGAATCGAGGAACCCGAAGCTCAGCGTCTGCGGCCTGTTCGTCAGGTACGGCGCATATCCGCTGCCGCCCGCGAAGCGCTCCATCAGGCCCGCCAGATCGGCCTGATCCTGTTCGGTGAGCCCGTCGAAGTCGGCCGGATCGCCCATCGGCACCCCGAGGCCGGACGTGATGTGCGAGCCGATGACGTGCTCGGGCGCGTGCACCGCGAGGCAGGGCGTCACCAGCGCGCCGGCGTCGTTCCCGTGCGCGCCATACCGTTCGTATCCGAGACGGCTCATCAGTTCCGCCCAGGTCCGCGCCACCCGCGCGATGTCCCACGGACGTTCGTCGGCCGGCTCCGGGAACGGCGAGAAACCGAAGCCCGGCAAGGACGGCGCGACGACGTGGAAGGCGCGTGAGGGGTCGAGGCCGTGGGCTCGCGGGTCGGTGAGCGGGCCGAGCACGTTCAGGAATTCGGCGATCGAGTTGGGCCAGCTGTGCGTCATGATCAGCGGGATCGCGTCCGGCTCCGGCGACCGGACGTGCAGGAAGTGCACACGCTGACCGTCGATCTCGGTGAGGTACTGCGGGAACTCGTTGAGCTGCTTCTCCCACGCGCGCCAGTCGTAGCCGTCTCGCCAGTATTCGGCCAGGTCCTTGAGGTAGGCGACGGGGACGCCGCGGCTCCACTCGGCACCGGGCAGCGCCGACGGCCAGCGGGTGCGGGCCAGGCGGTCGGTCAGGTCGTCCAGATCGGACTGCGGGATGTCGATGCGGAACTGCTCGATGTCGGTCATGAGATGACCGTAGGGGCCATTCAGGCCAGATCCTGACCTAAATGCCCCCCCTCGCACTTAGCCGACTAACTGCGGGCTCGTGGTCGAGCGTGTCGCGAAAGCCTTGGCGTTCGGGGAGGACGAAGGGAGCTTTCCCCGCATCCGATGCGATGAAAGTCCCCTTCGCAACACTGTCTTTGGCCCACCGTGGCGATCCGTCGCATTCGTCCGTGAAGGCCTCCTTAAGGGACCCAGAGTCCCTCAAGGAGGCCTTCACGGACCGGCCTGCGATTGCCGAGCGACCCCGCGTTCAGCCGGCTAAACGCGGACGATCTGCGTAGCGCCGAAGGTGTCCTTCACCGGCACCTCGAAGGTCTTCCGCCGCACGGTCACGCGCAGGACCTCCTGACGCTGCGTCGGATCCGAGACCGCCAGCTGCCAGCCGTTCCCCGTCCGGCCGAGCGCCACCGAAGCCGGACCGGACACCGACACCTCGTCGACGGACCCGGCCTCGAAGAAGTTCGCCAGCAGGGTCGCGTCCCACAACCGGACGGCCTGCACGGTCGTGGTGTTGGACCGCACGCGCCACGACCAGGCCGAGGCGATCGTCTGCAGTACCGACGCGGTCGGCAGGACGGCGTACGCGTAGCTCGCGTTCGACGGCTTGGCCCCGTGCTCGATGACCAGCTTCTGGTACCGCCGGGTGTACGGCACCGTGGTGCCCTTGGTGTTGGCGCCTTTGTCGACGTCGCGCCAAGTCCCCGTCCGGTCCTCACGCAGCGCGGTGACCTCGGCGTCGTCGAGGAGGACGTAACCGCCGACCCGTTCGAGATGCAGCCATCGCTTGCGCCGCAAGGACTCCGAACCCTCGACGAGACGACCGTCGGCCAGAAGGACACCGGTGCCGTTCTCGCCGAGATTACGGTTCTCGATCGTGGTCCGGATCCGCTCGCCGGAGGTGTCGGTGATCCCGGCACCGAGGCACAGCACACCGGACGGCGTGAAGAACCACGACTTCTTCGCGGTCAGCGTGCCGTCCTGCGAGACGAAGTCGAGGGCGTGCGCGCCGTGTCGCGCGTCCCAGCGGACACCGCCGCAGTGATCCTTGCCGGTCAGCGGGACCGACTCGAGTTTCGGGGTCGGACCGCTCTTGGTGGTCGTACCCGGCAGCAGCAGTGGGTCGACCGTCGGCCAGTAGGCGTCGGTGAAGTGCCCCTTCGCCTTGGGCAGGAACAGATACAGCGAACCGTCGCCGACGTACCAGCCGTGCAGGTTCATCGAGTTGATCGACTCGTACCGCGAGATCCGCGTCGAGGCGACGCCGAGCGAGGCCGACCAGCCTTCGGTGATGTGCACCATCCGGTCCTGCTGGCCGAACACGCGATGCGTCGCGACCGTCCGCGTCGCCCGCACCTTGGTCGCCAGCAATTCCTGCGCGAACTCGATACCGGGGATGCCGACGAGATCCGG
The DNA here is from genome assembly GCF_001620365.2 of Amycolatopsis keratiniphila subsp. keratiniphila. GTDB lineage: Bacteria > Actinomycetota > Actinomycetes > Mycobacteriales > Pseudonocardiaceae > Amycolatopsis > Amycolatopsis keratiniphila. The sequence goes on from NZ_LQMT02000040.1 coordinate 46,631, forward strand.
CCCCGGCGCGAACCGTTCGGGATCGGGGATCTCGAGGTACGGTGCGAAAGTGTCCTCGGTGATCCACTTCGCGGCGAGACCGCCGAGCTCCTCCTTGCGTTTCCCGCTCGCCGACCGGGCCAGCAGGACCACCGCACCGGTGAGCTGGTGCCCGATGTCGTGCGCGGATTCCCCTTGCCGGGAAAGGAACCGGCCGCGGACCGACTCCATCAGCGCGCCCGCGTACACGAACGGCGCGAACGTGTCGGAGACCAGCGCGTACGCCGCGTCGCGGACGTCGGCGGGCAGTTCGAACTCCGTGCCCTTGGTGACGTGGATGGCGGACGCGACGGCGGTGAGCAGGATGATCCCGTAGTGCCCGGGATACGGCACCGAATCGTGCTGCAGGAACGAGCCGTCGGTGTGGAAACCGTCACCGGCGGAGCGGTGGAGCTTGGCGATGACACTCGCCGCTCCCCCGCCTTCGACGTCGGTGAACGCGCCGACACCGCGTTCGATCCGCCCGGCGTCGCCCAGCATCGCGCCGGAGACGATGGAGATCGTCGACTTGTCCGCGCGGTTGGCGCCGGTCTCGACGACGCTCGGATTGTTGGTGCGGCGGTTCGGGTCGCCGGAGAACTTCAGTACCGGCTTCAGATACTTGGCGAGCTCGTCCTGGGTGAGCTCGTCGGCGACCGTCGCGAGGATGTGCAGCAGGTAGAGCGGGATGCCGATCTCGTAGGTGTACCAGTTGCCGATCTCGGCGGTCTTCTCGCTGTACTGATCGCTGGTGTACAGCAGTTCCAGCGCGCCCTTGATCCGGGCGAGCACCGCGGGGTCGCCCGCGAGCGCGCCGCCGGGAGTACCCCAGTTGACCGCGATCGCGCGGAGCCGGGCGTACATCGACGTCGTGAATTCGCTGCCGGGGCCGAGCGGCAGGTCCTTCCACAGTGGACCGTCGCCGACCGTCATGCTGTCGTGGTACGCCTTCGCGACCCTGTCGAGATTCGCCAGCGCGGCCGTGCGCTCCGCCGACGGCCGGTTGATACCGGTTTGCAGTTCGCGGTAGCCGGTCACGATGGACGACGAGCCCGGAGCCGCGGGCTGCGCGGACGAGGTGCCCGCGAGTGCTGATGTGAGCGCCACCGAAGCGGCCGCTGCCGCGCCTCCCCGCAAGGCCGTTCTCCTGTCGAAGCAACCGAATCCGGACATGACAGTGCCTCCCAAAAGGGGTCAGAGACGGATCAAGGGCGGCGGCGGGTGCTGGGGTCTCGTGAGTGATTTGGGTCGTTAGAACGACCCAAATCACTCACGAGCTTTTAGCGCTTCCCGTCGGTCCTGCGAGGCAGGTCCCACGGGTTGTTCTCCTGCAACGGTTCCGGCAGCAGCGCGTCGGGGAAGCCCTGCCAGGCGATCGGTCGCAGGAACCGCTCGATCGCGGCGGTGCCGACCGAGGTACTGGTCGGCGCGGTGGTCGCCGGGTAGGGACCACCGTGTTCCTGTGCCCAGGTGACGGTGACGCCGGTCGGCCAGTCGTTCCACAGCAGACGGCCGGCGACCCGGGTCAGGGACGGGAGGACCTGGCGGATCCAGTCCACATCGGACTCTTCGCCCTGGATGGTCGCGGTGAGCCCCGGTTCCATCACGCCGAGCAGGCTGATCAGCTCGGCCTGATCGGTGTAGGTGACGATCAGCGACGCCGGGCCGAAGCACTCCTCGCGGACGGTGTCGGCGTCGGCGAGGAACGCTTTGGCGGTGGTGGCGAGCAGCGTCGCGCCGTGCGAAATCCCCTCCGCGCCACCGGATTCCGACAGCACCTCGACGCCGTCGACCTCGCTGAGCTTCGCCAATCCGTCGGCGAAACCCGCCGCGATGCGCTCGTTGAGCATCGGCTGCGCCGGGATCGCCGCGACGGCCTCGCGGAGCGTGTCTTCGAGGCCGTGGCCCTCGGGCAGGAACAGCAGCCCCGGCTTGGTGCAGAACTGCCCGGCACCGAGGGTGAACGAACCCGCGTAGCCCTTGGCGATCGCCTCACCGCGCGCGTCGATCGCGGCCCGCGTGACGACGACCGGGTTGACGCTGCCGAGTTCGCCGTAGAACGGGATCGGCGACGGCCGCGAGCTCGCGATATCGAACAGCGCGCGCCCGCCCGGCACGGAACCGGTGAACGACGCCGCCTGGATCCGCGGGTCCTTCAGCGCCGTGACGCCGTTCTGCTGGCCGTGGATGACCGCGAAGATCCCTTCCGGAGCACCGGCCTCGACCAGCGCGTCACGCAGGACCTCGCCGGTGCGGGCGGACAGCTCCGGATGCCCCGAGTGTGCCTTGAGCACGACCGGACAGCCCGCGGCCAGTGCCGACGCGGTGTCGCCGCCCGCGACGCTGAACGCGAACGGGAAGTTGCTGGCGGCGAACACCAGCACCGGCCCGATCGGGGTGAGCAGCCGCCGGATGTCCGGCCTCGGCCCCATCGGCCACGCGGCGTCCGCGTGGTCGACGGTGGCGCCGAGGAACTCGCCGTCCGCCAGCACCTCGCCGAACAGGCGCAGCTGGAACGTCGTGCGCTTCAGCTCGCCCTGCAGCCGCGGCGCGGCCGGGAGGTGCGTCTCCTGGTTGGCCAGCGAGATCAGCTCTTCGGCCGCCGCGTCGAGGGCGTCCGCTGCCGCGTTCAGCCATCCGGCGCGCTGGGCTGGGGTCGCGGCCGCCGTCGTGCCTGCCGCATCGGCGGCGGCCGCGAGGATCTGTTCGAGCGTGGCGGGATCCGTTGCCTGGCTCATTTTCTTGCGTCTCCTAGAGTTCTTGCGCGGCGCTGACGGCGGCGATGAGATCCGCCCAGCGCCCCGGGCCGGCGAGGCCGAGGTGGTACAGGTGCAGCTCGGTGGCGCCTGCCTTGCCGAGTTCGGTGGTGTAGGCCTCGATGTCGGGCACCGGGCTCGCCGCCACCGCGGTGATGTAGCTGCCGACGGCGACCTTCTCCGGCAGTTTCGCCCGTGCCGCCTCGACGGCGCCGACGCTGGGACGGCCGGGTGCCCAGTTCTGCAGCACCACCGCGTCGACGTCGTCCGGGGCCGACGGCGTCAGCCCCGGCAGCGCGCCGGTGACCCACGGGTCCATCGCGCCGTGCAGCACGATCCTGGGCCCGGACGGGATCTTCTCGAGCACCGCGCGCCGGAGGGCGTCGGTCGCGTTCTGGCGCGTGTCGAGCAGGACCTGCCGCAGCGTGGGCAGGATCTTGTCCTCGGTGGCACGCAGGTCACCGCTGTCGATCAGCCGCCGGACCTCGGCCCGCAGCTTGCCCAGCGCCTTCACCGGATCCTGCCCGGCCGCTGCCCAGGCGTCGAGACAGTCGTCGCAGCAGCAGATCGACAGCAGCCGGGCCACCGCGGGCGACCAGACGCCGTCGGTCTTCTCGTGCTGGTGCTGGTGCACGGCGCCGAGCGGTCCGCAGGCCTCGAGGATGACGGTGGCGAAGTCGAGCCCGGCGAGGCTCTCCGCCGTCACGTTCGCCGCGTACTCGCGGACCGCGGGCACGCCGGGGCACAGCGCCCACGGATACCGCTCACCGAAACAGTTGCGCACGGTGAAATCCGGGAATTCCGTGCCCAGCTGCGAGTTGTGCGTCAGCACGATCCACGCCGCGGCCGGGATCCCCGCCTCGGTCAGCGTCCGGACGGCGTCGCCCGCGCTGTCGCGGCTTTCCACCCAGTCCGGCTCGGCGGGCTTCAGCTCACCCCACGCCTCGTCGCGCACCGGCCGGTACAGCGCCGCGTGGCGCGCGACGACCGAGGTGCGCTCGGGCGACCAGGGCGTCGCCGCGCGGGCGCTGTGGTACGACACGGCGACGGCGACCTCGTCGACGCCGAGTTCCCGTACGCGCTCGACGAAGCCGGGATCGTCGACGACGTCCCAGGGGTAGGCGTATCCGGTGACCTTCACCCTGTCACCACCGTGCCGTGTTCGGTTCGAAGCTTCCCACGAACTTCCGCATATAGGTCACGTCATCCCGTTTGGTCTGTCCACTTCGGACATAGTCTTCATGGGCCCGTGCCAGCGCGTCGGGGTCGAGTTCGACCCCCAGCCCCGGCTTGTCGGGCACCGCGACCGCACCGTCGGCGAACTCCAGCGCACCCGGGGCGATGACGTCGGCCGTCTTCCACGGCCAGTGGGTGTCGCAGGCGTAGGTCAGGTGCGGCGTCGCCGCGGCCACGTGCACCATAGCGGCCAGACTGATCCCGAGATGACTGTTCGAATGCATGGAAAGACCCACGTCGAAGCATTCCGCCGTGGTGGAGAGGGCCTGGGTGTCCCGCAGACCACCCCAGTAATGATGGTCCGAAAGTACGACCCCGACCGCTCGCTGCCGGAAGGCGGGCTCGATGTCCGCGAAGCGCACGACGCACATGTTCGTGGCCAGCGGCATGTTCGCCTTCTCCGCGACCCGCGCCATGCCCTCGATACCCGGTGTCGGGTCTTCGAGGTATTCAAGGACCCCGTCGAGTTCTTCGGCGACCCGGATCCCGGTCTCGACGGTCCACGCCGCGTTCGGGTCGATGCGGAGCGGGTGGTCCGGGAAGGCGTCCGCGAGCGCGCGGATCCCGTCCATCTCCTGGTCGGGGTCGAAAGCCCCGCCCTTGAGCTTGATGGAGCCGAAGCCGTACTCCTCCACCATGCGGCGTGCCTCGCCGACGAGCGCGTCCGGCGTGGTCACCTCGCCCCACGAGTCCTCCTCGGCGCCGAGGTGGGCACCGAACTTGTAGAACAGGTAGGCGGAGAAGTCGACCTTGTCGCGCGCCTTGCCACCGAGCAGGTCCACGACCGGCCTGCCGAGGTAGTGGCCCTGCGCGTCGAGCGCCGCCACCTCGAACAGCGAGTACACGCTGGCCACGGTCTTGCTGACGGAGAAGCCGCCGGTCAGCCCGTGCGCGTCGGCGAAGACGACCTCGCCCAGCGTGGTGGCGACCTTCCGGCGGAGACCGGGCAGGTCGAACACGTCGTGCCCCTTGAGTTCCGGGAGCACCTTCCTGACCTGGTCGAGGAAGGCGAGGTCACCGTAGGACTCACCGAGGCCGACCACGCCGTCCTCGCAGATCAGCTGGACGACACCGCGCAGCGCGAACGGCTCGTGCACGCCCATCGCGTTGAGCAGCGGAGGGTCGGCGAACGCGACCGGGGTCAGGACGACGTCGAGAACCTTCATCTTCAGGCACCGGCCTCGACGGACTTGAGGACGGCGAATCCGTCGTCGATGATCTTCTCCAGGCGGGCGATCTGGTCCGCGGTGGGCTCGACCAGCGGCGGCCGCACCGAGCCGACCTTGTCCCCGCGCAGCCGCGCCGCGGCCTTGACCAGCGACACGGCGAAGCCCTGCCCCTCATCCCGCAACGCGACCAGCGGAAGGTAGAACCCGGCGAGCAGCGCCTCCATGACGGCGTCGTCGTTCTCCGCGAGCGCGCGGTGGAACCGGGCCGCGATCTCGGGCGCGAAGCAGTGCACGGCCGAGGAGTACCGCGCCACGCCGACCGCGGAGTAGGCGCGCGCGGAGACCTCCGCCGTCGGAAGACCGTTGAAGAACAGGAAATCCCGGGCCCGGTCGGTGCCGACGGAGCGGATCGTGGTGATGATCCGGCTCATGAGTTCGACGTCGCCGAAGCCGTCCTTGATGCCGACCACCGACGGGATGCCGAGCAGTTCCACCGCCGAGTCCGGGGTGAACACGCCGGTGGACCGGTGGTAGACGATCACCGGGATCGAGGAATCCCCGACGGCGTACCGGACGTGGTCGACCAGCCCGGACGGCGGACCGGTGACCAGGTACGGCGGCAGGAGGAGGACGCCGTCCGCGCCGCCCGCCTCCGCCGCCGCGATCCCGGCACGGGCCGAGGCCGCACCGCCGCCGGCGCCGACCCAGACGGGCACGCGCCCGGCCACGACCTCACGAGCCTTACGCAGGATCGCTGCGTGCTCGTCCGGGGACAGCGAGCTGAATTCGCCCGTACCGCAGGCGACGAACAGCGCACCGGCTCCGGCGGCCACGTGGCTCTCGACGGTTTCCGCGAACGCGTCGAGGTTGAGTTCCAGCCCCTCGGTGAAGGGGGTCAGGGGGAACGCCAGTAGGCCGTCGAGTTCGATCTTGGGCTGTGCCATGGATTTCTCTTTCGTTCTTTGTGGATGGTCCCGGGTACGGGCCCGGTCAGGCGGGCACGGTGGTGCCGTCCTGCGACTTGCGGGGTGTGACGTCGTCGTCGCGGTCGATCGTGTCGATGATCTCGTCGGTGGAGGCCTTGCGCTCGGGCATCAGGTAGCCGAGCCCGATGAACAAGCCCAGCGACACCAGGATCGGGGTGGACACGGTGACCGCGAGGGTGGCGTTGTAGCCGTAGTAGGCGATCGCGTAGGCGATGAGACCGCCCGCCCACGAGATCAGCGCCGCGCGGGAGCCGGAGCGGCGGAACGCGGGGAGCATGCCGAGCAGCAGCGGCACCGAGATCGGGCCCATCAGTGCCGCGACCCAGAGCACCACGATCCCGAGCACACCGCCGAGTTTCTCGGCCTGCGTGGCCACCGCCATGGTGGCGGCGACGAACAGCACGGTGGAGACACGGGCGGCGAGCAGCCCCTGCGACTCGGTGAAGTTCCTGGCCTTCTTCCACAGCACGGGCAGCATGTCGCGGGTGATGACCGCGGAGATCGCGTTGGCGTCCGAGGAGACCATCGCCATGGTGTGCGAGAAGATCCCGGCCAGCACCAGCCCGACCAGACCCGGCGGGAGGAAGGTCGTGGTCATGATCGCGTACGCGTTGTTGGGGTTGTCGATGTCCGGGATCAGCAGCGGGGCGGCGAACATCGGGAACATCATCACCAGCGGCCACACCAGGTACAGGATCGAGGAGAGCCGCGCGCCGCGACGGGCCTCGTAGGTGTTCGGCGCGGCCATGTAGCGCTGCGCCAGATTCCACATACCGCCGTTGTACTCCAGCGTCTTCACCAGCACGTAGACGAGCAACACGATGGTGGTGAACTTCGACGTCGTCGGGTTCAGGTGGGCGGGCGGGAGGTCACCCCATACGGTCCACAGCCCGGAAACGCCGCCGAGCTTGTCCAGCACCACCCACAGCATCACGATCGCCGCGATGGCCTGGATGACGAACTGGCCGAAGTCGGTGAGCGCGTCGGCCCAGAGACCGCCGACGGTGCAGTAGATCAGCGTGATCGTGCCGGTGATGATGATGCCCCAGGTGTAGGGCACGCCCGCGAAGACGTTGAGGATCGTCGCGACCGCGAACCACTTGGCCGCGATGTCGAAGATCTTCAGGAGGCTGCCGCTCCAGGCCAGCGCCTGCTGGGTGGGCACATTGAAGCGCTTCGCCAGGTACTCGAGCGGCGAGGCGACACCGAGCTTCGAACGCAGGCGGTTCCACCGTGAGGCGAACAGCCAGCTGCCGATGCCGACACCGATGCCGATGCTGGCCATGCCCCAGAAGTAGACGGTGATGCCGTCCGTGTACGCGACGCCCGCGTACGCGACGAAGAGCACGGCGCTGTAGCCGGACATGTGGTGGGAGATACCGGCCAGCCACCACGGCATCTTGCCGCCTGCCGTGAAGAAGTCACTGACCGTGTTGACCCGGCTGTGCGACCACAAGCCGATCACCACCATCAGGACGAAGTACGCGGACACCATGATCCAGTCCAGTAAATGCACCGCTGACTCCTTTCCGCGTTCACGAAGGCCCAGCCCGACCTGTTCACATCCATGAACGGAGTCTGTTATAGTGATTATGTTCATCCATAAGAACGCTGTTCGGGACGCTAATATGGCCGGAGTCACAAGTCAACGGCCGGATGGAGGAGCGCGGATGCCGCAGCAGGAAGCCGCCGTCACGGTGGCGAACGGCGCGCCTGAACCCGCCGGGGTGAAGTCGGCGAGGCGGGCGATCGACCTCATCGAGACCTTCGCCGCGAACGACGTGTGGCTCTCCCTTTCGGATCTCCACGCGCGGACCGGGTTCCCCAGGTCGAGCCTGCACGGCCTGCTCCGCACCCTGCTCGAAGCCGGCTGGCTGGAAGTGGACACCAACACCGCCCGCTACCGCCTCGGCGTCCGCGCGCTGATCTGTGGCACGGCCTACCTGGACCGCGACCCGGTCGTCCCGTACGCGACCGAAGCGCTGGAGCGGATCCGGGAGAAGACCGGCTACACGGCGCATTTCGCGCGCCGCGAGGGCACCGACGTCGTCTATCTGGAGACACGCGAGTCCCGGCACTCGACGCATCTCGTGTCCCGCGTCGGCCGCACGCTGCCCACCCACGCGACCGCACTGGGGAAGGCACTGCTGGCCGAACTGACACACGACGAGATCGACGGCCTCCTGACCGGAGAGCTGACGGCGCTCACCCCGAACACCATCACCACCGTCGAGGCGCTGCACGCCGAATGCGCGAAGACGCGCGAACGCGGCTATGCCTCGGAAATCGAGGAAGGCAGCCTCGGCGTCCGCTGCGTCGCGGCCGTGATCCCGTACCGCATCCCCGGCACCGACGCGATCAGTTGCTCCATGCCGGTCACCGAGGTCACCGACGCCGATGCCCAGCGCGTCGGCGAGCTCCTCGCCGAAATCACCGCGGAGCTCGGCCAGCAACTGCGCCGCGCCGGCATCCGCTGACCTGTTTCCCACTTTCCTTCACTGACAAGGGGTCCCCATGGCAGACCAGCGCGTCCTGATCACCGGCTCGGCGGGCATCGTCGGCACCCTGATGCGGCCGCGACTGCGCCGTTCCGGACGGGTGCTGCGCCTGCTCGACCTGGCCGCGCAACCCGAAGCCTCGGGCGGCGAGGACGTCGAGCTGATCACCGCTTCGGTGACCGACCCGGAGGCGATGGCGAAGGCCTGCGCCGGCGTCGACGCGGTGATCCACCTCGGCGGGCACAGCCGCGAGAACTCGTGGGAAGCCACGCTCGACGTGAACATCAACGGCACCCACACCGTCCTCGAAGCCGCGCGCGCCGCCGGTGTGCCGCGCGTGATTCTGGCTTCCAGCAACCATTCCGTCGGCTTCCGCCGCAACGACGAGGCGGGCGCGGACGGCCTCCCCGCCGACTCCACGCCCCGCCCCGACACCTACTACGGCGTCAGCAAGGCGGCCATCGAAGCGCTCGGCAGCCTGTACCACTCGCGGTTCGGCATGGACGTGATCGTCATCCGGATCGGCTCCTGCTTCGAAAGCCCGCTCGTCCTCGGCCCGCGCGGCCTGACGACGTGGCTCTCCCCCGACGACGGCGCCCGGCTGTTCGAGGCCTGCCTGAGCTACCCCTCCCCCGGCTACCGGCTGATCTGGGGCGTCTCCGACAACACGCGCCGGATCTACTCACTCGCCGAAGCCGAAGAGCTGGGCTACAAGTCGCTCGACAACGCGGAGACCTACGCGGACCAGCTGGCGGACATGCCCGCGCCGACGGGGGTGGCGGCGGAGTACGTCGGCGGACCGTTCTGCACCGCGCCGCTGGGGGCGCACAACCCGCTCTGACGTCTTTCGTTTGGCATTTGAAGGCCCCGGCGACACGCGTGTCGTCCATCCAGTCACGCGTGTCGTCCACCTGATCACGCGCGCCGTCTCCTGAGACACGCCCAACCGCCGAAGGGAGCCGGAACCTCTCGCATGCCGAGTGTCGACGATGTAGGAATCGGGACGTTGAGTGTCCCGATTCCTACATCGTCGAGCTGTCGGTCATGCGTTCACCGAGCCGGCGCGCAAGATCCGCCAGTTCGTCATCGGGAACGTCCAGATGGCCACGCGCGGGATCGAACACCGCGGCCTGCTGCTGCTCGTACGGAACGCCGGGCGGCAGAGGCGCGAGGTGCCAATGGACGTGCCGGTTGGCCTGTTGACTGCCCAAGGACAGCACGTAAAGCCGTTCGACGGTCAACAAGTCGCTCAACGCGGTGCCCGCGCGGTGCACGACCCGCTGGACGGCCAGGTACTCGTCGGCGGTGAAGTCGCCGATGGCGTGCTCCCGATGTTCGATCGGGGCCACGAGAAAATGCCCGAGCACGGAAGGGAAACGGCTGGCGAAGACCACCGCGTCGGCATCCCGGTAGGCGATGTGATGCGGGTAGTCGGGGTTGCCGTCGAGAAGTTCGCAGACGAAACAGGCTCGGCGGGCGAGATCGAGATAGGCGTCGGCCTGCCACGGAACACGGTCGGTCATACCCCTATGACTACCCGACTTCACCTCGCACGCCCCTGCACCCGCCCGGCCACCGCCAGCACCACCGGCGCCGCCAGCCAACACAAATACGCCCAAGTACCCGCGGTGACGAACGAAACAGGAACCGAAACCCCGAACACAACCGCCAGGCACACACTCCGCACCAGGTTCTGACTGAACGCCCACGGCGGCGTGTCCGCGCGGTAGAGGTGTTCGCGCCGGATCTCCCGGATGATCAGCGCGAACGAAGCGGACGCCAGCACCTGCACGATCGCGTACAGGCTGAACCGGGGCGGGAAGGCGCCGTCCGCGGTGATCACCCGGGTCGCGAACGGCGTCAGCACCTGCATGAACAGCCAGGCAAGGGTGAGGCTGATCAGGCGGCTGTTCAGCGAGCGGACGTGGCCGAAGATCTCGTGGTGGGCGCGCCAATGGGCGGCGATCACCACGAAGCTGACACCGAAGGCCAGATACTCCTTGCCGTGATCCGCCACCGAACTCAGCATCGCCTCGGTGGTGTCGCCAGCGGGGACGGGGAGTTCCAACGCCAGCAGGGTGAGCGCGATCGCGATCACCGCGTCGATGAACATGGTGAGCCGCTCGGGAGGGGCCTGAGTCGCCATGATGCGGAAATCTCCTTCTGCGTCAGGCGACGGTTGCCGGGCGGAGCTTCCGTGACCGTACGGCCAGGATGATCATGACGGCGGGGATGAGCAGGTCGTTGGCGAGGACTCCGCCGGTGTTGCCGGGGCTGTGGACGCCGTTGGCGAACCACTGGTAGACGTGGCCGACCAGGGCTCCCCAGAGGAACATCCCGGCGCCGAGTCCGATGGTGACGCGTTCACGCGCGGACGCCGAAGCGGCGCGGAATCCCATGACGGCCAGCCCGAGGTTGGCGAAGGCGATCTCGAACAGGAAGGGCGTCCGGTCGAAGCCGATGGCGGTGGCCATGACGTCCGGGAACGCGAGGAACGCGACCGTCATCCACAGGCTGCCGAAGCCCAGGGCGCCGATCGCCCACCAGCGCTGCCAGATCTCCAGCCGTTCGTGGGCCGTCGGAGCGTGGCGGGCTCGCAGGAACGCCCCGACGGCCGGTACCAGCATCCAGACCAGCGGGAAGGCGGATTGGGCGAGGTATGAGAAGTTGTCCATGTCTTCAGTCTTACCTAGTTAATATTAACTCGTCAACAATCAGGTATAGTGATCCTCGTGGATGACGGACTCGCAGACCTGTTGCACCGCGTGGTCATGCTGCTGGGCGAGAACGCCCGGCGGCGCACCGAAGACACCGACGGCTTGACCTACAGCCAGATACGGCTTTTGGGCACGCTCGAGGAGATCGAGCCGGCGACGCAGCATCGGCTCGCACAGGCGCTTTCGGTGTCCGACCCGGCGATCAGCCGGGCGCTACGACCGCTCGAAGCGGACGGCCTGGTACAGATCACCGTCGACCCCGAGCACGCACGCCGGAGGCTCGTCCGCCTCACCGAAGTCGGCCGGAAAGCCTTCCACGCGGCCGGAAAACCGCTCTACGACGAGTTCCGCGCCGGGCTCATCGCGGCGGGCTTCCCCTACGAGCGCTACCTCGAAGACACCCTTCGGCTGGCCGAGATCCTCTCCCCCGATCAGGGAACGCGGCGCTGATCCGGAGCCGCCCACCCGTTGATCACGGCGAGCAGCTCGAGGTACCGCTCCCGCCGGGGATCATCGGCGATGTCCAGCCAGGGCAGATCCCGCCGCGGGGCGGCGTCGTACCCTTCGGCGAGGCGTCGCATGAGGGCGCGGAAATCCGGATCCCTCACCAGTCCGGCGAGTTCCACCCAGGCGTCGACCTGTTCGACCGCGGGACTTTCGGGTAGTTCGGGCGTCATCGAGCGGGCGATCCCGACGAACCCGGGATGCTCGAGACCGCCGAAGATGGCGTCGAGGAAGTCGTCGATCAGCCGACGTCGCTCATCCTCGGTCAGTTTGGCCAAGTCGTGCATCAGAGTGATCTCCTCGGGAGTGGATCCGCGCCGGGTCACGGCTTTCAGCACCGCATGACGGAGACGCAGCACGTGGATCTGCGCTTCCAGCGCCCGCAGGTGGGCCTCGGCGACATCGGGAAGGGCGGCTTCGCTTTCGACGACCTTCCGGATCGTGGCCAGGTCGAGTCCCAGCTCACGCAACGTGCGCACGAGCTCCAGGCGCGCGAGTGCGTCGACGCCATAGCGGCGGTGCCCGGACGCGGTGCGGCCGGACGGGGCCAAGATGCCTCGGTCGGAGTAGAAACGGATGGTCTTGACGGTCAGCCCGGTCCGCCGGGAGAGCTCGCCGATCGAGTACCGGGGGGCGTCCATCCGCCCACCCTCGCACCTCCCCTCGGGGGAGATACAAGAGCGATCACGCGCGCGTCGCGGGCCCGGTCAGGCAGTGCTGCACGAGCGGGCCGAACGTGGCGGCCAGTTCGTCGACGGACGAAGACGCGATCGGCTCGATACGCATGATGTACCGGGCGACCGCGAGCCCCAGGATCTGCACGTTGACCATGCCCGCCCGCAGCGCGGCGTCCGGCGTGCCGAGCAGCGCCGCGAGCCTGCCGGTGATCTCCCGGTCGATGAACTCGCGCAGCAGCGCTTCGGACCGCGGATCGGCGGGAGCCGACCGGGTCAGCATCATCAGCGGCGTGCGGTCGGATTTGTCGAGGTTCCCCACCAGCGTCCGGACGAGGCGCTCGCCGATGCCGTCGAGGCCGCCGTCGAAAAGGGCCTCGACGGCGGGCGGGACGTCGCCGGAGATCTCGATCGCGGCGCTGAACAGACCTTGCTTGGTGCCGAAGAAGTAAAAGACCATCGCCGGGTCGACCTCGGCGGCGGTGGCGATCATGCGCACGGTCGTACTGCCGTAGCCGTGCTCGTGGAACAGCTCACGAGCGACCTGCAGAATCCGCCGCTTGCTCTCCGCGCCCGACCGCCAGCGCCCGGGACGGCGGTTCTTCTCGTGTTCTGTCATGGCATCCGAAGCCTAACACCGTTTTCTTCACCACCCGATGAAGTTTTCGGTACCGTGTTCTTCATCAGGCGGTGAAGAATGAGGTGAAGTCATGAAGGTGATCGTGATCGGCGCCGGTCTCGGCGGGCTGACGCTCGCTCACGGGTTGCGCCGGGCGGGGATCGACGTCGCGGTGTACGAGCGAGACACCCCGCAGGGACGTCCGCAGGGCGTGAGCCTGCACCTCGACGAGCGCGGGAGGTCGGCGCTGCACGCATGCCTGCCCCCGGCGCATTTCGCGATGGTCGAGGCCACCACGGGAGGACCGCGCGAGCAGACCCTGACACTGTCCGATGTGGACGGGGAACTCGCGATCACGGGCGTTCAGCCGAGCCTGGCAAGACCCGGCAGGCAGGTACACCGGCCGTTGCTGAGAGCGGTCCTGCTGACCGATCTCGACGACGTGGCCAGGTTCTGGACGGAGTTCACCCGGTTCGAACAGCGCGCCGACGGCACGGTCCGGGCGTGGTTCGCCGACGGGAGCACGGACACCGCGGACGTTCTCGTCGGCGCGGACGGAATCGGCTCGGCGGTCCGCCGCCGGTATCTGCCCGACGCGCGGGTGGTGGACACGGGACGCCGGATGATCATGGGCGCGACTCCGCTGCGGGCCGTCCTCGGCACCGGGCTGCCCGGCCTGATCGGCCACAGCCCCGCGACTGCTCGCATCCGCGGCACGACGGTGGTGGTGGCCGTGCTGCGGTTCTCCGAAGCTCCCCTGTCCGCGCGACGGCGGTGGCTGCCCGCCCTGCGTCGCACCGCGGCCGAAATCGAGGACTACGTGATGTGGGCCTTGCCCGCCACACGGGAGCCGAGCATGGAGATGCCTCCAGCCCTGCGGACGATCATCGGCGAGGCATGGCCGGACTTCACGGTCGCCCTGCGGATCGGATCGATCCCACCGCCGGAGCCCTGGCGCGCCGGTCCGGTGACGCTCCTCGGCGACGCAATCCATCTCGCCCCGGGCTTCGGCGGCAACCTCGCGATGCAGGACGCGCGCCATCTCTGCGAAGCGCTGGCCGAGGCGCACCACGGACGGCTCGGCCTGCTCGACGCGATCGGCCAGTACGAGGACACGATGCGCCGCAACGGTTTCACGAAGGTGGGCGCGTGAGCCTCGACGTGCTGACCCGGAAGTCGCTGTCGTTGTTCAGCGCGGTGGGCGGTTGGCGCACGGTCGCCGAAGGTGTCGCGTCGCGGGTGGTGTTCCTCGTCGCGTACCTCGTGACCGGGCAGGTGCTGACGTCGGCGCTGATCACGGTCGGCGCCGTGGTCGTGCTGGCCGCGGTGCGGCTGTTCACCGACCGCAAGGTCTGGCAGCCGTCGATCGGGGTGATCGTGGTCGGGGTGTCCGCACTGCTGGCCGGGAATTCCGGCCACGCGGCCGACTTCTACCTGAGCACGGTCCTCTGGCAGGCGGGAGGCGGGGTGCTGTTCGGACTGTCCATCCTGGTGCGACAGCCGGTCATCGGGCTGGTGCTGGGCAGGCTACGCGGCGAACGTCAGACCTGGCGGCGCGATCGACGGCGGCGTCGGCGGTACTACCTGTGCACGACGATCTTCCTCGCGAAGTTCGCGATCGCCACGGCCGCGCTGGTGCCGCTGTACCTGGCGGGGACGGTGATCCCGCTCGGCATCGCCGCCACACTGCTGGGCGGCGCGCCCGCGGCGGGCGTCTGCCTCTATCTGTGCTGGCGGATCCTGCGCGAAGAGCCGCGGACCGCCGGGTGAGACGACGGTTGCCAGGAAAGGCCCTTTCCTGGCAACCGCGAGTTCAGCCCACCGCGATGGACTGGAACTTCACCTCGATCCGGGGCGGCCCCGTCCCGTCTCCGGACCCCTTCTCGGCGTCCACGCCCCCGCGCGCGACCTTGTCCAGGGTCTGGAGGCCCTCGTCGGAGATGCTCCCGAACACCGTGTAGTCCGGCGGCAGTTCCGCTTCACCGAAGACCATGAAGAACTGGCTGCCGCCCGAGTCCGGGTTCTGGGTCTTCGCCATGGCGATGAGCCCGCGACCGTACTTGAGCTCGGGGAAGATCTCGTCCGGGATCGTGTAACCCGGTCCGCCCATTCCGGAGCCCTCCGGGTCGCCGCACTGGAGCATCTGCAGTCCCGAAACGCCGAGCCGGTGGCACGAGGTGCCGTCGTAATAACCCTGCTGCGCCAGCGAAAGGAAGTTCGCCACGGTGCACGGAGCGAGGCCGCGGTCCAACGTCAGCCCGATGTCACCCGCGCTCGTCTTGACCGTGACCGCCGCCGTGCCGGAAGCCGGAGTCGGTCCCGCCGCCGGCGGGTTCACCTTCTTCGCCGCCTCCTTGCTGGTGTCCGCCGGATAGGCGCACTCCGTCGGATCCGCGAGCGGGGTCGTGCGTTTCGGCAGTTCGGTGCGGGCGGACGGGATGTTCACCGGGCTCTGCGTCGTCGTCTCCTGGGAGCTGGAGGCCGGAGCCGACGAGGACGACGCGACCGCGCCTTTGTCCTTCGAGTCCGACAGGAAGAAACCCGGCGCGACGAACCCCAGGATCGCCACGACGGCGACCACCACGACAAGTCCCAGTACCCCGAGCCCGACCCACAGCGCCGTCTTGTTCGAAGACGGCGGCGGCTGCTGCGGCGCGCCGTACCAGCCTTGTTGCTGGTACGGCTGCTGCGGATAAGGCTGCTGCGGGTACGGCTGCTGCGGGTACGGCTGCCCCGGCTGAGGGCCGGGGTCGGGCGCCTGGCCTTCGGGCTCTCCCGGCTGCGGCGGCTGGGACATCTGTGCTCCTGTCGTCCGGAGGAAGTACAGGGACACTCTTTCGTATCGCCCTTCAAGAGGTCACGGCATCCCCCATGGCGCGCTGTCCCCGTTCGACGGCACGGCCCGGATCTCGAAGTCCGGCCGGTCGCCCGCACGGTGCACGACAGCCTCTTCACCGCGCCGCAGGTCGATCCGGACGTCACCGTTCGGCAGCCGCCGCCAGCGTTTCGGCCGCCCCCACCGGTCACGGACGGTCAGCTCGCCGTCGAGATCCGTCCGCAGCACGCACGGCGCCCCGGCCTCGCTGGTGATCTTGACCCACCGCGTCTTCCCGCCCTGCCGCGAGGCGCTGAGCAGGAACGCCCCCTCCGTGCGGAAGTCGCGCAGCGCGGCGTCGGCCCATTTCGCGGGCAGCGCCGGGAAGAGCCGGATCACGCCACCCCAGCTCTGCACGAGCATGTCGTGCAGCGACTGCGCGGCCGAAAGCGGTGTCTCGATCACCGGACCGGATTCCTTGTACATCGTGTTCGGCTGGATGTAGCGCCGCTGCAGTTCACCGAGGTAGAACTCCGCCTTCTCGCCGCGCAGCATCTGCGCCGACATCGACGCGGCCCCGGTGAACGTGTAGCCCTGCAACGCCCCCTCGAAGCCCACCCAGTGATCGAGCGAGGTCTCGATGATCCGCCGGTGCTCCGGCCGCTCCCAGGTGATCTCGTACAGCGGGTAGATCTGCAGCAGATGCGAGTAGTGCCGATGCGACTTCGCGAACGGCACCCCCGCGCCGATCATGTAGCCGTTGGCGTCGGCCGGATACGGGACGAGTGTGGCCAGGACCTCCCGCCACCGTCGCGCGAGCGGATCGTCGACGCGCAGTTCCGCCGCCGACTCCAGCAGGGTCTTGCAGCCCCATCGGATCAGTGCCAGGTCGTAGTTGCAGTCGGGCGCGTTGACGCCGTACTCCGGGGAGAACGTCGCCGGAAGATGAAGCTTCCCGTCGGCCCCGGGCGTCAGGAAGTGGAGGTAGTAGTTGATCGCCTTGCGCAGCAAGGGGAACAGGGTGTCCCGCAGCAGGAGCCGGTCCATCGTGTGCCGATACGACAGCCAGACGTTGTGCAGCGCCCAGGTGAGGTTCCCGACCTCCGGCGTCGGTGTCTCCTTGCCCGGGATGCCGACCGGGAAGCCCGCGTTCGTCCCGACCGCGCCGTTGAGCAGGTTCATGTCCGTCGTACGCGGGATGCCCGCCGAATCGTGCTGGTACGGCTCGGCGACCTGGCTCGTCAGATTCGCCCGGTACTTCCCGAGCGCGTGGCCGACGGCGTCCAGTTCGAGGTGGTTGGACCCGTGGATGAGCCAGTACTCGAGCTGGACGTTGAGGTTCCACCAGGTCGCGGGCCACGGGGTCGGCTCCAGCCACGGTCCGCAGGTCGCCATCACCGGAGCCTCCCGGCGCGCGGCGGAAGCGATCTTGTACAGCTGGATCCAGTAGAAGCTCTGGAGCCGGGTGTCCGGAATGGACAGGAAACCGTGCCGGTAGTAGTCGTGCCACCAGCGGCGGTGTCCGGCCGTCAACGCCGAGAACGGCTCGGCGCGACGGACCGTCTTCAACGCCTCCCGCACGGCGGTCCGCTTCGGATACGACCAGGCCACGGACGTGTACAGCGTCCGCTTCGAGCCCTGGGCGACCTCGCGCCACGCCGTGACGTGTTCGCCGCCCGACAGCAGGGTCTGCACGGAAAGCCTGCTGTCACCGCTGCTTTTCAGAGTCGCGGGCGGGTTGGCGGCATACCCGGCGGGCGGCGGCTTCCCGAACTTCGGATCCGTTCTCGGGCTCACCGCCTCCGCCGGATGGAAGACCCAGGCGAAACCGCGCTCCCCCTCGGTCGGCTCGATCTCGACGGCCAGGAGAGACTGTCCGGTGTGGACGATCGCGCGCAGCGACAGGCTGCCCGCGGCCGTGGTGATCGTGCCCCTGAGCTCGGCGTTCCAGAGGTCCATCCGCCAGTCGATCCCGGTGATGGCACCGACCGGTTCGAGGGTGAAATGCCCGATCGGCAGCCGTGCGAGCCCGAACAGGGAACCGAACTCCGGCCGGTGATCCTGTACTTCGCTGTGCTGGACGTTGAACCGGACGGCGTTCCGGCCGGGTTCGGCGTAGATGCCCGAGCCTAGGAAACCGTTGCCCAGAAAGGGCCCCTCGTACCAGGTCTTCGGCATCCGGCGCCAGATCAGGTCGGCCGTGCCGAGGAATCCGGGCCAGTCGAGGCCGCCGAGCGCGAAGTCGTTCTCCACCGCCGACGCGGACGGCGCGAATCCGGCCGCGGCCACGCCTGCCAACGCCCCGCCGAGCACCGTCCTGCGAGTGATGTCCATGCTCAGATCCCCCAAGCCGGAGTCGAACGGTCGCCGGGCACGTCCCGCGGCTCCAGTTCCGGACGCGTGCCGCGTCGCGAGACAACGGCCGTCCCGCCGCGATGGAGCGGAATGGAGATCGTGCCGGGACCCGCGTGGCGCCAAGGAAGGCGCCGTCCGCGCGCGTCACGGACCTCGATGTCGCCGGGAATCCCGTGCCGCAGGGTGAGCGGCTCCCCCGCCTCGCTGCGGACGCGGATCCATTCGGTCGCGCCGTTCCGCCGGGACGCGTCCACGAGGAACGCCCCCTCCGCGCGCAGGCTTTCGAAGGACGCGTCCGGCCACGCCGACGAGACCGACGGGAAGACCTTGAGCACGCCGTGGTCACCCTGCAGGAGCATGTCCACAACGGACTGTGCGGCGGTGATGGGACTCTCGATCGCGAGGTTCGCCCCCTCGCGGTACATCGTGTTCGGTGTCAGCTGGGTGTTCGCGACGACGGTTCCGTCGAGGAAGATCTTCAGATAGCGCAGGGCTTCCTCGGGCTGGTTCATCACGGAACACATCGACGACGCCGCCGCGAAGCTGTAACCGTGCCATTTCTCCTGCGCGCTCGACCAATGCGCGAACGTACGGCGCATGATGTCCCGCTCTCCGGGACGATCCCAGAGTTTCTCGCGCAGCGGATAGAGCCACAGCAGATGCGAGAAGTGCCGATGCGAGTCGGCCAGCGGGACGCCGTCTCCGATCAGCACGCCTTGAGCGGGATCCTGGTGGTACGGCACCAGCTTCTCGCCGATCTCCCGCCACGCCGGCACCCGCGGATCGTCGATCCGTAGCTTGGCCGCCGATTCGACGAGGGTGCGCGCGGCCCAGCGGATCAACGACAGGTCGTAGGTGCAGTCGGCCGCGTCGGCGTACTCGGGCGATCTCGTCATCGGCAGATGCAGGGCGCCGTCCGGGCCCGTCGCGAGGAAATGCCGGTAGTAGTTGAGCGCCTTGGCGAGCGTCGGATACAGGACGTCGCGCAGGACCCGGTGGTCCATGCTGTGCCGGTACGCGAGCCAGACGTTGTGCAGACCCCAGATCAGGTTTCCGGTCTGGTCGTTCTTGGTGGCGGGCCCGGGGACCCCGACCGCGCGGGCGCCGCCGGGCCGCAGCCGCCAGTCGCCCGGATGCGAAAGCGCGTACGTGTCGCCGTCCCGGTGAGCGGGAGGCACCGAGAGTTCGAGGTTGGCGTAGTCGCGACGGAAGGTCTCGGTGACGGCGTCGAGTTCGGGATGGTTGCTGCTGTTGACGATCGGATACGTGACCTGGACGTTCAGGTTCCACCACACCGCCGTCCAGCTGTTGCCGACCTCCGGGAACCACGGCCCCCACTCGGCGACCACCGGGCCGCTCGCGCGGGTGGCGCACGCGGTCTTGTACAGCTGGATCCAGTAGAACCGCTGGATCCGTTTGTCCGGAATGGACACGAAACTGCGCCGGTAGAAGGCGTTCCACCAGCGCCGGTGCCCGGCGACGAGCAGGTCCGGGACCACCGTCGACGCCCGATTGACCCTGGTGATCGCTTCCGCGGTGTGCGTCGGCTCGGGGAACCCGTACGCGACCGTCGCCGCCAGAAGCCGTCGCGTGCCGATGGTCCGCTCGCGCCACGCCGTCGTGTATCCGCCGCCGGCGTGGAGCGGCTGCTCGCAGTACCGGACGGCGCCCGCACTGACGAGCTTCGGATCGGGATTGGCCGTGTAGTCGGGCGGTTTACGGATCGTCCGGGTGGTGGCCGACTTGAGCGGCGTGAACCCCCAGTCCGCCGCCGCCTCCCCGGTGAGCGAGACGAGAAGGAGGTCCTGGTCGTTGTGGACCAGCGCGGAGAAGCGCACCGAGCCGCGGGTGGTGGTGATGGTGCCGCCGAGTTCGGCGTTGTACAGGTCGAGGTGCCAGTCCACCGCCGTGATCGCGCCCTCGAAGGTGAGGGTGAGGTAGCCGATCGGGAGCCGCGAGTACCCGATGGCCGCTTCCCACTGCCCGCGCTGGTCCTGGACGCGCGAATGGCTGAGCATCACCTTGAGGACGTTCGGCTGCGCGCCCGCGTAGAACTGGACGCCGAGGAAGCCGTTGGCGAGGAACGGGCCCTCTTGCCAGCCCGTCGGCAGCCGCTTCCAGACCATGCGCGCGTCGTCGACGATCCGGCGACGGACGTCTTCTCCGGCGAGCGCCGGTGGCGCACCTTGAGCCCAGAGGCCACCGAGCGCCGCCGCCCCCGCCGCGACCCTCAGCATCGATCGCCTGGACAGCTCGGCCATGGGGCGCCTCCAGATTCATACTACGTTTACCGCAGATCAAGTCCTGGCGACCGGCATGTTTCCAGAGATCAGCGCACTTTGACCAGTACGCTCACCCGGAAAGCGGCAGATACATCCGACCTATCGGTCAGCGGGCGAGGTAGGCACGAGTAGCGTCAGGCGAGGCGTGACCGAGCATCTCGGAGGCGGTGCCGAGATCGGCTCCGGCGCGGAGCAGGTCGATGGCGAAGGTCTTGCGCAGAGTTCGCGCGGAGAGCCCTGGCATGCCGATCAAGGTCCCGAATGTGGCCACGACGTCATTGACCGACCTCGGAGACACTCGGCAGCCAAAAGCGTTGAGGAAGTACGCCGGTTCCTCGTCAGCACCCGGCCGCTCGGCACGGACCCGGAGATAGGCGTCGAGCGGAGGCCGAAGCTCGGGCGGCAGCGGAATCGTCCGCCGTCGCCCGCCGCGCACGATGACCGAGCCGGTCGACACGTCCCGCAGATCGAGTGCGGAGAGTTCGGTGACCCGAACACCGGTGTGCGCCAGGAAGTGCAGGACCGCCACGTCCTTGGTCGACAAAAGGTGCGCCGCCGCGGAGAGCATCTCGCGCGGTTCGCGGTCGGCCAATGGGGACAGTGTTGCCGCCTCGAACGACCGGCGCACATCGATCCGGTCCAGCTTTCCGCGCACGACCCCGCCCAGCGGGGTATCGGGCCATTTCCGCCACCGCAGGGGCCGGACCTTCAACAGGTCCTCCTCGGCGGTCGCCGCATGTTCGAGGTCCACCGGTCCGCGGGCCGAGGTCAGCATCTGTTGATCGCGGTGCCGATTCGCCTGGTTCACACGGCGTTTGTGACGTGGAAGGTTCTTGCGCGAAGCCTTGTCGTTCGCGCCGTAATCGTTGCGACGATCCTTGGCGTAGCTCAGCCGCTTCTTCTCCTGCGGACTCTTCCGTCCCATGCTTCTCCCCCTGACGTCGGAGAAAGGACGATAACGAGACGTCCGAGCCGCCGACCACCGATTTACCGGGGCTGCCGCAGGTCGGGAGGTTCGAGCAAACGCGCCTTCAATGTCCGGACCGCCGCGTCGGACACACCACGCTGCCGCGCCCAGCCGGCGAAACTCCCGAAATCGTCCTCGACGCTGTCTAGCAGAGCGTTGATCGTGCTTTCGGTGCACCGGAACAGTTCCTCCGGCAACCGGAGCGAGCGGAAGCGCTCGATCACCCGGGGAAGGCTGTACGCGCTGCGCAGGTAGTCCTGGACGATCAGCTCCCGTGGCGCACCGGCGAGACCGAGCGCGAGGGCCGTGACGATCCCGGTCCGGTCCTTGCCCGACGCGCAATGCACCACGACGGGCCGGGCCAGCAGGACCGCCAGGATCTCGATGGCGACCGGGAGGTTGTCGTCGAGCCGGAGATGGTCGGCGTAAGTCGCCTCCAACGACCGTCCGCTTTGGACGGTCCGCAACGGCACGTTCGCGTAGCGGACTCCGGGCAGTGCCGCCCGGCCCTCGCCGGCCGTCTCGGCGCTGGAGCGAAGGTCGAGGACGCCTTCGATACCGAACCGGTCGAGCAGGAGGTCCTTATCCCTGCCAGTCAGAGCCTGCAAGGTGTCGCTGCGGAACAGCCGCCTCCGCCGGATCGGCCCGCCGCCGGTGTCGCGGAAGTTGAACGCGCCGGTGAGCGCGGAGGTCACCGGTGCTCCTCGCCGAACGTGATCGTCCCCGCCGAGCCGTCGACGGTGATCACCCGGCCGGTGGTGATCAGCGTGGTGGCGTCGGGGACACCGACCACGGCCGGGATCCCGTGTTCCCTGGCGACGGTGGTGCCATGGGAGATCATCCCGCCCGTTTCGGTCACGAGCGCGGCCGCGGTGAGGAACAGCGGTGTCCATCCGGGATCCGTCGTCGCGGCGACGAGGATCTCGCCCGGTTCGATCCGCGCCCCGTCGGGATCGCGGACCACCCTCGCCCGGCCGGTCACCACCCCCGCCGCCGCGGCCAGCCCGGCGAGGTCACCTTCGCCCGCATGGGACTCGAGCGCGGGCACGGTGCCGTCGGAAAGCAGGACCGACGGCACCCGAGGCCTGCGCGCCTCCCGCCCCCAGACCTCTCGCCGTCGCGCAACGATCGCCCGGAAGTCTCTGCCGTCCAAGGCTTCGCGGACTTCGGCGAGGTCGAGGAACATCACGTCGTCGGCCCGGCCCAGTCTCTCCGCCTGGACGATCTCCTCGCCGACGAGGAGCAACTGCTTCCGGAGCGCGGCGAAACCGCGCATGAGACAGAATTTCGGGAACTCACGCAGACCGCGCAATCGCCTCGACCGGCGCAGCAGGAAACGCGCCAAGATCACCCGGTGCGCTTTGGTCACCGGAAGTCGGCGAGTGAGTTCGACGATCCGTGTCTCGGCCGCCGCGGCCGTGCTTTCGAAGCGGGCTTCCGCACTCAGCAGATTCACCAGCATCGCGAAGACCGGCTCGGGATCGTCGGCCCAGCGGGGTACGCCGAAGTCGATCTCCGAGGTGGCGCGGCAACCGTAATCCGTCAGGAACGCCGCGACGCCGTGCTGGATGACGTCCGGCAGGGCTCCCGCGAGCTGTTTGGCGGCCAGCTCGTCGGGCGCGGTGTCCAGCAGCAGTCTGCGGGCCTCGTCGTCCCGTCGGATCGACTCTCCCGTGCGCCACAACGCCAGATCCATCTCGGTGGTCGGATTGTGCGGGATGCCGCGGAAAACGGCGGCGATCTCTGCCTCGTCCACGTAACCCCGCAGCAGCCGTCCGGCCAGCTGCCCGCCGACCGCACCCGCGGTATTGGCGTCACGCGGAAGATTCGCCTCGATCCGGCAGACGTCACCGCGAATGGACTCCACAAAGGACAGTCGCTGCCAGGCCGTCGCGTCGTCCGGTCCCGCGAACGCGGCGATCCGCCGTTCGGCGTCGCGGACGCCCCTGGCGCGGGCCCGATCCGGCAACAGCCACGCGGCGATCATCCGGTCCCAGCGGCGGCGCCGGTTCTCAGGCGGGGTGTCCTCGTCGGATCCGGGCGGCACCGAAGGGAACCGCTGGTCTCGGCCGAGCTGTTCGACCAACCGCCCCGACGGCGCCGCGAGGCTGTCCATGAACGCGGCCATCTTCGGCCGCTTCGCCGGGCTTCGCACGCCGTCGGTGATGTCCCAGAACAGCCACCCGTCCACGTCGACGATCTCGTCGGAGAAGCCGAGCGCGCTCATGTACGTCGCCATCCCGCGCTGCCGCTCCCGGATCATGGACGCGCCCATCGGCGTGAAGGGACGGTTGATCCCCTGGTAGACGTTGACCGACCAGTACGCGCGCGGCTCTCCCGCGGTCTCCGGGACCGGGAACAGCGTGGTGATGTGCCGCGACTGGGTCAACCACAGTTCGCCGTCGCCATCGAACGCCCACTCGACGTCCTGCGGCGCGCCGAAGTGCTTCTCCAGCCTCCTGCCGACGGCCGCGAGCTCACCCAGCCGTGACGGCGTCAAGCAACCCTCACCCGGCCCCTCGACGATTTCGCCCTTGCCGCTCAGCCGGTAGTGATCCGGCGTGACCGCACCGGAAACCACCGCTTCACCCAACCCGGGCGCGGCGTCGACGACGATTTCGGATCGTTTACCCGAAACCGGATTCGCCGTGTACAGCACCCCTGCGCACTCGGCCTCGACCAGGCGCTGCACGATCACCGCGATGCCGGGAACATGACCGGTGTCGTGCGCCTCCCGGTATCTCGTCGCCCGATCGGACCACAACGAGGCCCAGCACCGGCGCACCGCCGCGAGCACCTCGTCCGCACCCCGGACGCCGAGGAAGGTGTCGTACTGTCCGGCGAAACTGGCGTCCGGCAGATCCTCGGCGGTCGACGACGACCGCACCGCGACCGGACCGCCCCGCGAAAGCCGTTCGTACGCCTCGACTATCCCGGTTTCGAGCCGGGCCGGAAGCGGCGCGGCACCGTCCGCAAGAATCTGCCGGTACGCGGCGGTCGTGATACAGAAGCCTTCCGGCACCGGGAAACCCGCCGAAATCATCTCCGCGAGATTCGCGGCTTTGCCGCCGACGAGGTCACGAGGGCAGCCTTTCGCTTCGGCGAGCTGGAGAATCACTTTCGTTACCTCCCAGGGGATTCGCTTGGCCTGAGCTTGCCTCCTCAACCTCGGTTGAGTTCAAGTACGTTCTGGGAATTCGCGGCGTCGAGCCTCATATGCCTGGCGAAGCTCTCGAGCGACAGCCTCGGGCTCTGACCTGAGACGGCTGGGGAGGGTTTGCAGAACGGCGATTCCCGCAGCGGCGTATCTGGCGTTCCTGTCCAGGGTCTTCGCATAGTCCTCTTTCGCGAAGTGGAACTCGTAAGAGTCGATCTCCCAGGCGAGAGCGGCTTCCTTGAAGTAGCCGTCGGGTGTCGCGATGTACTCGCCCTTTTCGTCTCGGAGCTGGTGGTTCCAGAGCGGTTCGGGCAGGCCGGAGAGCCGCCAGACGCGCATCGCGTCGATTTCGGCGACGGACCGGGCCCCTCTGAGGACATCACGCAGCACCTGACGCGGGATCGCCGTGCCGCGATTGCTTCCCGCGTCGAGCTCCTCCAGTAACTTCGCCGGGCTCAGCCCACCGGATTGCACCGCCTCGGTGAGCAAGGCCGAAATCGCGTTTGGTGAGCGGAGCCTCCTGCACAAGTCGAGAACGGCTCTGGCGAACGGCGCCACCGGAACACCGTCGTCGAACCGCCGCGGCGGCATCCGCGTCGTACGCTCGACGATCACGAATCCGGAACTGCTGATCTTGTGTTCATGCGGGACCAGCAGATGCACACGGGTTGCTCCCGCGGGAACCGAGCGCAGACCCCGGCGACGGCAGAGGGCCGCACCGGTGACCACGGCTTCCCGGCCGGCGTACAGCAACGCGGCGTCTACCAGCTGCCGATGGTCAGGCTCGCCGCCGCCGAGCAGGAGCACACCCGGCAGCAAGCGTCGCCAAGGACGCCCCGGTTGACAGCGCCGGTAGCAGGTTCTGGCGGGCGCACCGAGCTCCACGAGCCGGGCGACGGTGATCACGCCACCGCGACTGTGCTGGTAGAGCCGTTCGGGATCGTCGGCCCATTCTCCGGTTTTCACTCCATGATCGTCCGAGCATTCGGTGACGTCTCGCCAGTGCCTCCGGCGATCTGTGGACAACTCGCTCCGTCAGCACCGCCTGTGGACAACTCGCCGGATGTCCTGAAGGCCCCCTTTGAGACGTTGGATGTCTCAAAGGGGCCTTCAGGACACGCGCATCAAGCGAGCGGAAGCGGAGGCAGCGCCGGAGCGTCCAGCCAAGCATCGAAGAACCCACCAAGCGAACGCCCGGCAAAGCGTTCAGCGAGCGCAACGAACCCGGCAGTCGTCACCAGACCGTGCCGGTTCTCCATCGCCCAAGCCTTCACCAGCGGGAAGAAGACCTCGTCACCGACGGTACAACGCAAGGCGTGCAACAAAAGCCCGCCCCGCTTGTACACCCGCTCGTCGAACATCCGTGCCACGCCGGGGTCGGCGAGACGCAGGTCGGCGGGCTTCGCCTTCATCCGCGCGTGCCAGGTCTTCGCCCACACGTGCGCGCTCTGTCCGCCGGATTCCTCGGACCAGAGCCATTCCGCGTACGTCGCGAAGCCTTCGTTCAGCCAGATGTGCCGCCAATCGGCGACGGTCAGGCTGTTGCCGAACCACTGGTGCGCCAGTTCGTGGACGACGAGCCGTTCGTGCGTGCGCCGTCCGTCGACGTGGTTGGCGCCGAAGATCGACATGCCCTGCGCTTCGATCGGGTCGTCGAGGTCGTCGTCGGTGACGACGATGACGTACTCGCCGAACGGATACGGCCCGAACAGCCGCTGCAGCGAGTCCATGATCTGGCCCTGCCGCCCGAAATCGCGCGCGAAGGCCCGGCGTAGCCGCGGCGGGACGGCGGCCCGCTGCGGGACACCGCCGGACGCGAGCACGATGTCGTCGTACCGTCCGATTTGGACACTCATCAGGTACGTCGGCGTCGGCTCGGGCCGCTCGAAGACCCACTGAGTGGTGCTCGCGCGCGTGTACCGGGACACGAGATTCCCGGTGACGGCCACGAGATACGGCGACGACGTCGTGAGTGCGACACGGTACGTCGCCTTGTCCGCGGGATGGTCGTTGCAGGGGAACCACGACGGCGCCCCGACCGGCTGGCTCGCGACGAGCGAGCCGTCGGTCAGTTCGTCCCAGCCGATGTCGCCCCACAGCCCCGGAAGCGGCCGCGGATTGCCGACGTAGTGGACCTCCACCAGGAACTCGCTGCCGAGGGCCAGCGACTTCGCCGGCTTCACCTGCAGCTTGTGCGCACGCCGCAGGTACTTGGCCGGTTTCCCGTTGACCAGCACCCGGTTGATCCGGAAATCACCGAAGTCGAGCGTGAACCGCGACAGCGCCTGCGTCGCCTCCGCGGTGATGGCCGCGGAGGCGGACAAACGGTTGGGACCGATCTTGTAGTCCAGCTCCAGGTCGTAATGCCGGACCCGGTAACCGCCGTTACCGTGACGGGGCAGATAGGAGTCACCGGAGGTGTCCGCGCCGGGCGAGGGCTGCGCGGAGGCCTTCGAAATCACCCGCGAAAGACCCCGCTTTCCATTGTGTCTGTCTGTGAACCCGCGGCCGCGATCGACGTCGGCAGGGCGCTGGTTGACAGAAGACCGTCACGGTGCGTGGACACGGCGCCCTGCCACCGCGATAGCGGGGCCTTCGGCCAGGGCGGGTTCACCCCTGTGGTCACCATTCCGAACGCACCTCAGCTCCGCCAGCCGTTCCTACTTCGTCCAGGCCGAGATGGGATTACCCAGCCAGCGCGAGTCGGCGGGAACCGCGTCGCCCCGGGTCACCAGGGAGCCCGGTCCGACGGTCGTCCGCGCGCCGATGCTCGCGCCAGGCAGCACGATACCGTGCGGCCCGAGCGTCGCTCCCTCGTCCAGGGTCACCGGCGACATCGTCATGATCCGGTCGTGGAACAGGTGCGTCTGCACCACACAGCCGCGGTTGATCGTCGCGCCGTCGCCGAGGCTCACCAGATCCGACTCGGGCAGCCAGTACGTCTCCAGCCACACGCCGCGCCCGATCTTGACGCCCATGGTCCGCAGCCACGCCGGCAGCAGCGGCGTACCGCCGAGCGAACCGATCAGCCACGGCACGGCGAGCGCCTCGACGAAGGTGTCGGCGAGCTCGTTGCGCCAGACGAACGAGCTCCACAACGGATGGTCGACCGCGCGGAACCGGCCGACCAGCAGCCACTTCATCGCGGTGGCGGTCAGCGCGGCGACGGCGCCGGCGGCGAGCAGCAGCGGCCCGCCGAGCAGCACCGCGACCAGGAAACCGAACGACGACGCCAGCGCGAAGATCCCGGCGGCCACCAGCACGGTCAGCGCGACGCCGCACATCACCGGCACGATGCGGCAGAGTTCGACGAGTGCCCGGGCCGCCTTAAGCCGCAGCGGCGGAGTGAAGGTACGGCTCGTGTCGGCCTCGCCGACCGACCGGCGGACCGGAAGCGGCGGCATCCCGAGGTACGACGAGCCCTTCTTCGCCTTGAGCGGGGCCGACGACAGCACCCCGACCAGACCGCGTTTCGGCACCGAACGTCCCGGCGCGGCCATCCCCGAGTTGCCGAGGAACGCCTGCTTGCCGATCCGCGCCGGCGCGACGTGCAGCCAGCCGTGGCCGAGTTCGTAGGTGGCGACCATGGTGTCGTCCGCGAGGAACGCGCCACTGTCCACCTGGGTCATCTTCGGCAGCGCGAGCACGGTCGAAGCCTCGACGTTGCGGCCGACCTTCGCCCCGAGCATCCGGAGCCACACCGGGGTGAACAGGCTGGCGTACAAGGGGAACAGCCCTTCACGCGCCATGCCCATCAGCCGCTCGGTCGCCCAGACCTGCCACGCGACACGGCCGTGCACCGGGTGATAGCCCTCGACCATGCCGATGCTCAGCGAGCGGACGCCGACGAGCACGAGCAGGGCGTACGTAAGGAAGTACGCGACGGTCGCGAGCGGCGTGAACAGCAGCGCCTGGCCGAGCGCGGCGCCCAGCGACGGCGCACCGGCGATCGCGTGACCCAGCACGGCGACAGCGGGCAGGGCGGCGACGGCGGGCAGCAGCCCCAGCGCGACCGAAGTCGCGCCGTAGACCGAAGCCCAGAACCGCGAACGCGGCGGGCGGCTCGACGGCCACTTCAGCGCGTCCTTGCTGGCACGCGCGGCGGGCGCGCCGGCCCAGCGCTGCCCGGCGGGCACGTTGCCGCGGACGGTCGACCCGGCCGCGATCTCCGCGCCCTTGCCGATTCGCGCACCGGGGAACAGCGTGCTGCGCGCGCCGATCCGGGCGTCGGCGCCGATCCGGATCTTGCCGATGTGTACGAGGTCGCCGTCCACCCAGTGGCCGGACAGGTCGACCTCGGGTTCGACGGCGGCACCGCGGCCGAGCTTCAGCATACCGGTGACCGGCGGCGGGGAATGCAGATCGACGTCCTTCGCGATCCGCGCGCCGAGGGCCTTGGCGTACGTCGTCATCCAGGAAGCGCCCGCGACACTGTCCGCGCCGCTGAACTCGGCGAGCTTCTCGGCGGTCCACAGTCGCAAGTGGACATTGCCGCCACGCGGGTAGCTGCCGGGACGGACTCCGCGCAGCAGCAGCCGGGAGCCGGTCGCCGAGATCGCGATCCGCCCGGCCGGGCTGAACAGCACGATCCACGCGACCGCGATCCACGCCCAGTTCAGCGTCGGCGCCCAAGCGAAACCGGCCAGCGACAGCACGTTCGACAGCGTCGCGGCGATGGTCGTCCAGCGCAGGCCGACCAGGCCCATCAGCGGGATCATCAGCAGCGACTGGATGATCCCGGCCTTGCGCGGGGTGGGCGCGATGTCGCGGCGTTCGGTCTTCTCGCCGCTCAGCGCGTCCAGCATCGACGCGAGCGCGCCGAGCTTCGGGTTCGCGTAGATGTCGCTCACCGACACCTGCGGGTGGCGGGTGCGGATCCGCGCGATCAGCTGGGCGGCGGTCAGGCTGCCGCCGCCGTTGGTGAAGAAGTCGGCCTTCGGGCTGTCGACCGAGACGCCCAGGATCTCCGCCCAGCCTTCGGCGAGCCAGCTCTCCGTCGGCGACAGACCGGATTTCGCGGCGTCCACAGTGGACAGCGGCCAGGGCAGCGCGTTGCGGTCGACCTTGCCGGAGGTACGCGTCGGCAGATCGTCGATCAGCGCCAGCAGCGGGACGAGCGCGGCGGGCAGCTGCTCGCGCAGCCGGGTCGCGGCTTCGTCGTGGTCGAACTCGACCCCTTCGGCGGGCACGACGTACCCCACGAGCACCTGGTTTCCCGCCTTGGTGCGGCGGACCGCAGCCGCGGCACCCTGCACGCCGGGCAACGCCTGGAGCGCGGCGTCGACCTCACCGAGTTCGATCCGGCGGCCGCCGAGTTTCACCTGCTCGTCGAGGCGCCCGAGGAACAGCAGGCCCTCGGCCTCCGCGCGGACCATGTCGCCGCTGCGGTACGCGCGGCGCCAGCCCAGCGAAGGCAGCGGCGCGAACTTCTCGGCGTCCTTCTCCGGGTCCAGGTAGCGGGCCAGGCCGACGCCGCCGATGACCAGCTCGCCGGTCTCCCCCATCGCGACCGGTTCGCCCGCCTCGTTGACCACGGCGAGCTGCCAGCCCACCAGCGGCAGGCCGATGCGGACGGGGCCTTCGCCGGTCATCTGCGCGGCGCAGGCGACGACGGTGGCCTCGGTCGGGCCGTAGGTGTTCCAGACTTCGCGTCCCTCGACGGCGACGCGTTCGGCCAGCTCCGGCGGGCACGCTTCGCCACCGAAGATCAACAGGCGGACGTCTTCGAGCGCGTCGGCTGGCCACAGCGCGGCCAGCGTCGGCACGGTCGAGACGACGGTGATGCCCTGCGCGACCAGCCACGGGCCGAGGTCGACGCCGGTACGCACGAGCGAACGCGGCGCGGGCACCAGGCAGGCACCGTGGCGCCAGGCGAGCCACATCTCTTCACAGGAGGCGTCGAACGCGACGGACAGCCCGGCGAGCACGCGGTCTCCGGGGCCGATCGGCTCCTCGGTGAGGAACAGCTGAGCTTCGGCGTCGACGAAGGCGGCGGCCGAGGCGTGCGAGACCGCGACGCCCTTCGGCTTACCGGTCGAACCGGAGGTGAAGATGATCCAGGCGTCGTCGGTCGGGGCGGGCGAGCCCTCGACGCCGCCCGGCGAGCCGAGCACGGTGATCGCGCCGCCGTCGGTGACGACCGCGGCGACGTCGGCCTCGCCGAAGACCAGTTCGGCGCGTTCCTCCGGGTCGTCCGCGTCGACCGGTACATAGGCGGCGCCGACGGACAGGATCGCGAGGATCGCGACGTAGAGCTCGGCGGTGCCGGAGGAGATCCGGACGCCGACCCGGTCGCCGACGCCGACGCCGTTGGCGGTCAGCTTGCGGCCGTAGGCGTCGATCTCCTCGATGAGCTTGCGGTAGGACAGCGTGGTCTCGCCGTCCTCGATCGCGCCCGCGTTGGGGTGGCGGGCGGCGGTCTCGGCGAGGATGTCGATCAGGGTGCGCTCGCCCGCGCCGAGACCGGACCAGAACAGGGCTCGATCGGCGACCGGGGCGGGCGACGGGGCGACGGTGACGTCCGCGACGCAGGCGATCGGTCGTGAGTCGGCGGTCAGGGTCATCGGGAGATCACCACGGGCACGGCGGAACCATGGGCGCGCAAGCCCATCACACACCTTTCGCGAAGTGCGTCATTCGGGCTCGCTCTCCGAATGAGGCGCCCGCTAGCAGACCATCGACTTTACCGCAGGTGAACGACATATCTCGGGAGGGTCTCGGCAGAGTGTCGAAACTCACCGGTGGACACGCCGAAACCCGAGGTCATCGGCGTGTCCACCCAGTGAAATAGTCACCTACATCGTGAGAAAATCAGCGGGTCTTCGGTTTCCCCGCCGCTTTACCACCGGCCTTGGGCTTTTGCTTCTTTTCCCGCACCCGCACATTCACCCGAACGGGGCTGCCTTCGAAACCGAACCGCTCACGGAACTTCCGTTCGATGAACCGCCGGTAGCCCGCCTCGAGGAAGCCGGTGGTGAACAGCACCAGCGTCGGTGGCCGGATGCCCGCCTGGGTCGCGAACAGCACCTTCGGCTGCTTGCCACCGCGCACCGGCGGCGGGGTCGCGGCGATGAGGTCGGCCAGCCAGCCGTTCAGCTGACCGGTGGGCACCCGCTGGTCCCAGGACTTCAACGCGGTCCGCAGCGCGGGCGCGAGCTTGCGCACCGACCGCCCGGTGAGCGCGGAGATGTTGACCTTGTCCGCCCACGGCACCCGCACCAGGCCGCGGTCCAGTTCGCGGACCATGGCGTGGCGGCGGTCCTCGTCGACGAGGTCCCACTTGTTGAAGGCGAGCACGCAGGCGCGGCCCGCCTCGACGACCATGGTCAGCACCCGCAGGTCCTGCTCCGAAAGCGGTTCGGCCGCGTCCAGCAGCACGATCGCGACCTCGGCCGCGTCGATCGCGGTCTTGGTCCGCAGCGAGGCGTAGTACTCGGCGCCGTTGGCCGAGTTGACCCGCTTGCGCAGACCGGCCGTGTCGACGAACCGCCAGGTCTCGCCGTCGAGCTCGACCAGCGAGTCGACCGGGTCGACGGTGGTGCCAGCGACCGAGTCCACGACGGACCGCTCCTCGCCGGAGAGCTTGTTCAGCAGGCTCGACTTGCCCACGTTCGGCTTGCCGACCAGCGCGACGCGGCGCGGGCCGGTGGTGGCGCGGTCGCCGTCGCGCGGCATCGACGGCAGCGCCTTGACGATGGCGTCGAGCAGATCGCCCGAGCTGCGGCCGTGCAGCGCGCTGACCGGATACGGCTCGCCGAGGCCGAGCGACCACAGCGACGCGGTGTCGGCGAGCAGGCGGTCGTCGTCGACCTTGTTGGCGGCGAGCAGCACCGGCTTCTTCGAGCGGCGCAAGACCTTGGAAACGGCCTCGTCGGTGGCCGTCGCGCCGACACTGGCGTCGATGACCAGCAGCACCGCGTCGGCGGTGGCCATCGCCATCTCGGCCTGCGCGGCGACGCTGGCCTGGAGCCCGGTCGCGTCCGGCTCCCATCCGCCCGTGTCCACCAGCGTGAACCGGCGGCCCGCCCAGAACGCGTCGTAGGCGACGCGGTCCCTGGTCACGCCGGGGACGTCCTGCACGACCGCCTCGCGACGGCCGAGGATGCGGTTGACCAGGGTGGACTTGCCGACGTTCGGCCTGCCGACGACGGCGAGGACCGGCTGCGCGAGCTGCGCCTCCTCCTCGGCCTCGCCCGCGGCGATCTGCGCGTCGAGCGCGGTGAATTCGGACTCGTCGGACCAGGAGCCGTCGACCTCGCCGACTCCGTCAAGCTCTGTCATTTTCTCAATCCTGTCGCGTGTCTCGGAGCCCGTGCTCCAAGCGCCATTCGTCCAGTGCCTTCACGAGGTCCGCGAGCGCGATGCGAAGCCGCTCGGTTCCCTCCTCCAGCCCTGTCCTTCCCTTCCCGATGTCGGGAGTGAAAGGTTCGCCGACCATGATGTCGACGCGTGGCCGCCAACGCCTCTTGGCGCCGGCGGGTTTGTACGTCCCCCGAGTGGCGACCGGAACCACGGTCGCGTTCCCGGCGCGGACCAGGAAGGCCGCGCCGCGCTCGAAGTTTTCGGCGTCACCGAGGCCGCGGGTGCCTTCGGGGAAGATCCCGACCGCACCGCCGTCCTCGAGCACCTTGACCGCCGCCATCAGCGGCTTGCGGTCCACCGCCCCCCGTTTCACCGGGATCTGGCCCAGCTTCGGGAAGAACCAGCCGACGAACCCCCGGAAGAGTTCCTCCTTGACCAGGAACGCCGTGCGCCTCGGCAACATTCCGAAGAGCAGCTGCGGTTCCACCATCGAGCTGTGGTTGGCGATGAACACCACCGGCCCGGACGCCGGGACCCGCTCGGCACCGTGCACCCGCACCCGGAAGGCGGGCCGCACGATGAACTTCGCGATGCCGCGGCCGAACGTGTGAATCGGGCCGCTCGCGCCCTCGGGAAGCCCCTGCGCGGTCACCTCGTCGCCTCGGCCGGGCAACCCTCGAGAAGGCCGCGGTGCAGTGCGAGTTCCGCCAGCGCCACGATCACCTGGTCGATATTGAGCGCCGAAGTGTCCACCTCGACGGCGTCCTCCGCCGCGCGCAAGGGCGAAGCCGCCCGCGTGGAGTCGAGGCGGTCACGTCGTTCCACCGCCGCCTTGGCGACGTCGACGGTGGACTCGCGACCGGCGGCGGAATCCTGCGCGCTGCGGCGTGCGGCGCGGACTTCGGCCGACGCGGTGAGGAAGATCTTGAGCGGGGCGTCCGGCGAGACGACGGTGCCGATGTCGCGGCCTTCGACCACGATGCCGCCGACGCGGCCGAGCACCTCGGCGATGATCTCGCGCTGCCGGGCGACCAGCAGTTCGCGGACCGCGGGGACGGCCGAAACCGGCGACACCGCGGTGGTGACGTCCGCGCCGCGGATCTCGGCGGAGACGTCTTCACCCGCCAGGGTCACGGTCGCTTCGTCCGGGCTGGTCCCGATGCCGAATTCGGCCTTCCGGGCGACGTCGGCGATCGCGTCCGCGTCGGTCAGGTCGGTTCCGGCGCGCAGGACGGCGAGGGTGACCATGCGGTACATCGCGCCGGTGTCGAGGTAACCGGCGCCGAGTTTCGTCGCGAGCTTCCGCGAAACCGTGGATTTCCCGGTTCCGGACGGGCCGTCCATCGCGACCACACCACGCAGGGCTCCCGCCACCGAAACACTCCTCAGCTCATCCGTCGCTCATCTGATCGACGACCATTCTGCCTGGTGGCGAACGACACGCCTCAGCCGCCCACGGCGAACCGGTCGACGAGCATGCCGATGCGTTCCGCGCGCGCGGCCGCCGGGAGCCGGCTGCTGCGTTCGAGGGTGACCAGGCCGTGCAGGGCGGCCCAGAAGGTCTCGGTGTAGAGGGCCGGGTCGTACTGGCCGGCGACCGGGCCGACGACTTCGAGCAGCGCGCCGAACGCGTCCTTCAACGGCTCCGGACTGTCCGGGCTGGCGAAGCTCAGTTCACTGGCGAGAGTGAAGATCGCGTCGTAGAGCGCGGGTTTGCGGTCGGCGAAGTCGAAGTAGTTCCCGGCCAGCCGAAGCAGCGCGTCACGGGAGCCCTCCGCCGCCCCGGCCCCTCGCCGCATGTCGGCGGCCATTTCGGTGCAGCCCTCGAGCGCCGCGGCCGCCATGATCGCCCCCTTGCCGGAGAAGTGGCTGTAGAGCACGGGCTGGCTGTACTCGATCTTCGCCGCCAGCCGCCGGGTGGTGACCGCGTCCCAGCCCTCTTCTTCGGCGATCTCGCGAGCCGTGGTGACGATCAGCTGTTCGCGTTGCGAGCGATCCCGCTCGCGCCGGGGGTTCGTGACCATACGGGCATGCTAGCACCGCTAGACAAGCTAGCTGTGCTAGCACTAGTGTCGGCACCGTTCCTAGCGCTGCTAGCTTTTGGAGTCGGAGACCATGACCCGAATCAAGATCGCCTACGTCCTGTCCGCCGCCCTCGTGCTTTTCGTCCTCTACTTCGGCAGCGGTTACGTGTTCTTCCCGGCGACCCAGACGGGCGGATTCGGGCTGCCGGTGATGCCTTCCGAGGGCGACCCGATCCTCGCGGTCAAGGGCGTCCGTGACATCGGCACGGCGCTCGTGGTGCTCGCGCTGATCCTGTTCCGGAACGCCCGCGCGCTGGGCTGGGCGATGCTGGCGCTGGCCTTCATCCCGTTCGGCGACATGCTGATCGTGTTGACCCACAACGGATCCGTGGGCGCCGCGCTCGGCATCCACGGCGCGACGTGCGCCCTCATGGTGGTGATCTCGGCGTTGTTCCTGATCCGTCCCGCGCGAAACGGACAGTGAGTTACTGTTGTTCACGTGAACGTCGAAGTGACCCCGCTCCCCGGAATAGGCGTCCGCAAGGACTTCGCCACCCGCAACGGCCGCCGTGTCGGGGTGGTGACCCATCGCGATGGACACGTCGAGCTGATCGTGTCCAAAACGGACGATCCCGACGCCTGCCTGGCGTCACTTCCGCTCACCACCGACGAGGCGGGCGCGCTGGCGAACCTGCTCGGCGCGCCCCAGCTGGTCGCCCAGCTCACCGAAGAGCACCGGGATCTGCCCGGTATCAACACCAAGCAGCTGCCGATCAAGGCGTCGTCACCGTTCGACGGGCGGACACTGGGCGACACCGCCATGCGCACGCGGACGAGCGTCTCGGTGGTCGCGGTGATGCGGGCCGGACAGGTCCACCCCTCCCCCAACCCGGACTTCAACCTCACCGCGGGCGACGTACTCGTCGCGGTCGGCACCTCAGAAGGTCTCGAGGCCGCCGTCAAGATCTTGAAGTACGGCTGATCGCGGATGGATCACACCGCACTGTCCTTGATCGAACTCGGGGCGGTCTTCTTCGGGCTGGGCGCGTTGGGCCGCCTCGCCGGGAAGATCGGGATGTCCCCCATTCCGCTGTACCTGATCGGTGGCCTGTGCTTCGGGCAGGGCGGGCTGATCCCGCTCGGCGACATCGGCGACTTCACCCATCTCGCCAGCGAGATCGGTGTCGTCCTGCTGCTCCTCCTGCTGGGCCTGGAGTATTCGGCCGCCGAGCTGTTCACCGGGCTGAAACGCTCGTGGGTGGCGGGTGTCGTGGACATCGTGCTGAACGCCGCTCCGGGGGCGATCGTGGCGCTCATCCTCGGCTGGGGGCCGATCGGCGCGATCGTCATGGCGGGCGTCACCTACATCTCGTCGTCCGGGATCATCGCGAAGGTGCTCGGCGACCTCGGACGGCTCGGTAACCGGGAAACCCCGGTGGTGCTGTCGATCCTGGTGTTCGAGGACCTGGTGATGGCGCTGTACCTGCCGATCCTCACCGCGGTGCTCGGCGGGGTGAGCTTCCTCGGCGGGATGAAGGCCGTCGGGATCTCGCTGATGGTCATCACCGTGGTCCTGGTGATCGCGCTGAAGTTCGGCCGCTACGTCTCCGCGGCCGTCGACAGCCCGGATCGCGAGGTGTTCCTCCTCAAGGTCCTCGGCGCGGCACTGCTGGTCGCCGGTGTCGCTTCGGCGATGCAGGTTTCGGCCGCGGTCGGCGCGTTCCTGCTCGGTATCGCGATCTCGGGTTCGACGGCGGAGAACGCGACGCACATGCTCGAACCGCTGCGAGACCTGTTCGCCGCCGTGTTCTTCGTCGTGTTCGGGCTCAACACCAACCCCGCTTCGATCCCGCCCGTGCTCGGCTGGGCGGTCGTGCTGGCGGTCGCGACCACGCTGACGAAGGTCGGCACCGGCTGGTGGGCCGCGCGACGGCAGGGCATCGGGAAGATGGGCCGCGCTCGCGCCGGAGCCGCGTTGGTCGCGCGAGGCGAGTTCTCGATCGTCATCGCCGGGCTTGCGGTGGCGGCGGGTGCGGTGACCGGCGAACTCGCGGCGCTCGCGACGGCGTATGTGCTGCTGATGGCGATCCTCGGCCCGACGGCCGCGCGGATCGTCGAGCCGGTCGCTCGCGCTCTGCAGCGGAAGCCCTTCGGGTCGAAGACCGCCGCCTCCCAAACCGGCTGACCCGCCCTCACCTGCGCTATGAACGGGCCGTTCC
>NZ_LQMT02000040.1:83962-84238 GCF_001620365.2 Amycolatopsis keratiniphila subsp. keratiniphila
CGGCCCGTTCATAGCATTCGGCTAGCCGCGCTCAAGCCCCGATACGGTCGCCGGAGCGATCT
The DNA here is from genome assembly GCF_001620365.2 of Amycolatopsis keratiniphila subsp. keratiniphila. Taxonomy (GTDB): domain Bacteria; phylum Actinomycetota; class Actinomycetes; order Mycobacteriales; family Pseudonocardiaceae; genus Amycolatopsis; species Amycolatopsis keratiniphila. Next base: position 84,025 of record NZ_LQMT02000040.1, read on the forward strand.
GCGCCGGAGCCGCCGGAAGCGCCGCCGGCACCGCCGACGGACCCGAACCCGCGACAGGCAGCGCCAGCGAGGTCTTGCCCAGATCCACCGTGATCTTCGGGTACTGCGCCGGCCCCGAGATGAACGAGCCGTCCGTCCCGCCGATGATCAGCGCGAGCTGATGTCCCTGCGGGACGACGTGATCCGTGCTCGCCAGCCGGAACGTCATCGTGTA
>NZ_LQMT02000041.1:0-125631 GCF_001620365.2 Amycolatopsis keratiniphila subsp. keratiniphila
GCCATCCGGGGGCAACTCCACGAGTTCCGCCTTCAATCACGCGAGTTCGCCGTCCGATCACGCGTGTGCGGCCTTCACGCGCTTCCCCACCTTCGGCGGTTTACGTCACCTGAGGTGATCGGGAATCCTCCGGGTACCGAGAGAAGGGCGCCTGCCTTGCCGAAGAAGCTGACACGCCGTCTCCTGCAGGGCCTGATCGGAGCGGTCCTCGTCACCACGCTCGCCCCGGCCGTCGCCTGGGCCGAACCCCCACAGGCACTGCCGTCGAACGCGACCGACGCCGACCGCACCTGGCAGCCCGCGTTCGACTACGACACCGACGGCTGCTACCCGACCCCCGCGATCTCGCCCACCGGGGCGGTGGCCACCGGCCTCAAGAATTCCGGAGCCCTCAACGGTCAGTGCCGGGACCGGTCCGACCTCGACAACACCAACTCCTACGCCCGGTCCAAGTGCAACAACGGCTGGTGCGCCCACCTGTACGACCTGTACTTCGAAAAGGACCAGGCCGTCCCGGGCATCGACTGCTGCGGGCACCGGCACGACATCGAACACGTCGTCGTCTGGGTGAACGAGGGGCAGGCCCGGTACGTCTCGACGTCCGCGCACGGCAACTACTCGACTTACGACCGCTCGAAGGTCTCCTGGGAGGGAACCCACCCGAAGATCGTCTATCACAAGGACGGCGCGAGCACCCACTGCTTCCGCATCGCGAGCGCGACCGAGCCGCCGGAGAACCACTACAACGCCTGGCAGTACCCGGATCTCGTCAGCTGGGACCGGTTCCCGCCCGGTATCCGCGACACGCTCGTCCGCGCCGACTTCGGCAGCGCGAGCCTCGCGATCAAGGACGGCTCGTTCGAGTACAACCTCGGCAAGGCCAAGCCGTCGGGCATCCCCTTCGACCCCAACGGCTGAGGCTCAGTACTCGCTCTCGGGCAGGGCGAGCCACAGCACGAGGTAGACGATGAACTGCGGGCCGGGCAGCAGGCAGGACAGCACGGCGAGCAGGCGGACCTTGCCCGGAGTGGTGCCGAAACGTTTGGCGAGACCGGCGCAGACGCCGCCGATCATGCGGCCCTGGCGCGGTCGGGTCAGGCGGGCGGCTACGGGGTTCGTCACGGGTCTTCCCTCTCTGTCATCACTGCGTGTGAAACCCATTTTCGTCGCGCGGCGGCCCGGCCGCATCCCACCGCGGAACGAAACGCACCCCTAAGGGCGTGAAATCGAGGTAAAGGAGTCACCTGGGAAAACGAGGCGGACCCTGTGTTCTTCGCCCGTAGGGGGTGGTGTTCCCGGATCTTTTGACGATACTGCTCCGGTGCCCCCGAAGAGACTCAGCGCAGTACTCTGCGGCCTGTTCCTCGCCGCGGCCTGTGCCACGCCGGAATCGGCGGTGACGTCTTCGCCGACCACCGCGGGCGACGAGGCCTTGACCGCTTCCGAGGCGCTCGGCGAATACTCGTCGCTCGATTACTGCAGCCTTGTCGACCAGCGGAAGGTGATCGGCGGCGGAAACGCGGTCAAACCGCCGTTGACCTCTTTCGAGTTCTGCCGCCTCGAATTCGTCGAGGGTGCCAATCGCTACACCGTGACCACCGGCCCGATCACTTCCGGGCAGGATCCGAACAATCAGCCGTACGAATACGCCGGGCCGTTGCCGGAAGGGCTCAGTGTCCAGCAATCGACGTTCAACCAGGACACCACCTGCACGCGGCTGCTCACCTTCGCCGACGGGATCCGGCTGTCCATCGCCGTGACCTCCGACGACAGGGCCCCGGCCGACCAGGCCGACCGCTGCCGGACCGCCGACGCGACCGTCGGCAGCGCGGCCGGGGTGATCACCGAGCGCAAGGTGGGGCGGCTGAACCTGGACCAGCGCTCGTGGGGCCGTGTCGCCCCGTGCGCCCTGCTCGACCAGCACGAACTCGACGCCGCCGCCGGAGCGGAGACCAAACCGGCCCCGGCGTTGTCCGGGCACAACTGCATCCGCGGCAAGGTCAGCTTCTCGCTGTCCGTCGGCGCGGACACCACGCCGGGCGCGACGGAGGCGCTGGGCGGACGGCAGGTCCAGGTCGCCACTTCCGGGGCGTTCTGCCAGGTGACCACGCACCGGCCGATCCCGGGCACCCCGGACCGGGTCGAGCAGGCGGCGCTTTCCGTGGTCGGTGTCGACGGGGCGGCGGAGGACGCCACCTGCGCGGCGGCACGGGAGGTCGCCGCCGCGGTGTTCCCGAAGCTTCCCTGACTAAATGCGGGGTCAGCAGCGCAGCTTGGGCAGCCGGAAGGAGCACATGACCTCTTCCAGCGCCTCGACGTCCAGCGGCGGATGCGGCAGCGGGGTCGCGCGGCCGGGTTCGGCGCGCAGGCCGTCCAGCAGCATCGCGAGGCACCGGCGCCACAGGTCCGGCTGGATACCGTGCGTGAACTCGATGACGGAGCCGATCATCTGGTGCAGCAGCGGCATGTCCGTCGGCACGATGTCCGCGCGCAGGACGCCCGCCGCTTGAGCGCGTTCGACGAGCTGTGTGATCAACGGCACCATGCGCGATTTCGCCTCGGCGACGCGCTCCTGGCCGAAGACGTTCGACAGCATGACTTCCCGTAACCCGCGGTCACCGGCGTGCAGTTCGGCGGCGCGCCAGGTGAAGTCCGCGAAGCCCTCCCACGGGTCTTCGGCGCGAAGCGCTTCTTCGGCGAACTCGCGGATCGTCTCGAACTGGTCGACGAACATCGCCTCGACCAGGTGTTCCTTGCTGGGAAAGCGGCGGTAGACGGTGCCGACGCCGACGCCGGCGTGATGCGCGACGTCGTCGAGCGTCGCTTCGAGCCCGCGCTCGCCGAAGACATCGCGTGCCGCCGCGATGATGCGTTGCCGATTGAGTTCAGCGTCGCGCCGCAGCGGCCGCGCCGGTGCGGCGGGAGCGAGGTCCCGAGCCATCCGTCCAGCTTAACAAACGAAGTAGAGGACACTTCTCCACTTCTTGTGTACCTTGGGCGCGGAAAGGGGAGATACCTACTCCACATAGCTTCTTCGTCACTATCGGTGAGGAAAACGCCCGTATGTCTGACTCATCCACCGCTGTCGCCACGCCGCCGGGGGACGCGGCCGCGCAGCACACCAACCCGCACCACGCCAGGAGATGGCTGATCCTGGTGATGATCGGTCTCGCCCAGCTGATGGTGGTGCTCGACGCCACCGTCGTGAACATCGCGCTCCCGTCGGCGCAGCAGGACCTCGGATTCTCGAACGATGCCCGCCAATGGGTCGTCACCGCCTACGCGCTCGCGTTCGGCAGCCTGCTCCTGCTGGGCGGGCGGCTCGCGGACCTCTTCGGCCGCAAACGCGCGTTCCTCGTCGGGCTCGCCGGCTTCGCCATCGTGTCGGCGATCGGCGGCGCCGCCACCAGCATCGAAATGCTGCTCGTCGCCCGCGCGGCACAGGGTGTCTTCGGCGCGCTTCTGGCCCCGGCGGCCCTTTCGCTGCTGACCACGACGTTCACCGATCCGAAGGAGCGCGGCAAGGCGTTCGGTGTCTTCGGCGCCATCGGTGGCGGCGGCGCGGCGATCGGCCTGCTGCTCGGCGGCGTGCTGACCGAGTACCTCGACTGGCGCTGGTCGATGTACGTCAACATCATCTTCGCGGTGATCGCGTTCGCCGGTTCGGCCGTGCTGCTGAAGAACTCCGAGACCGACGGCCCGCGCCCGAAGCTCGACATCCCCGGCACGATCACCGCGTCGGCCGGTCTCTTCGCGCTCGTCTACGGCTTCGCGAACGCCGAGCGCGACTCGTGGTCCTCGGTGTCGGTGTGGGGTTTCCTCGCCGCCGGTGTCGTGCTGCTCGCCGCTTTCGTGGCGATCCAGCAGCGGGTCTCGCATCCGCTCCTGCCGCTGCGCGTACTGCTCGACCGCGACCGCGGCGGCTCGTACCTCGCGATGTTCCTGCTCGCCATCGGGATGTTCTCGATCTTCCTGTTCCTCACCTTCTACATCCAGCTGAACCTGCAGTTCACGCCGGTGCAGAGCGGGGTCGCGTTCCTGCCGATGGTGGCCACCCTGATGGCCAGCGCGACGTCGGCGACGGCCGTGCTGCTGCCGAAGTTCGGCGCGAAACCGTTGGTGTCGCTGGGAATGCTGATCGCGGGGGCGGGGCTGTTCTGGCTCTCGGCCATCGACACCAGCAGCACGTACGCCGGCGGGGTGCTGTTCCCGCTGATGGTCATGGGCATCGGCATCGGCCTCGCGATGGCGCCCGCGATGAGCGTCGCGACCTTCGGTGTCGACACGCACGACGCCGGTGTCGCGTCGGCGGCGGTCAACACCGCGCAGCAGGTCGGCGGCTCGATCGGGACCGCGCTGCTGAGCACCCTGGCCGGTAACGCGGCGACGTCGTTCGCGGCCGGGAAGGTGCCTTCGGCGCAACTGGCGGCAGAAGCGGCAGTGCACAGCTACACGACCGCTTTCGTGTGGGGCGGGTGGATCTTCGTCATCGGTGCGGTGATCTGCGGGCTGCTGCTGCGGTCGGGTGCTCCGGCGAAGGCTCCTGAAGGCGCTTCGGACGCTACGCCGGTCGCCGTGCACATGTAGGTCCCTCGAATGCTAGGAAAGGACCGTTCCTTGCAAAATTTGCAAGGAACGGTCCTTTCCTAGCGCGGAGAGGGGTGTCAAGGGAGCTTTCCCCGCATGGCATGAGGGGAAAGCGTCCTTCGCGCGGCGTGGTTGTGCGGAACACCACCGCCGGATGTCATGAAAGGGTCGTTCAGGACAAGTTACGTCCTGAACGACCCTTTCATGACACTTGAGAGGGGGCGTCAGCGGGACTGCGACCGCACCGCCTCGAAGACCTCGTCGTCCCACCGGTGCGTCCGGATCAGCCGGTACCGTTCGCACGCCACCCACAGATACGCCTCGGCGTCCGTCCGCGCGCCGATCAGGTCCGCCTGCCGCAGCATCGCCACCACGGGCACGAACTCCTCGTCGAACCACCGCTGCGCCAGCGTCGCCCGATCCGAGTACGCGCCTTCGTCCTGCATCAGCCGGAAACCCCACGCCTCCACGTGCTCGCCGAGCCGCGCGTAGTCCCACGGATCGGTGAACACCACCGAAGCCCGCGCGTGTCCCGAAAGCGGGACGCGTTCCAGGAACAGCCGCCGGTAGTCCTTGACGATCAGGTCGCCGCGGTACCGGATCCCGCTCGGGTCCAGTTTGGTCCGCACCTCGGTGACCATCGCCTCTATTGTGGACAGTCGCATCGCGTGCGCCACCGAGACGCGATGATGCCCGTCGATGATGAAATGCAGTTCGCCGACGCGGTACACCTCGATCGGCGGGATCGACTCGCCGCGCCGGGTGGCGAGCGCCAGCCGTTCCCACCGTTCGCGCACCCGCCCGGACGTGGGGCGGAAGCGGCGGTCGAAATCGCGGCCGCGGTCGACGCTGCCGACGATCGAGTCGAGCCGGATCACCCGCGCCCCGATCTTCCGCTCGCCGAGATAACCGAGCGCGTCGACCACCTCGTGGAACGGCAGCATGATGTTGACGTCGTCGGGCTCGCCGCGCAGCCAGTTCGCCAGCCGCGACAGCACCTGACGTCGTCGCGCGCGGAGGAAGTCGTGTTCCGCGTCCGCACGGGGAAAACCGGTGTCCTTCATACGAACTCCATGATCCGGTGCCCGACCACGTTGCGTACCGTGGTCCCGCCGACCACCCGGTCCGGCACGGGTTCACCGTGCGGGTGGATATGCCCGTGCAGCAACCATTTCGGCCGCAGCAACTCGATCGTGCGATGGAGACAGTCGAACCCGCGGTGCGGCGGATCCTCGCGGTCGCCGCAGTGCCGCGGCGGCGCGTGCGTGAGCAGGATGTCGACGTCCCGCCCGTCCCGCCAGCGACGGAGCCGGGCCCGGCGCACCAGCCTGCGGGCACGCCGAGCCTGCTGGCGTTGCGTCCATTGGTTGGGGCCGTCGTTGTAGCGGACCGAGCCGCCGAGCCCGGCGAACCGGAGCCCGCCGACGTCGACGATCCGGCCGTCCGCGTTCACCCCGCCCGCCGGTCCCGGCCACACCGTGGGAAAACCGTCCTTCATGGACAGTCCGCCGTAGCGGGTGTAACCGGACAGATCGGGGTCGTGGTTACCCGGGACGAACACGCACGGCACGTCGAGCGCGCCCGCCAGGAACTCGAGGTAGTCGTACGGCAGATCACCGGCACCGATGACGAGGTCGGCCCGATGGTTGCGGACGGCGGACGTCCACAGCCGCTCTTCGACCTCGTCCGCGACCACCAGCGCTTTCATGCGCTCCAGGGTAAGCCCGGCGGCGCTACTTCGTGCCGTGCGCGAACGCGGGGTCCTTGGCGATGATCGCGATCACGATGCCGAGCCAGACGACGCAGAACGCCAGCGCCCAGAACTTGAGGTTGGTCAGGATCCTTGGCATGAGGGAACTCCAGAACTACCGAAAGGGGAAGAAAGGTCAGAGCCAGCGGTTCTTCCTGAATATTCGGTAAAGCAGGATGCAGACGCCGAAGATGACCGTCATCGCCACCGGGTAGCCGAACCGCCAATGCAGCTCCGGCATGTAGTCGAAGTTCATCCCGTAGATCCCGGCGAGCGCCGTCGGGACCGCGATGATCGCCGCCCACGCGGTGATCTTGCGCATGTCGGTGTTCTGCTGGAGGGTGATCTTCGCCAGCGTGGCGTCCACCAGGGTGGTCAGCAGCTCGTCGAAGTTCGAGACCCGCTCCGAAACGGTCGTCAAGTGGTCGGAGACGTCGCGGAAGTAGGAACGGACCTCGTCCGGGATCAGCCGCGTGTACCCCTCCGCGAGCCGCTGCAGCGGAGTGCCGAGCGGCATGACCGCGCGGCGCAGTTCCAGCACCTCGCGCTTCATGAAGTAGATCTGCTCGGCGCTCACCTTGGAGCGCGGCGCGAAGACATGCGTCTCCATCTCGTCGATGTCCGACTCGATGGCGGTGGTGACGTCGAGGTAGTGGTCGACGACGTGGTCCGCGATCGCGTGCAGCACCGCGGACGGCCCGAGGGCGAGCCGCTCCGGATCCTGGTCGAGTTCGCGGCGCAGCCTCGCGAGCCCCGAGTGGTTCCCGTGCCGCACGGTGATCACGAAGTCGCGGCCGAGGAAGGCCATCAGCTCGCCGGTCTCGACGATCTCGTTCGCCGTCGCGGGCGACTCGTGCTCGACGTACCGGACGGTCTTCAGCACCATGAACAGCGTGTCGTCGTAGCGCTCCAGCTTGGGCCGCTGGTGTGCTTCGAGCGCGTCTTCGACGGCCAGCTCGTGCAGGCCGAAGGTGTCCGCGATGCCCTGGATCTGGACCGCGTCGGGCTCGTGCAGGCCGATCCAGACGAACCCGGCGTGCCGTTTGCGCACCTCTTTGATGGCCTCGGCGTGCGTCCAGCGGCCGGGCAGGCGCTTGCCGTCCACGTACACCGCGCAATCGACGACGTACGCCGAAAGGGGGACGGGCAGCGGGCGTTCGGGGACGCTCTTGGCGCGGCCGTTGCTCCGGCCGCGAAGGCCGCCGAGCGAGGGAATGGCAGGCATGGGATCTCCTGGGCAGACGTCGTGCGTTGGTGCGCGAAGACGACGGGCCAAGCGGTCGGGGGCCGCTCGGCTAGGCCAGCGTTCCCGGTTTCGTCAGCCCTGCCAGGTGGGGATCCGGCGAGATGTGAAGGCGGAAACGCTGCGACTACTAGGAAGCGGACTATCGCCACTGGACATCGGGTTCCTCACCTCCTTCGGCTCGGCGGACGGTTACGCAGTGGCGTGGGTCGCGTTGACGACCCGACACCAATGGTCGAGGGTACTCCTCAACACGAAGGCCTGTCGTTCCAGGCTCACGCCGCGTTACTCGTGCAGGAGGAATGGGTGCAGTTCGGTCGCTATTACGAAGAGTTCGAGGTCGGTGCGGTCTACAAGCACTGGCCGGGCAAAACGGTCACCGAGTACGACGACCACCTGTTCTGCCTCATCACGATGAACCACCATCCGCTGCACCTCGACGCGCACTACGCCGAGGAGACCACCGACTTCGGCAAGAACGTCGTGGTCGGCAACTACATCTACTCGCTGCTGCTGGGGATGTCGGTGCCGGACGTGTCCGGCAAGGCGATCGCGAACCTCGAGGTCGAATCGCTGAAGCACGTGAAGCCGACCTTCCACGGTGACACCATCTACGGCGAGACCGAGGTGCTGGACAAGACGCCGTCGAAGTCGAAGGACGACCGGGGCGTCGTCTACGTCGAGACCCGCGGCTACAAGCAGGACGGCACGATCGTGTGTGTGTTCCGTCGCAAGGTGATGGTGCCGAAGCGGTCTTACGGTGACACCAGGGGCGGTGAACAGCCCGGCCGTCCCGTGCCGCACGAATAATGGGTGTCACGAACGGGAAAAGGGAGCGCGTCGATGCCCATCGGGCTGGATGAGATCAAGAGCCGCCTGCGGAAGTTCGCGAGGGTCGAGGCGGCCGGTGTTTCGCCGCTGTACGAGCACCTGGCGGCGAAGGCGGCCGAGGACGACGACGTCGCCGGGCTGCTGACGGACGCCCGCGGTGGTGAAGCACGCGGAACGCTGCTCATGGCGACCGCGCACCGCCTCATCCAGGCCGACCCCATCCACCCGCTCTCACGGTATTACCCGTCCGTCGGCGGTTTCGACGGCGTGGACTCGGAGACGTGGCCCTTGTTCCGCTCGTTCCTGCTGGAACGGGCGGACAAGGCGCGCGCGATCATCTCCTCGCGGTACACGCAGACCAACGAGGTCCGCCGGGCCGCGCTGCTCTACCCCGCGATGACGATGGCCGCGAAGGAGGCGGGCGGCAAGATCGCGCTGCTCGAGGTCGGCTGCAGCGCGGGCCTGCTGCTCGGCATGGACAAATACGCCTACCGCTACCAATGCGATGGCGGTGAACAGCTCACCGCCGGGCCCGCGAAGACCGCCGTCGGCCTGCACTGCGCGCTGGACCTCGCGCCCGGCGCCGTCACGCCGAAGGTGCCGAAGAAGCTGACGATCACCGCCCGCGCCGGCCTCGACCGCGCCCCGGTGGACCTGGCCGACGAAGACGAACTGGCCTGGCTCGAAGCCTGCGTCTGGGCCGACCAGCCGGACCGGATCCGGCTCCTGCGCACGGCCGCGGCGGCACAGGGCAAGCAGCGGCCGGAGCTGATCGCGGGCGACGCCGTCGACGATCTCGCCTCGGCGGCCGCCACGCTGCCCGCCGACGCCCCGCTCGTCGTGCTGACCAGCCACGTGCTGGCGTACCTGGGGGAGCGGCGGGCCGACTTCCTCGAAGCGCTCCGCGAGCTCGCCGCGGACCGGCCGCTGTGGTGGGTCAGCGAGGAGTTCTACGCCGCCGCGCTGGAGCCGCTGGTGACCGGCAGGACCGACCTGGCCGAACCGGTGGACCAGGCCGTGCTCGGGCTCGTCCGCTGGGATTCCGGCGTCCCGGATGTGCGGGCACTGGCCAGAACGGCCCCGCACGGGCAGCGGATGACCTGGCTGCCGGTTTAGCGGTTCCGCTGAGCCGCTGACGGCGGTCGGCTGCGCCGGGCCCGGCCACGGCCGACGTTGCGAAAGCCACTTTCGCAACCTTCAACGTTGCGAAAGTGGCTTTCGCAACCTCTCGGGTCAAGGCCGGCACCCAGCGGGACCGGCGAGTCGCCAAGCCCAGAGTAGGCCGCGCGTGGACGAGAGTGGGCGGTCGGCGCGAACCCGGACGGAGCCCGTCAGCGACTGATGGTCGTTAGCGTTTCCGCTCTTCGGAGATGACGGGAAAGCATCGGCGAGGATAGTTTTCACCTCTCACACTGCTTTATCCCGCGTCTTTCGGGGCTACCCGGTCGGCAGCACTCCCCAGTCGCGGAGAGTGACGAACAGGAGTTCGGCCAGGCGGCCGTCTTTGTCGAGTTCGATCAAGGTTTCGGCGTCGATCCACCGAGCGTCGTCGGCATCGTCCCCGGCACGGAGAGTGCCGCCGGTGACCGTGCAGGCGTAGTCGTGGATGTCGTAGGGGCCACGGCGGACGTTGCCGACAGGTGTGCCCGGTATCACGTCGAGCCCGGTCTCTTCGCGCATCTCGCGAATGACGGCCGCTTCGTCCGTTTCGCCTGGTTCGACGCGTCCGCCGGGGACCGACCAGAGTCCACGTCCGGGTTCATTCGCGCGCCGGATCAGCAGGATCCGGCCGAGCTCGTCGTGGACGATGCCGCCGACACAGCGGACGGTGCTGTCCGAAACGGTGTTCATTCCCGAATGGTAGACGCGGGCTTCCTGACAACAGCTGTCCTGTACACGGAGAGTAGCCGTGCGGTACACTTCCCCCTGCCGGCTGACCCAAGCGCGGGACTTCTCTCCCGCGCCGGTGGAAGGTGCGGTACAAAATGAATGGTCAGTATCCGCAGTCAGTCACCGTAAGAGACAGGATTGATCGCTGTGAACGCGAAAAAGCTCCTCACTTTCGCAGGAATCGCGTTGGTGCTGTTCTTCGTGATCGCGCAGCCAGGTCAGGCCGCGGGCCTCGTGGGAAACATCATCGGCTTCCTGCGTGACTCGGCCGAATCGGTGATCACCTTCGTCAGCAACGTCTTCAGCTAGCGGAGGAGCGGATACTCTATCGGTATGTTCGCCCCACGCGATCCAGACGAGTATCTCCTCGACACCGAGCGGCGGGTCATCAGGATCCGCCGTCACTGGGCGGTGCTGCTGTGGGACACCTTCGAGGCGGTGGCCTTGCTGGCCATCTGCGTCCTGGTGTCCTACCTGCTCCCGCCCGCCGCGTGGGTCATCCAGAACATCCTCTGGTATGCCGCGTTGCTCGTCATCCTGCGCTTCGCGTACGTGGTGATGGAGTGGTGGGTCGAGCGATTGGTCGTCACGGACAAACGATTCGTGATGACGACCGGCGTCTACACCACCAAGGTGCTGATGATGCCGATCACCAAGGTCACCGACCTCACCTACGAACGTTCGGCGTGGGGCCGGATGATGGGGTACGGGACGATGGTGGTCGAGTCCGCCGGTCAGATCCAGGCCCTGAACCGCATCGACTACCTGCCGAAGCCGGAAGAGTTCTACGACACGATTTCCGAGCTCGTCTTCGGCGACAAGCAGAAGCAGGCCGAGCGCTTTTCGATGATCAAGGCGCAGCGTGCGGCCCGCGGCAAGAAGAAGGTCGGTTAGCGCAGGTCCCGGGGTCGCTGTGACCTGGCGCATCGTCGATACTGATCGGCGATGCGCATCGACCTGCACGCCCACTCCACCGCCTCCGACGGCACCGACAGCCCTGCCGGGCTGGTCGCCGCCGCCGCGAAGGCGGGCCTCGACGTCGTCGCGATCACCGATCACGACACCACGGCCGGCTGGGCCCCGGCCGCCGAGGCACTTCCACCGGGGCTCACCCTGATGCCCGGCGCCGAGCTGTCCACGATCTCCGTCGACCCGGTGACCGGGCGGCACATCAGCGTCCATCTGCTCGCGTACCTCTTCGACCCGGAGTCGGCGGCGGTCGTCGCCGAGCAGACCCGGCTGCGGTCGGAGCGGCGTTGGCGGCTGCGGGTGATGGCCGAACGGATGGCCGCCGACGGTCTCCCGGTGGATCCCGACGAGGTCATGTCGCTGCTTCCCGAGGACGGTTCCGCCGGACGGCCGCATCTCGCGCAGGCCCTGGTGCGGGCCGGTGTCGTCTCGTCGGTGAACGAGGCGTTCGGCAGTTATCTCGGCAACGGCAGCGGATATTTCGTGGCGCGGCAGGACACGCTCGTGGAGGACGCGATCGACATGATCGCGGCGGCGGGCGGGGTCACCGTCATCGCGCATCCCTTCGCCTACACGCGCGGGGCGACCATCAGCGTGGACGTGCTCGCCGGGCTGGCCGGGCACGGGCTCACCGGGGTCGAGGTCGACCACCCGAACCACGACGAGGAGACCCGCGTCCGGTTGCACGGGCTGGCGGGGGAGCTGGGGCTCGTGCGCACCGGGTCGAGCGACTACCACGGCACGAACAAGACGATCGACCTCGGCGACGAGACCACCGATCCGCTCGCGTTCGAAGAACTCGTCGCGCGGGCCACCGGCTATCAGGTCGTGACCCGGTGACGATCACGGACTTCTTCGACGCGCGCCTGTTCATGAGCGCGACGATCACGCTGATCGTCATCATGGACCCGCCCGGCACGGTGCCGGTGTTCCTGAGCCTGACCGGCCGCAAGTCGGTGGCGTTCCGCGCCAAGGCCGCGCGGCAGGCGGTGCTGGTGTCGTTGCTGGTGATCTCGCTGTTCGCCGTGGCGGGACAGGCGATCCTGTCCTACCTCGGCATCGGGATCCCGGCGTTGCAGGGCGCGGGCGGGCTGTTGCTGCTGCTCATCGCGCTGCAGCTGCTGACCGGCAAGACCGGCGGCGAGGCCGAGGCGGCGGGCGACGACGTCAACGTCGCCCTCGTCCCGCTCGGGACGCCGCTGCTCGCCGGCCCGGGCGCGATCGCCGCGACCATCGTCTTCGTGCGGCAGGCCGATGGCCACGTCGGCGCGTACGTGGCTCTCGCGCTTTCGATCGTGACGGTGCACTTCGTGTTGTACCTGTGCATGCGGTACTCGGGCGTGGTCATCCGGCTGATCAAGGAAAGCGGGATCACGTTGCTGGCGAAGATCGCCGGTCTGCTGCTGGCCGCGATCGCGGTCGAGCTGGTGGCGAACTCGGTGAAGGGCTTCATCTCGGGCACGTGACGTCGCCCGTGGGGCCGCCCGGCCGATGCAATGAAAGTGTCTTTCCTTGCCGAATTTGCAAGGAAAGACACTTTCATTGCACGCGGGCTGCCGTGAAGGCGACCTGCACGGACTGCTGCCAGGCGGGTGGTAGCAAAGGTCCCTTACTCCCTTCGGCGGGGATCCCCTCGAAAAGTGTCGGTGGGGGTGCGTAGCGTTGCGGGCGGGGTGATCCGATGGAGCAGATTGGTTTCGACTTCGGCGTCGAGGCGCCGCGCAAGCTGACGAAGGTCTCGCCCGCGCGCCTCGCGACGTTCGAAGACTGCCCGCGCCGCTACCGCATGTCGTATCTGGACCGCCCGTCCCCGGCACGCACCGGCGCGTGGGCGCACAGCACGCTGGGTGCGGTGGTGCACAACGCTTTGCGGGCGTTGTTCGACCTGCCGGTGGTCAAGCGCGTGCCGCAGCGGGCGATGGCGCTCGTCGCCGAACACTGGAAGGACGCCGGGTTCGAAGACGCCGATCAGGCCGCCCGGTATCGCGCCAGGGCGAAGGCCTGGGTCGCGGAGTACGTCGAGCACAACGACGTCAGCGTCGATCCGGTCGGGCTGGAGCGCTGGGTTTCGGCGCCGGTCACGCTCGAACCGGGCAGCGGGCCCAGTCTCATCATCGAGGGCCGCGCCGACCGCATCGACCAGCGTGGCCGGGAACTGGTGATCATCGACTACAAGACCGGCCGCCGTGAGCCGGACGAGTACGAGGCGCGCTCGTCGCAGGCCTTGGCGCTGTATGCGGTCGCGGCCGCCAGGACCCTGCGGACGCCGTGCTACCAGGTCGAGCTGCACCACGTGCCCACCGGGACGGTCGCGGCCGCCGAGCACACCGAGCAGAGCCTCAAGCGGCATCTCCAACGCGCCGACGAGACCGCCGGAGACCTGCGGCTGGCAACGGATACCCTGGACGCCGGCGGCGACGAGGACGTCCTGTTCCCGGCGCGCCCGGGCCGCCGTTGCTCATGGTGCGACTTCCGGCCCAGTTGCGCGGCAGGCCAGGAGGCCGGGCCCGCGGCTCAGCCGTGGGAGTTGCTGGCGCCCTAGATTCTCCAGACCCGACGATAGGACAGGCGAGGACGTGTCGTCACCGGACACCGAAGAGCTCGCGACCACCCCACCGCCCTCGGACGAGCCCGAGACGCCCCGAAGCGGCCGGTTCTGGCGGGGGCTGACCGGATCATTGGCCGCCGGGATGGTCGTGCTCGCGGTGTTCGTTCTCGTGATCGCCGGAGTCTGCCTGTTCGCCGGTGCGCCCGGGCCGGGGCCGCTGATGCTGATCGGTCATCCGGTCGCGGCGGTCGTCGCCTTGCTGGCCCAACGGGTCGCCGACACGCGTAATGGCCGCGTCGCGGGCTTCGCGGGTCTCGGTGTCGTCGTGAGCGTGACGGCCGCGCTGAGCCTGTTCTGGTGGAGCTGACACGGCAGGAAGGTGTCATTGATCGGAAAAGGCGCCTCGTTCCTGCGAAAATATGGCTCACTGGGCATGTCGTGGACGAACACGCCGCCCCGCAGCGAGGACGAAGGGCCTGTTGATGACCTACCCACCCCAGCCAGGACAGCCCGACCAAGGTCATGGCGGGCAGCAGTATCCAGGGCAGCAGCCGGGCCAGCCGTATCCGGAACAGCAGTCGGGCCAGCAGCCGTATCCGGGCCAACAGCAGCAGTACCCGGGGCAGTACCAGCAGGGCGGTTACGACCAGAGCGGCGCGTACCCGCAGCAGCAGTACCCCCAGCAGCAATACCCCGGCTACGGCCAGCAGCAGTACGGACAGGGCTTCGGCGGGCCGCCCGCGCCCCCGAAGAACAACAAGACCGGCCTGATCGTGGGCATCGCCGCGGCGGCCGTGGTGGTGCTCACGCTGGGCATCACCGGATTCGTCGCGCCCGGGTTCTTCCTCGGTGACGACAAGGCCGAGAAGGCGTCCGGCCCGGAAGGAACCGCGCAGGCGATCATCGACGGCATCAACGCCCATGACAGGGCCGCGTTGACGGAGCTGAAATGCGCGAGCGCCGAGAAGGACATCGACCAGATCATCGAGCGGGTCAGCGAAGCGTCGGACGCCTCGCTCGGCCCGGTCACGAAGGTCTCCGAGACCAAGGCCACGGTCGCCGTCACGCTGACCGTCGCGGGGCGGCCGGGCACCGCCACCGGCACGCTCGTCAGCGAAGGCGGCAAGTGGTGCTGGAAGGAAGTCAGCCGGCTGCGTACTTCCCGGACTTCGACGACGCGCTGACCGCGGGCCGGTAGCAAGGGACCTTTGCTACCACCCGCCGGTCACTTGAGGGCGGCGACGGTGGGGCCGCGTTGCTCCAGCAGCACCGGCCCGACCGAGGAGAGCAGCACCGGACCGGTGTAGCCGCGCCTGTCGACGCCGACGGTGCGGATGGTGGCGCCGGTCGTCTCGTCGAGCACGGCCAGCCCGCCCTGGATGGGCACGACCAGCTGCTCCCCGAAGGTCACGCCCGGGCCGGTCGAGTTGTTCAGCGTCCAGCGCGGCGTGAGGTCGTCCCGCGAGAACGCCATGGTCTTCGAGCCGGTGAACCAGTAGACGCCCTGCGCGGTCCACGAGGTCGTCATGACACCGCCCACCGGATCCTGCGTGATCTCGGCCTCGAGCACGTCGAGCGGATAAGCAGACTTCTGCAGGCCGTCGCCACCGTAGATGACCAGCAGTTTCTGCTCGGGCAACACGATCAGCGCGAGATCGCCGGACATCGCGACGACCTTCGCGTTCTTCCCGGCGAGCACGGTGCTGTAGTCGACCTTCGGGTCGTCGGCCTCGTCGTTGGTCGCGCGGTAGACGGTGAAGCGGTCGGCGGGGTCGCCGGGGCAGCGCTCGATCACGCCGATCTTGCCCGCCGCGGCGGCCACCGTGCCGTAGGTACAGCCGGTCCTCGGCTGCTTGTTCGGGTTCACGATGGCGGGGACCTGGCCGTACTCCATGCTCTTGACCAGGTCGTCGCGCCAGGTGTTCAGGAGTTTCTTGCCGGTCGTGGTGACGTGCGATCCGTCGACGACCAGCCGCGTCCCGAGCTCGGCGTCGCCGTTGCGTTGCGCCGTGCGGCGCCCGGTGCCCGCGTCGAGCTGGGTGACCTCACTGCAGCCGGTGTCCTTGCGGTACACCGCGTCCACCTTGATCCCGGCGAGCGCGACGGTGCACAGTTCGAGATCGCGCGAGTAGCGCCAGCGGACTTCGCCGGTGTACGGGTCCCGGCCGAGGACTTCGCCCTTGTCGGCGGTGACGACGGTGTTGGCCTCGCCGATCGGGACGGGGGTCGACGAGCTCGGCGCCTGCCAGAGTTCACTCAACGAGCCGGGGACCTGCGCCGGCGCCGGCGGGAGCCCGGGCGGCAGGGTGGTGGCGACCTGCGCGACCGTCGCCGCGTTGTCGCTGTTCACCCCGATGACCACACCGGTGACCGCGACGACCACGACGATCGCCGCGGCGATAACGCGGTCCCGCTTGCGGTTCCACGGGGAGGGCCGGGCGCGTTTCCCGCCCAGCGGCGGCTCGGTGGCCACCGGCTGAGCGGGGTCGGCGTCCAGCACGTCTTCCGTGCCGATCGCGTTTTCAGCCGTTTCGGGCTGCTCGGGATCGGCGGGCACGGGCCGCGCCGGTTCGTTGTCCGGCGCGGCGTCCCAGCGTTCGCTCACGTGCCCCTAGCTCCCCACGTCCGCAGTATGAAAGCTCAGTCTGCCGACGCAGGTGTATCAGAAGTCGCCGACGGACGGCGACGGCGGCGTCGGCGAGCCGGACGCTCGGCGCTGTCGCCTGCCTCCTTCTCGACCGCGGGGCCACTGACCTCGGGGCTCGGCTTCGCGCCACCGCGGCTGCGGCGACGGGTCCGCGTGCGGCCCTCCGACGCGGCTTCGCTCTGGCTCTCGGCGCTGTCCGCGGAAGCGCTCGCCGCGGCGTCGGCGGCCTCGATCTTGGCGGCCGCGTTCGCGCCGCCGCGGGTCCGCTTGCGCGGCGCGCGGTTGCGCTTGCGGGGAGCCTCTTCGTCGCTCGCCCCGCGGCCACGGCCGCGGCGCTTGCCGCCAAGGTCTTCTTCGACCTCGGCCGAAAGGCCGGCGCGGGTCCGCTTCGACAGCGGCAGACGCCCGGTGGTGCCTTCCGGGATGCCGAGGTCGCTGAACAGGTGCTTCGACGACGAGTACGTCTCGACCGGCTCGGGCTTGTCGAGCCCGAGGATGTCGGAGATCATCTTCCAGCGCGGCTCCTCGTCCCAGTCGACGAGGGTGATCGCGACGCCGGTGCGGCCCGCGCGGCCGGTGCGGCCGATGCGGTGGACGTAGGTCTTCTCGTCCTCCGGCGTCTGGTAGTTGATCACGTGCGTGACGTCGTCGATGTCGATACCGCGGGCGGCGACATCGGTGGCGACCAGCACGTCGACCTTGCCGGAACGGAACGCGCGCAGCGCCTGCTCGCGGGCGCCCTGGCCAAGGTCACCGTGCACGGCGGCGGCCGCGAAGCCGCGCTCGACCAGATCGTCGGCGACCTTCTGCGCGGTGCGCTTGGTGCGGGTGAAGATCATCGTCAGGCCGCGGCCTTCGGCCTGCAGCGCGCGGGCGATCAGCTCGGGCTTGTCCATCGAGTGCGCCCGGTAGACGAACTGGGTGGTGCGCTCGTGGATGGCGCCGGCGTCGTTCTCCTCGGCGCGGATGTGCGTCGGCTGGTTCAGGAACGTACGGGCCAGCGTGATGATCGGACCAGGCATGGTCGCCGAGAACAGCATCGTCTGCCGGGCGTCCGGGACCATCCGGAGGATGCGCTCGATGTCGGGAAGGAAGCCCAGGTCGAGCATTTCGTCGGCCTCGTCCAGCACCAGGCCGCGGATCTTGCCGAGCACCAGGTGCTGCTGCTCGGCCAGGTCCAGCAGTCGGCCGGGCGTGCCGATGACGACGTCGACACCCTTGCGGAGCGCCTCGATCTGCGGCTCGTACGGGCGGCCGCCGTAGATGGCCAGCGTGCGGATGCCGAGGTGCTTGCCCGCGCCCTTGAGGTCGTTCGCGACCTGGATGCACAGCTCACGGGTCGGCACGACGACCAGCACCTGCGGGGTGCCGTCGCCGGGGACCTCGACGCGGTGCAGCAGCGGGACGCCGAAGCCCAGCGTCTTGCCCATACCGGTGCGGGCCTGGCCGATCAGGTCGTCGCCGGCCATGGCCAGCGGCAGCGTCAGGGCCTGGATGGCGAAGGTGCGCTCGATCCCGGCCTCGCCGAGGGCCTTCACGATCTCCGGCTTGATGCCGAAGGAGGCGAAGGTGGGGGCTTCGGGTTCCACCGGGGCGCCCGCCTGCAGCGGGTGCGACGTGTCCAGCGCCGCCGGGCCGGTCTCGCTGTGCTCCAGCGCGACGGCCTCCGGGACGCCGGTGGTGGTGTGCTCTTCGGTTGTGGTTTCGTTCGTGGTCAGGGTGCTCGCCTCTCTCGTGACCAGCGCGCACTGCCCTGGTCACCGATCGACACTCGACCACGAAAATTCGCTCGGGCTCCGCGCTACTGGCGCTGGAGCGGCCCTTCGTGGGAATGCCGCAGGATGGCGTGCACGCACATCATTCTTGTGCTGACCGGGGCCACACCGGCTGTCCTTCAGCCGCAGCGGCGTCCCGATCCGGGACGGAAGATCCGTCGTATCCGGCGGCCAGTCTACCTGATCTGCGGTTTTTCGATACCCCCCGGCGCGCCGGGCGGGGTGGGATCGGTCTCTTCCGGTCCGTGCGGGTGTGTTCGGCGATACCCTTTCCGCCGTGACCGAGGCAAAGCAGATCAGTGAAGGCGTAGTCGATTTGCTCGGCGTACTCGCCTATGGGGAATTGTCCGCATTCGATCGCATGGCCGAGGACGCGCGCACCGCTCCGACGCTGTCCGGCCGGGCCGCGCTGGCGTCGATGGCGGCGGCCGAGATCGGGCACTACGACCTGCTCGCCAAGCATCTGAAGGGGCACGGCGTCGCGATCGAGGACGCGATGCGGCCCTTCGTCGGGCACATCGACGCGTGGCACGCCTCCACGGCACCGCGCTCCTGGCTCGAGTCCCTGGTGAAGGCCTACGTCGGCGACGGACTCGCCGCGGACCTCTACCGCGAGATGGCCAGTTGGCTCGACCCCGAGACCAAGGACCTCGTGCTCACCGTGCTCGCCGACACGGGGCATTCCGCGTTCGCCGAACGCGAAGTCGCGGCCGGTATCGAGGCCGACCCGAAGGCGCGCGACAAGCTCGCGCTGTGGGGCCGCCGCCTGCTGGGCGAGGCGTTGACGCAGGCCCAGTACGTCGTCGCCGAGCGGGACGGGCTCGCCGAGCTGATCGTCGAAGGGTCGGGCGACCTGTCGGGAATCGCGGCGCTGTTCCGTCGGTTGCAGCAGGGGCACACCAAGCGCATGCAGGTGCTGGGGCTGGGCTGAGGTCACTTCGGCTAGCCTTGGCGCACCAGTGAATTTCGAACTTTCAAGCGGAGGTCCCACGTGGAGGTCAAGATCGGCATCAAGGACACGCCGCGAGAGCTCGTGGTGTCCAGCAGCCAGTCACCCGACGAGGTCGAGGAACTGGTCGCGAACGCCTTGAGGGCCGGCGACGGGATCTTCCGCCTCGACGACGAAAAGGGCCGCAAGTACATCGTGCCCACCGACCGGATCGCCTACGTCGAGATCGCGCCGTCGGATGTTCGCAAGGTCGGCTTCGCCGTTGGTGACTAACCCGATCGGGTTGTAGTCGGATGTCACAGTGGCGTCACCGCCGCGTCTCAGCCAGCTCTCAGATTTGATCGTCACGCTAAGGCGGGGACGGCAGGGGGCTAGCCGAGAAATGAGGTGGACGGCGTCACTGTGATGGACCGCGCGCTGGTCGACGGCGTGCGCACTGTTCCCGAACAAGCCAAACGGGCCGTAGGGCGGCTGACCGGTATCGATGTCGCCCGCGGCCTGGCCGTCCTCGGCATGTACGCGGTGCATGTCGGCCCCGATCCGGCCAAAGGCGGCGTCGGGGTGCTGTTCAAACCGTTCGAAGGCCATTCCGCCGCGCTGTTCGCGGTGCTGGCCGGGGTCTCGATCGCGCTGATGTCCGGCGGACGCCGTCCCAAAGAGGGCCGCGACCGGACCCGTGTCGCGCTGAAACTGGCGACCCGCGCCCCGCTCCTGGTGGCGCTGGGGCTGTGGCTGACCAGCCTCGAGACCGGCTACATGGTGATCCTGGCCTACTACGGGGCCTGCTTCCTCTTCGCGATCCCGTGGTTGCGCGCGGGCGCGAAGGCGCTCGCGATCGCGGCGGTCGTCGTCGCCGTGGCGGGCCCGCTGCTCTCGCATCTGATCAGGGCGCAATTGCTGCCCCGTGACCTGCTCTTCTTCGCGCCGGACCTGACCGCGGACGACATCACGTCGACCGGGCTGCTGAAGGCCGCGACCGTTCTCGTGCTGACCGGCACGTTCCCCGCGTTGACGCTGATGGCGTACGTGTTCGCCGGGATGGCGATCGGGCGGATGGACCTGACTTCGCGCAGCGTGTGCCGACGGCTGTTCTTCGGCGGCTCGGCGCTCGCGGTGGGCGGGTACTTCGTTTCCTGGCTCGCGACCGGGCCGCTCGGCGGTATGCAGGCGATCTACCGGTCGCTCGAACCGGCCGCCGCGCAGATGGGGATGACGTCGCCGGAATTCCTGCGGCTGCACCAGACCTGGATCCACGGCACGCCGCCGACCACCAGCTGGGCCTGGGAACTGCTGCCGACGGGTACCTCGTACACGCCGTTCGACCTGCTGATCTCGATCGGGATCGCGGCGGCGGTGATCGGCGGCTGTCAGCTGCTGATGCCGAAGTTCGAGCGCGTGCTGCGGCCGCTTTCGGATCTGGGCGGGCGGGTGCTGAGCGCGTACGTACTGCATTTCGTGGCGATCGCGCTGCTGTGGGACGAGAGCGACGGCGACTCGATCTTCAGCGTGCTGCATTTCGTCGAGTTCTCGGTGGTGGCGCTGACCGCCGCGGTGCTGTGGCGGAAGTTCGTCGGGCGCGGGCCGCTGGAATGGGCGATGAACAAGCTGTCGAGCTGGCCGAAGTACGTGCTGCCCAGTGCTCGGGTGCCCGCTCCACGGCGGGGCTGACCTGCGAAGTGGTAGCAAAGGTCCCTTGCTCCCCGGAAGTACATGAAGGCCCCCTTCCTTGCGCTAGACGTAAGGAAGGGGGCCTTCATGTACTTCCGCCTGGTCAGGCGTTGAGTTCGTTCAGTTCTTCCAGGCTGGTCGGCACGTGGAAGGGCGGCGTGCTGGTGCCCATGATGCGGTAGCGGTCCCACGGGTCCGGGTCGGAGAGCTCGCCCTTCGCGCTGTACTCACCAGCGCGGATCTCGACGGCGGTCTTCTTGCCGCCGGCGGCCGCCGACACCTGCTCGTTGGTGGCGACGCGGCCGTACCAGCGGTAATACCCGTCGATGGGCTGGAAATAGCCCCGCAGGTCCACCGTGGTGGCGATCTCGGTCCCGTCGATCACGAGGACCGCTTCGCCGGCGTAACCGTCTTCGTCGTGCTCGCTCACTGTGCCTCCGATTCCTTCCGCATCTGGACGACCTTGTTCTCTTCGAGCGGCAGGTTCGGGTCGATGACGATGCCCTGCTGCCGGGAGAGGCCGTCGATCGCGGCCCAGATGATCTGCGTCAGGTACTCGACGACGCTGTCGCGGCCCATCGAGCGCCGGTCCAGCCACCATTCGCCGGTGCTCTGCACCATCCCGACGATGCCGTGCGCCCACGGTTCGGCGGCGCCGGAGTCCATGTTGAACATCCGCATGTAGTCGCCGAGCAGCGCGGTCAGCGCGGTGGCGATCAGTTCCTTGTCCTCGGCGACGACGTCGGATTTGACCACCGCCTTCTCCTGGAGGCCGCCGCGTGCGAGCAGGCGGTACAGGTTCGGATGCTCCTCGATGACGCTGAAGAAGGAGTCGAGCGCCATCCGGATCCGGGGGACCGGGGCGAGCTCGGAGTTGATCGCCGGGATCAGCCGCTGGAAGAGGATCTCCGTGCCGCGCTGCCCGAGCGCGACGTACAGATCCGCCTTGTCGTCGAAGTGCCGGTACAGCACGGGTTTCGTGACGCCCGCTTCGGCGGCGACGTCTTCCATGCCGAGGTCGGGGCCGTGCGCGTCGAGCGCGCGCAGGGCGGCCTCGACGAACTCCGCGCGGCGCGCGATCCGGTGCTTGCGCCAGCGGTCGCGACGGGCGTCGCCCGTGTCGGCCTCACCCGCCGTGGGGTGCTTGCTCGACTGCTTGCTGTTGCGCTTGACACGTTCGATCACCCCAGTCATGCTACCAGAGGTAACTGTTACCACGAGTTACAGATAGGGGTGTGTCGGCAATGACGCGGGCGCTGAAGGAAACAGACCGGGAGAAGACGGCCGAGCGGCTGCTCAAGTCCTCCGCGAACAAGTTCTACGATCCCGACGTCGACATCGACTGGACCGCCCCGCTCGTCGACGGGAAGCGGTACATCCCGGCACATCGTTCTTCGCTCTACGGCACGAAATTGTGGGACTCGCTGTCGGAAGAGCAGCGCATCGAACTCGGCAAGCACGAGGTCGCCAGCGTCGCCACGACCGGGCTGTGGTTCGAAATCCTCCTGATGCAGATGCTGCTCAAGGAGGTCTACGAAGAGGACCCGACCAGTTCGCACGCCCAGTACGCGTTGACCGAGATCGCGGACGAATGCCGTCACTCGACGATGTTCGCGCGGATGGCCTCGCGGATCGGCTGCCCGTCCTACGGGCCGGTGCCGTGGCTGCGGCGGCTGGCGAAACTGATGCCGTCGATCAGCTACGGTCCCGCGCGCTACGGCGCGATCCTCGTCGCCGAAGAGGTCCTCGACCGGCTTCAGCGCGAGCAGATGAACGACCCGGACATCCAGCCGCTGGTGCGCATGGTCAACCGGATCCACGTGCTCGAAGAAGCCCGGCACGTCACCTTCGCCCGTGAAGAGGTGACTCGCGGGATGGCGAAACTGTCGAAGAAGGAAATCCTCTATCAGCAGTTCATCATCGCGCTGATCTCGTATTTCGTGACGCGGGCCTTCATCAACCCGAACGTCTACAAGGCCGTCGGCATCCGTCCGCGTGACGGCGTCGAGGCCGCGCTGAACAACCCGAATTGGCGCGAAAGCATCCAGTGGGCAGGCGAGAAGATCATGCCGTTCCTGCAGGAGTCGGGGCTGGTCGGCAAACCGGGCATGTACTTCTGGCGCAAGTCCTTCCTGCTGCCGGGGAAGCGATGAGGAGCGTCAAGCAGCGCGACGCCGTCTCGTGGGACCCGTCGCGGCAGCATCGGTTCGTGACCGGTGACGGCACCGCCCTGCACGTCGAGACGAGCGGGCCCGCCGACTCCGAGCTCACGCTGGTGCTCGTGCACGGCTGGACTCAGGACCACCGGACCTGGGACGGCGTGGTGTCGCGGCTCGGCGATTCCGTCCGGACGCTGCGCTACGACCTGCGCGGCCACGGCGGTTCCGCGCCGGCGAAACCGGGCACGGCCACGATCGCGACCCTCGCCGACGACCTCGCCGAGCTGATCGAGGACCGTGTCCCGAACGGGCCGATCGTGCTCGCCGGGCACTCCATGGGCGGCATGACGATCATGGAACTTTCGCGCAGGCACCCCGATCTCGTGGCCCGGCGCGTCGCAGGGGTCGCGTTCGTCGCCACGTCGTCCGGTGAGATGGACCGGATCACCCTCGGCCTGCCGGGGATCGCGGGCAGCGGCGCGGCGAGGTTCGAACGGAGGCTCGCGAAGCTGCTCGCGAAGAACCGCCGGGACGCCTTGCCGCTGCCGCTGTCGGTGGTGCGGCCCGGTGCGCGGCTGCTCGTCTTCGGGCGGCGGCCTCAGCGGGCCGACGTGGACTCGGTCGCCGAGCAGCTGCTGTGCGCGCATCCGGCGAGCGTCGCGGGATTCCAGGACGCGATTTCGCGGCACGACTGCCGGGTCACGCTGGCCGCGCTGCAGGGCAAACCGGTGATCGTGCTGGCGGGGGAGCGGGATCGGCTCTGTCCGCCGCCGCACGCCAAGGTCATCGCCGACGAGCTGCCCGAAGCCGAATTCGTGCGCTATCCGGGGGCGGGGCACATGCTTCCGCAGGAGCGGGCTCAGGAGGTTTCGGACCGCATCGCGGCACTCGTCCGCCGCGCCGCGAGGGTCTGAAAAGGGGAGCAAGGGACCTTTGCTACCACTTCTCTCGACATTGAGACAAGTGGTAGCAAAGGTCCCTTGCTCTCTTTCCATAGGTCAAAGCCGCGGCAAGGTGGTTGTGCGTGTCTGAGAGGACGGCGCGTGTGATCAGGTGGACGACACGCGTGACTGGGTGGACGACACGCGTGTTGCCGGGGCCGAAGGCTCCTTTCGCCGCATCGGACGCAGTGAAGGGAGCCTTCAGCACACGCACGACAGCGAATAAACGCCCAGACAGGGGCGAAAGTGGCTTTCGCGACGTGCGGTCGGCGCGGGTGGTAGCAAAGGTCCCTTGCTCTTTTCAGAGGGACGTGTAGCCGTTCGCCAGCAGATGGACGCCCGCCTCCCGGTAGGCGTCCTGGTCGTCGACGGCGAGCGTGGCCAGCCCGTCGACGTAGCGGTTGAACATGCAGAACGCGGCCGCGATCAGGACCGTGTCGTGGATTTCGACGTCCGTCGCGCCCTCCGCGCGGGCGGTCTCGATCAGGTCTTCGCCGACCGACTTCCCGCTTTCGCGGACGGCGAGTGCGACGTGCAGGAGCGCCCTCACCTTCGCCGACACGGGGGCGCCGTCGACGTCCTTCCACGCCGCCTCCACCACTGGCATGCCGCCTTCGAGTGCTTCGGCGGCGACGGCGGCATGGCTGAGTGAGCAGAACGTGCAGTCGTTGCCGCGCGAGACGACGGCGCCGATCAGTTCGCGTTCGCCCACGCTGAGGCTGCTCGGGCCGCGGAGCAGGACCTCGGCGAGTTGCCCGAGCGGCGCCGCCGTCTCCGGCCGGTAGGCGAACAAGCCGGTGATGCCGGGAAGGTTCTCGTCGAGCGCGATATGCGGCATGGTGACTCCTCGCGGATCGGCAACGCGGTCACTCGATTGATAGCCGAAACCGGGCTCGACGCGATGCCGCTGGATTGCTCGAAACGAGGGGGCGGTGTGATCATCAGAATCCGGGGGCGTGCGCTTCCCGACGGCGAGTACGTCGATCTCTACGCCGACGGCGATCGATGGACCACCGATCCGGTTCCGAGGGCGGAACTGGTCGCCGAAGGCTGGCTCTTGCCGGGCCTCGTCGACGCCCACACCCATCCCGGGGCCGAGGAGCCCGGCGACCCGATGGACGAAGAGATCCTGCGGGCCGATCTGCACCGGCACGTCGACGCCGGGGTCACGATGATCCGCTCGCCGGGGCTGCCCGGTGAGCCGCCCGAGTGGTTCGGCGCCGAACCCGGGCTGCCCCGCGCGGTGCACGCCGGGCCCTGGATCGCCCAGCACGGCCAGTTCTTCGACGGCTGGGGCCGTCGCGCCACGCACGCGGAGCTCCCCGGATTGGCCGCGGCACAAGCGAAACGCACCGGTTGGGCCAAGATCATCGCCGACTGGCGGGCGGGGGACGACGCCGTGCCGTCCGACGTCATGACCGCGGTCGTCGAGGCGGTGCACGCGGCCGGTGGCCGGGTCGCGGTGCACTCGCAGCACGCCGCCGGCGGGGAAGCGGCGGTGGCCGCGGGAGTCGACTCCGTCGAACACGGGATGTGGCTCGATCCCGTGTACCTGCCGGACATGGCGGCCCGCGGAACCGCGCTCACGCCGACGCTCTCGGTGTTCCAGGCGGCGCTCGGGCGGGCGCGGAACCGTGAGGACACCCCGCGGAAACGGTGGTTCGTCGGCGGGGCGGAGGCGCATCCGGGGTTGATCGTGGCGGCGGCCGAAGCCGGGGTGAAGATCCTCGCCGGGACCGACTCCCGGCCGCACGGCCGGGTGGGCGCCGAGATCCGCGCCCTCGCGGAAGCGGGGCTGCGACCCCACGACGCCCTCGCCGCGGGCTCGTGGGCCGCGCGCGAATATCTGGGGTTGCCCGGGCTGGTTCCGGGCGCGCCCGCCGACGCCGTCGTCTACGCGGAAGATCCGCGTGAGGACCTGGAACGGCTGGAACATCCCATCGCGGTAATTCTCCGGGGTGTTCGCGTCAGGTGAGCTAACGTGATCTTTTCGACTGGGGAGTTGGAAGAATGAAACGAAACAGATCGATCCTGTCCGTTTTCAGCCTCACCATCGCCGTCGTCCTCGGCGCGGTCTTGCTCACCGACCTGGGCGGCGGGACCACCGAAGCCGGGAGCGACGCGGAATTCACCGGCGCCGGCCGGGTCGTCATCCGCGACGCTTCGATGGTGCTCACCATGGATCCCGGCCTCGGCGAAGGACCGCTCGGCGCCCTCGCCGACGCCGACGTCGTACTGGAAGGCACCAAGATCAAGCAGGTCGGGAAGGACCTCGACGCGGGTACCGCGAGAGTCGTCGACGGCCGGGGCAAGATCGTGCTGCCCGGCTTCGTCGACCTGCACAACCACCTGTGGCAGTCGCTCATCCGCGGCTGCGCGGCCGACAAGGAACTCATCGGCTGGCTCGGCAAATGCGTCATCCCGCTGTACCGCGCCCCGGTGACCGACGCGGACGCGTACGCGGGCACGAAACTCGCCGCGGCCGACGTCGTCTCGACCGGCATCACCACGGTCACCGACTGGTCGCACGCGTTCAACACCGACTTCGCCAAGGGCGGTCTCCGCGCGCTCGGCGAGTCGAAGCTGCGGTTCCTCTACTCCTACAACGGCACCACCGATCCCGCGCTGCAGAACGAGATCCGCCGCGTGAAGCGCGAGGTCATCGATCCGAACCCGTTGGCACGCCTGCAGATCGGCACGCATCCGTCCACGGGGAACTTCCCGAGCGTCGAAGCCTCGGAGAAGCTCGCGCGCGAACTCGGCGTCTCGCTGAACGTGCACCTGCTCGAATCGAAGGCCGATCTGACCGCGGGGCAGATGGACGCGCTTCGGCGCGCGAACGCGTTGCACCCCGGGCTGGTGGCGAACCACGTCATCCAGACCACCGACGCCGACCTCGACGAGCTCGCGGCGGCCGGGGTCGGCGTGGCGCACAACCCGCTTTCGAACATGCGGCTCGCGTCGGGTGTCATCCGGCTGCCGGAGATGAAGAAGCGGAACATGAAGGTCGGGCTCGGTCTCGACGGCGGCACCAACGACACGAGCGACATGTTCAACGTCATGCGCGCGGCCGTCGGTCTCCAGCGGGCGACCACGACGGATCCGGCGGTCTACCCGACCACGGCGGACGTCCTGCGCATGGCGACCCTCGGCGGCGCGGAGGCGCTCGGGATGGACAAGGAGATCGGGTCGCTGACGCCGGGCAAGCGGGCGGATCTCCAGCTGGTCGACGCGCAGGCGGTCAACTTCGCGCCGAAGGTGGACTGGGTGAATCAGCTGGTCTTCAACACCCAGCCCGCGAACGTCTCGTGGGTGTTCGTCGACGGCCGCGCCCTCAAGCGCGAAGGACGCGTTGTCGGCATCGACACCGCGAAGGTCGTCGCCGACGCCCAGGCCGCCGCGGACCGCCTGAAGAAGCTCCTGCCCCAGTGACCTGACGCAATTCGTCCTCTGAATGCGGTGGTTGCATGCGCAAGGACCGCATCCAGAGGACGAAACGCGGGGGTCAGTGCTGGAGGGGGAAGCCACCGCCGATGCCTCGCCAGGCGAGGTTGGCGGTGAGCGCGACGGCCTCTTCGCGGCTCATCGACTTGTGGTGCGCCAGCCAGAACCGTGCGCTGACCTGCGAGAGACCCACGAGGCCGACGGCGAGCAGCCGGGCCTTGTCCTCGTCGAGGCCCGCGTCGGCGGTGATGGTCTCGGTGATCGCGTCGACGCTGGCCGACGTCGCCCGGTCCACCGCCTCCTGGACGGCGGGCTCGCCGCGCAGGTCGGACTCGAAGACCATGCGGAAGGCGCCGGCGTCGTTGTTCACGAAGTCGAAGAACGCGCCGACGGTGGCAGGCACGCGCTGCTTGTTGTCCGACGTGGAGTCGAGCGCGTCCTTGACCCGCCGCACCAGTTCGTCGACGTGGCTCTCCAGCAGCGCGATGTAGAGGTCGAGCTTGCCGGGGAAGTGCTGATAGAGGACCGGCTTGCTGACTCCGGCCTCTTCGGCGATCTCGTCCATCGCGGCGGCGTGGTATCCGTTCGCGGCGAACACCCGCTGCGCGGCGGCCAGCAGCTGGGCGCGGCGTTCCGTTCTGGGCAGGCGGACACCTCGGGCCTGCAGTCGCGCCATTTCTGTCATCGTTCCTCCAGTAGCCGCGGGCTCCGCGGGGCGGGGTCACCGCCGCGTGAAGTGAGCTCGAGATTACTCGCCGGTACAGCCGGACCGCCAAGGGTCAGGCATCCTTGATGCTGTGTCTTCTCCAGTTTCCCGTGCCGCCGGGGGCCGCCCGCCGCTGACCCATGTGCCGCTTTCGCGCAGGTCGTTGCCCTCGCTGGACCCGGCGCCGCCCCCTTGGCCCGGGGAAACAATAGGTGTCGGCGGGGTGAAATTGCACATCCGCCGGACACCGGGCGGTCCCGAGACGGCCGTCTACGTCCACGGCCTCGGCGGTTCGTCCACGAACTGGACCGACCTCGCCGCCCTTCTGGCGCCCCAAGCCGCGGGCACGTCGGTCGATTTGCCGGGATTCGGCTATTCGGAGCCGGTCGACGGGTTCGACTTCAGCCTCGACGCGCACGCCGAGGTCGTGGCGAGCCACATCGAGAGCCTCGATGCGGGGCCCGTGCACCTGTTCGGCAACTCGATGGGCGGCGCCGTCGCGCTGCTCGTCGCGGCCCGCCGTCCGGAGCTGGTCAAGACACTGACGCTGATCTCGCCGGCGATGCCGGACCTGCGGCCCAGCATGAAACGGCTGTCCGATCCGCGGATGGCGTTCGCGTATCTGCCGTTGATCGGGCCGAGAGTGCGACGGCGGCTGGCCGCGCTCGGCCCGCGCGAACGCGCCATGCAGGTCATCAAGCTGTGCTTCGCCGACCCGAGCCGGTTCGCGCAGAGCAGGCTGGACGAGCTGGAAGAGGAACACAGCGCCCGCGCCGGGTTCGCCTGGGCCGCCCCCGCGCTGGCCCGCAGCACGTTCGGCATCTTCCGGACGTGGTCCGCGCGCGGCCCGGCGTCGCTGTGGGCGGTCGCGCCGACCGTCGACGCGCCGACGCTCGTCGTGTGGGGGCAGCACGACCGGGTGATCTCCGTCCGGCGCGCCGAGCGCACCGCTCGGCTACTTCCGCACGCGCGGTTGCTCGTTCTGCCCCGAACCGGCCACGTGGCGCAGATGGAACGCCCGAATGTCGTAGCGAAGGCCGTTTTGGGGATGTGGGAATCGGTTGAATCGGGCATCTGGTAGCCCATTCGGGTGGCCGGGACACGCCGTGCCAAGCGCCGGTCGCTCACAACATCACAGTTCGGTTATGGCACCCTGGTGCGCGTGGATCGGGTAAAGCAAGGCGCGCAGGGCGAAGGTCGGCGGTCTCAGTACTCCGCCTCCGCCCGTCGTCCGCCGCGCGCCCAGCCCCGGACCGCCGACGCGCCGCGCACCGGCCAGTACCGGCCGACGCCGCCGCCGTCGCAGCGGCTCGACGAAGACCGCTACCGCCCAGGTGGCCGCCGGACCAGCGCCCAGCCGCTCAGCGCGTCTTGGAAGCCGCACGAGACCGCCGCCGCCAAAGCCGCCGCCAAACGCAAGCGCAAGGGCGGCATCGGCCAGTTCGCCAAGACCTACGGCTGGCGCGTGTACGCGCTCCCGATCCTCGTGGTGATCACCGCGCTGGTCGTGTTCAACACCGCCACCGGCCCGGCCGAGCCGATCGCCTCCGACGGCACGACCCAGGCCGCGGCCGATGGATCCGCCGGCAACGGCGGCGAGCCGGGCGCGGGGGTCGACGGAGGCGGCGATGTCCTCCCGGAGAACCCGGCCAAACCGGTCGACCTCAAGATCCCGACCGCGGACCTGCCCAAGGGCGGTCCCTTCACCGAGTCCGGCAAGGGCACCTATCACGTGGTGCCGGGCAAGGGTGAAAAGGTGGGCACGGGCCAGCTGTTCACGTACACCGTCGAGGTCGAGGACGGCATCGATGCGTCCAGCTACGGCGGTGACGACAGCTTCGCCACGATGGTGCAGGGCACGCTGTCCAATCCCAAGAGCTGGACGTGGGACGGCAAGAAAGCGCTCCAGCGCGTCGACGCGAGCTTCCCGAATCCGAGCTTCCGGGTGAGTCTCACCACACCGAACACCACGCATCGCGCGGACGTCTGCATGTTCCAGATCACCTATGAGACGTCTTGCTACCGCTCGAGTTTCGACAAGCGCGTGGTGATCAACCTCGCCCGCTGGGTGCGGGGGGCGATGGCCTTCGAGAGCGACATGACCGGGTACCGCCAGTACGCCATCAATCACGAGGTCGGGCACGCGTTGGGCGGAAAGCACGTGGGCTGCCCGGAGAACGGCGCGGTCGCGCCCGTCATGATGCAGCAGACCTTCGGCGTCTCGAACGACTTCGTGGCGCAGCTGAACAATCTCCCCGGCGGCGACCGCGGCAAGGTGCCCGCGGACGGCAAGGTGTGCAAGCCGGGCTCCTGGCCGAACCAGACACCCTAGTCCAAGCCGTCTCACCTGCTGGAACATCCCAGGATATGAAACAGGGGAAGTCGTTTCCGCCTGTCGGTGTTGTAGATACTGGGATGCGACCCGCGATCCACGCGAGATGGAGGACCCGATGTCAGGCACGCTGCCGCCGCTCGTCGAGCCGGCCGCCGAGCTCACCAAGGAAGAGGTGGCCCGGTACAGCCGTCACCTGATCATCCCGGACGTCGGGGTGACCGGGCAGAAGCGGCTGAAGAACGCCAAGGTGCTGGTCATCGGCGCCGGTGGCCTCGGCAGCCCGGCGCTGCTGTATCTGGCCGCGGCCGGGGTCGGCACGCTCGGCATCGTCGACTTCGACGAGGTCGACGAATCGAATCTGCACCGTCAGGTCATCCACGGACAGTCCGACATCGGCAAGCTCAAGGCTGCGTCGGCGCAGGAGACGATCGCCGAGATCAATCCGTTCGTGAAGGTGCACCTGCACACCGACCGGCTCGAATCGTCGAACGCGCTCGAACTGTTCGAGCAGTACGACCTGATCCTCGACGGCACCGACAACTTCGCGACGCGGTACCTGGTCAACGACGCCGCCGTGCTCACCGGCAAGCCCTACGTGTGGGGCTCGATCTACCGGTTCGAGGGGCAGGCGAGCGTGTTCTGGGAGGATGCGCCGAACGGCAAGGGCCTCAACTACCGCGACCTCTATCCCGAGCCGCCGCCGCCCGGCATGGTCCCCTCGTGCGCCGAGGGCGGCGTGCTGGGCGTGCTGTGTGCTTCGATCGGCTCGATCATGGTCAACGAGGCGATCAAGCTGATCACCGGTATCGGTGAGCCGCTGCTGGGCAGGCTCGTCAGCTACGACGCACTCGAGATGAAGTACCGCGAGGTCAAGATCCGCAAGGATCCGGAGACCCCGAAGATCACCGAGCTCATCGACTACGAAGCGTTCTGTGGCGTCGTGTCCGACGAAGCCGCTTCGGCCGCTTCGGGAAGCACGATCACTCCGGCGGAGCTCAAGGCCAAGTTCGACAACGGCGACAACTTCGCCCTCATCGACGTCCGCGAGCCGCACGAGTACGAGATCGTGAACATCAAGGGCGCGACGCTCATTCCGAAGGACAAGATCCTTTCGGGCGAGGCGCTGTCGGAACTGCCGCAGGACAAGCCGATCGTGCTGCACTGCAAGTCGGGCGCGCGTTCGGCGGAGGCGCTGGCGGCGCTGCACAAGGCCGGGTTCAAGGACGCGACCCACCTCGGTGGCGGCGTGCTGGCCTGGGCGCGGCAGATCGACCAGAGCCTGCCGACCTACTGACGTTTTTGCGCGTGAAGGCCCCCTTCCCTCGGCTGAGTCGAGGGAAGGGGGCCTTCACGCGCGGAGGGCGGCTTGGGTGCCTCCGGCGGCCGCTGCAATGAAAGTGTCTTTCCTTGCAAAATTTGCAAGGAAAGACACTTTCATTGCACGCGCGGAGCCTCGGGTGCCCGAAGTGGTAGCAAAGGTCCCTTGCTCTCCTTGGGTACGGAACGCTGGATCGCTCGACAGCCCGAACGCCGCAAGACGAGGTACATGAAGGCCCCCTTCCTTGCGCCTAGGTACAGGATGGGGGCCTTCATGTACTTAGGCCCGAAGTGGTAGCAAAGGTCCCTTGGCCCCCCGGGCGTCAGTAGCCGAGCGAGCGGCCGGTGAAGATCGCCCGCACGAACGTCGTGAACCCCGCCACGACATCGGTCCGGTTTCCGCCGCGCGACTTCGGCACGGCGGCGATGATCTCGGCGTCGGTCAGCGGGTGGGCCTTCCCGGCCAGTTCCCGCAGCTCCTCGGGTTTCCAGTTGTGGTTGCCCGCGACGTGCACCGACAGCGCGCCACGCCGCTGCACGAACTCGATCCGCTCGGCGTCGCGCCGCACGAACTCGCCGTCGCCGACTTGGGAGCAGGTCGCGTTCGTGAGGCGCCAAGAGGTCTTCACCGCTGTCTCGCAGCTCTCGACGACGTCGGTCGCGAAAGTCCAGACGGGCGAGATCCACAGCTGGGGCGCGTACTCGACGATCAGCGATCCGGAGTCTTCGGTCGTCTTGGTCGGGAGCCGGTGCGGGCCGAGGTCCGCGGCGAGGGTGCGGTCCTGCGGGACGCCGGTCGCGGCGAGCCGCCGGGCGGGGGTGTCCAAAGGCAGCGACGCGGGGACGGCGATCCCGCCCGCGACCAGCACCATCAGGAGGACACCCGCGCCCACCTGGACGCCGATTCCCCGCGCGAACACGCCCGCGACGAGCAGCACCGGCACTCCGAGGAACGGCACCGCGAACCACGGATCGAACGCCTCCGCCACCTCCAGCACGAAGATCGCGCCGAACACGCCGGAAGTCCCGGCGACGAAAGCCCACGCCAGCCGGGGCCAGGGCTTCGCGACGGCGGGAAAGGCCTCTGGCGCCAAGAAACCGACGAGGTAGACCACCCCGATCGAGACGAGCGGGACCGGCAACGCGATCCACGGGACGTGCAGGAACGCGGCCAGCGGGAGCAACAGGCCCACGGTGACCGCGCCCAGCGTTCCGAGCAGCCACAGTGAACCGAGCGCGAGGGCGGTGAGTTGCCCGTCGGTGAGGCGCCGCTGCGCCGTTCGGGGGATCACGGTCGAAGAATGGCAGGTCAGAAGCGATCGTGTCATGAGTATCGCTACTCAAGACCAGCGCGTCTTCTCGTTCGTGGCACGGAAGACGGGGTAACGTCCCGAGCCGTGCGTGCCACCCTTGAAAGCCCTCCGGAACACGTCTGTTCGGCGTTCGGCGGACGTACCGGTGACGCGGAACCGATGCCGGGTACCGATTCCTGGCGTTACAACGATCTCGTGCTCAAGCCGGTCGTGGACAAGTCGCGGACGCTGTGGACGGCACGGGCGCTGGAAGCCGTCGACGAGCCGGGGCTGCGGGTCGCGAAGCCGGTCCGGTCCAGTGACGGCCGTTGGGTGGTCGGTGGCTGGTCGGCGAACCGGTTCGTGTCCGGCACGGCCGAGCACCGCTATGACGAGGTCGTGCACGCGGCGGTCAAACTGCATCGCGCGACGGCCGGTCTGCCCCGGCCGGATTTCCTGGGACGGCGCACCGATCTCGAGGCGCTGGCCGACA
Organism: Amycolatopsis keratiniphila subsp. keratiniphila; assembly: GCF_001620365.2. Classification (GTDB taxonomy): domain Bacteria; phylum Actinomycetota; class Actinomycetes; order Mycobacteriales; family Pseudonocardiaceae; genus Amycolatopsis; species Amycolatopsis keratiniphila. The sequence continues at coordinate 33,545 of NZ_LQMT02000041.1, forward strand.
AACTCGCCTGGGGCGAGGCGGACATGTCCCTCGACGAGAACAAGGGCGGCCGCTGGTTCGAGGTACTGGCGGGATCCCGAAGACCGGTCAAACTGCCGGACCAGGTCGTCCACGGTGAGCTTCTCGCCGGCGTGCTGTTCGACGGCGACGCGGCCCCCGGCATCGTCGATTTCGTCCCGTACTACCGGCCCGGTGAATGGGGCGCCGCGATCGTCGCGGTCGACGCGCTGGCCTGGGGCGGCGCCACCATCGATCTTCTCGAACGCTGGGCACATCTGCCCGAATGGCCGCAGCTCCTCCTGCGGGCCGTCCTCTTCCGCCTGGCGGCCAACGCCCTCGACCCGCGGTCGACCCGGGCGGCGCACGACGGTCTTCGTGCCGCCGCCCGGGACGTGAGCGCGGTGCTGTAGTCACTCGGTGCGCAGGTTCTCCGTCCTCGCCGCCGAGCGCACGGAGGGCACCGTCGACGCCGTCACCAGCAGCACCAGCACGACGGCCGCCGCGGCGAGCAGCGCGACCGCGGACCAGTCGACGTACAGCCCGTCCCAGAACAGCCGCTTGCCCAGCGCGGCGACGGCGATCCCGGTCGCCGTCGCGACCACGATGCCCAGCAGCAGCGGAATCCCGTTCTGCCACAGCAGGGACCGGACGATCACCCGCACCGGGACACCGGTGGCGGACAGCGCGCCGAGGGCCCGCCGCCGTTCACGGACCTGTTCCTGGGCGAGCACCAGCAGGCTCACCCCGGCCAGCAGCAGGACGAACAGCGCGCCGCCGAGCAGGATGTCCCGCGCGTCGTCGAACATCCGGGCCTCGGTGGAGGCCCGCTCCCCGTTGTAAGCCGCCACGGTGACCTGTCCGCTGTACGGCGCCACCGAGTTCCGCACCAGCTCGACGAAATCCGGATTCCCGGTGGTCCCGCGCAGGCTCACCGTGACCGAGGCCGCGGCCAGGTCGACACCCGCCATCGCGCCGGGCGTCGCGAGCACTTGTGGTCCCAGGGAGTCGGCGACGCTCGATGGCTTCATCTCGAACGGTCGCGGTGTGACCGGAACGGTCCAGGGCTGCTCCCGTTTGTCGTTGCCCGTGATCTTCGCCGACTGTCCTATGTGGAGGGACGAGGGGTCGGCGAACACGTCGCCGTCGCGGCAACCGGTCGCGGTGGTCGTCACCTCGATCGTGGCGCAGTCGGCGACGGCGAAGGGCACGAGCGCGCCGTCTTGGCGCTTCCCGTCGACGAACAGCGAGCGCATCGCCTGGAAATCGGCCGCGCCGGGGACCGCGCGGACCGCGGCGATCGCCCGATCGGCCACGGGACCGTCCGCGTAGACGGTGATCCGGCCTCCGGTCCGGTCTTGGCGATCGGCCTCCATCGCGGCCTGTCCAGCCAGGAGGCTCTGCAGCGCGATCGCTCCGGCGAGGACCACGCAGAGGCCCGCGACCACCCGTGACGGGGTCCCGCTGTCGCTCTGCAGACGGCGGATCGCGAGCTGGAACGACGGCGGCCCGCCCTTGATCCGGGAAACGGCGCGTTCCAGCAGCCACGGCAGCAGCGCGGGAATCCCGAGCATCAGCAGTACCGCGCCACCGATCAGCGCCCAGCGGCCGAGTTCGCTCGCGACACCCAGATCCGGGGCGATCAACAGGATTCCGATGACGACGGGCAGCAGCCGCCACCACAACCGGCGCTTCGGCGGTGCGGTCTCGCGGACGACGCCGAGCGGTTCGACGACCAGGTGTCGCTGGGACGCCCAGGCCGTCGCCACGGTCAGTGCCGGGACCGCGAGCACGATCAGCACCACCAGCGGCCACGACGGCGTCAGATCGTCCGGGTACACCCCGAACCGGAACACCTGGAAGTCCGCCGCCGCGCCGCGGAAGAGCAGGAACAGCGCGGTACCGACGACCAGGCCTGCCGCAGCGCCCGCGAGGGATTCCGCCGCGGTGATCCGGCGAAGTTGCGCGAGGGACGAACCCGCCAGCCGCAACGCGGCGAGCCGCCGGTCCCGGGCGGCACCGCCGAGCCTGGAGACCGTCCCTACGAAGATGAACACCGGCGTGAGCAGGACGAAGAGCCCGAGCAGCAGGAGGATCAGGATCCCGTTCTCGATCAGGTCGCGGTAGCCGGGTTCGGCGCCGAAACCGTAGATCGTGCGTGCGTCCCGCATCGCGTCCGTGCCCACGTAGGCGAGCAGGTCGTTCGGATTGAGCGTGGTCTCTTCGGCGATGAGCCCGGCCGGCTTACCGGGCAGACGCGGCCGCAGCAGCCCACTGGTGTCGGACGCGACGAGTTCGGCCAGTTTCGGCGAAAGGAAGACCTCGCCCGGTGCGGGCAGCCGGTCCACGCCCGGCGGGATGGGCGAATTCGGGCCCGTCGGCCGCAAGTGGACGAGCGAGATCGCCTGACCGCGGAAGTCGGTCGTCGTCGCGCTGTAGTCCAATGGCGCGACGCCCGGGATCGGTTCGCTGCGCACGGAAGCGGCGAACGTCCGCTGGTCGCGGTTCTCCTTGATGGTGCCCGCGGAGGCGCCGAGCAGCAGGATCGCGACCGCGAGCCCGATGCCGGCCGTGCTCAGGACGAGCCTGACGATCGAGCCCCGGCCGCCCCCGACGGCCAGCCGGAACCCGAGCATCAGGTCTTCGCGCCCGGTCATCGGGTCACCGCCGGTTCACGTGTCCGGCCGTCGCGCACGATGACCTCCCGGTCGGAGTAGGCGGCCACCCGCGGTTCGTGGGTGACCAGGACGACGGCGGCGTCGGTCTGTTCAGCCGTCTCGGACAGCAGGCGCATGACCAGTTCTCCGCTGAGCGTGTCCAGCGCGCCGGTCGGTTCGTCGGCGAAGATCACCGACGGTTCGGTGACCAGCGCTCTGGCCATGGCGACCCGCTGGCTCTGCCCGCCGGAAACCTGGCCGGGTGTGCTGCCGCCGACGTCGCCGACCGTCAGCCGGTCGAGCCAGCCGCGCGCGATCCGTTCCGCCGGGCGGCGTTTCATCCCGCCCAGCCGCAGCGGCAGTGCGACGTTCTCCAGGCAGGTCAGCTCCGGCACGAGCTGCCCGAACTGGAAGACGAAGCCGAATTCGGTGCGCCGCAGGGCACTGCGTTCGGCGTCGGACATGCTCGAGAGGTCACGTCCGCGGAAGCGCACCTGACCTTCATCGGGCCGGACGATCCCGGACAGGCAGTGCAGCAGGGTCGACTTCCCGGACCCCGACGGCCCCATGACCGCGACGATCTCGCCGGGTTCGAGCGTCAACCCGGCCCCGGTCAGCGCCTGGTTCGGGCCGAAGGCCTTGTGCAGGCCCAGCCCGTGTAACAACGGTGTTTCCACTGTGTGGTCCCCAGATCAGCGAGCCAGCTGGCGCGCGAGGTCGTCGAGGCGGGCGGCGGTGAGCTCCAGCCACCGCAGATCCGCCTCCAGATGGAACAGCGCGTGGTCGCAGATCAGCTGGTCGGCGAGGTCGCCGTCGGTTTTGCGGGCGGTGAGCTCGCGCATGGCGCGCAGGTGGGAGCTCCGCTGCGCGTCGAGCAGATCCTGGGCGCCGCGGCCGGACAGGAGCGCGAGCACGACCTTGGTGTACAGCGTGTTCTGCAGGTAGACGGAGGGGTTTTCCGGGCTCTTCAGCCATTCCTCGACGTTGGTGACGCCGGCGTCGGTGATCGCGTACCGCTTCCGGTCCGGACCGCCGCCCGCTTCGACGCCGTTCTCTTCGACGAGGCCGTTCTTCAAGAGCCGGTTCAGTGTCGAGTAGACCTGCCCGTAGTGCAGTGGGCGGTCTTGGCGGAACTGCTTGTCGTAGAGCTGTTTGAGGTCGTAGCCGTGCTTCGGGCCGGCTTCGAGCAGGCCGAGCAGGGTGTTCCCGATGGACATGCGGGCGACTATACACAGCGTGTATACGCACGGTCTATACATAGAGTGAATAGTTGCTGAAGGGGACTTTCGTCGCATGTGACGTGGTGAAAGCTCCCTTCGCCGCGTGGCATGCGGTGAAGGGCCCCTTCGGCCCCCCCATGGACATGTGCCGCATCGCGACGCGGCCAGGGGCTAGCGCAGGTCCGTGAAGGCCTCCTTGAGGGACTCTGGGTCCCTCAAGGAGGCCTTCACGGACAGCGCGGAGTTCACGGTGTGACGTCCATCGGCGGCGGGCAATGTCAAACGCCTGAAACATTCAGGAGTTTTCAGGTAACACGGCCTACCTACCTTCAAGCGCTATCGACGCCTGGAGGAGGTGCCCGTGCCGCTCGCCGCCCCCACCGTGACCGCGGTGGACACGCACTGCCCGTACTGCGCCCTGCAGTGCGGGATGAGCCTCGACGGCGCCCGGGTCGCCCCGCGCGACTTCCCGGTCAACGCCGGCGGTCTGTGCCAGAAGGGCTGGACGTCGGGGGAACTGCTCACCTCGCCGTCCCGCCTGACCACGCCGCTGATCAGGGTCGACGGCGAACTCCGGCCCGCGACCTGGGGCCAGGCCCTCGACCTCGTCGCGAAGCGCCTCACCGAGATCCGCGCGGCCAAAGGGGCTGACTCGGTCGCCGTCTTCGGCGGCGGCGGACTGACGAACGAGAAGGCCTATCTGCTGGGGAAGTTCGCGCGGATCGCGCTGGGCACGTCGCAGATCGACTACAACGGCCGGTTCTGCATGTCGTCGGCGGCCGCCGCCGGGATCAAGGCGTTCGGCGCCGACCGCGGGATGCCGTTCCCGGTCACGGATCTCGCCGACGCCGACGCGGTATTGCTGATCGGCGCGAACCCGGCCGAGACGATGCCGCCGTTCACCCAGCATCTGCGGGGCGCGGACCTGATCGTCGTCGACCCGCGCCGCACGCCGACCGCCGAACTGGCCGGACTGCACCTGCAGCCCGCGCCGGGTACCGACCTCGCGCTCGCGCAAGGCATCCTGCACGCCGTCGTGGCCGAAGGCCTGCTCGACAAGTCCTATGTGGTCTCGAGGACGAACGGTTTCGAAGAGCTGTGGCGGTCGGTCGCGGCCTGGTGGCCGGAGCGCGTCGAGCAGATCACCGGCGTCTCCGCCGCGGACCAGCGTCGTGTCGCCGCCAAGCTCGCCGCCGCCCGCAACGCCTACGTCCTCACCGCGCGCGGCACCGAGCAGCACGCCAACGGCACCGCGATGGTCAACGCCTGGATCAACCTCGCGCTCGGCCTCGGTCTGCCGGGGCGCGAGGGGTCCGGTTTCGGCTGCCTGACCGGCCAGGGCAACGGCCAAGGCGGACGTGAGCATGGGCAGAAGGCCGATCAGCTGCCCGGCTACCGCAAGATCGACGATCCCGCCGCACGCGAGTACGTCGCCGGGGTGTGGGGCGTGCCGCCGGAATCCCTGCCGGGGCCGGGGCGTTCGGCCGTCGAGCTGCTGGAGGCGCTCGGCACCGAAGACGGGCCGAGCGCGCTGATGGTGTTCGGCAGCAATCTCGTCGTTTCCGCACCCGGCGCCGGGAAGATCCAGGACAAAGTGTCCTCTTTGGACTTCCTGGTGGTCTCGGACCTCGTCCTTTCGGAGACGGCGGCGATGGCCGACGTCGTCCTGCCGGTCACCCAGTGGGCCGAGGAGGACGGCACGATGACCAACCTGGAGGGCAGGATCATCCTGCGGCGCAAGGCGATCGATCCGCCACCGGGCGCGAAGACCGATCTCTACGTGCTTTCCGAACTCGCCCGCCGCTTCGGCCAGCCCGAAGGACGCTTCCCGGCGGACGCCGAGACCGTCTTCACCGAGCTCCGCCGCGCGTCCAAGGGTGGCGTCGCCGACTACTCGGGCATCACTTACGACCGGCTCCGCGACGGCGAAGCCCTTTACTGGCCCGTCCCGGCGGAGTCGCATCCCGGCACGCCGCGGATGTTCCTCGACTCCTTCGCCCACCCGGACGGCCGCGCGCGATTCGTGCCGGTGGACCACGTCGGCCCGGCCGAGCTACCGGACGCCGAATTCCCCTTGCAGGCCACCACCGGACGGGTCCTGCAGCACTACCAGTCCGGGGCGCAGACCCGGCTGGTCAAGGAACTCAACGACGTCGTGGCGGAGGCCTTCGTGGAAGTTCATCCCGACACCGCTGCCCGCGCGGGGCTGGCCGAGGGCGACCTCGCGCTCGTGCGCTCCCGCCGCGGGGAGACCGTCGCACGTGTCCGCTGTGTGGCGTCGCTGCGCCCCGATCTGGTGTTCCTCCCGTTCCATTTCCCCGGTGAGGGCCGGGCGAACCTGCTGACCAACCCGGTGCTCGACCCGACGAGCCGGATGCCCGAGTTCAAGGTGTGCGCGGTCGCGCTCGCCCCGGCCGAGGCCGTCGCGTGAGCCCCCGGTCGGTGGTCATCGCCGGATACGGGATGGCGGGCGCGCGGCTCGCGGACGAGATCCAGCGCCGCGATCCCGAGGGCGAGCGCGTGCGGCTCACGGTCGTCGGCGCGGAGGAACACACCGCCTACAACCGGGTGCTGCTCTCGTCGGTGGTCGCCGGCACCATGCGGCCCGAGGCCGTCCGGCTGCACGACGACGAATGGCCGTCCCGTACCCGCGCGGATCTGCGCCGAGGGGTCTCCGCGACGTCGATCGACCGCGACGCGCGACGGGTCCACCTCGACGACGGGTCCACTGTGGACTACGACGCGCTCGTGCTCGCCACCGGCGCCAACCCGTGGATGCCGCCGGTCGAAGGGCTCGAACCCGGCCCGGACGTCGTCGCGTTCCGCACCCTCGACGACTGCGCGCGCATTCTCGACGCCGCCAAGCTGGGCGCGCCGGTCGCCGTCCTCGGCGGCGGGCTGCTCGGGCTGGAAGCCGCGCGAGGCCTCGCCGGCCGCGGGAATCTCGTCACCGTCGTGCATCCGATGCCGCACATCATGGAACGTCAGCTGGACGCGGAATCGGCCCGGGTGCTGACCAGGAAGCTCGAAGAACTCGGCGTCGCCTTCCGGCTCGGTGTCGGGGCCGCGCGGTACGTCAGCGGCGACGGGCTCAAACTCGACGACGGCACGCACGTGCCCGCCGATCTCATCGTCGTCTCCACCGGCGTCCGGCCCGAGACGAAACTGGCCGTGGACGCGGGGCTGACCGTCGAGGGCGGCATCGTCGTCGACGATCTGCTGCGCACCAGCGACGGCCGGATCCACGCGATCGGTGACTGCGCCAAGCATCCCGGCGCGTTCGGCGGGCTCGTGCAACCCGCTTGGGAGCAGGCCGCCGTCGTCGCGGATCTGGTCACCGGTACGAAATCCGCGTCACGCTACCGCGGCACCCAGGCGGTGACCCGGCTCAAGGCGCGCGGCATCGACCTCACCGCGCTCGGCGAGACGATGACCGGCGCGGACGACCCGACCGCCGAGGTGCTCACCTTCAGCGACCCGGCGGGCTGCCGCTACGGAAAGCTCGTCGTCCGCGAGAATCGGGTGGCCGGCGCCATCCTGCTCGGCCTGCCCGACGCGGCCGCGACGATCACGCAGCTCTACGACCGGGGCACCCCGGTGCCCGAAGACCGGCTGGCGGTCCTTTTAGGACGCTCGCTGCCGCCGGGCGCGCCGTCGGCTTCGAGCCCGGCCGATCTGCCCGCGTCGGCGGTCATCTGCCGCTGCAACGCGGTGACCAAGGGACGGCTCGTCGAAGCGTGGCGCGGCGGCGCCACCGACGTCGCCGCCCTCGCCGGGGCGACCCGCGCGACGACCGGCTGCGGCGGCTGCAAGGACGCCGTCGGCGGGGTCGCGAAATGGCTGGCCGCCCAGTGAACCCGAACGCATCCACCAAGGAGGACCTCATGGCAGCTCGTGGAAAGCGCTGGATCGAGCACTGGGATCCCGAGAACGAGCGGTTCTGGGAGGAGACCGGGAAGAAGATCGCCCGGCGGAACCTCTGGTTCTCCATCCTCGCCGAGCACATCGGCTTCTCCGTCTGGACACTGTGGTCGGTCATGGTCCTGTTCATGGGCCCGCAGTACGGGTTCTCGGCCGCCGACAAGTTCCTGCTCGTCTCGACCCCGACACTGATCGGCGCGCTGATGCGGCCGCTCTACACCTTCGCGGTGGCGAAGTTCGGCGGCCGGAACTGGACGATCATCAGTGCGTTGTTGTTGCTGGCGCCCACGATCCTCGCGGCGATCGCGATGGAGCCGGGCACCTCGCTCGGCACGTTCCTGCTGATCGCCGCGCTCGGCGGGGTCGGCGGCGGGAACTTCGCGTCGTCGATGACCAACATCAACGCGTTCTACCCCGAGAAGCACAAGGGCTGGGCGCTCGGGCTCAACGCGGGCGGCGGGAACCTCGGCGTGGCGGCGATCCAGCTGATCGGCCTGCTGGTCATCGGTACCGTCGGCGCCACGGCGCCTCGGGTGGTGCTCGCGATCTACATCCCGCTGATCGTCGTCGCGGCGGTTTGCGCGTACTTCTACATGGACAACCTCTCCTCGATGAAGGGCGACACCAAGGCGATGCGCGAGGTCGTCAAGGACCCGCACACCTGGGTGATGTCGTTCCTCTACGTCGGCACTTTCGGTTCGTTCATCGGCTACAGCTTCGCTTTCGGCCTGGTGCTGCAGAACCAGTTCGGCCGGACGCCGCTGCAGGCGGCCGCGGTGACGTTCCTCGGCCCGCTGCTCGGCTCGTTCTCGCGGCCGACGGGCGGCTGGCTGGCCGACCGGATCGGCGGCGGCAAGATCACCTTCGTGACGTTCGTCGGCATGGCCGCCGCGACCGTGGTGCTGATCCTGGCCTCGACGTCGAATTCGCTGGCGCTGTTCACCATCGCGTTCATCGTGTTGTTCGTGCTCACCGGGATCGGCAACGGCTCGACGTACAAGATGATCCCGGCGATCTTCCGCGCCAAGGCGAAGGTCGCGATCAGCGAGGGCGCGGACGAGACGCTGGAGATGCTCAAGGCGCGCAAGCTGTCCGGCGCGTTGATCGGACTGGCCGGGGCGATCGGCGCGCTCGGCGGGCTGTTCATCAACCTGGCCTTCCGCCAGTCGTTCGCGGACACGAAGAGCGGGGTGCCCGCGTTCGTCGCCTTCCTGGTCTTCTACGGCCTGTGCTTCGCCGTCACGTGGGCGGTGTATCTGCGCAAACAGCAGTCGGAGGTGGCGAGCACCCGAGGTCTGGCGCTCGCCGGAGCGGAGGTCTGATGCGGAAACTCGTCGTCGTCGGACATGGCATGGTCGCGCACCGGCTCGTCGAAGCGGTGCGCGCGGAGGACAAGGACGGCCAGTGGCAGGTCGTGGTGCTCGCCGAGGAGGCGCGTCCCGCGTACGACCGGGTCGCCCTGACGTCCTATGTGGACACGTGGGATCCCGCTTCCCTCGCCTTGGAAGGTGCGGACTACGCGGGCGATCCGCTGGTCGAGCTGCGGCTCGGTGACGCCGTCGCCACGGTGGACCGCGAGCGCAAGGTCGTCGTCACCGAGGCCGGATACGAGCAGTCGTACGACTCGCTCGTGTTGGCGACCGGTTCGCGGCCGTTCGTTCCGCCGGTGCCGGGTCACGATCTTCCCGGCTGCTTCGTCTACCGGACGATCGAGGATCTCGACGCCATCCGGGAAGCCGCGCAGCGGCCCGGTCGTGGACGTCGTTCGGCGGTCGTCATCGGTGGCGGGCTTCTGGGTTTGGAAGCCGCGAAGGCGTTGCGGGACATGGGTCTCTCGCCGCACGTGGTCGAGATGGCGCCGCGTCTGATGCCGCTGCAGGTCGACGAGGGCGGCGGTGGCCTGCTCCGGCGGCTGATCACCGATCTCGACGTGACCGTCCACACGGGAACGTCGACCGACGCCATCGAGCCGGACGGCGAACGCTACATCGCGCGGCTGGGCAACGGCACGGAACTCGACGTCGATCTGGTCGTCTTCTCCGCCGGTATCCGGCCACGAGACGATCTGGCTCGCTCGTCCGGCCTGGAAGTCGGTGCGCGGGGCGGGATCCTGGTCGACGACACCTGCCGGACGTCCGACCCCGCGGTGTACGCGATCGGGGAATGCGCGGCCGTGGACGGCAAGGTGTACGGCATCGTGGCGCCCGGTTACGCGATGGCGGAGATCGTCGCGGCGCGGCTGACCGGCGGTGAGGGCACATTCCCCGAGCCGGACATGTCGACGAAGCTCAAGCTCATGGGCGTCGACGTCGCCAGCTTCGGTGACGCGCACGCGGCGACCGAGGGTGCCCTGGAGGTCGCGTTCAACGACGCTGTCGCCGGGACGTACAAGAAGCTCGTCGTCTCGGACGACTCGAAGACGTTGCTCGGCGGTGTCCTGGTCGGCGACGCGAGCGAGTTCAACACGCTGCGCGCGATGGTCGGCAGGCCGCTGCCCGCCGAACCGGGCGCGATCCTCGCCCCGGCCGGTGGCGGAGCGGCGGTCGGTGTCGACGCGCTGCCGGACGCGGCGCAGATCTGTTCGTGCAACGCGGTCTCCAAGGGCGCGATCACGCACGCGATCACCGAAGAGGGCTGCGATTCGGTCGCCAAGATCAAGGGCTGCACCCGGGCTGGAACCGCTTGCGGCTCCTGTGTCCCGCTGCTGGGCAAGCTACTGACGGCATGCGGTGTCGAGCAGTCGAAGGCGCTGTGCGAGCACTTCACGCAGTCGCGCGCGGAGCTGTTCCAGATCCTGCAGGCCACCCGGATCACCACGTTCAGCGAGATGATCGACCGCTACGGCACCGGCACCGGCTGCGCGATCTGCAAACCGGCGATCGCGTCCATCCTGGCCACGCTGGGCAACGGGCACATCCTCGCCGGCGAGCAGGCGACCCTGCAGGACACCAACGACAAGTTCCTCGCGAACCTGCAGCGCAACGGCACCTACTCGGTGGTGCCGCGGATCCCCGGCGGCGAGATCACGCCGGAGAAGCTCATGGTGATCGCACAGGTGGCGATGGACTTCGGGCTGTACACCAAGATCACCGGCGGCCAGCGGATCGACCTGTTCGGCGCCACCGTCGACCAGCTCCCGCTGATCTGGCGGCGGCTCGTCGACGCCGGCTTCGAGTCGGGGCACGCGTACGGGAAGTCGTTGCGCACTGTGAAGTCGTGTGTCGGTTCGACGTGGTGCCGCTACGGCGTGCAGGACAGCGTCGGTCTCGCGATCGAGCTGGAGCTGCGTTATCGCGGCCTGCGCTCGCCGCACAAGCTGAAGTCGGCCGTTTCGGGCTGTGCGCGGGAATGCGCGGAGGCGCGGAGCAAGGACTTCGGCATCATCGCGACCGACAAGGGCTGGAACCTCTACGTCGGCGGGAACGGCGGCGCGACCCCGCGGCACGCCGATCTGCTCGTGTCCGAAGTGGACACCGAGACGCTGATCCGCACGATCGACCGGTTCCTGATGTTCTACGTCCGCACGGCCGACCGGCTGCAGCGCACCGCGCCGTGGGTCGAGGAGATGGAAGGCGGGCTCGACCACCTGCGCGCGGTGATCGTCGACGACAAGCTCGGCATCTGCGAGGACCTCGACGCGGCGATGGCCAAACACGTCGGCGACTACGCCGACGAGTGGCGTGGCGTGCTGGAGGATCCGGAGAAGCTGGCGAAGTTCAGCTCGTTCGTCAACGCGCCGGGCACCCCGGATCCGACGATCTCGTTCCGCACCGAACGCGACCAGAAGGTGCCCGTGCTGCTGGGCATCCCGGAGGTGAAACAGTGACGACGTCGATCGAACGCACCTGGACCGCCGTCTGCGCGGCGGGCGCCGTCCCCGAATGGTCCGGTGTCGCGGCCCTGCTCGACGGTGGGACACAGGTGGCCATCTTCCGCCTCCCCGGCGACCGGTGGTACGCGCTGTCCAATGTGGACCCGATCAGCGGTGCGGCGGTGCTTTCGCGAGGCATCGTCGGCGACGCGGGCGGCGTTCCCGTGGTGGCCTCGCCGGTGTACAAGGAACGCTTCGATCTGCGGAACGGATCCTGTCTCGACGCCGAAGGGGTCTCGGTCGCCGCGTATCGGGTCCGGGTCACCGGTGGTGTGGTGGAGGTGGAATTCTCGCCGTGACAGAAGTCCTTCCCCTGGCGGGATTCGTCATCGGGATCACGGCGGCGCGACGGGCTGACGAGCTCGGCGCGCTGTTCGTGCGTAAAGGTGCGTCCGTGCGCTACGGCCCGGCGATCCGGATCGTGCCGCTCGCCGACGACACCGAACTGCGGTCGGCCACCACGCGCCTGCTGGAAGAGCGGGTCGACGTCGTCGTCGCGACGACCGGGATCGGCTTCCGCGGCTGGGTCGAGGCGGCCGAGGGCTGGGGGCTGGGGGAGGAGCTGTTGGCCAGACTGGGGAAGTCTTCGCTGCTCGCACGCGGCCCGAAGGCCAAGGGCGCGATCCGCGCGGCCGGGCTTTCGGAGGACTACTCGCCCGCCTCGGAGAGCAACGCAGAAGTACTGAGACATCTGCTCGATTCCGGTGTGGACGGTCAGCGGATCGCGGTGCAGCTGCACGGCGAACCGCTTCCGTACTTTGTGGACAGTCTGCGTTCGGCGGGTGCCGAAGTGATCGAGGTGCCGGTGTACCGGTGGGTCGGGCCGTCCGATCCCGGGCCGCTGGACCGGCTGCTGGACGGTGTCCTCGACGGTTCGGTGGACGCGTTGCCGTTCACCAGCGCGCCCGCGGCGGCGTCCCTGCTGGCGGTGGCGAAGCGGACCGGACGGCTGCCGGGAGTGGTGGGAGCGCTGGAGAAACGGGTCGTGGCGGCCTGCGTGGGGCCGATCACCGCGGCGCCGTTGGCCGCGCTCGGGATCCCGACGGTGCAGCCCACCCGGTCGCGGATCGGGGCGCTGGCGCGGACGGTGTCCGACGCGCTCGAAGCCCGCTCGCCGCGGCTGACCGCGGGCGGGCGGAGTATCGAACTGCGGGGCCAGGCGGCGCTGGTCGACGGACAGTGGTGCGACATCGCGCCCGCGCCGATGGCCATGCTGCGGGTGCTGGCGGAATCGCCGGGGCGGGTGTTCTCACGGCGGGAACTGGTCTCCGCGCTCCCCGACGGCGGCGAGGAACACGCCGTCGAGACCGCCATCGGCCGCCTGCGGAGCTCTTTGGGCACGTCGAAACTGGTCCAGACGGTGGTGAAACGCGGCTACCGGCTGGCCGTCGACCCCTGACGCCCGCATTTCGTCCTCTGAATGCGAAGACCGCATTCAGAGGACGAAATGCGGGGAGTGGGTCACGGGGTGAAGAGGTCGGTTTTGGTGATGAGGACGTGGTTGCCGTCCGGGCCGGCGTTGGCCAGCACGGCGGCGCCGCCGGCGATGAGGACGCGGCCGTCGGCGAGTTCGACCGCACCGAACTTCGCTCTGCCGATGGTGAGCCCGAGCAACGGACCCCATTGCCCGGTCGCGGGGTCGAAGATCTCGGAGTTCTGGTACCCGGCGTCGTACCCGCCGTATTCGAGGCCACCGATGGCCAGCACCTTGCCGGAGTCCAAGCGGATCAGGCGGAATTCGTCGCGCGGGATCCTCATCGGCGCCGCGTCGGTCCATTTGCCGGTGGCCGGGTCGTAGCGTTCGGACTCACCGAGGCTGAACGGCGCGTAGTTCCAGTTCTGCGGCCCGCCGGTGTGGCCGCCGGTGAGCAGCACGGTCCCGTCGGCGAGTGCGACCATCTGCGCGCCGACGCGCGGCCGTCCCGCTTCGAGCGGGACCGGCGTGCCGATCGGCGTGGTGGGGCTCCACGTTCCCGCGACCGGGTCGTAGATCTCGCAGAAGGTCAGGCCGACGAGGTCGCCGCCGGTTTCGACGAGGCCCGCCGCGACGAGCACCTTGCCGTCCGGCAGCAGCACCGCGGGGAACGCCGCCCTGGCGTGGATCATCGGCGCGGTCTCGGTCCAGGTGCCCGTCGCCGGGTCGTAGATCTCCGCCGCCGCGATCACCAGGGAATCGATCGGCGGCCGTTCGCTCCCGCCGCCCATCACGAGCACCCGGCCGTCGGCCAGCGCGATCGCGTGATGGTTGCAGCGGGCGGTGTGCATCGAGCCGGTCGGGCTCCAGGTCCCGGTCGCCGGGTCGAAGACCTCCGCGGAGGTGAGGATGTTGGGCGAAGTGGACGGATGGCCGTGGAAACCGCCCGCCGCCAGCACCTTGCCGTCCGGCAGGACGGTCAGCGAATGCAGGCGGCGGCTGGTCGCGAGCGATCCGGTGACCGTCCACTGGCCACTGGCCGGGTCGTAGAGCGCGGCGTCGGCGTACGTCACCGCACCGCGGTTGTTGCCACCGCCCGCGGCGAGGACACGGCCGTCCGGCAGCAGGACCGGGCCTTCGTTCATGCCGTCCCATTGGCGTGCCCAGGGCAGGTCGCCGGTGGCCGCCCAGCCGCTCGCCGTCGTCCGGGGTTCCGTCTGTGTGCTCATGTCCTCGACGGTCGCCGCCGTGTTCTCCCGCGGCAAGCCGTTGCGCGATGGCCTACCTCTTGGGCACCCGGAACGGGGCCGATCGGACCGCCTTCAGGACCAGGTGACGCGGTGGTCGGGGAATTCCCGGGCGGCGGCGACGCGGGCCGCCTCCTCTTCGGCCGCTTTCCGGACGGCCGGGCGGAGGGCGTCGAACGCGGTGACGGTGAAGTCGAGCCGCTTCTTCCCGCTCGCCTTCGCCCGCCACACACCGGAGATCTCGCCGTCGGCCAGCAGCGCGCCGGGGCTGCCGAGGATCTTCCAGACCTCCTTCTGCCGGGCCTTGTCCGGCACCAGCACGGCGCGGTCGCGCGCCTGGACGAACGGGTCGAGCGGCGGCAGCAGGCGCACCACGTCCGGCTCCGGCGGGTTCTCCAGCAGCGCCAGCCGGTCTTCCGGCAGGAAGGCCTTCTTGCCGTCGACGCGGACCTCGGCCAGGCCGTCCGGCCACATCGCGTCGACCCCGGTGCGGGTGGTCCCGACGTAGGCGGCGGCGTCCCTGGGCGCGGCGGGGCCGTTGATCCGCAGGTAACCCTCGACGACGCGGGTGGCCGCCTTGGCGTCCGGCGACGTCTTGAGCCTGCCTCGTTTTTCCAGTGGTGCCAACGTCGCCGGGGTCGCGCCCGGCTCCAGCCGGACCCCGGCGTGGATCGACGCGACCCGCATCAACTGCTCGTAGATGTGCACGACACCGCAGCCGCGGCAGGCGTACGAGAGGCCGTCGGGGATCAGTTTCGTGACCGCGCCGCTCACCGCGCCCTTGGTCTGGACGCCGGTGACGACCTCGCGGATCGCCTTCGCCGCGGTGAACAACGCGTCCGTCGCGGACATGCCCGCGTCGTCGACCTGCTTGCGCTGCCAGAGGATCCGGGCCATCGCGTCCTTCTCGTCGAGAGGCACGAGGGCGGCCCGGATCGCGTCCAGTTCCGCGCGGCGGTGGAAATGCGGCGCTCCGCGATGCGTCCACGCGAGCACGAAACGGTCGTCGTCCCAGACGCCGGGCGTGACGTCGCCGTCGATCCTGGCGGCGAGGCCCAGCAGGGCGGTGTCCCGCACGGAATCCTGCAGCCCGAGGTCGAATACGGCCGCCGCGGCCGTATCCGTCTCCTCGCGGTGCAGACCGTGCGCGGCGATCCGGTAGGCCAGCACCTGCTTGCGATCGACGTCGAGCACCATTTCTCCCTAGAGCGAGTATTCGAGCGTGTACGACATCGTCGGCTCACCGAGGGCGCCCGTCGTGGTGCCGCTGCCGGTGATCCCGGCGAGTTCACCCGTTCCGGAGCCCTTGACGATCTCGAACGCCGACGAGATGCCCTGCGTGTCGAACCCGGTGTCGTGCTTGATCACGAAGCTTCCCTTACGTCCGTCCACGCTGCCTTCGATCCGTTCGAGGCCGGGAGAGGTCGTGTCGCCGCCGTCGTAGCCTTCGCCCGCGTAGTACAGCAGGTAGTCGAGGACCGACTCGCCTTCGATCAGCCCGCTGTAGGTGAGCGTGGCGTGCGCGTAGGCGACTCGCGGCGCGCCCTCCGTGCCGCTGACGACGGATTCTTCCCAGTTCTTCATGGCGAACGTGTTCATGGGTTCACCCTGTCAGCCATACCTGTCAGGATGTGTCAGGTTTTCGGGGATACTGGATTCATGCGCGCGAGCAGACTCCTGTCGGTCCTCCTCCTGCTGCAGAACCGCGGCCGGATGACGGCCGAGGAGCTGGCGACCGAGCTGGAGGTGTCGGTACGGACGGTGTACCGCGACGTCGAGGCGCTGTCCGCGGCCGGCGTGCCGGTGTACGCCGATCGCGGGCGCACGGGCGGCTATCAGCTGGTCGACGGCTATCGCACGCGGCTGACCGGGCTGACCGAGGAGGAGGCGCAATCACTTTCGCTGGCGGGGCTGCCCGGCGCGGCCACCGAACTCGGCCTCGGCGCGGTCCTCGCCGCCGCGCAGCTCAAACTGCACGCGGCCATGCCGTCGGAGCTGCGTGCCGGCGCGGGCAAGATCTCCGAGCGGTTCCACCTGGACGTCCCCGGCTGGCATCGCGGGATCGAAAGCCTGCCGCGACTGTCCGAACTGGCCGACGCCGTCTGGCACGGGCGGCGGATCAAGGTCCGGTACGAACGCTGGGGGCAGCGGAAGGTCGATCGCGTGCTCGACCCGCTGGGCCTGATCCTCAAGGCGGGGAACTGGTATCTCGCGGCGCGGTGCGACGGGACCGACCGGACGTACCGCATTTCCCGCATCGAAGAGCTCGAAGATCTGGGCGAGATCTTCGAGCGGCCGTCGGACTTCGACCTCGCGCGCTACTGGCACGAATGGTCGGAGCAGTTCGAAAAGCGGATGTACTCACGGATGGCGGTGGTGCGGCTGAACGAGTTCGCCCGCATACTGCTGCCGTTCTACCTCGGGGCCGTCGGCGCTCGGGCGTTGCGGGAAACACCCGCGGAGCCCGACGAAAACGGCTGGCTGACGATGGAACTGCCCGTGGAACCGGGAGAATCGGCCGTCGGCGAACTACTGCGGTTCGGCGGGAACCTCGAAGTGCTCGAACCGCCGGAGCTGCGCGAGCGGCTGGCGGAGGAGATCAGGAAGATGGGCGCGGTTTATGGCTGACCTGGACGGCATCACGATCGGGATCACCGCGGAGCGGCGGGCCGACGACTTCATCGGTGCGCTGACCCGGCAGGGCGCGACGGTGCTGCACGCGCCCACCATCCGGATCGTCCCGCTGCCCGACGACACCGAACTGCGAGCGGCGACGGACGCCGTGCTGGCCGGGCCGGTCGGGTTCACCGCCGTGACCACCGGCGCCGGATTCCGTGGCTGGCTTTCGGCGGCTGAAGGCTGGGGACTGCACGAGCCGTTGTTGGAACGTCTGGCGGCGTCACGGATCTTCGCGCGTGGGCCTAAGGCGGTGGGCGCGGTGCGTGGTTTCGGCCTCCGGGAGGAGTTTTCCGCGCCCGAGGAGAGCAACGCCGAACTGTTCGAAGGATTGCGCGACGCCGGGGTTCGCGGCGAACGGGTCGCGGTCCAGTTGCACGGCACCCTGCTGCCCGAACTCACCGCGTCGCTGCGGGACGCGGGCGCGGACGTCGTCCAAGCGCAGCCCTATCGCTGGCTTTCGCCCGTGGACGTCGCACCTGTGCACGAACTCGTCGAAAGCGTGATCGCCGGACGTGTGCACGCGCTCGCCTTCACGTCCGCGCCGGCGGCGGCGAACCTGCTCACGCTGGCGGGCCCGCGTCGCGAAGAACTCCTCGCCGCACTGCGAGGTCCGGTGCTGTGCGCGTGCGTCGGTCCGGTGACCGCGGCGCCGTTGGAAGCCGCCGGGGTGCCGACCGTGCAGCCCGAACGTCAGCGGCTCGGCGCGCTGGTCAAACTTCTCGTCGCGGAACTGCGCATTCGGCCGTCTTGACGCGGGAAGTCCGCTTTGCCACGCTCGACACATCGGACGCGGGGAGGGCGGCGGATGTCCGAGTCTCAATCGGTCACGTTCGTGCGCGCGATGTTGCGAAAGGGCTCTTCGGTCCTGTCGGCCAGCCCGGCCGACGAAGCACCCGACCCGGATTCGGTGCCGGACTGGCGCTATCGCGAGGACTCCGCGGACACCCTGCTGATGCGGGCGATCCGCTATTCCGCGCTGGGCCCGATCTTCTACCGTGTGGCCGCGTTTCCGAAGGTGTACATCGGTTTCCTGGTCGCGAACGGCTCGGCGGGGATCGTGCCGGTGCTGAGCACGACGATCATCGGGATGCTGCTCAACGTCTTCGCGGTGTGGTGGGTGGTGCGCGGCCGCGGGATCCGGGCGAAGACGTCCGGACGGCTGATGTACGCGGATCTCGTCGTGGGCGTGGTGCTCACGACGATCGTGGCCGCCACGGCGCCTGCCGAGATCCAGCCGTTCGCCATCGACGTCGCGTGGACGTGGATGGTCGGGACGGTGGCGTTGTGGACGTTGTCGTTCGGCCTGCCCGCCGCTTGTCTGCTGCTGATCGCGGCCGTGCCGTTCCGGGCCTTCCTGACCTGGGCCGGCGGGCTGCCGCTCGACCATCCGCTCGCGATGAGCCGGTCGGTGGGGTGCATGGTCGCGCTCGTCGTGGCGATGGTGACCACGGCCGGGATCCTGATCCTGCTCGGTGTCGGGACCCGGTTCGCGCTGGGCATCGGGATGCGCCGGGGACAACGCGCCGAACGCCTGCGGACCCAGCGGGTGATGCACGATTCCGTGTTGCAGACGTTGGAGGCGATGGGGCTCGAAGCGCCGGACGACGATTCCGCGGCCGCGGAACGGCTCGCGGAGATGCGCGCGACGGCGCGGGCGCAGGCGGCCGAACTCCGGCGCGAACTGACCGGCCCCGATGCGCCATCGGCCCGGGGCCTCGCGGCGGACCTCGCCGAGGTCGCCACCGAAATGGCGCGCGACGGCCTCCGCACCCAGCTGGTCGCCGCCGAGACCGAAGAGGACTACCGCCTCTCGCACGCGCGCCGGACCGCCATCCGTGACGCCGTCCGCGAAGCGCTCCGAAACACCGTGAAGCACGCCGGGACGAAACAGGTCGTGCTTCGCGTCGAGGAGTGCGAAGGCGGCGTCGCGGTCATCGCGCGGGATCAGGGGACCGGCTTCAGCATGCTGGACCGGCCGCCGGGCTTCGGGATCAGCCAGTCGATCATGGCGCGGCTGGCGGAGGTCGGCGGGCGGGGGACGATCGATTCGCAGCCGGGGCGGGGGACTCGGGTGACGCTTTGGGTGCCGCACTGAGGTCTTTGGTTCTTTTGGGCGCGTGAAGGCCCCCTTCCTTCGGCTGAGCCGAGGGAAGGGGGCCTTCACGCGCAGCTGCTGTGGCGTATGGGGCTTCTGAGGTGCGAGGGGCTCCCTTTTCGCAGGTCAGGACCCTGCTGGCACGGGTGCTGATGTCTCAAAGGGGCCCTTCAGGACGTCCGACGTCCCAAAGGTGGCCTTCAAGGCATGCCGCCGGCAGCCGCATGTCATGAAAGGGTCGTTCAGGACACAAAACGTCCTGAACGACCCTTTCATGACACAACGCGAGAAGCCCTCAGTCCTCCTCGGCAGGAGCCTCCCCAGCCTCCGCCTGCCGCATCGCCTCACGCCCAGCGGCCTCTTCGCTGACCCCCTGCCGCCAGTACCCCGTGAAGCAGATCGCCCGCTTGTCGATCCCGCGCTCCCGCACGAGATGCCGCCGCGCCAGCTTCACCATGTTCGCCTCGCCGGAGATCCACGCGTAGGCCGTCCCGCCCGGCAACTCCGCCTTCCGCACGGCCTCCAGAACCGCCGAGCCGACCTCGCCGGAACCTCGCACCACCCAGTGCAGTTCCACGGTTCCCTGGGTTTCCTGGGTTTCGAAGACCTGCCGGTCTTCGCGATCACTGATCTCGATGTAGACCAGCGCTCGCGTTCCGGCGGGCAGTGCCTCGACGATCGCGCCGATCGCCGGGATCGCGGTCTCGTCGCCGATCAGCAGCTGCCAGTTCGTCTCCGAGGGCACGTCGTAGAGCCCGTGCGGTCCCAGGAAAGCGACCCTGTCGCCCTCCGAAGCGCGCGAAGCCCACGCGGAGGCGGGGCCTTCGTCGCCGTGCAGCACGAAGTCGATGTCGACCTCCTGCACGGACGGCCGCAGCGCGCGCACGGTGTACGTGCGCATCGGCGGGCGGACGTCGTCGGGCATCGCGAGGTAGGTCCGGTACCAGGAAAGCACTTCGTCGCCGGTCAGCGGCGCGGGCAGCACGGGTTCCGCCTGGCCGGGCTGCGGGAAGAACACCTTCAGGTACTGGTCGGGCGCCTGGTCCACCAGCGACGCCCCCGAGAAGGTCACCCTGCTCATATGCGGGGTGAGCCGCCTGACGCCGGTCACCTTCGCCTCGATGTAACTCATTAGGCGAGGCTAACCTAAAAGAGGCCGCCAGAACCAGTGTCGTCGGCGGGATCACGTTGCCATCGGTATTTCCGCAGGTCGACGCGCTGCCCGTCGGACATGACGCCCTCCGCCCGCAGCCGTTGCAGCTGTTCGTCGACCAGGTGCGGCGCCGGTGTCCCGTCGGCCCGCAGAATACGGTGCCAAGGCAGGTCCTGGCCGTCCTCGCCGAGGATGCGGCCGACCAGCCGCGGCGACGGCGCGCCCGAAACCGACGCTATATCCCCATAAGTCGCGACCGAGCCGGCGGGCACGCTCGCGATGACCTCGCGCACCCGCTCGTGCAGTTCGTCATCCATGGGACCACTTTGCCGTGCCGCTGCGAGGTTGTGTCGGCGGGGCGTGGTTCCATCGTGGGCGTGAACGGGCGGCGAACAGCGGCAGGAACCGACGCGCGGCTGGTCCGCACGCCGGTCACCGGCACGCCGTCGTTCCAGTGGGATTCCGGCGCCCGCCGCCTGCTGGCCGCGCCGGACGGGTTCCGCCGGGTCCTCGGCGGGCCGGGAACGGGCAAGACGGCCTTGCTGGCGTCGGCGGCGTCGCGGCGCATCGCGGAGGGCGCGAACCCGGAGAGCGTGCTCATCCTGACCACCTCCCGCAAGGCGGCCGAGGTGCTGCGCGCCGACATCACCCATCGGCTCACCACCGATCCGGAAGAGGATCCGCTGCCGCGCACGATCCGTGAGCCGCTCGTGCGCACGGTGCATTCGTACGCGTACGCGCTGTTGCGGATGGAGGCGCAGGCCGACGACCTCCCGCCGCCCCGCCTGCTGGCCGGGGCGGAGCAGGACGTCGTCGTCCGCGATCTGCTCGCCGGCGACCTCGAGGAGGGCGCGCTCGACTGGCCGGAGCAGCTGCGTCCCGCGCTGAGCGTCCCCGGTTTCGCCGAGGAGCTGCGAGACCTCCTGCTCCGCGCCGCCGAACGCGGGCTCGGCCCGGAGGATCTGGTCGAGCTCGGCAGGCGGCGCGGCCGCGAGGAGTGGATCGCCGCAGGGCGATTCTGGAGCCAGTACGAAGAGGTCACCCTGCTGCAGGGCGCGGGCGGCAACGCGCTCGGCGTGGCGAGCGCGCCCGCGCTGGACGCGGCGGAGCTCGTCACTTCCGCCCTGCTCGCGCTGGAGGACGACCCCGAACTGCGTGAGCGGGAGCAGCGCCGCGTCCGGCATTTGTTCGTCGACGACGCGCAACATCTCGACCCGCTGCAGACCCAGCTCGTCCGGCTCATCGGGCACGCGGCCGACGAGTTCGTCGTCGCGGGCGACCCCGATCAGTCCGTGTTCTCCTTCCGCGGCGCGGATCCCCGCCTCTTCGCCGACGCGGACGAGGACGGCGAGCGCACGGTCCTGCTGACCACGGCGCATCGGCACGCGCCGGTGATCCGCACGGCTGTCACGAAACTCGGTTCCGTGCTGCCCGGCTCGTCGCCGCAGCGCAAACTCGTCGACGCGCCGGACGCCGAGGGCGGTGTCGTCCGTGTCCGCCTGATGCCGACCCCGGCCGCCGAGGCGAGCTGGATCGCCGATCAGCTGCGCCGCGCGCATCTCGTCGACGGCGTGCCGTGGTCGGAGATGGCGGTGCTCGTCCGGTCGCCCGCACGTACTTTCCTTGTCCTGCAACGTGCTCTGCGCGCCGCAGGGGTGCCGATCGGTTCCGCCACAGAGGAGCTGCCGCTCGCGAAGCAGCCCGCAGTTCGTCCTCTGCTGGCGATGCTGCGGCTCGCCGCTGACCCCGAGCTGCTCGACGTCGACCTCGCCGAGATGCTGCTCTCCTCGCCCCTGGGTGGCGCGGATCCGCTCGCCCTGCGGCGGCTGCGGCGCGGTTTGCGCAGGCTGGAGCTCGCGGGCGGCGGGCAGCGGTCGAGCGACGAGCTGCTGGTGGAAGCCTTGCGTACCAACGATGTCCTCACCGGTCTCGCCGAGGCCGAGGCGCTGCCGATGCGCCGGATCGGTGGCCTGCTGCACGCGGCGCACCAGGCCGTGGTGCGTGGTGACGGCGTCGAGCAGGTGCTGTGGGATCTGTGGCAGGCCAGCGGTCTGGAACAGCGTTTGCTGCGGTTGGTCGATCGTGGCGGATCGCTGGGCTCCCAAGCGGATCGTGATCTCGACGCGATCGTCGCACTCTTCGACGCCGCCGGTCGCTATGTCGACAGACTGCCGAAGGCGAGTGTCGCCTCGTTCGCGGATTACCTGTCCTCGCAGAACATCGCGGGTGACACGCTGGCCCCCGCGGCCATGAAGAGCGAAGGTGTCTCGCTGCTCACGGCGCACGCGGCCGCCGGTCGCGAGTGGACGGTCGTGTCGATCGCCGGTGTCCAGGAGGGCAGCTGGCCGGATCTGCGGTTGCGCGGTTCCGTGCTCGGCGTCGAGCGGCTGGTCGACCTCATGTCCGGCGTCGACGACGAAAAGGTGTCCGCCACCGCGCCGATCCTCGCCGAAGAGCGGCGGCTGTTCTATCTCGCCGCGAGCCGGGCGCGGAAGACGTTGCTGGTCAGCGCGGTCGCGGGGGAGGACGAGCAGCCCTCACGGTTCATCGACGACCTGGAGGAGAACGGCGCGGACGACGGTGGCCTCGACTCGCGGATGAAACCGGCGGGACGTTCGCTGGTGCTCGCCGAACTCGTCGGCGAACTCCGCGAGGTCGTCTGTGACGAGTCGAGCGATCCGGAAAGGCGGCAGCGGGCGGCGCGTCAGCTCGCGAAACTGGCCGCCGCCGGGGTACCGGGCGCGCATCCGGGCACCTGGTACGGCCTGCTGGAACCCTCGACCGGTGAACCCGTGCACGGGCCGGGCGACCTGATCCGCATCTCACCGTCCACTGTGGAGGTTCTGGTCAAATGCCCGCTGCGGTGGCTGATCGAACGCCACGGCGGCAGTGACCCGGCACAGCTCGCGGCGGTCACCGGGACACTGGTGCACGGGCTCGCGCAGGCGGTCGCCGGCGGCAGCAGCGACGAGCAGATCCGCGCGGCTCTCGACGAGGCCTGGGTGCGGGTCGACGCCGGGGCGCCCTGGTTCTCGCGCCGCGAGCGGTCGCGGGTCGAGCAGATGCTGCGGAACTTCATCTCCTGGCTGGAATCCAGCCGCAAGGAGCTGATCGAAGCCGGTGTGGAGCAGGACATCGAGGTCGAGCTGCCCGTCGGCGACGACGACGTCCGCGTGCTTCTGCGCGGCCGTGTCGACCGCGTGGAGATGGACAAGGACGGCCGTCCGGTCGTCATCGACATCAAGACCGGCAAGGTCCCGATCTCCGCCGCCGACGCCGAACAGCATCCGCAGCTGGCCGCGTATCAGCTCGCCGTGCTGCTCGGCGCCGTCGAGGGCGGTTCGAAACCCGGCGGCGCACGGCTGGTCTACGTCGCGAAGTCCAACAACAAGACCGGATCCACCCAGCGCGAGCAGGCGCCGTTGGACGAGGACGGCGGCAAACAGTGGCTTGAGCTGGTGCGCTCGGCGGCGGGCTCGGCCGCGGGCCCGGAGTACGGCGTCACCGAGAACCCGGACTGTGATCGTTGCCCGGCAAGGGGGTGCTGTCCGCTGCGCCCCGAGGGCAGGCAGGTGACCGGTCCTTGATCTCCGAACTCCAGCGCCGCCAGGTCGAACCGGGTGAGATCGCCCGCGCGCTCGGCCTGCACAGCCCGACCGACGAGCAGGCCGAGGTCATCGCCGCGCCCATCGAGCCGTCGCTGGTCGTCGCCGGCGCGGGTGCGGGCAAGACCGAGACGATGGCCGCGCGCGTCGTCTGGCTGGTGGCCAACAGTGTCGTCCCGCCGGAACGCGTGCTCGGCCTGACCTTCACCCGCAAGGCCGCCCGCCAGCTCGCCGATCGCGTCCGTACGCGGTTGCGCCGCCTGGTCGGCTCGGGTCTGCTCGACAAGATCGACCCGACCGGTGATCTGCGCACGACGGTGACCGCGGGCGAACCGACGGTGCTCACCTATCACGCGTATGCCGGACGGCTGCTGTCCGAACACGGCCTGAGGCTGCCCGTCCAGCCCGGTGTCCGGCTGCTTTCGGAGACGTCTTCGTGGCAGTTCTCGCATCGTGTCGTGTCCACTTGGGACAACGACCTCGACACCGATCGCGTGCCCTCCACGGTGACCGCGCAGTTGCTGGCGCTGGCGGGGGAGCTCGGCGAGCATCTGGTCGAGACCGAAAGGCTGGCGCAGTACACGTCTTGGCTGTGCGAGGTCATCGAGAACGCGCCGCGGGCGAAGGGGCAGCGCGCGTCGCTGCCGCAGAAGCTGGCCGAAGTCATGACGGCGCAACGGTTCCGTCTCGCGCTCCTGCCGCTGGTCGAGGCGTACCACGCGCGGAAACGGGCGGAAGGCGCGCTCGACTTCGCCGACCAGATGTCGCTGGCCGCGCAGCTCGCCAGCAGTTACCCGGCGGTGGTCGCGGGGGAGCGTGAGCGCTACGGCGCCGTCCTGCTCGACGAATACCAGGACACCGGGCACGCCCAGCGGATCCTGCTGCGTTCGCTGTTCGGCGGCGTCGAGCATCCGCCGATGCCGGTGACCGCGGTGGGCGACCCGGCGCAGGCCATCTACGGCTGGCGTGGCGCGAGCGCGGCGAACCTGCCCCGCTTCACCACGGATTTCCCGCGTGACAACGGCGAACAGCTCGTCCCGGCCCTGGATTTCGGGCTCCTGACCAGCTTCCGCAACCCGCCCGAGGTGCTCGAACTCGCGAACGCGATCTCGGAACCGTTGCGAGAACGCGGTCTCGGTGTCGCGCGGCTGCGTGCGCTGGAAGGCGCGGGAACCGCCGACATCGCCGCCGCGCTGTTGCCGGATATCCGCGCCGAACGCGAATGGGTGGCCGACGCGGTGGCGAAACGCTGGTTCGAAACCGTGGAGGAGACCGGAAAGCCGCCGACCGCGGCGGTGCTGGTGCGCCGCCGTGCCGACATGGCGCCGATCGCCGCGGAGATGCGGGCGCGCGGGCTCCCGGTGGAGGTCGTCGGTCTCGGAGGGTTGCTCGACGAACCCGAGGTCGCGGATCTGGTGAGCACGTTGCGGGTACTCGCCGACCCGCTCGCGGGCAGCGCGGCCGCCCGGCTGCTGACCGGGGCGCGCTGGCGGATCGCTGCGGCCGATCTCGCGGCGTTGTGGCGCCGGGCGGGCGAGCTCTCGTCGCCGGTTCCGCCGTCGGGGAAGTCCGATGTGGACGAACCGGTCCTGGTGACCGAGCGGGTCGAGCAGGCGGGCCTCGCCGACGCCATCGACGATCCCGGGACGCCGGAACGCTATTCGCCCGAGGGATACCGGCGGATCCGGCGGATCGGCGCCGAGCTCTCGGCGTTGCGACGGCGGCTGGACCAGTCGCTGCCCGAGCTGGTCGCCGACGTGGAACGCACGATGCTGCTCGACGTCGAGTCCCTGGCTCGCCCCGGCCCCGCCGGGCGCGCGCACTTGGACGCCTTCGCCGACGTCGTCACGGATTTCGCCGAGACCTCGCCGACGGCCACCCTTCTGTCCTTTGTGGACTACCTGAACACGGCCGCGCACGCGGAAGACGGGCTCACCCCCGGCGAGGTGGAGGTGGTCCCGGATCGGGTCCAGGTGCTGACGGTGCACTCGGCCAAGGGGCTGGAATGGCGTATCGTCGCGATCCCGCATCTGGTCAAGGAGGTCTTCCCGGGGCGGCGGCGTTCTTCGTCGTGGCTGCGGACGTCGACCTCGTTGCCCGCCGCGCTGCGCGGGGACTCGGAGGACCTGCCGGAGCTGCGGATCCCCGAAGGCGCGGACCGCAAGGAAGTCCAGGAAGCGCTGGAACTGCACGAAGAAGGCTTCGTCGCGCGTGAGGCGGACGAGGAGCGGCGGCTTTGCTACGTCGCGCTGACCCGTTCCGAGCACACGATGCTGATCTCCGGCCATTGGTGGAACGAGAGCAGCGCGCGGCCGAAGGGCCCGTCGGAGTTCCTGTTGGAAATCGGCGAGGTGATGCGGGCGAACTCGGTCGGCCGGATCGAGCACTGGGCCGACGAGCCCGAGACCGACGGGGAGAATCCGCTGGTCGCCGACTCGCGCCGGTCGCGGTGGCCGGTCGATCCGCTGTGGCCGCGGCGCGAGGGCGTCACGAACGGCGTCGACATGGTGCTCGGGGCGATGGAGGACGCCGAACATGCCGAGCAGGAGGAAGAGGACGATCCGGACGGCTGGATCTCCGACACCAAGGTGCTCTTGGAGGAGCGGGCACGGGCTCGGGACCGGGTGCAGCAGGTCGTCCTGCCGCCGCATCTTTCGGTGAGTCAGCTGGTCGAGCTGTCGGCCGATCCCGCCGAGCTGGCCAAACGGCTGCGACGGCCGCTTCCCGTGCGCCCCAACACCTACGCGCGGCGGGGGACGGCGTTCCACGGTTGGCTGGAGCAGCGGTTCGGCGGCGAGCAGCTGCTGGAGATCCACGACCTGCCGGGGGCGGCGGACGTCGACGAGGCGCCCGACACCGAGCTTGAGGCGTTGCAGGCGGCGTTCGAGAAGAGCGAGTGGGCGCATCGGGTGCCGCACGCGGTCGAGGTGCCGTTCTCGGCGGACGTCGTCGGCGTGACGGTGCGCGGGCGCATGGACGCCGTGTTCGCCGACGCGGACGGCGGCTGGACCGTCGTCGACTGGAAGACCGGTGCCGTCCCGGAAGCCGACCGGCTCGAATCGCTGGCCGTGCAGCTGGCGGCGTACCGGCTGGCGTGGGCGGCCTTGAAGAACATCCCCGTGGAGAAGGTGCGGGCGGCGTTCCACTACGTGAAACACGACAAGACCGTTCGCCCGGCGGATCTGCTGGACGCCGAAGGACTGCGACAGCTCCTGCGAAGCGTCCCGACTGTCTAGGCGCGGTCGCGGACCTTCAGAGCCCAGGCCACCAGCGGGATCTGAAGCGGGACGCGGACCCAGAAGGCCGCTCGCCAGTGCTTCGGGGCCTTCCGGCGGTCGGCGTCGACGGCCATCTTCACGTTCCCCGGCAGGACCACGACGAAGAGCAACGCGGCCGCGAGCCCGCCGAGCCGCCTGGTCTTCGGGTTCGCGACCGCGGCGGCCACACCCAGCTCGGCGACCCCGGAGCCATAGGTCCACGCACGAGGGGAGCCGGGAAGCTGCTTCGGGATGATGGCGTCGAACGGTTTCGGCTGGACGAAGTGCAGGACACCGGCCGCGCCGAGCAGACCGGCGAGGAAATGGGCGGGCCGCTGAGACGGCCGGGAATCCGGAGACATGCCCTGAGCTTCGCATACCGAGCTGAACGGAACGTTCTTCGGCTATCCTCCCGACCGTGAGTGACGCGGACCAGGCCGGAGCCTGTGCATGAGGGTTCTCAAGCGTTTCCCGGTCAGGCTGAGCGACCGCCCGGACCACGAGCTCGTCGGTGTGATCCGGATGCCGGAACTGACGGTCAGCCCGTTGCGTTCGATCCTCAAACGGATCATCGGCGCGGTGCTCGCGCTGCTCGCGACCGTGCTGATCGTCTACCTCGACCGGGACGGCTACCGCGACGCCAACGGCGATGGGCTCACCTTCCTCGACAGCCTCTATTACGCGACGGTGTCGCTGTCGACCACGGGTTACGGTGACATCGCGCCCGCGACGCCGTCCGCGCGGCTGGTGAACGTCCTGGTGATCACCCCGCTGCGGGTGCTCTTCCTCATCGTCCTGGTCGGTACCACACTCGAAGTGCTCACCGAGCGCTCGCGACAGGCTTTCAAGATCCAAAAGTGGAGGACGAAGGTGCGGGACCACACGGTCGTCGTCGGATTCGGCACGAAGGGCCGATCGGCGGTCAACGCGCTGCTCGGGGACGAGAACGTCGAACCCGACCACATCGTCGTCGTCGACACCGACCAGCAGGCGCTCGAAGCGGCCACGTCACTCGGGCTGGTGACCGTGCACGGCTCGGCCACCCGCGCCGACGTGCTGCGCGTCGCCGGCGTGCAGCGGGCCAAGGCCGTCGTCGTCGCCCCGAACCGGGACGACACCGCGGTGCTGGTCACGCTGACCGCCCGTGAGCTGGCGCCGAAGTCGCATATCGTGGCGTCGGTGCGGGAGGCGGAGAACGTCCACCTGCTGAAGCAGTCGGGCGCGAACCAGGTCGTGGTGTCGAGCGAGACCGCCGGACGCCTGCTGGGCATGGCGACGTCGACGCCGCTGGTGGTCGACATGGTCGAGGACCTGCTCACCCCCGAGTCCGGCCTCGCGATCGCCGAACGTCCGGTGGAACCGTCCGAAGAGGGCGGGTCGCCGCGGCATCTGCCGGACATCGTGCTGGGTGTCGTCCGCGACGGCGTGCTGTACCGGGTGGACGCGCCGCAGGCGGACGCGATCGAGCCGGGGGACAAGCTGCTGTACATCCGGAAGGTGACGTCCGCGGAGACGATCGAGCGGTAGCAGGGGAGCTTTGCTACCACCTCTCCGGGCTCCTGTGCTTTGCCGCGAGGTTCTGGGAGCATGGCGTTCGTGCGCAAGCGATCGGACCCCGCCAGAGGGCTCACCCCGGGGTGGAACTCCCTGGCCGTGGCGGCCGCGGTCGGCCTGCTGGTGGTCTTCCTGGCGTGGTTCGCCGGGCCGGGGCTGTTCGGCATCTCGAACGAAACCAAGGGGACGACCGTGCGGGCGGAGGTCGTCGAGCCCGCGCCCTGTACCGGCGGCGGCGCCACCGAGAAGGTCAAGTTCGAGTTCGGCGGCAAGCCGACGGAGGGCTCGCTCGACGGCTGCGGCCACGGCAAGGGCGAACGTCTCGAGGTCGTCGTCCCGGACGGGGCATCGGGGGACGCCATCGCGGTGCACGCGGCCGATGCGACGGCCGGAGCGAGCGACGCGCGGCGGCCGCTCGGGCTGGCGCTGCTGGTGTTCAGCTGCTTCGCGGGCGGGATGTACGTGTTCCTGGTGTTGCGGGGGCCTCGGGTTCCGGTGACGGCCTGAGCCCTCTCAAGGGCATCGGCCGCTGGCTACTCGCCGTGGTCGAGGGCACTTGAGCGTTACCGCGGGTGAGGGCTGTGTGGAAATAGGGACGTTCAATGTCCCTATTTCCACACAGCCCACCATGACCGGACCGGTCACGACGGGACTGTGTGGATTTCTGGTCATCCAACGTCCCAAAAGCCACACAGTCGGCGTCTCGGCGCGACCAGCCGCACCGGGCAAGCCGGAATCGCCCACGGCACCGCATCCATCGGCGAGCGGCACCCCGCCACCCGAAGCGCGTGAAGGCCCCNNGGGGCCTTCACGCGCGAAAACTCAGGAAACGGCGCTCGAGGGAGCCGAGA
Source organism: Amycolatopsis keratiniphila subsp. keratiniphila (assembly GCF_001620365.2). Taxonomy (GTDB): domain Bacteria; phylum Actinomycetota; class Actinomycetes; order Mycobacteriales; family Pseudonocardiaceae; genus Amycolatopsis; species Amycolatopsis keratiniphila. The sequence continues at coordinate 63,066 of NZ_LQMT02000041.1, forward strand.
AGGTGTTGCAGTCGGCGATCCGGTTGTTGCTCGCCCCCGCCCGCCACCACGACGCGTAGTGCGCGTTCGTCCCGTGGTCCTGGCTGCGTGAGGTGTTGTCGCCGCGGGTCTCCTGGTCGTTCCAGGCCTTGTTGTACATGTCCCGGCTGACCGTGCCGCCCTGGTCGACGTGCGCGCCGAGGAACATCCCGGAGAAGCACTGCGCCTGCAGTTCCTTGCGCCGTGACATCTCCAGCCCGGCGGGGCTGTTCTGGCCTGCGTCGTAGATCTTCTGCCAGGCCGCGTCCATCAGCCCGGCGACCTCCTGCACGTGATGTCCGTACTCGTGCGCGAAAAGGGCCAGGTAGACGCCGGGGTTGTTGCCGTACTGGTCGGTCTGGAGACCGCGGAACGGCACGTAGAGGTTGTTCTCGCAGTAGTACGCCGCCGTCGCGATGCCGACCTGGATGGTGCCGCATTCGGTTTCGAAGCTGGACCCGGTCGGGAAGTGCAGGGCGGGCGGGGTGAACGGCAGGTCGTAGGCGTCGAGGAACGGGCCCCAGGCGTTGTCGAGGCATTTGCCCGCCGCGGTGAAGAACGCCTCGGCGGCCTGCTGGCTGCTCTGCCACTGCGGCAGCGTGCAGACCCGGTTCTGCAGGCCGGCGTTCGGGTCCTGGAGGATCGGGTGGTCACCGAGTTTGAGGATCTTCTGCGGCCCGCTCGACGAGGACGGCGCCTTGGTCGGTGACGACGGGAACGGGTTCGTCGACGACGAGGGCGACGAAGACCCGCTCGGCGGCAGCCCGGCCTGCGAAGGCGTGTTCGGCAGGGTGCTGTAGCCCGCATTCGCTACGTGATCGGAGTCGTCACGATTGAGTGAAACGATCGCGACCAGGCCGAGGACCAGGACGGCGACCGCGCCGAGGCAGATACCGACGATCGCGCCAACGGACCGGCGTGGCGGCGGAGGCGGGAAGTGGTGCGGCGCGCCGTGCCACTGGGCAGGGGGCTGGCCGTGCACCGGCGGTGGCTGGACGGCGCCGCGTGGCGGCCACTGGCCGTGGGGCGGTTGCGTCATCAAGTCGGTCCCGGTGGTTCTAGGGGCGAACCGGGGGCACCCGGTCCGATGTTCAGCATAACGAGCTAACGGCGTCCCCACCCAAAGCTCGGCTGCAGAGGGTATCCAGCGTGAGGCGAGCGGTCACCCATCAGTGTCGTCCCCCCAGCTCTGGCTGGGTGTCGGACCCTCTGGAAGAGTGTTCGTAAGCAACGTGAACGGGTAAGGGGCTGTCGCATGACGGAGACCGGCGGACCGTCCGGGCCGGAAGGCACCGAGACGCCGAAGCCGCAGGCGGGGGAAGCAACACAGCCGCAGGCGGACCAACCGGCACAGCCGCAGGCGGACTCGCCGACGCCGCCGCGGGGGGAAGCGGCGCAGCAGTGGCAGTCACCCTCCGGGGCGACACCGCCGCCTCCGCTGCCGTCGTACCAGCCCCCGCCGCAGCAGCAGTACCCGAACTGGAAGGTCGGCCTCGGCAGGCCCGGCGTCATCCCGCTGCGCCCGCTGAACCTCACCGACATCCTCGACGGCGCGGTCACGGCCATGCGCAAGTACTGGCGGATGGTCTTCGGGGCCGCCGCGGTCACCGCCGTGCTCACCGCGGCCATCAACCTGGTCGGGCTGCTGCTGGTCGACACCACCGCCGACCTGGAACAGATCCGCGATCTCGGCCCGGCGGCCACCGATCAGGAACTGATGAACCAGATGCTCGGCATCCTCGGCGGGACGCTGGCGACGTCGTTCATCACCCTCGTCGCCACCCTGCTCGGGACCACCGTCCTGACCGGATTCCTGACCGTCCTGATGGGCAAGGCCGTCCTCGGGAAACCGGTCACCTTCAAGGAGGCCGCGAAGGAGGCTGCGCCCCGGCTGCTGCCGCTGCTCGGGCTGACCGTGCTCTACACGCTGGCGATCCTGGTCGGGGCGGTCTTCTGCCTGCTGCCGGCGATCATCCCCTACACCTTCTGGGCGCTGGCCAGCCCGGCGTTCATCCTCGAACGCGGCACCGTGTTCGAGGCGTTCCGCCGGTCGGTGAAGCTGGTCTCGGGCATGTTCTGGCGGGTCTTCGGGATCCTGCTGCTGGCATACGTGATCTCGTCGTTCCTGGCGTCGATCATCACGATCCCGTTCAGCTTCAGCGCCTTCCTGTCGATCTTCGGCAATCTGGACCAGATCTACGTCCCGTCGACCGGCGACCTGATCCTGCAGTCGGTGGGCACGGTGATCGCGCAGACGATCGTCGGCCCGTTCAGCGCGCTGGTCACCGTGATCCTCTACATCGACCAGCGGATGCGCCGCGAGGGCATGGACATCGAGCTGGCCCGTGCGGCCGGGATCCAGACGCCGCCTCCGCCGCAGGCATGGTGACGCGCTTCCTCGCCGAGGTCCCGGTCGACATCGACCGGGACACCGCCCGGCTGCGCGCCGCCGAGGAGCTCTCGGGCCAGGCCTACCAGGCCGCGAGACCGAGCTGGCTGTCCGAGGCGTTCAACTGGGTTGTCGAGAAGCTGCTGCGTTTCCTGGAAACGGTCAACGGAGCCGTGCCCGGCGGGATCTTCGCCGTGGTGCTGCTGGCCGTCGTGCTGATCGTGCTGGTGGTGGTGATCCGGCTGAAGTCCGGGCCGTTGGCGACGTCGGCCAAGAGCGGGCGCGCCGTGTTCGCCGGGCAGCGCAAGGCGTCCGGTGAACACCGCAAGGCGGCCGAGGAGGCCGCGTCGCGGGGCGACTTCGACGACGCCGTCCGTGAACGGTTCCGTGCCGTGGTGCGGTCCTTGGAGGAGCGGGCGCTGCTGGACGAGAAGTCCGGGCGGACCGCGGACGAGGCCGCCATCGAAGCCGGACGGCTGCTTCCCGACGTCGCCGAGCCTCTGCGCGCCGGTGCCCGGCTGTTCGACGACGTCCACTACGGCGGTATCCCGGCCACGGCGGACGGCTACCGGTCACTGTCCGATTTGGACGAACGCTGCCGCCGTGCCAGGCCCGTCGCCTTGGCGGCCGGATGACCTCGGTTTCGCCCGATGCCCGCCGGATCTGGCGCGGGGTGCGGCTCCCGCTCGCGGTCGTCCTCCTGATCGTGCTGACCGGCACGCTGCTCGTGCTCTTCCAGGGCGAGCAGACCACCGGCGCCCTCGAACCGGGTTCCTACGAGCCCGCAGGCGGCCGTGCGTTGGCGACCTTGCTGGAACGGGAAGGCGTCAAGATCCCGATCGTGCGCACCGCCGCCGAGGCCAAAGGGGTCGCGAGGGACGCGACGGTCCTGATCACCAAACCCGAGTACGTGCCCAAGAGCACCTTCGTGGAGATCCGCCAGAGCGCCGAGCACGTCGTGCTGGTGCAGCCGAGTTCCGGCACGGTCGAGGAAGTCCTTCCCGGGGTGCGGGTGAGCGGCCAGGTCGAGACCGAGACCCGCGCGCCCGAGTGCGAGGCCGCGGATCCCGTCGCGGCGGGGAGCGCGACGATGGGCGGCCTGACGTATTCGGCCACGCAACCGAGGGCGCAGGAATGCTACGGCGGCTCGTATCTCGAGGTTCCGAGTCCACAAGGGACGGTGACGGTACTCGGCACCCCCACTCCGCTGACCAACGACTGGTTGGCCGACGAGGGCAACGCGGCGCTGGCGATGCGGGTGCTCGGCAAGCACGAGCGGCTCGTCTGGTACCTGCCGACGCCCGCCGACCCGTCGCTGGAGACCGAGAAGAAGCCGCTGTCCGAACTGATCCCGGCGGGCTGGTCGTACGCGGCACTGCAGGCCGGGGTCGCGGTGGTACTGCTGGCGCTGTGGCGTTCGCGGCGATTGGGCCCGGTGGTGACCGAGCCGATCCCCGTCGTGGTCCGCGCGGCCGAGGCCACCGAGGGCAGGGCGAGGTTGTATCGCAAGGCGAAGGCCGCCGCGCACGCCGGGGAAACCCTGCGTGAGGCGGCTCGCGCGCGGCTCCGGCCGTTGCTGGGGCTCACCCGCGACGCCGAACCGGCCGCTTTGGTGGAGTCCGTCGCCGTACGGACCGGCCGGGCGCCGGCCGAAGTCGGCGCGCTGTTGTACGGGGACCCGCCGGCGGACGACGCCGCGCTGGTGCGGCTGGCGGACGGACTCGATGTCGTGGAACGAGAGGTGGAGCGGTCTTGAGTAGCGAGCAGTCCAGTATGGACGGTGCGGCCGATGCCAGGGCGGCGCTGATCGCCCTGCGCGCCGAGGTCGGGAAGGCCGTGGTGGGCAACGACGCGGCCGTCACCGGGCTCATCATCGCGTTGTTGTGCCGGGGACACGTGCTGCTCGAAGGCGTTCCCGGGGTGGCGAAGACGTTGCTGGTGCGGGCGCTGGCGGCCGCGCTGGACCTGGAGACGACACGGGTGCAGTTCACGCCGGACCTCATGCCGGGCGACATCACCGGTTCGATCGTCTACGACGCGCACAGCGGCGAGTTCTCCTTCCGCGAGGGCCCGGTGTTCACGAACCTGTTGCTGGCCGACGAGATCAACCGCACGCCGCCGAAAACGCAGTCTTCGCTGCTGGAGGCGATGGAGGAGCGTCAGGTCTCCAGCGACGGCAAGACGCGCCCGCTGCCCGACCCGTTCATCGTCATCGCGACGCAGAACCCGGTCGAATACGAAGGCACGTATCCGCTGCCCGAGGCGCAGCTGGACCGGTTCCTGCTGAAGCTGACCATGCCGATGCCGTCCCGGGAGGACGAATTCGGCATCCTTTCCCGGCACGCACAGGGTTTCGACCCGCGTGACCTCGGCGCGGCCGGGGTCACGCCGGTCGCCGGGATCGCCCAGCTCGACGCCGCGCGGCGCGCCGTCGCCGGGGTCACCGTGCGGCCCGAGGTGCTCGCCTACATCGTCGACGTCTGCCGGGCGACGCGGTCGATGCCGTCCGTGCGGCTCGGCGTCTCCCCGCGTGGCGCCACCGCTCTGCTGGCGGCGACCCGGGCGTGGGCGTGGCTCGCGGGCCGCGACTACGCCACCCCGGACGACGTCAAGGCCTTGGCGCGGCCGTCCTTGCGGCACCGCCTCGACCTGCGGCCCGAGGCCGAACTCGAAGGCGCGACCGCCGACGGCGTGCTGGACCGCGTCCTCGCGTCCGTACCCGTTCCGCGCTGATGGCCGTCACCGGGCGGCTCGGGCTGCTGGCGCTCCTCGCGGCGCCGGTGGTCGGTTTCCTGCTGCCCTCGTGGGCCGGGATCGGGCTGGCCGCGGCGGTACTGCTGCTGGTGGTGGTGCTGGATCTCGTGCTCGCCGGAAGTGTGCGACGGCTTCAGTTCGCGCGGTCCGGCGCGACGTCCGTGCGGCTGGGGGAGGAGTGCGAGGTCACGCTCACCGTGGCCAATCCCGGCGGCCGCCCGGTGCGCGCGTGGCTTCGCGACGCCTGGCCGCCCAGCGCAGGCGCGGACGACCGGCACCGCCTGACGTTGCCCCCTGGCGAACGCCGGGTCGTGACCACGCGGCTCCTGCCGACCCGTCGTGGCGACCGGACGGCGGTCCGGGTCACCGTCCGGTCGACCGGGCCGCTGGGGCTCGCCGCGCGGCAGGGTTCGCACGACGTGCCGTGGACCGTGCGGGTGCTGCCGCCGTTCCACAGCCGCAAGCATCTGCCGTCGCGGCTGGCGCGGCTGCAGCAGCTCGACGGCCGCAACGCGGTGCTGATCCGGGGCCAGGGCACGGAATTCGATTCGCTGCGCGAGTACGTGATCGGCGACGACGTCCGGTCGATCGACTGGCGGGCTTCGGCGCGCGCGTCGGATGTCATGGTGCGTACCTGGCGTCCTGAACGCGACCGGCACGTGGTGCTCGTGCTCGACACCGGCCGCGTTTCGGCGGGCCGGGTCGGGGACGCGCCGCGCCTCGACGCGGCGATGGACGCGGCCCTGCTGCTGGCCGTACTCGCTGCCCGGGCGGGTGACCGCGTCGATCTCCTGGCGTACGACCGGCAGGTCCACGCGGCGGTCCAGGGATCGACGGATCTGTTGCCGGCCTTGGTGAACGCGATGGCGCCGCTCGAACCGTCGCTGGTCGAGACCGACGCACGGGGAATGGTCGCGGAGGTGCTGCGGCGCACCCGGCGGCGCGCGCTGGTCGTCCTCCTGACCGGGCTGGACGCGGCGCCGTTGGAGGAAGGCCTGTTCCCGGTGCTGTCGAAGCTGACCTCGCGGCACCAGCTGATGATCGCTTCGGTCGCGGACCCGCGGGTCGCCGAGATGGCGGCGGGCCGTGGCGACGCGGAAGCCGTCTACGATGCGGCGGCGGCCGAGCGGGTGCTGGCCGAACGGCGCCAGGTCACCGCGCGGCTGGCGCGGCACGGGGTCGAGGTCGTCGACGCGGTGCCCGAGGATCTGCCGCCGCGGCTGGCGGACCGTTATCTCGCGCTGAAGGCGGCCGGACGGCTTTGACGCCGAACCCGATGGAGTGGTGCCGGTTGGCGTGCGGGCGCGCGGACGGTTAGCTCGGAAGTCCGGACCGACGCGATTGGGGCCAGGTTTGCGCAAGCTCGTGCTGTTCTTCGCGGTACTTCCGGCGATGCTGCTCGTGTCACCCGCTTCCGCGCAGCCCGCCGGGAAGCCCGTCCACCTCGCCGACGGCGGCGGGACCGTCTCCTTGGCCGCGGCCGACGGCAAGCTCTCCCTCGCCGACGCGAAGGACGCCAGCGCGCAATGGGTGTACGACAAGGCGGCGCTGTCGTACAAACATGTCGCGAGTGGACAGTGCCTGGCGGCGATCAGCCCGGTCGACGGGGTCGGCGTCAAACTCGTGGCGTGCGACGGCAAGGACCGTCTCCAGCAGTGGCGCCGCAACGCCGGGCTGCCCGGGCTGGTGCTGCTGGCGAACGTGGCGACCGCGCGCTGCCTGACCGCGGAGGCGCCGACCGTGGGAGCGCGTCTGTATCAGGAGGTCTGCTCCCTGCCGGGACTGTCCAACACCTGGGCGGCCGGGGTGCGGACGCTCGCGATCCTTTCGGGGAACGGGCAGCGGCTGTCCACGAAGACGCCCGGTCAGCCGTTCGTGGTGCGCGTGATCGGGGAGAACGGCCAGCCCGCCGCCGACGTGCCGGTGAACTTCTTCGTCCGCGCGGCACGGCCGAAGAACGTACTGGTCTTCGAAGGCGGCGCCGAGACGGCGACGGCCAAGACCGGCGCCGACGGTTCGGCGACGAGCACGAAGATCGTGCTGACCGAACCGGGCGAGTTCGAGATCCGGTTCACCGGGAGCGCGAGCCTGGAGGACGGGAACAGCATCACCTTCGAGGGCAGCTGCACCTGCTGAGCGGGGTCGTGAGTGGCGTTTCGNNTTCGGGTTCTAACCCGAAACGCCACTCACGACCCACTCAGCCCACGCGGAACTAAGCCACCAGCGCGAAACTCGAGTAGTACTCGCCCGAGGGATCCCGCGAGCCGCTCCGGTCCGGGCTGACCTCGGCGCCGACCCAGCCCTGGAACGCACCCGCGTCGTCGATCACCTGCAGCAGCGGGCGGACGTGACTGTTGCCGAGGTAGCAACCGTTGTAGGACAGGCATTCGCACCAGAACTCGTAGCTGTTGCGCCGTCCGCCGAAAGCGTCGCTCAGGTAGTAGAACCGCCTGTCGCCGGTGTCGATGATCTTCTTCGCGCAGGCCTCGTATCCGGCGCCGGGGAGGCAACAAGAGGTCGGGGCGCATCCGGAGTCGTACTGCACGTACCCGAGACAGGAGCCGTCGTCGCACTTGTTCCACCCCGGGCCGACGCCGAGCGCGCCGCTGCTGCCGCGGGTCCAGTTCGTGATCGCGCGGCGGTTCACGCCTTGCCCTTCGAGCAGATACGACCGCTGGGTCGCGCGCACCGAGCTCATCGGGGCCTTGCTGGTCTGCGCGAGGGAGGCGTTGCTGCCGTAGGCGATGCCGCTGGTGATCGAGTAGTTGTCGCTCACCAGTTGCAGACGTCCGAGACCCGGCCTTGGCTCCGAAACGGCCCACGTCTCCGTGAGGTTCACGGGAGTGGTGGTGCCGTCGACGGTGCTGCTGGTCCAGGTGATGGCCACCTGTCCGGAGTTCTCGGTGTAGGTGCCGGTGAAATGGCCGTTCGGGGCGCCGGTGAAGCCGGGCGCGGTCTTGATCGGGCAGTTGTTGCGGGGATTGGTACCCGGCGCCCAGTCACCGCAGTAATAGACGTCGCCGCTGTCGACCGGGGCCGGGAAGCCCGCCTGGCTCCAGGTCCAGAAGTTGTGCGCGACGGTGTTGTCGGCCTGGTTGAACACGAGATAGCCGAGGCGGACGTAATTGCGGTCGGCGTCGGTCCGGAATCCGCCGACGCTCACCACCCAGTTCTGCTTGCCCGACGGCGCGGAAACGGTCCGAGCCTGGGACGCGCCGACGAGGAGCGTCGAGGCGAGTACGGACAGGACGACGATCGCGAAGGCGCGTAACCGTTTTCTCCCCATGAAAGGAGCTAACCAGGTCAGCCCGCTTCCGGTCGAGAATCTCCAGCGTATCGCCAGTCGACATCACCCACTTCGCCCGCTTTCGCGGCGCGACGCCCGACGACGAACACGTACAGTAAGAACGCGACCTCGGCGATTACTCCGATTCCTATCCGCGCCCAGGTCGGCAGGCCCGACGGGGTCACGAAACCCTCGATCACGCCGGAGATCAGCAGGACGACGGTCAGCCCCAGCGCCATCACCACGACCGAGCGCCCCTGCTCGCCGAGCGCCGCTGTCCGGGAACGGCGTCCCGGGTCGATGACCGTCCAGCCGAGTTTGAGGCCCGTCCCGGCCGCGACGAAGACCGCGGTCAGCTCCAGCAGGCCGTGGGGCAGGATCAGCCCGAAGAACACGTCGAGCCGTCCGGCGGAGGACATCAGCGCCGCGCCGATCGCGAGGTTCAGCGAGTTCGCCCAGAGCGCGTAGATCACCGGGACGCCCAGCACCACGCCGAGGAACAGACAGGTCGCGGCCACCCACGCGTTGTTGGTCCAGACGCGCGCGGCGAAGGAACCCGCGGGGTCGGACGTGTAGTACGTCTCGTACTTCCCGCCCGGCGCGGTCAAGTCCTTGAACTCCTCCGGCGAGGCCAGCGACGCGAGCACCTGCGGGTCTCCGGCGATCCACACCGCCGCGATCGCCATCACCGCGATCGACGCCGCCGCCGACGCCAGCCACCAGCGACGGCTCAGGTACAGCGCGGCCGGGAACCGGTGGGTGAAGAAGAGGCCGACCTCGCGCCACGCGGGGCTGTGCGAACCGGTGACGGCCGAGCGCGCCTTCGCGACCAGGCCGGACAGTTGCGCGACGAGCACCGGGTCGGGCGCGACCGAGCGGATGATCGAAAGATGCGTCGCGACGCGCTGGTACAGCGTCACCAGCTCGTCGGCGTCCGGCCCGCTGAGCTTCCCGGCGCGGCCGACGAGGTCACGCAGCCGGTTCCATTCGGCCTGGTGCGCGGCGACGAACACGTCCACATCCAACTCGGAGCCCTCCCGGCGATCGTCCTTGGTCGCCCAGCCTATTCGTCACTACGCTTGCCAGGTGGAACAAGAGTCCGAACTCGTCACCGGCGAGGCCGTCGTCCTGGACGTGCGCGCGGCGAAACTGGCCAGCCGCGGGCTCGCCATGATGCTCGACGTCGCCCTCCAGCTGGTCGCCCTGATCGTCGCGATGCTGGTGCTCAGCCAGGTCGCCGCCTTCGGTGACGAGGCGCTGGCACTGACGCTGTTCCTGGTGACCCTCGTGCTGATCATGGTCGGCTACCCGGTGATCTGCGAGACACTGAGCCGCGGCCGTACGCTCGGGAAGATGGCGCTCGGCCTGCGGGTGGTCCGCACCGACGGCGGGCCGGTGCGGTTCCGGCACGCGCTGGTCCGCGGGCTCGCCGGGTTCTTCATCGACTTCTGGGCGCTGGGCATGCTCGGCGTCGTGGCGGTGGTCACGTCGCTGCTGTCTCCCAACGGCCGCCGCGTCGGCGACTACTTGGCCGGCACGCTGGTGATCCGGGAACGCATGCCCGCGGCGCGGACGCCGTACGTCGGGATGCCGCCGCAGCTGGCGTACTGGGCTTCGCAGCTGGACCTGACCCGGCTGCCGAACGATCTCGCGCTGGCCGTCCGTCAGTACCTGAGCCGCACAAGCGAGCTTCGCCCCGAAGCAGCCGAAGCGCTCGGGTACGGGCTCGCACAGCAGGTCGCGGCGGCGATCGGGGCGCCGGTGCCGCCGGGTGTGCCGTCCTGGGCGTACCTGTCGGCGGTGCTGGCCGAGCGGCGGCAGCGGGATCACGCGAAGCTGCAGCCCGCGGTCCAGTACGGGACGCCTGTCGTGCAGTCCTACCCGCAGCCGACTGCTCCCGCTCCCGCTCCCGTCGCCCAACCCCAGCCCCCGGCGGAACCGGCCCCGGAGAACCCCTTCGCGCCTCCGGGCTGACCGGCAACGTCGCATAGCTGCCGCTCGGGTGGGTCGTGAGTGGTAAAGAGGGTTATTGAGGGGTAAGCCAGATGCGGCGCGTTGTGCCGTCTGAGGCATTGGTGTCCACAGTGGTCACTGCCCGGGCAGGATGCGCCCGCTTTATGCCTGTAAGTCCGTTTTCGCGGAGAGTCGTGAGTGGTAATGAGGGTTAGAACGACCATTTCCACTCACGACCCCGGGGGCAATACTGCGCAAAGTACTCAAATCGGACGCCTTGACCTCGGAAATTGTCCTTTTGGGACAGTCTGAGGGCACGGTGCTGGGTCTCGGTGACGAGCTCGCACCGCCGACTCCATCACGCCACCTTTGACTTACCCCTCAATAGAACGACAGTTGCCACTCACGACCCACGGGGCCCAGGTCGGCACTCGCGCGTGATTGAGTGGACGGCACGTGTGATCAGACGGACGACACATGTGACTGGACGGACGACACTCGCGCGGCCGGGGTGCCGCCTTGTGTCGTCCGTCCAATCGCGCGTGTCGTCCCGCTGGTCACGCGAACCCACCGCCGTACTCGCCCATCGGGCAGTCGCGAATCAGGAGACGTCGGCCGACTTCGCCGCCCACGTGTTGCACTGGAACATCCGGTTCTTCTGCGCGCCGTGCTGCCACCACGAGGACGCGTGCGCGTCGGAGCCGTGGTCGCGCGGGCCGCCGTTGTGGTCGCCGCGGTCCTGGGTCTGCCAGGCGTCGCGGTACATCGCCTGATCGACCGAGCCGCCGCGCCCCACCGTCGAACCCAGGAACGTGCCGGAAAGACACTGCGCCGAAAGCTCGTTGCGCCGCGACATCTCCAGGCCCGCCTCCGAGTCGGTGCCCGCTTCGTACCGTGCGTCCCAATAGGCCTCCGAGATCCCCGAAAGCGCCTGAATGTGATGCGCGTACTCGTGGGCGAAGACCGCCAGATAGACCCCGGGCCGGTTGCCGTACTGCGGAACCTGAAGGCCTTCGTACGGCATGTACAACGTCTCGTTCTGCGAGCAGTAGAACGCCGCAACCGAGCCGCCGCTGGCGTCGCCGCACGGGCTCGACCAGTTCTTGCCGGACGGGTATTTCACGGTCGGGACCCGGAACGGCAGTTTCGTGTAGTTCATGACCTGCTGCCAAACACTGTCCAGACAGGGCCGCGCGCTTTCGAAGAACGCAGCCGCCGCGTCCGGGTTGTTCGCCCAGCGCGAGAGGTTGCACGGCTGGTTCGGCAGGCCGACCTGGGAATCGAGCCACAGCGGGTTGTCCGCCAGCTTGTGGTGCGGTTGCGGGCCGGAAGGGGCACGGCTCGCGGAGGTCTCCCGGGTCGAGCCGGTCGACGTCTCACGTGTGCCGGTCGAATCACGCGAACTGGTGGTCGTCGTCGACGACGTCGTGTCGCTGGTCGTCGTGTAGTCCGAAGTGGAGGTTTCCGAGTAGCTGGAGTAGCCGACGTCCGCGACGTGCTTCGACTTGCCGTTCGCGATGGTGATCACCATGAGCAGCCCACCCATGACCGCCATCACCGCCACGATCGCGATCGCCGCGATCACCCCGCCGTTCGACTTCTTGGCTTGATATCCCCCGTAGGGCGCGAAAGCGGGCTGAGCGAAACGCGGACCGTACGTAAGCTGCGGCGGGCCGACGGCACCGGGCCGGAACGGGACCGGAGCGCCGATCTGCGGCGGCGGCAGCGGTGCCGCGCCCGGCGGGGGCAGCGGCAGGCCACCGCTCGGCGGGCCCGGCCGGAACGGCGGCGGAACCGGCGTCGGCCGGGAAATCGGCGGACGACCGGGCGGGACGGGGCCCGGCCGGTTCGGCGGCGGCATCGGCGGGCCCCCGCGCGGCGGAAGCGGACGTGCTCCCGGCGGCGGGAGCGGACGCCCGCCCTGTGGCGGAAGCGGTCGGCCACCCTGCGGCGGCCGGGGCGGTGGCGGAGTCGGCCGGCGCCGCGGATCAGGCGGGCCGGGCGGCTGCTGGTTCATCGAGTGGATCCCCCATGCGGTTCGGCAACGCCGTTCGCCCAGGTGGCGGATTCGGCGTTTCGGCGGTCAGCATAGATCGGCTGCCCTAGAGTGTGTGGCTGTGTTGACGAAATGGGGGACGGCGGTCGTGGCCGTCGCGGCGAGCTCGGCCTTGATGGCCCCGCCGTCGGATACGAACGTTCCGGAGGCGCCCGGAGCGGGCCCTTCGCTGACCAACGCGCCACAGCTGCCGAAGCCGCCACCGCTGGGCGCGCGCGGTCAGCTCGGGCTGCTCCAGCCGCCGAGCGGAGCGTTCACGAACGTCGCGGTGAAGGTGGAACGCGACGGTTCGCTGTCGATCACCGAGCAGGTGACCGTCCCGGGTGGACAGCATCTGGTGCGCCGGATCCCGTTCAAGGTTCCCGCGGGCGAGGAGCAGGACCGCGTCTACGGGATCCGTGACGTCTCGGTCGAGGGTGCGGGCAAGACGGAGCCGAACGGCGAACAGCTGGTCGCCACCTTCGACGGTGGCGCGTCCACTCTCAAGTACAAAGTGGACGGTGCGGTCGCGGACGTCAACGGCGCGCAGCAGGTGCGCTGGCAGGTCGCGAGCGGCTGGGACGGCGAACTGTCCCGCGTGTCCGCTTCGTTCAGCGCGCCGACGCGTGAAATGCCCACAGTGGACTGTTTCGCCGGACCGCTCGGTTCGGACAGGCAGTGTTCGCTCGCGGAGACCGATCACAGCGGCGTCGTCCGTATCGAGCAGGACAAACTCGCGCCGGGCGAACGGGTCGACCTCGCCGTCCAGCTCCCGGCGGGCACGGTGCCCGCGAACGCGCGGTTCGAGCAGATCGCCTCGGTCGGCGGCGCCTTCGCCCTCACCACCCTCGCCGGCCTCGGATTCGGGGCGCTGGCCCTGTTCCTCGTGCTCGGCGTGCTCGCCGTCTGGCTGCTGCGCCGCCGTGACCGGGGCGCGCTCGCCGCGGGCACCGGCCCGGTCGACGTCCTCATGCGCGAAGGCGATCGGGTCTCGTTCGCCTCGCCCGACGGCGTGCTGCCCGGACAGGTCGGGACGGTCGTCGACGAGACGGTCGACGTCGTGGACGTCAGCGGAACGGTGGTCGACCTCGCGGTCCGCAACTACCTGTGGATCGCCGAAATCCGCGGCGCCGGCACGGTCGATTGGCAGATCGCGCGCCGCAACGCGCCGGACGAGCACCTCGCCGCCTTCGAACGCGAGATCTACACCGCGCTCCTGCCCGAGGGCACCGATTCCGTGCTGCTGTCGGAACTCCGCGGCCGCGGCACCGTCGATCTCCGTGTCGCGGGTGAGGCGATGTACGCCGACGTCGTGCGCAAGGGCTGGTTCTCCCGGCGCCCGGACAGGGGCAAGAGCAAACTCACGTGGGCGGGGGTCGGCCTGATCGCGCTCGGACTCGTGGCGACGGTCGTCCTGACCTTCACGGCAGGCCACGCGCTGCTCGGTGTCGCGGTCGCGCTCGCCGGGATCGCGACGCTGCTGGGCGCCTCCTGGGTACCGCCGAGGACTACGCGCGGCAGGCGTCTGGTCGGCCAGGTGCGCGGGCTGCTCGAATACCTGCACACCGTCAAGGTCGCCGACATTCCTTTGGGGGACCGGGAAATGGTGTTCTCCCGGTCGCTGCCGTACGCCATCGTGCTCGGCGACACCGAGCACTGGCTCCGGACGTTCGAGGCGCTCGACCCGTCGGCGGACGGTTCGGCCGGGCTGTACTGGTTCGGCGGGCTCGAAGGCGATCGGGATCTGCGCCGGTTCGCCGCGCATCTGCCGTCGTTCCTGTCCGCTTTGGACGGTCTCCTCGCCGAATCCGGGCACCTGCGTTCGCTGCGCCCGGAACCGGTCCCCGCCTGACGTGAAGATCTGCTTGCTGGCCGGTCTCCTGCTGGTGCTGGGCGCGGCACCGGCGGGGGCGCAGGGCGAACCGCAACTGCCCGCGTTGCCGAACAGTGCGGAGATCTCGCTCAAGGTGGAACGCGACGGCGCGCTCACGGTCGTCGAGGCGGTGTCCGTGCCGAGCGAGGCGACGATGACCCGCCGGATCCCGCTCCGCACGGCCGCCCCGCGCGACCGCGACCGGATCATCGGCATCCGTGACGTCGCCATCGAGGGGGCGGGCAACGCCGAACTGACCGACGACGAGTTCACCGTCAAGCTCAAGGGCGGCACCTCGATCGTCCGGTACACAGTGGACGGTGCGGTCGCCGAAGCCGACGGCTTGACCAGGGTGAGCTGGCAGCTCGCGGGCGGCTGGGACGCCCGGCTCGAACTCGTGCGGGCGAGCTTCGCCGCTCCGGCCATCCCGAACGCGGTCACCTGCTACGCCGGGCCCGAGACGTCACGCGCGCACTGCGCGACCGCCCAGATCGCGCATTCCGGGCTGACCCGGTTCAGCCAGCAGAACCTCGCGCCGGGGCAGCGGATGGAGATCTCGGTCGAACTGCCCGGCGGCACCGTCCCGGCGAACGCGCGCCTGGAGCCGTCGAAGACCTTCGCCGGAGCGTTCGTGCTCACCGCCCCGGTCGGCTGGGCGTGGGGCGGCTTCGCGCTCGTGCTGATCGCGGCCGCCGTCGGCCTGGCCCTCCTGCGGAGGCGGGACAGGCACCCGGGTGACGCGCTCCCGGTCCGCTTGCTCACCGGGAAGGCGTTCTCGTCACCCGACGGTGTGCTTCCCGGACAGGTCGGAACCGTCCTCTCGGGCCGGGCCGACGCCGTCGATCTGGCCGCGACGGTCGTCGACCTCGCCGTCCGGAACTACCTCTGGGTGAGCGAGGTGCCCGGCGAGCTGACCACCTGGCGGCTCGTCCGCCGCAACCCGCCGGACGAGCAGCTGACCACTTACGAGCGCGCCGTTTTCGATCTCCTTCTGCCCGGCGAGAGCGAGTCGGTGCTGCTGTCGGAGATCCAGTCCGCGCGGATCGGCGTCGAATCGGTGCGGGGGGCGCTGGACGACAGCGTTGTCGAGCGCCGCTGGTACTCGCGGCTGCCGGGCAGGCTGCCCCGCGCCGGTCTGCGGATCTGCCTCTACGGCCTGTTCCTCACCGTGCTGCTGGCGTTGACCGTCGGCTACGCCCAGCTCGGGCTGATCGTCATCGCCACGGGCGCGGTACTGGCCGTCGCCGCCCGGTGGCTGCCGGTGCGCACCGGCGCCGGCGTGGTGCTGCACCGGCGGCTGCTCGGCGTGCGCGAGGCGCTGCTGGCGACCAAGGCGGCGGACGTCCCGAAGCTCGAACGCGAGGTGCTCCTATCCCGGGCGCTGCCGTACGCGCTCGCTCTCGGCGAACAAGAACGGTGGGTCGCCGGATTCGCCGAGCTGAAGGGTCCGCCCAAGATCTACTGGTACGGCAAGGAAGACGACGGCGAGGTCCCGATCGCGCGGGTGAGCGACTTCACCGCCGCGCTAGTGGGAACCTTCGCCGCGACCCGCCAGGGCCGTGCCTGGAGGCCTGAGTAGCCCGTAGGGTGGTGCGCATGGCCGATCCCGAGCTTGTCCGATTCACCCTCGACAACGGTCTGCGCGTGGTGCTCGCGCCCGACGCGACCGCTCCGGTGGTGGGTGTCAGCGTCCACTACGACGTGGGCTTCCGTTCCGAGCCCGAAGGGCGCACCGGTTTCGCGCACCTCTTCGAGCATTTGATGTTCCAGGGGAGCGAGAGCCTGGAGAAGCTCGCGCACTTCCGGTACGTCCAGTCGAGTGGTGGCAGCTTCAACGGCTCCACCCATCCGGACTACACGGACTACTTCGAGGTCCTCCCCGCCGCGGCTCTCGAGCGCGCCCTGTTCCTCGAAGCGGACAGGATGCGGGCGCCGAAGCTGACGCAGGAGAATCTGGCCAACCAGATCGACGTGGTCAAGGAGGAGATCCGCCTCAACGTGCTGAACCGGCCGTACGGCGGGTTCCCGTGGATCCTGCTCCCGCCGGTGCTGTACTCCACGTTCCCCAACGCGCACAACGGTTACGGCGGTTTCGAGGATCTCGAACAGGCCACCTTGGACGACTGCGCGGCCTTCTTCGACACCTACTACTCGCCCGCGAACGCGGTGCTGACCGTCGCCGGTGACTTCACCGTCGAGGAGGCCCGCGAGCTGATCGAGAAGCACTTCGGAGACGTGCCGCACCGGCCCGCGCCGCAGCGTCCGTCGTTCGCCGAGCCCGCCCCCGATGGCGAACTGCGCGGCGAGCACGTGGACCCGCACGCCCCGCTGCCCGCGGTCGGCGTCGGCTACCGGATGCCGGACCCGATCAACGACCTCGACGGTTACCTGGCGAACCTCGTGCTCGCCGGCGTGCTGACCGACGGCGACGGCTCCCGCCTCCAGCAGCGGCTGGTGCACCGCGAGCCGCTGGTCGTCGACATCGGCGCGGGCGCCGGGCTGTTCGGCCCGTTCGAGGCGCGCGACCCGGACACCTTCACCATCACCGCGATCCACCCGCACGAGGTGAGCACCGACCAGGTCCTCGCCGCACTGGACGAGGAGCTGGAGAAGCTGGCGGCCACGCCGCCGGAGGACCAGGAACTCAAGAAGGTCACCGCACGCTGGGCCGCGAGCCTGCATTCCGAACACGACAAGCTGGTGTCCCGCACGCTGGCCCTCGGCTCGTTCGAGCTGCTCTACGGCGACGCGTCGCTGGTGTACCGGCTCGCCGAGAAGATGTCGGCGGTCACCGCGGAAGCCGTTTCGGCGGCGGCGAAGGCGCTGCGGCCGGACTCGCGGGCCGTCCTCGTCGTCCGCCCCGGTAGTGCCGATTCCGATCAGGAAGGTTCCGAGCAGTGAGCGCACCGCACCGCACCGCCGAGGAGATCGGCCGCACGGCCGCCGGGCCGCGTCCGGTCCCGTCGCTGGGGACGCAGCGCGCCGCCGCGGATCTGTCCCATGTGGACACCGCGCTGAGCAACGGGCTGCGCGTGCTCGCCGTCCGGAAGCCGACCGTGCCGCTGGTCGAGCTGCGCGTCTGGATCCCGTTCGCCGGTGAGGACAAGCTGCACCCGGCCACCGCCGAAGTGCTGGCCGAAACCCTGCTGACCGGCACCGCCCGCCGCGACCGCATCGAGATCGACGCGGATCTGGCGCTGATCGGCGGCGACCTCGCGTCCGGCGTCGACCCGGAGCGCCTGGTCGTCACCGGCACCTCGCTGGCCGACGGCCTCCCGACGATGCTCGACGTCCTCGCCGACGCGCTCACCGGCGCGTCGTACGCGGACGCCGAGGTCGAGCGGGAACGCGAGCGGCTCATCGAGCGGATCGCCGTGTCCCGCACGCAGCCGAGGACGATCGCCCGTGAGGCGCTGCAGAAGCACCGCTACGGCGACCACCCCGCGGTCCGCGAGGTCCCGCAGGCCGAAGACGTCGCCGTCGTGACGCCGGAACAGGTTCGCGCGCTGCACCGGGCTTCGGTGCTGCCGCGGGGATCCGTGCTGGTGATCGTCGGCGACATCGACCCCGAGACCGTCATCGGCGACCTGGAGAAGGCGTTCGGCGGCTGGGCTTCGGACCGCTCCGCCGTCCGCCTGCCCCCACTGCCCGAGCTCACCGGCGGAAATGTCCTGCTGGTGCCGCGGGCCGGTGCCGTGCAGTCGCAGATCCGGCTGTCCGCGCAGACCGTGTCACGCACGGACCCGCGGTACCCGGCGCTGCAGCTGGCGAACCTGGTCTACGGCGGGTACTTCTCCTCGCGGCTGGTCGAGAACATCCGTGAGGACAAGGGTTACACCTACAGCGCGCACTCCGGATTCGAGTTCACCGACCAGACCGCCGTGGTGAACGTCGACGCGGACACCGCGACCGACGCGACCGCCGCCGCGCTCATGGAGACGCGGTACGAGCTGGCCAGGCTCGGTCTCGTGCCGCCGACCGCCGAAGAGGTCGAGTCGGTGCGCCAGTACGCGATCGGTTCGCTGGTCACGGCCGCGTCGTCGCAAGGCGGCCTGGCCGCGCAGCTCTCCGCGCTCGCCGCGACGGGGCTGGGCGTCGAATGGCTGGCCGGGCATCCGGAGCGTCTCGCCGCGGTCACCGCCGAGGACGTCGCGAACGCCGCGCTGGAGTTCTTCGCGCCCAAGCGGTTCACCGGGGTCGTCGTCGGCGACGCCGATGTCCTCGCGCCGAAGCTGACGGCGCTGGGCGACGTGACCGTCGGGGAGCCGGCCTGATGGAGACGCCGTTCGGGTTAGGGGCGCTCCCGACGCTTTCGCGCTCCACGGCGGACCGTCAGGAATCCTTGCGCACCAACCCGGACAGGCTCGCCGAGCGCTGGCCGAACGCCCGGATCGTGCTGCTCGACGAGCACGCGCGCACCCCGGTGGTGGAGGGTTCCGGCACGCTCGCGACCCGCAAGTCGCAGGACTTCGGCACCGAGCCGCCCGCCGAGGCGGTCTTCCTGGGGGAGTGGCAGGGCACCGACTACTGGTCGATGCCCGGCCGCCCCGCCGGGGAGACCGAGACCGTCGAAATGGCGGGCAGCTGGGGCGTCATCGAGCAGGTCGCCCGCCACGAAGGCGAGATCTGGGTCGACCTGCGCGGCTACGGCGACCTGCTCGACGACACTTCGGCGGGGCTGTTCACCACCGCGCAGGCGCTGCAGGCCTGGCGGCGGCAGGCGAAGTTCTGCACGCGCTGCGGCAGCCCGACCGAACTGATCCAGCTGGGCTGGGCGAGCAAGTGCACCGGCTGCGGCCGGGAGGAATACCCGCGCACCGACCCGGCGGTGATCTGCCTCGTGCACGACGACGCCGGTGTCAACGGCGAGCACGTCCTGCTGGCCCGGCAGCCGATCTGGCCGCCGGACCGGTACTCGATCCTCGCCGGTTTCGTCGAGGCCGGGGAGTCGCTCGAAGGCTGTGTCGAGCGGGAGATCCGCGAAGAGGTCGGCGTCGAGGTGCGCGATGTGCGGTATCTCGGCAGCCAGCCGTGGCCGTTCCCGCGGTCGATCATGCTCGGCTTCACCGCACGGGCGGACATCTCTTCGACGATCGTGCCCGCGGAGGGCGAGATCGAAGAGGCGTTCTGGGTTTCGCGCGAGGAGGTGCGGGCCGCTTTCGCGAACAGTCAGCTCCGGAACGCGGGCGCCGTGCCGACCCCGATCGCCGGCGGGACGCGGCAGCTGGTGCTGCCGGGGAACTCGTCGATCGCGCGCGTGATGCTGGCGGCCTGGGCCGGGGTCTGACGAGTAGCAAGGGACCTTTGCTACCACTTTTCAGACTCGTTCCGTGAAGGCCTCCTTGAGGGACCCAGAGTCCCTCAAGGAGGCCTTCACGGACTCGAGCGGGTCGTCACGCGATGGCGTTGTTGACGGCGGTGACGATCTCGGCGGGATCGTCGACCGTGAGCACGAGCCGGTTGAAGTCCTCGGCCTCGTCGAGGGTGATGACGACCGTGCGGTCGAATCCGGAGACGTTCCAGAACTGCCGGTCGCCGTCGGCGTGAAAGGTGCCGGAGAGTTTGCCGGGGATCCGGAGACCCGGCCCGCGCCAGCCCTTCGGCTCGTCGCGCATCCCCGGATCGTGGGTCGCGCCGCGCACGTGGGCGAGCGGGATTTCGAGCCGCCGGGTGAATGACCAGACCTTGTCGATCCCCACGGGTTCGACCACGAGCCGGTCGCCGCTGATGGTGACCCGGTTGTTGCTCATGTCTTTTCTCCTTCGTCGTCGATGTCCTGCACGCGGGCGCGGGCCAGCAGCCGTCGTCCCAGCTCGTCGGGGGTCGTCCCGAGGTCCTGGATGACGGCCCGGGCCCGGGCGCGCAGCCGCTCGTCGGTGGGTGCGAGTTCGAGCAGCGCGACCAGCAGCAGGTCGAGTTGCTCGTCGCGGTCCGCGGTGACGTGTTCCAGCACCCGGGCGAACAAGCCGTGCTTGCTGCCGAACGCGCCGTACAGGCTTCCCCGGTGGACACCCGTCGCCTCGACGAGGTGATCGACCGAAGTCGCGTTGTATCCCCGCTGCCGGAAGACCGCCGCTGCGGCTTCGATCGCTGTCGTCTCGTCGAACTGGCGTGGTCGGGCCATGGGTTTGAGAATAGTCATTCAAGAATGACCAGTCAAGAACGCTTGGATGATCACCCTCGCCATGGGCGCGGGTTGCGAAAGCCACTTTCGCAACCCCCTCTTGAGACCACTCGCCAGGCAGGTCCCGCCACCCTCCGCGCCCGTCCCTATACCCACTGTGCGGAACACGGCAAGCGTTACCTCCCCGTTTCCCGGCCCCGTTGACGGCTGTGGCTCGGCTCACTACAGTCCCCGGAAACCGTCTGTAAAGTTTCCTAACGAAGTCGGGAGTGAACTCCAGTGCGAGCCGGCAGTCCGCGAATGCTGCGCGAGATCAACGATCGCGCGGCCATCGAGGTCCTCCTCAGGGACGGCCCGCTGACGCGCTCCGAGCTCGAAGTCGCGATCGGCCTGTCGAAACCCGCGACGGCGCAGCTGCTCACCCGCCTCGAACAGGACGACATCGTCACCAAGGCCGGGGTGCGTGGCGGCGGCCGCGGCCCGAGGGCGCAGCTCTGGCAGGTCAACGGCGGAGTCGCCTACGTCGCGGCCGTGGATCTGACCCCGCAGAAGGCCGACTTCGTCGTTTCCGACGTCACGGGCGCGGTGCTCGCCGAGTACCAGGTCCCCCTGCCGGTCCACGAGGGCGCGGACGTCGTCGGCACGTTCGGCGCGGCGCTCTCCCACGTCGCGAACAGCGCCGGACTCGCCGCCACCGATCTCCGCCACGTCGTCATCGGCGCCCAGGGTGCTTTCGATCCGCGCACCGGCCTGCTCTCCTCCGCGCCGCACATCCCCGGCTGGCTCGGGTTCGACGTGCCGGGCAGGCTCAGCCGGGAGCTCGGCGTCGAGGTCACCATCGAGAACGACGTCAACCTCGTCGCGATCGTGGAGATGACGGTCGGCCAGGCCGTCGGGCTCGACGATTTCGTGATGATCTGGCTCAGCGACGGCGTCGGCGGCGCGGTGGTGGTCGGCCGCCGGCTGCTGCGCGGCGCGACCGGCGGTGGCGGCGAGATCGACTGGATGCGCGTCCCCGATCCGGTTTCCGTTGCCACGCGGAAGGAAACGGCACGCGGAGGAGATCGTTTCGGCGACCTCGTCGCGTCGCCGGCCGTCGTCGAGCTGGCCGCCGCGCACGGCTTCGAGGCCGAGACCGGCGCGGACGCGGTCACCAAGGCCCGCGAAAGCGGGAACGAAGCCTTCCTCGACGACCTCGCCCGCCGTGTCGCGGGCGGAGCGGCCAGCCTGATCGCGGTCGTCGACCCCGAACTCGTGCTTCTTTCCGGCGACACCAGTCGGGCCGGTGGCGACGAATTCGCCGCACTGGTCGCGAAAAGGCTGCACGAACTGGTCCTGCCCCGCACTCCCGTCGGGGTCGCTTCGGTGCAGGGCAACGCGGTCCGCGCGGGCGCGCTCCAATCGGCGCTCGCCACCGTGCGCAGGGACGTCTTCGGCGTCAACACCCCTTCGCTCCTCGGGCCGAGACGGTCCGGGGCGGGAGAGCCGAACCCGATCGTGGCTGTCCCGGAATCACGAACAGAACCACCGTCTCCCGCCCCAACCAACTAGGAGGAGGGTCATGAGTTCCACGACCCAGGTTCGGAGAAGCGGCCGCCGTTGGCGCGGCTCGATAGTGCTCGGCGCGGTCACCGTCGCCGCGCTGGTGTCCGCCTGTTCGGGCGCCGCAAGCGGCCCGAACGGCGGGTCGGGCGACGCGGCGGCCGCCCCCGCCGCGGACGCGAAGCTCACGCTGACCGTCTACAGCAAGTTCACCGACCGCGAGTACAACGTGGTCACCGCCGGGCTCAACAAGCTCAAGGCGAAGTTCCCGAACATCGAGATCAAGCACGAAGGCCAGCAGGACGACGACAAGATCACCCAGTCCATCCGCGGTGGCAACCCGCCGGACGTGGCGATCTCGTTCTTCACCGACAACCTCGGCGCGTGGTGCTCGACGGGCAGCTTCCAGGACCTCAAGCCCTACATCGACCGCGACAAGATCGACCTGAACCAGATCCCGGACGCCGTCCGCAGCTACACCGAGTACCAGGGCAAGCGCTGTGCCATGCCGCTGCTCGCGGACGTCTACGGCTTCTACTACAACAAGGACATGTTCGCGGCGAAGGGCATCACGTCGCCGCCGAAGACGACCTCGGAACTGTTCGAGGCCACCAAGAAGCTGACCGAGTTCAACGCGGACGGCTCCATCAAGGTCGCCGGTTTCCTGCCGTCGATGCCGTTCTACGCCAACATGGCGCAGTACTGGGCCCCCAACTTCGGCGCCACCTACATCGGCCCCGACGGCCAGTCGCACCTCGCCGACAGCCCCGAGTGGAAGGCGATGTTCGACTTCCAGAAGCAGCTCGTGGACTTCTACGGCGGCCACGCCAAGGTCGAGCAGTTCAAGGCCGGTCTCGGCGAGGAATACTCGGCGGACCACGGTTTCCAGCGCGGCAAGCTCGCGATGATGATCGACGGCGAGTACCGCACCGCGTTCATCAAGGACCAGGCGCCGGAGCTCAAGTTCGGCACCGCCGCCCCGCCGGTGCTCGACAGCAAGCCGGACCGCTACGGCGGCGCGTTCACCACGGGCACGATCATCGCGATCCCCAAGGGCGCCAAGAACCCCGGCGCGGCTTGGGAACTGATCAAGCAGGTCACCCTCGACACCTCGACGCTGGTCGAGCTGTCGAACGGCCTGAAGAACGTCCCGAGCACCAAGGCCGCGCTGACCGACCCGAAGCTCGAGGTCACGCCGGAGTTCAAGACGTTCCTCGATCTGTACAACGGCGGAAAGCTGATGCCCAACCCGTCGACCCCGATCGGCGACGCGCACCTCAAGGCCGTCAACGACTTCGCGGAGAAGTGGCAGGCGGGCAACGTCCCCGACATGATCGCGGGGCTCAAGCAGGTCGACGCTCAGATCAACGACGAGCTGGCCCAGAAACGCGCCGGCGGCTGATCGCATGACTTCGACCCTGGATTCCAGGGCGGTCGCCTCCCCTTCCGCGTCCACCCGGACGCGGAAGGGGAACGCAGCGCGCCGCCGTCGCACCGTCTTCTACTTCATCGCACCGGCGACGCTCGGGTTCCTGATCTTCTTCGGGTACCCGCTGATCGCCACGGTCTACTACTCGTTCACCCGCTACGACCTGATCAACGCGCCCGAGTTCATCGGCTTCGACAACTACATCCGCATGTTCACCAGCGAACAGCTGGTCGGCACCGCCGCGTACAACACGTTGTGGCTGGTGATCGTGCTGACGTTCTGCCGGGTCGTGTTCTCGCTCGGCGTGGCGTCGATCATCTCGCGACTGAAATCGGGCGTCGGCCTGGTGCGGACGCTCTGCTATCTGCCCTCGCTGGCCCCGCCCGCCGCGGCGACCCTGGCGTTCGTGTTCCTGTTCAACCCGGAATACGGCCCGGTCAACGCGTTCCTGCGGGCGGTCGGCATCGACGGCGGCCTGTGGTTCAACGACCCGGCGATGTCGAAGCCCGCGCTGACCCTGCTGGTGATGTGGGGGTCGGGCGAGCTGATGATCATCATCCTGGCGGCGCTGCTCGACGTGCCGCAGGAGCAGTACGAGGCCGCCGAACTCGACGGTGCCGGGCCGGTCCGCCGGTTCTGGCACGTCACGCTCCCGTCGATCTCGCCGGTGCTGCTGTTCGGCATCGTCAACTCGATGATCTTCGCGTTGCAGTTCTTCACGCAGGCGATCGTCGCGGGATCGGCGGCCGCGGGCGCGGCCGACGTCGCGGGCAACACGAGATTCATCGGCGCACCACAGAATTCGACGCTGACCTATCCGGTTTGGCTGTACGTCCAGGGATTCCGGTACTTCAACATGGGTTACGCGGCGGCGATGGCGGTCCTGCTGTTCATCGTGTCGGCCGGGTTCACCTGGATCCTGGTCCGGCAGCTGCGCAAGACCCAGCACCAGGAGGAGGGCGGATGACCACACTGGCCGAGCCCAGGCACACCGCCCCGGCGTCCGAACCGCCGAAGGTACGGGTGCGGCGCCAATGGGACAAGAAGCTGTACTGGATCGCGACGCACAGCGTGGGCATCGCGATGGGCGTGATCTTCATGCTGCCCATCCTGTTCGTGTTCCTCACCGCGGTGATGTCCAGCGATCAGGCGCTTTCGTCGAACTTCTGGCCGAAGGAATGGCACTTCGAGAACTTCATCGAGGTGTTCGAGAAGGCGCCGCTGCTGCAGTATTTCGGCAACAGCATCCTGTATTCGACGCTGGCAACCGTCGGGGCGCTCGTCTCGGCGATCCCGGCGGCGTACGCGCTTTCGAAGCTGAAGTTCCGCGGGCAGAACCTGTTCTTCATGCTGACCATGGCCGCGATGATGCTGCCCCCGCAGGTCACCGTCGTGCCGTTGTACGACCTGTGGGTGCGGCTCGGGTTCACCGGGACCCTGGTCCCGCTGATCGTGCCGTACTTCTTCTTCGACGCGTTCTCGATCTTCCTGCTGCGGCAGTTCTTCCTCACCATTCCGAAGGACTACCTCGAAGCCGCGAAGATCGACGGCTGCAACGAGTTCCAGGCGATGGTCAAGGTGCTGATCCCGATGGCGAAGCCGGGTATCGCGGCCACCGCGATGTTCTGCTTCCTGTTCACCTGGAACGACTATTTCGGCCCGCTGCTCTACACCGGTGAGACCCGCGACAACTGGCCGCTTTCGCTGGCGATCGCGTCGTTCCGCGGTATGCACCACGTGGAATGGAACCTCACCATGGCGGCCACCGCGCTGATCATGCTGCCGGTGATCGTGCTGTTCGTGTTCGCGCAGAAGTCCTTCGTCAAGGGCATCACATTCACAGGGGTCAAGGGATGAAACTGGCAGTCGTCGGTGGTGGTTCCACCTACACGCCCGAGCTGATCGACGGGATCGCCGGACGGCGGTCCACTTTGGACGTCGACGAGATCGTGCTGATCGATCCGGACGCGTACCGGGTGGAGGCGGTTGGGGACTTCAGCAATCGATTGCTGAGCCACGCCGGGCATCCGGCGCGGGTGCGCACCACGTCGAGCCTCGAAGAGGGCGTCGACGGTGCGTCGGCGGTGCTGATCCAGCTGCGGGTCGGCGGGCAGCGCGCCCGCCGCGGGGACGAGACCTTCCCGCACGCCTGCGGCTGTGTCGGGCAGGAGACCACGGGCGCGGGCGGCCTCGCGAAGGCGCTGCGCACCGTGCCGGTGGTGCTCGACATCGCCGACCGGGTGCGGAAGATCGCCGGTGACGACACGTGGATCGTCAACTTCACCAACCCCGTCGGCATCGTCACGCGCGCGCTGCTGAACGAGGGCCACCGCGCCGTCGGCCTCTGCAACGTCGCGATCCACCTCCAGCGCACGTTCGCGCATCTGCTCGGCGCCGGGATCGACGAGGTCAAACTCGTCCACACCGGACTGAACCACCTGAGCTGGGAACGGAAGGTGCTCGTCAACGGCGAGGACCGCCTGCCGGAACTGCTGGCGGAGCACGCGGAATTCCTCGGCGAGCACGTCACCGCGCCGGTGGAATGGATGCGGCGGATGAACGTCGTGCCGTCGTACTACCTGAAGTACTACTACGGGCACGACGAGCAGGTCGCCAAACAGCGCACCGAGCGGCCGCGCGCGGACGTCGTGAGCGACGTCGAGGAGGAACTGCTCAAGGTGTACCTCGACCCGGAGGTGGTGACCAAACCGGAGCAGCTGGAAAAGCGGGGCGGTGCCTATTATTCCGAGGCCGCGGTGCAGCTCGTGCACGCGCTCACCTCGGGCGGCCCCGCGGAAGAGCACGTCGTCAACGTCCGCAACGAAGGAACTTTCGACTTCCTGCCGGACGACGCCGTCATCGAGGTTCCGTCCCTTGTGGACGGAAACGGCCCGCGCCCGATCGCGCAGCCGCCGGTGGAGCAGCGGTTCGCCGGGCTCATCGCCGGGGTGACGGCGTACGAGCATCTCGCGCTGGAGGCGGCGATCAAGGGCGGCCGGGACCGCGTGGCCGACGCGTTGCTCGCGCATCCGCTGGTCGGCCAGTACACGAAGGCCGATCAGCTCGCCGACTCGCTGGTGAAGATCAACCGTGAGTTCCTGCCGTGGGCGGGGGCATGACGGCCGGCTCACAGGACGTCGTCGTCGCGATCGACGGCGGCAACAGCAAGACCGACGTCCTGATCGTCTCGCGGGACGGACGGGTGCTCGGGCAGTCGCGAGGACCGGGCGCGTCCCCGCAGAACATCGGGGTCGACGGCAGCGTCCAGGCGTTGGAGAAGCTGGTCCTGGAAGCCCTTCGCGGGGCAGGGCTTCCCGACGAGCGTCCTTTCGCGACACATACGTCGGCCTATCTCGCGGGGCTGGATTTCCCGCGGGAGGAAGCGATCCTGCACGCCGCGCTGGCGGCACGCGGCTGGAGCGACACGCTGATCGTCGGCAACGACACGCTCGCGCTGCTGCGTGCGGGCAGTTCCGACGGGACGGGCGTGGCGGTGGTGTGCGGCGCCGGGATCAACGGCGCCGGCGTCAGCGCCGACGGCCGTGAGCACCGGTTTCCCGCGCTGGGCAAGATCTCCGGCGACTGGGGCGGCGGCTACCGGCTCGGCGAGGAGGCACTGTGGTGGGCCGTCCGCGCCGAGGACGGCCGCGGTCCGGGTACCGCTCTGCAGGCCGCCGTCACCGCGCACTTCGAGGCGTCCTCGGTGCTGGACGTGGTGCAGCGCCTGCACTTCCAGGATCTGCACTCCGATTCGATCCATGGCCTGTGCCCGCTGCTGTTCGCCGTCGCGGCGGACGGCGACGAGGTGGCACAGGACGTGGTCGACCGGTTCGTCGAAGAGGTCGCCCTGCTGGTCTCGGTCATCCTGCGGCGGCTCGAACTCACCGAGGAGGCGCCCGAAGTCATCCTCGGCGGGGGAGTGCTGACCGGGGTCGGCGCGCAGGTGATCGCGGAGATCGAACGGCGGTGCCTGAAAGTGGCTCCGCAGGCTTCGATCCAGGTGGTCGATGTGGCGCCGGTGGTCGGTGCGGCGCTGTTCGCGCTGGACACGATCGGCGCTTCCACCGCCGCGAAGACCTCTCTCAAGGCCGCGACAAAACGGGTCTAGATCGCGCGTGAAGGCCCCCTTCCCTCGGCTCAGCCGAGGGAAGGGGGCCTTCACGCGCTCAGGAGGCGGCGGGGACGAGCGGCTCGTCCGTCTCCAGCAGCGTCTTGAGGTCCGACAGGATCCACGGCCAGCCACCGCCGGCGTTCTCGCCCGGCCCGGCGTTGATGTCCTCCTGCGATCCGCTGACCAGCGCGGCCGTCGTCGGCGCGTCGGTGACGTCGTGGGTGACGGTCAGCCTGGTGCCCGCGGTCTTCGTCTCTTCGATCTCGTAGGTGAGCTTGGTGTACGGCTCCTTGTCGAAGGACGGGTCCATCAGGAGTTTCCAGGTGATGACCAGCTTGCGTGGCGGGTCCACCTCCAGGACCTCACCGTCGACCAGGTCGTTGGTGAAGCCCGCGTCGACGTAGTCCTTCGTCGGGTGGGTGGCGTGTTTGCCGCCCGGCCGCAGGTCGAAGTCGACCAGGCCGGTGTAGCCGTACTTCTGCGACCACTCGGGCTTCGTGATGGCGTCCCAGATCTTCTCCGGGGTGGCCTTGATGTACACGCGGTAAACCTGGGTGTCGGTCATGAGGGCTCCTCGGTCTCGAGTTCGGCTTTGAGGTCGAGCAACGCGGTCACGTTGCGCTCCGTGAACTTGTCGATCCACCTGTCGTGGATCTGCCGGATCGGTACCGGGTTGAGGAAATGCTTCTTCTCCCGGCCCTCCTTGCGCGTGACGACAAGTCCGGCTTCTTCCAGCAGTTTCAAGTGCTTCATCACGCCGAACCGGCTCATGTCCACTTCGGACTCGAGCTCGGTCAGCGTGCGGCCGTCACGCGCGAACAGCTGGTCGAGCAGGAACCGGCGAGTCGGATCCGCCAGGGCCTTGAAAACCAGGTCGTCGTCGGGCACATCGGAAGAATAGGTGACCAAAAGGTCACGTGTCAAGCCGGAGTTTCCGAGAGCGCGTGAAGGCCCCCTTCCCTCGGCTCAGCCGAGGGAAGGGGGCCTTCACGCGCGACGTGGCCGGAGCTACAACAAGGCGCCCAGCGGCAGGATCAGCGCGATCGCGACCACCGAGATCACCGTCTCCATGATCGACCAGCTCTTCAGCGTCTGCCCGACCGAAAGCCCGAAGTATTCCTTGACCAGCCAGAACCCGGCGTCGTTGACGTGGGAGAAGAACAGCGAGCCCGCGCCGATCGCCAGCACCAGCAATGCGCTGTGCGACGGATCCATGGTCGCCGCGAGCGGCGCCACGATGCCCGCGGCGGATACGGTGGCGACCGTCGCGGAGCCGGTGGCGAGCCGGATCGCGACCGCGACCAGCCAGCCGAGCAGCAGCGGCGACAGGTTCGCGCCGGTGGCCAGGCTGGTGATGACGTTGCCGACCCCGGCGTCTACGAGGGTCTGCTTGAATCCGCCGCCCGCGCCGACGATGAGCAGGATGCCGGCGATCGGCGGCAGCGAATCGGCCACCGTGGACGACAGCTTGTCCCGCGTGAAGCCCGCGGACTTGCCCAACGTCAGCATGCCGAGCAGGACCGCGGCGAGCAGCGCCACCAGCGGATCGCCGATGAAGTCGAGCACGCGGCGGACGTGGTTCTCCTTCTCCAGCAGGATGTCCGCGAGCGCCTTGCCCATCATCAGCACGACGGGCAGCAGCACGGTGGACAGCGTCGCGAAGAAGCCGGGCCGCCGTCCGTCCGAAGACGACGATTCCGGGATGAGACGTTCCGGCGCGACGGCGTCGGGGACCATCTTCGCGGCCAGCTTGCCGAACAGCGGTCCGGCGATGATCACCGTCGGGATCGCGACGAGCAGACCGAAGGCCAGGGTGAGGCCGACGTTCGCGTTCAGCGCGCCCGCGGCGGCGAGCGGGCCGGGATGCGGCGGGACGAGACCGTGCAGCACCGAAAGCCCGGCGAGTGCGGGGATTCCCAGCATCAGCAACGGTTTCCCGGTGCGCTTGGCGACCAGCAGGATCACCGGGATGAGCATGACCAGGCCGATCTCGAAGAACATCGGCAGCCCGATCAGCGCGGCGACCAGCGCCATCGCCCACGGCAGGGCGCGGTCGCCGGCGCGGCGCAGGATGGTGTCGACGATCTGGTCCGCGCCACCCGAATCGGCGAGCAGCTTGCCGAGCATCGCGCCGAGCGCGATCAGCACGCCGACCGACGCGACGGTGGAGCCTACGCCGGAACTGAAGCTCTTGATCAGCTTGTCCACCGGCATGCCGCCGACGAGCCCGAGCACGCCGGAGCCGAGGATGAGGGCCAGGAACGGATGCTGCTTCGCCTTGGTGATCAGGACGACGATCACGGCGATGGCGAGCACCGTCGCGCCGATGAGGCGGGTGTCGTGTCCGGTCCAGGCGGCGGCGAGGGTGGTGGTCATCAGCGGTCCTTGAAAACGGAAAGGGCGGTTTCGACGATCTCTGCCGGCTTCTTCGCGATGTCGGCGACGAGGCCGTGCTCGTCCGGCTGAAGCGGTTCGAGGTCGGCGAGCTGGGAGTCCAAAAGGGACACCGGCATGAAGTGGCCGGAGCGGGTCTTCATCCGATCGGCGAGCAGGTCGCGGTCGCCGTGGAGGTGCAGGAACCAGACTTTCCCGCCGCTGCGCAGGATGTCGCGGTAGCGATACTTGAGCGCGGAAGACGTGACGACGCCGCCGGAGCACTGATGGTCCCGGATCCAGGTGGCGATGGCTTCGAGCCAGGGTTGCCGGTCTTCGTCGTTCAGCGGGTGGCCGGAGCTCATCTTGTCGATGTTCGCCTTCGGATGGAACGTGTCCGCTTCGGCGTAGTCGACGCCGAGGCGTTCGGCGAGTGCCGTGCCCACGGTCGTCTTGCCCGAGCCGGAAACGCCCATCACCACGATGACGGTCATCCGTACCTCCCACGTCGTTGTAGCCGGGACGAGTACAGCTCAAAAGTACTACTTAAGCAACATCAAGTACTACTTAATCGAGTCAGAACGTTAGAGTCGCCTGGTGGGCAACGACAGGCATGCCGAAGTGCTCGACGCGCTCGGCTCCGCGATCGCGAACGGGGAGCTCCCGCCGGGCTCCGTACTGCGCTCGGAGGAGCTCCAAGAGCGGTTCGGCGCCTCTCGCACGGTGGCGCGCGAGGTGGTGCGCGTCCTCGAAACGATGTGCCTGACCAGCAGCAAACGCCGGGTCGGGGTGATCGTGCGCGAGCCGAGCGAGTGGAACCATTACGACCCGAGGCTGCTCCGCTGGCAACTCGACGGCTCCGAGCGGAAGACCGCGCTGCGCACCCTGACCGAACTGCGTTCCGGTGTGGAACCGTGCGCCGCCCGCTACGCCGCGCTGCGGGCGACGCCGGAGGAGGGCGGCCGTCTCCGGGCTTTGGCGAAGCGGCTCGAGGAGACGGCGCACCGGCGGGACCTCGACACCTTCCTCGGGCACGACGTCGCTTTCCACGATCTGCTGCTGTCCTCGTCGCGGAATCCGATGTTCGCCCAGCTTTCGGCGGTCGTCGCCGAAGTGCTCGCCGGGCGCACCGGGCACGGGCTGATGCCGGAGGAGCCGCAGCCCGAGGCCGTCGCCCTGCACGTCGAGGTCGCGGTGGCCGTCGACGCCGGCGACCCCGACCGGGCCGAACGCGCGATGCGGGACATCGTCATCCAGGCGCGTGACGAGATGGCCGTCCTTCTGGACGGATGATCTTCGAGTAATCTCTGCAGGTCTTCGAGGGATACTGCATGCAGGGGGCGACGGTGAGCGCGGCGCGCGCGATCGGCTTGGTGTTGGGGGTGGCCGCGGACGGGGCGATCGGGGACCCTCGGTCGAGGCGTCCGGTGACGGCGTTCGCCAGGGCGGCTTCGGCGGTGGACGCGAAGGTCCGGCCGAAACACCCGGTGGCCGGTGTCCTGTGGACCGGCGGCCTCGCGGGCTCCGCCGTGCTGGCGGGCGTGCTCGCCGAGCGGGCGGGGCGGCGCAGTCCCGTCCTGCAGGCGACCACGACCGCGGTGACCACCTGGGCCGTCCTCGGCGCCGCCGGACTGGCCGCGCACGGCACCTCACTGGCCCGGGACCTCGAAGAAGGCGAACTCGAGACCGCGCGCGGCACACTGTCCACACTGGATCCGC
This sequence comes from Amycolatopsis keratiniphila subsp. keratiniphila, assembly GCF_001620365.2. Taxonomy (GTDB): domain Bacteria; phylum Actinomycetota; class Actinomycetes; order Mycobacteriales; family Pseudonocardiaceae; genus Amycolatopsis; species Amycolatopsis keratiniphila. The sequence continues at coordinate 94,672 of NZ_LQMT02000041.1, forward strand.
GGGTCGCCGACGACCTCGGCGTCATCGGCCTCTCGCGTGCTTCGGTGGAAACCCTCGCCGAGAACACCGCGGACGTCGTCATCGCGCCGCTGGTGTGGGGAGCGCTGGCCGGCGTCCCCGGCCTGCTCGGCTCGCGTGCGATCAGCCTGCTGCGCGGCATCGGCCGCGGGCGCCCCGAGCGATACCGGTGGCTCGTCGCCCGGCTGGATGAAATCGTCCATCTCGTGCCCACGCGGGTCGCTGCCGGGCTGACCGTGCTCGCCGCCCCGGTCGTCGGCGGCTCGGCGGGCGGCGCGTGGCGGGCGTGGCGGCGGGACACCACCGCGCACCCGAGCCCGAACGCCGGCCGCGTCGAGGCCGCTTTCGCCGGGGCGCTGGAGATCCGCGTCGGCGGGCGGACGGTGTACCCGCACGGGGTCGAGGAACTGCCGGTGCTCGGCATCGGGCGCAACCCGGACGCGGGGCACGTGACGCGGGCCGTGGAGCTCTCGCGGGTGGTCGGGTGGCTGGGCGCGCTCAGCTCGGTGGTGCTGGCGGGTCTCGTCGGGCTGCGGCGACGGCGCTGAACTGCGGATTCCCGGCGGCAGGGGAGCAAGGGACCTTTGCTACCACTTGGGGCGGGGGTGTGTGGGAATAGGGACGTTGAGTGTCCCTGGTTCCACACACCCGCTACTCCGGGTGGTGACCGTGTGGGTTTTGTTGCGTTGGGTGACCCGAAATCCACACAGTCGCCGAGACGGGAGCAAGGGACCTTTGCTGTCACCGGGGGCACCGTGTGGATTTTGGGACATCTGACGTCCCAAAATCCACACGGTGCCGTGGGTGATCCTGGCTGCGTGACGGGCAAGGGAGCAAGGGACCTTTGCTACCACCTGACCCGCTGACCTGCGGAAAGGGAGCAAGGGACCTTTGCTACCGCGCCAGCTGCGCCCGCGCCCGTGCGTCCATCGGCCCGTCGCGACGCGCGAGCTCCGCGTCGATCCGTGATCGGTCGGCAGGCTGCTTGTTCCCGCCGAACTTGAACTTCGCCCGCACCCCGGTCACGGTCAGTTCGACCCCGCGGATGCCGGGGAGCAACCGCTTGTCCGGCGCCTCGGTCGCGCTCACCCCCAGCCTGTCCGAACCGGGCTCGAAACGCGCGAGCTGCCGGTCCAGGAGCGCGGCCTTCTCCGCGGCGTCGTCGATCAACCGGACGTCGCATTCGAGCTGGACCGACGAGTAGTACGACGTCGGCACCCCGTGCGGCGGGTCGGCCGGGGTGTTCCAGCCGGAGCGGATGTAGGTGTGGTCGTCGATCACCGCGAGCAGCGCGCGCGGGTGTTCCTCCAGCAGCGGCCAGACCGGGTTGGGGCGCGCGAGGTGCAGCAGGACCGTCCGGTCGCCGTCGTAGGCGAAGTGCACCGGATTGACGATCGGCAGGTCACGGCCCGTGCCGCCGGCGATCAGCTGGCCGAAGTCGTGCGTCGAGAGCCAGGCCCGCCATTCGGCGTCGTCGTGGGCGGCGTCCCACGGGTGAATCAGCATGCTCGAAGCGGACCACGAGAAATGGACCTATGAAAGGTCCATTTTCGGGTCGAATCAGGTGGCCACTTCGGAGCGTTCGTCTTCGGCCAGCATCTCCGCGACACTCTTGCGCCGCTGCGGCCGCTCCGTGGCAAGCGCGCCGCCCGGCTTCAGCTCGCGGATGGTGAAGTACAGCCATCCCATCAGCGCCATCGCGCCGAACGCGATCCACTGCAGGGCGTAGGAGAAGAACGGTCCGGCGTCGGTCTGTGGCAGTGGCAGCGCGCCCAGGACGCCGGGCTGGTTCACGTCGAGCTGGAAGTAGCCCGGACGGATGTCGAGCTTCGCGGCCCGCGCGACGACCTGCGAATCGACGACGTAGCTCTGAAGCTTCCCGCCGGTCGACTCGTCGGCGAAGGCGTCGCGGTTCTTCCCGTCCTTTTCATCGTGACGTGCCCGCGTGACGATGTCGACAGTTCCGGCGGGAGGCGGGGCGAAGGGGAGCGCGCGCGATTTGTCGTCGAGCCGGACGTATCCGCGGTCGACCAGCACGATCGTGCCTTCGACGGTCCGGAACGGCGTCAGGACCTCGAAGGCCGCTTCGCCCTGTACGGAGCGCAGACGGGCCACGACCTCGCCCTCGGGCAGGTACGTGCCCTTCATCGCGACCAGATGCCATTCGGTGCGCTGATCAGGCACGGCTCCGTTGGGGAGCAGCTCCTCCAGCGAACGCGGCTGCCCGGAGAACGACTCCCGCAGCGCCGCGTTCTGGTGCTCGCGTTCGGTGTTGCGGGAGAACTGCCACGGCGCCAGCAGGGTGAAGCAAGTGATGGCGAAGGTGAACACCACCAACGTCAATGCCAGCCACCCGGGCTTCAGCAGGAACTTCAACCGCACCCCACCACGGTAAGCGGTCGGCCTCAGGCGTGTGCGCGCACCCAGTCGAGCAGGCCCGGAACGGCTCGCTCGATCATGCCGAGGACGTCCTCGAAACCGTCGTCCTCGCCGTAGTACGGGTCCGGGACCTCGGCGCCCTCGGGCGCGGACGGATCGAACTCGCGCAGCAGGCGGACCTTCGCCGGGTCCGACACCTTGCGCCGGAGGAACGACAGGTGCCCTTCGTCCGCCGCGAGCAGCAGGTCGGCGGCCAGATGCCCGCGGTCGACCTCGGCCGCGACGTGGCCGGTCGGGTACCCGTGTTCGGCCAGCTTCGCGCGGGCCCGCTTGTCCGCGGCCTCGCCCACGTGCCAGCCGCCGGTGCCCGCGCTGGACACCTGCACGAGGTGATCGAGACCCGCCTCCTCGGCCTTCGCGCGGAAGACGAGCTCGGCCATCGGGGAACGGCAGATGTTGCCGGAACAGACGAAGACGATGTGCAGCACCTGATCAGTGTGAAGGCCGGTGGAGATCGACCGCTCACCGGCTCCGAACGGCTACCGGGCGCGCGAAGCTGGAAAGCCGGGACGAAGCGGGAGTAGACCTCCTGGAGAGAAACACGCAGGAAGGTCGCGTATGAGCGCACCAACACCCAGCGTCGAGTCGCCGGCAACCGGGCTCCGCTGGTACCGCATCACCGTCAAGCTTCCGCACCCCTACGAGGTCGGGCGGATCCTGTCGGAGCACCACTTCGTCCAGGCGAGATCGCCGAAAGAGGCGATGACCAGGATGCCGTTGCACCTCCGGTCGAGCGCGTCCGTCTCGCCGTACGAGGTCGTCCGGCCCGACGTTCCCGACCAGACGACGAAGGCCTATCGCGCGGTGCTGTGGACGGGGCGCGTGATGCGCGCGGCCGGCCGCTGGGCGATCAGCAAGGATGCGAAGGCCCTGGACTGAGCCGGGGTGGTAGCAAAGGTCCCTTGCTTCCTTTTCGCAGGTCAGCGGCTCGCGTTAGGTCTGCCCGGGACGTTGCGAAAGCCACTTTCGCAACCTTCAACGTTGCGAAAGTGGCTTTCGCAACATGCGGGAGCCCCACGCGGTAGCAAAGGTCCCTTGCTCCCGACCCGCAGGTCAGGAGCGTGAACACGCCGACCGCAAGGACTCCGAAAGCGCCCCGGAGTGCAACCGGTCCAGCTCGCGCCGCGCGTCGGCCAGCCGCACCGTGACCGCGAGCCGCACGTCGCACGACCGCCGCGCCCGTGCGTCCCGCGTCGAGGCGAGTTCGGTGAGCAGCCCCGCGTTGAGCCGGTCGATCACCGGCCGCACCTCGGTCCCCAGATCGGGTCGTCCGGGCGGCCGCGTGCCGGGGTGCTCGGTCCACCGCGCGTACAGGCCGCGCTGCACGACCTTGTTCGCCTCGATCTGGTCGCGGAAGAACCGCACCACCCCGGCCGGGTCGAGGCCGAGGCCGGGCGCCTTCGCGGCCACCGAGTCGAGGATCTGCTGCTCGCGCACCGGGTCGTCGATCGGCGACGGCGTGCCGAACTTCGCGGCCGCGACCTTGTCGGCGATCTGCACGCGCTGAGCGGCCAGGTCGGTCAGTTCCCAGAGGCCCGGAGACGCCGACGCCGGCGCGGGTAACGCCACGAGAAGGAGCGAAGCGGCACAGAGCACCCGAAGTCGCATGCCCGGAAACGCTACATGCGAAAATCCCCGAGTGCCCGCGCTAGCCGAAGTCATCGCCGCCCTGGAGCAGGCGTATCCGCCCGAACTCGCCGAATCGTGGGACGCCGTCGGGCTCGTCTGCGGCGACCCGGCCGAGCACGTGGACAAGGTCCTGTTCTGTGTCGACCCGGTCGACGAGACCGTCGACGAGGCGATAGCCGGGGGCGCGCAGCTGATCGTCGCGCACCATCCGCTGCTGCTGCGCGGAGTCCACGGCGTGCCGGCGGACAGCACGAAGGGGCGCCTCGTGCACCGACTGATCCGCGCGGGCGTCGCCCTGTACTGCGCGCACACCAACGCCGATTCCGCGTCCCCCGGCGTCTCCGACGCGCTCGCCGACGCCATCGGCCTGACCGTCCTCGGCCCGCTCGACCCCCGCGAAGACGGGGTCACCGGCATCGGCCGCATCGGCGAGCTGCCCGCGCCCGAGCCCTTCTCCGCCTTCGTCGAACGCGTCGCGAACGCCTTGCCCCGCACCGAGCCCGGGGTCTACGGCGCGGGCGATCCGGCCCGCCCGATCCGTCGCGTCGCCGTTTCCGGCGGTTCCGGCGACAGCTATCTCAAGCGCGCCACCGCCGCCGGGGTCGACGCGTACGTCACCGCCGATCTCCGGCATCATCCCGCCGGCGAGCACCTCGCCGACATCGCCGAAGTCCCCGCCCTGGTCGGCGTCACCCACTGGGCGAGCGAGTGGCCGTGGTGCGAGCAAGCCTCGGGCGTCGTCCGTGCCGCGTTTGCGGGTAACGTCGACGTTCACGTCTCCACGCGGTGCACCGACCCGTGGACGCTACGGGCCACCCGAACCGAGCACTGACAATCCAAGGAGCACCGTGAAGGCCGATCCCGCCGTCCAGCGCCAGCTGCTCGAACTCGCGAAGGTGGACGCGGAACTCTCGCGTACCGCCCACCGTCGCCGCACCCTGCCGGAGATCGCCGAGATCGACGCGGGCGAGAAGACGGTGCGCGAACGACGTGACGCGCTGGTCTCGGTCCAGACTGCGGCGTCCGACCTCGACCGCGAGATCGCCCGCCAGGAGAAGGAGATCGAGTCGGTGCGCGCTCGCGGAGACCGCGACCGCAAACTCCTCGAATCCGGTTCCGTCGCGGCGAAGCAGATGACCGACATCGAGCACGAGCTGAACAGCCTCAGCCGTCGTCAGTCCGCGCTGGAGGACGACCTGCTGGAGCTGATGGAACGCCGCGAGGCGCTCGAACTCGACGCCCAGCGCACCAGCGCCGAGGTCGCCAAGGCCGAGGGCGAGGTCGCCGAAGCCGTCAGCCGCCGCGACGAGCACTTCACCGACCTCGACACCACGAAGGCACGCCGCGACGAAGACCGCGCCAAGCTCCTGCCGCGCTTCCCGGAAGACCTGCTGAAGCTCTACGAGCGGGTCCGTGCGCACAAGGGCATCGGCGCTGCGCTGCTGCGTGCCCGCCGCTGCGGCGCCTGCCAGCTGGACATCGACCGCCGCGAAATCGCCGAGATCAAGGCGGCCCCGGAAGACAACGTCATCCAGTGCGAGAACTGCGGCGCCATCCTGGTGCGCACGCTGGAGTCCGGCCTGTGACCGACCACGTGCTCGTCGAGGCCGACGGCGGTTCGCGGGGCAACCCGGGGCCCGCCGGATACGGCGCGGTCGTCAAGGACGCGGCCACCGGCGAGGTGCTCGCCGAGCGCAAGGCCTACGTCGGCATCGCGACCAACAACGTCGCCGAGTACGGCGGCCTGATCGCCGGGCTCGCCGCGGCCGCCGAGCTCGGAGCGTCCACAGTGGACGTCCGGATGGACTCGAAGCTCGTGGTGGAGCAGATGTCCGGGCGCTGGAAGGTCAAGCACCCGTCGATGCAGCCGCTGAACGCCGAGGCCAAGGAGCTGGCGGCGCGGTTCTCGCGCGTGCGCTACGAGTGGATCCCGCGCGCGGAGAACTCCCACGCGGACGGCCTCGCGAACGAGGCGATGGACGCGGGGAAACAGGCGGAAGCGCCGAAGAAGACCGTGAAGCAGGACAGGGTCAGCCCCGTCGGCTGGACCGGCGCGACCGGGACCCCGACCAAACTGCTCCTCGTGCGGCACGGCCAGACGGCGATGTCGGTCGAGAAGCGGTACTCCGGCCGCGGCGACGTGCCCCTCACCGAGCATGGCAAGCAGCAGGCGGCCGCCGCCGCGAAACGCCTCGGCGCGATGGAGGGCCTGGTCGTCGACGGCGAGGTGGCCCCGATCATCGCCTCGCCGCTGATCCGCACCCAGCAGACCGCGCAGGCGATCGCGGACGCGCTCGGCGGCCGGGTCGAGACCCACCCCGGGCTGATCGAGACCGATTTCGGCGAGTGGGAGGGCCTCACCTTCAAAGAGGCCATGGACCGCGACCCCGAGTTCCAGACCAGCTGGCTTTCCGACACCTCGATCGCGGCGCCGGGCGGGGAGAGTTTCGACGGCGTCCATCGCCGGGTCCGCAAGGCCCGCGACGAGCTGATCGCGAAGTACGGCGGCCGGACGCTGGTGCTGGTCAGCCATGTCACGCCGATCAAGGCGCTGCTGCGGATGGGCCTGGACGCCGGGCCGTCGCTGCTGTTCCGCCTGCATCTGGACCTGGCGTCGCTGTCGATCGTCGAGTTCTACCCGGACGGCAACGCCTCGGTCCGGCTGGTGAACGACATTTCGCATCTCTCCTGATAGGGAGACTGTGGCGCGGATCACGCCTGGATATGACGTGTCGCGGGCGGCCGATGGGGTATTGGCTACAGTTTCGGGCGACGGCACGTGAGCGAAAAGGCGAAGACGGGGACATGACGGCGAGCGCACTCAGCGAAGCTTCCGAACAAGACGTGCCCGACCCGGCGGAGACGCCGGCCCGTCGTGGCTTGGCCGCCCGTGTCGCGCCGTACCTGGCGGTTCTCGCCGGGGTGGCGGCCGTCGCCTGGCACGCCACCCTCTACGGCCACTGGATCGTCGACGACGCGGCCATCACCTTCTCCTACGCGCGCAGCTTCGCCGACGGCCTCGGGCCGGTCCTGCAGCAAGGGCAGCCGTCGGTCGAGGGCTGGTCGAACTCGACGTGGCTGGTGGCGCTGGTGCTCGGCAAGCTCGTCGGCGTCTTCGACAGCGGCATGCTGTTCGGCCTTCCCGACTACGTGCTGTTCCCGAAACTGCTGGGGCTGCTGTTCACCGCCGGGACGCTGGCCGCCTGCCACATCGCGGCGAAGCAGATCTTCGCGCGCTTCGCGTGGCTGGCGACGCTGGTCGTCGGGCTGACGCTGGCCGCGATCCCGTCGTTCGTCATCTGGACGATCTCCGGCCTGGAGAACTCGCTGTTCGGGATGGCCGTCGCCTGGCTCGCCGTGCTGCTGTTCGTGGCCGTGCGCAAGGACACCGTGCTCACCGCGAAGGTCGCCGTCTGGTCCGGGATCCTGGTCGCGTTCGCCGCGCTGACCCGCCCCGAAGGCCTGATCTACGGTGGTGCGTACCCGCTCGTCGTCCTGTTCCAGCTGCGGAAGCCGTTGCTGGGGCAGAGCATCAAACTCGTCGTGGTGTCCGTGGTCGCGTTCGCGATCCCGTTCGGGGCGTACCTCGCCTGGCGGATCGCGGAGTTCGGCAGGCTGCTGGCGAACCCGTCCATCGCGAAGGGGCAGGGCCTACCCGGCCTTTCGGCGCTGAAGCAGCCGTTCGAGCTGGTCGGCTACGCCGGTGTCGCCGGCACGATCCTGCTGGCGCTGACCATCGGGTACGCGCTGGTCCGCGCGGAATGGCGGCGCGCGCTGATCGCACTGCTGGTGCCGCTGGCGCTGGGCATCATCGCGTACGGCGTGATGGTCCCGGACTGGATGGGCCAGCACCGGTTCGCCACCCCGATCTGGATCCTCTCCGTGCTGGCGGGGACGCTGGCCGCCGGCGAACTGATGCGCCGCTCCCGGGCGGTGCTGCGGATCGTCGTGGTGCTCGTGCTGGTGGCGGCCGCGATCCCGTCCGGGATGGGCTTCGCGTCGGCCTCGAAGAAGTTCCAAGAGGTCCCGACGGTGCCCGCGTGCCTGATCGCCGACCGCTTCGGCCGCGGCTTCAACACCATGGCCGACATCCTGGGCCTGCAGCAGGCGTCGCTGCTGCTGCCGGACCTCGGCGGCTCGTCGATGACCAGCCGCCTGCACCTGGTCGACATGGCCGGGCTGGTCGAGGCGGACGTCGCGGACTTCCTCAAGAAGGGCGACCTGCCGGGGCTGCGCGACTACGTGTTCGACAAGGTCAAGCCGACCTTCATCCACTCGTGGGGCCCGTGGGCCGCGGGCAACGGCATCACCGTCGACCCGCGGGTCGACCGCGACTACGAGCCGATCTTCGTGTACCCGGGTAGTGGACCGCGCAACGGCGACTTCGTGCGCAAGGACGCCGTCTCCAGTCCCGAGAAGCTGAAGGCCGTGCGGGACTACGCCGCGAAGACCATGCCGGATGTCGAGAAGGCGCGCTTCGGCGGGCCGCTCAAGGACTGCGGCCCGACCATGCACCCGGGCCAGACCGTCTACCTCCCGTAAACGACCGCATTCAGAGGACTAAACGCGGTCGAGGGCCGCCTCCTTCTCCCGGATGACGGGCAGCACGTGCTTCCCGAAGTGCTCGACGTCCTCCAGGTAGTGCAGGAAGCCGAGCAAAAGCAGGTTCGCCCCGCGCTTCTTGTACTCGATGGCCCGGTCCGCGATCTGCTCCGGCGTGCCGATCAGCCCGGTGCGGAAGCCGTCGTTGTACTGCACCAGATCCTTGAACTCCGAGTCGGCCCACATCCCCTTCTTGTCCGATGTGGAGCTTCCCGCCTGCTTGACGGCGCCGCGGAAGCCTTCGACGGCCTCGGTGTTCGCCTTCTCGACGATCTCGCGCAGCACGGCCTTCGCCTCGCTCTCGGTCTCCCGCGCGATCACGAAGCCGTTGAGCCCGAAGTGGACGGTGTGGTCGTTCGCGGCCGCGTAGCCCCGGACTTCCTCGACCTGCTCGCTGAACCCGTCGAAGTCCTTGCCGTTGCTGAAGTACCAGTCGGAGACCCGGCCCGCGAGCTTCCTCGCCGCGGTGGAGTTGCCGCCCTGGAAGATCTCCGGATGCGGCCGCCCGACCGGTTTGGGCTTGATGTCGAAATCGTGGATCCGGTAGAAATCGCCGGTGAATTCGGCGTGGTCGTTCGTCCAGAGTTCCTTCAGCACGCGAATGAATTCTTCCGAGCGACGGTACCGTTCGTCGTGTTCCAGCCATGGTTCACCGAGGTTCGTGAATTCGTCCTTGAACCAGCCGCTGACCACGTTGACCGCCGCGCGCCCGCCGGAGATCACGTCCGCGCTCGCGATGAACTTCGCGAGCACGCCGGGATGCCACAGTCCGGGATGGACGGCCGCGATCACCTTCAGCCGCTGCGTCGCGAGCAGCAGCGCGAGGCTGAATCCGGTCGATTCGTGCTGGTAGGCGGCACCGTAGCTGGCCGTGTAGCGGACCTGGCTCAGCGCGTATTCGAAGCCGCTGTTCTCCGCGAGGACGGCGAGATCGCGGTTGTACTCGTGGCCCCAGTCGGTGCGCTGCTCGATGTCGCTGGTGACCAGACCGCCGCTCACATTGGGGACCCAATAGGCGAATTTGAGTGGTTCGGATGCGATTTCCGGCATGTGGCGGAGTGAACCCGCCATCCCCGGAAACCGTCAATCGGCGTCCACGCGCTGGGACCGCCCGAGCGCGGAACTCAATTCGGTGCGCCCGGTGATCCCCAGTTTCCGGTAGGCGCCGGACAAATGCAGTTCGACGGTGCGGCGGGTCAGGTGCAGTGCTTCGGCGATCTCCCGGTTGGTGAGACCTTGTGACGCCATCAGCGCGACGCGGTATTCCTGTTTGGTGAGCCCGTGTTCGTTGTCCTTCGCCGTGGCGAGACTCGTCCGCGCGTCCCGCAGCGCCTCGGCGGCCCGCCGCGCGAGCGGCCGCGCCCCGCAGTGCTTGCTCGATTGCGCGGCCATCCGCAGCGTGCCGACCGCCTTCTCGGCCTGCCCGTGCCGGGCCTGCAGCACGCCGAGTTCGGTCAGCGCCTCGGCCAGCGCGAGTTTCGCGGTCGACCCGCCGAGGACGTCGACAGCCCTGATGAGCAGGCGTTCGCCCTCTTCGTCCTCGCGGACGAGACCGGCCGTGGTCAGCGCGCCGCCGAGGATCCTCGGCGCTCCCCAGCGTTCCGCGGCTTCGAGATCCTCCTCGGCGAGCCGGGCCGCCGCGTCGGTGCGGCCGAGCGCCAGCGCGGTGCGGGCGGCGTGCGCCCGCCAAGGGGCGAAGCCGGGGAAACGCATGCCGTGGTGCTCGAGACGGCGGCCGCAGCCACGCAGGTCTTCGTAGCCGAGCTCCGGTTCACCGGTGGCCGCACGGAGCCTCCCGCGGGCGTAGAGCAGGTAGTTGTGCGTGAAAAGTGCTTGTGTGGCACCGAAATCGATCCGGTCAAGCAGGGTTTTCGCGACATCGTGGCGGCCGAGGTCGACCGAGACCTCGATCAGTCTCGCCGCGCACAGCACCGCGATCGGGCATCGGCTGGTGACCCCGCGCTCGTCGAACTGCCGCACCAGCGATTCGAAGTGGACACTCGCGCGCACCAGGTCGCCGCCCGCCTGCAGGGCGATCCCGCGGGCGAGGGTGGCGAGGGCGCCTTTCGGCACGTGGAAGTCCCACGGCAGGCGTTTGGTGTCGAGCACCTGGCAGAGCTTGTCGGTGAGCGCGGGTTCGTCGGCGAGCGCGGCCGTCGCGAGCGTGAAGAAATACGGCTGTTCGAACAGTTCGGGCTGCTCTCCGGACAACGCCTCCCCGAAATGCCGGACGGCGTTCGCCGACGACTTCCCGTCGCGCACCGTGTCGAGCGCGAGCAGGCCGGATCGGCTCTGTTGCGCGGCGGGATCGTTCAGCGGCGCCCATTGCTGTTCGAAGTCGCGGAAGTCCGGCGGTGGCCCGAGCCTGCTGCCGGCTTCGGCGAGATAGGTCATGCACAGCAGCGGCCAGACGGCGTCGCGTCCGCCCGCGTCGAGCCGCGCGGCGAACTGGCCGGCGGAGTTGATCGCCAGCCGCGCGTCCGGGCCGCAGCACAGCGAAAGGATCATGGCCGTCGCGACGAAGGCCGCGGTTTCCCGGTCGTCGATGTGGTCGATGGCCTCGCGCACCCTGGCCGGCGCCGAATCCTGGTCGCAGTGGAATTCCGCGTGCGCGAGCTGGAGCAGGATCGCCATCCGCTTGCGTTCGCTGAGCCGTTCTTCGAGCGCGCGCGAGAGGAACCGGACGGACAGCTCCGGGTCGCCCTCGACCACCGAATGCCGCGCGGCCAGCCGCAGGACGTCGACCGCCCACGGGATCCTGATCGCGGTCGCCTCCAGGAGATGGACGCCGACCCGTTCCGGCGCGGCACCCGCGTCGTGCAGGAGCCGCGCCGCCCGTGCCTGCGTGACGGCCCTGGTGGTGAGCGGCATGTCGGCGAGCACCGAGTTGCGGACGAACCGGTACGTCAGCGACGGCCGGTGGCTGTTGGTCAGCAGGTGCACCCGCACCATCGTGTCGATGGCCTCCAGCGCCGTGCTCTCGTCGACCCCGGCCAGCTGTGCCAGCAGGTCGAAACTCGCGTCCTCGCCGAGGATCGCGACGGCTTCGAGCACCTTCGGCGCGGCGGTGTACTCGTGCATGCGGACCCGCAGCACCTCGCCGATCATCGCCGACCCCGCGGTGGCCGGATCCATCCCCGGGACCAGGCGGCGGCGCAGCGCGCCGAGCAGGAACGGGTTGCCGCCGGTGACCTCGCGGCATTCCTCGGCGAACCGCCCGACGGAGACCCGGAGGAACTCGGCGACGTGCCGGGTCCCGAGCCCGCGCAACCGGATGGTCGCCGGGGTGCAGCCGGACATCTCCAGCAGGGCGACCTCGCCGGTCTGCAAGTGCCCGATCAACGAGGTCAGCACGACCAGCACCGGCAAATGCTCGACCCGGTGCCGGATGTAGGCGAGACAGCGCATCGACCACGGGTCGGCGAGGTGGATGTTGTCGATGCCGAGGAAGACCGGTCCCTGTTCGGCGGCGTGGCGGACGGTGTGGAAGAAGGCGTCGAGCGCCTCCGTCTGTTCCCGTTCGGTACGGGGCGGGTGATCCGGCAGGATTTCGGTCGCGTGCGGCGTGCGCGGCCGCGGCGATCCGGGTTCGGCGGGCGCGTGGGTGAGCCCTTCGACCAGCTGACGGCCGACACCGCCGGTCAGATGGGTTTCCAGCCGGGACGCGGTGGCGATCGCGACGGTGAATCCGGCCGCTTCGGCGAGCTCACCGGCCGCGGTGAGCATCGACGACTTGCCCATCCCGAACTCGCCGACCACCACCGCGCTGACGGCGCGGCCCTGCCGGGCGGCGCGGCACAGGCCGGTGATCGTGTCGAGTTCGCCGTCTCGACCCAGTAACCCGGCGGCGCGGCGCTTCGGTACCGAAGGCCCGCCGAAGGGACTCTCGGGATTTACTTCGGTATGCACCGTAGAGACCTTCGTGTCGGCTTGCGGCAGACTACTCGCATGTAAGCGGTAACGGGAGTGAGCGCTGGTCGTCGAGGGGAGCAGGAGCCGGGATGTCCGCATCCGACGAGATCCGCCGGGACGATCGTTGCGACGACATCAAGGCCGCGACGACGCACGCCAGGAAGACCACGACCAGGTTCGCCGTGATCATCGACAGCCGGCCGCGACATCGCGCGGCGACGGGGGACAGGTAGCGCAGATCGGCCTTCGCCAGCGCGTCCTCCACCGACGCGAACTCCGCGACCTGCCGTCCACATCGCGCGCAATCCTTCAAATGCTTCTCGAAGGCATGAGCCTCCGCCCGGTCCAGCACACCGAGTACGTACGCCGCCACATCGGTGTGTTTCACCTTTCGCTTCCTCATCGGGAACCCAGCTCTCCTAACGACCGTCGCAATGTCTTCATAGCCGCGTACAGCCGTGATTTGACCGTTCCCTCCGGGATCCCCAATATCACCGCCGCCTCCCGGACCGTATGCCCGGTCAGATACGTCTCGTAGATGACGGCCTGATATTTGCCGTCCAGATAACGCAGCGCTTCGGAAATGACGAGTGCGGACAGTGACTGTTCGGTCCGGTCCGCTATTTCGGCGTTTTCGGAACTGTCCAGCTCGACCTCCTGTGGCCGGGCGCGCCGGTTTCGCCAGCCGTCGATCACGATCCGCTTGGCGACCGTGAGCAGCCAGCCGCGCAACATTCCCGGCTCGCGGTTCAACGTGTCCGAATGCTGCCAGGCGCGGATCAGTGTTTCCTGGACGACGTCTTCCGTCCATTGTTGATCATGGCCCGTCAGGTACATCACCTGCCCGAACAGGGTGTCCCGGAAATCCTTGTACAGCACCGAAATAAGCTCGTCGGAAACCTCGCCCGGCCGATGGTCGCCATCGAACCGGCAGCCTCTGCCCACTGCTTCCATAAAGTTCGCTACCTCCCCGGCGGTGGAGGATTTCACGGGTTCGTACACCGTAGCGCAGACTATCGCCGTGAGCCATGTGCAGTAGTGGTTCGTTTACATTTAGCCGGCCGGTACGTATCGCGGCGATAAACGGTTCTAAATATGTCGTGTGATGCACATCACACCGCCCTGCTCCGGCTAGATCGAACCGGCCGCTCCGGTTCGCCGTACTCCCAGTGAGGCACTTCGAGGACGGGGACGGGTGAAATGATCTATCGGCTGTTCGGACTGGTGATCGCCTGCTTGGTGATATGGGCTGGAACGCCCACCCACGCCTTCGCGGAAATCGACGCCCATGACCGGGAACTGCTCGTCCAGGTCCGCCAAGGGAGTTTGTGGGAAGGACCGATCAGCCGTCAGGCGGAGCAGCGCGGGAGCGGGCAGCGGGTACGGGAGGTCGGCCGGAAACTCGCCGACGACCACGACCGGCTCGACGCCCAGGTCCGCGCGCTCGCTTCGAAGGTCCGCGTCGAACTCCCCGCCGAGCCAACCGAGGAACAGCGTTCCTGGAGCGACGAGATCACCGGAGCCGTCGGTGCCGACTTCGACCGCCTCTACGTCAATCGCTCCCGCGCCGCGCACGGGAGCGTCTTCGGCCTCGCGTCCCAGGTGCGGGCCGCCACCCGTGACGACGCGATGCGCTCCTTCGCCCAGACCGCCGTCGACACCGTCATGCGGCACATGACCCTGCTCGAAAGCACCGGGATCGCCGAGACCACTTCACTGATGATCGCTCCCGGCGACGGTGACGAACTCGACGGCGGCGACATCGCGCTCGGCGTGCTCATGGCGGGGATCGCCGGGGGCGCGACGTTCGGGCTCGTCCGGATGCTCGGGACATCGGGCAGGCGCGGATGAGCGCCGCGCTCCTGGCGGTGATCCCGGCCCCGTCGCCGCACGACAGCGGGGTGCGGGACATCGCCGCCCTGTCGGCCCGGTTCGCCTACGTGACGATGTGCCTGACGCTGGTGTGGGGCGTGCTGAGCGCGACCGGCTGGATCAGGCGCGTCACCGGTCACGAGGCGTTGCGCGGAGGTCACGTCGTGCTCGCGGTGTTCAGTCTCGCCACCGGTGTCGTCCATGGACTGTCCTATCTGTTCCTCGACGACGACTCGTTCGGCGTCCTCGCGCTGCTGATCCCGTTCGCCGGCGGCGGGCTCGCCCGGCACGCGGCCGGCGTCGTCGGGCTGGAACTGTTCATCGCCCTCGCGGTCACCGCGGCGGTGCGTCGTGGCGCGGCCGACCTCCGGGGGCAGCGGTTCCATCAGGCCGGTTACTTCGCGGTCGGCCTGCTGGCGATCCACTCGTGGCTGGGCGCGGCGGCGAACGGGAACCTCGCGACGGTCTGGCTCGGCGGGATCACCGTGCTCACCCCGGCCGTGGTGCTCACCGTGCTGCGGGTGCTCCCGCCGCGGGCGCTGGTCCTGCTCGGGCTGCTCGAAGGCGGGACCCGCCGGGCCGAACCGGTCCGGATCTCCGTCGACGACAAGAAGTGCCACCGCTACGCCATCTGTCAGGCCGAAGCACCGCAGGTCTTCCAGTTGCAGGGCGACGGACAGCTGCGGTACCTCCGGAAACCCGGCGCCAAACAGGTGCCGCTCGTACAAGCCGCGGCCAGAGCCTGCCCGATGCGGGCGATCCGATTGCAGGGGGCGGAACGATGAGCGAACGGATCGTCGTGGTCGGTGGCGGGCTGGCCGGGCTGCGCTGCGCGGAACGGTTGCGGGAACTGCGATTCGACGGCGAACTGGTGATCGTCGGCAACGAGCCCGAGCCGCCGTATCACCGGCCGGCGTTGTCCAAGCAACTGCTGACCGGCGCCACCGGCCCGGCGGAGACGATGCTCGCCCGGCTCGACGAGATCGACGCCGAATGGCGGCTCAACACCCCGGCGACCCATCTGCAACCGGGGCGCCAGGTCGTCCATCTGCCCGGGGCGGAAGAGCTGCCCTACGACGGGCTCGTCATCGCCAGCGGCGTCGAGCCGCGAAGGCTTTCCGGTGTGCCGCACGGACATCCGCGCGTGGTCGTCGTCCGGACCCTGGCCGACGCCGCCGAACTGCGCGACAACCTGGCCGCCGACCACGGCCCGGTCGCGGTGCTGGGCAGCGGGTTCATCGGCTGCGAGGTCGCCGCCAGCCTGCGTGAGATCGGCCGGGATGTGACCATCATCGGCCGGTCGGCGCATCTGCTCGGCGAGGTCGTCGGCAAGCACATCGGGCAGAAGCTCTCGGCGCTGCACCGCTCGCGCGGGGTGCGGCTGGCGCTGGGCGCGTCCATCGACAGCTGGCAGACCACACCGAACGGGTTGCGGCTGCGGTCGTCCGACGGCTGGATCCTGGACGTCTCGTGCGTCGTGGTGGCCGTCGGCACGGTGCCGTCGATCTCGTGGCTGCGCGGGGCGAAACTGCCGCTCGACGACGGCGTCGTCTGCTCGCCGACCTGTCACGTGCTGGGGATGAACAACATCGTCGCCGCCGGCGACGTCGCCCAGTGGCCGAACCTGCGTTTCGACGAGACGCCGCGGCGAGTGGAGCACTGGCTCAACGCCGTCGAGATGGGCCGGGCGGCCGCGGAAAACCTCCTCGCCGGCCCGCAGGCTTCGCGGCCCTTCGCGCCGGTGCCGCGGTTCTGGTCCGAACAGCACGGCATGCGCATCCAGGCGGGCGGCATCCCGAAGCTCGGCACCGACACCGTCGCGCTCGCTTCACCCGTCGGTGGCGAACGGCCCGTCACCGGCTTCGTTCGCAAGGGACGGCTCGTCGGCGTGGTCGGCCTCGACAGCCCGTCCGCCGTCCTCCACTGGACCAACGAGATCGCGGAACAGAACCCCGTCAGCCACCCGGGAGAAACGGAGACGCCCGATGCGCCGATCGCGATTGACCATGCTCGCCGTCATCGCGGCGCTCGTCGTGGGCGCCGCGATGTGGTGGCAGGCGGCTGACCCCGTTTCGCGGACGGCTCAGGCTCCGGTGACGGAATCGCTCCCCAGCCCGAGGGTGTCGCAGCCCGTCACCTCGCGCGCCGGTACTCCGACGGATCCTCCGCCCGGCACGCGGCTCACCGCCGTCTACATGACCCGGATGGGGCAAGCCGTCCTCGACGAGACCGGCGCCGTGCTCTTCCGCTACGAACGCGACAACCCGCACAAGGCCCGCTCGGCGTGCCTCGGGGACTGCGCCGCGGTGTGGACCCCCGTCACGACCACCGGCACACCCCTGGTGACCGGCATCGATCCGGCGCTGGTCGACACCATCAAGCGTCCCGAAGGCGCCAAGCAGGTGACTTTGGCCGGTTGGCCGCTCTACAAGTTCGCCAACGCGCGGCCAGGCGAATGGACCGGGCAGGGCACCGACCACGTGTGGTTCGTGGTCCGACCCGACGGGCGGCGCAACCTGAACTGCTTGCCGACACCCGTGCAGTAGGATTCGCCGACGGACGAGTCGGCGGGGCGGCCGCGAGCCGGGAAACCGGTTCGAGGAAAGTCCGGACTCCACAGGGCAGGGTGGTTGTTAACGGCAACCCGGGGCGACCCGCGGGACAGTGCCACAGAAAACAGACCGCCTCCGCTCGCTTCGCGGGCGGAGGTAAGGGTGAAACGGTGGTGTAAGAGACCACCAGCGTCCTGGGTGACCAGGACGGCTAGGTAAACCCCACCCGGAGCAAGGCCAAGAGGGAGCCGCGAGGCTCCTGCGCAGGCGATCGAGGGCTGCCCGCCCGAGCCTGCGGGTAGGCCGCTCGAGCCCGTCGGCGACGGCGGGCCTAGATGGATGGCCGCCACCCGTGCCGCCGCGAGGCGGGGCGGGGACAGGATCCGGCTTACACGCCGGCTCGTCCGTACTACTTCTCGAGGGCGCTGGTCGCGTGTGCGCCCAATGTGGCATTGGGGGCAGCGAGCGAGCTACCTCGAGGCGTCCGGCCGTCCGGTCCAGTGGATGGTGTTGGGGAACTCGAAACGGTCCCGCAGATACCGCTCCTCCGTGCGGCCGTGCAGAGTGAACGCGAAACTCGACCCGTCCGGCCAAGTCAGGACGCGTTTGCGGAAGTCGATCTCGGGCGCTTGGGGTTTCCGGGCCTGCCAGAGGATCTCCGGCGGCGGCGCGTCGGCCGGGTCCCGGTAGGTCGAACCGGTGTCCACCACCGCGATCGCGGACGGCGAGCACACCAGCCAGGGCCCGCTCGCCTTCCGGACCCGATCGGCGGGCTCCAGCGCCATCGCGTTCGCCGGGCCCTTCACCCGGATCTCCCGCTGGAACGGGTGACCGCCCTTGCCGCCGCCACTGCCCGCACCGTTCAGCAGCGCGAAGACGTAGACGAACGCGCCGCCGATTCCGCGGAACACGTTCCAGAAGAACCGCCGGACGAGCCGCTTCCCCTTGACCGTGCCGTCCAGGCGCCTGCCGGGCACGTCGAAACCCAGATCGGTGTCGCCCAGCCGCAGCACGATGACCGGCTCGCGCCACTGGGCGGCCATCAGTTCCTCGACCCGTTCACGGAAGCCAGGACGGACCAGGGCCTTGTCGGCCTTGTCCTCCATACGCTCCTGGTGGGCGAAGATCTTTTCCGCCGCCCGCTGCCGGGAGTCGCTCAGATGTCGAGGTTCCCCCGCGTCTCCTCCGGGCTCTTGTCCCCGCCGATCTCGCTCTTGTTGAACCACGGCTCGTTCTCCCCCTCCGGCGTCACGGCTTCCTTGCCCTCGGTGTACGCGGCCTTCCCGGCTCCGATGCCGCCCTTGACGGCCGCGCCGGAGACCAGCGGGCGCGCGCCGACCGAGGTGCCGAACATCGTGGTGAGCACCCGGTTGCTCGGGGTCAGCGCCACCCCGGCGGTGTTCTCCAGGACGTTCAGCGAGAACTTCGACTCACCGGCGTAGGTACCGATCCGGAACTTCCTCGTCATGTCCACGACCTTGGTCGCGTACTTCGCGAGGTACTCGATGAAGGTGTCGAGCAGCTTGCCGAACTTGCCGAGGTACTTGGTCACCTTCTGCAGCACGCTGGCGGCCTTGGCGATGGACGCGGTCATCGCGGCGGCGACCGAGCTGCCGAAGCTGATCACCGACGCGGCCAGCGCCGGCAGCCAAATGGTGATCAGCCACGAGATCAGCTCGGTGATGATGCCCTTGATCAGCTCCTCGATGACCACCATGACCATCGACCACATCTGCAGGACTTCGGCCACCGATCCGGCGGCCGAGCCGACGCCGCGGATCCCGGCGGAGAAGTCGCCCAGCGCTTCCTTCGCGGCCTTGCCCGCGTCGTCCACCCACTCGGCGAGCGCCGCGTCACCGGTCTTCTCGAAGTCGTCGGCGAGGGCGACGAAGCCGTTCGCCAGGGTCACGAAGTTCTCCGACGCGTGCCCGATCGCCGGGCCGTCGCCGGTGACCTGGTGCAACGCGTCCTGCAGCGGCTGGACCAGCTCGAGCAGCATGTTCAGCCCGTGGCTGACCAGCCAGCCGATCGGGTCCATCGCGAAGGTGACCATGTCCGCCGCGGCGGCGCCGACGAACGCGGCCCCGTCACCGACCAGCGCGGCACCCGCGGACGCCAGCTCGGCCGGGTTGTCCGCCTCGGCGGCCTGCTGGGCGTGCGAGGCGATCGACTTGCCCGACTTGTAGATCGTGCCCGCCACCGGCACGTGCCCCATCGCGCGATCGAGGTTCGCGCTCATGCTCTCGTCGTACGCCTGGACGTTGAGCCCGTCGGCGATGCTCGACTTCTCCTCGGTCATGACCCCTACTTTCCGAGCGTTTCGTCGATGGTCGCCTCGTGCTTGCCGAACTCGACCTTTCCGGCTTCTTCGATGCCCCGGTACATCTCGGAGGCCTTGTTCAGTTTGGAGATGAACCCGTCCACGCCGTCCTTCATGTCGTTCATCAGCGAACGGAGCTCGCCGAGGCGATCGGTGTAGCCCTGTTTGGCCCAGATCCCGACGATGCCCCAGGCCTCGTCGGTCACGTCGGCGGCGTCGATCTTGGCGCCGAACTTCTCCGCTTCCTGCTCGTAATAGGGGAGCTTCTGGGCGTACGCGGCGATCGCCGCGATATTCGTCTCGATTCCCTTTGACATCGTGGGAGTCCCTCGGTCGGTTCGGTCAGCTGCGGCGCAGGAAGGAGCCGTCGTCGAAGTAGTCGTCGTCGTCCCGCGGGGCGGGGCGGCGCGCCGGACGGGCAGGCTGCTGCGGTTGCTGCTGCTGTGACGCCGGTTCTTCCTCGACGGTTCCGAACGCCTCGGCCTGTGCCTCTCGGACCTGCTCCGCCGTGTTGACGCCGAACGCCTCACCGAACGTGTCGTCCACGATCCCGGCCTGCTGCTGGGCGGCGCCGGCGACGGCCTTGCGCAGGGTGCTCATGATCACCGAGGACAGGTGGCCCGCTTCGAGGCGCATGGCGCCCGCGCTGAGCCGGAGGTCGGTGACGGTCCCGCCCGCCCCGGCGACGACCGTGACCTCGCCGGACGGGGAGGTCACGGAGTGCTCGACCTGTGCGATCCGTTCCTGCATGTCGCCGACCTCGGCGAAGCGCGCCTCGGCCTGGCGCACCTTGGCCTGGAAGTTCTCGAACTGGGCGATCAGTTGTTCCATCTGGGCGGACATCGTCGCTCCCCGTGCGCTGTGGTGATCCGGCTTCAGGAGTATGACGTAGGCGAGCGGGTTCGGTTCCGGGTCGTCTCGGGGTGGTAGCAAAGGTCCCTTGCTCCCCGGCGCGGTGACTGTGTGGATGCGGGCGCTGGCCGGGTTTCGGTGGGGTGACCGTGTGGGTTTCGGGACGTCAGATGTCCCAAAGTCCACACGGTCCAGCGTGGTAGCAAAGGTCCCCTGCTCCCGTCTCGGCGACTGTGTGGATTTCGGGTCACCCAGCGCAACAAAATCCACACGGTCACCACGCGGAGTAGGGGGTGTGTGGAAACAGGGACACTCAATGTCTCTATTTCCACACACCCCCGCCCCAAGTGGTAGCAAAGGTCCCTTGCTCTCTTTCCGCAGGTCAGCGCACCACGTGGTAGCAAAGGTCCCTTGCTCCCTCCGGCGCCGAGGCGGGACCCTTGCTCCATTCGGCGGGCGAACCCTGCGCCCACTACTTACTTGCCGGTAGGGTGCCGCCATGGGTGAAGCGAGTCGGGTCACGGGACGTTTCCGCGGGACGTTCGATGTACTGCATTCCCTTACCTACTTCGCGCCCGAGACGGAGGCCGCGCTCACCGGCGCGGGTCTCCGCCCGGGGCGCATGACGTACTTCGCGGGCCGCGCGGCGCCGATGGGCGCGGTCGGGCCCGGCGTGGTCGCGGCGACGTTCTACAACTTCAACCCCGAACTGGTCGCCCGCCACATCCCGCGCGCGTGGACGCTGGCCACGCCCGAAAAGATCATCGAAGCCCGGTTCGAAGCCGTCGACGCTGCGTTGACCCGGCTGCTCGGCAAGGACACCCTCGGCTCCGAAGAGGTCGCTGAGGCGGCCGAACTCGCCCGCGAGGCGACCGGCGGTTGCCAGGTCGACGGCCGCCCCCTTTATGCCGGGCATGCCGGCCTCGACTGGCCGAGCGAGCCGCATCTCGTCCTCTGGCACGCCATCACCCTGCTTCGCGAGCACCGCGGGGACGGCCACATCGCCGCGCTCGTCGCCAACGGCGTCGACGGGCTCGCCGCCCTCGTCTCGCACACCGCCACCGGCAAGGGTTTCCTGCCCGAGGCGGCCAAGGTCTCCCGCGGCTGGAGCGACGAGCAATGGGACGCCGCGGCCGCCAAGCTGCGCGAGCAGGGCATCCTCGATGACCAGGGCGGCCTGACGGAGGCCGGGAACGATCTTCGCGAGCGGCTCGAAGTCGCCACGAACGCGGCGTCGGCGGGACCCTGGGAGCATCTCGGCGAGGAGAAGACCAAGCGGCTTCACGAGCTTTGCGGGCCTTTGAGCCGCCGGGCCGTCGAGGCGGGCGCTTTTCCCGCGAATGTGTTCTCGACCGGTCGATAATCACGCTATGTAGTGAAAATACCGTCCCCGTTTTCGCTTTGGGTAACGGAAGCGTGACTTTCGCTTGATCGGCGTTCGCGTTTTTTGTGGAATGCGTGCTCACCCAGCGGACTCGCGAGAAGCCACCGAACGAGTCATGTCACACTGGTCGAGGCCGGATTCTCCTCGGCCGACCCGTACTCACAGTGAGCAAGATGCCTCGCAAGCGAGTGAGGCCGTTCGCACACTGCGAAATACGGGTGGCCGGGGTTAATCCAGACGACCCTTGCAACGATGATGGAGACCGAGGATGGTCGTGGTGCTGTGCCTCGCTCTGTGAACTGTAGACAAAACGACATCTACAGAGCGCGCTTTGACCACTACGCCTCGTGACGCCATGATGTTCGAAGCACCACCGAGCCAGAACCGCGCGAACCCCCTCTCCGCGCACCGGGAGTAATGCGATGATGACCTTGACCACCCTCGACACGCTGGCCCAGGGCGGAGAGCTCGGCACCGGCAACGTCCGTACCTGGCTGATCGACAACATCATCCCCCTGGTGCTGCTGGCCGTCGCGCTCCTCTTGTTGTGGCTCGGCGGCGGCAAAGGGGACAACGCGGGTGTCATGCGCCGCCTCGCCGGTGTCGTGATCGCGCTGGCGATCATCGGCCTCGCGGTGAGTGGCGCCGGAGTCAACGTGGGCCAGTGGATCGCCGGCCTCTTCACAGGCTGAGGGCTCGCGTTGCGTATCCGCACCGATGACGAGGTTTACCGGGTCGATGCCGTATGGCTCGGCCCGCCGAAAGCGACTTTTCCCTGGAGAGCCCGCTACGTCGCTTGGCTCGTCGGTATCCCGGTCTTCCTGCTCGTGCTCACCGTCGAACGGTGGGCGGGCTGGAGCTTCGGGTTCTTCTCGACCGCCTGGGCCTTCGTCGCCACAATTGTGATCACCAGATTGATCACGGCCAAGATCAGCCACGAGCGTCCGCTGGGCGCCGTGGCCGCGATGGCGGCGAAAGAGCTCAACACACCAAGAGAACGGACCACGGGCACGGGTGGCGCGGCCAGCGCGTCCCGCGTCCGGGTACGGGCGAACCGCCCGCTACCGAAGCACCGCAGGAGACGGCAGTACCAGCACCACGGCTACGGCGGCGGCGCCGGAGCTCAGGGAACACCACGAGCGCGTCGGAGCCGCCCCGCGGCTCGGGCCGGGAGGTAGTCGTTGTTCGGTCGCGGCGGAAGCCGAGGAAAACGTGATCGAGACCTGCAGCAAGGGGCCTGGAACCCGCCCCAGCAGGTCCGCTCCGCGCAGCCCAAGAAGGCCGGCAAGGGGAGGCGGTTGCCCGGCGAGGCGGCCATACCCTCGTATACCCCGTCGATCGCGGCGCGAAGCATCGACGGGCACCTGTTACGCACCGGTTATGAGGTGTACGCCTGGTACCGGCTCGCGCCGCAGCGCTGGTCTTTCCGGTCGGACTCGCAGCGCCGCGACCTGATCGCGGCCATCGCCGGGCAGTACGCGGAGCTCCAGGGCCGCTGGCTGCACCTGCGCGTGACCAACCGGCCGTACCCGATCCGCATGTGGGCCGAGGCCCACGTGCACAACGCCGTCGGCCGTCCCCAGGACGTCCAGGGCGCGCTGTCCTTCGACGACTACCTCATCGGCGAGCAGCAGCAGCTGATGGGCCGCTCGATGGCCGAAAAAGAGGTCTACCTCGGCGTCCAGGTGCAGACCAGGCGGATGATCGACCGCGCGGTCGAGAGCGCCGCCCCGGTGCTGCGCAAGATCCTGCCGGAGGCCGTCGACGCCGAGCTGGCCGCACTCGACTCCGAGGTCGAGCACCTCGACCAGGTCATCGGCTCCGCCGGGCTCGAAGGCCGTCCGGTGCATGCCGAGGAGATGTCCTGGCTGATGCACCGCTCGTGCTCGCTGGGCCTGCCCGCGCCGCGCAACATGCCCGCGGTCCCGGGCGCCGCCTGGGAGCCCGAGGATCTCGCCAGCTTCACCGACGCGGCGGACTTCCACGCCGAGCCGTACGCGCCGACGGTCACCGTCCGCGGCCGCACCGGGTCGAACGCCGGGGTCTCGCGGCATCTCGCGGTCCTCACCGTCGGCCAGATGCACGGCCTGCAGATCCCCGAGGTCGACGACCCCTGGATCCAGCACGCGGACCGGCTGCCCGCCGCGGTCGAGGTGTCCGCGCGGATCTACGTCCGGCGTCCCGAAGAGGTCGCCGGTGAGCTGCAGCGCCAGATGAACAAGGTGCGTTCGCAGGTCAAGCACTACACCGACGAGCACGAACTGGAACCTCCGCAGTCGCTGGCGCGCCAGGCGGGCCGGGTGCTGGAGATCGACGACGAGATGACGTCGGGATTCACCGCGCTGGCCACGCGGGTGCGTTCGTGGTGGCGGCTGGCGGTGTCCGGGCCGACGGAGCGGGACGCGCTGCGCCTGGCCCAGCAGCTTCTCGACCTCTACAAGCCGAAGATCGCCGTCGAGCATCCCGAGGCCCAGTACGTGCTCGCCAGGGAGTTCATCCCCGGCGAGCCGCTGGCCTCGGCGGCGTACATGCGCCGCGGTTCGGTCGTGTGGGCGTCCTCGGCGGTGCCGACGGCGACGGCCGAGGTGGGCGATCGCCGCGGCATCCTGCTCGGCGAGACGGTGACCGCGACCCGGCGCCCGGTGGCGTGGGACCCGTGGATGGCGCAGGAGATCCGCGACGGTTCCGGCCTGACGGCGATGGTCGCCGGCCTCGGTGGCGGCAAGTCGTTCCTCGGCGGCGGCATCGTCTACAAGACGCTCCGCGCGGGCGCGCACTGGACGATCCTCGACCCCTCGGGCCCGCTGTCGCGGCTGTGCGACCTGCCCGAGCTGCGGCCGTACGCGCGGCCGATCAACCTGCTCAACGCGCAGCCCGGCATCCTCAACCCGTACCGGGTGGTCGCCGAGCCGCAGATCGAGCACTTCATGGACGAGGACGACCCCGAGCGCTCCTGGCGGCGGGAGAAGGCCCTCGCGGGCGCGACGCGCCGCCGTCTCGTGCTCGACGTCCTCACCGGTGTCCTGCCGTACGAGGTCTCGCGGATGGCGCAGACCCGCATCGTGCTGCTGCGCGCGGTCCGCGCGGTCGGCGGCCGGTTCGACGCCGACCCGGGTCAGGTCATCGACGCGCTGCGCCGGGACTCCAGCGAGCACCACGAGCACGCCGTCGTCGTCGCGGACTTCCTCGACGAGATGCGCGAGCGGATGGCGCTGCTCATCCCGGAGAGCGACGCGGACCCGTATTCCGAGACCCGCGACGACCGGATGACCGTGCTGACCATGGCGGGGCTGACCCTGCCCAAGGACGGCGTCCCGCGCGAGTACTGGACGGACGCGGAATCGCTCGGCGTCGAGATGCTGAACCTCGCCGCGTGGCTGACCCAGCGGTCGGTGTACGAGAAGCCGAAGGAGCTGCGCAAGGGCGTCTGGATCGACGAGGCGTTCTTCCTCTCCGAGGTCCCGACCGGCCGCGTGCTGATGAACCGCTTCGCCCGTGACTCGCGGAAGTGGAACGTCCGGGTGCTGCTGTCCTCGCAGATCCCCGCGGACTTCCTGAAGATCCAGGGTTTCGTGGCGCTGCTGGACTCGGTGTTCGTCGGCCGTCTCGACGACGACGATGCCCAGGCCGACGCGCTGCGCCTGCTGAAGGTCCCGGTCGGCGTCGGCTACGAACAGGTCGTCGCGGCGCTGGGCCGCCGCCCCGGTTCGCAACGCGATCTCCAGCGCGACGTCGAGCCGCGGCAGTTCATCTTCGGTGACGGCGCCGGAGGCGTGGAGCGGATCCGCGTCGACTTCTCCGGCCCGCATCTGGAGCACCTGCGCCGGGTCATGGACACCACGCCGGGTTCGCCCGACGCGAAGCCGTCGAAGCCGGGCAACGAACTGGCGGTCCCGGAGGAGAAGCAGCACGTCCCGACACCGCCCGAGGACGACTTCGAACTCGAAGAAGACCTCGAGCTCGCGGCCGAACTCGAAGTCGGCCTCACCGATGAGCAGATGCTCGGCGCCCCGGACCCGTTGGCCGCCGAAACCGGAGAAGTGCAAGGCGCCGTCCAAAATGGACATAACGGGAACGGGAGTCAAGGCGAGCACGCGCGCGCCGGCAAGGGTGGCACCGGCAGGGATGCCGCATGAACACAGTGCTGACACTGGCGTTCGTGCTCGCGTTCGCCGCCGGCTGGCACGCGCTGCGCCGCCGCCTCAAAGAGGGGCCCCGCCCGGGCAAGACCAGACCGAGCCGTCGCGCGACGATGTTCGTCGTCATGCTGATCCTGGGCCTGCAGGCCGTGGCGACCGCTCCGGCGGCGTCGGCCGCGGCCTGTGGTGAGGCGCCGAATCCGGAACGGCCCGGCGCGGGCATGGTCGGCGCGCTCGACCCGCCCGCCACCGCCCGAGGCGAAGGCGGCAGCCCGTACAACGTCTACGGTTACGCGGGACACGTCTGGGACACCTTCGAAACCGACTGCGGCCCGCTCGCCGGGATCACCTCGCCCAACTCGACGATCGACACCTGGGCGGGCAACCAGCTGTTCAACATCGGCAAGAACATCGTCGGTGCCACGAACTCGCTGCACTACACCGTGCTGCAGGGCAGCCTGCTCAGCCCGCTGTACAACGCCGTCAAGGCCGGGGCCGAGAAGGTCTACAACAACATCTACGCCCAGTTGTTCGGCCTGGCCGCGCTGATCATGTCGATCATGTTGTTCCGCAACATCTGGCGCGGCGATCTCGCCGCCGTCAGCAAACGGGCGCTGTACGGGCTCGCCGCGGTCTGGCTGGCCGCGTCCTCCCTGGCGCTGCTGCGGTTCCTCGATCCGATCGACAACGCGATCGTGCAGACCACGACCAACATCCAGGCCGGGTTCATCGACGAGGCGAAGACCCCGCCGCCGTCCCAGCCGCAGCCGCCCAACGCGCAGCCGTGTCAGGCGACTCCGGAGGCCGTGGCCGCGCGCCAGCCATGGGACCGGGTTCCGACCGAGCTGCATTGCCGGGTCGTCTACGACAACTGGCTCCGCGGCGAATTCGGCAGCCCGGACTCGCCGCAGGCGATCCAGTACGGCCCGGCCCTGCTGGACGCGCGGGCGTTCACCTGGGGTCAGATCCAGCAGGGCGGCGACGCCGACGCCGCGCTGGTCGACTCCAAGAAGGCGGCGTTCAAGGACATCTCCACCAAGCTCGGCCCGGCGACCGGGTACTTCACCGGTGAGGACGGCAGCCGCGTCGGCGCCGGTTTCCTTTCGCTGGGCCAGGGGATCTTCTACTCGCTGTTCCAGCTGCTGGCCAAGGCGACGGTGCTGCTGGCGCAGGTGCTGATCAGGATCTTCGTCCTGACGGCCCCGCTGATCGGCCTGATCGCGCTGCTGCAGCCCCAGATCATGCAGCGCATCCTCAAGGTGGTCGGCGCGGTCGCCTTCAACCTGATGGTGCTCTCGGTGCTGGCCGGCGTGCACACGCTGCTCCTGGAAGCGATCTTCACCGCGGGGAACTCGCTGTCCCTGCTGACGAAGATGGTGCTGGCCGCCATCATCACCGTGCTGCTGTTCATGGTCGGCCGTCCGGTACGGCGGCTGTGGCAGATGGTCGAGATGTCCGTCGGCATGGTCGGCGGCGCGATGCCGTCGCCGCGCGGCGGGCTTTTCTCCCGCTTCCGCAAGAAGAACAACGAACCGACCCCGCAGGACGCCTTCTGGCAGAACGTCCGCGACACCGACGACGTCGTCGACGGAGACCTCCGCGGTCCCGTCGGCGCGACGGTCGGCGGCGGGCGGTTCCGGCCCGAGGCGACGATCTTCGCCAGCTCCCAGCGGCTCGACAACGGTTCCGGCGCCATCCGCCCCGCGGCGGCGTGGTCGGGAGCGCCGTGGCCGGGTGCCGTCGGCGGTGGCGGCGGGCTGCCCGCGCTGCCAGCCGGTGGCGGTGGCGGCGTTCCCGTGTTCGGCCAGTACAACCCGTCCGCGGGCAACCCCGGCGACTCCATGTTCACCTCGGGCGGGCGGAGCCCGATCCAGGTCCCGAGCCGCCGGGTGGACACCTCGCCGGTCGCCGACCGGCGCTGGAGCGACGAACCGGAGCCGGTCGTGGTGCCGTCGCGGATGAACTCCACGGGTGGCGGTTACGCCACGCCCGACTACTCGGGTGCCGTGCCGGTGCAGGCGGGGCCGTCGACGCCGCGTCCGCGCCGCGTCGACCCCGAAGTCGTCGCGGGCAAGCCGGTCTTCGTGCTGTACCGGCCTTCGCGCGGGCTGGAGGTCCGCGAGGAAGTCCGGGACACAGACCACGCAGTGGGCCGGTGACCCATGCCGATCCGGACCAACCGCGGACGTACCGCGGTCTACCGCAGACTGTGGGGCTGGCCGCTTCGCTCGCCCCGCCACCTCGTCGGCACGCTGGTGATCCTCGCGGTCGTGCTCACCGCCTTGGGCATCCTGCTGCCCAAGGCCATCGGAAAACCGGGACAGACGGCGAACGGGCCGGGTGCTTCGGCGACGACAACCTCGCGAACCGGCGTCGCGGCGCCGGTGACCGTGACGTCGACGCTGCCACCGAGGCTCACCACCCAGCCGCCGCCGTCTTCCGCGCCACCCGACCAGGACGGGGTCCGGGTCGCCAAGGAGTGGGTGACGGCATGGGCGAATCATCCCGACGGCACGACGACCGAGCAGTGGCTGAACGGCTTGCGGCCGTACACCACCGAGGAATATTTGGCCGGGGAAATGACCTCGGTGGATCCCGCGAACATCACCGCGACCAGGGTTTCCGGGGAGCCGCAGGTCGCGTCCTCGGTGGTCGGGTCGATGGAGGTCGACGTCCCGACGGACGGGCCCAAGGTCCGGGTCACCGTCGTCAAGACGAACCCGGGATGGCGGGTCACCAAGTACACGCAAGCGGGCTGACCCGATGAAGATCGGGATCATCGTCGGCGTGCTGATCGCCGCGGTCTTCGCCGCGGTCGTCACCACGAGCACGGTCACCAAGGTGGTGACCGATCATGTCGAGGCGCAGTCGGGCGGGGTCGTCAAGACCTCCTGCGACGCGTCGATCGGGCCGACCCTGCCGGGGCAGACCGATCGCGGTTCTTCGGACGTCAACAAGCTGGACGAGGAACAGAAGGGGATCGTCGCGCTGATCATCTCGATCGGCAAGCAGCGCACGCTGTCCCCGCGCGCGTGGCAGGTGGCGATCCAGGCCGGGATGACCGAGTCCAAACTGCGGAACCTGACCTACGGCGACCGCGACTCGCTGGGCATCTTCCAGATGCGCCCGTCGATGGGCTGGGGCACCGTCGCCCAGGTCACCGACCCGCCGTACCAGGTCAACAAGTTCTACGACGTCCTGCTCGCGGTGCCGGACTGGGAGAACATGCGGCCCGGCGACGCCGCCCAGCGCGTCGAGCGCTCCGGCTTCCCCGACCGGTACCACAACTGGGAGCCGATGGCGGCGCTCCTCGTGCAGAACGAGGGCCAGGTCGTCGACGTCGTCGGCTGCGGGACGAGCGTCGGCAGTGTCGTGCCGCCGAGCCAGGCGGCCGCGCAGGCCATCAAGTTCGCCCTCGCCGAGCAGGGCAAGCCGTACGTCTGGGGCGCCACCGGTCCGAACAGCTACGACTGTTCCGGGCTGATGCTGCGGGCCTACGAGTCGGCGGGGATCATCATCCCGCGGGTTTCGCGTGACCAGTACAAGGGCGGCGCGATGCTGCCGGTGCGCCAGGCGCAGCCGGGTGACCTGCTGTTCCTCGCCACGGTGCCGTCGAACCCGGCGACCATCCACCACGTGATGATGTACCTGGGCGACGGCAAGATCGTCGAAGCGCAGCAGACCGGGGTGCCGGTGCACATCCGCGATTTCTCCTTCGACGAGGCCGAAGTGGTCGCGCAGGCGGTCCGTCCTGGCGTTTAGCATGGTGAAAGCGTGGTATCGCGACCGCGGGACCATCGGATTCACCCGAAGTGGCGGCCTGTCCACCGGCGAGCGGCCGCACACTGGCAGAGGATGAAGAACGTGGCACGGAAATTCGGAAGGCGAGGCAAGCCCGCGGCGGGAGCCGGCCAGGAGGTCGACCCCCGCGATCTCTTCGGCACCGCCCAGCCCGCACGGCAGGCGGCGCGTCCGGCGTCGAGCACGCCGCTGGCCGACCAGCTGAACCAGGGCTGGCCGGGTGTCGATCCCGGTTACGTCGTGCTGCCGCGTTCGCTGGCCGAGGGGATGTCGCTGCCGTGGCAGCAGCAGATGGCCGCGCTGCTGGCCCAGTTCCATCAGGAGAACGGCAGGCTCGCCTGGCCGATCTACCGGGTCGTCCCGTCGCGCTACGAGAAGCTCGTCGATCTCGACGAAGAGCAGCTGGCGGAGGCCGGCTACCTGGTCGAGATGGACACCGAAGGCGAGATGATCTACCGCGAGCGGAGCGGCCGGAAGGTCGAGGATCCGGCGAACACCACCGTGCTCGTCTCGTGCCTGGACCCGATTCCGAAGCCTTCGCAGCGTCAGGCACCTCCGCCGCCTTCGCAGGCCGCGCCGCCGGCGACCGGGCAGCCGCCGCGTGCTCCGGCGCCGATGAACATCGGACCCGCGCCGGTGTGGCGCACGGTCACGCCGCCTTCCGGCCCGCCCGCGCCGCCGTTGCCGGGCAATCACGGGGCTCCGCAGGCGCCGGCACCTGCCCCTCAGGCGCCTGCCTCTCAGGCTCCTCCATCGGCGCCCGCGCCTCAACCGCCGGTGTCCCAGGCGCCTCCGACCCAGCCACCGGTGTCCCAGGCGCCGCCTCCGCTGCCTCAGCCCAGCCGGATGCAGCCGCCGCCGGTCAGCGCCCCTCCGGCCACTCCGGAGGTGCAACCCGCCGCGGCCGGCCAGGCCGAACCGGAACCGCCCGTGAGCCCTCCGGATCCGCCTGTCACGGCTCCGCCGTCGGTCGCGATGCCGGCGTCGCCTCCGCAGGGCGTCCCCGTCGCGCCGGAACCGGCGACCCCGCCGCGTGGTGTGCCGATGCACCGCGGCTGGTTCGACGAACTCGCCGAGAACGTGCCGGAAAGTTCGAAGGTGGATCAGCCCGAAGGCGGCGAGTTCGGCCCGACCGGTGATCCCACGGAGATCCCCTACCGCTATCGCAAGTGATGACAGGACGTCCGGGTGATGTCAGGCTTGACGTATGTCGAGCGACCCGAACCCGGATCAGGGCTGGTACTTCAACACCAAGACGAACCAGGTCGAGCACCTGGAACGAGGCCGGAGCATCGACCTCCTCGGCCCGTACCCGGACGAGGCGACGGCCAGGCGCGCCCTGGAGATCGCCAAGGAACGCACGAGGCAGGCCGACGCCGAAGACGCCAAGTGGAACGGCGACTGACCCGGGGCAGGACCTCGTGAGTGGCGATAAGGGTT
>NZ_LQMT02000041.1:125652-165743 GCF_001620365.2 Amycolatopsis keratiniphila subsp. keratiniphila
CCTGAAGGTAGTGAAGGAGGCCTTCACACCTTCCCCAGTACGTGAAGGCCCCCTTCACTGCGCTAGACGCAATGAAGGGGGCCTTCACGTACTTCAGGGACCCAAACCGGTGGTCGTGAGTGGCGATAAGGGTTAGAACCCGAAACGCCATTCACGACCACCCGGGCCGATCGCTCGCTTGCCCTCCAGCGACGTTGCGAAAGCCACTTTCGCAACCTTCAACGTTGCGAAAGTGGCTTCCGCAACGTGCCGCGCGCGGCAGGTCAGGCGTCCTGCCCGGCGAGCGCCGGCCCCAGCACGAACTCCGGATCCACCTGGGCCGTGAGATCCTCCCCGGCCCGACCGCTGCCCCAAGCCCGCGCGTTGCGCAGGTGGAACTCGACGCCCTGACGCTGGTAACGCGCCCAGTCGCGCTGCTCGCCGTCGACGGTCGCGAGCATCGAGCCCAGCGTTCCGAGGTTGTGCGCCTCGAGTTCGCCGATCGGGCGCGCGCGGCCGCGTTCGGCGGCGCGGACGTGCCGCGAGTTCTCCATCCAGCCCAGCAGGGCGTCGCCGACCTCTTCGCGCAGGAACTCGATGTCCTCGTCCTCGGTCACCTTGTTGCCCACGACGACCAGCCGCACCCCGAAGTCCCGCGCGTAGTCGGCGTACTGCCGGTACACGCCGACACTGCGCACGGTCGGCTCGCACACCAGGAACGTCACGTCGAACCGCGTGAACAGCCCGGACGCGAACGCGTCGGCGCCCGCGGTCATGTCCATGACGACGTACTCGCCCGCGTCGTCGATCATGTGGTTCAGCAGCAGCTCCGCCGCGCCGACCTTCGAGTGGTAGCAGGCGACGCCGAGGTCGTCCTCGTCGAACTGCCCGGTGACGCCGAGCCGCACGCCGCCGAACTCGCGGAAGCACGCCTCGAAGATCGGGTTGTCCTCGAACGGCCGGACCAGCCGTGACCCGCGCCCCGGAGGCGTCGTCTTGATCATCGAGGCCGCGTCGGCGATCCGGGGGTTGTCGCCGCGCAGGTACTCCTTGATCAGGCCCATGTTGTCGCCCAGCGTCGGCCACGCGATGGCCTCCTCCTCGCTCGCGCCGAGCGCGACGGCGAGGTGCTGGTTGATGTCCGCGTCGATCGCCAGCACCGGTTTCCCGCCGCCTGCCAGGTACGCGGTGAACAGCGACGCCAGCGTGGTCTTGCCGCTGCCGCCCTTCCCGACGAACGCGATCTTCACGCCACGGCCCTTCCTGTCGTTTTGAAAAGGGTATCGGTTTTCATTTCGATCCGTAACGTACACCCGACCGGCCCACGCCCGAACGGGCGATCAACGGCGCCGGATCGGGATAGGGTTGGGTGGTGCCTCCACTCGTGATCAGGACACATGCGGCGGGAGGGGACTTCGGTCACCTGCGCGCCGAGTTCGCGCTGCCGGAGTCGTTCGGGCCCGACGTGCTCGCCGAGGCGGAGGCGGCGGTCGTCGACCCGCTCGAGTCGGCCGGGGACCGTGAAGACGCCACCGGTCTGCCCTTCGTCACCATCGACCCGCCCGGAGCCAAGGACCTCGACCAGGCGGTGCTGATCGAACGCGCCGACGGTGGCGGGTTCCGGGTCCACTACGCGATCGCCGATCTGGCCGCGTTCATCCCGCCGGGTGGCGCGCTCGACAAGGAGGCACGCCGCCGAGGCCAGACGCTCTACCTGCCCGACGGGAACGTCCCGCTGCACCCGCCGGTGCTGTCCGAGGGCGCGGCGAGCCTGCTGCCGGGGGAGACCCGGCCCGCCGTGCTGTGGACCATCGACGTCGACGCGAACGGCGAGCCGACGGCGACCAAGGTCCGCCGGGCGCTGGTCCGGTCCACCCAACAGTTCGACTACGAGACCGTCCAGGCCGCGATCGACGCGGGCGACCCGCATCCCTCGGTCGCCGCGCTGCCGGAGCTGGGCCGTCTGCGGCGCGAGCTCGCGATCCGGCGCGGCGCGGTCGAACTGCAGCTGCCGGAGCAGGAGATCAGCGGCGACCCCGACGGCGGCTGGGCGCTGATCCAGCGGCCGCGCAACGACGTCGACGCGTGGAACGCCGAGATCTCGCTGCTCACCGGCATGGCCGCGGCCAAGATCATGATCGACGCGAAGATCGGTGTCCTGCGCACGCTGCCGCAGCCCGATCCCGAGGCGGTCGAATGGCTGGGCCGGTCCGCGCAGGCGCTGAACATCGAGTGGCCCGAAGGCAAGAGCGTGTCGGAGTTCCTGGCCGCGCTCGACCCCGGCCGGCCCGCGTCCATGGCGCTTTTCGCCGACACCACAAGGCTTTTGCGCGGCGCCGGGTACACCGCGTTCGACGGCGGACTGCCGGAGCTGACGACCCACGCCGGGATCGGCGGCGCGTACGCCCATGTCACCGCGCCGATCCGGCGGCTGGTCGACCGGTTCGCCACCGAGATCTGTCTCGCCGTGAGCGCGGGCCGCGAGGTGCCCGAGTGGGTCCGCGCGGCGCTTTCGGAGGTGCCGGAACAGATGTCGGCGTCCGACACGCTGGCGGCCAAGGTCGAACGTGCGTGCATCGATCAGGTCGAGGCCTGGGTCATGGCCGAGCACATCGGCGAGGAGTTCGACGCGATCGTGCTGCGGGCCGACGACGCCAAGTCGGAGATCCTGATCGAGAATCCCCCGGTCATGGGCAAATGCGCGGGCGAGAAGCCGCCGGAAGGCGAGCGGATCCGCGTCCGGCTCACCGCGGTGGACGTCGACAAGCGGAAACTGTCGTTCGAGCGGGCATGATCGACGACCTCGGCGAAGTGGTCCCGCTGCGCGAACCGGCGTCGCGGGTGGTCTCGCTCGTGCCGTCGCTGACCGAGGCCGTCGAGGTGAGCGCCCCGGGGAGGCTCGCGGGTGTCACGGACTACTGCACCCATCCGGTGGATCTGGACG
Organism: Amycolatopsis keratiniphila subsp. keratiniphila; assembly: GCF_001620365.2. GTDB lineage: Bacteria > Actinomycetota > Actinomycetes > Mycobacteriales > Pseudonocardiaceae > Amycolatopsis > Amycolatopsis keratiniphila. Next base: position 128,576 of record NZ_LQMT02000041.1, read on the forward strand.
TCCCGAGGGTGGGCGGCTCGAAGTACCCGAACGTGGACAAGGTGCTCGAACTCGAACCGGATCTGGTGCTGGCCAACTCCGAGGAAAACCGGCCGGAGGACGTGGAACGCCTACGTGCCAACGGAATCCCGGTCTGGGTGATGGAGGCGTCGGCGACCGTGCCCAGTGCGCTCGCCTCGATCCGGCGGATCCTGACGCAGGCCTACGACCTCGCCGAGCCCGAGTGGCTGGTCGAGGCGGAGGAGATCTGGCGGGAGACCTTGCCGGAGCGTTTCCGCGCGGTCGTGCCGGTCTGGCGGAAGCCGTGGATCGTGCTCGGCAGGGACACCTTCGGCGGCGACGTGCTGCGTCGCGTCGGAATCGGCAACGTCTACGCCGATGACGAAGAGCGTTACCCGCGCCCGAAGCTCGACGAGCTCCAAGCGCGCTTCGCTGCCGGAGAAGCGAACCTTCTCGTGTTGCCCGACGAGCCCTACGAGTTCACTGCCGACGACGGCCCCGAAGCGTTCCCCGGCGCGAAGCACGTCCTGGTCTCCGGCCGCTATCTGACCTGGTACGGCCCTTCACTCGTCGAAGCGCACGCCAGGCTCACGCGACTCTTGGACGTGTGAGCCCGGCGCGCGAGATCAGAGGGTCAGGCCGGTCAGGACCGTGACGCGTTCTTCGGTGAAGTCCGCCATCGCCGACGCCGGACCTTCGCGGCCAACGCCGGAGTCCTTCACGCCGCCGTAGGGCATCTGGTCGGCCCGGAAGCTCGGAACGTCGCCGACGAGCACACCGCCGACACGCAGCTTCGCGGACACGTCGAACGCCGTCGGCAGGTCACGCGTGAACACGCCCGCCTGGAGACCGAAGCGCGAGTCGTTGATCCGGCGCACGCCGTCTTCCACCGAGTCGACCCGCGTGATCGACACGACCGGCCCGAAGACCTCGTCGGCCATCACCGACGCGTCTTCCGGCACGTTCGCGAGCACCGTCGGCTCGACGGTGGCGCCGTCGCGCTTTCCGCCGGTCAGCAGCTCGCCGCCCGCCTCGACCGCGGACGTGATCCACGATTCGACCCGGGTAGCGGCGGCGGTGTTGATCAGCGGCCCGACGTCGACGCCGTCAGTCCGCGGATTGCCGGTCCCGAGCGCGCGCACCTGCTCCAGCACCTTCGCGCGAAGCTCGTCGTAGACGTCGGCGTGCGCGTACACGCGCTGCACCGAGATGCACGACTGGCCGGCCTGGTACATCGCGAACGTCGCGATCCGCTGCGCCGCGAAGTCCAGGTCCGTCCAATCAGGACAGACGAGAACCGCCGCGTTGCCACCGAGTTCGAGCGCGACGTGCTTGCGCGGCACGCTGTCCCGGATACCCCAGCCCACCGGCACGGACCCGGTGAACGACACGACCGGCAGCCGAGGGTCGGCCACCAGTTCGGCCGATTCCTCGTTGCTCACCGGGAGGATCGACCAGCTACCGGCGGGCAGCTGGGTCTCGGCGAGGATCTCGCCGAGCAGCAACGCGGTCAGCGGCGTCGCGGGCGCGGGCTTGAGCACGATCGGCGCGCCGACCGCGATCGCCGGCGCCACCTTGTGCGCCACCAGGTTCAGCGGGAAGTTGAACGGGGTGATGCCCAGCACCGGGCCCTTCGGCACCCGGCGCACGAGCGCGAGCCGTCCGGTGCCGCCGGGGTCGGTGTCGAGCCGCTGCAGGTCACCGGAGAACCGGCGGGCCTCCTCGGCGGCCCAGCGGAACGTCGACGCCGCACGGCCGACCTCGCCGCGCGCCCACTTCAGCGGCTTGCCGGATTCGGCGGTGATCAGCTGCGCCAGCTCTTCGGACCGCTCACCCAAAACTCGGGACACGTGGTCCAACGCACCCGCCCGGACGTGCGCGGGCAGCGTCGCGAACTCGTCCTGGACGTCGTGCGCGGCCTGGACCGCGGCTTCGATGTCCGAAGTGGACGGAACGTGGTGCGACCCGGCCTCGCTCCCGTCGAAGGAGTGACGGACGACGACGGTCTCGTCGCTGGTGACCGGCTTTCCGGCCACCCAGAAGGGGAATGTCACTTGGAAGCCTCCGTACGGACAGCGTGCTCCAGGACCGACAGGCCCTCTTCGAGCAGTTCGGTGGACAGGGACAGCGGCGGCAGCAGACGGACGACGTTGCCGTAGGTGCCGCAGGTGAGGACGACGACGCCCGCCTGGTGGCAGGCCTGCGCGATCCGCTTGGTCAGGTCGGCGTCGGGTTCGGTGGTGCCCGGCTTCACGAACTCGGCGGCCAGCATCGCGCCGCGGCCGCGGACGTCGCCGATCACGCCGGTCTCCTCGGCCAGTGCGCGCAGCCGCGGCAGCACCGTGTCCTCGATGCGCTTCGCCGACGCCGCGAGGTTCTCCTGCCGCATGATCTCGATCGAGCCGAGCGCCGCGGCACACGCGATCGGGTTACCGCCGTAGGTGCCGCCGAGGCCACCCGGACCGACGGCGTCGAGCAGTTCCGCGCGGCCGGTGACGGCGGCGAGCGGAAGTCCGCCCGCGATGCCCTTGGCGGTGGCGATCAGATCGGGCACGACGTCCTCGTGCGTGGACGCGAACCACTCGCCGGTGCGGCAGAAACCGGTCTGCACCTCGTCGGCGACGAAGACGACACCGTTTTCGGTGCACCAGCGGGAAAGCGCGGACAGGAAACCGGGAGCGGGCTCGATGAAGCCGCCTTCACCCTGCACCGGCTCCAGCACGACGGCCGCGACCTGGTCGCCGCCGATCTGCTTCTCGATGCGGTCGATGGCGATCCGCGCGGCCTCGGGACCGGACAGGCCGTCGCGGTACGGGTACGACCCCGGCACCCGGTAGACCTCGGGCGCGAACGGGCCGAAACCGTGCTTGTAGGGGATGGACTTCGCGGTCAGCGCCATCGTCAGGTTGGTGCGGCCGTGGTAGGCGTGGTCGAACACGACGACCGCCTGGCGGCCGGTCGCGGCGCGGGCGATCTTGACGGCGTTCTCGACGGCTTCGGCGCCGGAGTTGAACAGCACCGAACGCTTCTCGTGCGTGCCCGGTGTCAGCTTGTCGAGTGCTTCGCACACCTCGACGTAGCCCTCGTACGGCGTGACCATGAAACACGTGTGCGTGAACCGGCCGGCCTGCTCGCGGACCCGGTCCACGACCGCCGGGGCGGCGTGGCCGACGTTGGTCACCGCGATGCCGGAACCGAAGTCGATCAGGACGTTGCCGTCGGCGTCGGTGAGCAGGCCGCCTTCGGCCGAGGTGACGTAGACGGGCAGCACCGAGCTCACGCCCGCGGCGACGACGGCCGCGCGCCGTTGCTGCAGGGCGCGCGAGGCGGGGCCGGGGATCTCGGTGCGCAGCCTGCGCTGTGTTTCGGTGGTGGCGGTCACGGCCAAACTCCTGCGGACGCGAGGGACGGTGGTCGCCCTCCAGGATGGGAGCCGCGCCGGACGGCGTCAGCTCGACATCTTGTCGATATCGAGGCGTAGAGTTGGACAACATGGCATTGACCCTCGCCGCCCTGGTGGCCGAACGTTCGCTCGGCCTGCGGGTGCGCGCGGCCGAGGCGGCGCTCGACCGGCCGATCGGCTGGGTCCACCCCACCGAACTGACCGATCCGCAGGCCTTCCTCGAAGGGGGCGAACTGCTGCTGACCACCGGCCTCGCCCTCGATGAGATCACCTCACCCGGGTACATCCGGCGACTGGTCGACGCGGGCGTGGCGGGGCTCGGTTTCGGGGTCGGCCTCAGCCACGAGAGCATCCCTCGGTCCCTTGTGGACACCGCGGAGGAGGTCGGGCTCCCGGTACTGGAGGTGCCGAGGAAGACGCCGTTCATCGCGATCACTCGCGCGGTTTCGCGTGCGGTCGCCGCAGACGAGTACGCGTCGCTCGTGCGCACCGGCAAGGGGCAGCAGGAACTGACGAGGACCGCCGTCGGCAAGGGCGGCCCCGGCGGGGTGGTGCGGAAACTGGCGAAGCTGGTCGATGGCTGGGTACTCCTGCTCGACTCGTCAGGCGCGGTCATCGAGGCTTCGCCCTCCGCGCGGCCCTTCGCCGACGAACTCCAGGACGATTTCGCGCGGCTGCGCGCGGGCACGCTGGTGACGGTGGTGGGGGAGTACGAGATCGTGCTGCAGACGCTCGACACGCGCGCCCGGGGCGTGCTCGCCGTCGGCACGCGCGAGCCGCTCGACGCCGCGGGGCAGCACATCGTCAATACCGCGGTGTCGTTGCTTTCCCTTGCCCTGGAACAGAACCGTGAGCACAGCGGAGCCTTGCGGCGGTTGAGGTCGGGGCTGTGCGACCTGCTCGCCGCGGGACACGGCGAACTCGCAACACGGACGATGAAGTCGCTCTGGGGTGGTGTCCCGGAAGCCCCGTGGTCGGTGCTGGCCGTCGCCGGTCCCGCGAGTGCGCGCCGATCGCTCGCCGACGCGCTCGGCGCCGAACTGGCGGGGGAGACGGTGTTCTTCGGCGAGTCCGGGACGTTCGTGCTCGCCCTCGGCGACGTGGAGGCGGTCGTCCGGCACGCTTCCCGGATCGGCGGATTGCATGCCGGGCTGTCCGAGCCGGTGTCCATAGTGGACTTCCCAGCGGGGTTACGGCAGGCGAAACAGGCGGCGGAAGCCGCGAAGGCCGAGAGGTCCCCGCTGGTCCGGTTCGCCGAACACGCCGGGCGTGGCTTCCTGGAAATCGTCGATTCCCAAGCGGCGCAAGCATTTTCGGACAGTCTGCTGGCGCCGCTGCGGCACCACGACGAAACCGGCAGGGGAGAACTGGTCGCCTCGCTGACCTGCTGGCTCGAACACCACGGTCACTGGGATCTGGCGTCCGCGCGGCTCGGCGTCCACCGGCACACCCTGCGCAACCGCATGCGCAAGGTCGCCGAACTGACCGGCCGCGATCTCGATTCCCCAGGGGTGCGCGCCGAGTTCTGGCTCGCGCTGCAGGTCAGCGCTCGGACCTGACCAACGCGATCGGCGAGTCCCCGCACCGCCGCAGCCGTGTACCGGTCTCCGTCGTGACCGGCTCCGCGCCGGCGGACCACCACGCCGGGACGTCGACCTCGCGGACCAGCGAGCCCGTCGCCTGCCGCGCGTTGTTCGACACGATCACCCTGCCCTGGGCGTTGACCAGCGCCGCGCGGCCGCCGAGGGCGCGCAGCTTCGGCTGCAGCAGGCGCTCGACCTCGCGCACGTAGATGTCCGCGCCGACAACGCCCGCGAAGGCCCCGTCGCGCTGGACGGGGACGGTGAAGGTCAGCGTGTATTCGTCGGTGCAGAGATAGTCGACGTACGGGCCGTTGATGTGGCGGCGGCCCGTGTCGCGCGGGACGGTGAACCACGACTGCCGGGTGTAATCGAGAAAGTTCTCACTGTCCGGATCGAGGCTGATGACCAGTCGCACCGGTTCGTCGTCGCCGGTCTCGGTCCACCACTCGAAGCCGAATTCCTGATCGGACAGCAGATTCGGCGCGCTGATGAACCCGGCGCCGACGACCAGGCCGCCGAGGACGTCGAAGACCTGCGGACGGAGACGGGTCAGGTCTTCCGCGGTGGCATCGGCGGATGCGGCCAGGAGCCCCTCGGCGCCGGCCAATACCGGCTTCAGCCGGCCGAAGACGTCCTCGACCATGGCGGATACCTGTTCGACGACCTCGGAACCGGCGGACGGTGTGTCGTTCACGATGCTCACCTCGGATGCGCGGATGTCGCAGCTTAAGGGGCCAGAAGGTCTAAATGCACGTCCGCCAGCCGGTCTATCGCTTCGAGGATGTGCTCCTCGGTGAGCTTCCTGGCCAGCTCGCCGTCGCCCTGTGCGATGGCGGCGGCGATCGCACGGTGTTCGGCGTAGGCGTTCTCGCGGGTGCCGTGTGGCTCGAGCGGCAGCCACAGCAGTCCCCCGCGTTCGCTCTGCAACTGCACTTCTTCCCGGGTCAACCGCGGCGATTGGGCGGCCGCGGCGACTTCGAGATGGAACTGGCGTTCGGCACGCGACGCTTCCGCCCCCGTGGCGGTGCGGATGTCCTCGGTCGCCAGTTCGAGCCGCTCGATGTCTTCGGGCGAACTCCGCTCGGCGGCGAGTTTGGCCGCGGCGCCCGCGATCGCGAGGTAGTGATCGCCGACGTCGCGAAGCTCGGACAGCGAGACCGTGCGAAGGCGCTCTCGCCACGAAGCGGCCGAAGGGTTGGCAGGTGTCTTCACGAAGCTTCCGCCGCCTCGGCCGCGTCGCGTCTCGACAAGGCCCTGCTGTCGCAAGGCCACGAGCGCTTCGCGAACCGTCACGGTGGAGACGCCGAACTGGGCGGCCAGCTCGGCTTCGCTCGGGAGCTGTTCCGAATCGGCCAGCAGCCCGAGCGTGATGGCGTCGACCAGCCGCGCGGTGACCGCTTCCGCCCGGCCGATCTGGTCGAGCGGAGCGAACATCGCTGATCGCGCGCTGTGCGACATCCCCTTACGCATGGTGGCCCTTCGCCCGTACCGCTACCCGATGGAAGCAATCTTGCACCATCGTCTTGTCATTTAACCTATGGACTTATATGTTTTAGCTCCCGCGCAGCCCCACGAGGGAGCAAGGGACCTTTGCTACCACCTCACGCCCCCAGGCCCCTGGAGGTCTCGTGCAGCAGTTGAAGCACTTCATCGGCGGTGAGTACACCGGATCCGCGTCGGGCCAGGTCGCCGACATCGTCGATCCCGTCACCGGCCGCCCGTATTGCACCGCCGCCGTCGCCGGCCCCGAAGACGTCGATCGCGCGCTCAAGGCCGCGGCCGCCGCGTTCGAAACCTGGCGTGAGACCACGCCCGCGCAGCGCCAGCTCGCGCTGCTGAAGATCGCGGACGCCGTCGAAGCCCGCGCGGACGGCCTCGTCCTCGTCGAATCGGCGAACACCGGCAAGCCGGTCGCGCTCACCGCGGCCGAAGAACTGCCGATGATCGTCGACCAGTTGCGGTTCTTCGCGGGGGCCGCGCGTGTCCTCGAAGGACGGTCGGCGGGCGAGTACATGGAAGGGCATACCTCTTTCGTCCGCCGAGAACCGATCGGCGTGTGCGCGCAGGTTACGCCGTGGAACTATCCGCTCCTCATGGCGGTCTGGAAGATCGCGCCCGCGCTCGCCGCGGGGAACACCGTGGTGCTCAAACCGGCCGACACCACGCCCGCGTCGACCCTGCTCCTCGCCGAGATCTGCGCCGAATTCCTGCCAGCAGGCGTGCTCAACGTGATCTGTGGCGACCGCGACACCGGACGGGCGCTCATCGAGCACGAGATCCCCGCGATGGTGTCCATCACCGGCTCCGTGCGGGCAGGGATCGAAGTCGCCGCTTCGGCCGCGAAGGACGTGAAGCGCGTCCACCTCGAACTCGGCGGTAAAGCGCCCGTAGTCGTCTTCGCGGACGCCGACATCGAAGCGGCCGCAGAAGGCATCGCCGCCGCTGGCTACTTCAACGCGGGCCAGGACTGTACGGCGGCGACGCGCGTCCTGGTCGCCGACGAGGTCCACGACACCTTCGTCGCGGCTCTCACGCGGCAGGCGCAGGCGACCACTACCGGCAAGCCAGACGACACGTCGGTCACCTACGGTCCGCTCAACAACGCCGCGCAACTCGAACGGGTCGCCGGGTTCGTCGACCGGCTGCCTGACCACGCGATAGTCCACTGTGGAGGTAAGCGGCATGGGGACGAGGGTTACTTCTACGAACCGACGGTGATCTCCGGGGTCCGGCAGGACGACGAGATCAGCCAGACGGAGATCTTCGGTCCGGTCATCACCGTGCAGCGCTTCGAGACCGAAGCCGAAGCGCTCGCGGCGGCCAACGGCGTCGAGTACGCGCTCGCGTCGTCGGTGTGGACCACCGACCACCAGCGAGCGATGCGGCTGGCCGGGAAGCTCGATTTCGGCTGCGTGTGGATCAACACGCATATCCCGCTGGTCGCCGAAATGCCGCACGGCGGCTTCAAGAAGTCCGGCTATGGCAAGGACCTCTCGCTCTACGGCCTCGAGGACTACACCCGCGTCAAGCACGTGATGAGCGCGCTGTGACGACCACCGAAAGGCACGCCATGCCTCATCAAGCGCCCACCGCCGCCGCGGGGGAGCAAGGGACCTTTGCTACCACCTCCGCAGGTGGAGGCGACATTCCGGCCATCCGCCTGCGCGGGTTGCGCAAGGAGTTCGGCCAGGTCCACGCGGTCGACGGCGTCGATCTCGACATCCCGCCCGGCGAGTTCTTCTCCATGCTCGGCCCGTCCGGCTCCGGCAAGACGACCGTGCTTCGCATGATCGCCGGCTTCGAGCTCCCGACGGCGGGCACGATCGAACTCCACGGCCGCGACGTCAGCCGTCTCGCGCCGTTCGACCGCGACGTCAACACCGTCTTCCAGGACTACGCGCTCTTCCCGCACATGACGGTGCAGCAGAACGTCGAGTACGGCCTCCGGGTGAAACGCGTCCCCCGCGCGGAGCGCCGTCAACGCGCGAAGGAGGCTCTCGACACCGTCCGGCTCGGCGAGTTCGGGGAGCGCAAACCCGACCAGCTCTCCGGCGGCCAGCGGCAACGGGTCGCCCTCGCCAGGGCACTGGTCAACCGGCCCAAGGTGCTCCTGCTCGACGAACCGCTCGGCGCGCTCGACCTGAAACTGCGCCACACCATGCAGACCGAGCTGAAACAGATCCAGCGCGAGGTCGGCATCACCTTCATCTTCGTCACCCACGACCAGGACGAGGCGTTGACGATGAGCGACCGCATCGCGGTGTTCAACGCCGGCCGCATCGAACAGGTCGGCTCACCGGTCGAGGTCTACGAGCGGCCCGCGACAGCGTTCGTCGCCGGCTTCGTCGGCACCTCGAACCTGCTCAGCGGCGGCGGCGCCGAGAACATCATCGGCGAACCCGGTGTGTTCAGCATCCGCCCCGAGAAGATCCGCATCGACGCCGATCTCTCGAAATCCGCCGGGGTCGGCGAGACCAGCGCCACCGGCACGGTCACCGACACCGTCTACGCCGGCGCGACCGTGCGCTACGAGGTCACCCTCGACGCCGGCGGCCAGCTCTCCGTGGTCCGGCAGAACACCGCCGAACCCGCGGACTTCGAAGGCGGCCGTGTCCGCCTGAGCTGGCGGCACGAACACAGCTTCCGCGTCCCCGAAGCCGGTTAGTTCTCCCCCAGTACCGAAAGGTTGTTCAATGAAGAACAGGAAACTCGCGCTCGTCGGCCTGCTCGGCGCCGGCCTGCTCGTGGCCGCCTGCGGAACCTCCGGGTCCAGTTCGACCGCCGCCGCGCCCGGCGGACAGGGTTTCACCCCGCCGAAGCTCGACGCGCTCGCGCAGCTCGGCCGGCCGGAAGGCCAGGTCAACGTGCTGGCCTGGCCCGGCTACGCGGAGAACGGCTCCAACGATCCGGCCGTCGACTGGGTCACCGGCTTCGAGAAGGAAACCGGCTGCAAGGTCAACGTCAAGGCGTTCGGCACCTCCGACGAGGCCGTGAGCCTGATGAAGACCGGACAGTACGACGTCATCTCCGCCTCCGGTGACGCTTCGCTGCGGCTCATCGCGTCCGGCGACGTCGAACCGGTGAACACCGCGCTCGTGCCGAACTACGCCGACGTCTTCGACTTCCTCAAGAACCGCCCGTGGAACAGCGTGAACAACGTCTCCTACGGCGTGCCGCACGGCTGGGGCGCGAACCTGCTCACCTGGCGCACCGACAAGGTGACCCCGGCGCCGACGTCGTGGTCGGTCATGTTCGACGCGAACAGCCCGTACAAGGGCAAGATCACCGCCTACGACTCGCCGATCTACATCGCCGACGCCGCGCTGTACCTGCAGACGCACAAACCCGAACTCGGCATCAAGAACCCGTACGCCTTGGACGACAAGCAGTTCCAGGCCGCCGTCGACCTGCTCAAGCAGCAGCGGCCGATGGTCGCGGAGTACTGGTCGGACTACCTGAAGGAAAGCCAGGCGCTCAAGAGCGGCGACGCCGTCGTCGGCACCGCCTGGCAGGTGACGGTGAACCTGACGAAGAGCGAGGGCGCGCCGGTCGAGTCGGTGCTGCCGTCCGAAGGCGCGACCGGCTGGTCGGACACCTGGATGGTGGGCGCGAAGTCGCCGCACAAGACGTGCTCCTACAAGTGGCTGAACCACATCGTCAGCCCGAAGGCGAACGCCCAGGTCGCCGAGTACTTCGGTGAGTCGCCCTCGAACCCGAAGGCGTGCGCCGAAACCAAGAACAAGGCGCACTGCGAGACCTTCCACGCCGGTGACGCCGCGTACGCCTCGAAGATCCAGTACTGGACGACGCCGATCACGCAGTGCCTCGACGGCCGCACCGACGTCAAGTGCAAGGACTACGGCGAGTGGACCCGCGCCTGGACCGAGATCAAGGGCTGACCTCCCGACTCCGGGAGCGGCCGGTGGGCCCCCCACGCCGGCCGCTCCCGGTCCCATCTCAAGGCGGAAGACGATGACGACCACCCTCGACTCGCCAAGGCGGAAAGCCTCCGCCTTCCTGTATCGCAAACCCAAGCTGCGCCTGGGAATCCTGCTCTCCGCGCCGATGCTGTGGCTCGGCCTCGCCTACCTCGGCGCGCTGGCCGCGTTGTTCGTCACCGCGTTCTGGAGCACCGACGTCTTCACCGGCCAGGTCGTGACCGAGTGGTCGCTGAACAACTTCGTCACCCTGTTCAGCGACGCGGTGTACCGCACGATCACCCTGCGGACGGTCGGGATCGCCGCGCTGGTCACGGTGGTCACCGCGATCATCGCCTTCCCGATGGCGTTCTACATGGCCAAATTCGCGTCACCGAGGGCACGGCGGCTCCTGGTGATCGCCGTCATGACGCCGCTGTGGGCGAGCTACCTGGTGAAGGCCTACGCCTGGCGGACCATGTTGTCCGGCAACGGAGTCCTGCACTGGCTGCTGAACCCGTTCGGTCTCGACACGCCGGGCTACGGCGTGCTCGCGACCGTGATCACGCTGTCGTACCTGTGGCTGCCGTACATGATCCTGCCGATCTACGCGGGCCTGGAGCGGCTGCCGAACTCCTTGGTGGACGCCGCGAGCGACCTCGGGGCCCGGCCGTTCCGGACGTTCCGCTCGGTGGTGCTGCCGGTGACCTTCCCGGCCGTCGTCGCCGGCTCGATCTTCACGTTCTCGTTGTCGCTGGGCGACTACATCGCGGTGAAGATCGTCGGCGGCACGTCGCAGATGCTCGGCAACGTCGTCTACGACAACATCGGCGCGGCCAACAACCTGCCGTTCGCGGCGACCGTCGCGACCGTGCCCGTGGTGATCATGCTCGCCTACCTCGCCGCCGTGCGCCGCACGGGCGCGCTGGACAACCTGTAGGAGCGCGCGATGCGGCTTTCCCGGACGACCAAATACCTGCTGCTGGCGGCGCTGGTGCTCGGCCTCGGCGTCATCTACTTCCCGCTGCTGGTGGTCCTGCTCAATTCCTTCAACGCGGACACCACCTTCGGCTGGCCACCGTCGAGCTTCACCCTCGAATGGTGGGGCCGGGCCGCGGAGAACGAAGGCGCGCTGAACGCACTGTGGACGAGTGTCCAAGCAGGACTCGCGGCCACCGCGATCGCCTTGGTACTAGGCACAATGGCGGCGTTCGCACTGCAGAAGTACCGCTTCTTCGGCCGCAACCAGGTGTCGTTGCTGATCATCCTGCCGATCGCGCTGCCCGGTATCGTCACCGGTATCGCGCTGAACAACGCCTTCCGCACGATCCTCGGCATCGACCTCGGCCTGTTCACCGCCATCGTCGCGCACGCGACGTTCTGCATCGTGGTGGTGTTCAACAACGTCGTCGCCCGCCTGCGGCGCATGGGCGGCAACCTCGAAGAGGCGTCGATGGACCTCGGCGCCGACGGGCTCACGACGTTCCGGCTGGTGACCTTCCCGATGCTGCGATCGGCCCTGCTGGCCGGCGGCCTGCTCGCCTTCGCCCTGTCGTTCGACGAAATCATCGTCACGACGTTCACCCTCGGGACCGGGCTGGAGACCCTGCCGATCTGGATCCTGAACAACCTGTTCCGGCCGAACCAGGCGCCGATCGTCAACGTCGTTGCGGCGGTGCTGATCCTGGCCTCGACTGTGCCGGTCTATCTGGCGCAACGGCTTTCCGGCGACACGACGTCGGGCGGACGGCTTTAGACGGCGAAACGCCGGTGCGACCCTTCGCGGCCGCACCGGCGTTTCACTCAGTACCGACGGTCTTCGATCGCTCCTGTCGACCCGTTGTAGGTGATGTAGCCGTACTGGAAGTCACTGCGGTAACCGGTCGGCGTCCTGTATTCACCACTGATGGGGAAGCCGAGATACGACGTCTGCCAGCCGAGATCCCGCCAGCGCAGCCGGATCATTCCCTTGACCTCCCAGGCGACGCTCGTTCCCGCGCGCCAGTAGATCGAATGGTCGAATCCGCCCTGTCGGAAGTGGTTGTACTTGCCGGTGTTGCCCGGCGTCCACGTCTCGTCGGTGATGGGATAGCCGACTCCGTTCTCCCAGCCGATCGCCGACCAACGCGCGCGGATCAACCCGTGGACTTCGTAGGCCCCTGTCGACGGCGTCCAATAGATCGAGCCGGCCTGGCTGAAGTGGTTGTATTTGCCCACACCGTCCGGAGTCCCGCTCTCGTCTGTGGTGGGATAACCGAAGTACCTTTCCCAGCCGAGTGCTCGCCACTTGTTCCTGATCTCGCCCTTGATGTAGTGCGCTCCGGTCGCGGCCGTCCAGTAGATCGACGAACCGGCGAAGTGGTTGTACCGGCCGGTCCCGTCCGGTGTCGTCGCTTGATCGGTGGTCGGGGGACCGAGCAGACCGCCCTCCGCTCCGGTCTCGAGCCATTTGTCGCGGATGGGGCCATAGATAGCCGCCGCGCCGAAGCCTGGTTCCCAGTAGATCGTCCCGGCACCGGTCGCAGGGCCGCCCTCGAACTGGCTGAAGCGACCGTGGATCGTTTTACCCGCGGCTTCGTCCGTGGTCGGGACTCCAAGGAAGGCATGCGCGCCAAGCGCGACGTACTTTTCGTGGATCGCGCCGGAAACGGCGGTCACGCCGGTCCGCGGTGTCCAGTAGAGACGGCCATTGGCGTAAGGACGCCAGTGAACACCGGCTTCGATGACCTCGATCCCCGTTGCGGGACCCAGCTTCGCCCGTAGGCCGGCGTCTTCGGCGTAGCGCTTCTCGATGGGCGACTGGTAGTCGGCTCGTACCTGCATCCCGCCCATCGGCACCAGGAACTGCCGCTGCGGCGAGGGATCGTGGTTGTCCCCCCATTCCGTGAACCGCGCTCCGTCGAATGCCTCGGACGGCGCGGTGATCGAGACCAGGGAACCGACGGTTACCAGCCTGTCGAGGGCTTGGCCCTGCCCTCTACCCACGTCGAGCCGGGCTTCATTCGTCGCGCTGATCGAGACCCTGGCCTGTCGCGGCAGAGCGACGTACCGCGCCCTGTTCACGACACCGCGGCTGTTGGACACCGAGGCGGTGAAGACGACCTTGCCATCGTTGTCGTCCGGGTAATGCAGCCAGAAGCTCGGCCCCGAACCGGTGCGCAGCACGCTGGTCGTGCAGCTGTCCTGATTCGGGCAGACCACCCTTTCCGCGGTCCAGTTCACGGTGAGTGGTCCTTCGACGGGATCGCTCGCCTCCGCCGTCAACGTGATCGGTTCCCTCGCAGGGAAGCGCACGTCCAGTCCCGGTGAGGACATGATGACCGTCGGGCCGTAGCTGTTGGGGGTGACGGACTGGGTAGTGGTCGTCGCCGTCCCGTGGATGTCCCTCGTGGTCAGGGTGACGGTCACCTTCTCGGCCGCGGGGGCGTAGACGTGGGGCACTATGCGTCCGGTCCCGGTACTACCGTCGCCGAAGTCCCATTCGTAGGCGATGTCGTCGAAATCCGGATCCATCGAAGTGCTCGCGTCGAACCAAACCGTGCGGCCACCGGGGGAGTAGGAGGCGTCGAACGACGCCGTCGGAGCCTTGTTGGCCGGACGGTAGCTCAACCGCCGTAGGGTCGAGGTGCTCGCGTCCGCCACCACGATGTCCCCGTTGGGCGCGGTCGCGAGGGCGGCGGGGTTGCCGATCCCTGATGCGAGCACCGCGGGCTGATCGACCACCTTGCCGGCGCTGTCGAACCTCAGCGTCGACAGGGTGCCTGCGCCTTTGTCCGCCACGAAATGCCGTGCACGGTAGGACTCCGGGTACGACGTACCGGCGTAGAAGACCCCACCGAGAATGTCGCCGTTCGTCTGGCGTGCCGTTTCCGTCAGCGGCGCGGTGTTCAGCACGTTGCCGCACTCGGCCAGGTCGCGGTAACCGGGTGCCTTGCCGGTTCCTTCCCAGCAGGGCCATTTCAGGTTCTGGCCGGGCAGGGCGATGTTCACCTCGTCCCGGGTAGCCCATCCGTTGTCCGTGACGACGATTCCGCCACGCTGGTCGAGTGTGATCCGCGGATCCCGGAGCCCGCTGAGATAGTTGCGGCTGCGCCACGAATCCGGCGCTGCCATGTCGTAGAAGGGATTGCTCACGACACCGACGCCGTTGGGGGTGACCCGCAGAATCTTCCCGGTCGGCTGGCCCGGGTCCAGAGCGCGCAGCGCGAACTTGTCCACGGTGTCCTTGGTGGCGGTTCCGGGTGCCTGGTCGGCAGCGTTGTCGCCGACAGCGATCCAGAGCACTCCGCCCGACGGATCGACGGCGAGATCCTGGATGCCCCGGCTGTCGGAGTTCGCGGGGATCTGAAGTACCAGTCTTTCGTCGGTGAGCCCGGTCGGCGCGTCCGTTCCCTGCACTTGCCATTGGCTGACGCGGAAGGCCCGGTCGCCGCCGTTCGACAGTGCTCGTGCGGTGTAGATCGTTCGGCTGGTGGCGAAATCCGGGGCCACCGCGATACTCGTCAAACCGAGTGAACCCCCGGTGTGGACCGGGATCGACGCGATTTCACTCGGCTGTCCGCCCTTCGGCGTCCAGCGTACGGAGCCGTGCCTGCCAGTCGTGAGGACGCCGCCGTCAGGCAGATAGGCCACGTCGGTGAGGTCACCGGCCGGTTGCCCGGTCGGTATGTCGGTCAAGACGAACCCGGCGGGCACTTCCGGCGCTGCCGCGGCGACAGGTGCCGTGACGACTGTGACGCCGAGAGCGGTCAAGATCGCCGTCGCGGCGGCGATGGATCTTCGAGAGCGCATCGGACCTGCTTTCTTCGGAGGAAGAGAGCTCCAGAAGGCCTCGGATCGCGCGTGTGTCAGGACGACGATGTGCCGCGGCCATGACATGACTCAACGCGACGATCAAGACACCCGGATCCCCCCCAAGGACGATGATCAAGGGGAACGCGATTGGGCTCAAACCACCTTGTCATCGGCCATTCGCAGGCCGAACTTGGCTTCGCCGGAAAGAGTCCGTCGCGGCCCGAAGCGCCGCCAGCATCCCCGGATCCGTCACCGCGTGCCCCGCAGCTTCAACGAGTTCCAGCTTCGAGTCCGGCCAAGCCCGGTGCAGTTCGTAGGCGGTCGCCGGCGGGCACACCGCGTCGTACCGCCCCTGCACGATCACGCCGGGAATCCCCGACAGCTTCCCGGCCTCACGGATCAACTGCCCTTCCTCAAGCCACGCCCCATGACAGAAGTAGTGCAGCGCCAGCCGGGCGAACGTGACCGCGAACTCCGGTGACGCGTACTGGTTGTGGAAGGCGGGATCCGGGCGCAGGCAGACGATCGCGCCTTCCCAGGTGCTCCAGGCGATGGCCGCACGTTCCCGGATCGCCCGCTCGGGGTGATAGACGAGCTCGCGGTAGGCCGAGAGCGGGTCGTCGCGGCGGTCTTCGGGGATCGGCGCGAGGAAGTCTTCCCACTCGCGGGGGAAGAGGTTCGCGGCGCCACCGTTGTAGATCCAGTCGAGTTCGCCGCGGCGGACGGTGAACACGCCGCGCAGGATGATCTCGCTGACGCGGCTCGGGTGGGTTTCGGCATAGGCGAGGGCGAGGGTCGCGCCCCACGAGCCGCCGAAGAGCTGCCACTGTTCGAGATTCAGCCGTTCGCGCAGCTTTTCCATGTCCGCGACGAGGTGCCAGAGGGTGTTGGCCGACAGGTCGACGTCCGGCGTGCCGATATGCGGAGTGCTGCGGCCGGCGCCGCGCTGGTCGAACAGGATGATCCGGTAGGCCTCGGGGTCGAAATGCCGCCTGGCCATGGGGGAGATGCCGCTGCCGGGGCCTCCGTGCAGCACGACCACGGGTTTGCCGTCCGGGTTCCCGGCTTCCTGGCAGTAGATCCGGTGCCCGTCGCCGACGTCGAGCATGCCCTCGGCGCGCACGTGGATCGGCGGGTACAGGTCATCCATAAGAACACTCTGCCCGAATCGGCGAGTGTCCGAAGGGTGGGGGCCCGCCCCCGCCGCCGGGCTGAGCGGGCCCCCGGTCTTCGGTCGCGTCAGCAGCCCGCCGTGGCGGCCACGTTCGCGAATCCCTTCCCGGCGCCGGTCACCTTGTTGCTCGCGCAGACCTTGTTTCCCGTCGCGGCCTTCACGAGGTAGAAGCCGTACGCGTAGCTGGACTGCACGTCCGCGGTGTTGCCGGAGAAGGTATTGCCGCGGCCCCAGCCGTCGAGCTGGACATGGACCTCGAAGCCGCCGTAGGTCGCGTCGTGCACGAAGACCTTGCTGCCCCGGTTGTCCGCGACCACGTAGTTGTTGCCCTTCATGTCCACCCAGCTGTCGGCGAAGTGCTCGCCGCTCTGCCCGGTCCCGTCGAAGACGTTGCCGCGCAGTTCGCCGCCGGTGGTGCCTTCCTTGATGTCGATCGACTCGGCTCGCACGTTCGGGCCGATCTTGTTGTTCAGCGCCTTGTTCCGGTCGCTCCGGTCGGGCGTGCCGCCGGGCCAGTTGCCCTTCGCGGAACCGAAGTAGATGCCTTCGCCGTAGCCCGCGTACTCACGGCCGGTGTCGGTCACCTCTGAGTTCTTCACGACGTTGTCGGTGCTCGTGTACTGGAAGTGGATGCCCTCGTGGCCCACTCCGGCGACCTTGATGCCGTCGACGACGGTGTTCTTGACTCCTGTCGCCATCAGGCCCTTCTGACCACCGGTGAGGGTGAAGCCGGTCAGATTCCAGTAGCTGCCGGTCAGTTCGAGCGTGCGCCCGGCCGAGGCCTTGATGATCGCGCTTCGTGGACCTTTCAGCGTGATGCGGCTGCTGGACGTGCCGCTCTTCGCCGCCTTGAAGTTGCCCGTGAACGTCGTGTCGGCCGCGAGTTCGATGACGGTGCCTGGAGTGACCGAAGCGAGCGCCGCCGTGAGCTGCTCCGAAGTCCCTACGCGGACCGTCGCGGCCTGTGCCGGGTACGCCGCCAGCGTCGACAGCAGGGCCGCACCGGCCACAACGGCCAGAACCCGCTCACGAACACGCATCCGTGGTCCTCCTCGTCGAGGGATCGAAACTCGGTCGTGGCGGCGACGGGCTAGACGTTAAGCCTCTTTACGAATGTGAGTCAAGGACATGATTGAAGTTCATATACGTGAACAACTAAAGGAGGGTGATCAGGCAGGGCCCACCCGAAAAGAGAGCAAGGGACCTTTGCTACCGCGCTCCCTGGCGAGGGTGTGTGGAAATAGGGACGTTGAGTGTCCCTGTTTCCACACACCCTGTACTCCGCGTAGCGGTGCTGACGGACTGCGTGGATTTTGGGGCGTCAGATGACCAGAATCCACACGGTCACCACAGTGCGGAGAGCAAGGGACCTTTGCTACCACGCTCTCGGTCAGGAGTGGTAGCAAAGGTCCCTTGCTCTCTTTTCGCAGGTCAGAGGCGGGTCAGTCGTGGAAAGAGTGCTCCGGAGCCGGGAATTCGCCCCGCCGGACGTCCTCCGCGAACGCGGACGCGGCCCCGGCCAGCACGCCGGCGAGGTCGGCGTACTTCTTCACGAAGCGAGGGGTCTTGCCGCGCCGCAGCCCGGCCATGTCCTGCCAGACGAGTACCTGCGCGTCGCAGTCCGGCCCGGCGCCGATGCCGACGGTCGGGATCTTCAGCTCGTGCGTGATCCGCTTCGCGGCTTCGGCGGGCACCATCTCCATGACGACCGCGAAGGCGCCGGCCTCCTCCAGAGCGAGCGCGTCGGCGAGCAGCGCTTCGGCCGCTTCGCCGCGCCCCTGGACGCGGTAGCCGCCCAGATTGTGTTCACTCTGCGGTGTGAACCCGATATGTCCCATCACGGGGACACCGGCCGACGTCAGCGCCTCGACGTGCGGAGCGAATTTCCGTCCGCCTTCGAGTTTCACCGCGTGCGCGCGGCCTTCCTTCATGAAGCGCACGGACGTCTCCAGCGCCTGTTGCGGGGAAAGCTGATACGAACCGAACGGCAGATCGGCCACGACCAGGGCCCGCTTCACCGATCGGGTGACCGCGCGGACCAAGGGAAGCAGCTCGTCCACGGTCACTGGGAGCGAAGTGTCATAGCCGAAGACGTTGTTCGCCGCGGAATCGCCGACGAGCAGCACGGGAATGCCCACTTCGTCGAACAGCGCGGCGGTGTACATGTCGTAGGCGGTGAGCATCGGCCAGGCTTCGCCGCGCTCCTTCATGTCGCGAAGGTGATGTACGCGGACCTTCTTCCCAGATGTGGCCTGGGGCGCCGCGCCGGTCCCGTACGGAGCGGTGAGCTCGCCGGAATCCTTTTCGGTGGCAGACATCCTTGTCGACCGTCCTTCCCTCGAGGCCTCGAAGAGGTCCCCGGGTCGTGGAGCTGAACAAGACAAAGCGTGACATGGCCGGATACCGCTCCCAAGGCCCTGCGACCAGCTTCACACGGCGGCGTCACGCCCGCGGATGAGGAAATTCAGACCAGAGGATGATGATCGTTGACAACCACACAGGGTTGTGTGACGTCAAGTAAGTACAGCTGTCGATCTCCTGTGTGTACCGCGAAGGACCAGAATGGCAAACCCAGTGGGCCGAGTCGCGCCGTGGAAGGCGAGGGCGGGCGGGATCGTCGCCACCCTCGTGCAGCTCGCGGCCGTGTTCTCGGTGATCCTTCTGCTCGCCGGCGGCGTGAAGGGGCCGGTGCTCAGGACGGGTGACATCGCCTTCTCGGCCTTGAGCATCCCGACGAACGCGAGCCTCGTGATCGTCTTGCTGCTCGTCGTCCTCGGCGCCGCGCTCCGCCGCCGCAAACGCGCGGCCCTCTACACGCTCCTGTTGTTCCAGGTCGGCGGCCTGGCGGTGACGCTGGCCTTCCAAGCCGCCCTGCTTTGGTGGCCCGAACTGCTGAAATTGGGCCCGTGGCAGGTCCGGCACATCCCGCACCAGGTGTGGGTGCTGGCCATCGCCGACCTGATCTCGATCGGGATGATCGCGTTCCTCTGGATCCTGCGGCCCGCGTTCCCCGCCCGGCTCGCGCCCGGAGCCTGGCGCGACGGTTTGACGGTGCTCTTCGGCGGCCTGGCCGCGGTCATTCTCGTCGGCTGGGGCTTGAGCGAAGCCTTCCCCGGCCGCCTCGCCGACACTTGGGCGCGGTTCGCCTGGGTCGTCAACCACACGACCGGGGAGAACATCCAGCTGCGCCGGGTCGGGATCGGCGAAGGACCCGCGTGGCTCGACCTCGTTCTCGACCTCAGCGCGACGGCCGTCGCGACGGCCGCGCTGTACACGCTCTTCCGCGGGGTGCGTAGCCGTCGCTTGAGGACGGACGAGGAAGAACTGCGCGTACGCCGTCTTCTGGCCGAACACGGCGAAGACGACTCTCTCGGCTATTTCGCCACCAGGCGCGAGAAGAGCGTCGTCTTCTCGCCGAACGGCCGCGCCGCCGTGGCCTACCGCGTGCTCGCGGGCACCAGCGTCGCCAGCGCGGATCCCATCGGCGATCCCGACGCCTGGCCCGACGCGGTCCGCGCCTGGCTGAACGAGGCACGCACCTACGGCTGGACGCCCGGCGTGCTCGGCGCGAGCGAACGCGGCGCGAAGGTCTACGCCGACGCGGGTCTGCGCGCGCTGGAAATCGGCGACGAAGCCGTCCTCGACGTCCGCGACTTCAGCCTCGCCGGGCCGGAACGTCGCTCGGTCCGGCAAGCGGTCAAACGGATCGAAAGGGCTGGATACAGCACGAAAGTCCGGCGACACAGCGAAATCCCGGCCGACGAAATGGCCGGGCTGTTGCTGCACGCGCAGCAGTGGCGCGGCGCGGAGACCGAGCGCGGGTTCTCGATGGCGCTCGGCAGGCTCGGTGATCCGAGCGACGGCCGCAGCGTGATGGTGGAGGCGTACGACGCCAAGGGCGAGCTTCGCGGCATGCTGTCGTTCGTGCCGTGGGGCCGCCGCGGCCTGTCGCTCGATCTGATGCGGCGCGACCGCGACGCCGAGAACGGGCTCAACGAGTACATGGTCGCCGAGGTCGTCGCAGCGAGTTCTCACCTTGGTGCGCAACGGATTTCGCTGAACTTCGCGATGTTCCGCGCGGTCTTCTCCGAGGGGGAGCGGATCGGCGCGGGCCCGGTGCTGCGCGCCTGGCGCGGCGTGCTCAGCATGGCGTCACGGTTCTTCCAGCTGGAATCGCTTTACCGGTCCAACGCCAAGTACGGGCCCGACTGGGAGCCGCGTTTCCTGTGCTATTCCTCGGCTCGACGGTTGCCGCGGGTCGGTATCGTCGCCGGCGCGCTCGAAGGCTTCGTCCCGACAGGACGATCGTCTCGGGCGCTGAAACTGGAGACGGTCACCGAGGAATTCGTCGCCGAAGTCCACCGCATCGAAGCGAACGCGGCCACCCCCGCGCCGAAACAGGTGCGACGCCCCGACCAGGTCCGGGTGCGGATGGCGAAGCTGGACCGCTTGCGGGAAGCCGGGATCGACCCTTACCCGGTCGGTTTCGCCCGGGAGGATCTGCTCGGCGATGTCGTCTCGAAGTTCGGTGATCTGAGCCCGGACACCCACACCGGTCATCGGGTCCGCGTCGCCGGCAGGGTGCTCGCGATGCGCAACCTCGGTGGGCTCTGTTTCGCGCGGGTCAAGGATTTCAGCGGCGAGATCCAGCTGATGCTCGACGCCTCCGTGCTCGACCTCGGCGGCTGGCGGCGAGGCATCGACCTCGGTGACCATGTCGGCGTGAGCGGGCAGGTCGTGACGTCGCGACGCGGTGAGCTTTCCGTGCTCGTCGACGAATGGACCGTGACGGCGAAGAGTCTGCATCCGTTGCCGGACAAGCGAAAAGGCCTCACCGACCCGGAGACGCGGGTGCGGCAGCGGTACCTGGACCTCGCGGTGAACCCGGACTCGACGGCGATGCTGCGGATGCGCTCGACCGTTGTGCGCGCGGTGCGGGAACGGCTGCATCAGGGCGACTACCTCGAAGTCGAGACGCCGATGCTGCAGACCGTACACGGCGGCGCCAACGCGCGCCCGTTCATCACGCATATCAACGCCTACGACATGCGGATGTATCTGCGGATCGCGCCCGAGCTCTACCTGAAGCGGCTTTGCGTGGCGGGCGTCGAGCGCGTTTTCGAACTGAACCGGAACTTCCGCAACGAGGGTGTCGACGCGACGCACAACCCCGAATTCACCATGCTGGAGGCGTATCAGGCGTATGCCGACTACAACACCATGCGGACCTTGACGCGCGAACTCGTGCAGTGCGCCGCGGAGGCCGCGTACGGCGCGCAGGTTGTTCGCCGTCCGGGGCCGGACGGGAAGGTCGTCGAGTACGACATTTCCGGTGACTGGCCGGTGATCCCGGTCCACGAAGCCGTCTCGGCCGCGCTCGGGGAGAAGGTCGACGCGAGCACCTCCGTCGCCGAACTCCAGCGGCTGTGCCGCGCGGCCGGGGTGCCGGTGAACGAGGACGCCGGGCACGGCGACCTCGTGCTGAAGGCACACGAGCACCTGGTCGAAGGCGCGACGGTGCTGCCGACCTTCTACACCGACTACCCGACCGACGTCTCGCCGCTGACCCGGCAACATCGCGTGGACCCGCGGCTGGCCGAGCGCTGGGACCTGATCGCGTTCGGCTCCGAGGTCGGCACGGCGTACACCGAGCTGACCGACCCGCTCGAGCAACGACGGCGGCTGGAGGCCCAGTCGCTGCGCGCCGCGAGCGGGGACGTCGAGGCGATGGAGCTGGACGAGGACTTCCTGCTCGCGCTCGAACACGGCATGCCGCCGACCGGTGGGCTCGGCATCGGCGTCGACCGGCTGCTGATGATGCTGACCGGGGCGTCGATCCGGCAGACGGTGCTGTTCCCGTTCGTGCGTCCGCAGGGGTAGTGGGTAGCAGGGGACCTTTGCTACCACTTCTCTCAATATCGAGACAAGTGGTAGCAAAGGTCCCTTGCTCCCCGCCGGGCCGAATCGCCCCAGGAAGCCGGTGCCGGGTGTCATGATCCCCTTCCAACGGAAGGAGCCACCATGGCTGGAAACGTTCCCCCGGTCGCCGACGAGCGCGAAGGACTCCTCGCGTACCTCGAGGAGCAGCGCCACGTCCTGCGCATCGCCGCGCACGGCCTCACCGAAGAACAGGCAAGAGCCGTCCCGACCAGAAGCTCGCTGAGCGTCGGCGGCCTGATCAAACACACCGCGCTCACCGAAGACGGCTGGATCGACATCCTTCTCCAGAAGCCCTCGAAGCCGATGGACGAGGCCATGAAGGAGTACGAAGCCGGCTACGTGATGGCTGACGGCGAGACACTCGAAGACGTCTTCGCGCGTTACGACGAAGTCGCCCGCCGCACCTCGGACGTCATCGCGGGCATCGCCGATCTCGGCCAGCCGGTTCCGGTGCCGAAGGGCGTGCCTTGGTATCCGCAGGACATCGACGCGTGGTCGGTCCGCTGGGTGCTGCTCCATCTCATCGAGGAGACCGCGCGGCACGCCGGGCACGCCGACATCATTCGCGAGCACATCGACGGCGCGACGGCGATCCCGTTGATGGCCGCCGCGGAAGGCTGGCCGGAGACGCCGTGGCTCAAGCCCTGGTCGCCAGGTCAGAGCGACTAGAGGCTCACAGCGATCAGAACAAGGTCGGTTCGTCCGCCAAAGCGCCTTCGATGACCAGCATCCGGCGCTTGGTGGCGACCCCTCCGCGCGCGGAGAAGCCGCCGTCCTTGCCGCCGGCGGCCAGCACGCGATGGCACGGC
Organism: Amycolatopsis keratiniphila subsp. keratiniphila; assembly: GCF_001620365.2. Taxonomy (GTDB): domain Bacteria; phylum Actinomycetota; class Actinomycetes; order Mycobacteriales; family Pseudonocardiaceae; genus Amycolatopsis; species Amycolatopsis keratiniphila. The sequence goes on from NZ_LQMT02000041.1 coordinate 151,696, forward strand.
ACGATGATCGGGACCGGGTTCCGGCCCATCGCCTGCCCCACGGCCTGCGCGCCGCCGGGCATGCCGAGGATGTTCGCTATGTCGCCGTAGGTCAGCGTCTTGCCCGCGGGGATCGTGCGGATGAATTCGTACACGCGGTGGTGGAAGTCCGGTACTCCTTCGTAGTCGAGTTCGACGCCGGTGAGATCCGTGCGCTTGCCGTCCATCAACGAGACGATCCCGTCGATCGCGCGCTGGATTTTCTCCGGCGGGGTGGATTCGGTCGCCTGGGGAAGGCGCGCGGTCAGTCGCGCCCTCGTCTTCTCTTCACTGCCCTCGGGGAGCTGGACCGCGACGACCCCGCGTTCGCTCCACGCGATGCCGCAGTCGCCGATCGCGGTGCCGAACACGGAGTAGCCCGGTGCCGTCATGAGCCCAGGGTACGAGAGCGGTCCGACAGTTTCGGATCGATCGCCAGGCCGCGGTGCCGCCGGAGCCGTCGCTGCGGTAGGAGTATGGCCATGAGCGACCTCGTGCTTGACCATCTCGTCTACGCCGGGCCGGACCTCGAAGAGGCCGTCGAGCGCGTCGCCGAGCTGACCGGCGTCACGCCGGTACGCGGCGGAAGGCATGTCGGTTTCGGTACGGCCAACTACCTGGCCGACCTGGGCGCCGGTGCTTACCTCGAGGTGGTCGGTCCCGACCCGGATCAGCCCGAGCACATCGGGCCGCGCCCGTTCGGCATCGACGAGCTGACAGCTCCCGCCCTGATCACCTGGGCGGCGCGTGTGGACGGTATCGACGAGGCGATCGCTGAGGCACGCCAACGCGGTTACGACCCGGGCGAAGCGTCCGAGATGTCACGAACCACCGACGACGGCGAACTGCTGACCTGGCGCCTCACCGGTGCGGGCGGCCTCGACGGGCTCGCGCCCTTCCTCATCGACTGGGGGAGCACCCCGCATCCGACGACGCGGGGTCTCCCGTCGATCCCGCTGCTCATGGTCACCGGCGTCCACCCCGAGCCGGCCGCGGTCGAAGCCGCGGTCCGCGCGCTCGGGATGGACATGCTCGTCCGGCGTGACACGAAGCCCGGCCTGGTGGCCGTGCTGACGAACTCAGCCGGGAAGCAGGTCGCGCTGAGCTGAGCGGGTCACGACGGTGCCCTCCCGCCAGCCGTTGGTCATCGGCAGCCGCCGGTCCCGCCCGAACGCCTTGAACGTGATCTTGGTGCCCGGCGGGTACTGGCGGCGCTTGTATTCGGCCTTGTCGACCATCCGCACCACCCGGTCGATGGTCTCCGGTTCGAAGCCCGCGTCGACCAGGTCGACGTAGCCGCGGTCGCCCTCGATGTAGTCGTCGAGGATGTCGTCGAGCATCAGGTAGTCGGGCAGCGAGTCGCTGTCCAGCTGGCCCGGACGCAACTCCGCCGACGGAGGTTTGGTGATCGAGTTCTCCGGGATCGGCGGGGTTTCGCCGTTCTTCTCGGCTTCCTTGTTGCGCCACTTGGCCAAATGCCAGACGTGCGTCTTGAACAGGTCCTTGATCGGCGCGAAGGCCCCGACGGCGTCGCCGTAGATCGTCGAGTAGCCGACGGCGAGTTCGGTCTTGTTGCCGGTGGCCAGCACCAGGTGACCTTCCTGGTTGGACAACGCCATCAACAGCATGCCGCGGACACGGGCCTGGATGTTCTCCTCGGCGAGACCGGTCAGCCGAAGCTGCTCGACGTAGACCTTGACCATGTCCGCGATCGGTTCGACGCGGTAGTGCGCGCCGATCCGGCGGGCGAGGTCTTCGGCGTCGCCCTTCGAGTGCTCCGAGGAGTACTCCGAAGGCATCGAAACGCCGTAGACGTTGTCGCCGCCCAGTGCGTCGGCGGCCAGCGCCGCCACGACCGCCGAGTCGATGCCGCCCGAGAACCCGAAGGTCACCGACGAGAAGCCGTTCTTGTGCACGTAGTCGCGCAGACCGACGACGAGCGCGTGCCACACCTCGGCTTCGTCCGACAGCGGCTCGCTGATCGCGGACTCGGTGCTCGGGGTGTACGCCGGGACCGGGTCTTCGCCGAGCACGCGGCGCTTGACCCGCAGGCCTTCGAATTCGCCTTCGGCGGTGTGACCGCCGGCGACGAGGTCCGTGTCGACGACGAGCAGGTGCTCGACGAACTGCGGCGCGCGCGCCAGCAGCCGGCCGTCTGCGCCGACCACGATCGAGTCGCCGTCGAAGACGAGGTCGTCCTGGCCGCCGATCTGGTTCGTGTACACCAGCGGCGCCCCGGCCTCGGCCGCGCGGCGGGCGATGAGCGGCAGGCGGATGTCGTCCTTCGCCCGCTCGTAGGGCGAAGCGTTGGGCGCGACCACGAGGTCGACCCCGGCCTTGCCCAGCGCGGAGATCGGGCCGCCGTCCTGCCAGACGTCCTCGCAGATCACCATGCCGACGTCGACGCCGTGGAAGCGGACGACCTCGAGCTCCTGGCCCGGCTTGAACCAGCGGTGCTCGTCGAAGACGCCGTAGTTGGGCAGGTGGTGCTTGAACTGGCGAGCGACCACTTCACCGCGGTACAGCGCGGCGGCCGCGTCGCGCGGGCCGGTCTCGTCCAGGTCGAGGTAGCCGATGTAGGTGAGCACCTCGCCACAGCCGGCGTCTTCGAGCCGCTTGGCGAGCGCTTCGACCATCTGCTTCGAGGCGGAGGCGAAGGTCGGGCGGAGTGAGAGGTCCTCGACGGGGTAACCGGTGAGGGACATCTCCGGGAAGACGACGATGTGGGCGCCTGCTTCGGCGGCCTTGCGAGTCCACTCGACGGTGAGCTCGGCGTTGCCTTCGAGGTCGCCGACGGTGGTGTTGACCTGGGCCAGTGCGATGCGCAGTTGCGGCATGCCGACATTCTCACCCACCGGCGTCCGCGGGGACGACCGGATGTGCCGAATCGCCCACCCGGGTGCGGCCGTCGCGAAAAGAGAGCGGGGGACCTTTGCTACCACTCGCCGAAAGAGAGTGGTAGCAAAGGTCCCCCGCTCCCCGCGCGCTACTTGCGCTTGATCATGCTCCGAACCTTCTTGATGGTCTGCTCGAAGTCGGAGTCGAACGGGTTGTCGTGCACCAGGTACGTCCACGTCGTGTTCGCCCGCCGCACCCCCGCGTCACCGAGGTCGATCCCGTTGTCGGTGATCTCGGCCTCCTCGAGCGTCTTCGCCGCCCGCTCGGCCGCCTCCGGGATGATCTTGTGGAACTCGGGGATCGCCGCGCGGTGGAACTCGTCGATCGGCGTCTCCCGCGCCAGCGCCCGCAGGTGGATGCTCTCCCGCACGTCGGTCAGGAACGCCAGGTGGTCCGACCACAGCTGATCGATGTGGAACAGCAGCACCTCGCGGCACAGCTGCTCGACGCGGGCCTCGTCGTCGACCTTCTCCGAAAGTTCCTTGAACTTCTCCGGGTGCGCCTTCTCCAGCACCTCCGCCGCGTGCGCCGTCCGCAGCACCTTGTCCCGGTGCTCCAGCAGCTCGCCGCGCTGCCGCTCGATCAGCCGCGTGTAGCGCCACGTGTTCCGGTGGATCTCCAGGTCGACACCCTCGGCGACACGCTGCGCGTGGTTGATCTGCCGCAACGCCGCCGGGTCGACGATCTCGCCGCTGCCCACGTCCGAGCTGATGCCCTCGGGGATGTCCGGCGCGTTCGACAGCACGAGTTCGTCGTTCAGGCTGGCGAAGAACACCGCGCTGCCCGGGTCGCCCTGCCGTCCGGACCGGCCGCGCAGCTGGCCGTCCAGCCTGCTCGACGGGTACCGGGCGGTGCCGATCACGTGCAGGCCGCCCAGCTCGACGACCTCGTCGCGGCCGTCACCGTCCTTGCCGCCCAGCCGGATGTCGGTGCCTCGACCGGCCATCTGCGTCGAAACGGTGACCGCGCCCTTCTTGCCGGCGTCGGCGATGATCGCGGCTTCCTCGGCGTCGTTGCGCGCGTTGAGCACGACGCATTCGAGGTCGACCTTCGCCAGCTTCTCGGCCAGCTCTTCGGATTCGGCGACGTCCTGGGTGCCGACGAGGATCGGCCGCCCGGTCTCGTGCACCCGCCGGATCTCCTCCTCGATCGCGCGCAGCTTCTGCGACGGCGACCCGAAGATCCGGTCTTCCTGGTCTTCACGGATGTTCGGCGTGTTCGGCGGGATGACCGCGACCTCGAGCTTGTAGAACTCGCGCAACTGCTCGGCGACCGCGACCGCGGTACCGGTCATGCCCGCGACCTCGGGGTAGCGCGCGAGCAGCGCCTGCACGGTGATCGAGTCGAGGATCTCGCCCCGGTCGGTCGCCTTGACCTGCTCCTTCGCCTCGACGGCGGCCTGGAGCCCGTCCGGCCAGCGCTGAAGCTCGGCGACGCGGCCGCGCGCGGCGTTGATCAGCTGCACCTTGCCGTCGCGCACGAGGTAGTCGACGTCGCGGGTGAGCAGCGCGTGCGCGTGCAGCGCCACGTTCACCGCGGGCAGCCGGTCCGAGCCCGTCTCGTCGTAAAGGTTGATGTCGTCGCCGAGGGCCTTCTCGACCACCGAAGCGCCGGCCTTGGTCAGCCAGGCGTTGCGGCCGTCGGCGTCGGTCTCGTAGTGGAGCCCGAGCCGCAGGCGGCGGACGATGTTCGCGACCTCTTCGTCGGCGTCGGTGTGGTCGATCGATCCGGCCATCACCAGCGGCACGCGGGCCTCGTCGACCAGCACGGAGTCCGCCTCGTCGACGATCGCCACCTCGGGCTCGCGCTGGACGAGGTCCTCTTCGCGGGTCACCAGGCGGTCGCGCAGCACGTCGAAGCCGATCTCGCTGACGGCGCCGTACGTGACCTCCTTCGCGTACGCCTCGCGGCGCTCGTCGCCGGAGTGCGCGGGCTCGACCCAGCCGACGGAGACACCGAGCAGGGCGTAGATCGGGCCCATCCACTCCGCGTCACGACGGGCGAGGTAGTCGTTCACCGTGACGACGTGGACGTGCTTCCCGCGTAGGGCGTACCCGGCGCCGGCCAGCGCACCCGCCAGCGTCTTGCCCTCACCGGTCTCCATCTGCACGATATGCCCGCTGAGCAGGCCCATCGTGCCCAGCAACTGGACATCGAAGGCACGCTCGCCGAGCGCCCGCCGCGCGGCCTCGCGACCGAGCGCGCAGACCTCGATCAGCTGGTCGTTGCCGAAGGAAGCGGCGTCCCGAAGCTTGCCGGCCCGCTCTGTCAGCTCCTCGTCGGAAAGCTTCTCCAACTCGGGCTCGAGCTTCTCGATGGCCGGCAGCAGCGCTTCGTAGCGGGTCAGCTCGACGCTGCCCGGCCGCTGGATGATCCGGCGCAGCTTCTTGCTCACCCGGCTGATCAGTGCTGCCACCCCTGTGCTCCCGTCTGTTCTTCTGCCGTCCGCACCCGTACCACCAACGCAGTGGTGGTGCGGCCGAGTTCCACGGCCGATGGCACGATCCAACCGTGTCCACTCATGTCAGCGCCAGGTCCCGTGCCCGCCGATTCGCCGCGATCACGCTGTCCGGCCTGCTCGCGGTCACCGTCGCCGCGTGCTCGTCGGGAGAGGGTAGAACCCAGCCGCCGCCTCCGGCCACCGAATCGCACGCTCCGACCGGACCGGTGCCCGCCGGACTCGAAAAGTTCTACGGACAGAGCCTGACCTGGGCCGACTGTGCACCCTACGCGACATCCGATGACGCGAAAGCGGCGTTTCGGGTGAAGGACGCACAGTGCGCCAGGCTCACCGTCCCGCTCGACTACGCGAAGCCCGAAGGCGACTCGATCACGCTCGGCCTGCTGCGCCGGAAGGCGCTGGATACCGACGAAAGGATTGGGGCGCTCGTGGTCAACCCCGGCGGCCCAGGCGCCTCCGGGATGCAGGCCGCGGCCGGTCTCGCCTCCCGGACGGCGACGAACGAGCTGGGCAAGCGCTTCGACATGGTCGGTTTCGACCCGCGCGGCATCGGCGCGAGCCAGCCGCAGGTCCGCTGCCTGACCGACGCCGAACGCGACGCGGACCGCGCGGACGACAGCGAGACCGACGGATCACCCGAGGGAGTGAAAAAGCAGGAGACCGAGTCCCAGGACTTCGCGGCGAAGTGTGCCGAGCGGACCGAACACGGCGCCGCGATGCTCGCCAACCTGGGTACGCGTGACGTCGTCAAGGACATGGACATCCTGCGTTCGGTCCTCGGCGAGCCGAAGCTGAGCTACCTCGGCTACTCCTACGGGACGCGGATCGGGTCCGCCTACGCCGAGGCGTTCCCGGCGAACGTCCGCGCGCTGGTGCTCGACGGGGCCGTCGACCCGGAGCAGGACGCCGTGGAGTCGCTGGTCGCGCAGGGACAGGGCTTCGGCAAGGCGTTCGGGGAGTTCTCGAACTGGTGCGCCGCGCGTGAGGACTGCGCATTGGGACGTGACGCCGCCGGCGCGACGAAGGCGTTCCAGGACCTGGTGCGGCCCCTGATCGACTTCCCGGTGCCGGTCGGCGACGGCCGGAAACTGTCGTACGAGGACGCGACGACGGGCGTGATACAGGCCCTCTACCAGGAAGATCTCTGGGAACCGCTGAACACCGCGCTCAACGACCTGAAGCGTCAGCGCGGCGGGGGCCTGGAGAAACTGGCCGACCTCTACAACGAGCGCGGTGCCGACGGCCGCTACGGGACGACGCAGGACGCCTTCGTCGCGATACGCTGCGTCGACGACCCCAGGGTCACCGATCCGGCGAAGATCCTCGACGCGCAGAAGCGGTACGCGCAGGCGGCGCCGTTCCTCGACGACGGCAGGCCGGACGGAGCCGCGCGCGACTCCTGCGCCTTCTGGCCGGTGCCGAACACCTCGGAGCCGCATCAGCCGAACGTCGAGGGCCTGCCGAAGACGCTGGTCATCTCGACGACGAACGACCCGGCGACCCCGTATCAGGCGGGCGTCAACCTCGCGAAAGCGATCAAGGGAGCTTTGCTCACGTTCGAGGGAAACCAGCACACGGTGTTCCTCCAGGGCGTCTCGTGTGTCGACCAGATCGGTATCGACTACCTGGTGAACGGTGCCCTGCCGGACGAGGGCACGCGCTGCGCCGCCAAATAACGAGTTCGGCGCGAAGGGCCTTGAGCGGCCGGGACGCTGCGAAGATCGCGAGATGAGCCTTCGCCGCGTCCCGGCCGTGCTCGTTGTCGCCGTGCTGGTCGCCTCCTGCACGACGCAGCAGCCACAGCCCGCGCCGACGGCGTCGCCGACCACCACGGCGTCACCTACTCCGGACCCGAAGGCGCTCGAGAAGTTCACCGAGCAGAAACTGGCGTGGGGCGCGTGCGCGTCCCTCACGGACAAGGCGTTCGACTGCGCGAAGCTCACCGTGCCGCTCGACTACCTGAAGCCGGACGGCGAGACGATCTCCATCGGCGTCCTCCGGCACAAGACGAAGAACTCCGGCAAGCGGATCGGTTCCCTCGTGCTCAATCCGGGCGGCCCCGGTGGCTCGGGCGTCTCGGCCGCGGCGCGGATCGCGAAGTCCCGGCCCGCGGCCGCGCTGGCCGAGCGCTTCGACATCGTCGGATTCGATCCGCGTGGGGTCGGGACCAGCGAGCCGAAGCTCGTCTGCCTCACCGACGCCGAACGCGACGCGGACCGCGCGGAAGATTCGGAAAGCGACTCGACACCCGCCGGGGTCGCGAAGCAACTCGCCGACGCCAGGGCGTACGCCGCGAAGTGCGCCGAGCGCACGAAGCACGGTGAAGAGCTTCTCGCCAACATCGGGACCAGGGACGTAGTCCGCGATCTCGACGTCCTCCGCTCGGCCCTGGGCGACGAGAAGCTCACCTACCTGGGGTTTTCGTACGGCACGCAGATCGGGACCGCCTACGCCGAGGCCTACCCGGACAAGGTGCGGGCGCTGCTCCTCGACGGCGCGGTCGATCCCGAACTCGATACCGCCGAATCGCTGGTCACGCAGATGGCGGGCTTCCAGAACACGTTCACCGAATTCGGCAAGTGGTGCGCCGCTCGCGCGGACTGCGCGCTCGGCCGTGACGCGGGAGCGATGACGAAGGCGTTCCAGGACCTGGTCCAGCCGCTGATCACCGCCCCGGTACCCGCGGGGCCCCGCAAGCTCTCGTTCGAGGACGCCATCACCGGCACCAGTGCCGCGCTGTACTCGCAGGACGCGTGGAAATTCCTCAACGACGGGTTCGCCGAGCTCAAGCGGGGAAGTGGCAAGACGCTGGTCGCGCTGGCCGACAACTACTACGGCCGCGAATCCGATGGCCGGTACACCGGCATCCTCGACGTGTACTTCGCCGTTCGTTGCGTCGACAGCACGCGGATCGCCGACAGGCGCGTCATCGACGACGCTCACCAGCGGATGCTTCAGGGCGCGCCGTTCCTGACCGGCGGCACCCCGGACATGAGCGAGCTGGACATCTGCTCGGTGTGGCCGGTACCCGCCACGTCGGAGGTGCACAAACCGGACGTCGGCGGCCTGCCGCGGCCCGTGATCATCTCGACCACCGACGACCCGGCTACTCCGTACGCGTCCGGCGTGAACCTGGCGCGTGATCTCAAGGGAGCTTTGCTCACGTTCGAGGGCGCGCAGCACACCGTCTTCCTCGACGGCAACGAGTGCGTCGACAGTGCCGGCCGTGCCTACCTGATCGATGGCGACCTACCCGCGCCCGACACCCGCTGCTCCTAGCGGGGGAGCAAGGGACCTTTGCTACCACCGACCCCGCTGACCAGGCATTTCCCGCGAAAAGCGAGCAAGGGACCTTTGCTACCGCCCGGCCCCGACGACCACCGCGTTATGCCTGGTCAACGCCAGTTCCAACATCACCGCGAACTCCTCCGGCCTCGTCGGCGGCACCTGCAACCACACCCGCACCAGCCGCCGCGGCTCGTCCCGCGAAATCCACAGCTTCACGAACACGTCCGACTTGATCTCCGGCACCACCCCGCCGATCACCGCGGCCGACACCTTCGCGGCGATCCGGAACGACTCGGTGTCCTGCACCCGCTCCCACCGCTCGCCCCGCAACTCGGTCGCCCCGGTCAACAGCCGCCGAAGCCCGCCTTCAGGCCCGAGCATCGCTTCGGGCGTGTACGGCGCCGAAGCCGGCAACACCTGCTTCCCGTCAGGCCCGCTGAGCGTGACCTCCGAGCCCGACAGCCGGTACTCGACCTTCCTCCGCCCGGAGTCGTCTTGCAGATCGGCCTTCCCGATCGCGCCGCCGTCGAGGCTGACCTCGCCGTCGAGCCCGCGCACCGGCAACCCGGTGACGACCCCGTTCACCCCGAGCGTGAACCGCACGCTGCGCAACGAGACGAGGGAGTCGGCCGCCGCGCTCACGTAGTCCTGGGCAGGCGGCAGCGGGGGAGACCCCGCGCAGCCGCCGATGAGCCCGAGCGTGAGCAGCAGCGCCGGCACGAGGTGACGGCAGCGCATGGGCAGAGCCTATGGCCATGGCCCGAATCTTGCGCACAGTGTCCTTCCGGCCGCTTTCGCCGGGCGCCGCCGCCGATGACGCTGTACCCGTGCAAACCGAGACCCGTCTTCACCGCGCGTGGTTCGTCGCCGCCGCCGCGTTCATCGCCCTGCTCGCCGCCGCCGGTTTCCGCGCGGCCCCAGGCGTGCTCATCGACCCGCTTCACAACGAGTTCGGCTGGTCGCGCGCGACGATCGCTTCGGCCGTCTCCGTGAACCTCGTCCTCTACGGACTCTTCTCGCCCTTCGCGGCGGCTCTCATGGAGCGCTTCGGCATGCGACGCGTCGCCTCGACGGCGTTGTTCGTCGTCGCGATCGGCGCGGGCGGCACGGTGTTCATGAACGCGAGCTGGCAGCTCATCCTCTGCTGGGGCGTGCTGGTCGGCGTCGGCACCGGCTCGATGGCGATGAGTTTCGCCGCCACCGTCGCCGCCCGCTGGTTCGTCCGCAGCCGCGGCGTCGTCACCGGCGTCCTCACCGCGGCGGGCGCCACCGGCCAGCTGATCTTCCTGCCGATCGTGGCGAACCTCGCCGTCGACGAGGGCTGGCGGACGGCGTCGCTCGTCATCGCCATCGCCGCGCTGGCCGTCGTCCCCGTCGTCCTTCTGGTGGTCCGCGATCACCCATCCGACGTCGGAACGACCGCTTACGGCGCGGAGCCAGGCGAAGTCGCTCCCGTCGCCCGCACGGGTGGTTCCGCCCGCCGCGCCCTGTCGGTCCTGGGCTCGGCAGCCCGCACGAGGACGTTCTGGCTGCTCGCCGTCGGCTTCGCGATCTGTGGCGCTACGACGAACGGCCTGGTCAGCACGCACTTCGTGCCCGCGGCGCACGACCACGGCATGCCGCAGACGACCGCCGCCGGCCTGCTCGCCCTCGTCGGCATCTTCGACGTCGTCGGCACGATCGCCTCGGGGTGGCTCACCGACCGCGTCGATCCGCGAATCCTGCTCGGCGTCTACTACGCCCTTCGCGGCGTTTCGCTCGCCCTGCTCCCACAGCTGCTGAGCGGAACGGTGGAACCGAGCATGTGGGCCTTCATCATCTTCTACGGCCTCGACTGGGTGGCGACGGTTCCGCCCACCGTCGCGCTCTGTGTCCGGCAATACGGCGCCGCCGGGCCGATCGTCTTCGGCTGGGTCTTCGCGAGCCATCAGCTCGGTGCCGGTCTCGCGGCCTTCGGTGCAGGCGCGATCCGCGATTCCTCGGGCAGCTACGCGCTCGCTTGGTACATCGCCGCGAGCCTCGCCGTGATCGCTTCGGTCGCTTCGCTGTCGATCACCAAGGCGGCCAAGCCCGAGCCGGTCCTCGTGGGGTGAACCACCACTTCCGGTCGATCGGCGCGTCGCGAAACATGTCGTTAACACGTTCTCGTTAGGGTGCGGCCATGGATCGCCAGCAGGAGTTCGTGCTCCGTACCTTGGAAGAGCGCGACATCCGTTTCGTCAGGCTCTGGTTCACGGATGTGCTGGGGTTTCTCAAGTCCGTCGCGGTGGCGCCCGCCGAGCTCGAGGGTGCCTTCAGCGAGGGCATCGGCTTCGACGGATCGGCCATCGAAGGATTCGCGCGCGTCTACGAGTCCGACATGGTCGCGAAGCCCGATCCGGCCACGTTCCAGGTCCTGCCGTGGGAGACGCCTGACGGCGGCCCGTACTCGGCGCGCATGTTCTGCGACATCGCGATGCCGGACGGCTCCCCGTCCTGGGCGGACCCCCGGCACGTCCTCCGCAGGCAGCTCTCGAAGGCGGGCGAAGCGGGCTTCACCTGCTACGTCCACCCCGAAATCGAGTTCTTCCTGCTCTCCAACCTGCCGGACGACGGCAGCGAGCCCGAGCCGGCGGACAACGGCGGCTACTTCGATCAGGCCAGCCACGCGACCGCGACGCACTTCCGCCGCCACGCCATCGAGACACTCGAGGCGATGGGGATCTCGGTCGAGTTCAGCCACCACGAGGGCGCGCCCGGTCAGCAGGAGATCGACCTCCGGTACGCCGACGCGCTGACCATGGCCGACAACGTGATGACCTTCCGCTACGTCGTCAAGGAGGTCGCGCTCACTCAGGGCGTCCGCGCGACCTTCATGCCGAAACCGTTCACCGACCAGCCGGGTTCCGGCATGCATACCCACGTGAGCCTGTTCGAGGGCGATCGCAACGCCTTCTACGACGCGGAAGACCCGTACGAGTTGTCCGCGACGGGCAAGGCCTTCGTGGCGGGGTTGCTGCACCACGCGAAGGAGATCTCGGCCGTCACCAACCAGTGGGTGAACTCCTACAAGCGGCTGATCAGCGGCAGCGAGGCCCCGACGACCGTTTCGTGGGGCCGCGCCAACCGCTCCGCGCTGGTCAGGGTGCCGATGTACTCGCCGGGCAAGGCGTCGTCACGCCGCGTGGAGATCCGCACGCTCGACTCCGCGTGCAACCCCTATCTGGCGTACTCGGTCATCCTGGCTGCCGGTCTCAAGGGCATCGAGAAGGGCTATGAGCTCCCGCCGCCCGCCGAGGACAACATCTGGCAGCTGTCGGACGCCGAGCGCCGCGCGGCCGGATATGCCCAGCTCCCGCAGAACCTCGGGGAGGCGCTGGCGGAGATGGAAAAATCGGAACTTCTGCCCGAAGCGCTCGGAGAGCACGTTTACGACTTCTTCCTGCGCAACAAACGTGTTGAATGGGATAACTACCGCAGCGCGGTGACCCCGTACGAGCTGCGGACCCTGCTTCCGGTTCTCTAGACGAAGGAGACCTGATGGTGCGGCGGCCAGTGTTCGGAGTTCTGACGGCGCTGGTCGCCGCGACCATCGTGGCAAGCGCCGCACCAGCGGCGTCGGCCGCCGGAAAACCACTCGATCTCGACGCCGCCGACATCCCCGCGCTCCAGGCCCGGATGTCCTCCGGACGCCTGACCGCCGTCGGCCTGACCTCGGCTTATCTCGACCGCATCCACAAGATCGACCGGAAGGTGAACGCGGTCATCGCGGTCAACCCGGCCGCGATCGCGCAGGCCGCGGAGAGCGACGTCAGGCGCCGTGCCGGCAAGACGCGCGGACCGCTGGACGGCATCCCGGTCCTCGTGAAGGACAACGTCGACATCCGCTCCCAGCAGACGACGGCGGGGTCGCGCGCACTGCGCAGCAAGCCCGCGAAGGACGCGACCCTGATCCGCCGTCTGCGCGACGCGGGCGCGGTCGTCCTCGGCAAGGCGAACCTGTCGGAATGGGCGAACTTCCGCGCCGCCAAACCCACTTCCGGGTGGTCGGGCGCCGGTGGGCAGACGAACAACCCGTACGTGCTCGACCGCAACCCGTGTGGGTCGTCCGCCGGATCCGCCGCGGGTGTCGCCGCTTCACTCGCCCAGGTGGCGATCGGCAGTGAGACCGACGGCTCGATCGTCTGCCCGGCGGGGATGACCGCGACAGTGGGACACAAACCGAGCCTCGGCCTGGTCAGCCGCACCGGCGTGGTGCCGATCTCGGCCGAACAGGACACCGCCGGCCCGATGGCCAGGCACGTCGTCGACGTCGCGCTGACGCTGTCCGCGCTCCAGGGCCGCGACCCGAGCGACCCCGCCACCGGCACGTACCCGCCGAACCAGCCGACCGACTACGCCGCGCACCTCCGGCCCGGCGTGCTGAAGGGCTCCCGGATCGGGCTCTGGCGCCTGCCGGTCCTCGGGCCGGACGTCGAAGCCGTGATGACGAAGTCCAAGAACTCGCTGGTCAAGGCCGGAGCAGAGGTCGTCGAGGTGACGCCGCCGTACCAGGCGAGGCTCGGCGAGTTGGAGTTCCCGGCCCTGCTCACCGAGTTCCACCGCGACATCGATCGCTACCTGGCCACGCGCCCCGAAGGCCCGCGCGACCTCGCCGCGCTGATCGCCTACAACCGGTCCGACCCGCTGGAGCAGACCTGCTTCGCCGGGCAGGAACTCTTCGAACAGGCACTCGTCGCGCCCAGCCCGTCCGACCCCACCTACCAGGCCAACCGCCGCGAGCTCACCGAGCTGGCGAAACGCTCGATCGACGAGACCCTCGCGAAGTACCGCCTCGACGCCATCGCCGCGCCCACCAACCCGCCCGCCTGGAAGACCGACTGCAAGACCGGCGACAACGACGTGATCCCGTCGTCGACGCCGGCCGCGGTCTCGGGCTACCCCGCGGTGACCGTGCCCGCCGGTTTCGTCGGCGAGCTCCCGGTCGGGGTTTCGTTCATGGCGGGGCAGTGGGCCGACGCCCGGGTGCTCGCCTACGCGGCCGACTTCGAACGCGTCGTCCCCGCCCGCGAACCGCCTCGCTACCTGAAGACCGTCGGATGACGGGGGTCTATACCGGCTGACCTGCGGCGATGTCGTTAAGTGACCCCCCTGTTTTCGGGGGGTTCCGGGGCATGTAATCTTCTCTTCGTCGCCAGGAACACCGGGCCGCCGGGGCCGAAAGCCCCGAGGCAAGGAACCAGGGCCGAGCGGGTTGACACCGCGAACCGGACCAGGTAACGTTCAGCGTCGGCCCACGAGCGGCCGCCGACCCCCTACGACTAAGACCGTAGGTTTCGGCATGCTCGACCAAAAGCTTGTGAATATCGCTTTGAAACAAAGCGTGTTGCTTGAGAACTCAACA